>NZ_KV827781.1:170010-292724 GCF_001836225.1 Staphylococcus sp. HMSC036D05 | reverse complement strand
GTTGAGACAATTGATTATGTCCCAACCTCTATCTTTGATTATTGATTTCTCGTTTCATGATGTGAAGTAATTTGTGTGTTCATTTTCAAAAAAATAAATTGTGCTTAATTTCAAGCAAATTTGATGACCACAAGTGACGGTTATCATATAATATAATAATCTAGTAAGATGATATATTTATTAAAAATAAAAGCATAAATACTATCGTAAAATCGGTGAGTAAATCATCATTCATCATATATCTATTTAAGAATTGAGGTTTTAATCTTGAGTACTAAAAGTAAACACATCCCTTGTTTAATAACAATATTCGGTGCCACTGGTGACCTTAGTCACAGAAAGTTATTCCCTTCTATATTTCATTTATTTCAACAAGACAATCTAGATGAGCACATTGCGATTATCGGTATAGGTCGTCGCGATTATTCAAATGATGAGTTCCGCAATCAAGTTAAATCATCAATTCAAAAGCACGTCGAAGATACGAATAGAATTGATGAATTTATGAATCATGTGTTTTACCACAAAACAGATGTCAGTGATGAGGAAAGCTATGATTCATTATTAAAATTTAGCAATCAATTAGATTCTGAATTTGGATTACAAGGCAATCGCCTGTTCTATTTAGCGATGGCACCACAATTCTTTGGTGTTATTTCTGATTTCTTAAAGTCGTCAGGTCTAACGAATACGACTGGTTTCAAACGTTTAGTCATTGAAAAGCCTTTCGGTAGTGATTTGAAATCTGCAGAATCACTTAATAATCAAATTAGACGTTCATTTAAAGAGGAAGAAATTTATCGTATCGATCATTATTTAGGTAAAGATATGGTACAAAACATTGAAGTTCTTCGCTTTGCGAACGCGATGTTTGAACCGTTATGGAATAATAAATACATTTCAAATATCCAAGTGACATCTTCAGAAGTGCTAGGTGTTGAAGACCGCGGAGGATACTATGAATCCAGTGGTGCATTAAAAGATATGGTGCAAAACCATATGTTACAAATGGTTGCTTTATTAGCAATGGAAGCCCCTATTAGTTTAAATAGTGAAGATATCCGAGCAGAAAAAGTTAAAGTTCTTAAATCATTACGTCAATTAAAACCTGAAGAAGTAAGAAAGAATTTTGTGCGCGGTCAATATGATAAAGGAATCATTGAAGGTAAAGAAGTGAAACCATATCGTGAAGAAGATCGTGTAGCTGAAGATTCGAATACACCAACATTTGTATCAGGTAAGCTTACGATTGATAACTTTAGATGGGCTGGTGTTCCTTTTTATATTAGAACGGGAAAACGTATGAAATCTAAAACCATTCAAGTCGTTGTTGAGTTTAAAGAAGTACCAATGAATTTATACTATGAAACAGATAAATTATTAGATTCTAACCTACTTGTGATTAATATTCAGCCTAACGAGGGTGTGTCATTACATTTAAATGCGAAGAAAAATATTCAAGGTATTGATACTGAACCTGTACAACTTTCCTATGCGATGAGTGCACAAGATAAAATGAACACAGTAGATGCATATGAGAATTTACTCTTTGATTGCCTTAAAGGTGATGCGACAAACTTTACGCATTGGGAAGAATTAAAATCTACATGGAAATTTGTAGATGCTATTCAAGACGAATGGACAATGGTCGAACCTTGCTTCCCTAACTATGAATCAGGTACGAATGGTCCTTTAGAAAGTGATTTATTATTAAGTCGTGATGGTAATCACTGGTGGGACGATATTCATTAAAGTGTATTGAATATAAGTATTTCAGCGGTGTTATTATTTTTTATTAAAAATAATGATATTGAATCATGTTTTAATGATAATGATTATGTCATATTAACAATATTGTGAATGATGATAGGTCTATTTAGAATGGTTGGTTGATAACTACTTTGCCACTTCAACTTTATAGACCTTTGTCGTTCACTTTTTTATTTTTAAAAATACTATAGCTTTAAGGTGTATCTTAGTTAAAAATAATGTACAATAATGATTATGATTGAAAGTAATTGGAGTGAAAGTTTTGGACGTTATCAAGCAAATACAACAGGCAATCGTATATATTGAAGATCGTCTATTAGAGCCGTTTAATTTGCAAGAACTTAGTGATTACGTTGGTCTTTCGCCGTATCATTTGGATCAATCTTTCAAAATGATTGTCGGTCAATCACCAGAGGAATACGCACGTGCTCGGAGAATGACGATAGCTGCAACTGATGTGATACATGGTGCAAGTCGTTTAATGGATGTAGCTAAAAAATATCGCTATGCAAATTCAAATGACTTTGCGAATGATTTTAGTGATTTTCATGGGATTTCACCTATCCAAGCTTCAACAAAAAAAGATGAGCTTAAATTTCAAGAGAGATTATATATTAAATTATCAACGACAGAGAGAGCACCATATACATATAGACTTCAAGAAACTGAGGATATTTCTCTAGTTGGGTATTCAAGGTTTATTCCTACAAAGCATTTATCAAATCCTTTCAATGTACCGGATTTCTTAGAGGATTTACTCGTTGAAGGTCATATTAAAGAACTTAGACGATACAACGATGTAAGTCCATATGAATTATTTGTTGTTAGTTGTCCTCTTGATGAAGGATTGGAGATATTTGTAGGCGTACCAAGTGAACGTTATCCAGCACATTTAGAGAGTAGATTTCTACCAGGCAGACATTATGCAACATTTAATTTACAAGGTGAAATTGATTACGCTACGAATGAAGCGTGGTATTATATTGAATCAAGTTTGCAACTCACGTTACCGTATGAGCGGAACAGTTTGTATGTTGAGGTGTATCCACTTGATATTTCATTTAATGACCCGTTCACTAAGATTCAATTGTGGTTGCCTATTAAACAAGAAGTTTATGATTTAGAAGAACTAGACTAAATTTGAAAATGACAAAAGTTAGAGAGTGGAGCAACGAAATTATATTCGTTGCTCCACTCCTTTTTTATGTTGAGGAATATGGTATGGTTTATTCAGCTTGTTGCGTGAATGTGTTGATACTTGTGGATGCGATTTGTTATTGTACGGGGATCTGCGTATGATTTCGCCTATACTTATGCTTACTTATATTTATACTTCCGCAACAAAGGCCTCGTACGGTTGTATTTGATTAAAGTTGATAGCGTGATTGATATAGTTGTGTAACTTCACTTGGCTGTCATTTTCCAAATGATAAGGAACGTTAAGTTGACTGACTTGATCGGTTAAATTACCAACGACAAGTATAGTTTGATTATTTAACGTGCGTGTATATGCGAAAATGTTAGGATTCTCTGCATCGACTAAATCAAACTGTCCATAAGTATAAATGTCATCAGATTTCTTCAATTGGATTAAAGCTTTATAGAAATTAAGTACAGAATGTGGATCTTTACTCTCTTGTTCGACATTAATTGTTTTATAATTTGGATTCACAGGGAACCAAGGTGTACCCTTTGTAAAACCGCCATTCATTGAATCGTTCCATTGCATAGGCGTTCTAGAATTATCTCGATTTTCCATTTTATACTTATCTAAGAGTTGATTCACATCTCCACCCTGTTCTTTAACAATTTGATATTCATTTTTAACTGCAACATCATTGAACGTTTCTATACTTTCGAATGGATAATTTGTCATACCAATTTCTTGGCCTTGATAGATAAACGGTGTTCCTTGTTGTAAAAAATATGTGACAGCATGACTCGTTGCAGATTCATACCAAAATTGTTGGTCATCTCCCCAAGTAGACACGCGTCGAGGCTGGTCATGATTCTCAATAAATAAGGCATTCCATCCCTTGCCTTCTAAACGTTTCTGCCAACGATTTAATACGTCTTTATACGACTTCACATCAAATTGCGTGTCGCCAGTACTCCACAATCCTAAATGCTCAAATTGAAAAATCATATTAAATTTACCTTTATGTTCTCCTACCCATTCTTCAGCATTATCAGGATTTACACCGTTCGCTTCACCTACTGTCATAATATCGTATTGACTTAGAGATTTGTCTTTCATTTCTTGTAGCCAGTCTTGAATACCTGGTTGATTCATATCTACATCAAAGGCTGGTGCATACGTTTTACCTTCTGGGACAGGCAAGTCACCTGCTTCAAATGTTTTCTTAATATGGGTGATTGCATCGACACGGAAACCGTCAATACCTTTTTCAAACCACCAGTTCATCATTTCAAAGACTGCATTACGCACATCAGGGTTATTCCAATTTAGATCTGGTTGCTTTTTACTAAATAAGTGGAAGTAATATTGACCTGTATGGCTATCGTATTCCCAAGTTGATCCATTGAAAATGCTTTCCCAATTATTAGGTTCTGTGCCATCATCCTTTGGGTCTTCCCAAATGTACCAATCTCGTTTAGGACTATCTTTACTTGATTTAGATTCGATAAACCAAGGATGTTCATCGGAAGTATGATTTACAACTAAATCTAAAATTAATTTCATGCCGCGTTCATGTGTCTTCGATAATAACTCATCGAAATCTTCCATTGTTCCGAATTCATCCATAATCGCTTTATAATCACTTATATCATAACCATTATCATCGTTAGGCGATTTGTACATCGGGCTTAACCATATAACATCTATACCTAAATCTTTAAGATAATCTAATTTCTCAATCACACCTGGTAAGTCCCCAATACCATCATCATTACTATCATTAAAACTTCTCGGATAAACTTGATATGCGACTGCTTCTTTCCACCATTGTTTATTCACTTGTATCACTCCTTCATGTTATTTGTAGATTCGCGTTCAATAATTGTAGTTGGAATCCATACGTTATCTTTAGACACTTCACGTTGATTTAATAATTGTATAATTTTCTCTCCTGATTTGTTTCCAACTTCAACGGGATGAATATTCACAGTTGTTTGCGGAGGACTTCCCATTTCTGTTAATAGAGAATCATTGAATGTTGCAGTACATACATCAGCAGGTATTTGAATATTTAAGTTATATAATACACTTAACACTGTATGGTGAATGACGCCATCAGACGATATGATTGCTGTTGGTCTAACTGAAAGTTCTTCATTCATAAAGTATGTTTGCAATAGAGTTTGTATACTATCTCTATTATTTTCAGTTTCTAAAATTTCGTGAGTTATACCTCTTTGACGCGCTTCATCGCGGAAACCAGTAGACCTGTCATCTGTCACAGCATATTGACCTGATTCATTGATGAAAATAATGTGACGATGGCCTTTATGATATAGATAACTACATAAATCATGACCTGCTTTTTCATTATCATTATCAATATGTATGATAAATTGGTCTTTTTCATCTAATGGTTTACCAATAACCACAAACGGAACGTCTTCATCGATTAATAATTGATTAATTACATTATTACTTTTAGAAAAAAGTAAAATAAATCCATCTACAGCATGCGTATGTATCATCCCTTGTACTTCTTGAAAAAGACTTTCTTCTGAAGTCGATATCGTACTTTTGATAGCATATCCTTCTTCGTTACATCGTTGTGTAATTCCATGCAATACATCACTATAAAAAGGATTTTGTCGAACATCTTTAGAAGCACTTTTTAAAATAATACCAATTGTTTTTGTCTTTTTAGTAATGAGCGAGCGTGCTGTTAAATTTGGGATATAACCTAAATCAGACATGATTGCTTTAACGTGTGCAGTAGTTTTGTCACTAATGCTTGGGTGATTCTGAATGACTCTGGAAACCGTAGATGGAGATACTTGTGCAACCCGTGCGACATCTTTAATTGTTACCGTGAGAAATCACCTCTTTTTTGAAAAAAAATGGAAAGCGTTTACATTTATTATCATAATTCCTTTCCGAAATTTATGCAAACGTTTGCGTTAAATCGCTAAAAAAGTAGCCTCACTCAACATTAAATGAGTAAGGCTAGTTATTGAATCACACATATTAATTATTCTTCAACCCATTGAGTATGGAATACACCTTCACGATCTTTACGTTCGTAAGTGTGAGCTCCGAAGTAATCACGTTGTGCTTGAATTAAGTTTGCAGGTAAGTCTTCTGAACGATAACTATCATAGTAATTAATGCTTGCTGAGAAACCTGGTGTTGGAACACCGTTTTTCACACCTGTTGCAACAACATCACGTAAAGCATCTTGATATTCAGTCACAATGTTTTTGAAGTAAGGGTCTAATAATAAGTTTTGTAACTCTGAGTTGTTATCATAAGCGTCTTTAATTTTTTGTAAGAATTGAGCGCGGATGATACAACCTTCTCTCCAAATCATTGCTAATTCACCAAGTTTAAGGTTCCATTCATGATCTTCACTCGCTTTACGCATTTGAGCAAAACCTTGCGCGTAAGAACAAATTTTACTCATATATAAAGCTTTGCGGATTTTTTCTAAAAATTCATCTTTATTACCATCAAATGAAGCTTTAGGTCCATTTAAAGATTTTGACGCATTTACACGTTCTTCTTTAATTGAAGAAATGAAACGAGCAAATACTGATTCAGTAATAATTGTTAAAGGAATACCTAATTCTAGTGCATTAATTGAAGTCCATTTACCAGTACCTTTTTGACCAGCAGTATCAAGAATTTTCTCCACTAGCGCTTCGTTATCTTCGTCTAACTTAGTAAAGATATCGCCAGTGATTTCGATAAGATAACTTTCTAGCTCGCCAGCATTCCATTCTTTAAATGTTTTAGAAATTTCTTCATGTGACATGCCTAATAAGTCTTTCATCATTGCATAACTTTCTGCAATTAATTGCATATCAGCATATTCAATACCATTGTGTACCATTTTAACGTAATGACCTGCACCGTTTGGTCCAATGTATGTGACACATGATGCGCCATCCTTAGCTTTAGCAGCAATAGCGTCTAGGATATCACTTACTTTATGGTAAGCATCTTCTTGACCACCAGGCATTAATGAAGGTCCAGTTAATGCACCTACTTCACCACCGGATACTCCCATTCCGATGAAATTTACGCCACTTTCAGCTAAAGCTTTATTGCGTCGAATTGTATCTTGATAATTAGTGTTACCACCATCGATTAAAATATCATCATCGTCCAATAAAGGTAATAAGCCATCAATTGTTGCATCGGTAGCAGGACCAGCTTTAACCATTAATAAGATTTTACGGGGCTTTTCTAAAGAATTAACAAATTCTTCTAAAGAGTATGTTGGATGGATTTGTTTACCTTGTGATTCTTCAACCATCTCATCCGTTTTTTGTCTTGAACGGTTATAAACTGAAACACTATATCCACGTGATTCGATGTTCCAAGCAAGGTTTTTACCCATTACAGCTAAACCTACTACTCCTATTTGTTGTGTCATATTACTTACCTCTCTTGTTCAAAATTTTCAATAATATTGTAACATAAAACGTCTCTTAACAATTACTAAAAGACCGTATTACTCAGTAACAAGTTCAATGATTTTTAAGATTTGACTAGCTAGCATATATAAATCATTTGTTGAAATTCTTTCAGATGTTGTGTGGATGTTTTCATAACCTACACCTAATATGACGGATGGAATACCATATCTATTCATAATATTACCATCAGAGCCACCGCCAGCAATGCAAGTGTCCCCTTTAAGACCTAAAGCAACGGCACTTGCTCTAGCAAATTTTGTTACGTCCTCATCATCTTCAACTTTAAATCCTGGATAGCTCGTTTCGATTTCAACATGTGCTTCTCCGCCGAATTCTTTAGCTGTCGCCTCAAAGGTTTCTTTCATATGTTGGACTTGTGTGTGAATACTTTCATCATTATGAGAACGTGCTTCAGCTTCAAGAATGACTTCGTCCGCAACGATATTTGTAGCCGAACCACCGTGGAATTTCCCAATATTAGCTGTAGTTAATTCATCGATTTGACCTAATTTCATTCTGCTAATAGCTTTAGCTGCAATATTAATCGCACTAACACCTTTGGTTGGCGTACTCGCATGCGCAGTTTTACCTTTAATGGTTGTGTAAATCTTCATTTGAGTAGGAGCGCCAACTACAGTTGTTCCTACATCCTTACTTGCATCGACTGCATAACCAAAGTCGGCATCTAATAATTGAGTATCTAACGCTTTAGCTCCAACTAATCCTGACTCTTCACCTACAGTGATGACAAATTGAATTTGACCATGAGGTAAATCTCGTTCTTTAATTTGTTCAATCGTTTCAATTAAAGCAGCTAATCCAGCTTTATCATCAGCGCCTAGTACCGTTGTTCCATCAGAATAAATGTATCCGTCATCTTTAACTTGAGGCTTGATATTTATTCCTGGCACGACTGTATCCATATGACTCGTAAAATAAAGTTTCGGAACTTTCTTATCTGAAATGTTACTTGGTAATGTACATATTAAATTATTAGCTCCTAAACCTTCTATACTTGAAGCATGATCCTCTTTGACTTGTAAGCCTAAACTTTCAAATTTATCTTTTAAGATAGGTTGAATCGTTTGTTCATTGCCTGTTTCTGAATCAATTTTCACTAATTCTAGAAATGTGTTAAGTATACGTTCTTTGTTAATCATGAATGCAAAATCCCCTTTCGTATATAAACTTATTTTAACTGACTTTAAAGTTTATCAAAAATAAATTGATTGCTTTTTAGAAATAAATCATTTATGGTTACTTTATAATAACGTATTTTGAATCGCGTTTGATGTTTAGAAGCGATTTGACCATATGTGGAGGAATTTAGAATTGAATAACAAAGTTTTACGTATCATTATTGTTGTCATGCTCGTTGCAGTCGTTTTAGCTTTATTATTGACAAGTTTAGCACCAATAATGAATTAATGAGAAAACCGTTACATTAGACTCAATCATCAAGTTTAATGTAACGGTTTAATTTATATTTCACTATGCAGTTTTAAAGAACCAAATTGAGATTTAATATTCAAATACTCTTCCAGTTCATTCAAGATTTGAATAATATTAGCACGTGAATTTAATGCTTCGTGTGTAGTTGGTAGTGGTAATTTGTCGAGGGATAGTCGAATCTCATAAAGCGAATGGAGTCGCAAAGCTGTATAATCGTTACTATTAACGTTGCTACCAATCTCTGTCATTAATTGAGATATTTTACCAAGTATAGGATCATCAGTTGATATGCTTTCGATAAGATGGGTCATTCTTTTTAATAACTCAACTTGCTCTTCTCTCATATCAAAATAGTGATAATAAGAGTTTTCATTTCTAACAAAGTGATTTTTAACATCCCTAAAAGCTAATGACTTCGCCTTTTTAATATTAAATAATAAAGCTTCAAATTTTATATCTAATTGATCTTTACGTATAGAACAAGCGTTACTAAATATCGTAAATACATCTGTGATTTGATGTTCGATATCGTTTTTATATCGTTTTAATTTTTTATCTAAACTAGGCATCATAAGGTTCATAATGAACGCAATACCTAATCCTACTGTTAATAACAATATTTCATTAATAATGAGGTGGCCATTAATTGCTTTAGCATTAAATACATGCAGTAAGATAACGCAACTCGTTATCACACCTTCTTGCGCGTTAAGCACAACTGTTAAAGGTATAAATAACAGTACAATGAGTCCTAATACTAATGCATGTTGACCTAATAAACTAAATATAGCAGCGCCTAAAAACAAAATTAATAAACATGAGACTAAACGTGAAATAATAGCTTGAACAGAATGCATTTTAGTATGTTTGATACATAGCACAACTAAAATTGCACTTGAAGCATAGTTGTCTAATCCTAGTAGTTTACAAATGATGACGCCGAGCGTCATACCCACAGCGGTTTTAAGAGTTCTAAATCCAATCTTATAAGGATTTAACTTTAACATGGGTTACTTGCCTCTTATCTTTCTTCACAATATTTATCGAATAAGCCTTGCAGTTGATTGATAACATCCATAACATCATGACCTTCGATTTGGTGACGTTCGATCATTTCTGTGATTTTACCGTCTTTAACTAAAGCGAAAGAAGGGCTTGATGGTGCATAACCTTCGAAATAATCTCTTGCTTGTTGTGTCGCTTCTTTATCTTGACCAGCGAAAACTGTTACTAAGCGGTCCGGTAATTTATCATAATGTAAAGCATGTGTCGCAGCTGGACGTGCAATACCACCAGCACAACCACAAACTGAGTTAACCATGACTAATGATGTGCCATCTTGTTTTAATACATTATCTACTTCATCAGCAGTTGTTAATTGTTCGTAACCAGCATTTTCAATTTCGTTACGTGCTTGTTCTACAACCCCGTTCATATATAAATCAAAATTTAAATCCATATTAGGTCACCTTTCATTCCATTGTTAATTTTAACTTCTTTTATTCTACTAATTAAAAGTGCATTGTTCAACAAGCTTGATTGATGAATTTATTTAGTGTGTATGAAACTGATAATAAATCAATGTAATGTCATCACGTATTTGATGAATAAAAGTTGAACGAAGTATGTATATAAACATAAAAAAAGTTCTAAGAGGCTTAGACATAACGAGTTCGATTTCACCTAAATCCTAAACGTTTGTGTCTTATTCTCTTAGAACTATTATTTTGGGAGGAACTTCCTAATTTGAGATTAAATATTTATTAAATATTTATCATTATAGGCAATGACTTAATAAATATTAGTGTTTTCAATTGAGTATTGTTCAATACGTTTTTTAATATGGTTCATAAATTGGCCAGTTTGTAGTCCATCTAAGATTCGATGATCTATTGAAATACACAAGTTAACCATATTTCGAATTGCAATCATATCATCGATGACAACTGGCTTTTTAACCACAGACTCAACTTGTAATATCGCAGCTTGAGGATGGTTAATAATTCCCATAGAAGATACAGAACCAAATGAACCTGTGTTATTGACAGTAAATGTACCGCCTTCCATATCTTTTTGCGTAAGCTGTCCATGACGTGCTTTGTTAGCTAAATCGTTGATTTCACGTGCAATACCTTTGATAGATTTTTCATCAGCGTGTTTGATGACTGGAACATATAACTTGTCTTTGTCTGCAACCGCGATGGATATATTAATATCTTTATGAATAACGATTTCTTCGCCTTGCCATGTACTATTAAGTAAAGGATGTGCTTTCAATGCATCTGCAACTGCTTTAACGAAGAAAGCGAAGAATGTTAAATTATAGCCTTCATTTTGCTTGAATGTATTTTTATGATGGTTTCTTGTTTTAACTAAATTTGTAGCATCTGCTTCAATCATCATCCAACCGTGTGGTATCTCAGTCACACTTGTCACCATATTTTGGGCGATAGCTTTACGTACGCCTTTAACTGGAATTGTACTACCTTGATTATATGTTGGACTTTGATTGTTTTGACTTTGTGATTGATGCGTTGTTTCATTTGAAAATTGAGTATTGCTATTTTTCTCTTCGTTGTTAGTTTCAGTTTCATTTGAGCGGCTAACTGTTTCAGGATGTTCAATGGCATGTTGAATATCTTTTTTAGTTACGCGGCCTTCGAAACCAGTACCTTGTACTTGAGTTAAATCGATATTGTGTTCAGATGCTAACTTAAATACAACGGGTGAGAAACGACCATTATTTTTCGGTTTCACAGAAGATTCTTCTTTTTGATCTTTATTATCACTTGATTGCTTGCTTTGTGTCACCTCGTTACGTGCGCCATCATTTTCAGGTTGAGTATCATCGGTTTGACTTAATTCAGATTCGTCTTTTTCATTACCGGTATCAATTTTACAAATGACAGCATCAACATTCACCGTTTCGCCTTCATTTACAATGAGTTCAGTTACAACACCTGATACTGTAGAAGGAACTTCGGCAGTCACTTTGTCAGTAATGACTTCGCATAGTGGCTCGTACTCGCCTACTTCATCTCCAACAGAAACCAACCATTGTTCGATAGTACCTTCATGTACACTTTCACCTAATTTAGGCATTTTAATTTCCAATTGACACCCTCCTTAGAATTCCGCTAATTCTCGCATTTTATCTTGTATTTTTTCAGGACTCATCATAATTTCATTTTCGAGGACAGGTGAAAATGGCATAGATGGAACGTCAGGTGCCGCTAATCGCATGATTGGCGCATCCAAATCAAATAGACAATGTTCAGCAATGATTGCTGAGACTTCTGACATTACACTACCTTCTAGATTATCTTCTGTTACTAAAAGGACTTTACCTGTTTTACTTGCGCGTTCAATAATCGTTTCTTTATCAAGTGGATAGACGGTTCTTAAGTCTACTACTTCCACATTAATACCATCTTCTGCTAAAATATCAGCCGCTTGTAAACAGTAGTTAACCATTAAACCATAACAGAATACTGTTATGTCATCACCTTGTCTTTTAACATCAGCCTTACCAAGTGGCACTGTGTAATATGCTTCAGGAACTTCTTCTTTTAAGAATCTGTATGCCTTTTTATGTTCAAAATATAATACTGGATCATTAGATTCAATCGATGATAATAACAGGCCTTTAGCATCATATGGTGAAGAAGGAATAACAATTGTTAAACCAGGCGTAGAAGCAAAAATGCTTTCAATACTTTGTGAGTGATATAATCCACCGTGCACGCCACCACCAAATGGTGCTCTTATTGTAATAGGACAACCCCAATCATTATTAGAACGATATCTCATTTTAGCGGCTTCACTAATAATTTGGTTCGTTGCCGGTAAAATAAAATCAGCAAATTGAATTTCAGAAATAGGACGTTTACCTATCATCGCAGCACCTATAGCAGTTCCAATAATGTTAGATTCTGCGAGTGGTGTATCAATCACGCGTTCAATTCCATATTTACTTTGTAAACCTTGTGTTATGCCGAAAACGCCACCTTTTTTACCAACATCTTCTCCAAGAATAAATGTGTTTTTATCTTTTTCGAGAGCTAAGTCATGAGCTTGTCGAATGGCTTCTAAATAAGATAATTTAGTCATTGTCTTGCACTCCTTCTTCATAGACATATGCATATGCTTCTTCAGTTGAAGGATATGGCGCTTCTTCAGCAGTCTTAGTTGCTTTATTAATGATATCTTTATGTTCTTGTTCTAACTCAGATAACCATTGTTCATCGATAATGTTATTTTCGAGTAGATACGATTTGAATTTAAGATTGCAATCTCCTTCTTTTAACGAATCACGTTCTTCTTGAGTACGATATTTATCATCGTCATCTGAAGAGTGTGGTGTCATACGAGAGGTAACAGCTTCTATTAAAGTTGCGCCTTCACCATTTAACGCACGTTCTCTAGCTTCTTTCATCGCTTTATAAACGGCAATAGGATCATTGCCATCGACATGTTCTCCGTGCATACCATATCCTAATGCACGATCAGATAAATTTTCTGCTGCATATTGAAGAGAATCTGGCACAGAAATGGCATATTTGTTATTAATAATCACGCAAATAAAAGGTAAATCATGTACACCAGCAAAGTTAAGTCCTTCATGGAAATCACCTTGATTTGAACTTCCTTCCCCTACTGTAGCAGTAGCGATGTTTTGTTTTTTATCCATTTTTAACGCTAGTGCTGCACCGACAGAATGAGGAATTTGTGTTGCGACTGGTGAACTTTGCGATAGGATTCCTTTTTCTCTATGACTAAAATGAGAAGGCATTTGTTTACCACCAGAGTTGATATCATCTCGTTTGCCAAATGCAGAGAGCATTGTATCTAATGGCGTAATACCCATGTATGTAACAAACGCTAAATCTCGATAATATGGTGAAGAAATGTCTCCTTCTTTCATGGCGTATGCCATGCCTATTTGAGTTGCTTCTTGACCTTGACCGCTAACTACAAAGGGGATTTTGCCTGCGCGATTCAGTAGCCATAATCTTTCGTCTACTTTTCTTCCTAAGTCCATCCATTTATACATATTCTTGAGGTCTTCTTCTGTAAGGCCTGCAGACTTATAATCAATCATCTTTTTTCCTCCTACTATACGTGAATCGCTCTACCTTCTACTTTTAGACCTAGTTCCATTAATACTTCTGATAAAGAAGGATGTGCATGTGTGGTTAAACCAAGTTCTAAAGAAGAGCCATTCATAAACTGTAACAATGAAACTTCATTAATTAATTCCGTTACATGAGGTCCAATCATATTAAGACCAATAATTTCATCTGTTTCTTGATTAATAATCATTTCACAAAAGCCTTTTTGCTCGCCAATATCGTCTATCATTGCTTTACCAATAGCTTTGAATGGTACTTTATAAGCACGTGCTTTAATATTTTGAGCTTTAGCTTGTTCTAAATTCTTACCTATAGAGGCAACTTCTGGATACGTATATACACATTTTGGTACCAGGTCATAATCAACAGGTATAGGTGACCCTTCAAACATGTGCTCTACTGCTGCCATACCTTCTTTAGAGCCAACGTGCGCAAGTTGAAGTTTACCTATGCAATCGCCAGCAGCATAGATATGTTTATCTTCCGTTTGTTGAAATTCATTTGTAAGGATATGACCAGCTTCGTTTGTTTTAATTTTAGTGTTGTTTAATCCAATATCGTGTGTATTGGGTTGTCGACCTATAGATATTAAAACTTTCTTTACATGGATTTGATTATCTCCAAAATGAATTGTAACACCATCATCGTCTTTTTGAATACTATTTTCATCGAGTTGAACATCTTCATGGAATGTCACGCCACGTTGTGTTAATTCGTTCTTCAATGTGGATGCGATTTGCTTACTTTCAGTTGGCAATATACGTTCGTTTGCTTCAATCACTGTTACTTTTGTTCCTAAATCATTTAAGAGAGATGCAAATTCTAAACCGATGACTCCCCCGCCTATAATAGCTAAATGTTCAGGTAGTTCTTGTAATGCTAAAATATCATCACTCGATAGAATACGTTCATGATCAAAATCAATAAAAGGTAACGACTTAGGCGTGGAACCTGTAGCGATAAGTACAAACTGATTTGGTATTAAGTCAGATTCGCCATCGTCATATTCTACAGAGATTGTTCCACTCTGAGGAGAAAAAATTGATGTTCCAAGTATTCTACCTGTGCCGTTATAAACGTCAATATGATGGTGTTGCATTAATTGATTAACACCTTGATACATTTGACTTACAATGGCATCTTTACGTTTTAAAATATTTTCAAAATTAATATTAAAATCATTTACATCAATACCGAATGATGTGGCATTCTTAATTGTATGGTGTACTTCAGCAGATTTTAATAACGATTTAGTAGGTATACAGCCTTTATGCAAACATGTGCCACCTAATAAAGATTTTTCAACGATTGCAACGTTTTTGCCTAATTGTGAAGCTCTAATAGCCGCAACGTATCCGGCAGTGCCTCCACCAAGGACGACTAAATCATATTGTTTTTCTGACATGGTCTTACTCCTTAAATACTTAGAAGACTAAATATGCAAGAACAATTGCTCACCAGTGCATTTTAGTCCCCTAATAGATTTGCTCATTTAGACATTGATACGTTTACAAATTTAATAAAATGTAACTATCAAGGTGCTAATAAAAAATAATACTTTCCTATTCTACATCAATTTGCATTGTTAATACATTTAAAAATAATGAAATTTTTGAATATCCTTAATGACAATTGTTTTAGGATAATGTGTTCAAAATTAAAATTTGAGAACTTGTGACATTTAGGATTGATGATTTTGGGCAATCATTTCCTTAGCATTTTCTCTAGTTAATTCAGTGACGCTAGCGCCTGAAATCATACGTGCGACTTCGTCAATTCTATCATCTTCTAATAATTCTTTAACTTGGGTTGTTGTTCTATCGTCATTAGAAGCTTTACTGATTAAAAGATGATGATCACTCATTGAAGCAACTTGTGGTAAGTGAGAAATGCAAATGACTTGTATATATTCGGCAATATCTCTCATTTTTTCTGCCATTTTTTGTGCCGCTTGTCCAGAAACGCCTGAATCGACTTCATCAAATAGTATCGCTGTTTGTCCGCGTGATTTAACAAAAATACTTTTTAGTGCAAGCATAATTCTAGATAATTCGCCACCTGAAGCAATTTTGTTCAAGCTTTTTAAAGGTTCTCCTTTATTCGGACTAATTAAAAATTCTACAAATTCTATACCTTCTTGATTAGGTTCATCAAGTGGTTTGAATGAAATTTCTAAATTAGCATCTTTCATTTGTAAATTTTGAATTTCTGAAACAATATGGTCGCGTAATTCTCTTGCAACACGTCTCCGTTCTTTAGAAAGTTCTTTGCCTACTTCAAATACTTCTTTATAAAGTTGACTGATTTCTTCTCTAAGTTGTGATGTGCTTTGTTCGTAATTTTCAATTTTATTAATTTCCTCTTCTAATTTACCTTGATATGCAATGAGTTCAGATATATCTTTTCCATACTTACGTTTAAGGTTGTTTAAAAGATTCATCCTAGATTCAAGTTCGTTAAGTATTTGTTCATCAAATTCAGTGTTAGCCATTTCGTCGTAAATTTCGTGCTTTGCATCTTCAAGAATATAGTAAAATTGATCGACGTCTTCTTTTAATTTTTCATATTTCTTTGGAACAATATCATTAATAGATTGTAAGTGGTTACTTAATTCATATAATCGATCTGGAATTGCATTTTCGTCAGTAAGTACTTGATGTGCACTATTTAGAGCTAAACTCAACTTTTCAGAGTTTTGAATGCGTTTTATATCGGTTTCGAGTTGTTCAACTTCGTCTTCTTTAAGTGAAGCTTCAGTAAGCTCTTCAAATTGAAATTTCATTAGATCAAGTCGTTGTAATAATGCTTGGTCTGCCGATTCCAACTCTTCTAATTCTTTTCTTTTATCTTTATATTTTGAAAAAACATCCTGATATTGATGTAACAAATTAGAATATTGATCTTCAGCATAATCATCCAACAATTTAAGATGATACTTCTGTTTAAGCAAAGATTGCGTTTCGTGTTGGCCATGTATATCTAATAGTTCTTGCATTACCTTTCTCAAATCTTGAAGCGTTACAGTTTGATTATTGATACGACAAATACTTTTACCTGAACTAAATATCTCTCTTTTTACTAGAAGAAAATCTTCATCCACATCTATAGATAAATTTTCAAGAATTGAAATGGCATCTTTACTTTCATCGATATCAAATATACCTTCAATAACGGCTTTCTTTTCGCCGTGACGCACATAATCTGAAGATGCACGCATACCGATTAATTGTCCTATTGCATCAATAATAATGGATTTACCTGATCCAGTTTCACCACTTAATACGGTTAACCCACCTGAAAAATGAATTTCAAGTTCATCTATAATCGCAAATTGCTTTATTGATAAGGTTTGTAACATAAATTCATCGCATCCTTATAATAAATTGAAAATTCGTGTTTTAATCTCTTCACTAGCTTCTTCATCACGGCAGATGAGTAAACATGTATCGTCGCCGCAAATCGTACCAAGTACTTCTTCCCAATCAATTTGGTCTAAAATTGCTCCAATTGATTGTGCGTTACCTGGAAGTGTTTTAAGTACAAGTAAGTTTCCAGTTCCTTCAATATTAACAAAGGAGTCCATAAGGTATCTTCCAAGTTTCTCCAATGGATGATATTTTCTATCATTAGGTAAACTGTATACATATTGACCTGATGGTGCTGGAACTTTGATTAATTGTAATTCTTTAATATCTCTTGAAACTGTCGCTTGTGTCACGTTTAAATCATACTCATTTAATCGTTTTACCAATTCATCTTGTGTCTCTATTTGTTCGTTTGAAATAATCTCTCTAATTTTTATATGTCTAACCGATTTTTTTGGCACAATAAACACCTCTAGTTACGAATATTTATACAATGATTTTAACACATGCATCTCATAACTACTACTAAACACTATTTATCTATTACTTTATTATATTTTTTCTTTGGCATGATAACAGTATTTATTGTAAAATTTAAACTTTTTAAAAGTAAAGTCCAGCCGTTTGTATAAAAATTAATTTATGAATATTTTTTGTATATGCGTATAAAGTTAGAATAAAAAGAAAAACGATTGATGCAATTTTTCATCAATCGTTAATTAATCTTAATGGTCTCTATTATAAAATAAATCTACAATTTCCTTTAATTGAGCAGTGTCAAATTGTGATGGTAAACAATCTAGACAATATAATGCTTGCTTCATATGATAATCTAATTTATCTTCTGCGCCTTCTTTTCCTAACAATGAAACATAAGTGCTTTTATGATTCGTTTCATCGCTTCCAACAGCTTTTCCAAGTTTTTCTTCATCACCATAAACATCTAATAGATCATCTTTGATTTGGAACATCAGTCCTAAATGTTGACTGAATTCTTCTAAGTGATCAGATGTCTCTTGATCGACTTGAGCGATATCAACTGCAGCCATTACTGCAAAAGTAAGTAATGCACCAGTCTTTGCTTTATGGATCGCTTCTAAAGTAGTTAAATCAACCGTTTTATTTTCACTTTGCATGTCTAGAGTTTGACCGCCTACCATGCCTAGATGACCACTTGCCTTAGATAACCTTTGTACTAATTTGACTTTAACTTGATCTACAATTAATTCATCGTTAGAAACCAATTCAAAAGCTTTTGTTAGAAGTGCGTCTCCAGCTAATATTGCTTTCCATTCACCGTATACTTTGTGATTGGTTAGTTTACCGCGGCGATAGTCATCGTCATCCATTGCAGGTAAATCATCGTGAATTAAGGAGTAAGTATGAATCATTTCAAGTGCTAAGGCACTTTGTACCCCTTTATCATAGTCACCTTTTAACATATTAAGTGTTAATAATAATAAAACGGGTCTAATTCTTTTGCCGCCTGCTTGAAGAGAGTACATCATGCTTTCTTCTAAATCAGTGTTTAATGATGAATTTTGAATTGACTGATTTAATTTAGTATTAATTTGTTCAATTAAATTAGTCATTGTCGGCTTCTTCATTTTCTTGATCCTCAGCTTCTTCTTGCATTAATTTATTCACTTTCTTTTCAGCATCTTTTAAAGTTGAATCACAAGCGGTTGATAATTTCATTCCTCGTTGGTACAAATCTAGTGACTCTTCTAAAGAGACAGTTTCATTATCTAGTTTTTGAACAATACTTTCTAATTCTTGCATCATTTCTTCAAAACTTTGCTTTTCTTTACTCATCATTACACCTTACTTTCTTGACAATTGCGTCGACATTTCCATCTTTCATTGTTAAAGAAATTGAATCATTTTCTGATATATCATGTGTGCTTGTAACAACCTTATCATCTTTATTCACTATTGCATAACCACGTAACATTGTATTAGTAGGACTTAAATTATTAAGATTTTCAATTTTATTTTTTAAATCTGCTTTCATTTTGGATAAATCATTGTTTATTTTTTGAGACATTCGAGAACGAAGTTGTGAAATATTTTGTTTATCCTGGTTAATATGTTGGCTGAGTATTTTTAAATTAAAATTTTGTCTTAATAACTTAAGATGCTGGTGTTGTCTTTCAATGTTTGTGAGTGTGATTTGTTTCAGTTGCTTTTCCAAATCATCACGTTTTTGAATCTGTTGATCATACAATAAAGAAGGTTGTTTAAATTTATAATAGGATGATAAATGACTTAACTGTTTCTTTTGTTGCTCAATGTATTGTTTGATAAATCGTGTCAACGAGAATTGATACTGCTTAATTTGTTGCATTAATTCATATTGATCAGGTGTTGCAATTACGGCGGCTTGAGTTGGTGTTGCCGCTCTGACATCTGCCACAAAATCACTTAAAGTAAAGTCAGTTTCATGTCCTACAGCTGAAATGATTGGTGTAGGACATTGATAGATAGCTTTAACAACCTCTTCTTCATTGAAATTCCATAAATCCTCAATTGAACCGCCACCACGACCAACAATAATAGTATCTACATTTAGAGAGTCGGCATATTGAATTTTTTCGATGATATCTTCTTTAGCCTGAGTTCCTTGTACTAAGGTACTAATTTGAATTTGTTCCACTAAGGGATATCTACTGTTAATTGTAGAATGAATATCTCTAATTGCAGCACCAGTACTTGCAGTGAGTACAGCTATTTTCTTAGGAAACTTTGGTATAGGTTTTTTGATGTTATTATCAAAATATCCCTCTTTAGCAAGTTTCTTTTTGAGTTCTTCTAACTTTTGGTATAAGTTTCCTATTCCATCAAGTTGCATTTTATTCACATAAATTTGATAGTTACCTCTTCTCTCGTAAACAGAGACTCGAGCTTCCAATAGTACTTCGTCCCCCTCTTTGGGTTCGAAACCTAATTTGGAAGCATTTCCTTTGAACATCATTGCACTAATCACAGACTCTTTATCTTTAACATTAAAGTATAAATGGCCACTTGAATGTTTCTTGAAATTTGAAAGTTCTCCTTTTAATAGAACAGATTGTAAATGAGGATCTTGATCAAATTTATATTTGATGTATTTAGTTAGAGTAGAAACACTTAAATATTCAGTCATAAATATCACTCATTTTAATTAATTTATATTACTTAAAACACCATTGATAAATTTGTAGTGATCATCGTCGCTAAATTGTTTAGTTAGTTCTACAGCTTCGTTGATAATCACTTTTTCCGGTGTGTCACTATGTAGCATTTCAAAAGTCGCCATTCTAAGAATAATGCGATCGGATTTAAGTAGACGTTCAATAGACCAATCTTTTAAATATGGTTTAATTTTTTCATCTAAAACAGATTCATGGTCTTTAACACCTGTAACCAACCAATGAATAAAATCAAAATCTAATTCTGGATGATCATCTTTAATGAAATTAATTGCTTCAGTAATTGTTAAATCTGTATCTTTCATTTCTAATTGAAATAAAGTTTGAAAAGCTTGAATTCTAGATTCTTTACGACTCATATTTTACTCCTTCAAACGTATTAATATAATTAATAAGGCTGGGACATCATTTATTATCTCAGCCTTATTTATATTGTGGCGAATATGTCTGAATTGAAAGTGTGCTTAAAGCGAGCTACACTCAATTCTAGCCATACTTGCCGTTGGATGTGGGATAACAAAATTAATTCTCCTATGTTATGTTTCTGACCCACTTCCGCATTAAAATTTATTTATTTTTCCACAACGATTTGTGTAATATGAATGTTAATTTGATTTGGTTCAATTGCTGTCATAGTCGTTATTGAATTGAAAATTGAAGCTTGAATTTTCTTTGCCGTTTTAGATATATTCACGCCATGTTTGAGTGCACAATATACATCTATATAAATACCATCATCTTTAGCTTCAATTTTTACATCTCTATAGAGGTTCTTTCGACTAATTTTTTCTAAATTTGTCTTTTTTAATTCAGCAAAATGGCCTGTAATTCCATCAACCTCTGATGTCGCAATACTTGCGATAACAGATAATACTTCGGGTGCAATTTCAATTTTTCCTAGATTAGATTGAGAATAATCTGCTACATTGACCATTCTATAACCTCCTATGATTGATTATCACTCATAATATTATATTTCTCTAAGAATTTAGTGTTAAATTCGCCACTTCTAAATATGTCATTATTTAAAAGTCTTAAATGGAATGGAATAGTTGTATCTATCCCTAGTACTAAATATTCACTTAAAGCTCGAACACCAGTCATAATTGCTTCATCTCTCGTAGGTTCGTGTACGATGAGTTTAGCTACCATGGAGTCATAATACGGTGGTATTGTGTAATTAGTATAACATGCTGATTCGATTCTTACTCCGAAACCGCCTGGTGCTAGATACTGAGTGATTTTACCAGGTGAAGGCATAAAGTCTTTATATGGATTTTCAGCATTGATACGAAATTCTATTGCATGACCATTAATAGTAATTTCTTCTTGTTTAAATGGTAAAGCTTCACCCATAGCTACTTTTAATTGTAACTTAACTAAATCCACACCCGTAACCATTTCAGTAACTGGATGTTCTACTTGAATACGTGTATTCATTTCCATGAAATAGAATTTATCATCATCAAGGTCATAAATAAATTCGATTGTACCAGCATTTTCATAATTGACAGCTTTTGCAGCTCTTACAGCAGCATTACCCATCTCTTGTCGTTTTTCTTCGCTAAGAATTGGAGAAGGTGCTTCTTCAACTAATTTTTGCATTCTACGTTGTATTGTACAATCACGTTCCCCTAAGTGAATGACGTTACCATAACTATCTCCAATAATTTGTATTTCTATATGTCTAAAGTTTTCAATGAATTTCTCAAGATATAAACCACCATTACCGAAAGCAGTTTCAGCTTCTTGTTGGGTCATACGGTAGCCAGTTTCAAGTTCTTTTTCATCACGTGCCACGCGAATCCCTTTACCGCCGCCACCTGCAGTTGCTTTAATGATTACAGGATATCCAATTTTTTTAGCGACTTTCTTAGCATCATCTATACTTTGAATAAGTCCTTCACTTCCTGGAACAACAGGAACATTCGCTTTAATCATTTCTGCTTTAGCTACATCTTTAATTCCCATTTTTTGGATAGATTGATAACTAGGTCCTATAAATTTAAGTTGACAAGCTTCGCATAATTCTGCAAAGTCTCCATTTTCAGCTAAAAAGCCATAACCAGGATGGATACCATCACAGCCAGTAGAAGTTGCTATAGATAAGATATTAGGTATATTCAAATAAGAGTCTTTAGATAAAGTAGGTCCGACGCAATAAGCTTCATCAGCAATTTGAGTATGTAATGCGTCTTTATCTCCTTCAGAATATATCGCTACTGTTTGAATACCTAAATCGTGAGCTGCGCGAATAATTCTAACAGCAATTTCACCACGATTAGCAATTAAAATCTTATTCATTATTTCACCTTAAATAACGGCTGGCCATACTCTACCATTTGTCCGTCTTCTACTAAAATTTCTACGATTTCACCTGATGTTTCAGCTTGAATTTCATTGAATAATTTCATTGCTTCTAAAATACATACAGTTGAATCATTTGAAACTTTGTCCCCTACTTGAACATAAGCATCTTCTTCTGGTGATGGTGATTTATAGAATGTACCTACCATCGGTGCATTGATTGTTTCGTAATTATCACTAGCTGATTCTTGTGTATCATTCCCTGCATCAGCTGACACTTGAGGTTGTGGTGCCGCTTGTGGTTGAGCAATTTGTTGTGCTGGTTGTTGAGCGACTTGTGGCGTAATAATTTCAGTTTCCTTTTCTTTTTTAAGATTTACTACGCTACCTTTATTATCCTCAATATTTATTTCTGTTAAGTTAGATTGATCAAGAATTTCAATTAATTCTTTTATTTCTTTAAAGTTCATTTCGTACTGACTCCTTAGGTTTGTTTTCATCTACCCGTCTATTTTACTTGAGTAAATGACTCAATTCAAGCATGTTCATACGATGACACATGGATAACTAGCATAATAACTTATGATTTTGGAAAAGGATAACCAAAATTAAAAGACTGAAGCATTTACGCATTAAATTATAAATATAAAACAATGCGCATGATTTCTTCAGTCTTAAAGTATAAATGGGCAATTTCTTATTTATTGCATAACTCATAGTTATTATTCTAAGTCCAGTTCATTAAAACTTTCCTTAAGAATTGAAACGCCCTCTTCAATTTGTTCATTTGTAATTGTTAAAGGTGGTAAAAGACGGATTACATTTGTGCCGGCAGTTAAAACAATTAAACCTTTTGTTCTTGCTTTAGAAACTATTTCGTTAATATTGCATGTCGTTTCTATCCCTATCATTAATCCTTTTCCACGAATATCAGTTACACGTGGATGATTGATGAAAGCTTTATTTAAACAATTTAATAAATATTGACCTTTATGATAAACACTTTCTAGAAAATTTGAATTATTAACAATTTCTAGCGTTTTAAGTGCTGCCGCCATTGCTAGTCTATTGCCACCAAAAGTTGTACCATGGCTACCATAACCAAACGCACCACTAATATTTCTTTTACCGAGTAGTGCACCTACAGGTATGCCATTACCTAAACCTTTAGCTAAAGTGATGATATCAGGACTTATATCATAGTGCTCATACGCAAATAACTTTCCAGTTCTGCCTATACCTGTTTGAATTTCATCTATAATCATAAGTATGTGATGTTGGTTACAAAATTCTACCAATTGCTGAATGAAGGTTTTGTTTGCAGGCCTTACACCAGATTCGCCCTGAATAAGTTCGAGCATTACTGCTGCTGTATCCTTCGTGACTAAAGATTTAAATGAAGAGAAATTGTTGAATTCAGCAAATTTAAATCCTGGAACAACAGGTTCAAAATTTAATTTGATCGCATCTTGACCAGTAGCTGACATTGAACCATATGTACGTCCATGAAAAGATTGATGAAAAGCAATGATTTCAGTTTTGCCAGTCGTTTTTCGAGCAAGTTTAATCGCTGCTTCGTTTGCTTCAGTTCCACTATTACAAAAGAATGCCACATAGTCATCAGTTCTAATTAATTTTTCAGCAACTTTTTCTTGTAGCTGACTTTTGTAAATATTTGGCGAATGCCAAATGAGTTGTAATTGTTGTTCTACGGCTTCTTTTACATCTTCGTTAAATCCTAAATTGGTTACGCCAATTCCTGATGAGAAATCAATATATGAACGACCAGTTTGATCGATTAACTCATTGCCATTTGCTTTAATAAATTCTATATTTGCACGCAAGTAATTTTTAAATAGATAGCTCATTTTATATCACCTCTGATTATCGTACCTGATTTCAAGTTGTTACTAATCATCACCCGTGCTACACCTGATTGGACAGTATGGATAGCACTTTCTACTTTCGGTATCATGCCACCTTTAATAATATTATCTCGAATTTTATCTTTTGCTTGATGGATTGTTAACGTATCTATGACGGAATTATTATCAATTACTCCAGGTACATCAGTCATTAAGATGAGTTGTTCAGCTTTCAAAGTTATTGCTAATGAAGTTGCCAAATAATCGGCGTTAATATTTAACCATTCATCATTGTCGTTGACGCCTAAACTTGCTAACACTGGAATTGCATTGTGAGAGGTGATTGTTTTGAGGATATCAATGTTAATTTCTTTTACTTTTCCAACATATCCATACAAATCTTTATTCAGAAATTCAACTTTGACTAAGTCTTTTAAAATGTCTGTACATTGAACGATATTTAAGTTGGTCGTTTTCAATTGATGGATAAGATGTTTGCCTACTTTATCTACTAAAGCATGATAAATCAAAGGTAAGTCTTTTTTAGAAGTAATTCTAATGCCATTTATTTTATGATTTGTATGATTATGTTCTTGAAGGGTTTGACTAATCACTAAACCTCCTCCATGAACTATAATAATTTGTTTATTTTGTTCATGCCATTTTACAATTTGTTCTTTAAACTCCGAGTTCAAATTTTCAGTAGCTATACCTCCAATTTTTATGACTATAATATTCTTCATGTTGCCCTCCTATGTTGTATATAATGCATTTATTTTTACATAATCATATGACAGGTCGCATCCCCAAGCTTTTCCCTCGCAATGACCATCATTGAGGTTCATATGTATAGTGACTTCATCCTTACTCATGATATCTTGCATTTCTTCTTTGTCGAAATGGATTGGAGTAGATTTAGAAAGCACGGGAATGTTTCCTATTACAATATCTATTTGATTAGGATTGAAAGTTGTGTCTGCGTATCCTGCTGCAGCAATAATTCTTCCCCAATTAGGATCTTCGCCAAAAATAGCAGTCTTAACTAAGCTCGACCCTACGATACATTTAGCTATCATACGTGCTGATTCTGAATTTTGTGCACCTGTGACATTGACTTCTATTAATTTGGTTGCGCCTTCCCCATCTTTTGCAATCTTTTTTGCTAAATCTTGCATAACATGAAAAAGCATAGCTTTAAACTTAGTATAGTCAGATGTGTTAGGTAAAATTTCTTTATTGTTTGTACATCCATTAGACATGACAATGACCATATCATTTGTTGAGGTATCTCCATCTACAGTAATCTGATTAAATGTAATCTGTACGATTTCGCTAAGCGCTTGTTGAAGTGTTTGGGTAGATATGTTTGCGTCGCAAGTAATGAATGCTAGCATTGTAGCCATGTTTGGGTGTATCATTCCAGAACCTTTAGCAACACCTGCCATCGTCACGATATCTTTATCAAATGTTTCTGTAACAACACACGTTTTTGTATCTTTATCTGTAGTTAATATTGATTTTGCGAAATCATCAGCATTACCGTTGATAACAAGCTTTGAAAAACCATTTTCAAGAATATTCATTTGCATCATTTCACCGATGACACCTGTAGAGGCTACACCGACGTATTCTTTTTTAATTTGTAGTTTTTCAGCAGCCCATTGTTGCATTGTATGAGCATCTTGTAGTCCCTGTTCACCAGTACAAGAATTAGCTATTCCAGAGTTAACGACAATTGCTTGCATTTGACCTTCATTTTCAATACAAGATTGAGTTAAAATAAGAGGTGCTGCGATGACTTTATTAGTTGTAAAAACACCTGCAACATTTGCAGGGACTTCTGATACTATCCATCCAAAATCTAATTTCTTTCTTTTAAATCCTGCATGAAGTCCGTCGGCTGAGAAACCTAATGGACTAGCAATATTACCTTCAATCACTTTCATATTTCATACCACCTAACTATAGATAAAATGGAGAAGATTCTAGACCTTCTGTTTCATTAAAGCCGTACATTAAATTTAAGTTTTGTAGTGCTTGACCTGCTGCGCCTTTTATTAAATTATCAATAACAGAAACAATTGTGAGTACTTGTGTGTGTTTGTTATATTGAAAGCCAATATCTGTATAATTGGAACCAACAACATCATGTAATTCTGGAATTGATTCTTTAATTCTTACGAAAGGTTTGTCTTCGTATATTTTTAAATAAGCATTTCTAACATCTTCAAGGTTGGAGTCTCTATTAAGTCGACAATAAATTGTTGCGACAATGCCTCGGTTAAGTGGTAATAAAGATGTAGAAAACTGAATATTCTGTATATTTGGATTAAAAATTTTTAACGCTTGAATAATTTCTGGGATGTGTTGGTGCGCATTTAACTTATAAGTAGTGTAATTATTATTAACGTTTACATAATGTGAGATGTTCGATAATGCTTTTCCTGCTCCAGACAATCCACTCTTTGCATCCACAATAATTGAATCGATATCAATTAGGCGGTTTTTTATTAAAGGAATTAAAGCCAGTTCAGTTGCAGTCGCATAACATCCAGGATTTGCAATGAACTTTTGATGATTTAAGTCAGTAAATTCTGCTAAACCATAAACAAATTGAGTCTGAATGTCTTTGTCGACAGGTGTTTTATGATACCAATTTTCATATAGATCAGTACTTAAACGATGGTCTCCTGATAAATCAATGACAGGAAAATTTGCTTCTACGAAATCTCGTGATAAGTTTTTAGCAACGCCACTTGGTGTAGCGAAAAATACTAAATCAGATTGATTCATAATATAACTACTATTAAACGGTTCTATTTTTAAGTCACATATCCCTTTTAAATGTGGAAAGATATCGGAGATTGATTTACCAATCTCTTTAGTAGCATGTATCGAAGCAACAGTGATACGTGGATGATTGAGTGCTAAGCGTAATAGTTCTAAACCTGAATAACCTGTAATACCAACAATAGATATATGCATATTTAAACCCCTTTATGTATTATTATGTAATTATATACATATATTATACTATTTTACAACGTTAAAATTGAATGAATATACATCACAAAAGAAACCCCTAAAGTTTACTACATCTATTGATGCAGCCTTTAGGGGTTGGAAAATTATAAAGTATTAAAAGTTATCCTCTAGAGATATAACTTCCATCACCAGTATTAATTACTAAAATATCACCTTCATTAACGAATAAAGGTACATTTAAAGTATATCCAGTTTCCACAGTTGCAGATTTAGTTGCACCTGTAGCTGTATCACCTTTGATACCTGGTTCTGTTTCAGTTACTTCTAGTTCAACTGTCTTAGGTAGTTCAACTCCAATGATTTCACTTTCATATGATTGAACTTGAACTTCCATATTTGCTTTTAAATAATTTAATTCATCTTTTAAGTAGTCGCCAGGTAATTCGATTTGATCGAATGTTTCATTGTCCATGAAAATATGATTATCGCCATCAGCGTATAAGTATTGCATACGACGATTTTCAATCATCGCTTGTTCAACTTTTTCGCCAGCTCTAAATGTTTTTTCTTGGATTGCACCTGTTCTTAAATTACGTAATTTTGAACGAACAAATGCTGAACCTTTTCCTGGTTTTACGTGTTGGAAATCAATTACTTTCCAAATTCCATTATCTACAGAAATTGTTAAGCCTGTTTTAAAATCATTTACTGAAATCATTCAGTCTCCTCCTCAATTATACGCGCTTACTCTAAAATAATAAGGTCTTTTGTGCATTTAGTAAAGACATCACAGCCATTTTCCGTAATTAAAATGTCATCTTCAATTCTAACGCCACCAAGACCATCGACATAAATACCGGGTTCAATTGTAACACAGTTATTGACTTGTAACTCGCCTGTGCTATTTTTAGATAATAATGGTCCTTCGTGAATATCTAAACCAATGCCATGCCCTAATGAATGACCAAATTCTTGACCAAACCCATGTGCGTCGATGTAATCTCTTGATAATGCATCGGCTTCTTGAACAGTCATTCCAGGGCGAATTTCATTAATCGCTTTAATTTGTGATGACAACACGATGTTGTAAATCTCTTTCATCTTAGGATCAGGTTCTCCTACCGCAAACGTTCGTGTAATATCAGAGCAATAACCTCTATAGTATGCTCCGAAATCTAATGTAATCATATCGCCTTTTTCGATAAGTTTATCACTTGCAACACCGTGTGGTAAGGCACCTCTATATCCTGATGCTACTATTGTATCAAAAGATGGTCCATCTGCACCTAATTCTAACATTTTACTTTCAAGCAATGCCTTGATTTCTCTTTCGCTCATACCCACTTTTACTACAGTTAAAATATAGTCATACGTTTTGTCTACAATTTCTGCAGCTTTTTGTATCAGTTTAATTTCCTCTTCACTTTTAACTTCTCTAATTTTATCGATAGAATCAGAAATACTAATTAAGGTAATCATCCCTTTATTTAATTCAACATATGTATCATAACTAATATGATGGCCTTCAAATCCAATATTAGATAATTGTGCTTGTTCTAATATATGTTTAATTTCTGTGATTAAACCATTTTGGCGATTGATTATTTCAAATTCTGGAGCTTGTTTAGTCGCCTGTTCAATATATCTAAAATCAGTAACCAGATAATTCTTATTATGCGTGATAATTAACGCACCACTTGTACCAGTGAATCCTGAAAGATATCTTCTGTTGAAATCAGACAAAACAATCATTGCATCCAAACGTTTATGATTTAAGATTTCATGAACTTGTTCCAATTTATTCATTTATATCACTCCTATGTTAACGTTTGTACATTTTTATTTTATACATTAAAATGATAGCATAATTAATAATGAGAATAATAGTTTTTGGTTTAGGGAGAATACAATGAAAAAGTTTATATTAGTGCTTGGAGCATCTTGTTTGTTAGCGGGTTGTGGGAGCCAAAATTTGGCACCCTTAGAGGATAAAACCACTAAATTACGAGATAATAACCACCAACTTAAGTTAGATATACAGCAACTTAATGAAGATATAAGTAACCAAAAATCAAAAATTGCTGGATTACAACAAGATAAAGAAAATAGTAAAAAAACGTCCTCTAATAAATTAAAAATAAAAAATTTAAAAGCATCTTCTGATTATTATGATAAAATCGCTAATGCGATTGGTGATTATAGAAATGTTGAGTCTGACGTTTCCAAGAATAAAGGTAAGAAAGATGTACAGGATAAGTTAGATAAAATTTCAAATGAAATTGATGAAGCATATTCTAAATATAAAAGTTCTATAGATAGTGATTCAAAATCTGAAGAAGATAAACAAAAAAGAAAAGAAATCAGTAAATTTGATAAAGATTTATCTAGTGCTATGGATAAAATCCGAAATGGCTATCAATCTAAAGATAGTAAACAAATTAAAAAAGGTCAGCAAAAACTTGCGACTGTAAGTTCCAATATAAGTTAATAGGAGTTTTTAAATGCGTCATATCATTTTTTATATCGTTTTAGCAATAGCTGCTTTTGGTTTAATCATGAATTTAGATGAATTTCTATTTTCTATTGTTAAAACTTTAATCAGTTTTGCAGTGATAGCGTTAATCATTTATCTTATATATTACTTCTTCTTTTTAACAGAAGACCAAAGAAAATATAAAAGAGCTGCAAGAAAATATAAACGAAGAAACAAGAAACATTAGTATATAAAAGCATTGAAGTTAATTCCATGTTCCCTTTTCAAAGTAAATTTGAGGGTGAAATACATGTAGAACAATCAACTTCAATGCTTTTTTATTATTATAATTTTATTTTCGATACATCCATTCGTCAGAACGATACTTTTCTTCTAATTCTTTGACTTCAGCCATTTGTTGGTCAGAGAGTTTTAACGGTTTGAAATCAATATTTAACCCAGTCTTGAACCCTTCTTCAAATGCTTGTTCCATCTCTTCTAGAGTGATGTGCTTTTCTGATATGTCATTGATGGCTACTGCTTTTTCTACAAAAGCCTCTTTCATTTTTGCTTTTAATCGGTCATTTTTAAAAATAAACATATCAAATAACTCGTCTATATCAATATCTTGTAAAATAGACCCGTGTTGCAAGATAACCCCTTTTTGTCTTGTTTGAGCACTTCCAGCAATTTTTCTACCTTCTACAACTAATTCATACCAACTTGGTGCATCAAAACAAACGGAACTTCTTGGTTGTTTTAATTTTTCACGTTCTTCTTTTGAACGAGGTACAGCAAAATAAGTTTCAAAACCTAAATTTTTGAATCCTTCAAGCAAACCCTGAGAAATTACACGATAAGCTTCAGTTATAGTTGAAGGCATATTTGGATGAGATTCAGGTACAATAACGCTATAAGTTAATTCTTTGTCATGTAAAACGCCTCTACCCCCAGTTTGACGTCGAACTAAACCAAATCCTTTTTCTTTAACTTTTTCAATATCTATTTCTTTTTGTAGTCTTTGGAAATAGCCTATTGAAAGTGTTGCAGGATCCCATGTATAAAATCGTATTACAGGATCAATTTCTCCTCTTGAAACAAAATTAAGCAGTGCTTCATCCATAGCCATATTGTAATATGGATCTTGGCTACCTGTATTGATAAAATTCCAAGTTTCAGTCATAAAAAAACCCCTAACAAAATGTTTGCAATCTAAACCATTAAGTATATCTATGTATATTAAGATTATATGATTAAAACATAAACTCACACGTAAAAATATTTTGATAAATTGCCCTAACAGTCTTATAATTATAATATCGGTTAATTAGGGAGGATGCAAGATGAGTATCTCTTTGTACATTGCAATTGGAATCATAGTGATTATCATTGCATATATGGTCGTCCAACAGATTTTTAATAAACGAGCTGTAAAAGAATTAGACCAAAATGAATTCCACAAAGGCTTGAGAAAAGCTCAAGTAATAGATGTTCGGGAGAAAGTGGATTATGATTATGGACATATTAATGGTGCACGAAACATTCCAATCACAATTTTTAAACAACGTTATCAAGGATTAAGAAAAGATCAACCTGTTTATTTATGTGATGCAAATGGAATTGCAAGTTATCGTGCCGCTCGTATATTAAGAAAAAATGGATTTAAAGATATCTATATGCTAAAAGGCGGATATAAAAAATGGACAGGTAAAATTAAATCGAAAAAATAATTTTACGATAACATTTATCCGTGAATTAAAATTTACCCTCGAAGATGATATGACAATGTCATCATTTTCGAGGGTATCTTTATATCTATTTGAATATACAAAGTTCGTTGTGAACTTGGATTAAGTGATACTTTAAGATAAGAGAAAAATCCAGTATTTGATTATAGAAGAAGCCAATAAATGAACTTGATTTAAAAATTCATTTATTGGCTTTAATTTTTTAGGGGCGACGTTTCCCCTATTTATTTAGTGTTCGATAGTCTTTTCTTCTTTTAATTCTTCAAATTTAAGAATTGGTTTACGTGCTGCTGTAGTTTCATCTAATCTATCAATGATAGTAGTATGTGGTGCTTCCAGTACTATATCTGGGTTTTCTTTGGCTTCCTCAGAAATTTGAATAAGTGCATCTATAAAGTGATCTAATGTCTCTTTAGATTCTGTTTCAGTCGGTTCAATCATCATGCCCTCTTCAACATTGAGTGGGAAATAGATTGTTGGTGGATGTACACCAAAGTCCAGTAACCTTTTAGCCATATCTAAAGTACGTACACCATATTGTTTTTGTTTGTTTCCACTTAACACGAATTCGTGTTTGCAATATTGTTCATACGGAATTTCAAAGTGGTCTTTCAAACGTGCTTTAATATAATTTGCATTGAGTACTGCAGCTTCTGAAACTTCTTTGAGTCCTTCTGCACCCATTGTTCTAATATAAGTATAAGCTCTTAAATAAATACCAAAGTTACCATAGAATGGTTTCACTCTACCGATGGAATTTTGAATATCATTATCGTATTTATAAAAATCTCCATCTTTGATAACCATTGGTTTAGGTAAGTAACTGGCTAGTTCTTTAACAACCCCAACTGGTCCAGAACCAGGTCCGCCACCGCCATGAGGTCCGGTAAACGTTTTGTGTAGGTTTAAGTGAACTGCATCAAATCCCATGTCGCCAGGTCGAACTTTATCCATAATTGCGTTTAAGTTCGCGCCATCGTAGTAAAGTAATCCACCAGCTTCATGAACGATTTCTCTAATCTCCATAATATTTTTCTCGAAAATACCCAAAGTATTTGGATTAGTTAACATGATGGCAGCAGTGTTGTCATTAACCACTCGTTTTAAATCTTCAATGTCAACCTCGCCACGTTCGTTTGATTTAACTGTTACTGATTTAAATCCAGCAAAAGATGCTGAAGCTGGGTTTGTACCGTGTGCAGAGTCTGGTACGATGACCTCGTCTCTGTGGCCTTGACCATTGTTTTCATGATACGCTTTGAAAATCATTAAAGCTGTCCATTCACCGTGTGCACCAGCAGCTGGTTGTAGCGTTACTTCATCCATTCCAGTGATTTCTTTTAATTCTTCTTGCAAACTATAAATAATTTCTAAAGAACCTTGGATATGTTCCTCTTCTTGAAGTGGATGGGATTCGCTAAATCCGGGTATTCTAGCAACCTTTTCATTTACTTTAGGATTGTATTTCATTGTACATGATCCTAGAGGATAAAAACCTGTATCAACACCAAAGTTTTTATTTGAAAGTTCAGTGTAATGACGAACTAAATCGAGTTCTGCAACTTCTGGAAACTCAGCTTTCTCTTTTCGAACAAATTTATCATCTAAAACAGAAGAAATTGAAATGTCCTCAATATCACTTTGTGGTAATGAATATGCATATCTTCCTTTTTTAGATCTTTCAAAGATAAGTGGGCTTGATTTTCTAACCATTTAATTCACCAGCTTTCTGAACGAATGTATCAATTTCATCTTTGGTTCTTAATTCGGTTACGGCTACAAGCATATGATTCTTGAAATCGCTTGATACTTCACTTAAATCAAAGCCACCGATATAACCTTCATCCGCTAATTTTAAATTTACTTCTTTGATTGGTTCGTCAAATTTAACTACAAATTCATTAAATGAATTACCATCTAAAACTTCAAATCCTTGAGCTTTAAATTGATTTTTTGCGTAATTTGCATGTTTTAAATTTTGAACTGCTATGTCATAGATACCTTGTTTACCTAATGCTGACATAGCAATAGAAGAAGCTAAAGCATTTAATGCTTGGTTAGAACAAATATTTGAAGTAGCTTTATCTCTTCTAATATGTTGTTCTCTAGCTTGTAACGTCAATACAAAGCCACGATTGCCTTCTTCATCTTTAGTTTGTCCTACTAAACGACCAGGTACTTTACGCATCAATTTTTTAGTTGTAGCAAAATAACCACAATGTGGACCACCAAATTGAGTAGGAATACCGAAAGGTTGTGTATCCCCTACGACGATGTCAGCGCCAAAAGCTCCGGGAGGTGTTAATAAGCCTAAAGCGAGTGGATTGGCGTATACGATGAATAATGCTTTCTTATCTTTAATAAAGTTGTTTATTTTTTCAAGATCTTCAATTGAGCCGTAGAAATTTGGGTATTGAACGGCTACAGCAGCTGTATCATCATCAACAGCTTGTTCTAACTTTTCTAAGTCTGTAATTGTTCCATCTAGGTCGATTTCAACCACTTCAAATTCTTTACGTGTTTTAGCATAAGTATGGAGGACTTGTAATGCTTGATAATGTAATCCCTTTGAAACAACGACTTTGTTCTTTTTAGTATGGCTGAATGCTAAAATACAAGCTTCCGCAAAACTTGTCATACCATCATACATTGAGGAGTTTGCAACATCCATTTCTGTTAATTCACAAATTAAAGTTTGAAATTCAAAAATAGCTTGTAACTCACCTTGAGAAATTTCTGGTTGGTATGGTGTATAAGCCGTATAAAACTCTGATCTAGAAATCATCGCATCTACAACAGCGGGAGTGTAATGATCATAAACACCAGCGCCTAAAAATGATGCATGTGTTTCCTTTGTGATATTTCTGTTTGCAAGAAGGTTAAGTCTTCTAACTAAACTTGTTTCTGCTTCACCCTTTTCAATATTTAAATTTCTATCTAATATAATATCGGCTGGGACATCACCAAATAATTCTGAAATTGATTTTGCTCCAATAGTATCTAGCATTTCTTGCTTGTCTTGATCTGTTAAAGGTATATAACGATGACTCACTATTTACACCCCTCTGTTTATTTAGTAATTTGATTCTTCTTCACAATTTTAGCTTTAACTTGTCGTTTACGAACTTGAACAAGCACTTCTTTTCCCATTTCAAAAGCATCTCTATCGATAATAGCAAGAGCAATTGACTTACCTGATGAAGGAGATTGGGTACCTGAAGTTACTTCTCCGATTTGATTACCCTCAAGGTTTAGTACCTCATACCCCGTTCTCGCAATACCTTTGTCGAGTAATTCTAGTCCAACAGTTCGTTTAGTAGAACCATTTTCCTTTTGGTCTTTTAGTACTGATTTACCTATAAAGTTGTCTTCGATAAGTGGTTTCGCTGCAAATGCAATTCCACCTTCATAAGGCGTAATAGATTCAGTTAAATCTTGACCATGTAATGGTAAACCTGCTTCAAGACGTAGTGTATCACGAGCGCCTAATCCACATGGAACTACATTATATTTGAGTAATTGATTCCATATATCCACTGTGTCTTCAGATTTACAGTAAATTTCAAAACCATCCTCACCTGTATAGCCTGATTGAGAAAGAATTACCTTTTTACCAAACAAATCGACATTTTGTTTAAACTCAAACATTTTCATATCGCTAACATCGATATCTACATTTTCGTTAACAAGGTCTCTTGCTTTAGGCCCTTGTATAGCAAGTTGACCATATTCATCAGAAGTATTATTAACCTTAACATCAAAATTTTCACTCTGTTTAGAGATCCAATTAAAATCTTTGTCAGTATTTGCTGCATTAACAATTAATAAAAATCGATCATCTGCTAATTTATATGTAACTAAATCATCAATGATGCCACCTTCTTCATTACATAAAGCAGTATACATTGCTTTATTATCTGTAAGGTTGTTCGCATCGTTTGATAAGATATATTGAACAAATTGAAAGGCTTCATTACCAGATATTTCTATTTCGCCCATGTGGCTTACATCAAATAAACCTATTTCATATCTAACAGCATTATGCTCTTCTTTAATACTTGAAAATTGAACAGGCATCACCCATCCACCAAATTCAACTATTTTTGCACCGCTATCTATATAATTTTGATACAAAGGCGTCTTTTTTAATTCTTCAGTCATTTGAAAACCTCCTATAAATATTTAAAAAACAGAATAGCTTAAAAGCTACCCTGTTTAAATAATCCATCCAGGAACGCGTTACAGTATTATCCTTTTGCCTGAGAGTTTCGTTATATAATTTGATATAACTTGCACCTTCGGCGATAAAGTTAAATTTTAACAATATTCTAAAAACATTAACTAGAATATTACATTATATTTTACTTTATTCTCTCTAATACTGATCAATCGCTAGATAATTTTTCTATAATTTCCTCATAAATCTCTGAAACTGTAAGTCCACTATTCACCTTGATGAATGCGATTTCATTATATCTTGAAATCCTTGATAAATACAAGGCATTTAGTTGTTCAAGCGTCTTGTTTTTGGCGTTTGGTCTATGTGGATCACTCACAATGCGACGATAAATAACATCGATATTACAATCTAGCCAGATAACATGTCTTTGCATTTTAAGTAGTGCTAATGAGTCGCTATTCTCAATTATACCTCCACCTGTTGAGATAATATCAAAAATATCTAGACACTCTTTTAAATACTTAAATTCTAATTTGCGAAATTCATGCTCGCCTTTGTCATTGAAAATATCTGGAATTGATTTCTCTTCATTTAATTCAATGTATTGATCTAAATCAACATAACTTAAATTTTGTAATTCAGAGAGATATTGTCCAATAGTTGTTTTACCAGTGCCCATAAAGCCAATGAATATAATAGGTACTTTATTCTTCATCAATTTTAATCTGCCTTTTTTAACTTATTAACGATAACTTTATTGTAGTAAATATCTAAGTTATGTATTGTCTTTAATTTTAAACCATATTGAGTCATATAAAAAGATATAATTAATAAATAAAATGAAAAAATTACTATTAAATATAAGCTAATGAACGCCTTTTGTTTATAAAATGATGGTTTTGTCTTTCGTATTGTTCGTATCTCCTATCTTTAATTCTATTTTTATTGTTTTATTGTTCGTTTTTATGATTTTGCTAGAAACGACATTATTCAATAGCGTAATGTTTCCTTTATGGTTAATGTTTTTATAAATTTTATTGTGGTTAAATATATATCTAATCTCTTCTTCCTTACCTCGAATAATTAATTTCGATGAATCTTCAATGCTAATATGATTGTTATATTGTTGCGCTTCTTTCAATATATCTCGAGAAAAGAATTCAAACTCTATATCGTCATTGTCTTGCGCTAAATTCAGATAATGGGAAGTAAGATGTATGAGAGTTGGTAATAATGAAAAGCTAAGAAGTACTAAAGACAAGGTAAAGAGTAATTCGATAAAAGTAAAAGCAGGTATTTTATAGTGAGACACAAGTTTCAATCTTAAATTCTTTATCTTTACCACAAATTTTGTCATGAGATAATTGAATTTCATATTGTTCTATCACGATTCCTTGTTTGAGTTGATTTTCGTTGAAATGAGAAATGCTAGTAAGTATGATTTTTTTAATTTCTAAGGTTTTTAAATTGAGTTGATAAGTTTGATTAAATGAGGAAAGCGATGGCACAAAAATGAGTGTAATAATTCCTATAATAAAAAAGGCAAGTAAACCATCTAGTAATAAAGATGCTTTAAGTTTAAATTTGAACATATCTTATACGTCCCTTTTCAATGTGTAAAATTATTTTGTAAGTATGTTGATTCATGGCAATAATAATTGAGCCAAAATGGTTTATGTTACCATCTTTATTAAAATTTAATGTTTTAATTTTCGCTATATTTACTATTTTGCCGTGTGGAATATTAAACTTATATTTGTTGCCTTTTTCTTCGACAACCCGAATGATATTAGAATTATTAGTAAATACTAAAGCGATAGAACGATTTGAACTTATTGCTTTAGATTTAAAATAATTAAGTTTTGTAATGAAGTGTTTAATTTCGTATTCTTCATTAACTATTTGTAAGTTGATAAGGCTTCTAGACCATAAAGTCGTGACTGTTAATATACTTATAATAAATAATATAAAAATCATTTCTATAAGTGTGAAGGCGTTTATTTTACTAATTCGCAACTGCTTCACCGTTAGCTATACTAATTGTTTGCCCTGATTTGCAATTTTTCTGTCCTTCTTTAATGAAACCGTCGGAAATTAATTCTTGTATGTTACTCGGGTTACGATTATGTTTTAATGCGTATGCTTCAATTTGACTATTTACCATTTTAACTTGTGCATCGCAACCAGTAGATTGTATATGTGCTGTTTGCTTAGCAATATTAGGGATTATTAAAATCAGTAATAAACTGATAATTAAAAGTACTAGTAACATTTCAATAAGTGTAAAAGCTTTGGATTTTTTAAATTTTTTTAATAAGTTCATAATGACTTCTCCTTTACTTAATCGTTTGCATAAGTTCAAACATAGGTAGCATGATGACGAGATATAAAGACACAATAAACAATCCTAAAATAAAGAAAATAACTGGTTGAATCAATTTAGTTTGTTTTATGACTTTATCTTCAAAATGTTGCAATAGCATTTGACTATATAATTTAAGCTCTATATCTAACTTTCCACTTTTTTCTCCCTGCTCGATAAATTTTATTAAATCATTTTTAAAGCATTTTAAATTTTTTAATATAAGCGGAAGTGTTCTTCCGTTATCAGCTCCTTCTAATAATTGACTTCCCAAGTATTTAAAGAATTCGTTGTTTTGTTCATTTTGATAGATAAAGACGATACGTTGGAGACTAACACCGTTTTTATAGAATAATGAAAGTTCATTAGAAAACTGATAAGTTCTATATATTTTGTAATAAGAATTTAAAATTGGAATTTTGAGGATGTAATCTATTTTTTTATCAATGGGTAATTTATTTAAAAGAGTGATGAATGAAAAGTAAATGATCATTGATAAAATTAGAAATAGAAATAAAAAGTTTGGAAGTTTCGTTATGATAAAAGTAAGTATATTTTGAAAGGTAGATAATTCTACATTCATCGTAGAATATAATTGTTGGAACTGTGGAATAACTGTCATATTCAAAACGATAAGCATCACTAGGAAGATGCTAATTAATACTATGGGATATTGTATGGTTTTAATGAGTGCTTTTTTAGCTTTATAATTCCTCTTCATATAATCAATTGAATCTGTTATCGCATTCTCAAGTTTTCCATATTGTTCTGCGAATTTAATTTGATTAAGGATGATTTCAGGATAGCCTATTATTTTTAAAATTTCATAACATGTTGCGCCTGTTTGTAATGATTCAATGATATTTTGACCTATCGTTTTATTTTTATAAGGGAAGTGTAAATTTAGAAAGCTGAAACTTTCAAATAAAGTAAAGCCATTTTGTAATAATTGATTAAGTCGTTGAAGCAATTCAATTAACTGAGGCTCGGTAAGATTTTTTCGCTTTTTAAATTTAAATATATTTGTCGACAATCTCTTCACAGATAATACCTTCCTTAGACATATTACTTAGATGTGTGGACAAATTTGTGAAAGTCTTAGGTAATGCGTGGTTATGTTCAAAGAAATAATTGACTTGATTTTGGTGCATCACTTCACATACTAATTGTCGTGACTTTGCAGTCGTTGTAATTAACCTTTGATTAGATATTAAACTAATAGATTGACATAACTCTTGTACAGTTGCTCCCATCTCTAGCAGTCTGAGTAAGGCTCCTTTACAATCATTTGCATGTAATGTAGTTAATACTAAGTGACCACTTAAACTAGCTTGAATGACGCACTTTGCTACGTATGCATCTCTAATTTCTCCTATTAAAATGACATCAGGATCACATCTTAATATAGCTTTAAATGAATTAGCATAATTAATACCTGCTTTTTCGTTAACTGATATTTGAGTGATACCATCTAGTAATTGTTCAACCGGGTCTTCAATAGAAATAACATTTAAATTCAGATTTTTATGTGCATGCATGACCATTTGATACATCAATGTACTCTTTCCTGAACCTGTGGGTCCACTGAATAGCAACAATCCTTGTTTTTTATTCATTAAGTGTTTAAAATCATTGAATTCGTAAGACTCTCTTTTTTGTTGAAAATATTGAGGAACGATTCTGATGACACAACTTTCATTTCCTAATGATAGCGGAAGCGTAGAAATCCTAAGATAATATATATTCTTTAATTTATAAATATATCTTCCGCTTTGAGCAACTTGTTGGGTAGAGACATCTAATCCTGATTTAAACTTCATATAGATAAGTAATTTACTATAGATAGGATGAGCTAACGTATCATAATTAATCAATTGATCGTTGATTCTAAGTTTGATGAGTGTATGATGCTCACTTGGAATAAAATGAATATCACTGACATTGTTATTGATGGCATGATTTACAATTTCTTGAAATAACATTTTCATAAAAACACCTCCTACATATAACAACGTAGGAGGTGTAAAAATTACTTTATTGATTTATCCATTTAAAAATGGATTTAATTGTTCGTCATCCACTGTAGTATAAGGACCATGACCTGGGAATAATGGAAGGTCGCCTTCTAATTCAAATAATTTATCTTTAATAGAGTCGACTAAAGTTTCGTAATCTCCTTTATAAAGATCTGTGCGTCCAATACCATTATTAAATAAAGTGTCGCCTACTACAGCAAATTCATCAAACACATATGTTAAACTTCCTGGTGAATGTCCTGGTGTGTGTAATACATTAAATTTAAAACCTTTAATTTCGGCAGGCCCCTCATGAATACTTAAAGGTTTCGCATTGCTAACTACTTGTGGCATACCATATTGTTTGAATTTAGAAGCACCGTTTTTCTCCGGATTCTGTAAAAAATCAAACTCATCTTCATGCATATATACAGGTACATCATATTTTGTAACTATATCGTCCAATGCACCGATATGATCATAATGTGCATGTGTAAGTAGCACAGCCTTTAAAGGTTTATTTATCTGGTTTAATTTTTTAATAATTTTATCACTTTCACTTGAAGGATCAATTAAAATAACGCTATTATCATTTTCAATGAAATACGTATTTGTATCCACTAAACCAAGAGTCAAATTGGAAATTCTCATTATTTATTCACCACTATTATCTAAATGTTTTTGAACAGATTTAAGTTTATCATTCATTTTTCTAGATTTATCACGACGGTCGTCGATACGTATATTCGTACATACTCTGTCTAAACCTTTATCAAAAGGTAATTCATGAATTGCTTGAATGACTTCGAATAAATCTTTTAAGTCACCTTCTATAAGCGTGTTCATTGGTGTAAGTTGATAATCAATTTTACCTTGTTCTTTAAATTCTTTCAGTTTAGTTTGTATTTCTGCGATGTATTTACTTACACTTGGTCCTTCTGTGCCGACTGGAATAACTACAACGTCTACGATTGCCATTATTTTACACCTTCTTTATCTAGAACATAAGTCTTAATTAACCCTGCAGCTCCAGTAATACCTGCGTCGTTTCCAAGTTTTGCCTGAACGATTTCGGTTTCAAATTGAGCTGGAGTAAATGTTAGATTGTTATATTCTGTTTTGATATTTTCAATTAAAATCGGTCCTGCAGTAGACATGCCACCACCTAAGACAATATATTTAGGATTGCTTGTAACACTAATAATACTGCATAAATAACCAATGTAATTAGCTACCTTTTCAGTGATAAATATACAGAATTGATCTCCTGCTTTAGCGGCATCAAAAACAGCTTTAGCAGTAACATTATTATCCTTAATTAATTGTAAAATTGATGATTTAAAAGTAAGTTTAGGATAATAGAAATTCACTAAATTAACGACACCAGTTGCAGAAGCTACTGTTTCAATACATCCCGATTTTCCACAATTACATTTAAAGCGTTGATCGAAGTCTGCTCTCATATGACCGATTTCAGCGCCTGATCCATTATGACCGTGAACAATCTCTCCATTAGATATGATACCACCACCAAGACCAGTTCCTAAAGTAATTGCAACAACATCATCAGCACCCTCGCCGGCACCTTTATGCTTTTCACCTAAAGCGGCAACATTTGCATCATTATCCACATAAACGGGGCAGTCTACATATTTCTGGAAAATCTTTCTCACATTTACATTTCCAGGCCAATGTAAATTTACAGCACCATTCACAACACCGGTTTCAAAGTTAACAGGTCCAGGTACACCAATTCCTACACCCTGAACATCTTCAAAATTGAAATTAAACTCTTGTACTTTTTGAACAAAAGAATCATAAATGTTTTTTAATAATAATTCACCAGTATGATCGCTAGTATCTGTATGAATTGACCATTTATGTAATTGCTCTAGTTGTGTATCGAAAATTCCCAATTTACAAGTAGTACCACCGATGTCGGCCGCTAAAATAATATTTGTCATTTATGTTCATTCCTTCTCTGATTAATTATCAAAATACATTTTAGATATTCATCTTTAGATAATAACTGATAGTTATATAAAGACTTTATTTCTTGTAACATCATTTCATGCATATCCTCAGGATCTTTAAAATAAATGATGAAACCATATTTCTTAAGTAACTGTAAAACATCATAAAAATTATTTATCTTTCGAGTCACTAGATTCACTCAACTCTTTTTGTAAGTTTTTGTAGTTAGTATTACTAGGGTCGCTTTTTACTGCCTTTTTCACATATTTTAATGCTTTCTTATTATCACTAAGAGAGCGATTAGCTATTGCTAATTCATAATTGAGTATGCCTGAATTGGGATAGCTTTTTAAACCTCTTTCCCATTCTGCTATCGCTTCTGATTGTGAACTTTCAGTCGCTGTGATTAGTCCGCTTAAATAATATGTTTCATCGTCAGCATATTTTTTATTTAAAGTTTGAGTAACCACACTTTTAGCTTCGCTATAGTTGCCAGCTATCATTTGATCTTTTATGAGTTTGTCATAAATATTATCTTCTTTAATCGTAAATATCCTAATTTGCAAAGCAACAAAAATAGTTAATAAAATTATTAAAAATATCCAAAACAACTGACGATTATTTTTAAAATAATATCCAATCAGTGTGATTAATAATCCACCGATAAAGCCGCCTAAATGAGCCATAATATTGATATTAGACATGAAAAGCGACAGACCAACTAGGATAACCAATGCAATGAGTAATTGACCAATAACTTTTTTATCGAAGGTTTTACTTAAATACATTATTGCAAAAATAGCCCCAATTAATCCAAAAATTGCACCACTAGCACCAACGGAAATTGTTGATGTGTTAAAAGAAAGTGATACAAAATTACCAAACAACCCTGAAATAAAGTAAATGATTAACATTCTCCATGAACCCACAATGGATTCAACAATTTTCCCAAAAATAAATAGAGAAAGCATATTCATTAAAATATGTTCAAAATTAAAATGTAAAAACATGGAAGTGATTAAACGATACCATTCTCCATGAACGACATTAAAATGTACAAGTCCACCAACATCTAATAATTTAACATCAGAAAATCTATTAAGATATAAAATCATACATAGCCAGATAACAACATTTATAATAATTAAAAGGTAAGTTGCAGGTGTGAATCTATGCATGTGTTTATCTAAAGGATTATTTGTTAATACTTTTCGTCTATAGTGAGAATAAGTCTTTTTATCATTGTTATTGATAAGCATTTTATGGATGACGAAATTTGGAGTGATTTGTTTTATATCTTCTTCATTTTTGATTATAAAGAAGTTGAGTTTTATAGGATCATTTTCGCTTATTTTTTCTTCAGAAAATTCCCTATCAGTAAAGTAATAAAAATTGTAAGAACTTGGTTTAAACCCAATCTTTTGCGCTAAATCATCTTGATGGTCTAGAATCCTAGATTTATCAAATCTAACTTCTTGAGTCGTACTTACATCTTTTCTAAAAATAACTACTGATTGTTTGCGTTTATGGACCAACCAAATTTCTGCATCATCTTTATCTCGACTTATTACATCGTAGTTTAGATATCTAATCCAGTAATATAAGGTCTTCCAATAAAGTTTCTCAATATTCATTTATTCCTCCACTACATCATTGTTATAAATAATTAATTGATCTACAGGTTGATCGAATGATTCTTTGTTAAATGTAGTAAGTTGAAAATCATATAGCAAGCTAACAGTTTGCGTTTTGTATTGGTTTAAAAATTTATCGTAATAGCCCCCACCATAGCCAATTCGATATCCACTTTTTTCAAAAGCTACACCGGGTACTACTAATAAATCCATATAGTTAGTAAGTTCAGAATCTGAAATAGAATGATAAATACCTTTATCATCTTTTTCGATTTCATTTAGAGATAATAGACGTTTAAAAGTCATCAATCCCTCTTTATAATTTGTTTCTGGAACGTAAACTTTTTTATTTTGTTTAATAGCCGTTTCGATTATTTGATAGGTATCGACCTCGTGAGTCATCGATAAAACAAATCCTATGCTTTCAGCATCTTGATAAGCTTTCGTATTAAATAACTCATTTGCTAACCATAGGTCTGCAACAGCTTTTTTATCTCTGTTAAAACTTTTTAGTTTTTCAATTGTTGCTTGACGTATATGTTTTTTACCCAACATTTTCACCCACTTTGTTCAATTCATATTATAACGTTTATCCATAATGATGTCATTAAGTTGCTATGTATTCGAGTATATAAAAACTACCCACAAAATGAAGATTTTGTGGGTAGTTAGCTAAATTAATTATTTAGTTTCACGGTGTAAAGTTTGTTTATTATCACGTGCACAGTATTTTTTCATTTCAATACGTTCAGGATTGTTTCGTTTGTTTTTAGTTGAGATATAGTTTCTATCTCCACATTCAGTACAAGCTAATGTAACGTTTACGCGCATGATTATTCCTCCTTACCTTTTCTAAATACGACCTTATCATTATACCAATTACAAATGTAATTGCAAAGAATAATTTTTTGATATTACGTGTAAACTTATTCCTCATCATCGTCAGAATTACTATCTGAGTCTGAATCATTATTTTGTTGATCGCTTTTAGTTTGCGATGATTTATTGGAATCGTTGTTATCTTTTTTCTCTCTATCTCTAAAGTAATAGTTAATAACGTCTCTTCCTAAATCTCCACCATTTAACCAAGGTGGTGGGACGGGTTGATTGGTATAGACGATTGAGAATGAAAGTTTTGGATCTTTAATAGGTGCGTAACCAATATAAGTAGAGTTAACTCTTGGTTCACCATTTTGGAATACCTCAGCTGTACCCGTTTTACCTGCTGATGGTACGACAGTATTTCTAAAGCTGGCATATCCTGTACCATCTTTTTCATTAAACGCCATTTTGAATCCATCTTGAACTTCTTTGATTTCATTTTCAGAGTTATTCACCCTATTAAGAACATTGCCTTTAATTTTACGTTTTAAAGGACCTAATTCATCCTTATTCGTTGATTCGTGAATCGCTAAACCTATGTGTGGTTGGATTCTATAACCATTATTTGCAATTGTTGAAACGTATTGTGACAACTGCAATGGTGTATACGTATCATATTGTCCGATAGATAAATCTAAGTAGTTACCAGGATTATTTGTTAGTGGTTCGATTTGACCTGGTGTTTCATTTGGTAAATCTACACCTGTTTTAACTCCGAGACCAACTTGATTTAGTCCTTTTCGTAACTTTTGACCTGCCGTTGCAATGTCATTAGGTAATGGCATACCAGAATAATAAGGATCACCTGCTAATTTTAATGCTGTCTTAAACATAAAGACGTTAGAAGAATGCATAAGTGCTTGCTTATCATTAATTGTCACTCGACCATCTTTGTTAAAGTAAGATCGTTTAGTTAGACCGCCTTGGAAGTGTAATGGTTCATCGACCATTGTTTCTCCTACTTTAATGGCATGGTTTTGATAACCAGCTAATAGCGTACCACCTTTGACAGATGAACCAACTGCATATTGTGCAGTGAAGTTTCCAATATCAAAGTCTTTAAGTTTACCTTGCTTGTCAATTTGCTTACCAGCTATCGCAAGAATGTCACCATTTTTAGGATTTTGTACTACTATGAGCGCATTATCCATATCTTTGGCGCCTTGACTTCTCAACGTGGAAATTTCTTTTTCCAATAGAGATTCAACTTTCTTCTGTAAGTCAATATCAATGGTTAATTGTAAATCATGACCCCTTTTTCCTGGGTTGACGACTTCAGAGTTGATGACTTTACCAGATTTATCCGTAGTATATTTCATTTGTTTTTTAGTGCCTTTAAGAACATCTTCATATTGATATTCTAAATAAGATTTGCCTACTCTGTCGTTTCTTGAATAGCCTTTAGAAAGATATTGTTCTGTCAATTCTTTTGGAATACCTTCTGAAGAAGTTGAAACGCCTCCGAATATACCTCTTAAAGTATCTCCGTATGGATATTTTCTATCCCAGTCCATAGATGTGTTTACTCCAGGTAACTTTGAAAGTTGTTGAGATACAGCAGCGTATTCTTTTTCAGTTACCCCATCATTTTTAATGGTTTGAGGATCTAACGTAGAACCAGCATTCATCTCACGATAAATAGCTAGAATTTGTAAATCTTTTTTACTTAATTCATCTAATTGTTTTTTACCAATTTTATCTCTTTGTTGATTGTCATATTGTTCTTGAGTAATGCTACCATTCTCTAATAATGACTGCTCTTTTTTCATTAAACGTTTTGCTTGTTCCGGATGGATTTGAACCCAGAAATCTTTTTTGTCGCGCTCTGTAATTTTATCCGTGTTCATCTTAATGAGACCAGATAATTTTTTAGCTGTATCAAGCATTTCTTGTTGTGTTGTCTTTCTGTTTCGTGTATATGTAATTGACATCTTTGAAGCATTATCAACAAGGACTTTACCATTTCTATCTAAAATGCGCCCTCTTGGTACTGATTCGTTAACTGTTATGTTTTCATCGTTCTTAATTAATTGTTTGTAATGTGATCCTTGTGCTATTTGCAAATAACCTAACCGTAACACTAGAATTGCGAAGATTAATACGATAAATCCAAATACAAAATTAATCCTCTTGTTCATGGTGTTTCTGGTTTTTTCATCATTTGATTTTTCTTTTAATCTTTTCAGCAAAACAACCTACCTCTATTCAACGTGTCTCATACAAATGATATATGATATTAGATTATTTTTCTATCATTTTGACAAAAAAATAACGGTCTCTCAATTGAGACCGTCAATCTTGTAGCAAAATTATTTTGCTGCTTTATATAATTCGTCAACTTTTTCCCAGTTAACAACATTCCAGAATGCACTGATATAATCTGGACGTTTGTTTTGATATTTAAGGTAATAAGCGTGTTCCCAAACATCTAAACCTAAGATTGGTGTTTTACCTTCAGTTAATGGGTTATCTTGGTTTGGTGTAGTTACGATTTCTAATTGATCGTTGTTTACTACTAACCAAGCCCAACCAGAACCGAAACGAGCTGCTGCTTTGTCAGCGAATTCTTTTTTGAATTCATCTAAAGAGCCCCATTGTTCTTTGATTTTGTCTACAACTTCACCTTTTTCTTCAGAATTAGGTGATAATAATTCCCAGAATAATGAGTGGTTTAAGTGACCGCCACCATTGTTACGTACTGCTGTTTGAATATCAGAAGGTACGCTATCTAAATTTGCAACAATTTCTTCGATTGATTTAGCTTCTAAATCTGTTCCTTCAACTGCTGAGTTTAATTTAGTTACATATGTGTTATGGTGTTTGTCGTGATGAATCTCCATAGTTTGTTTATCGATGTGTGGTTCTAATGCATCATATGCATAAGGTAATTTTGGTAATTCAAAAGCCATAAATAATCATCCTCCTAAATTGTCTGTACAATAATCATAACAAGTAGCTTTTATAGCAACAATGAATATGCTTACAACACATTCAAATCTAACTACCAATTATTTTTATTACATCTTTAATATATCTCAAATCTGTGAAATTTAAACATAGAAATACTTAAAAATTAATCTTTTATTAATAATTCAGACTATCGGCCTATGTTTTGATGATGTAATCTTTTAAAAATAAAACCATCAACTTAAATAGCTGATGGTTAGAAATTATGCTTTACGTTGACATGTTTCGCATACACCATAAACTTCTAATTTATGTGTGTGTATCGCAACGTTAGGTAAAAATTGTTTGATTTGCTCAATTGGACAAAAGTCTATCACCTTTGTGTCTCCACACTGTTCACAAATAAAGTGATGATGGTGGTGATTGGTACAAGCAATTCTAAATTTCATTTCACCTTCTAATTCAGTACTTTCAATAATACCTAAATCTTTAAATAGATGGAGGTTTCGATAAACTGTATCGAAAGAAATGCCTGGATAGTCTTTATCCATTTTTTGTTGAATATGCTTGGCATTTAGATATTTGTCTTCTTCTACAAATATATCCAACATATCTTTACGCTTATCTGTATATTTAAGTCCATTATCTTTTAAAATTTTAATAGCATCATTTGTATTCATTTGAAATTGCTCCCTTTTTGAACTTAACTTTTAACTTTTGGTAAATCATTGTTATCATCAGCATAATTACTAATAATACTACAATAACACCACCAGGTGAAATGTTCATATAAAATGCTAAAACTAAACCTAATATGACTGCTGATTCGCCAAGGACAACACTGAGTGCAATGAGCTGTTTAAACCCTTTAGTTAAACGCATAGAGATGGCAATCGGAAGTGTAATCAATGCACTTACTAACAATATCCCTACAACTCTCATTGAAGCTGAAATGACCATAGCTACAATAATAATAAATAAGAATTGAATCCATTTAGGTATACCAATAACCTTACTATATTCTTCATCAAATGATAGTATGAACAACTCTTTATAAAATAATGTAATAAATAGTACGACGATGATTGTAATAACGATTATTGTAGTTAAATCACTTAAATTAACAGCACTAATAGAGCCAAATAGAAGTCCCACTATCTCTTGATTGAAACCATCTGCTAATGAAATAAAGATCGCACTTAGCGCAATACCGGCACTCATTATAATAGGAATCGCTATTTCTTGATAATTTGAAAACGATGTTCTTAACTTTTCAATTAAAAGTGCTCCAATAACCGCAAAAATTATCCCGAACCACATTGGGTTAATGAGAGACAAAGCTGGTATTACTGTGAGTATAAACATTCCAAATGAAATCCCCCCTAAAGTGACATGGCTGAGAGCATCAGCTATAAGTGATAACCTTCTTACAACTATAAAAGCACCTATTAAAGGTGCGATAAACCCTATTAAAATGCCGCTAATCAGAGAGTACCTCATAAAATCAAAATTTAATAACGCGTCTATCACAAGTTACACTCCTTAATATTTAATTTCATGAGCTTTTTTCCTCATCGTTATTGCAACACGCTCTGTTATGTTGATGATCAACGAATTGAATTGGATGACCATAGATTTTAGATATTTCTACTTCATCTAATGATTTAAAATCTTCTGTTGTGCCATGAAAATGAAGATGTTTGTTCAGACATGCAACCTCCGTAGCTGTATCTGCAACTACTCCAATATCATGTGTCACCAGAATAATAGTGATACCTTCTTTTTTGAGCCTATCTAATGTTTCGTAAAACTCGTTCACATGTTTCGCATCAATACCATTGGTTGGCTCGTCTAAAACTAATACACTCGGATTTGAAATCAGTGCCCTAGCAATTAATACACGTTGCTGTTGGCCTCCTGATAATTCGGCAATATTTTTATTGATTAAGTGAGAAATGTTTAATCGTTTTAATACATCTTCCACTTTTTTATTATCACTTTTATTAAATTTCTGGAAAAGTTTCTTTGTCTTAGTTAAACCACTTAATACAACTTCTTTTACACTTGCTGGAAAACCTGCATTAAATGCTGTTGCTTTTTGGGAAACATAACAAATCTTTAAAGATGATTTGTTGCCTTTATACAAATGACCCTCAACAAATATTTCTCCTTTTTGTAAAGGTAACAGCCCTAAAATGATTTTAAGTAAAGTTGACTTTCCAGCACCATTTGGACCAACGATGGCAAGAAATTCTCCTTTGTTAATTTTAATATTTATATTTTCTAATACATGCTTATTGTCGAAATAATAATCTATATTTCGTAATTCGAAAACTGGCGTCGTCATGTTTTCACCTCGCATATAACTATACAGCTTTGCAAATGTTATGTAAATAGTAATGTTTACGACTAAATAAAAGAAGCGAGATTGAAATCATTTATCAAATGGTATGATTTCATTATCTCGCTCCGTCGAGTGTTTCATGTATTAGGAAAAAGCTATTTATTGATTTAAAATTTTATTTTTAAGATCTGAATCAAATTGTTGTGCTTTTAACATTTCGATTTCAAATTTATAAGGTGGTTTTTTATTTTTCTTATCTTCACCAACATAAGGTGTTTCTAAAATTTTAGGAATATCTTTAAATGCATCATGGTGGACAACATAGTTTAAAGCGTCGAAGCCAATATGACCAAAGCCAATATTTTCATGACGGTCTTTATGTGCGCCTATTTCATTTTTACTGTCATTAACATGTACAACTTTAATACGGTCTACGCCTATGATTTTATCAAATTCATTCAACACACCATCGAAGTCTTCTTTGACATTATAACCAGCATCATGTGTATGGCATGTGTCAAAACAAATTGACAAACGATCATTATGTGTCACGCCATCAATTATTTGAGCGATTTCCTCGAATGAGCGACCTACTTCTGAACCTTTACCGGCCATTGTCTCAAGTGCAATTCGCACATCGTTATCGTGTGTTAAGACTTCATTAAGACCTTCGATAATCTTTTTAATACCTACGTCTGCACCAGCGCCTACATGAGAGCCAGGATGTAGTACAATATCTTTTGCACCAATCGCTTGCGTACGTTCAATTTCATTCTGTAAAAAATCTACACCTAAGTTGAATACTTCAGGTTTCGTCGTATTAGCGATGTTAATAATATAGGGTGCATGAACAATAATATTAGATAAACCATATTCTTTCATGGCCTCATGTCCTTTTTCTATATTTAAATCTTCGATGCTTTTTCTTCTCGTATTCTGAGGAGCTCCAGTATATATCATAAATGTAGATTCACCGAATTTATGGGCTTCTTCCGCAGAGCCTTGTAACATCTTTTTACCACTCATTGAAACATGAGAACCTAATAACATGTCATTCACCTATCCTTTATTATTTTTACGTTTTTGTCTATTTTGTCTTTTACTATAAAGCTTTCTCTCTTGACGTTTCATTTTTTCTACTTCTTGCTTAAACTTCTTCTTATAGCCTGGTTTAACTTTTCTTTTCGATTTACTTCGAACTTTATGTTTAACTTCGTTTGTTAGATGGTCATCTTTGCGTTGTCTTGTTCGTCTTGTATCATGTGCTTTAATCGGTTTTAGTTCGCCATTTTTAATGTCTACATTTTCAAAATGATAGCCTTTATCTTCGATTAATGAGATATTATGCTCTTCATCAGGACTATAAAGCGTAATTGCTACTCCTTTATAATTACCCCGTCCTGTTCGTCCTACACGATGTGTAAAGAAATCAATATCATTTGGTACGTCAAAGTTAATCACGTGACTCACGCCTTCGATATCGATACCTCTTGAAGCAAGATCACTTGCAATCACGTATTGGAAGTCTAGGTTTCTAATACGCTTCATTTGTTGTTTACGTTCTCTAGGTGTTAAGCCCCCGTGAATCATACCAACTTTAATACCTTCATTATTTAAAGAATTTGCAAGTTCGTTTGCATTTTCTCTACTATTACAGAAAATGATACATAAATACGGATTTAACATATCGATAAGACTTAACGTTTTATCGATTTTGGCAGTACCTTTTGTAGGTATAAGATAAAATTCAATGTTTTTCTTATTTTGAGACTTACTATCAACCTCAACGAATTCAGGTTGACTTAAATATTTATTTAAAAATGGTTGCAATGATTTAGGAATAGTTGCACTAAATACTGCAATGTGAGCCTCGTCATCTAATCTTGCTGCGATATAATCTACATCTTCAATTAAACCTAAATCAATCATTAAGTCAGCTTCGTCCACAATTAAATTGCTGGCAAGGTGCGCATGAAGATATCCGCCTTGTGCAAGATCATTAATCCGTGTAGGTGTACCAATAATTAATTGGGGTTGTCTATTACAACGTTGTTTATCTTTTTCGATATCTGTACCGCCGATAAACAATTTAACACTTACCTCTTGTTTGAATTTACTCAGATGACTAGCCGCTTGAAATAATTGTTGAGCGAGTTCTCGTGTTGGTGCAACGACAATGGCTTGTGGTTCTTGAACATCTACATCAATCTTTTGCATTAAAGGTAATAAGAAAGAATGTGACTTTCCTGTACCTGTTTGTGATTGACCAATCAAGTTAGTACCTTTCAATATTCTAGGGATAATTCTATTTTGTATTTCTGTAGGTTTTTCAAAATTAAGGTCTTGAACCGCTTTAATTAAACTTTCGTCTAAATTAAAATGCTCAAATGGATGTTTTGCCATGATATGGCCTCCTTTAAAGTCTAATAAGCAATATATTATTTATAAGTGAATGGATCGGTGTTAATATCTGAGGCTTCGATAGGTAACTCATCTTTATACTCAAATAGCCAGTCTTCTAGCAACGATTTTAAGCCTTGCTTCATTACAAATTCGCTATAGTGGTTAATATCTAATAAATTAACACCTTGTATTTTAGCATCTAATGCGTCGTGATGTTTGATATCTCCAGTTACAAATACATCAGCACCCAATTTTTGCGCTTCATATTCAAAACCAATTCCTGAACCGCCTATCATAGCAACTTTGTTAATGACTGCGTCAGGATGACCCGTATATCTTAAACTATTAATATTTAATTGCTCTTTAGTGTAACTAGAAAACTCATCTAAAGTCATCGTATGAGGAAGCTCACCTATGATACCTAAACCATACTCGCTTCGTTTCTGCAGTTTAATAAAATCATATACGGGTGTTTCATAAGGATGATAATTTATAATTGCCTGTTCGGTGATTTGTTTTTCATTTTCAGAAATCATAAATTCGAGTTTAATCTCATCTACATATTCTATACTATCGAGTTGACCGAGATAAGGATTGGCTTCTCCAACAGGTTTAAATTGTCCCTTTCCTGCGCTTTCAAAGAAACAGTATTCATAGTTTCCTTCTTTAGCTAAGCCGAGTTGATTGAGTTGGTCTTTAAAGTTTTCGACATTTTCTTTAGGGATAAAAGTTTGAACCTTATAATACGTCGTATTTTGTTGGTTAATTAGTTTAATATTATTTAAACCAAGAGTGTCTGCTAGCATCTTATTTACGCCATTTGGATTTACATCTAAATTTGTATGCATTGCGATAAGGTTAATATCGTTTTGAATTAGTTTGCGTATAATCTTGCCGTAACCAGTTTGAACGATATTTTTAATCCCTTTGAAGATAAGTGGATGATGTGCAATGATGGTATTTATATTTTTGTCTATCGCTTGATTGACGACGTCTTCAGTACAATCTAAGGCGGTTAATATACCATTGACTTGTTGGTTTTCATCGCCGATTAGTAATCCGACATTATCCCATGATTCCGCTGTGGAAAATGGCACATGTGTGTCTAAAATAGATATGAGTTTACTCAATTTCATTATCTAACACCTCTTGTATGAGATTAATTTCACTTTCAATTTCTTTAAGTCTCTCATGATGTGTTGATGAATTCAATTGTGACTTAATATGATAGAGTGCTTCGAGTTCTCTATTCCACTTTTTATAGAAATAATCATTCTTTTCCTTTAATAAATATGGGCCGAATTTTGATTCTTTTGTAGAGAGTGGTTTCAAAGATTGATTAAATTCTGCTACTACAATTTCATAAATATGCCCTTTTTCTTCAAGAATGACCTCATCTATAATTTCATAATTGAGTGACGTTAAGACATTTCTCAAGATTTGTGTTTGAATATTACTTTGTAAGATAAGCCTTGGATGATATGTTAATTTTTCTTGCCCTTCTTTTAAAATTGAAGCAATAAGAGGTCCACCCATGCCGCAAATCGTTATATTATCAATGTTATCAGCATGATTGATAACGGCTAAACCGTCACCTAAGCGGACGTCGATTGATTCATTTAAGTCATTTTCAGCGACATTATTCACCGCAGCCTTATACGGTCCTTTAATGACCTCACCAGCAATTGCACTTGTACATATCTTGTTTTGTATTGCATAAATAGGTAAATAAGCGTGATCTGAACCAATATCAGCTAGTGTTCCTTGCTTTAAAAATGAGCACACACGCAATAATCGTTGATTTAAATTAATCATGTTTAAACTCCTCATATGTATTAAAAAAGAGTGGGATTGAATTCAGTATATTGAAAATTGAATTCATTATCCCACCCTTTCAAGTGTGATGATTCGATTGGGCGAGGTAGAAAACGATGTTTATTCATTCATAGACACTTGCCCAACTTTATTATTTTAATCCATGAAATCTTTAAGTCTCTTACTACGACTAGGATGTCTTAGTTTTCTTAAAGCTTTAGCTTCAATTTGACGAATACGTTCACGTGTAACACCAAACACTTTACCAACCTCTTCAAGTGTTCTTGTACGTCCATCGTCTAAGCCAAATCTTAAACGCAACACGTTCTCTTCTCTATCAGTTAATGTATCAAGCACATCTTCAAGTTGTTCCTTTAATAATTCATATGCGGCATGGTCTGAAGGACTCTGTGCTTCTTGGTCTTCAATGAAATCTCCTAAGTGGCTGTCATCTTCTTCGCCAATAGGTGTTTCAAGAGAAACTGGTTCTTGCGCAATTTTTAAGATTTCACGTACTTTTTCAGGTGGTAAATCCATTTCTTCACCAATTTCTTCTGGTGCAGGGTCACGACCTAAATCTTGTAATAATTGACGTTGAACACGTATTAATTTATTAATCGTTTCAACCATATGGACAGGAATACGGATTGTACGTGCTTGGTCAGCAATCGCTCTTGTAATTGCTTGTCTAATCCACCAAGTTGCATATGTTGAAAATTTAAACCCTTTACTAAAGTCGAATTTTTCAACGGCCTTAATTAAGCCCATGTTACCCTCTTGGATTAAATCTAGGAATAACATACCTCTACCTACATATCTTTTAGCAATACTAACAACTAAACGTAGGTTGGCTTCAGCTAATCGTGATTTTGCGATTTCATCACCTTGTTCAATTTTCTTAGCTAATTCAATTTCTTCTTGAGCGCTTAACAGATTGACTCTACCAATCTCTTTAAGGTACATACGGACTGGGTCATTAATTTTGACACCAGGAGGAGCACTTAAATCATTGGGGTTTAATTTTTCATCTGTATCGGAGCTATCTTTTTCATTAACAAGAGTAATATCATTATCATTAAGTTGATCGAAGAAATCATCCATTTGATCAGAATCCATTTCGAAATTCTGTAGTTTTTCAGCAATTTCTTCATGGCTTAAATGACCTTCTTTTTTACCCTTATCAATTAATTGTTTTTTAACATCTTCTAATGTTAAAGTCGGATCAATTGTTTGTTTTTTAATTTTCACTTGGTTATCAGACATGAAAAGGCCTCCCGATTTTAATAAATACTGATAATCTTTCAATAACTATATATTATATCAATTAAATATGATTTGTATATTGTAAATATTGAATTAATCACTTTCAATTAAGCCATTTTAATATTTTATATAGGCACTTCATCAAGATTTTAATTAAAAATCAATCATACATTTAAAAATTGTGACATAGTTTTACTACCCACTCAACCTTATTAGTAACCATTGTTTAGAATGTGTGAGTGTGTTCATTATTGTATCGCTTTTATATTATTACGCTTTTCAATTTCACTATATTTACATTCTACTTTTATTCTTATTTACGATAAGTTGTAAATAGTATTTTTGCAATTCTACATCACCTATACGAGATGCTTCTCTTAATTTATGATTTAATGCTTCAATTGACTCTTCGCCACTATTGCTATTAATAATGTCTATGTAGTCCTCTATTTCATTTTCATAAGGTTCATCATTAAGATTATATTGTTCTAGTTCAATGAAAGCCTCTCTTAAATCATTAGATTCAATATATTGCATTACGTCACTTATACTATAATAATCTTGTTCTGAAAAATAGTCATGCAAAATATTAAATATACTCTTAAAATATTTATTTGTAAAGTCATCATTACTAATCTTTTGGTAATAATTTAAGAATGTATCTTTATCTTTCATAAAATGTTTAAGCAGTGCCCTTTCTGCTTTCTCATGCTTCGATAAACGATTAAATAATTGAGTATGTGCCTGTGATGAAGGACCATAAGTACCGTAATCCGCTGGTGGTGCTTGTGGCGTTGCATTTACGCCTACTTCATGTTGAATGGTTTCTGGATTTATTTTGAAAATGTCAGCCACATCGTGTATGAGTTTATTTCGAAGTATTGTTGATTGGACAAGTGAAATGTCATTCGTCGTTTCTTTAAAATATCTTTCGTAAGCTAAGTCATTATTATTGATTTCATCTTGATGTGTTTGAACTTTAAATAAAACGAATGATTTTTTATCTTTTTGAACAAAATTTAAAAATGTGTCATTACCATATTTTCCAATATATTCATCTGGATCCATTCCAGAAGGTAATTGAACGACATACACATTTAAACCTTGTTGTAAAAGCGTTTGTCCAGTTTTCAAAGTAGCCTCTTTACCGGCGAAATCTCCATCAAACATTAATGTGATATTATGTGTTAATTTCTTAAGAAATGTAACATGTTCTTGAGACAATTGTGTCCCCATGCTTGCTACAACTTGTTTTAAACCGGCATAATCTGACTTAATAACATCCATAAATCCTTCGAGTAGAATAATTTCATCATTTTTTCGTATTGATTTACGGGCTTTATCTAAATTATATAAGAGTCTTCGTTTTTGAAAGATAGGCGTTTCTGGACTATTTAAATATTTAGGTTCTTGTCCAGTATATGTTCTTCCTGAATAACCAACAATTCGTCCTTGGGCATTTTTTAAAGGGAACATGATTCTATTTCTGAATCTATCATAATAACTGAAATTCTCTTCGTTACGAGATAACAAACCAGCTTCATAAGCAAGTTCTATATCATAACCCTTTTTCTCTAGAAAGTCATGACAAAAGTGTGAGTTATCTGGAGCGAACCCAATCTCTCTTTCTTTAATTAATTCATCAGTAAACCCACGTTCTCTTAAATAATTTAATGCTTCTTCGCCTTCTACAGTCTTCATTAGAGCATAATGGTAATATTCTTGAATAAGCTCATGCATCTCAATCATTTTCAGATCATCTGAGGCCATTTGAGATTCTTGATTCTGTTGTGTGTTGCCAATATCAACTTGTATATTGACACGTTCACCCAACTCTTTAACTGCTTCTACAAATGGTATATCTTTAATTTCTTGCGTAAATTGGAAAACATTGCCACCCTTTTTACAACCGAAGCAATGACATATTTGTTTATCCTCAGAAACTGTGAAAGAAGGTGTCTTTTCATCATGAAAAGGACACAAACCAATGTAATTGCGCCCTCTTTTTTCAAGTTTTACATATTCACTTACTAAATCTAAAATGTCTGTCTTATCTTTAATTTCATTAATGACCGATTGATCTATACGCAAAGGGAATCACCTATTAAGTATTAGTCATATCATTATATCTTTTTTACTAGGAAAATGAAATCATTTCGATTTACTTTCTTCAATTAAATATATAATATCATTTGCTGTTTCTTCAATAGCTTTATCTGTGACATCAATCACAGGGCAACCTACTTTAGAAACGAGCTCATCAAAGTAATCTAATTCTTCTTGAATACGTGCTTCTGTCGCATATCTAGCAGTATCTCCTAAACCTAGTTGTTTTAATCTTTCTTTACGGATACGATTAAGCTTTTCTTCACTAATTTTTAAAGCAATACATTTAGATGTATCTATTTCAAATAACGCATCTGGAGGTGTGACTTCAGGAACAATTGGAATGTTCATCACTTTATAACTTTTATGTGCCAAATATTGAGATAGCGGTGTTTTAGAAGTTCTTGAAATACCTAACAGTACAATATCTGCCTTAGGTAAACCTTTAGGATCTTTACCGTCATCATATTTAACTGCAAACTCAATTGCGTCAATCTTCTTAAAGTAAGCGTCATCTAGTCGATGTACGATACCTGGTTCGTAATAAGGCGTTTCATCAATTGACTCTGATAATAAATCCATTAATGGTCCCATGATATCAACTGATTTCAAAGAAAATTCTTCTACTTTGGCAAGCATATATTTCTTTATTTCTGGTTTAACTAATGTGTAAACAATGATAGCGCCTGTATCACGCGCAACTTGAATCACCTCTTCAACATTCTCAAAAGATTCAATGTAAGGATAGCGAAGGAATTCATGTTTACATTGTTTAGGATTAAACTGGGAAACACCTGCTCTAGCAACTAATTCTGCTGTTTCTCCTATCGAATCTGAGGCTACAATTATCTTTATATTATCCATGTATTTACCACCTATTCTTTAAATAATGATACGAATAATTTAGTTATCGTTGTTTTAGAAATTCGACCAGTGACTTCATATTTGTCATTGTCTTTTTTTCTAACAATGGGGAGTGCGTCAATTTCTTTTTCAATCATTTGATTGGCAGCATAAATGACGAGCTCGCTTTCTTCAAGAAATGTAATATGAGGCATTCGAGTCATATTTACGCTTATCGGCATTGTATGTATATCTTCGCCAATCATTGATGCCCTGAGTAAATCCTTTCTTGAACAAACGCCAATGAAATCATTGTCTTTATTTGTGATAAATAATGTACCTGCATCTTCTAAAAAGATTGTACAAATTGCATCATAAACAGACATTTCCTCTTTTAAAATTACAGGTTGAGACATATAATCTTTAACCACGTATTGTCTTAGTTGTTCATTAATAATTTTATTTTTAGATTTGCCCGAATAGTAATAACCGACTCTAGGTCTTGCTTCAATAAAACCTGACATTGTCAGTATTGCTAAGTCAGGACGTAAAGTAGCGCGAGTGAGATTGAGCTTTTCAGCAATCTGTTCACCCGTGATAGGTCCTTTGGTTTTGACGATATCAATAATTTGTTCCTGTCTTTTACTAAGTTCTATAGGTCCTCACCCCTCTTGAATACTTCTTATTATAACTTTTATTATAAATTGCTACAAATACATAGAAATACTTGCTATTAAAAAATCTTTCAATTAGAATAATGTTGAAGCGAGTTAAGGATGGTGTGAGCTTAACATTGATAAATTGGCGCATGACTAAATGAATGAAATAAAAGCGAGTGTCTACACTAATTTGGGTGGAACCGCGGGTTAAATGTAAGTAAACATTTGTATTTCATGTACAAATGACTAAAAATACTTTTAAACTCGTCCCAAGATAATATGACATATTTGATATGTATATTGTCTTGGGGCGTTTTTATGTGTAAGGAGAGTTTTTATGGTAAAAGATATGGAAACAATTGTTCAACTAGCGAAACATAGAGGTTTTGTCTTCCCAGGAAGTGACATCTATGGTGGTTTATCAAATACTTGGGATTACGGTCCTCTAGGTGTGGAACTTAAAAACAATATTAAAAAAGCATGGTGGCAAAAATTTATTACTCAATCACCTTATAATGTGGGTATTGACGCTGCTATCTTAATGAATCCTAAAACTTGGGAGGCATCAGGTCACTTAGGTAACTTTAATGATCCGATGATTGATAATAAAGACAGTAAAATTCGTTATCGTGCAGATAAATTAATTGAAGATTACATGCAAAAAGAAAAAGGCGACGAAAATTTCATTGCTGATGGATTAAGTTTTGATGAAATGAAGAAAATCATTGATGATGAAGGAATTGTTTGTCCAGTAAGTGGTACAGCGAATTGGACTGATATTCGTCAATTCAACTTAATGTTCAAAACATTCCAAGGTGTTACTGAAGATTCAACAAATGAATTATTCTTACGTCCTGAAACAGCACAGGGTATCTTCGTTAACTATAAAAATGTTCAACGTTCAATGCGTAAGAAATTGCCTTTTGGTATTGGCCAAATCGGTAAATCATTCCGTAATGAGATTACACCTGGTAACTTCATTTTCAGAACAAGAGAATTCGAACAAATGGAACTTGAATTCTTCTGTAAACCTGGTGAAGAAATTGAATGGCAAAACTTCTGGAAAACATTTGCAAGTCAATGGTTAAAAGATTTAAATATTACTGAAGAAAATATGCGTTTAAGAGACCATGATGAAGATGAATTATCTCACTACTCTAATGCGACAACTGATATTGAATACAGATTCCCATTTGGTTGGGGAGAACTATGGGGTATCGCAAGTCGTACGGACTTCGACTTACAAAAACATAGTGAACATTCAGGCGAAGATTTCAAATATCATGATCCAGAAACAAACGAGAAATACGTTCCATATTGTATCGAGCCTTCATTAGGTGCGGATCGTGTAACATTAGCCTTCTTATGTGATGCATATGAAGAAGAAGGTGTTGAAGGAAGTAAAGATGCACGTACGGTTATGCACTTCCACCCTGCTTTAGCACCATATAAAGCTGCAGTATTACCTTTAAGTAAGAAATTATCTAGTGAAGCAATTAAAATATTCGAACAATTGAGCCAAAACTTCTCTATTGATTTCGATGAATCACAATCAATTGGTAAACGTTATCGTCGTCAAGATGAAATTGGTACGCCATATTGTATTACATTTGATTTCGATTCACTAGAAGATAATCAAGTCACTGTACGTGATAGAGATTCAATGGAACAAGTACGTATGCCAATTTCAGAATTAGAAACATTCTTAGCTGAAAAAATTAAATTTTAGTATTAAATAATATTTCAAAGATAAATCATTATTTGCATTTACTCTCTTATCGAGCACATCTTTTGTGTTGCAGATAAGAGAGTTTTTTAAGTATGAAAAATCCACACTATGCCGCTTTTCTAAATAAAACGGTTTAGTGTGGATTGTTTTCTAGTCTTTTAAGTTGGTTAATTAACTTCTGGCTTTTAAAAAACATGCCGGCATATTCTCTGTAAAGCATAATAATGAGTTCTGACATTTCGTCTAAAATTTCTTGATGAATACTCAGAGAATTCATCTTATTGATAGGTAATTTTTGCAGTATATCTAATAGATAAAGCGAGCGATTTGTTAATTTCAAGGCGTGTGGGTCTTGATATGCTACTTCTTGAGAAATAGCTCCATCAAATTTGAAACTATAGCCCATTAATTTGGATTGGTCATCATTACCTGTTATGACGCAACGATTAAAAGAGGCAGTAAAACCAAATTTTGCCATACATTTCAATAGAACTACGATAGACATCAACTGAGCTGACGTGCCTTCGCTTATTTTCGTAAGTACAAAATGAAGAAGCTCGTAATTATATTTAGATACCTCATTTTCTTCCATTGATCTTTCAATTGTTTCTGCACATAAAGAAGCATAACTACTTTCATACAAATCTAATTGTAATTCATAGTGCTGGTTAATGACATCGACAGAATTTAAAGTTCCCATACCACGCCATTTATTATAAATAAATAAGCCATACACAAACATTTGTGTATGAGCTTGTAAACCAGATTTAACTTTTTTCGCACGTCGAGCCATTAAAGGTATTTTCGCACCATACTCATTTAAAATTGTAATGATTTTATCAGACTCACCATAATCAACCGATTTAATAATGATGCCCTTTTGTTTCATTAACATGATACATTCACCGACTCTCTAATGATCAATCTTGATCTTCAATATAGCCAATCTGGCGGATAAAGTTTACTTTATTTCTCCAATCACGTTGCACTTTAACCCATAGTTCTAAATATACTTTAGAACCAAGTAACATTTCTATATCGTGTCGTGCACGTTTTCCAACTTCTTTAAGTTTTTTACCGCCTTTACCAATGACAATGCCTTTTTGAGAATCACGCTCAACATATATTGTCGCTTCGATTCTGACTCTGTCTTCGTCTTCTTTTATCATTCGATCAACATTAACGCCAATTGCGTGCGGAATCTCTTCGCTTGTTAAATGTAAAATCTTTTCACGAATAATTTCACTCACTACAAACTGTTCTGGGTGATCAGAAATTTGGTCATCCGGATAATATTTTGGTCCTTCAGGTAGATACGATTTTAGCACATCGATAAAGTGATCAACATTTAACCCTTCAAGTGCTGAAATTGGAATAATATCTGTAAAGTCCATGTATTCTTTGTATTGTTCAATCTTTGGCATTAAAGCATCTGGATGCACAAGGTCTATTTTATTTAATACTAAAAAGATGGGTGTTTTAACATTCTTTAACATTTCCATGATATATTCATCACCACGGCCAATATCTTCATTTACATTGACCATGAACATAATGGCATCAATTTCGGAAAGTGTATTTTTAGCCACTCTCATCATATAGTCACCAAGTTTATGTTTTGGTTTGTGAATACCAGGTGTGTCTATAAAGATAATTTGAGCATCATCTCTTGTCATCACACCCTGAATTTTATTGCGCGTAGTTTGAGCTTTATCAGACATGATTGCAATTTTATGTCCTATCACTCTATTTACAAAGGTAGATTTACCAACATTAGGTCTACCAATGATTGAAACAAATCCTGATTTATGTTCTTCTGTCATTAATTTAAATCCTTTCTTGAAAATCCTAATGGTAATAGTTCGCTTACAGTCGATTCTATCATTTCGCCTTTGTGATTAGTCATATATACTGGCATATCGTCATCGCAAAGTTCTTTCAATACTTGTCTACAAGCACCACAAGGAGAGGATGGTTGATCTGCGTCAACCGTCACTGTAATAGATTCGAAATCTCCAGGTCTATAACCTTCTGAAATAGCTGCGACTAAGCTAGAACGTTCTGCACAAATGCCTAAGGAGTATGCCGCATTCTCAACATTTGCACCGTGAAACGTGCGTCCATCTTTGGTTCTTAAATAAGCCCCAACTTTAAAATGACTATAAGGCGCATATGCATTATTTTGTGCCTCCCTAACTTCTTTAAAATAATGCGATTGATAGCTCATTTATTTTCCCCCTAAAATAAACTTAAAATATGTGGTACGAAAACGATTAATCCAATACACATGGCTAAAACGGATACAATTACTACACTAAACGCTGCGATATCTTTGGCATGTTTAGCATATTCATGATATTCAGTAGTAACTAAATCGACCACAAACTCGATTGAAGTGTTAATGGCTTCTAAACTCAATACTAAAGCAATAGCAAGTAATACAAACATCCACTCTGAACGATTAATATGAAATATAAATCCCATTATGATAGCAATAATTCCAGCTAATATATGGAGTAAGAAATTTTGGTCTTTTTTTAAAATGGCTGTAAAACCATCGTAAGCATATTTGAAACGTCTCATTACTAGTCTCTAGTCAATCCGTAAGAATTTAGAATTGCATCTTGTCGACCAAACATTTCTTTTTCGTCATCTTCTGTCATATGATCATACCCTAATAAATGTAAGAATCCATGTAACGCTAAAAATCCTAATTCACGTTCAAAAGAATGGCCATAACTTTCTGCTTGTTCTTGCGCAACATCAGTGCAAATAATTATGTCTCCAAGTACGCGTGGAATTTCTAAGTCATTCATATCTATATCAGGTTCATCTTCTTCTAAAGCAAATGAAATGACATCAGTCACTTTATCTTTATCTCTATAGACTTTATTGATGTTTTGAATTTCATCTTTATCTACGAAGGTAACTGATAGTTCTGCGTCACTTTCTATATTTTCCTGTTTTTTAGCAAAGGTTAGTAAAGAATCAATTTGTTCATACCATTCATCTTTGACTAAATCAGTGTGGTCGCTAAAATCTATAGTAAACATTTAATCAACTCCTTCGTAACGATCAATAATTTTACTTACTAGTGGATGTCTCACTACGTCACTTTGGTCTAATTTCATAATACTTATACCATTGACACCGTACAGTTTTTTAATTGCTTCTTTCAAGCCACTCTTCACGCCTTTAGGTAAGTCAATTTGAGTTTGATCCCCAGTAACAACCATTTTAGAACCGAAACCTAAACGTGTTAAGAACATTTTCATTTGAGCGTGCGTTGTATTTTGTGCTTCATCTAAGATGACAAACGCATCATCAAGCGTTCTTCCTCTCATGTAAGCAAGTGGCGCAATTTCAATAATTCCTCTTTCTATAAATCTTTCTGTTTGTTCTCTTCCTAATACAGTATTTAATCCATCATAAAGCGGACGTAAATAAGGATCTACTTTTTCTTTTAAATCACCTGGTAGGAAACCAAGTGATTCTCCAGCTTCAACTGCTGGTCTTGTTAGAACGATACGTTTAACGGTACCTTTACGTAATTGCTTGGCAGCGTAAACAACTGCTAAAAATGTCTTGCCGGTACCTGCTGGTCCTATACCAAATACTAAGTCATTTCTTTTCATAGCATTGATATACATTCGTTGACCCATTGTTTTGGCACGAATCGTTTTACCGAATGCATCTTTTGTAATTTCTTCATCGTATAAATCTAAAAGGTGCTGAATCGTGTTATTATCTGCCATTTTAATAGCAGCTTCTACATCTTTAAGTGTAATTGTATTTCCCAATTCTATAACTTTTAATAAATTGGTAAGAACTAATTCTGCTTTTTCTACATGCTCTAACTTTTCACCTTTAACGGCAATTTCTTGTCCTCTAGCATGTATGACGACATCAAAGTTGTCTTCAATAGTTTTAAGATGCTCATCATTATTCCCCATTAAAGCTTGTGATTGATTAATGTCGTCAATTTGAATTATTCCTGGCATAAACGCGCTCCTTTTCAAGTTACGATAGTTAATATTATTGATTACGTAATATAATTAAATGTGTTGAATTCCATATTCATTATATCACGCTTGTTCTACTAATTAATGTGATTATGCTTTAAATCAAAGTTGAAATTTATAACGTTTGATATAACATCTATCTCATTAAAAATTTTACTAAACTCCTACAATTTAGACAAACTAAAAAGAGAGTAAAACTGTACTCATTTGGAAAAAATGAATACAAAGTTTTACTCTCCTAGTTTTAACTTATAATTAAATAATGATGTTATTAAATTAAAAGCGTCATTTAAAGTTGTTTCGGTTCACTTAGAATTTCTGACCATATTAAACCGTTGATGACCTCATCGTTGTCAAATTTGAAAGCTGAATGAGACATACTTCGTTCAACATTTTGAGAATTCAGTAGCTGTTTTAAGCGATAACGTTTTGTTCTTTCTGATAAATATTTATCTTTAATAATATCTCTCGCTTTTTTCTCAATCATTTCTAGTTGTTTTTCTTTTTCTCTATCAATCTCACTACGAACGTTTTTTAAATCCTCAGTTAAACTAGCTTCAAGTTCTTTTCTTAGTTTTTCAGCACTTTCGTCTCTTGATGTTGTGGCAACAGGTTGAGGTCTGTTGTTCTCATTGTTGTATGGTGTTGGATCTGGTTTAGGATGTGTATGAGTTTGTGACGGCGTGGTTGTTTCTTTATATGGTCTATCTTCTTCCTCATCTAAATCTTTATTTATAGGAGGAAGTGTTTCTTCAAAGTCTTTACGTTGTTTCTTTTCAGTTTCACCATTTAATTCATCATTAAGTTCCTTAAAAGTTTTCTCAAATTCTTCAAAGAAACCACCCTTTTTAGGTTGTTGTTCGCCTTGTGATTTCTGAGGTGGTCTTTGATTTTGTCTGTCTTCGTGGCTCTTGTCACGAATCGCACTAATGGCTGTAACAATTATTGATATTATAAATATTATAATACCGATACTCATCTAATCACCTCATTATATTATTGTTCTGGTGATTCATCATCATTTTGATCAGTACGTTTGTTAATCGCTTTTCTCATGCCAGTATCTGCTTCGATATTCTTCAGATTATAATAATCTTTAACTCCGATATTACCTGATCTTAATGCTTCAGCCATAGCTAATGGTACTTCTGATTCTGCTTCAACAACTTTAGCTCTCATTTCTTGTACTCTAGCTTTCATTTCTTGTTCAGATGCTACAGCCATAGCGCGACGTTCTTCGGCTTTAGCCTGTGCGATATTCTTATCTGCAAGTGCTTGTTCAGTTTGTAAATCAGCACCAATATTTTTACTAATATCAACATCTGCAATATCGATAGATAATATTTCAAATGCAGTTCCAGAGTCTAACCCTTTACTTAATACAGTTTTAGAGATGTTGTCCGGATTTTCAAGAACTTCGGTATGATGTTCACTTGAACCAATAGTAGAAACGATACCTTCACCAACACGGGCGATAATTGTTTCTTCACCAGCACCACCGACTAATCTAGCAATGTTAGCACGTACTGTGATTCGGGCTTTTGCTTTAACCTCGATACCATTCATTGCCACACCTGCGATAAATGGTGTTTCGATCACTTTAGGATTAACTGACATTTGAACAGCTTCAAGTACGTCACGACCTGCTAAATCGATAGCGGCACCACGTTCAAATGGTAAATCTATATCTGCGCGTTGTGCTGCAATATTTGCATCTACTACTCTATCAACGTTACCACCAGCTAAGTAATGTGATTCTAATTGATTTGTAGTTAACTTTAAGCCTGCTTTATGCGCTTTAATTAAAGGTGCTATGACCTTTCTTGGTGATACTCTTCTTAGTCGCATACCTACAAGTGTACCAATGCCGACATGAACGCCAGCTGCTAATGCAGAAATCCATAATCCTACTGGTACAAATGAAAATAGGATTAATAATGCAACTACGATAATTACAGCTATGATTATAAAACCAATACCAAACATTGAATCGCTCCTTAATATTATTCTATTTCTCTAACAACTACACGTGTACCTTCTACCTCAAGAATTTTTACTTGTCTATTACGTAAAATAAACGTGCCATCTGATACAGCATCTATTCTTTCATCGTCACAAGTGATAATTCCTGCAGGTCTAAGATCGGTAACTGTTCGAGCGGTTTTACCCACGAGATGAGAGCGGTCTTCATGTGAACGATAACCAGCCTCAGAATTTGTTGAATCTTTTAAGATTACTTTATCTAGAAATGGAATTTTTCTTTTGAAGATTTTCACTAATAACACCCACTCTATAATTGATAATATTAATGCAATCACTACATTACCAAGCATGAGTATAATATTATCACCTAGCATAATAATACTTAATGTAATAAGTGTCATACCAATAATGCCAATGACTGCACCAATAATAAACAGCTCTATAATAACTAGTATTACGCCTACTGTAAATAAGAGTACAGATAATACGTTGACATCCCCATTAATAAGGAATCCTAAAAATAGTAATAATAATGCTAATGAAGCAATGATTCCTATGATATTAATACGTTTTGAATATAATTGGTATAGAAAACCTAGGAAGATAATACATGTAAGTATTAGCGAAACGAAAGGTTGAGTTATCATATGCGCAATATGATCAACCCAATTATTTCCACTAGTAAGTTTCGTTAAAAGCAACGTATGTATTAGATTGGAGTAATTCACTATTTCACCTCACCCTCATTATGATTATACATGAAAACGCCCACATTATATAGCATTTCACTAATATATAAATTGCTAAATTGTAGAAAAGTAATTTAATTTGAAGTAGTTTAATAATATTTGATTAATTTTCTGAAAAATAAAAAGTATAAGAATTGGGAGCTGTCTATTGAAGAGTTTTATAAAAAGTAACATCGAAATAGGAAAAAAGTTTATAAAAAAACCCTAGTTATAAAAACTAGGGCGATATTTATAATTAACATTCGTGTTGAGGGAGTCAACAGAGCTATTAATTATTTGAATTTACGTTTACGTGCAGCTTCTGATTTCTTTTTACGTTTAACGCTTGGTTTTTCGTAAAATTCACGTTTACGTACTTCTTGAATTGTTCCACTTTTTGATACTGAACGTTTAAATCTACGTAAAGCATCTTCTAGTGATTCGTTTTTACGTACTACTGTTTTAGACATCTGTATTTCCCTCCCTCCAAATATCAACGGAACTTTATAGTCGATGCACAGTAAAAACTATGCAACTATTAGTATAATATAACTCAAATTGGTGGTCAATTAGTAAAATTTACATTTTTTAAATATTTAGACAAGTACTTCTTCTTCTGATTTATTCGTTGCATGTTCAACCACGCGAATGGCTTTACCATCATTTAGTGGATAATCTGCTTTAAGTATTTTTACTTTAACAATTTGTCCAATTAATGATTCGTCACCTTCAAATTGAACTTTCATATAATTATCTGCATATCCAACTAATGTGTTAGGTTTTTCCCCTTGTTCTTCTGGTATCACTTCAAGAACTTCATTTTCAAATTTAGAGGCATATTCTTTAGCAAGTTGATTGCTAAGTGTAATTAATTTATGCACGCGTTCATTTTTAATTCCTTCATCAATTTGGTCATCCATTCGAGCTGCGGGTGTACCAATTCTTGGAGAATAAGGGAATACGTGTAATTCAGAAAATTGATGTTTGACGATGAAGTCGTAAGTTTCTTGGAATTCTTCTTCAGTCTCACCAGGGAAACCTACAATTACATCACTAGTAACAGCTAAATCTGGTAAAGCCTTGTGTAATTCAGTTAATCTTTCTGAAAAGCGTTCCATCGTATATTTACGTCTCATACGTTTTAATACACTGTCAGAACCTGATTGTAACGGTACGTGTAAATGTCTTACTACTTTATTTGAATTTCCAATGACTTCTATCACTTCATCAGTTAATTGACTTGCTTCAATAGATGAAATACGAATTCGTTCTAGGCCATCAATTTCGTCTAAATCTCTTAATAATTGAGCGAGATTATAGTTTTTTAAATCTTGACCATATCCGCCAGTGTGAATACCTGTTAAGACAATTTCTTTGTAGCCTGAGTTAACAAGTTGTGAAGCTTGTTCGACAACCTTTTCAGGATCTCTTGAGCGCATTAAACCACGAGCCCATGGAATGATACAGAACGTACAGAAATTATTGCATCCTTCTTGAATCTTTAATGAAGCTCTAGTTCTATCTGTAAAATAAGGAACTTCAAGTTCTTCGTATGTACGGTTCTTCATAATATTACCTACACCATTGATAGGTTGTCTTTCTTGTTGAAATTGATCTATATAATCAAGTAATTTATGACGGTCTTGTGTTCCTACAACGACATCAACGCCAGGAATTTCCATAATTTCAGCTGAAGAAGTTTGTGCGTAACAACCTGTCACACAGACAACAGCTTCTGGGTTTTGTCTAATTGCACGACGAATAATTTGTCTACTTTTCTTATCACCAGTATTGGTTACTGTACAAGTATTGATTACAAATACATCCGCATTTGTTTCAAAATCTACTCTATCATAATCTGCTTCTTTAAATAATTGCCAAATTGCTTCAGTTTCATAGTGGTTTACTTTACAACCTAATGTATGAAATGCAACTGTTGACATAGTCTTCACCCCAATAATTCTTTTTCAAAACTAACTGCACTTAAAGCATATAGAGGCGCAGTTTCTGCCCGTAAAATGCGTGGGCCTAAACCAACAAGTGTACTATGCTCTTGGAATAACGACACTTCTTTATCTGATAGTCCACCTTCAGGCCCAAATATCATTAAAACACGATCTTGTGCTTCAAATTGTTTTAAAATATGTTTAAAATGACTTAAATCTCCATGCTTCGCTTGTTCTTCGTATGCAATTAGAACGTAGTCATAATGATTTATCATATCATAAATTGCTTTTAAATTCGACTTAAAATAGATATTGGGAATAGTTAATCTATAACTTTGTTCGGCTGCTTCTTTAATAATCTTTTGCCATCTATCTATTTTTTTAGCTACTTTAGATTCATTTAATTTTACGACTGAGCGATCCATTCCCACGGCGATAAACTCGCTTGCACCCATTTCAGTAGCTTTCTGGATCATCCATTCATATTTATCTGCTTTAATCAAACCGCTACAAATAGTAATATGTTGAGGTAATTCAGTATTAATATCTTGTTTTTCATCTAATTGTAGTTCGATATTATTGTCGTTGATAGAGATAATTTCGCATTTATACACCTTTTTATCTGAAAAGGTAATAATGATATGATTACCTTCTTTATAACGCATTACATGAGTAATGTGATGTACATCTTCCCTATCTTCAATAAAAAAACGCTGATTTTCATCAGCGTTTTGATTAATAAAATACCTTTGCAAATTAATCACTCACTTTCTGACCAACTATACATACCCAACCGTTGTCATGTTCAACAGAAATGATATTAAAGCCAACACGCTTCATTTGAGATTCTATTTCTTCATATTTTTCTTCTATAATACCAGAAGTTATGAAATAACCTTCTTCAACTAAAGTATTATAAGCATCTTCAATCATTTCTTCAATAATGTGAGCAAGAATATTTGCTATAACAATGTTAAATTTTTTATCTTCATCTTGTAATAAATTACCTGGAACTGCTTCAATTGCGTTTTCACAGTGATTCTTCTTGAAATTTTCTTTTGCAACATTTACAGCCATTTCATCAATATCTAATGCTTTAATTCGTTTTACACCAATTAAATGACTTGCGATACTCAATATTCCAGAGCCTGTTCCAACATCTATCACAGAATCTGTAGGCTTGACATATTTTTCAATGGCTTTCAGACACATGCTTGTCGTAGGATGATCTCCAGTACCAAACGCCATGCCTGGATCTAGTTCAATACATAATTCATTATTACTTTCTTTTTCATATGTTTCCCAACTTGGAACTATTGTAAATCGTTCTGAAGCTTTAAATGGATGAAAATAGTTCTTCCATTCATTAGCCCAATCTACTTCAGCGATTTCTTTTTCCGAAAACGTAACTATATTTTTATCTAATTCTGGAAGGTTCAGAACTGCGTTTTTAATATTAGTTCTAAGCGTGTCATCAAAAGTGAGTTCATTGAAATACGCTTTTAATCTGACGCCTTGATCAGGATAGTAATCAGGGTTTAATTCATAAATTTCTCCAAATTTATCAGCAGGTTGATTCACTAAATCTTTGGAGTCTTCTATCACAACGCCATTAGAACCATGACTTTCAAGTATGTCTGTTACATCATATTCTACTTCGTGATTGACTACAATTGAGAGTTCCGTCCAATTCATTACTTATTCTCCTTTGAAGAATCGTTTTGCTCTATCTTTAAAATTAGATGGCTGTTCATTCACTTCTTCACCATTAATTTCAGCAAATTCTTTCATGATTTCTTTTTGTCTGTCATTCATTTTAGTTGGAGTAACTACTTTAATATTTACAAATAAGTCACCGTGACCATAGCCATGAACGTTTTTAATACCTTTATCTTTAAGACGGAATTGTTTACCTGTTTGTGTTCCTGCAGGGATTGTAAGAACAACATTACTTTTTAATGTAGGTATTTTGATTTCGTCGCCTAAAGCAGCTTGAGGGAAACTTACGTTTAAATTATAGTATATGTCGTCTCCATCACGTTCAAACGTATCAGAAGGTTGAACTCTAAACACAACATATAAATCACCATGAGGACCACCGTTAATTCCAGGTGAACCTTCTCCAGCTAATCGAATTTGTTGTTCTGTATCCACACCTTCAGGTACAGTTACTTCTAATTTAACTGTTTTATTTTCAGTTCCTTTACCATGACATGTAGGACATGGTTCTTCAAATTCTTGTCCACTACCTTCACATTTAGGACAAACTTGTTCTGTGCGCACTCTACCTAGGATAGTATTTTGTTCCACAGATACGTGTCCTGCGCCGTTACAGTAACTACAAGTTTTCTTGCTTGTACCTGGTTTAGCACCTTCACCATCACATGTATGACATGTAACGTCTTTACGTATAGATATTTCTTTTTTAGTACCAAACACGGCCTCTTCGAACGTAACGGTCATAGTATATTGTAAATCATCACCTTTACGAGGTGCATTTGGATCTCTTTGTCTTGAACCACCACCGAAGAATGAACTGAAGATATCTTCGAATCCACCTCCGCTAAATCCGCCAAAGTCTGCACCACCGAAGCCTTGACTGCCAAATCCACCTTGAGGGCCTTCGTGACCAAATTGGTCATAGTTTGCACGTTTATTATCATCACTTAAGACTTCATAAGCTTCGGAGATTTCTTTAAATTTTTCATCTGCGCCTTCTTCTTTATTGATGTCAGGATGATATTTTTTGGATAATTTACGGTAAGCTTTTTTGATTTCGTCCTTAGAAGCGCTTTTACTTACGCCTAAGACCTCATAATAGTCTCTTTTGGCCACAACTATCTCTCCTTTTATACGTTTAACAAGATTAGTTTATCTAATTCACTCTAACTATCCAAATAAAAAGCCAAAGCCAATGTTCAATTGACTTTGACTTTTTTGGCTTAGTTATGAATTAAATTCATTTACTAACTCATCTCAGAATTATTTTTTATCTTCGTCGTCTTTAACTTCTTTGAAATCAGCGTCTTCTACAGTGCTATCTTGAGAACCTTGTTCTCCTTGAGCCTGTTGTTGTGCTTGTTGAGCTTGCTCGTATACTTTAGCTGATAACTCTTGAACAACTTTTTCAAGTTCTTCTTTTTTAGATTTGATGTCTTCAATATCTTCGCCTTCAAGCGCAGATTTAAGTGCATCTTTTTTCTCTTCAGCATTTTTCTTATCATCTTCGCCAATATTGTCGCCTAAATCGCTGATAGTTTTTTCAACTTGGAATACTAAGCTATCAGCTTCATTGCGTAAGTCAACTTCTTCACGACGTTTTTTATCTGCTTCAGCATTTTCTTCAGCGTCTTTCACCATACGGTCGATTTCTTCATCAGATAAAGCTGAGCTTGATTGGATAGTGATATTTTGTTCTTTGTTTGTACCTAAATCTTTAGCGGTTACATTAACAATACCGTTTTTATCGATATCGAATGTTACTTCGATTTGAGGTACACCACGTGGAGCTGGTGGAATATCAGTTAATTGGAAACGACCTAATGTTTTGTTGTCAGATGCCATTGGACGTTCACCTTGTAATACATGGATATCAACTGCTGGTTGATTATCTGCAGCTGTTGAATAAACTTGTGATTTAGATGTTGGAATAGTAGTATTACGTTCGATTAACGTATTCATACGTCCACCCATAATTTCGATACCAAGTGATAATGGTGTAACGTCTAATAATACTACGTCTTTAACATCACCAGTGATAACGCCACCTTGGATAGCTGCACCCATTGCTACTACTTCATCTGGGTTCACACCTTTATGAGGATCTTTTCCTACTTCTTTTTTAACTGCTTCTTGTACAGCTGGAATACGAGTTGAACCACCAACAAGGATTACTTCATCGATTTCTGAAGTTGATAAACCAGCATCTTTTAATGCTTGACGAGTTGGTTCCATTGTTTTTCTGATTAATGAATCTGCTAATTCTTCAAATTTAGAACGGCTTAGGCTCATTTCTAAGTGTAATGGACCACTTTCACCAGCTGAGATGAATGGTAGTGAAATTTGAGTTTGAGATACGCCAGATAAATCTTTTTTAGCTTTTTCAGCAGCATCTTTTAATCTTTGTAATGCCATTTTGTCTTGAGATAAATCTACGCCATTTTCTTTTTTGAATTCAGAAACTAAATAGTCAATGATAACTTGGTCAAAGTCGTCACCACCAAGTTTGTTATCTCCTGCAGTAGATAGTACTTCGAATACGCCATCGCCTAATTCAAGGATAGATACGTCAAAAGTACCGCCACCTAAGTCGAATACAAGAACTTTTTGATCTTTATCAGTTTTGTCTAAACCATAAGCTAATGCAGCAGCTGTTGGTTCATTAATAATACGTTCCACTTCTAAACCTGCAATTTTACCAGCATCTTTAGTAGCTTGACGTTCAGCGTCGTTAAAGTAAGCTGGCACTGTGATAACTGCTTTATCTACAGTATCACCTAAATAGCTTTCTGCAGTACTTTTTAAGTTTTGTAAAATCATAGCTGAGATTTCTTGAGGTGTATATGATTTACCTTCGATATCTACTTTATAATCTGTACCCATATGACGTTTAATAGATTGAACAGTGTTAGGATTTGTAATTGCTTGACGTTTAGCAACTTCACCTACTTGAGTTTCTCCATTTTTAAACGCAACTACTGAAGGAGTTGTACGTGCACCTTCTGGATTTTGAATTACTTTTGGTTCGTCGCCTTCTAATACAGCAACACAAGAGTTTGTAGTACCTAAGTCGATTCCGATTACTTTACTCATAATAAAATTCCTCCAATTTAATATGTTTTAAATTTACAATGTTTTTTCAATCAACTTATTGATTTACTTTAACCATTGATGGTCTTAATACACGATCCTTAAGTTTATATCCTTTTTGTAATTCTTGAGTGACTTCACCTGATTTGAAATCAGGATTATCATCTTGAACCACTGCTTGATGTAAATTAGGATCAAATTCTTGCCCTTCGGCTTGAATTTCTTCAAGACCATTATCTTTTAAAGCTCTTAGTAAACTTTCGTGTACCATTTGCACACCTTTTTGAAGTGATTTAAAAGATTCATCATCACCTTCAATTTGAAGTGCGCGTTCAATATTATCTATTGACGGAAGAATATCAGTTAAAACACCTTGAGCTTGATAAGTTTTATTAATTTGATTTTCATTTTGAATTCGACGCTTATAATTTTCGAATTCAGCATATAATCTTAAATATTTTTCTTCATTATCATTTGCTAATTTTTCTAATTCTTGAATTTTTTCATCTTTTGGATCAACATCTTCTTGTTGATCTGTTTCTTCAGAATCATCTTGCAATTGATTATCTTTAACTTCATTCTTATCAGTGTGATCTACTGATTCCTCGTTATTTTCAAAAGTTTGATTATCTTCGCTTTCTTTTGAATTAACTTCTTCCTCAGTTTGATTCACTGTATGATCTTTTTCTGTCATTGTCTGACCTCCAATACAACTCTCATTACTACCATATTTGGTTAAGTAATTGAATTACATTTTGATAATGCATAGCAGTTGGTCCTATGACCGCAATTTGACCTTTTAGTGACTCGTCAAAATGATACTGACTTGTCACGATAGAAATATCACTTAAACTTTCATCAATTTCTTTGCCAATACGAACATTGATTTGAGATGTTGATATTTCATCTAATAATTCAGTGATTCGATTTGATTCGATATATTGAAGAATTGGTTGTATAGATGACACGTTTGTTTCATTCAACGCATCAATAAGTTTAACCTTTCCTCCCATATAAATGCTATTACTTTGATTATTAATATGTTGTTCCATCAAATCAATCATTTCGCTTACTAACTTTTTCTCTTCATCTGAATTTACAACCATATGAATATCACGAGATAAATTTTTATGATTCTCATTAAAATGTGTAGTCAAAAAGTTAGCTATTTTATTTAAGTTAAGACGATTCAGTTCTACATGAGTTACAACATGAATGTTCTCAACATGACCTGATGAAAATACCATAATTAAAATAACCAAATGATTGTTAGCTTGAATCAAATGAATATTACTAATAATATCTTGATTGTGATTTGGACGTACAACCAACGTTGCATATTGAGATTGCATTGATAATTCATTTGCAAAATAAGTCAATGCGGTAGAAATATCATAATGATTCTCAATCAATAACTGATTTAAACGTTGAATTTTGTTTTGATTTTGATGAGATGTTTGTTCTAATAAACGATTGACATAATATCTAAAACCTAATTCGGATGGTATCCTACCTGAAGAGGTATGTGTCTTCTCAATGAAGTTCATATCTTCAAGTTGTTTCATTTCATTTCTAATGGTAGCAGGACTAACATCTAAATTATGTCGATGAATTAAAGTTTTAGAACCAATCGGTTGTCCAAAATCAACATAATCTTCAACAATTGCATTTAGGATGCTTAATTGCCTATTTGTAATCATGTTTTCACCTCATTAGCACTCTTTTATCTCAAGTGCTAATTATAATTTATCAAAAAGGTCAAAGTAAGTCAATGTTAAAGCATTAAAATATCGAAATTTTTAGAGGTTAAGTAAAAATGCCTCGAAAACCTCATTACCAATCACTTTACCACGTTCAGTTAATGAAATGTTTTGTTGTTGTTTTTGTAATAGATTTCTTCCTAATAAATTTTCAATTGTTTGACCAAAAACACTTTCAATCGGTAATCCGAATTTGTATTCAAATCTTTCAGTATTAACGCCTTGGTTCATTCTTAAACCAAGAAACATTTCTTCTTCCATTTTTTCTTCAAAAGTTGGTTCTGTTTGAGTAAGTATAGGTTGTTCATTTTTATTAATAGCATCAATATAATGACGAACAGGATTTAAGTTGGTATATCTTACCCCGTCTACGTAACCACTTGCACCTGCACCAAATCCATAATATTCCTCATTTAGCCAATAAACTTTATTATGTGTAGATTCGTGCCCTGCTTTTCCAAAATTAGAAATCTCGTACTGCTTTAGATTTGATTGTTCTAATCTTTGCATTAAATATTGGTACATTTCAGCACCTAAATCTTCATTTGGAAGTTTAAGATGTCCCTTTCTATACATATTATAAAATTGAGTTTTAGGTTCTAGTATAAGCCCATAACTAGATATATGATCAATATCCATCTTTAGAGCTAATTCCAAACTTTGTTTGAAATCATCCAAAGTTTGTTGTGGTAGATGATACATCAAATCAAGACTAATTGATTCAATTCCAACTTTGCGTGCATTTTCAACAGCTTCGTATATGTCTTCTTTTTTATGAGTTCTGCCAAGTATTTCTAATAATTCTGGTTTAAATGTTTGCACACCCATTGAAATTCTATTGACGCCATACCTTTTTAAGAGTGCTACCTTTTCATAAGTTAACTCATCTGGATTAGCTTCAAATGAATATTCGCCACTTATAGTAAACGTATTATTAATCGCTTTAAGTAATTTTTCAAGTTGCGTTAAATTTAAAGCAGTAGGCGTTCCTCCGCCTACATACATCGTTTGAAGTTGTCTATTATTATTAACCTGCATTTCTTTAATAAGAGCATCTAAGTATTCATCTACTGGCTGTTTATCTATAAAATACTTATTGAAATCACAATAAGTACAAATTCGTACACAGAAAGGAATATGAATATATGCGCTTGTAACTGTCAAAATTATCCCCCCAATACTGAACATAAAAAAGAGCGGAAGCGAAATCTTGTAGTTAAAATGATTTCATCGCTCCGCTTCGTCAAGGATGATTAGTGCTGAACTAGTGGATAAAAGAAAAATCGGGTTTATTCGATTATCTCATTTTTAGGCACTTTCAATACGTTTTAAAGGCTGAGACTCATGTGTTTATGTCTCAACCTTTGAATTAAAGTTTTATTCATCATCCATTTTAAGCACTGCTAAGAAAGCATCTTGAGGAATTTCAACATTACCTACAGCTTTCATTTTAGCTTTACCGGCTTTTTGTTTTTCTAGTAATTTACGTTTACGGCTAATATCGCCACCATAACATTTTGATAAGACATTTTTACCCATCGATTTAATATTTGTACGAGCAATAATTTTTTGACCGATGGCTGCTTGCACTGGTACTTCGAATTGCTGTCTTGGGATAAGTGTTTTTAATTTTTCTACGAGTGCTTTACCTCTTTCATAAGCAAAGTCTCTATGAACTATGAAACTTAACGCATCAACTTTATCACCATTAAGTAGAATATCCATCTTAACTAAGTTACTTTCTTTATTCTCAATGAATTCATAATCGAAAGAAGCATATCCTTTAGTATTAGATTTTAGTTGATCAAAGAAATCAAATACGACTTCTGATAATGGAATTTCATACACAATATTTACTCGTATATCATCCAGATAGTCCATATTCACAAATTGACCACGTTTACGTTGACATAATTCCATAACAGCACCGACGTAATCATTAGGAACCATCATTGTAGCTCTAACGAAAGGTTCGTAAATATGTTCGATTTTATCTCTTTCAGGCATTTGGGCTGGATTATCTACAGTAACTTCTGAGCCGTCTTTTAAAATACATTGGTAAATTACTGATGGTGCAGTCGCAATTAATTCAATTCCGAATTCTCTTTCAATTCTTTCTTGAATAATTTCCATGTGTAACATACCTAAGAATCCAGTTCTATAGCCAAAACCAAGAGCTTGTGAAGATTCAGGTTCAAATTCTAATGATGCATCATTAAGTTGAAGTTTTTCCAATGCTTCTCTTAAATCATTATAATCTTTATTATCTATTGGGAATAATCCGCAATAAACCATTGGATTCATCTTTTTATAGCCTTTAAGTGGCTTGTCAGCTGGTCGATGAGCTAATGTGATTGTATCACCAACACGTGAATCATCTACATTTTTAATGCTGGCGATAATATAACCAACATCCCCTACTGTTAATTCTTCAACAGGTAACTGTTTAGGTGTATTGATACCCACTTCAGTTACTTCGAATTCCTTACCAGTCGCCATCATTTTAATTTTATCTCCAGCTTTGACTACACCATCTATAATTCTGATAGAAGATATAACGCCTCTATATGGATCATACTCTGAATCAAATATGAGGGCTTTTAATGGTGCTTCTGGATCTCCATCTGGAGCTGGTACGACTTCGACTATTTTTTCTAATATATCTTCAATACCAATATTTGATTTGGCACTAGCTAAAACAACATCGTCTTGATCTAAGCCGATAACATCTTCTAATTCTTGTTTTACTCTTTCAGGTTCTGCTGCTGGTAAATCAATTTTATTCACCACAGGTAATAATTCTAAATCATTATCTAAAGCTAAATAAACATTAGCTAAGGTTTGTGCTTCGATTCCTTGAGCCGCATCGACGACAAGAATTGCACCTTCACATGCTGCCAAAGAACGTGACACTTCATATGTAAAATCTACATGTCCTGGTGTATCAATAAGATGGAAAGTATAAGTTTGACCATCTTTAGCGTCGTATTTTAAACGAACAGCATTCAATTTAATTGTTATTCCACGTTCTCTCTCTAAATCCATAGAATCAAGTAATTGATCTTGCATTTCGCGTGTTTCGACTGATTTAGTATTTTCTAAGATTCTATCAGCTAATGTCGATTTCCCGTGGTCAATATGTGCGATGATAGAGAAATTTCTTATATTTTCTCTTCTATTATAGCGTTCTTGCTTATCCATCTTATCCTACTCACTTTCATAAAAATAACCCGATTTATGTATACATCTTTGATATGATAACGTTTTTAAAGTTTAAATGCAAATGAACTTAAAGGAAGTTATTGAGGTTGAGACATTAATAACATTTTCATTATTCCTAAGAAAACTTCATTCTATGTCATTACAATGGTTTCTATCCAGAATAAACCCCTTTATTCCAGTATCATTTAAGTTCTAACAATTTTAATTATATAGAGTTAATGGTCACTTTCCAATAGTTAAAGACTTTAAACTATATTCACAATACTGATAAATAAATGATTGCACAAAGATTAGACATTTGATAAAATATTTCTTGTTGTAATCAAATAAATTTTGATAAGTTAAGTTCACTTTTAGGAGGTGACAGAAATGCCAAACATTAAATCTGCAGTTAAACGTGTGAGAACAACTGAAACAGCTGAAGCACGTAATATCTCTAAAAAGAATGCTATGCGTACAGCAGTTAAACGCGCGAAAACAGCTATCTCAACTGATGCTGAAAACAAAAATGAATTATTAAATTTTGCGATTAAACAAGTTGATAAAGCTGCTCAAAGCAACTTAATCCACTCAAACAAAGCTGATCGTATTAAATCAAAACTTATGACAGCTAATAAATAATTCTACTTATTAAAAAGATCAAGCGGTGAGCTTGATCTTTTTTATTTTAAAGAGATAAGATAAATAGTTCTAAAATAAGCTGTTTATCCATATATGAAGATTTTAATTTATAATCAGTTTCTGCACATGAATCAATAATATTTAATAAATCATTTAATTGATAATTCCGAGCTTGATTTAAAGCTAATTTCACCCTATAAGGATGCGCATTAACTGTTTTAGCTATTTGTTGACCGCTGTAGCCCTTTTGACCTAATATTTTACATTGATAATACAATCTATAGTTACTTGTTATTAATGCTAAAAGTTTAATAGGCTCTTCTTTCATTGTGATTAAATCATTCACTAACTGTACTGCTTTATTTTTTCTGCCTTTTTGAATAAATTCAGTTAATAAAAACACATTTTGTTCTAAGCTTCTATTGATAATTTGATTGACATCATCTTTATTTATTGTAGGTCTATCCCCTAAGAAAAGCATTAATTTTTCAAGTTCTTGAGAGACAATATTAAAATTAATGCCTGTGAGCTCAATAAAAAGATTTAATGCATCTTGTTTTATATCTTTATAATTCTCATTTAATTTGCGCTGAATCCATTTTTTTATTTCTTCTTCAGACATCTGTTCTACTTTTTTTAATTGAGCATATTTTTTAAGCGATTTCGTTAGCTTTTTACGTTCATCTAATTTATTTTGATAAACTTCAAAGATAATTAAGTTTTCGCCATCATACTTTTCAATAAACTCCATGAGTTGTTCAGCACTATGATTGAGTTCTTTAGTTACTTTTTCGCCAGTAAACACATAGGCATTTTTTACTACAATAGCCTTTTTATCTGAGAAAAAGGGCATCGTTAATGTTTCTTCTATTATAGGCGTCAAGTCGTTTTCATACATATTAAATTTCACAAAGTTGAAATCATCTTTGTCTTGTCCAAGATATTGATTGACTATTTCAGAACTTTTCTTCTCAACAAGTTCAGGCACTTCACCGTATATAGCCACAATATTATCGCTCATAAGTACACCCTTCCTCTATTTCTCATACCTGTAAATTATATCATTTTATTGCGTTACTTCTCTAGCGTTAGTTGATTGACGTTGATATATACGTTGAATCTTCGTTTTTATGTCATCTAAATTAATACTTAGTTCCCCATTATCCTGTGTATCATAAACTTCGCTTCCATTCTCTTTTAAACGAGTTATAACATCATCATTGGGAAGATGATATTTATTATGCTTGCCACTTGAAATTAAACTTATTTTGGGTTGTATGTTTTTAACAAATTCTTCAGAACTGCTTGTTCTACTACCGTGATGTCCTACTTTTAATATATCTATTTTTGGCAATTTGTAATTTTGTAAAAGAATTGATTCATTGTTCTTAGTCGCATCCCCCATTAATAGAATATTTTTATTACGGTATTGGATGAGTGTGATAATGGATTGTTCATTTTTATCTGAACTGGCGGGTATAAATGTATTGAAAAATTTTAATTTAGTTACTTCAAAATTAATTTGAGAAATATTTTTAACCTCATGTATTTTAATATTCTTCATCTTGCCTTCCTTTATAATATATTTTAATAAATCATTTGGAAAACCATCACTATTCAAAATAATGTTTTTAATTTTTACGTGTTCAAATAGATATGGTAATTCTCCCATATGATCTGCATGTGGATGCGTTAAGATTAGATAATCAATCGTAGAAATTCCTTTTCTTTTAAGACTCGGAAGAATTTTAAACTTAGCTATATTATGATGACTAATACTTTTAGATTTGTTTTCATCTCCTTTACCTCCAGTATCTATCATAATCGTTTTATTGTTTCCTGTTTTGAAAAGTATACTATCACCTTGTCCGACATCAAACAGAGTTAATTCAGCATAACTTGGTTTATTAGTAAATGTGAGTAGAGATAATATGATTATAAATACTGATAAGGAAATAAATACCTTTTGATGTACGAATAAATAGTAAACGATAAATATTGATAATATGAATAGCAGTAATTGCTTTTCACTTAAATCAGGGATATACCATTTATAATGAGATAATTTATAAAATAAATTGAGTAACAGATCATGAACGTTATACAAAAATGCCATATAGCGATTCATGATTTCGAAGTGAGAAATTAAATGACTTGTGATGAAAAATAAGATAATAGATGGAAAAAGTAAGAAGCTATAAAATGGAACAAAAAGCAAGTTCGATAGAAAACCAATCCATTGGAATTGATTAAAATGATAGACGCTAATAATGATAGACCCAAATTGGGCTATACATGTTATTGCTAAGAGACTTTTTATAGGTGTTAAATTTTTAAGAAATGGTTGAGCCATTAGAATGAAGAAGCAAATTAAAAATGAAAATTGAAAACCTATGTTATAAATATACCCTGGATAAATAATGTACATAATTATAAAAATTAATGAAAGTAAATTGAGAGAAGATTTTCTAAGAGATTTGGGGAGTAATATTGCTAAAATAGCTATTGATATTGCTCTCACAGCGCTAGGAACAAAATCAGTATAAATAGCGTAAATAACTAATACGCATATGGTTAAAATTTTTATGATGAATAAAGGTGTATTAAATCTTACGAGAGATTGATGGATGATTAAAATAATTGCGGCTATATGTGTACCGCTTATAGCTAATAAATGATATATTCCTATCTCTTTTACTTTTTCCTTATAATCTGGATTGATTAATGTCGTATTGCCAGTAATTAATGCAAGGATTCTATTAGGATATTTCACTCCTGAATGGTATATCTTATTCGAAATGTATTCTTGATGATTATAAATCCATTGAAAATGACCATTAGTTTTACAAGAATCCAAGTTGATAGATGAAATCGTTATAGAAGGATGCTCATTATCAAATTTAAAATCCCCTTTTATGTAGCACGTCTTATTTTTTAAAGATGCGTAAGTTTTAGACATTTTAGTCTTAAAGAAAAATTTATAGTTTTCATTCTTATATATAAGATAGCCAGTAGTATACTTTTGTTTATTTTCTAATGATTTAAAAGTTACGTCATTTCGAACCATAGGATGGTTTCTAAGATAATTTTGCGATTTGGTTTCCTTTTGAGTATAAGAATAAATAATAAAATATGAAAGTATGGAAGAAGCAAACATTAATATAATAAGAGGGAGTTTGAAGTTCTTAATCGTCGCAAGTATGAACGCCAATAGAAATAGTGAGGTAGAGATAACTTTGAAATTCATCCAAAGTATCCCTACTAAAAATGAAAGTGCTATGTATATCATTGATTAACCTTGCGTAAGGTATTGTGCTACGTATTCTGGAGAGAATGGTATTCTTTTATATTCAATACCTGATTGTTGAAGTAGTTTAATAGCGTAGTCATGATTGTGATAATCTTCTGCATAATATATCGTCTTAATGCCAGCTTGTATAATTGACTTTGTGCAATTTAAACAAGGGAAATGAGTCACGTAAATTGTAGCGCCTTCTGTTGAAACACCTTGTTTAGCGCATTGTAGTAGTGCATTCATTTCTGCATGTATTGTTCTAATACAATGACCATCTTCAATAAGGCAACCTTCATCAATGCAATGAACTTCCCCTGCTACTGATCCGTTGTAACCACCAGCAATAATTCTATTATCTTTGACAATTGTAGCTCCAACAGAGAGTCTTTGACATGTCGATCTCAAAGCTAATAAATGACTTTGAGCCATAAAATATTCTTCCCATTTAATTCTTTCCATGTGTAGTTGCCTCCTTATGTAGAAAAACAATTAATATTTATAGCTTAATCATTTAAAGCAATAAATGCAATAATGAATCAAAGCTAAATAGTAAAGTGTTCTTTTAATTTTTCGAACGTTTTCTCGCCAAACCCTTTAATCTTTTTTAAATCATCTATTTTATCAAATCTACCGTTTTGTTCTCGATAGTTTATAATTTCTTTAGCTTTTGTTGGTCCAATACCTGGGACTCCTTTAAGTTCTGATTCAGTCGCATTATTAAGATTGACTTGTTTATTTTCACTATTTTGATTCGTAGTTATTGGAGAATTATTATTTCTAATAGTATGAGGTTGCTCTCCTTTTGTGGGCACATATATTAACTTTTGGTCTATTAATTTTTCTGATAGATTAATTTGGGAAACGTCTGCATTTTTAGAAAGTTTTGCCTTATTCAAAGCGTCAATGACTCGTTCAGTCGATAGCATTTGATATACATTAGGATGCTCGACAGCCCCTTTAATATCAACATAAACTTTTTCCTTACTGTTTTCTTTATTACTCATATTCTTATTATTTGTATTAGCTTTAGTATGAGATTGATTGTTTTTAATCTCATTTGAATCTAGATGATGATCTTTTGGAAACTCATTCATTTCATTATTCTCATTATGAGATTCATCTTTGTTAGTCAAAGTAAGAATCGCGATAATGATTCCGACAATCCCTAATATAAAATATCGTTTCCATCGCAAAATAAAATCGATATACTTTTTATCTATATTAAACAAAAAATCACTCCTTCATACTTATCAACGTACGAACGAGTGATTTTACTTCTTAATGTTAATATTTATTTTTTAACAACGAAAAATAATCGATCAGCATCTTCTTCATGTTTCTCTAGATTGAAATCTGTGAAAGTTTCAATTTTTGTAAAACCTATCTCTTTTAATAGTGATTTATAAGTTTCTTCTTCATAGGTTCTTTGGTAATGCGATTCATCGAAACGTCGATAACTACCATCTTTCTCAAGAATAAAGAATGACATTTCATGATAAACACTCAATGGTTCATCACCACGAATAGCTTCCCATCCTAAGAAAACATCATCAGTTTCATCAATATAGCTTTGATTATTAAACAATGTATTCATCTTGTGAACCGTATGCACATCAAAAAGAAACACGCCATCATTAGTTAAATGTTGGTAAACTGATTTGAATGTATTTCTGACATCATCAATTGTAGGTAAATAATTCAGTGAATCACAAAATATTGTAATAACATTAAACTTTTGGTTCAAATTAAAATCTGTCATATCTCCTTCTAACCATCTAACATTGTTAGATTTCTCGTTAGCAATCGTCAACATATCAATACTTAAATCCATTCCAGTTACATGTCCTAATGTGACTAATCGATGCGTTAAACTACCGGTGCCACAACCTAAATCTAGAATTTCATTAATTTGTTGCTTTGAAAAGGATTCAACAATATTGAACCATTCATCATACGGTTGGTCCTGTGTAAGTTGGTCATATACCAAACTCATATCTTCATACTGAGACATCTTTAAAAGACAGCCTGACCATATGATTCAACTGGAGCATCTTGATATAATTTCTCGATATTGTAATAATTTCTTTCGTCTTTGTGGAAAATATGAACTACAACATTGGCTAAATCAATAAGTACCCATCTTGCATCGTTATATCCTTCCATACGCTTTACATCAATATTTTGCTCATGAACAGCTTCTTTAACAGCTCTAGCAATAGATTGAACTTGACGTTCATTATTACCATGACACACAACAAAGTAGTCAGTCATATCACTGATACCTTGCATGTTAAGAGAAATTACATCTTCAGCTTTTTTGTTTTCTGTCGCTTCGACAGCAATATTTAATAATTCTTCTGAACTCATTTAATCATCCTTTATTCTTTCGTCACTATAATTATAATAATTCAAGCATGCAATCGTAGTGCCATATACCGTAATATCTTTACCAATTAAAAATAAAACTGTACGCTTAGAAATTTCATAAATTGTTTTATCTAAGCTACCTTGATTGTATGCCATATCTCTAATTTCTTCAACTCCGGGGGTCTTTCTGCCGGGTTCAATATAATCTGCAATAAAAATTAACTTCTCAGTTTTAGTCATTTGTTGACGACCAGTTGTATGATATTTAATAGCTAATAAGACTTCTTCGTCCTTGATATGATAGTCATGTTCCATTATTGCAGCACACACTGGACCATGGAGTATTTCATTTCCGTAACTAAGTAAATCACTCTCTAACTCGCATTGTCTAACAATCTGATACATTTTACTTAAATCATCATATTTGCAATAATCATGCAGTACACCAGCCAATTCAGCTTTCTCTTTATCACCGTCATAAATCTCTGCTAATTTCACTGCTGTTTCTGCTACTCTTAAGGAATGATTATAGCGCTTTTCTGGTAGCTTATCTTTAACGAGTGCTTTAGCTTCATTTATATCCATAAAATCCTTCCTCCTGTATATACTTTTCTACCTTTTTAGGGACTAAAACTTGTATCGTTTGCTTATTTTTAATACGATTTCGTACCATAGATGAACTTATATCTATACGGGGAATTTTAATCGATATCATACCATTTTCTACTTCTTGATATGCCTTATCACGATTTACAATCACAAAGGTAATCATTTTCTTTAACTTTTCAATATTATACCACTGATCTAATTGCTCATATTGGTCTGTACCAATGACAAAGTAGAATTCATCATTAGGCTGTGATTGCTTTAATTCTGCTAAAGTATCATATGTGTAACTTTGGCCTTTTCTTTCTAACTCAGCCGTACAAATATTACCAAAGCCTAAATCTTCTATTACAAGCTCAATCATTTTCATTCGATAGGATGAATCTAGAAAATCATCATGTTCTTTCAAAGGTGCCATATAGCTCGGTAAAAAGTAGAACGCATCTGGCTGCAATTGATGATATATCTCACTAGCTACTACCATATGAGCGGTATGAATCGGGTTAAATTGACCGCCGTACAACACAATTTTAGCCATTAAGGTAACGTAATTTCTTTGTTCTCTTCAGATTCTCTATACAGTACAATCATTGACCCGATTACTTGTACTAATTCACTTTTAGTCGCTTCACTTAGCGCTCTAGCTAATTCATTTTTATCGTCAAAATTATTTTGAAGCACATGAATTTTAATGAGTTCTCTATTCTCTAACGTTTCATCAATTTGATTAATCATATTTTCATTAATTCCACCTTTTCCTATTTGGAAAGTTGGATCTGTATTATGCGCTAAACTACGTAAATATCTTTTCTGTTTTCCAGTTAACATGATCTATCTCCTTTCAATTTATCTAGAACTGTCTGTTTCATCGTTTGGATATCAGGCATTTGATTCGTCCATATTTTAAAACTTTCAGCACCTTGATATACAAACATATCTAAACCATTATATATAGGATTGCCTTTATTTTCAGCTTCTTCTAAAATAGGAGTTCTATATGGAATATAGACAATATCGCTAACAAGTGCATTTGTATTTAGATTTTTCAAATTTAAAACACTTTCTTTATTTTCAGCCATACCCGCAGGTGTTGTATTAATAATAATATCAAATTCATCTAAATAGCTTTCTGCGTCTTCTAAAGAAATTGCATTAATATCAAGTTTCCAATCGTTGAAACGTGACATAGTGCGATTTGCAACAGTTAATTTAGGATTCACAAATTTTGCTAATTCATTTGCAATACCCTTACTTGCTCCGCCTGCGCCTAAAATTAATATATAAGCACTTTCTAAATCATCATATACTTGTCTTAAACCTGTGACATAACCTATGCCATCAGTATTGTACCCTATCCATTTACCTTCTTTGATTAAAACAGTGTTAACGGCTCCAACAGTTTTGGATTGTTCATCTATTTCATCCAAATAAGGTAGGATTCGTTCTTTATGTGGAATTGTGATATTAAATCCATTGAGCCCCTTTTCTGTAATGATTTCTTTAATCAAATGAAAATCTTCAATAGGTATATCTAATGCTTCATAAGTGTAATCTAATCCTAACTTAGTAAAGTTAGCATTATGCATTACAGGAGATAAAGAATGAGATATAGGATGTCCAATTACAGCAAATTTCATTCTTCTCACTCCTTTTATAAAATAGAATTTCTTAATATTACATCAACATTTTTAGGGACGCGTACAATCACTTTTGCACCTTCATCAATTGTAATGAAACCTAATCCTGAAATCATAACGTCACGTTTTGCTTTTCCTGTTTCAAGTCTAACGGCCTTTACATTATTTAAATCAAAGTTCTCAGCGTTATGCGGTGGCGTTAAAACTGAACCTAATTGTGATTTCCAAAGCTCATTTGCCTTTTCGGTTTTAGTTCTATGAATATTTAAATCATTAGAGAAGAAACATATTAAAGGTCTTTTACCTCCAGAAACATAATCAATTCTCGCTAAACCACCAAAGAATAGTGTTTGACCTTCATTTAATTGATAAACACGTTGTTTAATTTCCTTTTTAGGCATAATGGTTTTTAATTCTTTTTCAGAAACATAATGTGTCATTTGATGTTCTTGAATAATTCCTGGTGTATCATACATAAATGTTGTTTCATCTAGTGGAATATCAATCATATCTAATGTTGTACCTGGGAAACGTGAAGTTGTTACGACGTCCTTTTCACCAACACTTATTTCGATCAATTTATTAATTAAGGTTGATTTACCTACATTCGTTGTTCCTACTATATAGACATCTTCATTATTTCTATATTGATTAATCGATTGTAATAATTCTTCGATGCCCCAACCTTTGTCTGCAGAGATGAGCACTACATCTTCGGCTTCAAGGCCATACTTTCGAGCAGATTTCTTCAACCATTCTTTCACACGACGTTTATTAATTTGTTTAGGAAGAAGATCAAGTTTGTTTGCTGCTAAAATAATTTTTTTATTTCCAACAATTCGCTTAATCGCGTTAATGAATGATCCCTCGAAATCAAATACATCGACGACATTAACAACGATACCTTTTTGATCTGACAATCCTGTTAATAAATTTAAGAAGTCTTCACTATCCATTCCAACGTCTTGCACTTCGTTGTAATTCTTTAACCTAAAGCATCTTTGGCAAATGACATCTTCACGAAACATATTATGTTCAGGTACATATCCTGGTGCGTTTTTATCTTCAGATTGTAGCGGTGCACCACAACCAATACATTTTAGTGTTTCACTCAATCAATTTTCCTCCCATTTGATATAACCTTTTTTTCTGAAATGATTCAACAAACGTCTTTCGATGAGACGATTGAATTTCGTTATAAATCCATCTGTTCGTTTAACCGGAACAACCATGATAGTATAAAGTCCATTACGATTACCACCAAAAACATCAGTCAACATTTGATCTCCTATGACTACTGTCTCTTTTGCTTGAATATTCATTTGTTTGATGGCTTTTTTAAATGCTTTGCCCATAGGCTTTCGCGCCTTGAAAATGAAATCTACTTCTAAATCTTTTGAAAAACTAGATACACGTTCTTCATTATTATTTGAAACTATCGTTACAGTGATTCCTAATTTTCGAGCTTTTGCAAACCACTCTTTAATTCTTTCGGTAGGTTCTTTAACATCCCACCCCACAAGTGTGTTATCCAAATCAGTTATAATACCTTTGACTCCATTACTAGCTAATTTCTCAATATCTATTTCAAACACAGATTGTACATATGCATTGGGCATAAATAAATTTTTAACAATTCCCATTTTATATTTTCACCTTTACTTTTTATAATGATTTAACTAATAATTCAACTGTTTCACTAGATGAAACTGCAGCTTTTCCTAAGAATTCTTCAAAAGAGATTTCCGCTTCTCCATTAGCTAAATCTGATACTGCTCGTGTCACAATGAATGGAACTTTAAATTGATAACATGTTTGAGCGATGGCAGTAGCTTCCATCTCAACTGCCATTGCTTTTGGAAATTGAGATTTAATTTTACGGCGTTGTTCAACACTTCCGATAAAACTATCACCACTAACAATTAAACCTACTTTGCCATTTAAATCTTGTTGTTTAAGTATGGATATCGTCTTATCTAATAACTTAGTACTAGATTCGTAATGCTTAGGCATTTGAGGAATTTGTCCATAATCATAGCCGAATGCAGTTGCGTCTGCGTCATGATAGGTTACCGTATCACTTACAAGTACATCTCCTACAGATAAGCTTTCATCTAATGCACCGGCCGATCCAGTATTTATGATAATGTCTGGATTAAATTTTTCTATTAATAAAGTTGTTGAAATAGAAGCATTTACTTTGCCAATTCCACTTTGAGTTAATACTATGTCTTTATTGTTAAGCGTTCCTGTATAAAATTTTACATGAGCGACGTTAATTTCACTTAAGTCGACAATTTTATCTTTAAGAATTGTCACTTCTTCTTCCATTGCTCCGATAATACCTATCATTTCTTTTTACACCTCTTTTATAAAGTCCTAGCATTGGTATTTTATCACATTTTAAAAGTCATCACGATAGAGATAAATCATTTCTCAAATAGGAGGTCGGGATAAAAGTGTTTAGGATTTGAGCAGAACCGAACGATGAGCAAAATTGTTTCTCAAATTTTGTCGAATTGTGAGTGTTACTGCCGAAAATCCTGCTTTTGGGACGCCGTTAATCGGTTTCCCAGAGCATAAAATATAAAGTTCCCAGTCTCTTCATTTTCACAAAAAAATACTCCACACCATAAAGATGTGAAGTATGTATATTATTAACCTTTCCAAAGGCTAGCTAAATCTTGTAGTGAAAAAATTCCTGTGATAATTGTTACGATAACTGCAACAATACCAAATACAAGCATCCAAGTAGGATGTTTGTAATCACCAACGATTGATTTCTTACAACTTGCGATTAAAATGGCACCTAAAGTAATTGGTAAAATCCAACCGTTAATTGCGCCTGCAATAATTAATAAGCTCACTGGCTTACCGATAAATAAGAAAATCAATGTTGAAATTACGATAAATACAATTACAATTAAATTATTTTTATTGAATAAAGACTTATGAAGTGTCTTTAAAAATGTTGCACTTGTGTACGCTGAACCAATCACTGAAGACATTGCGGCAGCAAAAATAACTACACCGAAAATATTCTTACCAATTGGTCCTATTGCATGTTCAAATACTGATGCTGGTGGATTATCTGAACTTAATGTCACACCAGTCACGACTACACCTAACACTGCTAAGAAAAGTAAAGTTCTCATAATACCAGTTGTCAAAATTCCAGCAATAGCAGAACGATTGACGAATGGTAAAAATTCTTTCCCTTTCATGCCTGAATCGAGTAGTCTGTGTGCACCTGCAAATGTTATATAACCACCTACAGTTCCACCTACTAAAGTAATAATTGGTAAAATTAATTTAATAGGATGTTCTGGAGCAAAAGTATGAACTAATGCATCGCCATACGGAGGGTTAGAAACAACCATAACATACGCAACGACTAAAATCATCACGACCCCTAAAATCATAGATACAACGTCCATAATCTTTTGACCACTTTTACTTATAAAAATTAAAATTGAGAAAATAGCAGTAATCGCTGCGCCCCATTTGATATCCAAGCCAAACATTGCGTTTAGACCTAGACCTGCACCTGCAATATTACCTATATTAAATGCTAATCCACCAAATGCAATTAAAATGGAAATAATGGTTCCTAGACCTGGAACAACTTTATTTGAAACTTCCTGTCCGCGTAACCCAGTAACTACAAGTACGCGCCAAATATTAATTTGAGCCCCTATATCAATTAATATTGAAATTAAAATTGCAAATGCGAAACTCGCATAAAATTCTGCAGTAAATACGGCTGTTTGGGTAAGGAAAGCAGGGCCGATTGCTGAAGTGGCCATTAAAAATACTGAACCGTATAATAAACGTCTATGACTTTTATTAAATTTGAATTCTTTTTTTGTCTGATTCGTGTCTTGCTTAGTACTTTGTTTTAAATTTTCTCCCATCGCTGGTACCCCCTATAAGGATTGAATATCAATGCCTTCTTTCGTTAATTTTTTTCTAATTTGAGTTACAAACTCTAGTGCGTGTTCGCCATCACCGTGTACACAAATGGTATCTGCTTTTAAGTCTATTTCTTTGCCATTTTTACTAATGACTTTGTTTTCAGTTACCATTTTTAATACTTGTTGTAGTGCTTCATCTGTATTGCTAATCGTTGCATCTGGCTCTTTTCGGCTTACAAGTTGTCCGTCGTCTTCGTAACGTCTATCTGCGAAAACTTCTGAAGCCACTTTTAAACCAACTGCTTCAGCTTCAGTAATTAATAACGTATTAGATAAACCTACAAATACAAGTTCTGAATCAAAATCGTAAACCGCTTGTGCAATGGCATGTGCGATTTTAGAATCTCTTGCACCCATTTGATAAAGTGCGCCATGAGGTTTCACATGATTTATTTTCACACCATGAACCTTGCAAAAGCCATTTAGAGCGCCTAATTGGTAAATAACTAAATTATAGATTTCTTTTGGAGCAATATCCATTGTTCGGCGTCCAAATCCTTGTAAATCTGGTAATCCTGGGTGTGCGCCTATACCAATATTATTTTCCTTTGCGAGTTGAATCGTTTCATTCATTACATTTTCATCACCAGCGTGAAATCCACAAGCAATATTAGCTGATGTAATTAAAGGTATAATATCCTTATCTCCGCCGAATGAATAATTACCAAAAGCTTCACCTAAATCACAATTCAAATCAATTTGCATTATAGTTCCACCCCTTTAATAATTTGGTGTTTCTCTAAGAATTTAATATCTACATCTCTTGCATCGCCCTCAGCATACAATGGATAACTTAATACTGCATATAAGAAATCCGCTGTAGTTGTAAATCCTTCGATAACCATCTCATCTAGAGCCACTTTTAATTTATTAATTGCTGTTTGTCTATTTGAGTCTTTTACAATGACTTTAGCAACTAAAGAATCATAATACGGTGAGACCTGATATCCAGAATATAATAAAGAATCAACTCGAATATTAAAACCTTGTGGTAAATGTAATTTTTTTACTTTACCAGGCGTAGGTTGGAATTTCTTTTCAGGATTTTCCGCATTAATACGTGCTTCAATAACGTGACCATTAAAAACAATATCTTCTTGTTGGAATGGTAATTCATCATGTTGCAATAAGTAAAGTTGAGCTTGTAATAAATCTCTATCAGCACGCATTTCAGTAACGGTATGTTCAACTTGTATACGCGCATTCATTTCTATGAAATAGTGTGCGTCTTCCGTAACTAGAAATTCAATGGTTCCTGCGCTTCGATAATTTGATGCTCTAGCTACTTTAACAGCGTCGTTACATATTTGCTCTCTTCTTTCTTCAGATAGAGCAGAACATGGTGATTCTTCAATAAGTTTTTGATTTTTACGTTGAACTGAACAATCACGTTCACCTAAATGGACATAATTATCTTTTCCATCGCCAATGACTTGAACTTCAACGTGTTTCGCAACTGGTATAAAGGCTTCTACATAGACACGATCATCGTTAAAATATTTTTGTCCTTCACTTTTAGCTTCTTTTAAAGATTTCTCCAACTGTTCCGGTTCTTTAACGATTCGAATACCTTTACCGCCGCCCCCACTAGCAGCTTTAAGAACGACGGGATAACCTATATCTTCAGCGAGTTCTTTAATTTCTTCAACATTTTGAACTTCATCAGTTGAACCAGGAATGACTGGGACACCAGCTGCATCTACAGTTTGACGTGCTGTGATTTTATCTCCCATCAATTCCATCGTTTTCTTGTTCGGTCCGATAAAGTGGATGTCATTATCTTCAACAGCTTCTGCAAACGTAGTTGATTCAGATAAGAAACCATAACCAGGATGAATCGCATTCGCACCAGTCACTTCTGCAGCGGAAATAATGCGATCAATATTTAAATAACTATCTAGAGGGTTAGCTTCGCCGATACATATGGCTTGATCTGCTAAACTTACGTGTAGACTATCTTCATCGCCTTTCGCATAGATAGCAACAGTTTCAATCTGCATTTCTCTGCACGCTCGGATAATCCTTACGGCAATTTCCCCTCTGTTTGCAATCAAACAACGATACATAAGTTCATACCCCCTTACTTCACTTTAACTAGTACTTGATCATATTCGACATTTGTACCATGTTCAACTACGATTTCAGAAACCTCTCCACTTACATCACTTGTTACTTCGTTCATTACTTTCATTGCTTCGATGTAACCAATCACATCACCTTCATTAACTTGGTCGCCCACTTCAATTTGAGGATCAGTTAATTCTTTACTGTCTTGTAAAAAGAATGTACCTACCATTGTAGATTTGATTTCTTTAGCATCTGATGATGATTGGCTTTCAGCTTGTGAAGATGATGGTTGTGCATTTGTATTTTCACCAGCTTGTACACTAGGTGTTTGAGGTACAGCTTGTGTAGCAGTCCCTTCAGTAAAATCAAGTTCGATTTCGTTTTCAAAATCTTTATATTTAAATTTTTTAACATCATTTGATTTTACTAGATTTATAATTTCTTCAATTCTATCTAAATTCATTTTTAATTATCCTCCTTGATAAGTGATGCTAATTTTTTAGAAGTAGCTCTCACATTATCTAAATTAAATAGTGGTTGTTCTGTAACATTTTTAATTAATTCTTTAAAAGTCTGCTCGAATTCTTGTAATTGTTGTGTTGCTTCTTCTACTGATATCCATTCAAAGTGGATTGTTTCACCAGGTTTAAGTTGCGCTAACTTTTTCAAATCGAGCTGTGTCACAGTAGCAATTTTAGTGTATCCGCCTACAGTTTGTTTATCATTTAAGAGAATGATAGGATTACCGTCATTAGGAACTTGAATACTTCCCAAAGCAACAGGTTCAGAAATGATATCAGCTGTGTCCTTAGGAGCGACAGATGGCCCATTTAATCTGTATCCCATACGATCAGATTGATCAGAAATTTTAAATTCTGATTCAACAAATGTCGTTACTGCTTCTTCAGAAAATGAATCAAACTGTGGGCCTTTAATCACATGAATGACATTATCTTCTGGTAAGGCTTGATAATCTACAGCTTTACCTAAATTTTCTTTAAAATATTCATTGGATTGAGTAGGAATAACATCATCTTTTTTAAGCGCACGACCTTGAAAACCACCTAGTCCACTTCTCGTATGTGTAGAGTAACTATCAGCAATTTTCTCTATGTTTAATGGATTACCAAAAACAAGATAGCCTCTTGCGCCCTCACTAATCTGGCCGATTTCCAACACATCATTTTGTTTTACCTCATAAACAGCTTGAGTGTCTATAGGTTTGTCATTTAATTTTGCGTTTGAAGTGCCACCAATAATAGTAAACGTGTTATCACTTAAAAAGTGTATTTTAGGTCCTATTACTGTATATTCAATTGCTGGACCTTCGTTGCCAATAAGTGTTTGTGCGACTTTCAAACTGTATTGGTCTAGTGCACCAGCTCCTGAAAAACCTAAATCCTGATAACCTATTCGTCCTTCGTCTTGAATCGTTGTAAATAAGCCAGGTTGTAATATTTTAATACTCATCTTGATATGTCACCCACTTATCTATATCAAAATTTCCATTACGGATGTCCTCAGAAAGTTGATCGTATTCTTCTTGATCGATTTCATAAAACTGAATGTAATCACCGGCCTCATACATTGTCATAGGTTCTCGATTTAAATCAAAAACTTTTAATGGTGTACGTCCAATGATTTGCCATCCACCAGGAGAGTCCATAGGATAAAGACCTGTTTGATTGTTGGCAATGCCTACTGATCCAGCTTCAATTTTAAGTCTTGGTTCTGAACGTCTAGGTGTATGCAATTTCTTATCTAGTCCTCCTAGATATGGAAAGCCAGGCATAAAGCCTAGCATGTATATGAGATACGGTTGCTGAGTATGTATTTGTACAACTTCTTTCTCAGATAATTGATTATGTTCTGCAACTTCTTCTAAATCAGGACCGTAATCATTACCATAAAGTACAGGTATTTTAATAATACGTTGATGACTTTGATGTGCTTCATCTTTATTTTGTAAACGGTTAAGTTCTAAATTTTCTAACAATTCATTTCCTTTGATTTTTGTATTATCAAAATAAATAAGAATTGCTCGATAAGATGGAATAATTTCAGTTATTTCAGGATGTGATTGTTCTTTTATGTATTCGACTGTTGCTCGAACTTGCTCATATGTTTGTTCACTTATTTCATTATTGAAATATATCATTACAGTTTGTTCGTTGATTAATTGTGTTTCCAACTTTAAAATCCCTCCCCTTTGAAATTTTTAAGGATTTATTTGCTGTAACTATTTAATTGTATCATTGCATTAGAAGATTTGCTTAATAATTAATTCAAATAGTTTGTAATAACCAATAATAATTTGAATTAAAGCATTTTTACTTTGCCAAAATATTGCATCTTCATATCAAAAAAATTACTAATTTTTATTTAATCATACATATTATTTTTTGTCATCGCATATATGCTTAATGACAAAAGTATTTTATCCTATCATTTTTTAAATAAACTTCTTTATATTTACGAAAGTACCTTTTAAGATAAAATTCCATCAATAATACTATAAAGAATGAGCGAAGACATGAAAGTTCATTCTTAAGAATCGATATCATGTCCCCGCTCTAATAATAAGGATAATTAATATTGAAATAAGTTAATCTCAATACAATTTGTATTAAATTTTCTTATCTATATATTGTTCATTATTTAATATCAACGATTTTAACGTTGATTTCTCCACCATTTGGTAGTGGCACGCGTACTTCATCATTTAAACCTTTACCGATAAGCGCATTTGCCATTGGAGATTCATTAGAAATTTTACCTTTAAAGGCATCTGCTTCAGCAGAACCTACAATTTGGTAACTTTCTTCTTCATCGCCTGGGAGCTCGATGAAAGTAACCGTTTTACCAATTTGAACAACATTGTTATCACCGTTATCTTCAATGATAAGCGCATTTCTAATCATGTGCTCAATACGTTGGATATCTTGTTCGATGAAACCTTGTTCGTCTTTAGCTGCATCATACTCAGAGTTCTCTGATAAGTCACCGAAAGAACGAGCAACTTTAATTTTTTCTACTACTTCAGGTCTTTTAACTGTCTTTAATTCTTCTAATTCTTGTTCAAGTTGTTCATAACCCTCTTGAGTCATTGGATATTGTTTTTGGTTTTCCATAATGTCATCTTCCTTTACTATTAAGTTACTATTTTTTGCTAACGAGTGATTGAATTTTTGTAGTCATAATATCTATTGCGACCTTATTACTTCCACCTTCAGGAATAATAATATCTGCATGTTTTTTCGTTGGTTCGATAAATTGTTCATGCATAGGTCTGACCACATTTAAATATTGATTAATGACAGATTCCATAGATCGACCTCGCTCTTTTGTATCACGAGTTAATCTACGTAAAATTCTTAAATCTGCATCTGTATCAACATAAATTTTTACATCCATCATATCTCGTAAAGTTTTGTTTTCTAAAGCAAAGATACCTTCTACGATAATAACATCTTTTGGTTCAAATGCAATCGTTTCCTTACTTCGTGTATGATTTGCATAATCATAAGTAGGTACTTCTACTGCTATACCATTTCGTAAATCTTTAAGATTCTGAATAAGTAAATCATTATCGAACGCAAATGGATGATCATAGTTCGTCTCAAGTCTTTCTTCAAATGTTAAATGAGACTGGTCTTTATAATAGTAATCTTGGGCTAAAAGTGCAACACTATGCCCTTCTAATTCCTTCATGATTTCATTTGTGACCGTTGTTTTGCCGGAACCAGAACCGCCAGCAATACCTATAATAGTAGTTTGATTCATACTAGCCGATTTCCTTTCTCATCATGTTATTTGCATAAATAGGTTGATCGACTTTAATTTGAACAATTTGTAATGGGTGTCTAGCAGCATCTAAATTATTACCTTCCTCATCATAAATTGCTTCAACAACTTGTTTAAAACTTTCAATTTCTGGACCGAAAAATTCTATTTCTTGGCCTGGTTTAAAGTGATTTCGTTGTTGAATTGTCGCTAGTTGAGTTTGTTCGTCATAATCAAGTACAAGTCCACAGAAGTCGTATGCTGATTTCTTAGATTGTGCTTCGCCAAACATTTGCTCTTCATATCCAGGCGTACCTTGGAAGAATGCTGGAGCGGTATCGCGGTTCGCACATTTTTCTAGTTCTTTGAGCCACTCTGGTTTAATTTTGAAGTTTTGTGGATCTTCCGCATATGCATCTATAACTTTACGATACACTGAAACGACTGTTGCAATGTAATGGATAGATTTCATTCGACCTTCGATTTTTAAAGAATCGATGCCAAGTTCCATCATTTGTGGGATAGATTCTATTAATTTTAAATCTTTAGGACTCATAGCAAATGGAATCACGTCGCCATCTTCATAATACAAATCAAGTTCACCGTCATCATCCACTTGTAGCAAATCATAATCCCAACGACAACTTTGACAACAACCGCCACGGTTTGAATCACGCGCTGTCATATGATTACTTAATGTGCAACGACCTGAATATGCTATACACATTGCTCCATGAATGAAAGCTTCTATCTCAATATCAACTTTCTCTTTCATCTCTTTCATTTCCATTGCGCCTGTTTCTCGGGCTAATACGACACGGTCTAGCCCTTCTTCTTTCCAAAATTCAACTGCCTTGTAGTTTGAAAGTGATTGTTGTGTTGATAGATGAATTTCTAAACGGGGTGCGACTTCTTTACATGTTTCAATAATAAGTGGATCAGCAACAATAATTCCAGTTGCGCCAGTAGCATCTAATTCACGTAGATAATCTTCTAAACCGTCAATATTCTCATCATGTGCAATTATATTGGTAGTCACGTAAATTTTAGCACCATAACGGTTCGCAAAAGCCACACCTTCTGCAATTTCTTCCATAGTGAAATTATCTGCATTTGAGCGTAAACCGTACTCTTGACCACCTAGAAATACTGCGTCAGCACCATAGTGTACCGCAATTTTAAGTTTCTCTAAGTTACCAGCTGGTGCGAGTAATTCCGGCTTTTTCATTTTGGTTTTTGAACTTGATTGAACTTCTTCTAAAGTTTTCATTTGTAATGATAAGCCTCCCTAATATACCGTTTGCTTATATAAGAAACCTTCGTCAAATGGACGATGTTCAGGTTGAATCTCCTCAATAGGATCAACTAACATGAATTTTTCATCTTCATAAGCTTCTGGATCTTCGTTATATAATTCAATAGCTTCTCTATATTGTTCTGTAACCACATTGATATACGCTTCACTTTGTAAAACACCATCAATTTTAAACGCATCAATACCTGCTTCAAAGAATGGTTCTAATTCTTCAATTAAGCATATATCATTTGGAGACATAATGTGCGTACCATTATAATCTTCGAATACAGGATATTTATTGTCGCGTTCTTCATCATATAGTAGTAAATCATTCTGCGATTCGTTACGTTGAATTTTCATCTGTCTATCTTGAAAAGTATAATAATTACCTAAAAGCATGCGTTTAGATTGGAACATACATGTCATTCCATGCACTTGTACTTCTATTTCAACATTGGCGTTTTCTTTAATATTGATGATTTCATCTAAACTCAATTCTCTAGCGAGTACCGCTCTTGATGCGCCCTTCTTACCCCAATAATTACATTGGAAATAGTTAGTCACAAGTGTTTCAGCATCCCAATGAAGAGGGATCGGATGAGCTTGCTTTTTAACAAACATCACGACAGCAGGATCTCCAAATATAATTCGATCTACACCTATGTCATGTAAAAATTGTATGTAGTCTTCTAAAGCATCCAAATGATAATTATGGAAAAGCCCATTAACAGCAGCGTAAACTTTCTTATTGTGATGATGTGCGAGTTGAACAGCTTCTTTCATCATCTCTCGATTAAATTCTCCCGGAAGTCTTAAACCAAATTTTTGTTCACCAATAACAAATGCGTCTGCACCTTTCTCTATTAGTGTTTCCATATGAGTTATTGACTTAGGAGTAACTAATAATTCAACCATAGTCATTCTCCTTTAATTGATATTGCCAAACCATCGTCCATATTTAAAAAGTTCGTCGTATATCCTGGTTGATCCATTAACCATTGATTATATTGTTGTACCTTTTTGACCATTTGTCGTACATTTCTTGACCGTACGATATCAATATTTGAAACAAATCCATGATATAACACATTGTCAGTTACTACGAGCCCACCTTTTCTTAATAAAGGTGTGTATAACTCGAAAAATTTTTTTGATTGTGCTTTTGCAGCATCAATAAATATCATATCATATAGTCTATCACTGACACTGTCATACGTGTCGAGCGCATCACCTTCAATTAATCTAATTTGTTCTTCGTAATGATATTCTTGAAAATGATGTCTCGCTTGTGCCAGCATATCTTCGTTGCGTTCAATTGTAGTGACCTCTATATCACTAGCCACTGAAGCAAATTGCATAGAACTATAACCGATAGCTGTACCGATTTCTAAAATTTGTTTAGTATGATTCATACGAATTAATTGTTTAATCATATCTAAAGTGAGTTTGTCTACAATCGGAACTTGATTGTCTTCAGCGTAAGATCTTAAATTCTCAATATTTGTATCTAATCTTTGATGTAATTGAGTTAAATAATCTTGGTTTAAATCCATTTAAAATAACTTCCTTTACAGTGATGACTACAATGATTTGTAGACATAAAATAAATCAGTCGAACATTGATTATATCTTAATCAATAAGTATGACTGATTTCTAGAATGGTGCTTCTATATCTTTCATATTTAGAAGTAAATAATCGTTTCATAGAAATTAACTTTACATATTTTACCATAAATTACTCATAAATATAAGAGATAAATAAGTATTAAGGGAGTATAACTAAAATATCATTCAGCTAAAATTAATTTCGTGGGCCAACCCATCAAGGATGACGTATTGAATATAAAAAGAGCAGTAAGAAGATTTCAAATTGAAACCATCTTACTGCTATCATTTTCAGGGGATAATCTCCCCAGCTGTGCTACCATTTAAATCAATTATTCATTGATTTCTGTATTAACTACCTCTTCGATCATATCCCATTCCTCATCTGTTTCGATTGGTACTAATTTACCGCCATCTCCAGATTCGTCAGGTTCGTTAATCATTGGTACAAGTTCAATCATATCATCTTCGTCTGATTGTGCACCTTCTTCAGCTAATACAACATATTCTTTTTTGAATTCAGGATGATAAAATTCTAACATTTTACGGTATAAAACTTCATTGCCATCTTCATCGAATAAAGTTAATAATTCTTCCTCGTTGTTAATGTTTAAATCAGAATCATGATTGTGTTCATGGTTATGGTTATGTTCAGTCATTTTTATATCTCCTTTATTGGATAGAGTCTAAATAGCCTTGTAATATAAACACAGCTGCCATTTTATCTATTACTTTTTTACGTTTTTGTCTAGAAACATCCGCTTCTAAAAGCGAGCGTTCAGCAGCCATTGTGCTTAATCGTTCATCCCACATAATTATTTCTATGGATGGTAAGGCTTCTTGAAGCTTCTCCTTGTATTGTAACGAAGCCTCACCACGAAATCCAATAGAATTATTCATATTCTTTGGTAAACCGATGACGACGGTGCCTACTTGGTTATCTTGAATAATTTCTACTAACTTTTCTATACCTAATTCATTTTGTTCTTCGTTGATTCGGAGTGTGTCTAAACCTTGGGCAGTCCATCCCATTAGGTCACTTATAGCAATGCCAACAGTTTTGCTTCCCACGTCTAAGCCAATAATTTTATGTTTTAACATATTTATTGGTCAGACTCTTTTAAATAAAAAGAGACAAGCTCTTCCATAATAACATCTCTATCAATATGGCGAATTTGGTTTCTTGCTTCATTTTGGCGTGGAATGTAAGCCGGATCACCAGAAAGCAAATAACCTACTATTTGATTTACGGCATTATATCCTCTTTCTTCCAATGTACGGTGTACATTTTTAAGTACTGCTTTGACATCTTCTTTCGGAATTTCTTCATAGTCAAATTTCATTGTTTTATCAAAATTTTCCATACGTGACACTCCTTTTTATGCGTATTATCATTCATTATAATTCTACAATATTATGAAATTAAGTTATAGATTTTTAATATAATCTTTAATAAAGCGTAATGCTTCTGTTATCTTCTCAGGTTGAGTGCCGCCACCTTGAGCCATGTCAGGGCGTCCGCCACCTTTTCCTCCTACTATTGGTGCCATATGTTTAATTAAGTCGCCAGCTTTAACTTGATCAGTTAATGACTTAGGCACAGTTGCAATGATTGACACTTTACCATCAACATTACTTGCTAATACGATAATCGCATCTTGTAATTTAGATTTGAAATCATCCATCGTTGAGCGAATTGCTTTTGCATTAGGAACGTCTACTTCAGTTGCTAACACTTTTAAATCATTGATAGTTTCTACTTGGTCCTCGATATTACCCATTTTAAGAGAAGTAATTTCTTTATTACGTTGTTCTAGTTGTTTTAGTAAGTTCTTCTCTTCTTCTTGTAACTGAGTAATCTTGCCAACAACTTGATCATCTGATTTAACTTTAACATTATTTTTAATTGTATTGAATTTAGATTGTATGTCTTCAAGGTATAAGAATGCTGATTTGCCAGTAAGTGCTTCAATACGTCTTACGCCTGCGCCAGTACCAGACTCACTTACTATTTTGAAAAGGCCTATTTCAGAGGTATTGTTTACATGTATACCTCCACATAATTCAATTGAAAATGGTGCCATGTTAACTACACGTACGATGTCGCCATATTTTTCTCCAAATAAAGCCATTGCACCCATTGATTTCGCTTCATCAATGCCCATTTCTTGTATGCGCACATCTATGCCTCTCCAAATTTCTTCATTCACTCTTCGTTCAACTTGATCGATTTCTTCTTGAGACATTGGACCAAAGTGTGAAAAGTCAAAACGTAATCGGTCAGCCTCTACTAATGAACCTGCTTGGTTGACATGATCTCCTAATACTTCTTTTAATGCTTGATGTAATAAGTGTGTGGCACTATGGTTCTTTTGAATAGCGCGACGTTCATCTTTATTGACACTTGCATCTACTTCTGCGCCAACTGTAGCTTGTCCAAATTGTACTGTACCTTTGTGAAGATTTTGTCCATTAGGTGCTTTAGTTACTTCTGTAACTGCAATTTCAAAATTTTCATTTCCTACTGTACCTTCATCGGCAACTTGACCACCACTTACCGCATAGAACGGCGTTTCTTTTAAAATAAAGTAAACTGTTTCACCCGCTTCAACTGATTCAACTTCTTCACCATTGTAAATAAGATGTGTGATAGTTGATTGATAATCAGTTGTTTCGTATCCGACGAATGTACTATCATCTGTAATGTTTTTAAGCACTTCACTTTGAATTTGCATTGATTGAGAATTTTGACGTGCTTGTCTTGCACGATCTCTTTGTTGTTGCATTTCATTTTCAAATGTAGCCATATCAACAGTTAATCCTTCTTGAGTGGCTAATTCTTCGGTTAATTCAACTGGGAAGCCATACGTATCATATAATTTGAAAGCATCTTCACCTTTAATCTCATGATTATCTTTCTTAGCTTTCTCGATGAATTGATTTAAAATCGCTAAGCCTTCTTCAAGCGTTTCATGGAATCGTTCTTCCTCAGATTTAATTACGCGTTTAATGAAATCCGCTTTTTCTTTTACATTTGGATAATATGGTTCCATAATCTCAGCTACAATATCTACGAGTTTATACATGAATGGTTCATTAATACCTAATGACTGGCTAAATCTTACGGCACGGCGTAATAATCGACGTAAAACGTAACCACGACCTTCATTTGCAGGTAATGCACCATCTGCAATCGCAAAGGCAATCGTTCTAATATGATCAGCGATTACTTTAAATGCAACATCTTGTTCATCGACTTCTAAGTATTTTTTACCTGAAATGTTTTCTACTTCGTTAATAATCGGCATAAATAGGTCAGTTTCGTAATTTGTTCTTACGTTTTGTGAGATTGAAGCCATACGTTCTAATCCCATGCCGGTATCAATATTTTTATTTGGAAGTGGTGTATACGTATGATCTTTATTATGATTAAATTCACTAAATACTAAATTCCATACTTCTAAATATCTTTCATTTTCTCCGCCTGGATACATCTCTTCTTCTGGATCATTTTGACCATAAGCTTCGCCACGATCATAGAAGATTTCAGTATTCGGTCCTGATGGTCCTTCACCTATATCCCAGAAGTTACCTTCAATTCGAATAATTCGACTTTCTTCTAATCCGATATCTTCATTCCAAATTTTATATGCACCTGTATCTTCAGGATGAATCGTTACATATAATTTTTCAGGTTCCATACCCATCCATTTATCACTAGTTAAGAATTCCCATGCAAATTCTATCGCTTCTTGTTTAAAGTAATCTCCAATTGAGAAGTTCCCTAACATTTCAAAGAAAGTATGATGACGTGCTGTGAAACCTACATTTTCAATGTCATTCGTACGAATTGCTTTTTGTGAATTGACAATTCTTGGTTTTCTTGGAGTTTCACGTCCATCAAAGTATTTCTTTAAGGTTGCCACACCTGAATTAATCCATAGTAATGAATCATCATCAATAGGTACTAATGGTGCAGAAGGTTCGACCATGTGACCTTTTTCAACGAAGAAATCTAAATATTTTTGTCTAATTTCACTTGCTTTTAAATTTTTCATTTAAAAAACACTCCCTTTTGGAATTTAGTATTTTGAAAAATAAAAGTATCAATTCAAAACGTAAATGTAGTACATCAATGAAAATAAAAACGTTCATCCACAAAGGGACGAACGTTCTCGCGGTACCACCCTAGTTATAAGGAATTTCGACAACATCAACCACTTAATAAAATGATGTGTATAATCGAATTACTTATCACTTATAGTTACGTATTCAAACTAACATAAAGTAGCGTTCAGTGACTTAGATTGCACTTCTCACCAACCAGTGCATCTCTATCAATCTTAAAGTCACTTACTCATCTCTATGTGAACTTAAGTATATTTTATTTATTTTCGTTAAGAATGTCAACGCTCTGCAAAGTCGTAAGGTGTCATTTCTCCCATATTTATCATAGGGTCTATTTTAAATATCGTCGATTCACTTAATATTATATCTTTTTCAGATTCATCTATGACCGCTTGTTCTTGTTCGTCCAACGTTTCATTGTTGATGGTTTTATTTTCAGTAGTTAAAATGTCAGCTGATTCATTATCAACTTGATGATTACCAAAATAAGAGGTAAGCAAGCCATTTAATTGGGTTAAACGTTCTTGGCCTTTTGTGTTCAAGCCAATTTCAAATGCTTGTGGATCACCCAGTAACACGAGTGATTGCTTGGCACGCGTCAAACCTGTGTATAGAATTGGACGCTGTAACATTCGGAAATATTGTTTAACAATAGGCATAATAACAATTGGGAATTCAGAACCTTGCGATTTATGAATAGATGTACAATAGGCGTGGGTCAATTCTAGTAAATCTTGTCGTGTGAACGTAATTTCGTTTCCTTCGAAATCGACGACTAAGACATCTTTATTTAGAGCATTCTCTTTTGCCCAGAAAATGCCTACAATTACACCAATATCCCCGTTGAAAATATTATCGTTCGGTCGATTCACTAATTGAAGTACTTTATCGCCTTTTCTGAAAACAACATCACCAAATTCAATTTCACGACTATCATCCTTTTTAGGATTTAAAATCGATTGTAATACTTGGTTAAGGCGTTTAATACCAGCATTCCCTTTATACATTGGCGCAAGGACTTGGATATCACTCATATTATAACCTTTACTCACTGCACTCTGAACAACTTTATCTACGACATCAGGTATCTGGTCAGAGGTGCAGTTAATAAAACTACGATCGTGAAACCGTTGAGTAATATCTATGGGCTCACCCATCTTCATCCGATGCGCTAAATCGATAATACTTGAGCCATCTTGTTGACGGTATACCTCAGTTAAATTGACTCGGGGGATTGTTTTAGAATCAATAAGATCTTTGAATACTTGACCTGGGCCGACTGAAGGAAGCTGATCTTCATCTCCAACAAATATGATTTGTGCATCTAATGGAACTGCGCTTAAAAATTGATGGAAAAGCCACGTATCAACCATAGACATTTCATCTATAATGATTAATCGTGCATTAATTTCATTGTCTAAAATATCTTCAGGTTGCGTCTCTTGATTCCATCCAATAAGTCGATGAATCGTCATCGCTTCTAGACCTGTCGATTCTTGAAGTCGTTTGGACGCACGTCCAGTTGGAGCAGCTAATACTACAGGGTAATCGTCTTCATTATAATCGTCATAATCTAAGGATAAACCATGAATTTCTGCATAAAGTTCAACAATCCCTTTGATAACAGTCGTTTTACCTGTACCTGGACCACCCGTTAGAAGCATTACTTTCGAATTCATTGCTGTTTCAAGTGCTTCTTTTTGTGATGCGGCATAATTTACTTTATTGTACGATTCTATTTCTCCAATATGCATTTGGAGATCAGATTGTTCGATTTCTTTTAATTTTGTTGTGTTTGTCTTAATTCGATATAAATTTTGGACACTTTTCAGTTCGGAATAATATAAGCTTGGTATGGATACTTGTTCATCACTCAGAATTAATTTTTTCTCTTCAGAAAGTTGCAATATCATTTCTTCAAGGGTTTCTCTAGCAATAGTTACTTCAGTACTATCGTTTAACATCTCTTGTGTCGTATCAATGACATATGAATTCGGAAGATAAGTGTGTCCCTGTTTGATACATTCTTCTTCAAGTATATATAACAAACCCGCTTTCAAACGTTCAGGTGAATTTGCAGCAATACCAATATTACGTGCAAGTTGGTCAGCTTTATTAAACCCGATTCCTTTAATATCATAAACGAGTTGATAAGGATTTTCGTCCAAAATTTTAAGCGTATCACTCATATAGAATTGATAGATTGCCATCGACAGTTTTGGACCGAAACCTAAATCATGTAATCGAATCATAATTTTCTCAGATTCTTGATTTGCACTAATTTGGTCAGCAATTTGCTGTTGCTTTTTCTTAGGCAAACTCGGCACCTTTTGCAAAATTTCAGGATGATTTAATATATCATTAATTGCGTTCTCTCCTAGTGCATTAACGATATTCTGTGCCGTTTTTTTGCCGATGCCTTTAAATAAATCACTAGATAAATAGCTCACTATTGCATCTTTTGTTTGAGGCAATTCCTTTTCAAAGGTTTCAGCTTTTAATTGTTTACCATACCGTGGATGCTCTACAACTTGCCCTTTAAAGGTGTACACGTCTCCTTCAACTACATTTGGAAGAAACCCTACAACTGTTGGCATGCTATCAAATGATTCATTTGTTTCAATAGTATCTACTTTAAGAACTGTATAGAAGTTATCATTATTTTGAAATAATATAGCATCTACTGTGCCTTTGATCATTGAATAATCAAATAGTGTAGGGTCAGACATGTTACTCCTCCTCTTTCATTGTTTTAAAGGTTTTTAATGCGTGTTGACTTAATAAATGTTGGTCATCAATGGCAACGGCTTGTTCAAAATAAGCAATTGCTTCATCTATATCTTCATTCTTCATATAACTTGCTAAGCCAAGATTATAAATGGCGTCAACATGTTTAGCATCGATATTTAACACATGTTTCAATTGGTTAATTGCTTGGTCGAACATTTCAAGATGACATAAAGTTAAACCATATTGAAATTGAATTTCCGCGTCATTATTTTCATCTTTCTCTGCTGCTGTCATTAAGAAAGGTAACGCCTCTTTAAAGGCTTCTAATTGATTAAATGACATACCAATCATATAATTACAATCTACTACTGTTGTTACGTTATTCTTCAGTGCTGTTTGATATAATTTAATCGCTTCTTTATAGCGTCCTTCATTGTAATACACATTAGCTAGGTTATAATAGACAGCTCCATTTGACGGATCAATCGTTATTGCCTTTTGGAAGAATCGTTCTGCTTTTTCTATTTCTCCTGCGTCTGATAAGACAATTCCTGCATTAATATAATTTTCAACCGCATCAGGATTTTCTTCGATATTTTCAAATAATGCTTTTAAAGCATCCTCAAGCTGTCCATTCTTTATGTATTGATAAATTGTATTCTGCTCATGCATTCTCCGTACCTCATTTCTAAATGATTATAACATGTTTTAAAATGAAAAACCGTTAACCCAAAGATAAAAATCTTGTGAATTAACGGTATTCATACTTTAAACTACATAACTTAATTGACCTTCGTTCTTATATACATCATCGATAGTTGCGCCACCTAAACAAACTTCTCCATTATAAAATACGACTGCTTGTCCTGGTGTGATTGCACGTACAGGTTGATCAAATGTAACGCGTATTGAATTTTCATTTTCACGTTGCACAAACACTTTCGTGTCCTTTTGACGATAACGGAATTTCGCAGTACATTCGAATCCTTGTTCTAAATTAATTTCGCCTTCATTAACAAATGAATAATCTGATGCTACAAGATAATCACTATATAACGCATCATGATGGAATCCTTGTTCAACATAAAGCACATTGTCATCTAAGTTTTTACCAACAACAAACCACGGATCGCCATCACCGCCAATACCTAGTCCATGACGTTGTCCAATGGTATAGTACATTAAACCACTATGTTGACCCATCTTTTTACCATCTAGCGTTACCATATCTCCTGATTGCGCAGGTAAATATTGAGATAAGAATTCTTTAAAGTTTCTTTCTCCTATGAAACAAATACCCGTAGAATCTTTCTTTTTAGCTGTTGCTAAATCTTGTTCTTCAGCAATTCGACGTACTTCACTTTTTTCAATATCACCAATTGGGAACATAACTTTGGATAGTTGTTCTTGAGACAATTGATTCAAGAAATAAGTTTGATCTTTATTATTATCTACGCCTCGCAACATTTCAACATGTCCATCTTCGTGACGACGAATGCGTGCATAATGGCCTGTTGCTACATAATCAGCGCCTAATTTCAATGCATGTTCTAGGAATGCTTTGAATTTAATTTCTTTATTACACATCACATCTGGATTTGGTGTTCGACCTTTTTTATATTCATCTAAGAAATATGTGAAGACTTTATCCCAATATTCTTCTTCAAAATTAACAGCATAATAAGGTATGCCAATTTGGTTACATACAGCGATGACATCGTTGTAATCTTCAGTTGCAGTACATACACCATTTTCGTCTGTGTCGTCCCAATTCTTCATGAAAATTCCAATAACATCGTAACCTTGTTCTTTTAAAAGATAGGCCGTTACTGAGCTATCAACGCCACCTGACATACCGACAACTACTCGTATATCTTCATTAGACACTATGATTCCTCCTTAAATTTATGATAAATTTTATGAATTTCAGCTACTATATATTTAATTTGTTGTTCAGTCATTTCTTCATTAAAGCTAAATCTCACAGAATGTTTCGCACGTTCTTCATCTTCGAACATTGCAGCAAGTACATGTGATGGCGTTGTTGACCCAGCTGTACATGCAGAGCCAGAAGAGACATAAACATTTGCTAAATCTAGTAATGTTAACATTGTTTCCACATCGATAAATGGAAAATAGAGATTTAAAATATGCCCTGTTGAATCTGTCATTGAACCATTCAATTCAAATGGAATGGCACGTTCTTGTAGACTCACTAAGAATAATTCTTTTAGATTCATCAAATGAACGTTGTTCGCATCTCGATTCCGAACGGCTAATTCTAAAGCTTTAGTAAGGCCGACAATTTGAGGTACATTTTCTGTACCTGCGCGACGTTTAGTCTCTTGTTCTCCGCCTAACTGATTAAATTCTATTGGCGTGTTTTCTTTAACTAGTAAGATACCGGCACCTTTAGGTCCACCAAATTTATGACCTGTGATACTCATAGTGTCTATTTTAAAGTCATGAAAGTCTATATCTAAATGACCGATTGCTTGCACTGCGTCAACATGGAATAACGCATTAGAATCGGCAATAATATCTTCAATATCATACATATTTTGTACTGTTCCAATTTCATTATTTACAAACATAATAGACACTAAAATCGTTTTATCAGTAATCGTATCGCGTAATTGATCTAAATCAACAGCACCTGTATCATCAACATCTAAATACGTTACGTCATAACCTTCACGTTCAAGTTGTTCAAATACATGTAACACAGAATGATGTTCAATTTTAGAAGTAATGATATGATTTCCTAACTGTTCATTGGCTTTAACTAATCCTTTGATTGCAGTATTATTTGATTCCGTTGCGCCACTTGTGAAAATCACTTCACTCGGTTTAGCACCTACTAATTGTGCGACTTTACGACGCGACTGGTCTAGATATTTTCTAGCATTTCTACCTATTAAGTGAATAGAAGATGGATTACCATAATGATTCTTATAAATTTCCATCATTGCATCAACGACTTCAGGTTTCACTGGTGTGGTCGCGGCATAATCTGCATAAACTTCCATGTATAGACACTCCTCGTCAATTTATCAATGTTCCTATAATAGCACCAATCATTGCTTTTTTCTACCATTCTGTTTTTTGTAAGTATGGTTATAATTTAGAATTATTTTAACATTTATTTAGGTATCTTTTCGATGTATAATTCTTTGCTAAATTCATTTTTGAAAATGATCATTATCTATGCATGAGCATATAAATATTGTGATGAAGGTCTGACTGTTATACTTCAATTATTAAAATGACATGAAAGGAAGCTAAAAAATGAAAGATATTAAATTATCAGCTTTAAATCTTGTACCAATTAGAGAAGGTCAAAATGATCAAGATGCAATCAATGATATGGTTAATTTAGCGCAAGGTTTAGATGATTTAGGGTATGAACGCTATTGGATTGCTGAACATCATAATGCGCCAAACTTAGTTAGCTCCGCTACAGCGTTACTGATTCAACATACTTTAGAACATACTAAAAATATTAAAGTTGGTTCTGGAGGAATTATGCTTCCTAACCATGCCCCACTAATTGTAGCTGAACAATTTGGTACGATGGAGACAATGTTCCCTCGTCGTGTCGATTTAGGATTAGGGCGTGCGCCTGGTACGGATATGATGACAGCAAGCGCATTGAGACGAGATCAACATCATGGTGTATATCAATTTCCAGAAGAAGTAGAACAATTAGAGAAATATTTCGGACCTGGCAACCAACAAGCGTATGTACGAGCGTATCCGGCAGTTGGTAAGAACGTTCCTCTTTATATATTAGGTTCATCAACTGATTCTGCTCATTTGGCTGCGCGAAAAGGTTTACCTTATGTATTTGCTGGACACTTCGCTCCTCAACAAATGAAAGAAGCCATTCAAATATACAAAGAATTATTTGAACCGTCTGATGTTTTAAGTGAGCCTTATGTCATTGTTTGTTTAAACGTCATCGTTTCAGATACAGATGAACATGCAGAATACTTAGCAAGTACAATGGCACAAATTATGGTAAGTATTACTCGAGGAAGAATGCAAACGGTCCAACCACCTACTGATGATTTAAGAGGATTACTCACGCCGAGAGAATATGAGTTAGCTCAACAACGTTTTGCTGGTTCACTCATAGGTTCAGAAACATCTGTGAAAGAACAGCTTGAAAACTTTATTAGTGAGTATGGAGAAATAGATGAATTGATGGCTATTAGTTATATATATGACCAAGATAAGCAATTAGAATCATATCAACGTTTGCAAAATGCTTTAAAATCATAATTATGTATATAAAAAAGGAAGGGCGTTTGCCCTTCCTTTTTGTATTAATGATTAAGTGACTTATTTGTCGTCTTTATCTTCTTTGTCGTCGTTGTCTCCGCCACCAGTATATTCATTAATTTTATCTTTAGCTTTGTTCACTTGCTCGTTATCGCTATCCTTAAATTTTTCTGCTGCTTCTTTTGCTTTATCCATGAAACTCATAAATAATAGCTCCTTTCGAATTTTGAAAAATTATTTTTTTAAATTATCAATGAAGTCATTGGCTTTATCTTTGGCATTTTCAACGAATTCTTTCGCTTTGCCAGAAGTTTTATCCTCTTGACCTTCACTTTCAAGTTCTTCGTTGTTGGTAGCATTTCCGATTGTCTCTTTGATGTTACCTTTAGCTTGTTCAAATTTACTTTCATCTGCCATATTAACTACCTCCTCGATGTATTATTTGTAATACCACTTGAAAAAGAAGATAAACATATGAAAATAAATTTTTTAAAATTAAAGGATATCGTAATAAAATTAATATCAATATACTGAAGCGAAACTGATGAAACCTTTAGATATAGAACATATATCCATCTAAATCTTCATCAGTTTCTTTATAGTCAGCAAGATATTTTAAAGTTGTGTTATCTAAAACATCTCTTACAGCATCTCTCATTCTTAACCATAATTGTTTCTGTGCAGGTGGCTCAGATTCAATACTTTCTACAAATGTGATTGGACCTTCAAGTAAGCGAATAATGTCGCCTGCTGTGATTTCTTCAGCTGGTACTCTAAGTTGATAACCACCTTTAGCACCACGCACACTTCGAATTAATCCAGCATTTCTTAAAGGGCCGACTAATTGTTCAAGATATAAATCACTTAATTTATTTTCTTCAGCAATAGACTTTAAAGATACACAACCTTGACCTTCTCTTTTCGCAAGAGAAATCATCAGTGTTAGTCCATATCTCCCTTTTGTTGATATTTTCATTGTATAACCTCACTTAATTCGAATTATATATATTCCCATTCTATCATTTTTTGCGTTAAGATAATATTAGAAAGGTGTGACAAATGTGAGTACAGAACCTTTAGCGTCTCGAATGAGACCTATGAATATAGATGAAATTATTTCTCAACAGCATCTTGTTGGGCCAAAAGGCATTATTAGAAGGATGGTTGATACTAAACGATTATCATCAATGATATTTTATGGACCACCTGGAATTGGAAAAACGAGTATAGCCAAAGCGATATCTGGAAGTACTCAATTCAAATTTAGACAACTCAATGCTGTTACAAATACAAAAAAAGACATGCAAATGGTTGTCGAAGAAGCAAAAATGTCAGGACAGGTCATTCTACTCCTTGATGAAATTCATCGTTTAGATAAAGCTAAACAAGATTTTCTTTTACCTCACTTAGAAAATGGCAAAATTGTATTGATTGGTGCGACAACTTCTAATCCTTATCATGCAATTAATCCAGCTATACGTTCTCGGGCACAAATTTTTGAACTCTATCCATTAGATGATCATGACGTGAGAATTGCACTTGATCGTGCGATTGATGATAGTGACCGTGGACTAAAAAGCTATCATCCAGTTGTAGATGAAGATGCTATGGAATACTTTTCAACTCAAAGCCAAGGCGATGTTAGAAGTGCTTTGAATGCCTTAGAACTAGCTGTACTTAGTGCTGATGAAGAAAATAATCAACGACATATCACTTTAGATGATGCTAAAGATTGTTTACAAAAAGGTGCTTTCGTTAGCGATAAAGATGGAGATATGCACTATGATGTGATGAGTGCCTTTCAAAAATCTATTAGAGGAAGCGATGTTAACGCAGCATTACACTATTTAGCGCGATTAATCGAAGCTGGCGACTTACCTACAATTGTAAGACGTTTATTAGTGATTAGTTATGAAGATGTAGGACTCGCATCACCTAGTGCAGGACAACGTACCTTAGCAGCAATTCAATCTGCAGAACGATTAGGTTTCCCGGAGGCACGAATTCCTCTAAGTCAAGCTGTCATCGAGCTTTGTCTATCACCTAAATCAAATTCAGGCATTACTGCGATTGATAGCGCTCTGAGTGATATACGAAAAGGTTTAGTCGGTCAAATACCAGACTATTTGAAAGATGGTCATTATTCTGGTGCTAAAGAATTGGGAAGAGCCATTGGTTATAAGTATCCTCATAATTATGAAAATGGCCACGTCGTGCAACAATATTTACCAGATAAGCTAAAAAATAGAATTTATTATGAACCTAAAACCACGTCAAAAAGTGAACAGCAATTTAAAGCTGTTTATGAAAATTTATTGAACAAAAAATAAGAGTTAGCTTTATTTCACATAAAAGATATTCTGATTTAAGTGATTGTATCAGTTCAACAGTACTTATTTCGGAATATCTGTTTTGAAAGTTAAAGCTAACTCATTTTATATTTATTGCCCTTTATCTTTAATACGTCTCACAGGAATATCCTTGAGAATATCATTTATGACATAACTCGCACAGATAAGCCCTACAACACTTGGCACAAACGCATTAGAAGATGGTGGTATTTGTCCTTTTCTATTGATTGCATTTTTATCCCCGACTGTTTCTTTAACGTCTTCACGTATAACGATAGGACTCTCATCTGAAAAGACAACCTTAACACCTTTACGAATACCTTGTCGTTTTAAGCGATTTCTAATCACTTTAGCCATTGGATCTGTGTGTGTCTTAGAGATATCAGCAATTTCAAAACGCGTCGGATCTGTTTTATTAGCGGCACCCATACTTGAAATCATATTAATACCACGTTCTAGGCATTCTTTCATTAAATGTACTTTATAAATAATTGTATCACTTGCATCAATAAAGTAATCAATATCGTAATTATTAAAGATTTCTTCGTACGTTTCTTCTGTATAAAACATATGTAATGGTGTGACTTTACATTCTGGATTGATCAATTTGATACGTTCTTCCATCAACGTCACTTTACTTTGGCCAATAGTTGTAGTTAATGCATGAATTTGTCTGTTTACATTTGTGATATCTACATCATCTTTATCTATGAGTATAATGTGACCAATATTTGTTCTTGCAAGTGCTTCAGCGGCAAAAGACCCCACGCCGCCTACTCCTAAGACAGCTACTGTTTTATTTCTTAATAAGTCCAAACCTTCTTGACCAATTGCCAATTCATTTCTGGAAAATTGATGTTTCATTGTTTACTCCTTTATAAAACTTAACTTTGTTATGAGCTCATTTTATTATGTATATGGTTCATTGTAAAAATTCACATAAAAATACGCAAGACCGAAGTCTTGCGTACCGATAGAGTCCGTAGGTGCCGTAGTTGTAAAAAGCTTGATCATTCGGCCTGCTATATACAGGTGGGTGCCCTGTTTCTCGTTTTGCAAGTCCTCCTATAGAGGCGTGTGCGCTGCGAGAAAACCTATTGGGCTCCCTGATCAAAGAGTGTTAGGCCCAAATAAAAAGCAAACTTACGAACACCACAGATGACTATCTTATGAAAATATCATACCACAAAATCGTAGATAAAGATATTTTTAAAACTTATACTATCTGACATTTCTTAGCGAAATGTTTTTGTTGGGGCCCCTGTCCCGACTTCCATGGCCGGAAACTTTTCTTTCGAAAAGTTCTATGTCGGGGCCCTAGGCCCGGCTTGCATTGCTGGTAGATTCTCATTGCTGAGAATCTCTGTGCCGGGGCCCTAACCCCAACTTGCATTGCTTGTTGAGTTTTGTTGAAACTCTCTTTGTTGGGGCCCCTAGTGTCTGATTCTTAGTGATAGTTCTTGGAGTTGTTTGTCTGAGACTTGGCCTGGTGCGTCTGTGAGTAGGCATGTTGCTGATGCTGTTTTAGGGAATGCGATTGTGTCTCTTAGGTTTGTTCTGTTTGTGAGTAGCATCACAAGTCTATCTAATCCTAGTGCAATACCGCCATGTGGTGGTGCACCGTATTTAAATGCATCTAGTAAGAAACCGAATTGTTCTTGTGCTTGTTCAGCTGAAAAGCCTAAGACTTCAAACATTTTTTGTTGTAGTTCACCATCGTGAATTCTGATTGAACCGCCTCCAAGCTCATAACCGTTTAATACAATATCATAAGCATTTGCTTGAGCATTTTCAGGTTCTGAATCTAACTTAGCTATATCCTCTTGTTTAGGTGATGTGAAAGGATGGTGAGCAGCAACATAACGTTTCGCATCTTCATCATATTCAAGAAGTGGCCAATCTGTAACCCATAAGAAGTTTAATTTAGATTCATCAATAAGTCCTAGTTCTTTAGCAAGTTTGATACGTAATGCGCCTAAACTTTGCGCAACTACACTTGGTTTGTCAGCAACAAACATCACTAAGTCACCTGGTTTAGCACCTGTAAGTTCTTTAAGTGTTTCAACGTTTGCATCTTCGAAGAAACGAGCAATTGGACCACTTAATCCATCTTCAACGACTTTAACCCACGCTAAACCTTTAGCACCGTAGATATTAACGAATTCAGTTAGTGCATCCATGTCTTTACGTGTATATTTGTCAGCAGCGCCTTCAGCTACAATTGCCTTAATTTCGCCGTCATTTTCAACGGTATCTTTAAAGACTTTGAAATCCATGTCTTTACCTAATTGAGATACGTTGATAAGTTCCATATCAAAACGTGTATCTGGTTTATCTGAACCATAACGATTCATTGCTTCAGCATATGTCATACGTGGAAACGGAGCTGGAACATCAATGCCTTTAACGTCCTTAACCACTTTGCGTAACATTTCTTCGCCCATTGAAATGACATCTTCTTGATCAACAAAGCTCATTTCAATATCAACTTGTGTAAATTCAGGTTGGCGGTCTGCACGTAAATCTTCATCACGGAAACATTTAACAATTTGATAATATTTATCGAATCCACTAATCATTAAGAGTTGTTTAAACAATTGTGGTGATTGTGGTAATGCGTAAAATTCACCTTCATGTACACGAGATGGTACGAGATAATCACGTGCGCCTTCAGGTGTAGATTTAGTTAATACTGGTGTTTCAATATCGAAGAAGCCATTGTCATCTAAGTATTGACGTATTGAACGTGTTGTTTGATGTCTCATTTTGAAAGTTTGCGCTAATTCTTGACGACGTAAATCTAAGTATCTATATTTTAAACGGATATTTTCATCTACATTCACGTTTTCTTCGTTAATTGCAAATGGTGGTGTCTCAGATTTATTAATAATTTCAATATTTGAAACTTGTACTTCGACTTGTCCTGTTTTAATTTTAGGGTTAATCGTTTCAGCGTCACGTTTTGTGACAACACCTTCAACTTCAACTACATATTCAGAACGTACAGTTTCTGCAACTTTTAAAGCTTCTTCTGAAAAGTCTGGATTGAAAACAATTTGAACGATACCTTCACGGTCTCTTAAATCTACGAAAATCAAACCACCTAGGTCACGTCGATTGTGTACCCAACCTTTTAAAGTAACCTTTTCATTTAATAATTCTTCTGTGACTAAACCACAATATGTTGTTCTCTTACTCAAAGTAATACTCCCTTTCTACTCTTTAAAATAGTCAACTAATTGATCTAATTGTACTTTTTCTGACTCACCAGAAGCCATGTGCTTAATATCAATAGAATTGTTTTCAAGCTCTTGATCACCAATCACTATCGTGTACTTCGCATTCAATCTATCTGCTTGTTTCATTTGGCCCTTAATTTTTCTATTAAGATAATCTTTATCGGCTTTCACACCGTTCTTACGTAATTCATTTAACAATTTAACCGCATAACGATCAGCTTCTTCACCCATTGTTACGATAAATAAATCGAACTCTGATTCAATATCTAATTCGATGTCTTCCTCTTCAAGTGCAAGTAATAGACGTTCGATACTCAATGCAAAACCTATTCCAGTTTCACTTGGTCCATCTAACAATTGTAAGAGGCCATTATAACGTCCGCCTCCACAAAGTGTCGTAATCGCACCATCGTAATTTGGATTATCCATCATTACTTCGAAAGCTGTATGCGTATAATAATCTAGTCCACGCACTAAATTAGGATCTTCTACATAAGGAATGTTCAAGTCATCTAAGTGTTGTTTAACTTGTTCAAAGTAAGCTTTAGAATCATCATTAAGATAATCAGTGATGCGAGGTGCATTTTTAATTGCTTCTTTATCTCTATCAACTTTACAATCTAAAATTCTCATTGGATTAGTGTGTAAGCGTGATTGACAGTCTGAACAGAATGTATCTATGACTGGTTCGAAGTGCTTAACTAATGCTTCGTTGTATTCTTTACGAGATTCGCTATCCCCAATACTATTAATAACAAGCTTTAAGTGTTTCAATCCGAATGATTGATAAATGTGCATAACCATTGCTAACACTTCGGCATCTATAGATGGGTTTTCTGCACCAATTGCTTCTACGCCAAATTGATTAAATTGACGATAACGTCCCTTTTGTTTGCGTTCATATCTAAACATCGGCCCATTATAATACAATTTAACTGGCTGATTCGGTTGCCCTTGCATTTTATGTTCGATATATGAACGAACGACTGCAGCCGTACCTTCTGGACGTAATGTTAAACTTCGGTCTCCTTTATCTTGGAATGTGTACATTTCTTTTTGTACAACATCTGTTGAATCACCAACACCTCTAGCGAATAGTTCAGTACTTTCAAATATAGGTGTTCGAATTTCTTTATAATTGTATATTTCCATGAGTTCGTCTAATTTATTCTCAATGTAACGCCATTTTACAGAATCTTCTGGTAGGATATCTTGCGTACCTCTTGGAATCTTTATCATATCGTCCTCTCCTTTGTCGCTAATAATCATTGAATAGGTCTGTGTTACGACTAAGATGATAACTTTCCATTATTTTTAAAAATAAAAAACCCTTGCATAGTTAAAAACTATACAAGGGACGTATTAACCGTGTTGCCACCCTAATTGATCAAACGCTAGAATCGCGTTGACCCACTCAAAACGCTTAACGTGCGTCACCCGACATTAGTTTCCTAAAGTACCTCTTCTTGTGTTCAAAGATTTAAACTACTCAGTACAATCTTTCAGCCATGGATTGTATTTCTGCGCAATGATATGCTACCAATTTCATTTAAACTTTCAAGAATATTAATGGTTTTATTTATAAAGTTCATCAATAATGATAACGAGTTTTATTTTAATTTGCAAGTTCTATGATGAGAAATATTGCTTAAGTCCATCTACTACAGCTCGTTCCACGACCTGTCTATGTAGTTGATCATTAATCATTGCTTCATCAGTAGGATTACTTATATATCCGAGTTCTAATAGTACAGCTGGTACATCAGTTTGTCGAAGAACTTGATAATTTTGTTGTCGCGCGCCTCTATTAGTAAGTAAGGCTTTTTTCTGGATATTAGAATTTAAAGTTTGAGCGAGCGATTCTTGATTATCTTGTAACCAATAAACGGTTGCACCATTGGCATTAGAGGAATCTAAAGAGTCATTATGTATGCTAATAAATGCATCACCTTTAATATTTCTATCATCAAGGGATACATATTTATCTGAGGTACGCGTCATTTTGACTTTGGCACCTTCTTTAACTAATAATTTTTTGAGTTCTTTCGCAGTTTTTAATGTGTAATTTTTCTCTAAGCTTTTAGTAGGGGTATTACTTGATGCGCCCTGGTCACTACCACCATGACCAGGATCAAGTACAATTGTTTTACCTTTGAGAGGATTAGAAGCATTTGAATTATCGGCTTGAATATTCAAATTCGTATGCCAGCCGGCAACCCAGCCTTTTTCAGTTCCAGCACGATTTTGAACCTCAATCCATTTACCTTTTTTATCAACTTTTTTGAAGCTGTCGCCTTTTTCTATTTTATAAATCACAGGGTATGCAGCATTTGGCCCTGTTCTTAATTCGGCATTTTCAGTAATCGTAATTTGACCCGAATCCTCATCACTATGATTAAGAAACATAAATAGTAAGATAAGGAATAGAATAAACGCTATAACTACAACAAGTGTAAGTCGATTTTTTAGACCGTGACGCGTTAACCATTCATCTATCTTCTTCATAGAATTTTTCCATCCTGAGCTTCATAAATAATGGTAACTGGCCCATCATTATTAATTTCTACATTCATATGTGTGCCAAATTCACCTGTTTTCACTGTTAAACCATAAGATTCTAATTCCTCATTCAATTTTTCATATAGTTGCTTTGCTTCGTCAGGACTTTTAGAATTTGAAAATCCAGGGCGGTTACCTTTCTTTACATCAGCATACAAAGTAAATTGTGATACTGATAAAATTTCACCTTCAACTTGTTGAATATTGAGATTTAATTTGTCATTTTCGTCCTCAAATAATCGAGCATTAGCAATTTTTTTAGCAATCACTTTGGCATCTTCTTCAGTAGAGTCTTTACCTACTCCAACGAGTAGACAATATCCTTTTTCAATTTCATTATCGATCGCATTATTTGTTACTCTTGCATGTTTAACTCTTTGTACAATTATCTTCATTTCTTTTGCACCTCTAGTTCCAAACTCTCGATACTGTATATACGTCACCTAGTTGTTTAATTTTCTCAACGACGCGAAAAACATCGTTCACATTTTTTACCATCACACTAATGTTTATCACAGCATTTTTATCTACGTCAGAACGACCTGAAACTTTGATTAAACTTCCTGCTGTTGAATTTACAGCTTGCAATACTTCATTAAGTAACCCATTTCTATCATATGCGGTCACTTCTAAATCAACTTGATAACGTTGAGTTGAATCCTTTGATTTAACCCATTCAACAGAGATTAATCGATCTGTCTCATTCTTTATATTTGGACAATCTGTACGATGAACTTTAATACCATGACCTTTGGTGATATATCCTACAATATCATCACCAGGTATAGGATTACAACATTTTGACAACTTGATAAGTACGTTTTCTAATCCTTCTACATAAACACCACTATCGGTAATGATATCTTCTTTAATAGGCACAGATTTTGTGACTTCTTGAGCTTCATTTAAAGCTTTCTGTTTATCAAGAATTCTCTGTCTTTCAGTAAGTTTATTAACGATTTGTGCAGACGTTACACCACCAAAACCTACTGCTGCGAATAAATCTTCATCATTTGCAAAATGGTATTTATCATTTACAACTTCTAAATTCTTTTCGGTTAAGACATCTTCGACACGGAAACCTTGTTCTTTAATTTCTGCCTCGACCATGAATTTACCTTTTTCAATATTTGAAGATCGATCTTGTTTTTTAAAGAAACTTTTGATTTTACTCTTAGCACTTGATGATTTAACAATTTTCAACCAATCTCTGCTCGGGCCATAAGAGTGTTTACTTGTACGAATTTCTATAATATCTCCTGTTTGAAGTACATAATCAATAGGCACAATCTTGCCATTAACCTTAGCGCCAATCATTTTATTGCCTACCTCACTATGAATAGCATAAGCAAAGTCAATCGGTACTGCACCATAAGGTAATTCAATCACATCACTTGCTGGCGTAAAGGCATAAACTTTGTCACTTTGTAAATCATACTTTAATGACTCCATAAACTCTTGTGCATCAGTAGTCGTATGATCTGTTTCGGCTAATTCTTTTAACCAATTTAATTTGTTTTGGAAGTCTTGCGTCTTCTCGTTAACTGTTTTACCTTCTTTGTAAGCCCAGTGTGCTGCCACACCGTGTTCAGCAATTTCATGCATTTCGTAGGTTCTGATTTGTATTTCGAGAGGATCTCCATTTGGTCCAACGACAGTAGTATGAAGAGATTGGTACATATTTTGTTTAGGCATAGCAATGTAGTCTTTAAAGCGACCTGGCATTGGTTTCCATAAAGTATGCACAAGTCCAAGTATGGCGTAGCAATCATTTATCGAATTCACAATAACGCGAATAGCTAGCAAATCAAATATTTGGTCAAATTGCTTTTTCTGTTTCATCATTTTGCGGTAAATACTATAAATGTGTTTAGGTCTACCACTTATTTCTCCAGAAAGTTTCATTTTATCCATTTCTGCTTCGATTTTGCTGATTGCATTAGCAATATAAGCTTCTCGTTCACTTCTCTTTTTCTTCATTAAGTTGACGATGCGGAAATATTGAACGCTATCGATATATCTAAGTGCCGTATCTTCAAGTTCCCATTTAATTGTGTTAATCCCTAATCTATGTGCGAGTGGCGCATAGATTTCAAGCGTTTCTTTTGAGATTCTAACTTGTTTCTCTCTCGGCATCGCTTTTAAAGTTCTCATATTATGAAGTCTGTCCGCTAATTTAACTAATATAACTCGAACATCTTTAGCGATAGCGATAAATAATTTACGATGATTTTCAGCTTGTTGTTCTTCTTTAGAACGGTACTTCACCTTTTTAAGTTTAGTTACGCCATCTACAATTCTAGCGACTTCTTCGTTAAACATGCTTTTTACATCTTCAAATGTATAAGGAGTATCTTCTATTACATCATGTAAGAAGCCTGCTACAATGGTAGGTCCATCAAGTCTCATTTCAGTTAATATCCCTGCAACTTGAATAGGATGCATGATATAAGGTAAACCATTTTTTCGAAACTGGCCTTGATGGGCTTCGTAAGCAATATGATAACTTTTCAGCACATACTCATATTCGCTTGCCGATAAATATGATTTTGCTTTATGAAGAACCTCATCCGCACTGTATGGATATTCGTTGTTCAATATAAGACACCCCACTCAAATTTATTACTTTTAAATTCCTTATTTTTACAGAGGCTGAGACATAATTAATTGTCTCAGC
>NZ_KV827781.1:62382-169910 GCF_001836225.1 Staphylococcus sp. HMSC036D05 | reverse complement strand
TGCTAAATTATATTTCTGTCCCACTCCCTTGTTTGTTTTAATTAAATTTATTTCGCGAAAATTTAAATCTTTTATATTTGTAAAATTCTGATTACAGCAAATTTATACCCTTGTTATATCAATATATAATTACTTATATTTAATTTACTCTATATTATCCCCTAACTTAAATAAGGTAGCTCGCTTTTATCTAAATAATAGTTCTATGATACTACAATTTTTTAAATAAATAAACGTTGTTGAACCAGAAGTAATCCATCATCCTTGATTTAGTAGCAATGATACGTTGTTGATTTCAATTATTAAAATAAAAAAGTTATACCTTGTATTAACTGCATATTAACACAAGATATAACTAATATTATGGCTTTATTCTATTCATCATAAGAAATAAGGCTCATGACGTCGTAATCTTTAATTTTTTCAATACCATGGAGATATTTTAATTCAATAATAAATGCGATACCAACGACAATTCCGCCTAACTTCTCAACAAGTTTAATTGCCGCTTCAATTGTACCTCCAGTAGCGAGTAAGTCATCAGTGATTAACACGCGTTGGCCTGGTTTAATCGCATCCTTATGCATCGTTAAAATATTAGTGCCATATTCTAAACTATATTCGTAACGGATAACTTCTCTAGGTAGCTTACCTTCTTTACGAACAGGAGCAAATCCAATGCCCATTGAATAAGCAACAGGACATCCAATAATAAATCCTCTAGCTTCCGGTCCAACAACCACGTCCACTTCTTTTTCTCTCGCATATTCAACGATTTGGTCAGTCGCATATCCATAAGCTTTACCATTATCCATAATCGTTGTAATATCTTTAAAGCTCACACCCGGTTTTGGCCAATCTTCAACTTCTGAAACATATTGTTTTAAATCCATTAAATTTCCTCCTATAAATTAACTTAACTGAGATTTTATCCATTCTTTAATATTTGAAAAGTCATCATACAATAATCGTTTTTCAACTTCCATTCGTGACTGTCTCAATTGATATATATGACTTGATTCAATAGCTTGCTTACTAGGCTGGCTATTAATTTTAATAATTCCTTGATCATCATAAATAAATTCTAAATCTTTGAATACTTTAAGCATAAATTTAAGTAATTCAGGCTTAACTTTTAAATATTCACATAACATCATACCCTCTTCAACGAGGTTTGTTTCCTTTTTATTAATTAATGCTTTATAACAATTTTTGAAAAGATCTTTGCTTGGCATACCTTCAAAATAGATTGACTGCTCGTGTTGTAATACAAGATAAAGTTGAGATAATTGTAATTGATTTAATGTTTGCTCAATTTCATCCATCGTATTTGGCAAATCTCTAAATACGACTTTATCATAATTTGTCGAAATTTCCTCACCATAATGATAATGATGATTTGTTGTTTTTTCTTTTCTAGGATGAATGACATAGGCAGTGTTCACATCATCTTCTGAGAATTGATAATGCTTACGTTTACTACGATAGTCTAAAATCTGTAGTGTTTCCATAGCTATATCTTGAATAATAAGCTGTGGCGATTGATTGCCATTCCATTCATTGATTTGTAATTGTCCTATTAAGTTAACAGGTTGCCCTATTTCTAATTCATTTGCAAGGTGCCCATTACTCCAATAGAGTGCTGCGATTTGATTTTCACCGAGTGATAATTTCAAATGTTTCCCATCTTGGCCTATCGCTTTGATAGACTGTACATTTAAATCTTTGAGTTCAAATGTTGGGCTATTAAAATCTGTACCAAATGGACGTAGTCTTTGAATGTCTCGAATATTTTTAACAGAAATTTCTCTTTCATCAAGTAAAACATCAACATGCTTTCTTGGTTCTAATGATTTCGTTTCAGCAAGTTGGCCCATCCAGTCATTTAATCCTTTGCGAAGTTCATCGATATTCTCAATATCCATAGTCATTCCAGCAGCCATATGATGACCACCAAATTTTGAAATTAAATCTTGGTGCGCATTTAAAATCTCGAACATGGATACTTGATCTATCGAACGCGCAGACCCTTTGGCATGATTTTGTTCTAAATCAATGTTTAGTATCAACGTAGGCAAAGCGTATGTTTCGACAACTTTAGAAGCCACAATACCTAACACGCCCTCATGCCAATTCTCTTTCGCTAATAATAAGAATAAATGTCCTTGTTGAACCTGTTCTTCTGCTAATGCTAATGCCTCTTCAGTAATCTCAGAAACGATGTCTTTTCTTTCTTGATTAAAATGTTCGACTTGTTCAGCTAAAAATTCTGCTTCTTCTATCTCTTCTGACATTAATAATTCAGCAGCAAGCGACGCATCTTCTAAACGTCCAACAGCATTTAATCTCGGTCCAATGATAAAACCAATCGTTTCTTCGTTGATATTATCGTTGTATCCAGCTTGCTTTAATATGGCTTGAATAGACACAGGTGCATTGCTATTAAGTATATTTAGACCTTGTTTAACGATAGAACGATTCTCATCAGTAAGGGATACTAAGTCTGCAATTGTACCTATAGCTGCTAGCGCTAGAAATTGCTGAGGTGGATGACTTAATAAAGCTTGTGCAAGTTTGTATGCCACTCCAGCACCACATAAATATTGAAAAGGATAACTAAACTCAGGATGCATGGGATGTACAATCGCATAAGCCTCAGGTAAAGTGCGACCTATTTCGTGATGGTCGGTCACAATCACATCTACCCCTAAGTCTTGCACCATTTTTATCTCTTCGTGCCCTTGGATACCATTATCAACAGTGATGATAAGTGACGTGCCCTCTTCATATGCATTTTGAAAAGCAAGTGCGTTTGGACCATATCCTTCACTAAAGCGGTTAGGAATATACCATCCTACTTGCGCGCCTAATTGACGCAGCGTATTAACAAGTATAGTGGTTGAAGTCACACCATCAGCATCATAATCACCATATACTAAAATACGCTCACTTTTATCAATAGCTAAATTAATACGATCTACTGCTTTTTGCATATCACTGAGCGCCCAAGGATCATGATTAATGATTTTATCTTGTAGTACATCTTGAATCATTTCTTCTTGTACTAAATTTTTACTCTCTAAAACCTTTTTGACTATCGGAGAAAGTTTGAGTTCCTTTGCAAGTTCTTCTGTTATGTATTCAGTTGGTTCAGCTAAATCCCAATTATATTTAGGTTTAATCATAACAATCGTCCTCATTTCCAAAAGTCATTATACCGAAATTTAAATAAAATAAAAAGTACAACCCGTTGTGGTTTGAAAATTTACATAAAAAAACTGCCAATAAAGCGATGTGCTCTATTGGCAGATAAATTGGGAATTATACTAATATTTTTTCGTCGTTAGATTTCTTCTCTTTGTATACTTTTAGCTTATGATTTGGAGATTTTTTCAATTGACGTTTTTTCATGATGCCCCATAAAGGCACAGCTATGAATACAGATGAGAATACACCTGAGATTAAACCAATTAATAATGCTAATGAGAAGTTAAAGATTGTTGGCGCACCAAAAATGAGGATTGCCACAACTACAACAACTACAGTTAACACTGTATTAATTGATCTTGTCATTGTTTGTCTAATTGAGCGATTGACCATATCGTCAATTTGTTCAGGACTTGTAATGACTTTAAGTTTGTGTAAGTTCTCCCTTACTCGGTCAAATGTAACAATCGTATCATTGATTGAATAACCTACAATCGTTAAGACAGCAGCGATAAATGTAAGGTCGACTTCAATTCTGAATAAGCTAAATACCGCAACGATAATAAAAACATCATGTAATAAGGCAAGTACAGCAGATAAGCCCATTCGCCATTCGAAGCGTAATGATACATAAATAATGATACCTAATGACGCTAATATAAGTGCAGTAATTGCGTTTTTGGCTAATTCCTGACCAATTAATGGAGATACGGTATTGATTTGAGGTGTATCGCCAAATTCAGATTTGATTTTATCACTCAATTTATTATCTTCAGCACGTGATAAATCTTTTTTGAATTGTACTGTAGCTCCTTTATTGCTGCTACCATTAATTTGAATTTGATCTGGTTCTAAACCTACATCTTTAACAGTTTTTTCAACTTTAGCTTGTGTTAAAGGTTGTTTCGCATTAATATCAGCTCTTGTACCAGATGAGAAATCGATACCTAAGTTAAGTTTAAAGACTGCTAAAATAACTAAACCAACCACGACGATTAATATACTTAATGCGATAAGCGGTTTCGCTAACTTAACAAAGTTCCATTTTTCAAATGAGGTCTTAAGATCATGAACGTCTTTACCATCGTTCATATCATGACGGTCTTTCTTCTTAACACCGAATAACCAGTATTGTTTCTTGAAGAAATTAGATGATACTAATAAATTTAAAAGACCACGAGATAAGAAGACGGCAGTGACAAATATCATCAAGATACCTAGTAAGAGCATTGTTGCGAAACCTTTAACTGAGCTTTCACCGAAGAAGAATAATACTGCTGCGGCGATAACAGTTGTAAGGTTGGAGTCAAAGATAGTTAAGAATGAACTCTTATTAGCTTTAGAATAAGCTTGTTTAAGCGTTCGTCCTATTCTAAGTTCGTCTTTTATCCGTTCGTACATAATAATATTAGCATCTACAGCCATACCTACACCTAGAACTAACGCAGCGAGTCCTGGCAACGTAAGTACACCTGAAATAAAGTTAAACGCTACTAATGTTAAGTAGATATATGTAGTTAGAGCGATAATCGCTACTAAACCAGGTAATCTATAGAATCCTAACATGAATAAATAAATAATTGCGACACCAATAAATGACGCGAATATTGTTTTATTGAGTGCATCTTGACCGAACTGTGCACCTACAGAATTTGAATAAATTTCTTTAAGATCTACAGGTAATGAACCAGCATTCAATAGCTCAGAAATTTGCTTAGCTTCTTTTACACCTTTTTTACCATTGAATCCACCAGAAATTTCAACACTGTCTGAATTAATAGGTTGATCTACATTTGCTGCTGAGACATATTTAGGTTCTTTACCTTCTTGCTGTTTTTTAGCCTCTTTTTTGTAGCTATCACCTTTTTTGAAATCCATCCAAACGACCATTACATTGTCACGTTTTTTTGAAATCTTTTCAGTGACTTTTTTAAATTTATCTTTACTTTTAACTTTAAATGTAACAGTTGGTTGATTTGTTTCTTGTTTAAATTCTTGTTTTGCTGAACCTTGTTTAATATCTGAACCAGACATAAGAACATGGTCTTCTGCATCCCTAATTGTTAAATTGGCTTGCGTTGATAACATTTTTCGTGCTTGTGCTTGGTCTTTAATACCCGCTAATTGAACACGAATACGATTAGGGTCTTCAATTTGAATTTTAGGCTCTGAAACACCTAAGACGTTAACACGACTTTCAAGTGTTTGAGATGTAGCTTGAAGTGCTTTCTTATCTATCTTCTCACCTTTATGTAAAGGATCAACTTGGAAAAGTACTTCGAAACCACCTTGCAAATCAAGTCCTAAATTAACATTTTTAACTACATTCTTATACGTTAGTCCCATTCCAGCAAACAATAGAACTACGAGGAGTATGAATGCAACTAATCTACTACTTTTCTTCACATGAACACCTCATTATTTACTTATGTATTTAGAATACTCGATGAATAAATTATCATGCAAGTTAAAATGATATTACGTTCACTTTAACGACCTATCTATATTAACATACTACACTTAATAGTGAAATTGTTGGCTAAAAGAATGGAGTTTTGTCATTAAAACATCATAATTAAATGAAAAAAGGAACTCAACAACTTGAGTTCCTTTTTTGTCAAAATGACTTCTGTTTTATGAAGGATCTACTTGTTTAATGGCTGGTTTCTCGAAAGTCATTTCTGTACCATGACCATTTACTGTGATCACAACTGTAGTTTCATCTACAGATTTAACAGTTCCTTTAATACCACCGATTGTAGTAACCTTTTGACCTGATTCTACACGGCTAATCATTTCACGATGTGCTTTAGCACGCTTTTGTTGTGGTCTAATTAAAAAGAACCACATAACTGCCAATAATAGAATCGGCAAAATTAATGATGCAAATTGGCCCATTGTTAATTCTCCTCTTTAAAAGTTTTTAGGGTTTTCTACATTTAATCCATACTGTTCAAAGAACTCGTCTTTGAAATCTAAAAGACGGTCTTCTCGAATGGCTTGTCTTATATCTTCCATTAATTTTAGCAGAAAATGTAAATTATGAATAGTAGTAAGACGGATACCAAAAGTCTCTTCCGCTTTGATTAAATGTCTGATATAGGCTCTTGAATAATTGCGACATGTATAACAATCACAATGTTCATCTAAAGGTCCTAAATCATCAGCATATTTCGCATTTTTGATCACTACACGTCCATTAGACGTCATACATGTACCGTTTCTAGCGATTCTAGTAGGCAAAACGCAATCAAACATATCCATACCTCTGATACTACATTCTATAAGTGCATCAGGTGAACCAACGCCCATAAGGTATCTTGGTTTGTCTTTAGGCATAAATTGCTCTGTATGTTCAACCATTTCATACATAACTGGTTTAGGCTCTCCAACAGATAAACCACCAATGGCATATCCAGGAAAGTCAAGATCAACAAGTTCTCTCGCACTTTGTTCACGTAAATCTTTATATTCTCCGCCTTGAATAATTCCAAATAAAGCTTGGTCTTCAGGACGTTGATGTGCCTTTAAACATCTTTCAGCCCATCGTGTTGTTCTTTCAATTGAATTTTTAACATAATCATATTCAGAAGGCATTGGTGGGCATTCATCAAATGCCATCATGATATCTGAACCTAGATCATTTTGAATTTGCATTGATTTCTCAGGACTAAGAAATAGTTTTGACCCATTCGTATGGTGTCTAAATTCTACACCTTCTTCAGTTATTTTACGTAAATTGCTTAAACTGAAAACTTGAAATCCACCAGAATCAGTTAGTATCGGACCGTCCCAATTCATGAATTGATGCAGTCCCCCAGCACGCTTGATGATATCATTTCCAGGTTGCAACCACAAATGATATGTGTTTCCTAAAATAATTTTTGCTTCAATATCTCTTAATTCCTCAGGACTCATTGTTTTAACAGTAGCTTTCGTACCAACAGGCATAAACATTGGTGTTTCAAAAGAACCATGTGGTGTATGTACGATACCTAATCTTGCTCCTGATTGTTTACATGTTTTTATATGCTCATAAGTTACTGCAGGCATATGTTAAACCTCACATTCTATTAAATAATTAACATTGCATCTCCAAAACTAAAGAATCTATATTTCATTTCAACTGCTGTTTGATATGCGTTTAAAATATTATCTCTCGTACTGAAAGCAGAGACTAACATGACTAATGTAGATTTCGGTAAATGGAAATTAGTAATTAAACCGTCAATTGCTTTATATTCAAATCCCGGGTAAATAAAGATATCAGTCCATCCACTTTTCTCAACAAATTGCTCATGGTCACGTCGTATCGTTTCTAAAGTACGAGTAGAAGTAGTTCCTACAGAAATGATTCTCTTTCCATTCGCTCTTGTCTGATTCAATAATTCTGCAGTTTCACGCGTCATTTGATAATATTCACTATGCATTTCATGATCGTCAATATTATCTACACTAACTGGACGGAATGTGCCTAAACCTACATGCAAGGTAATAAATGTTATATTTATCCCTTTAGCTTTAATTTGATCAAGTAACGCTTCCGTGAAATGAAGTCCTGCAGTCGGCGCAGCAGCTGATCCACTCTCTTTAGCATAAACTGTTTGATAGCGATCAGGATCATCTAAACGCTCTTTGATATATGGTGGGAGTGGCATTTCACCTAGCTCGTCTAAACGTTCCTGTAATATACCCTCATAATGTAAACGCATAATACGTCCACCCTGCTCTAATTCTTTAACGCATTCAGCAACAATCTTACCATCACCAAAACTTAAACGATTCCCAACTTTAATTCTTTTAGCTGGTTTTAGCAAAACTTCCCAGTCGTTACCTTCGATTTGAGTGAGCATTAGCATTTCAACTTTGGCGCCGGTCTCTTCTTTTAAACCGAAGAGACGTGCCGGCATCACACGTGTATCGTTTAGAACTAACGTATCACCAGGATTCAAATAATCTATAACATCTTTAAAATGAAGGTGAGCCATTTCGCCAGTTTCTCTTTGAAGTACAAGCAAGCGACTCTGGTCTCTATTTTTTAAGGGTGTTTGAGCGATTAAAGATTCTGGCAAATGATAGTCAAATTCTTCAATATTCAACTTACTTCCTCTTTTCATCTATGTTTTTAAAATGCTCATAAGCGAATGCCGTAGCTTTTCTACCACGTGGCGTTCTCTCTAAAAAGCCTTTTTGAATTAAAAACGGTTCATAAACGTCTTCAATTGTAATACGTTCTTCACCTATAGATACAGCAATCGTATCCAAGCCTACAGGGCCACCATTATATTGGTTGATAATACAATTCATCATTTTGTGGTCTATGTAATCCAAACCTTCTTGATCAACTTGTAATAATTGTAATGCCCTTTTGGTTGTTTCAATATAGATTTGATCATCTTCATTCACTTGTTGGAAATCTCTCACACGTTTTAATAATCTATTTGCAACCCTCGGTGTACCTCGTGACCGACGTGCTAATTCTAGGGCACTTTCTTCATCAATTCCTGTATCAAGTACTTCAGCAGTACGTGTGATAATTTCTTTTAGTTCATTTTCATTATAATATTCAAGTCTTAAATGAACACCAAATCTATCTCTAAGCGGACCAGTTAAACTACCAGCTCTCGTCGTCGCTCCAACAAGAGTAAATGGTGGTAAATCAATTCTGATACTTCTTGCTTCATCACCTTTACCTATGATGATATCTAGGAAAAAGTCTTCCATCGCAGGATAGAGTACTTCTTCTACAACACTACTAAGACGATGGATCTCGTCAATAAATAATACATCGCCTGGTTGTAATCCAGATAAAATAGCTGCTAAATCGCCTGGTCTCTCTAAAGACGGACCAGAAATCGTTCTTATATTCACTTCCATCTCATTAGCAATAATATTGGAAAGAGTCGTTTTACCTAGTCCAGGAGGACCAAATAATAGAACGTGATCGAGTGGTTCTTCTCTTAATTTAGCAGCTTTTATAAATACTTCTAGATTACTTTTAATAGAGGATTGACCGATATATTGTTTAAGTTTTGTAGGCCTTAATGACAATTCAAAAGCCGAGTCTTCATCATGAAATTCTTGATCGACCATTCTTTTATCCATATACGTTTCCCCCATTAAATCATTATTATTTATATTAAGATATTAAGGTTTGTAAGCCAAGTTTGACTGCTTCATCCACTGAAGTAATACTTTGCTTGTTTAGCACCTTTTCCACTTTAGAAAGTTCACGTTTAGAATAACCCAGTGCTTCTAATGCAAGCATTGCTTCTTTAACGATTTGACTTTGTTCAGTTGAATTTAAATCAACTTGAAGTAGTGTGTCACTGTCTTCTTCATTAATCGTTACCTTACCTTTTAAATCTAACACAATTTGTCTGGCGGTTTTCTTACCAATTCCTGGGAATTGTGTGAGATATGCATCATTTTCATTCTCTATTGCTTGTTTAACTTCATTTGGAGTACTAGCAGCTAAGATTGCTAAGGCTGATTTAGGCCCTATACCAGTAACCTTAATTAAACTAAGAAACATATCTTTTTCTTCTTCACTTATAAAGCCATAAAGCAATTGTGCATCTTCTCTAACTATTAGTGATGTGTATATTTGTACTTCTTTATCCAAATATTTTTGAAAACGATAAGAATTCGGTGTCTGTATTTCATAACCTATTCCAGCTGTTTCTACAACAACGTGAGTTGGAAATAACTGAGATAAAGTCCCTTTTACATATGCATACATGTTAGCACTCCTTACATACTCATACTTATTAATTCTACTTTTGAAACATGTTCTATCTTTCTCAGTGAACTAACCACATCATCAACTGATAAATGAGAAGATTGCGCATTCAGTGATAACGTAATCGTTGCTTTATCTTCCATTGGAACACTTTGATGTATTGTTAGAACAGATAATTGTAATTGAGATATTGTATTTAACACTTGTGCTAACATTCCAACGATATCATTCACATACAAAATTAATGTAAACTCTCTATGGTCAAGCATCTTTTCATCAACTGGAAAGATTGTCTCTCTATATTTATAAAAGGCACTACGCGACAAATCGTATTGTTTTACAGCGTCATAAATGGACAACTTAGGATCGTTTTTCAAAGCATCTTTTACTTTTAAAGTTTTAACCACAGATTCAGGTAATACATCTTCTCTAATTAAATAAAACTTTTTATAATCTTTATTGTCCAAAGTTTACACTCCTATTCGACGAATTCAAACTCTCCACCTAGAATTCTTACGATATCACCGTTGCTACATCCTCTTTCTCTAAGTGCATCGTCAATTCCCATAGAACGCATTTGTCTGGCAAATCGACGAACAGCAGGGTCGCTATTAAAGTCTGTCATCTTGAACATTCTTTCTATAGCATTTCCGCTTACAACATATGCACCATCGTCATCTCTAGTAATCGTAAATGCATCTTGAGAAGGTGTATGTTTGTATAGTACACGATTGACGCCTACATTTTCATCTTCTTCAACTGAGAAGTCAATATCTTTAACTTCCTCTAGTTTATCTGCAATGAGATATAATAATTGGTCTATGTTATCACGCGTAACCGTTGATACTGGAATGATAGTCACGTCATCTTCTATTTCTTCTTTGAAAAGTTCTAAGTTTTCTTCAGCTTCAGGTATATCCATTTTATTCGCGACAACAATTTGCGGACGGTCTTCAAGACGTTGTTTATAATTCACTAATTCTTGATTAATTACTTTATAGTCTTCGATAGGATCTCTACCTTCAGAACCGCTCATATCAATCATGTGAACAATCACTTTCGTACGTTCCACGTGTCTTAAGAATTGATGTCCTAAACCTACACCCTCTGAAGCGCCTTCTATAAGACCTGGTAAATCGGCCATAACAAAACTTCTTTGATCTGGTGTGGAAACAACACCTAAATTAGGTTTAATAGTAGTAAAGTGGTAAGCACCAATCTTAGGCTTCGCTTTAGAAACGATAGATAATAACGTTGATTTACCTACACTTGGGAAACCAACTAGGCCTACATCTGCAAGTAATTTAAGCTCTAAGGTAACATCTAGCTCTTCGCCCGGTTCACCATTTTCACTAAAGTCTGGGGCAGGATTTCTTGGAGTTGCAAATCTTGAATTACCACGTCCGCCTCGTCCTCCGCGAGCTACAACGGCTCTTTGACCATCTTCAACTAAATCCGCTAATACTTCTTCAGTATCTACACTTTTAATGATTGTGCCAGGAGGTACTTTTAGCACTAAATCTTCGGCATTTTTACCATGCATGTTACTGCTTTGTCCATTTTCACCTTTTTTAGCTTTGAAATGACGCTGATATCTAAAGTCTAAAAGAGTTCTTAGACCTTCATCTACTTCAAATACGACAGAAGCACCTTTACCACCATCGCCACCTGCAGGTCCACCAAAAGGGACGTATTTTTCTCTTCTATAAGCTGTGATTCCGTTTCCTCCGTCACCAGCTTTAAGAGATATTTTAACTTGATCGACGAACATATATCTCACCTCTTTTGCTCTGCAATTTTCATCTTTATAATTATATCATTATCACTATTTTTAGAAAAATCATATTTAAATATGATGTCGTTTTAAACAAAAATAAAACACCAGAAGCATTCACTTCTGGTGTTAACTAGACAAAATTATTCAGCTACTGCGTATACAGAAACTTGTTTTTTGTCGCGACCTTTGCGTTCAAATTTAACAACGCCGTCGATTTTAGCGAATAATGTATCATCGCCACCACGACCTACATTTTCACCAGGGTAGATTTTAGTACCACGTTGGCGATAAAGAATTGAACCACCTGATACGTATTGACCGTCAGCACGTTTAGCACCTAAACGTTTAGATTCAGAGTCACGTCCGTTTTTTGTAGAACTTACCCCTTTTTTAGATGCGAAGAACTGTAAGTTTAATTTTAACATCGGGATACACCTCACTTATAATTTAATCTGATATTCTCATTATATTCTTCTTCAATCGTTTGTAAAGAAACTAACATCGCTTGAAGAATTAATTGCGCTTCTTTGTTATTAGTATCAACACTTCTTATATGAAAATGACCACCATCATCGTCGTAATCGATATCAGGCTTTTCAGATGTCAATCCCATAATTGCGTTTACACTACCAAATAAAACAGCTGAGGCTCCAGCACAGACAATGTCATGACCATATTCACCATGATCAGCATGGCCATCCATGATCACATCTGTCACTTTGCCTTCATCATCAATTGTAATATCAACAGTAATCATAAAATTATGCGTTAATTTTATCGATTGTTAATTTAGTATATGGTTGACGATGGCCTTTTTTACGTTTAGAGTCTTTACGACGTTTGTAAGTGAAGACAGTGATTTTCTTACCGCGTCCTTGTTTATTAACAGTAGCAGTAACAGAAGCACCTTCAACAGTTGGCGCACCAACTTTAACTGAATCGCCACCTACAAATAATACTTTATCAAAAGTGAATGAGTCGCCTTCATTTACGTCTAATTTTTCAACGAAGATTTCTTGACCTTCTTCTACTTTGATTTGTTTTCCACCTGTTTCAATAATAGCAAACATACTTTGCACCTCCTATAATATAAGTCACGCCATATACAGGTGACGTTAGCTCAAGTTAAATATTAACTCTATGCTTCATTGTTCTTAAACCTGTATTTGAGCGGTTGTATGTAGCCTGAAACTACTCAACTATTGAATCTTACCATCGCTTAGCTTTACTGTCAATTGTGTTTTGTACTTTTTTAGTAAATTTAATAATAATTGGAAATAAGATCAATAGTAATATGAAATTAAGTAACAGTGTTGTAACAAGTCTGAATAAAATAAATTCAATAAAGTTAAATTGAATAAATCCAATGACACCGTATATCGCAACAACATATATTTCAAGTACTATTGTACTTAAGAGTACGATACCAAATAGCATCGAATAGTCTCTATAAAATACTTTAAAGAATTTATCTATAAGTACGACAAGAATGATATAGCCAAACATGTATAAGCCATAAATGCTTCCAAAATATAAGTCAGTAATGATACCAAAGAATATAGCAAGTATAAGTGCTACACCGAATCCTCTGTACACTGTCATAATTAAAATATACATCAGCGTTAGATGAGGCACAAAAATGATATCAATTTTACCAAAATGCAAAGGGATTACTAATCCAATTGCTGTATCAATATAGAATAATAAAATTCCTATAAGAAAATAGTAAAGGGTACGCATTAGTTACCCCCACTTTCATCATCAGGAATCGTGTTCACATCACGTTTTGCTACATATACATGGTTTAAGTCGGCTAAATCTGCGCCAGTTTTAACTCTAACTTCTTTAGCAAGACCATATTGGTCATTCTCTACTTCAGTTACTTCACCTATGTAAAGATCACTTGGTAATTGATCCGCTAAACCACTTGTAACAACCTTATCTCCTTTTTTCACACTATCTTTATTATTGATGTCACTGATGACTAACTCTTCATTTTTAGCATCATAATGATCAATTAAACCAAAAACATTTTTAGAACCATGTTGTACATTCACTGAAAGTTTACCTGCACGTGTGTTAGTAGAAATCAAATCCACTTGCGATGAAAATTGATTTACCTTCGTCACTCTTCCTACTAAACCTTCTGAAGTCATCACAGCCATATTGTTCTTAATGCCTGACTTAGACCCTTTATCTATCACAATAGTATTCATCCATTGATCTGGGTTTCTAGCAATGACCGTTGTAGAAATAGGTTCATACTTTGATAAATCCTTCACATCAAGTTCTTTTTTATATTTTTTATTTTCTGTCTCTAATTTCTGATTCTCCGCTTCAAGTTGTTTGATTTTATTTTTATCTTGTTTCGATCCATCTTTATTAAAGATATTTCCAATAGCTCCAGTTACAAAATGAATCGGATAACTTACTGCTCTTTGCCCCAAAGAAACCGAGTCGCCGACATATTGTTCTGGAGGTGATTGAGTTTGAGAACGAATGGATAAACCTATTAACGCTATAAAAACGATAATCGCACATAAAACAACAACAAGCTTGTTATTTTTAAAAAAGTTAAGCACCCAGAACACCTCTATAATACTAAATTTATTATCCTTTTATATTTTATATTACTCATCTCTTTAAATAAAGCACTAACTCATTATTACAGATAAATTTTACGAATGATTTAGTTGAGCGTTGTTATTTAGTGAGTTAAACCTGTATATATATAATAAAAAACTACCAACAGTTACGTTAGTAGTTAGTTAAAATTAATTTTAAATTTTTATCAGAGCCAGACAAACTTGTAATTATTTACTCTCATCTTCATTAGAATCTTTATTTTCTTTCTTTTCGTCTTCGCTGTACAACGTTTCTTCTTTTCTCCAACGAGCAAAAAGATTTTGCGCTTTTGCTTGTTCGTTTGCTTGTTTTTCTTTTGATTGTTCAGCCATTCGAAATCACACCAACCTTTACTCTATTTATCTATATTCAAAGGTTAACTTATTTAAAATCACATTTCAAATTCATAGTTTATGAGATTTAATTGTATGCATCGGCCGGTTTTAGTTCTATATGTTGCCCTAGTTTATTTAAGTCTTGTTGCATTTCAAATTCAGTTTTGTAAACTCTTATAGAATCAGATCCAAATTTGTAGATAATGAATTCATCGTCTCTTTGCCCTGCGAGATATTTGTCATTATATCCCATTCTACCTATACCGGAAACAGACATAAATTCTCTTTTATCTATCATATTAAAAACATTTTTTATCTGACTTGAAGGTACATTGTTAATAATATCATTTTCTTTTAATGAATAACGCTTACCATTTTGAGGCTCTCCCGATGATGAACCATTTGGATTTTGTGTGTCATTTAAATTTTGTTGGACATTATTCGAAGTATCACTTAGTGGATTCCATTCTTGATCTCTAAGGAAAGGGGCGTATTTAAGTGCTATATAGATAATGGCTATAATTGCTAGCACTGCAACGATGTTCTTTACTATACTGAAAATAAATCTCATATTTGCCCTCCTTAACATATTAAATTAAGTATAATTTAATTATGGCATTTTAGCATCAGACTAAGGAAGTAGGATTTTTATATCTATGGACTGATGTCATTGCTATTTGTATACATTATAATACATAATATGGAATGTACACATAATAAGGAGGTACAACATGTTGAGCATTTTAACAATCATACTCATCGTACTATTAGTCATACTGCTATTTAGAGTAGGTTTGTCTATTTTACGATTCTTAATATCTGCTGGTATTGTTTTATTATGTATATATTTAGGTTACCAAGGCGTGATTTGGTTACTTGATCATTTTCAAAATTTATCAGGTTTTATTCATTAGTCAATAAGTTAGCTATTCATTTTATGTATGTTTGGGTTGTATGCTCAAATTTCATATTTGGTTTAGCTAACTTTTTTATTTTTACATGGATAAAATAAACAATCGAAAGGACGATATTAAATTGAATTATCTTCAAAATAGCCCGCTTCTACTAAACTCGTAAATTTATTATCTCCTATAATAATATGATCTAACAATTCGATACCTAAGATAGCTCCACATTCTTTTAAACGTAATGTTGTAGTTATGTCCTCTCTTGATGGAGTCACATCACCAGATGGATGATTATGTACAACAATCATTGCATTTGAAGATTCTCTTATTGCTATATTAAATACCTCTCTTGGATGGATAATCGAACTATTGAGTGTACCTTTATATATCCACGATTGTTTAATAACAATATTTTTCGAATTAAGTAATAACACTACGAAATGTTCTTGCTCCAAATCTTTCATTTTAGACATCATTAATTCAGCTACATCGCCAGGGCTTGTAATTTTCACTTTATCAATCGTACTCGTTGCATTTAATCTTTCCCCTAACTCAAAAGCAGCTTTTAACGTGATTGCTTTATATAATCCTATACCTTTTATTCTTAACAAATCATTGATTGACAGTTTTTTTAATTCTCGAATTGAATGATGATTCTTTATTAATTCATTCGCTATATCAATGCTTGAGAAACCTTTTCTTCCTGTGTTGATAAGAATAGCTAACAATTCAACATTCGATAGACTTTGAGCACCAAAATTCATCAACCGTTCTCTAGGTTTTTCTGACACTGCCATTTCATTAATTTTCAATAAAAATCGCCTCCTAAAAATTGATTTATTTCTTGATAAAAAAGTGCGTTAGTTACAAAGGAAAGAAATATAAAAGGGATAAGTGGAATATATTTAATATCTTTTTTAATAAACAATTTAAAAAGAATCACGACTAATCCACCTATTATAAAAGTGAAGATAAACAAATAAAAAGAGAGTTTCAACGGTAAAAACAATGCAAGCATATTAAAGATAATAATATCGCCATATCCAATAAGTTTATACATAAATAGATATAATGTATGGGTTATAGTAAATACAATTAAAAAATTCCAAAAATAAATATGTGAAAACAAACATGTGATAATGATATAGATACATACGAGTCTTAAATCGACTGTCATTGAATGCATATCGTAGAGAGACATTGTAAGTAAGAATAGAAAAGTGGTTAGAAAAAGTACAAAATGAATATTTGTATTTGTCATCGAATAAAGGAATATCGGAATAACAGACAGAACTTCACCTATAAAGTAGTATATTTGTAATTTTTGTCGACAACAACGTGAACGACCATTTAACGTAATAAAACTGATAATCGGTAATAAATCATAAGGTTTAATTATTTCAGCACAGTAATCACATCTAGACCTTGTATAAAAGTATCTCAAACTGAGAAAACCTTTATGACTAAATTGATATAAAAAGCTGAAAATCACACTACATGAATATGCAAGTAGAACCATATATCATCCTCCTTAAATTTATTATAAGTATTTTCAACTCAATGTAAATAACTTGTATTCCTCTAAAATTCCGTTAACAAAATAGAGAAATTTCCTATTTATAATCATTCAAGTTTTTGCACCTTCAACACAACAAAAGAGCAAAACAAGGAAGTATAACAACCTGTTTTGCTCTTTTAGTTAATTAATTAAATTTTGTTTTAGCTTTTACTTCACTGATAAAGTATAAACTTCCAGTAATGATTAAGCCTTCACCTTGATAATTTTCTATAAATTGAACGTAGTCATCTACAAGTTCTATATTTTCAAAATTAATTTCTTCAGCAATTTCTTCTTTAGTTAACGCTTTTGGAAAGTCAAAGTCGGCAATATAAAATCTTGATGCAATATCGCTTAGATTACTCATCATACTATTGATAGGCTTCCCTTTAATTGCAGAAAAAAGTACATCAATTTTATCTCGGCCATAATAATGTTTAATTGTGTCTATTAGCGCTTCTACACTTTCATTATTATGCGCACCATCAATAACCATAAGTGGATGTTCTTTAACTTGTTCAATACGACCTGTCCAATTTACAGATTCAATACCATCAATCATTTTATTAAAGTCAAGATCAATCATATGCGCTTCATTAAGTTCTATAAGTGCTGTAATAGCTAACGAAGCATTCTCTTTTTGATGTTCTCCAAGCATATTTAAAAGAATCGTCTCTAGCTCATAATCCTTATATCGATAAGTAAATTCATCATCTTGTGAAATGATCGTTATTTCTCGATCTAGTTCAATAGGTTTCGCATTTTGCTCTAAAGCATAGTCCCTAACATATTTTAAAGCATCATCATTTTTAACTGCATATATAATCGGTGTATTAGGCTTAATAATAGCTGCTTTATCTTTAGCTATATCTAAATAAGTTGTACCAAGAATATCGGTGTGATCAAGTCCAATGCTAGTTAAAATAGATAAAATAGGTTTAAATACATTCGTGGAATCGTGTTTAATTCCTAACCCTGCTTCAATAATAACGAAATCAACTGGATGAATCTCTCCAAAGTATAGGAACATCATCGTAGTAATAATTTCGAATTCCGTAGCGCCCCCTAATTCAGTTTCAGTTTCTAAGGCTTCGCTTACAGGTTTGACGCGTTCAACAAGTTGAACAAGTTCGTCATTTGTAATTGGTGTTCCATTCAAGCTAATGCGCTCATTAAAACTTTCGATAAATGGTGAAGTAAAGGTACCTACTTCATAGCCATTTTCCACTAAAGCAGTTCTCAGATAAGCTACCGTAGACCCCTTACCATTCGTGCCACCAACATGAATACCTCTAATCTTATCTTGAGGATTATTAAATTGTTCTAACATCCATTCCATACGCTTGACACCAGGTTTAATACCAAATTTCGATCTTTCATGTATCCAATACAAGCTGTCTAGGTAATTCATGATCATACTCCTATGCTTTTAATTGTTCAATTCGTGATTTAACACCATCATATTTTTCTTGATAATGTTGTTGTTTTTCTTTCTCTTCATTTATAACTTTTTCCGGAGCTTTATTTACAAAGTTCTCATTTGAAAGTTTTTTATCTACTCTATCTAATTCACTTTGAAGTTTATCTAGTTCTTTCTCCAAACGTGCAATTTCTTTTTCCATATCAATAAGACCTTCAAGTGGTAGAACGACTTTACCAGCTACGACCATTGAAGTCATTGCCTTTTCAGGAATATCGATTTCTGTATCAATGATTAACTCACTAGGATTACAGAATTTGTGTAAATAACTCACATTCTCTTTAAGCGTTTGTTTAACATTCTCATCCTTAGTTTGAATTAAAATTGGTATCGATTTAGAAAGTGGCGTATTCACTTCAACTCTTGATTGACGAACTGATTTGATGATTTCAACAAGTTGTTGCATTGTTTGTTTACTTTCGTCAAATGTAAATTCTTGCTTAACCGTCGGCCAACTTGCATTGACAATTGTTTCACCTTCGTGAGGTAAACTTTGCCAAATTGTTTCAGTAACAAATGGCATAAATGGATGCAACATTTTCATAATTTTATCGAGTACATAACTCAATACTGAACGTGTTGTTTGTTTTTGAGTTTCATCATCACTATTCATTGGTATCTTACTCATTTCAATATACCAATCACAGAATTCATCCCAAATAAAGTTATAAAGTGCACGTCCTACTTCGCCAAATTCATATTTGTCACTTAACTCTGTTACTGTTTTAATTGTTTCATTTAATCTTGTTAAAATCCACTTATCCGCTAAAGATAATTCACCTGATAAATCGATATCTTCTACTTTAAAGTCTTCGCCGATATTCATTAAGCTAAAACGCGCTGCATTCCATATTTTATTGATAAAGTTCCAAACAGATTCTACTTTTTCAGTTGAATAACGTAAATCATGACCTGGAGATGAACCAGTAGCTAAGAAATATCTTAAACTATCCGCACCATATTCATCAATTACATCCATAGGATCAACGCCATTCCCTAAAGACTTACTCATTTTACGTCCGTCTTCAGCTCTTACTAACCCATGAAGTAACACATCATTGAATGGTCTTCTATCTGTAAATTCTAATCCTTGGAATATCATTCTAGCTACCCAGAAGAAGATAATGTCATAACCAGTTACTAATGCATTCGTTGGATAATAACGTTTAAAGTCTTCTGAGTCCGTATCAGGCCAACCTAATGTAGAGAATGGCCATAATGCACTTGAAAACCACGTATCCAATACGTCTTCATCTTGGATCCAATTTTCGATATCTTTTGGTGCTTCTTCACCAACATAAATTTCATTCGTTTCTTTATGATACCATGCTGGAATTTGGTGTCCCCACCATAACTGACGAGAAATCGTCCAGTCTCTGATTTCTTCCATCCAACGATTGAACGTATTTTCAAAGCGTCCAGGGAAGAAGTCGATTCTATCGTCGGTTTTTTGATTATCTAATGCTCTTTGCGCTAGTGGTTTCATTTTAACGAACCATTGTGTTGATAAGTAAGGCTCTACAATCGCACCTGTTCGCTCTGAATGACCCACAGAGTGTGTATGTTCCTCAATTTTAATCACTAAATCTTGTGCTTTCAAATCTTCAACAAGTTGTTTACGACAATCGAAGCGATCCATACCTTCGTATTTTCCAGCTTTATCGTTCATTTTACCGTATTCATCCATCACGATAATATTTTCCAGATTGTGACGTTGACCAATTTCAAAGTCATTTGGATCATGTGCTGGAGTGACTTTCATTGCACCAGAACCGAATTCGATATCAACATATTCGTCTGCAAGAATAGGCAACTCTCTACCTACTATAGGTAAAATTACCTTTTTGCCAATAACGTCTTTATAACGTTCATCATTAGGATTGACGACAATGGCTGTATCTCCAAGCATTGTTTCTGGACGTGTTGTCGCAATTTCAATATACCCTTCGCCATCTGCAAATGGATATTTAAAATGATAAAATGCACCCTGAACGTCCTCATGGATAACTTCTATATCAGATAACGCTGTTCTTGCTTGAGGATCCCAGTTAATGATTCTTTCACCGCGATAGATAATACCTTTATTATATAAATCGACAAACACTTTTCGAACAGCTTTACTTAATCCTTCATCTAAAGTAAAACGCTCTCTACTATAATCTAAACCTAGACCAAGTTTAGCCCATTGTTGTCTAATAAATGACGCATATTCTTCTTTCCAATCCCATGCTTGTTCTAAGAATTTATCTCGTCCAAGGTCATGTCTAGAAATACCTTGTTCGTTTAATTTTGCTTCAACTTTAGCTTGTGTTGCAATCCCAGCATGGTCCATACCAGGAAGATATAAAGTGTCATAACCTTGCATACGTTTCATACGTGTAATAATATCTTGTAACGTTGTATCCCATGCATGTCCTAAATGCAACTTCCCAGTTACATTGGGTGGTGGAATCACAATCGTATATGTATCTTTCGATTTATCTTCTGACGGTTTAAAATAACCATTTTTTACCCATTCTTCATAACGACCCGCTTCAACTTCTCTTGGATCGTATTTCGGTTTCATTTCCATAAAAAATCCTCCTAATAAATTAAAAACACCCACCCTATAAAAATAGGACGGATGTTCCGTGGTACCACCTATATTCAAGAAGAATTACATTCTCAATTTGTTACATGTAATGTCTTCAAGCACTTAAGTATTAGATTAACGCTCAAACACGCTTTCACCTACTATATATATGTTCAGTGAAAGTTATTAACGGGCTACCTTCAATTCAAACCACTTACATATTTCCACCAAATATATGCTCTCTATAAAATGATTAGAATTTACTCTTCCCTAACATTATATTCATTTACTCACTTATAGTATAATGGATATATCAATAAGTCAATGTATTGGAGGTAAAATTTATGAATGAGTGTGCCTTTAGTACAAAGGATGAAACATACTTAGAATATCACGATGAATTTTGGGGGCAACCATTATACGATAGTAAGGAATTGTTTAAACTGATTGCTTTAGAGTCACAACATGCAGGTTTATCATGGCTAACTATTTTAAAGAAAAAAGATGCATACGAAGAAGCTTTTTATAACTTTGATCCTGAAAAGGTTGCTCAAATGACGAGCAAAGATATCGACCGATTAATGGAATTTCCTAACATCGTTCATAACAGAAAGAAGCTAGAAGCAATTGTGAGTCAAGCTCAAGGTTATTTAAAAATCGAACAAGATTATAATAGTTTTAGTGATTTCTTATGGTCATACGTAAACAATAAGCCTATTGATATGGGATATAAAAAGCCAAGTGATCGAATAACAGTTGATGAACGCGCAACACAACTTTCGAAAGATCTTAAGAAATACGGTTTTAAATTTTTAGGTCCAGTGACTGTCTTTTCTTTTTTAGAAGCTGCTGGCTTATACGATTCACATTTAGAAGGTTGCCCTGTCAAACCTTCACATGCATAAAATTAAAAAGAGGTCGGGACAAAAGCGTTTAGGATTTGAGCAGAACCGAACAATGAGCAAAATTGTTTCTCAAATTTTGTCGAATTGTGAGTGTTACTGCCGAAAATCCTGCTTTTGGGACACCGTTAATCGGTTTCCCAGAGTATAAACGATAAGGTTTCCCGCCTCTTTTACTTTTCATTATATCTTGCTCTGTATTTTAAGAAGTAACCAATTAATGGTGCGATAACAAATAAGATAAAGAAGATTCTAAATATATGATAGCTTGATATCATTGCAACGTCAGCACCTGTTGCCATAGCCACAAGTACGATTTGGCTCATACCACCTGGCGCTGCACCTAAGAATAATTCATTGATGGAATTATTGGTAAACACATGCACAATGACAACCATGATAAATGCAGATAGAATTAACATGATATTTTGAAATGCAATTGCTACAGCGATCCTGCCCTTCAAGTCATTCAGCAAATAAGCAATTTGTATTCCGATACGAATCATATACACAACTTGTGCAGACGCTAATAACCAATGATCTAATGTAAAAGTAAGATTTGTTGTCATGTTCCAAACTATAAGTACCACGATTGGTGCAAGTAACTGTTTCGTAGGAAAATTAATTTTAGCCATTAAAATATAAACAATTGCAACTAATAATAGTAGAAGTGCAATTTGCCATATTTCTAACGCTTGCGTGAATGGCGCTACTTTCATGCTAGCTCCTTCAGAAGAACTACTAGAATCTCTGAAAAAGTAAGAAATCAGCGGTACTAAAATCACAACAAATATAATTCGTGAGGTTTGAGTTAAACTGACTACTAAAATATTTGCTCTTTTATCTTCTTCCGCCATTATTAACATTTGACTTAGCGCACCTGGAATCACGCTTAAAATAGCTGTTTCTGTGTTAACTTGAGCAATCTTTTTAAAGAAGTAAGCAATGAATAACGCTAGGACTAGTAATAGTACCGTAATAATGATGATGGTTAACCAATCATTCCTAATATCACCTATGACTGTCTTCGTAAAGGTAGAACCAATTTGTATACCTAAAAATATTAAACCAGTTTGGCTTAACCAAAATGGCCATTTGATTTCTAACTTGAAAACTTTCACACATAAAATTGCTGCAATCATCGGACCAAACATGAACGGTAATAATATATGTGAAAATTTTAAAGTTAAACTTAAAATAATGGCTAAAGCTAAGACAATAAAGTTATTTCTTTGTATTTTATTCATCCTATCACGCCACTTTCTTGAGTACAGAAGTTAAATAGAAATCGTTGAACCTTAAATTATATGATTCCTTGATCATTCTACTCAGACATTTACTGTCAATATGTTAAATGAGGCTGAGATAATCAATCATGTCTCAGCCTCACTAAATTGTTATCTTATATTAAATTAAATTTATCATACAATGCGACTTAAGGCATTATCAAATGCTTGAATCGTTTTTTCAATGTCCTCTTTAGTATGTGCCATTGATAGGAATGTTCCTTCAAATTGTGAAGGTGGTAAGAATACGCCCTCTTTTGCCATTTCTCTATACATATTACTGAATAGTTCTAAATCACTTTGATTAGCTTCATCAAAATTAGTTACTGGACCTTTATTTAAGAAATAACCAATCATTGAACCAGCTCTGTTAACTGTAATAGGCACATTATGCTTACCAAATACTTCTTTAAGACCTTTTTCTAAAATATCTCCTAATTCATTGAAATATTCGTACGACTCAGGTGTAAGTTGACTTAATGTCTCATAGCCACTCGTCATAGCTAATGGATTACCTGATAACGTACCTGCTTGGTAAATATTTCCAACAGGAGCGATTTGATCCATAATTTCTTTTTTACCGCCAAAGGCACCAACTGGTAAACCGCCACCGATGACTTTTCCTAAACAAGTTAAATCTGGTGTTACGCCAAAGTAACCTTGAGCACAATTATAACCTACACGGAAACCTGTCATAACTTCATCAAAGATGAGTAATGCACCATATTCATTTGTAATATCACGTAAACCTTGTAAAAATCCTTCGACAGGAGGTACAACGCCCATATTCCCAGCAACAGGCTCAACAATCACACCTGCAATGTCGTCGCCATACTTTTCAAATGCGAGTTTAAGGGAATTTAAATCATTGTATGGTACAGTGATGGTATTTTTAGCAATACCTTCTGGTACACCTGGAGAGTCCGGCAAGCCTAATGTTGCTACACCAGAACCAGCTTTAATTAGTAGCGAGTCACTATGTCCATGGTAGCAACCTTCAAATTTAATGATCTTGTTGCGACCAGTATAACCTCTTGCAAGACGCAATGTATCTAATGTAGCTTCAGTACCTGATGACACCATTCTAACCTTTTCTATTGATGGAACACGGTCAATGACAAGTTCTGCAAGTTTATTTTCTTGTAAAGTTGAAGCACCAAAACTTGTACCATTATCTACTGCTTCATGAAGTTTTTCTATAACTTGTTTATTTTTATGTCCTAAAATGAGAGGCCCCCAACTTAAAACATAGTCTATATACTCATTGCCATCGATGTCATATATTTTGGAACCTTCAGCATGATCCATAAAAATTGCAGGCGTATCAACTGATTTAAATGCTCTTACAGGACTATTCACCCCACCAGGCATAAGTTGTTCCGCTTTTTCCATTGCTTTAATAGATTTTTCATAACCCATAATTAAGTGCCTCCTTAGTAGCGTATTATTATTTATCTAAATAACGACAAATATCTTTTGCAAAATACGTAATGATTAAGTCAGCGCCCGCACGCTTCATAGAAACCATTTGTTCCATTACGATTTTTTCTTCGTCAATCCAACCGTTAAGTGCAGCAGCTTTAGTCATACTATATTCGCCGCTGACATTATAAGCTACTACAGGTACATTAGTATTGTTCTTAACATCTCTCAAAATATCTAAGTAGCTTAATGCAGGTTTAACAATCATCATATCGCAACCTTCTTTAAGGTCACTTTCTAATTCTCTTAAAGCCTCTAGACGATTGGCAGGATCCATTTGATATGTTTTTCTATCTCCAAAAGATGGTGCTGAATCTGCAGCGTCTCGGAAAGGACCGAAGAAACTAGATGCATATTTAATACCGTAACTCATGATTGGAATATTTTCATAACCTGCTTGGTCTAAACCTTCTCTGATTTCAGCAACAAAGCCATCCATCATATTACTTGGAGCAATAATATCTGCTCCTGCTTCTACTTGAGAAATTGCAGTTTTCACTAATAAAGGTAATGACTTGTCATTATCTACATCATGTGTATGATCATCTATCACACCACAGTGACCATGATCTGTATATTCACAAAGACATGTATCAGCAACAATTAATAAATCACTATACATTTTTTTAGCAATTCGAGTTGCCTCTTGAACAACGCCATTATGATCATATGCGCCAGAACCTACATCATCTTTTTCATTCGGAACACCAAAGAACATAATCGCTCTTATGCCTAGGTCATAAGCTTCTTTAATTTCTTCATGTAATAAATTTAAACTAATTTGATATACACCTGGAAGAGATTGAATCTCACTTTTAACATCATCTTTTTCAACCACAAAGATTGGATAAATTAAATCTTTTTTTCTCACATGTGTTTCTCTTACCAAATCACGCATTGTTTGTGAAGAACGTAATCTTCTATGTCTATCAAATTTCATTATTGTCCCTACTTTCTAAAATTTTATCTATTAATGATTCTGAAGTTTGTTGATCAGCAATCCGAACATTTTGATGATATTCTTTCAGCGTATCAGCCGTCTGTTTTCCTATCGCATAATAATGATTAAATTCTGGAATATTATTATCACTAAAATAAAATCTAACAGCCGATGAACTAGAAAAAGTAATAGCATCAATGTGTTTTTCTTTTACTAATTGTTTTACTTCCTCAATATGTTGTTGATGCGGTACAGGTCGATACAAATCTATCTTAGTAACATCATTATATTTGTTCAATTGATTTGCTAATTTAGGCCGTGCGTACTGACTTGATGGAAGTAATATTTTTTGGTCCTTATTTTGAAATTCTGCTAAAAATCCTTCTTGTGAAAAATCTTGTGGAAGAAAGTCAACATGAATATTTAAATCTTTGCAGTATTGAGCAGTTTTAGCTCCAATAACTGCTACCTTTTTAACTTTAACGCTTTTTAAATATGCATAAAAGTATTTAACTGCATTTTTTGACGAAAAAATAAGCCAGTCATAGCTATGATTGAGCAAATGTTCATTAAAAGAAAGTTCTTGAATTTGTATCAATGGTTTGTGAATAATATTCACTAAATCACTTTGAACTTTACTTGTTTGCGTCATAACTATCACTGGTTTCATCATTTTAGTGCCACCTCTAAGGTATGGTTATATAATTAATTTTCTTCATTTAACTTTCTAATGATTTCATAAGCACCTTGTTCTTTTAAAACACGACTTACTTCTTGTCCTAACTCAACAGGATTGTGACCTCTAGCGGTATGTTCATAACGCTCTTTTCCGTCAGGTGTCATAATTAATCCCGTAAATTCAATTTGACTATTACCGTCAATCGTTGCATAACCTCCGATAGGAACTTGGCAACTACCATCCATCTCAGATAGGAAAGTACGTTCAGCTGTCACGCATTGTGCAACTTCGTGATTATGAACCTTTTTAAGTAGATCAAGAAGTTCTTCATCATCACTTCTACATTCTATACCTAATGCGCCTTGTCCGATTGCTGGTAAGAGAATATCTTTATCTAAATAAGTGGTAACGATATCATCTGACCAGCCCATGCGTCTTAAGCCAGCTGCCGCTAAAATAATAGCGTCATAGTCTTCTGTTTCTAATTTATTCAAGCGAGTATCGATGTTTCCACGAATCCATTTAATTTCTAAATGTGGATACTTGGAAAGAATTTGAGCACCACGACGTAATGAGCTTGTGCCCACAATACTACCTTCAGGTAATTCACTTAAAGGTGTATGATTCTTCGAAATGTATGCGTCAAATGGTACTTCTCTATCCGGTATACATCCTAACGTAAGCCCTTCAGGGATAATGCTTGGTACATCTTTTAATGAATGGATAGCCATATCGATATCTTTATTAAATAATTCGTTTTGAATTTCTTTAACAAAAAGTCCTTTGCCCCCAACTTTAGATAATTGTTTATCAACTATTTTATCACCTTTGGTAACAATCTCTTTAATCTCAATATCTAAATCAGGTTCAATTTCCTTTAATTTATCTATAAACTGTTGACTCTGTGTTAAAGCTAATTTACTTCTACGTGATCCAACAACGAGTTTACGCATATGTTGAATGCCTCCTAGGTACTAGTATCTTCTTAAAATGATTGAAATAGATGACAGACTGTAGATAAGCCTTTTAAAAACATAACTTAAATCTCAATACTCTTTAATTTTAACAAAAGATTATTAACAGTCTGTTTTGTTTATTTTGCTTCGTCCTTAAGTGCTTAAATTTATTTTTAAGTAAAGTGGGCTGTAAAGAACAGATTAATCATACAAAGACAAAATAAAATGATATTAAAATACACTAAATTTCTTTGAGTAATCCATTTTTTGATACGTAAAAAAATGTAAACGCCATATAAGAATGTAATGACCGAAGAAAGTATGACTTTAGGATCTATAAATATTTTATTACCTACTGCGAAAACGCCCCATTGCGCGCCTAATATAATACTTAAAATGAGTACAATAAAACCTGTTAGAGTTGAATAAAAAATAATTGACTCTAAAGTACCCACACTACCGATTCTAAAATAATTTTGATCAAAGTTTTTCTCTTTTAAGTTTCTATATTGAATAATATATAATAATGCATTCACAAATGCTACGGCAAAGAAAGCGTAACTTAATACAGCTAATCCAATATGCACAAGCAACAACTCATTTATAACTGCTACTTGTTGGATTTGAGTTTGATAATTTTTCGGCTGGAACGTATTCATTGCCATAAGTATTAATCCTATAAGATTCAAGAAAAATACAGAAAAATTAAGTACTTTAATTAAATTCAATACTAGAGAAATCGTTATAATAATCCACGTCAACGTGAAAAAGACATCAAATATAGAATTTAAAGGGACCTTCTCTGTTTGAATGATAAAAACAGATAAAGAGATTGTTTGTAATATCCAAACAATCCCTAGTGAATAAACGCCTAAAGTCCTAACTTTATAACTTTTTCTTATAAAGTCCACAAAGTAGCATACTATGCTCAATATATAAATAATTAATATAAATTCATGAAATCTAATAAACAGGGTTTCTTGCATATTATCACCATATTAATATGCTTATTCAAAACTAAAAATTCGACGAGCAGAAATTTCCTTTGCTTTACTTTCTTTTTCTAGCTTAGCCTTTTCTCTAGGATCTTCGGCTTCAATGTCAAAAATGTTTTGAAATAGCTCTAATTTTTCAGTACTTTTCTTATCACTGCTTAATTCTTTAGCCTGTTTGATTGGATCTTTCAACATTTGGTTAATAATACTTTTTGTATGTTTAGAAATAACCTTTCTTTCTCTCTCTGAAAGATTCGGCAACTTGTGATCGATACTTTCCATCGTTTCAGATTGTATATTCATCGCTTTTTCTCGTAAAGCACGAATAACAGGAACAACACCTAACATATTGACCCATTCATTGTGGGAATCAATTTCATTAGGGATTTGTTGTGCAATTGCTTCGGCTGCAAGTTGACGTTCTCTTAAGTTTGCATCGACTAAACCTTTTAAATCGTCAACATCATAATTGAAGATATTCGTAATCGCATCAATTCCTGGTTCGATATCACGAGGAACAGCAATATCAATCATGACTAATGAATCGCCTTTTCTACGATCAGAAATTTGATCAATCATGTGATTGGTAATGATATAGTCTTGAGAACTTGTAGAACTAATCACAATATCAGTTTGCTCTAATAATGATGGCAAAGCATCTAAAGAATCGTAAGAGACATTGTGCTTATTAGCTAACACTTCAGCTTTAGCTACTGTACGATTGACGATAGTGATATTTGAAATTCCAGAACCTAACAGATTTAAGAGTGATAATTCGCTCATTTCCCCTGCACCAATAATGACAGCATGTTTGCTTTTCAATTTTCCGAATACCTTTTTAGCTAATTCAACGGCAGCATAAGAAACACTGACAGCATTATCTGCAATATCAGTTTCACTGTGTGCGCGTTTAGCAAAAGTAATCGCCTGTTTGAATAAATGATTAAATATAGTTCCAGTAGTACCTGTTTCTTGTGCTAAGAAAAATGCATCACGCATTTGACCTAGAATTTGAGTTTCTCCAAGTACTATTGAATCAAGGCCAGAAATCACACGCAATAAATGTTCTACTGCGTCGTCCCCCACTTTGACTTCTGACATTTCTTTAATATCATCTACTTCAAATCCAAAAGAACGTGCTAAGAAACGTTGGATATAGTAACGTCCTGTATGAATTTGGTCAACTACGGCGTATACTTCAGTACGATTACATGTAGATAATATGACGTTTTCTAAAATGGATTTCGTTTCATATAAATCTTCATGGGCTAATCGCAAGGCATCATCTCTGAAAGCTACTTGCTCTCTTAGTGCTACATCAGCAGTACGATGATTTATGCTAATTGCAATAAAATGCATTTATAACGCCCTCCATATACTAACAATAAACCAAGTATAACACATTTATTTACACAATTAAGTTGAATGCTCAAATAAATTAGAAATATTCTAATGTAACTTCAAAATTTTGTCAAAATAGTAACAAATCATTCATTCGTATTTACAAGATTTTATATTTCTGTGATTTTAATTACTTATACATAAGAATAGTTATAAATAAGAAGCAATGATATCCCAAACTTGCTGTTGTTTACTATTTTTAATAGAAGAATAGCTGATTATCTCATCTTCAGGTTCAAGATCTAATTTTTCTTTAATATTTTTAATGTGTTTTTGAACTTTACCTTTAGCAATTTTATCCTCTTTGGTACAAATCACTAATGTTGGAATATCAAAATGTTTCAAATAATTATACATGAGTACATCATCTTCAGTTGGATTATGTCGTAGATCGACCAGTTGAATAACAAGTTGTAGATTTTCTCGTTGTGTTAAATACTCTTCAATCATTTTACCAAACTTTTCTCTTTGAACTTTACTCACTTTAGCATAACCATATCCAGGTACATCGACAAAGATAAGCTGTTCATCTATATTAAAGAAATTGAGCGTTTGCGTTTTCCCTGGTTGTTGGGAAGTACGAGCCATATTCTTACGTCCTATCATACTATTAATGAAAGTCGATTTACCCACATTAGAACGTCCGCTTAATGCAACTTCGGCCATCTCTGTTTCAGGGTATTGAGATTTTTGCACAGCACTGATGATTAATTCGATATTATTAGGATTGATATTCATATTTTATCCTCTCTTTATCACTTAAATTTAACTTAACTCTAACATTATAAATGATTTTATGTCGATAAGATATGTTTGAAATCATATTACGGTGTGATTTATATAAAAAAACTGAGCCACAACTTATGTGGCTCAGTATGTTTCATCAATATGAATTATGCTGAAGTTTTACTTTCGTTAACAAGATTACCTTCAGAATCGTATAGTTCAGGTTCAATTTCTTCATTAATTGTTTGTTCAGTAATAACAACTTTGCTTACATTTTCAGTTGAAGGAACATCATACATGATATCAATAAGTGCTTCTTCAATAATTGAACGCAAGCCACGTGCACCTGTTTTACGTTCGATTGCTTTCTCACTAATTGCTGATAATGCTTCATCAGTAAATTCTAATTCAACATTATCTAATTCTAGCATCTTAGTATATTGTTTAACTAACGCATTTTTCGGTTGCGTTAAGATATTTTTAAGTGCTGCAATATCTAATGTTTCAAGGTTAGCAACAATCGGTACACGTCCAATAAATTCAGGAATTAAACCATATGATTGTAAATCTTCTGGTCGAATTTGTTCTAATAAAGCTTCTTCATCATATTTATCAGCTTCATTACTAGCAAATCCAATTACTTTCTCACCTAAACGACGTTTGATTACTTCATCAATTCCGTCAAAGGCACCACCCAAGATGAATAAAATATTCGTAGTATCAATCTGGATTAACTCTTGGTTTGGATGTTTACGTCCACCTTGTGGAGGAACACTTGCAGTTGTACCTTCTAAAATTTTAAGTAAGGCTTGTTGAACACCTTCACCAGACACATCACGTGTAATAGAAGTATTCTCAGATTTACGAGCTATTTTATCAATTTCATCGACATATATAATACCTTTTTCAGCTTTATCTATATCAAAGTCAGCAGCTTGGATTAAACGTAATAGAATATTTTCAACGTCGTCGCCGACATAGCCTGCTTCAGTAAGACTTGTAGCATCTGCAATCGCAAATGGTACATTAAGCGTCTTAGCTAATGTTTGCGCTAATAATGTTTTACCGCTACCTGTAGGACCAATTAATGCGATATTACTTTTTTGTAACTCTACATCATCTTCACTAGGGCCTAATTGTTGAATACGTTTATAGTGGTTATAAACTGCAACAGCCAATGATTTTTTTGCTTTTTCTTGGCCAATGACATATTCATTTAAATGATCCATAATTTCTTTAGGAGTTGGTAATTCAGTAAATCCTTCTGACGTATTTTGAGCTAATTCTTCTTCAACGATTTCTGAGCAAAGCTCAATACACTCGTTACAAATATATACGCCACTTCCTGCGACTAATTTTTTAACTTGATCTTGGTCTTTACCGCAGAAAGAACATTTTAAGTTTTCTTCATCTTCATTGAATTTGAACATTCTTTTTTACACCCCTATTCCTTAAAGACTATACTAGATTGCATTCTACAATGCAACTTTGTGCATTTACAATTTATCTGCTTAAATAGTTATAGCAGATACACATTACATGTATCTGCTACCTTTTTCACTTAGTCATTAAATATGAACAATCTTTGATTAATTATACTTTGTTGATGATATCGTCAAAGTAACTTCACCTAATAATTAGTCTTCTTTTGTTGATTCAACATATTTAGCGTTATCTCTTAATAAATCGATAACTTTTTGAATACGTACATCATTTTTCACGATATCTGTATTACCTAAAGTTGATTTAATATCTTCAACTGAAATATTAAACTGTTCACTCATTTTTTCTAGTTCTTTATCGATATCTTCGTCAGAAACTTCAACATTCTCAGCATCTGCAATAGCTGTAAGCGTTAAGTTTGTTTTAACACGTTGTTCAGCATCATCTTTCATTTGCTCTCTTAATTGTTCTTCGTTTTGACCAGAGATTTGATAATACGTTTGTAAGTCTAAACCTTGTTGTTGAATTCTTTGACCGAATTCTTGAATCATACGGTCTAATTCAGTGTTAACCATAGCTTCTGGGATATCAATTGTTGTGTTGTCAGTAGCTTTGTTGATTGCTTCTTCTTTTTCAGTATTTTCAGCTTCTGTAGCTTTTTGTTCAGATAAACGTTTACGTAAGTTTTCTTTATATTCATCTACAGTTTCAGCATTTGAATCTAATTCATTTGCTACTTCATCAGTAAGCTCAGGCACTTCTTTATATTTGATTTCATTTACTTTTGTTTTGAAAGTAGCTTCTTTACCTGCTAATTCTTCAGCATGATATTCTTCTGGGAAAGTTACAACAACGTCTTTTTCTTCTCCAGTTTTCATACCTTCTAATTGCTCTTCGAATCCTGGGATGAATGAACCTGAACCAACTTCTAGGTCATAGCCTTCAGCTTGACCGCCTTCAAATTCTTCACCATCAACTGAACCACTAAAGTCAATGTTTACTGTGTCGCCATTTTCAACAGCGCCATCTTCTTTAACAACCATTTCAGCTAAGTGGCCTAAACTGTGATCAATAGATTCTTGTAATTCTTCATCAGTAAGTTCAGTCTCTTGTTTTTCAATTTTAAGACCTTTATATTCACCTAATTCAACTTCTGGTTCAACTGTAACTGTAGCATCGAAGATAAAGTCTTTACCTTTTTCGATTTGAGTAACACTTACTTCAGGTTGTGCTACTGGATTAATACCAGTTTCATCAATAGCTTCTCCATAAGCTTCAGGTAATAAGATATCTACTGCATCTTGGTATAATGCTTCTACACCAAAACGTTGTTCAAAGATTGGACGAGGCACTTTACCTTTACGGAAACCAGGCACATTAATTTGTTTAACTACTTTTTTAAATGCTTGATCTAATGCTTTGTCTACTTTTTCTGCAGGAACTGTAACTGTTAATACGCCTTCGTTACCTTCCTTTTTTTCCCAAGTTGCTGTCATGTATAAATACCTCCATGATTGACTAATTTATTTTTTTCAACTTCCCTATTATATCATAGGTTTAAATCGTAAACAAACATTGAAAACACTGAGTTTTTCAAGTTTATTTATTTTCAATAGATACTATATTAAATTTCTTTTTCTAAATTTGCAACAAATGAATTTCAGTTCTCAATATCTAAAGATTTAATAAATTCTAATGTGTTTAAATTCTCAACAGTTATTTCTATACCAATTAATGATTTAAAATAAACATCATAAGCATTAATCCATTCATCAATATGGTATAGAGATTTAATTTCTAATGGATATAAGAGTATTGAATGATTATTCATAATATGATGCGCTTCATCTACAATGTGTAATGCGCCTTCTTCAAGCCTTTGTATCACTTGAGGAATCACAGTTTCTTTCATCGTTGTATGTTCTAATCCAGTTAGGTTTGAAGGTATGACGTTTACCTCTTGACCATACTTTCTGATTACAATTTCATTATCGTATTCAGCAAATCTTAAATATTCTAACATGAGGCTCATAATATTATGAGGTAATTTCAATGTTGATAATAAATGCGCAACACTCTCTTTAAATTGATAATGTCCATTATCAATCAGTTGTAAAACTAACGCTGTTTGTTCTCTACTATTATAATCTTCGAATTTTGAAAGAGATGATGAAATCATTTGTCGATCTTCATCTAATTTAGATTGTGCATACTCTTTTAAAGGAAAGAGTGCCATTCTTGTTTTATGATCACGCACTTCATCAATAATTTGATTGATTACTTCAACTGTCTGATAATATTGACCTAAACCATTTAAACTCTTAACGTAATAAATCATTAAGTCATCATAACAACTCAATCCACGCTTCAATAATATAATGGCTTCTTCCCTTAATTCTAAAAATGAACTCATTTGATTAAGCATCCAACATTTTTTCAAAGCAAGATCTTCAGTAAGTTCGAAATGTCTTTCGTAGGTCTCAAATAGGTTATACATTTCTTCATAATCATGATTGTGTTGAGCGTTTTTTATTTGCGTGATTATTTTTTGTTCAGATTGTGGAAAAGGAATTACATTCGACAATTATTATGCACTCCAATCTTTATAGGTCTTGAAGAATTAAAGCACTCCATGTCTCAAAATCATCGTAAGATTCAATACTTCCTTTTTCTACCCACTTTATTCTAAGTGTATCAGTTTCTTTTGCTTCAACATCAGAAGTTTGGACAGTAATTTTAAACACTACACCCATATGAACTTTACCTACTTCATTAGTATCATCATTAATAAAACCAATGTATTCCATATTTTGTGAATCTTCACTAGCTAGACCTACTTCTTCTTCCAATTCTCTTTGCGCATTAACTCTTAAAACTTCATTAATAGAATCTGCACCAACGACGTCATTCATGTGACCTCCTACACCAATAGAAGATTGACCGTGTAATCTCTCTTCTCCGCCACCAGATAGACGTTCGTAGACAAGAATTTCTCCTTTTTCATTTTCCAATAAACAATAAGAGATAAGCTGTTTAAACGTAGGATCTTCTTCCATATCACCACGTCTTTTGACTTCATATTCACTTAAAGCGTTAAAGATGTCTTTTCCTTTAATATTATTTTTATGTAAAAAACCATTGAAAGCATTTTTATCATCATTAAATAATACACTTCTTGGTACAACGATAATTTGTTCATCAAATTTAGACATTTTTATCTCCTTTTGAATTTATACTTTTATACCTGTCATTTTAGCAAAAATCATTATATTTTGCGATTTAACACTTGCGATTTGGCAATAAAAAAAGAGATGACCTCTACATCATCTCTTAATCAATTATTATTTTAAAGCTTCTTTAGCTTTAGATACTAATTCACCGAAAGCTTTGTCGTCAGAAATAGCGATTTCTGATAACATTTTACGGTTAATGTCGATTTCAGCTTTTTTCAAGCCGTTCATTAAACGAGAATAGCTCATGTCATGTTGACGTGCAGCCGCATTAATACGAGTGATCCATAATTTACGGAAATCACGTTTACGTTGACGACGGTCACGGAAAGCATATTGACCTGATTTCATTACTTGTTGTTTAGCTACTTTGTATAATGTGTGTTTCGCACCGAAGTAACCTTTAGCTAATTTAATCGTTTTTTTACGACGGGCTCTTGTAACTGTTCCACCTTTAACTCGTGGCATAATAAATTCCTCCTTAGATATTAACTATCGTACTATTTCTTATTTTTTGTATGCTAATAATTGTTTTACACGTTTCATATCACTTTTAGACACTAATTTAGCTTTACGTAATTGACGTTTTTGTTTAGTGTTTTTATTTGCGAATAAGTGAGATGTGAAAGCTCTTGAACGTTTTAATTGACCTGAACCAGTTCTTTTAACACGTTTAGCTGCTCCACGGTGAGTTTTCATTTTAGGCATGATTCATTTCCTCCTATTAATTGACGATTATTTTTCATTGACAGGCGCTAACATAATAAACATTTGGCGCCCTTCCATTTTAGGTTTTTGTTCAACAGTTGCGATATCTTTACATTCATCTACAAATTTTTCTAATACGCGTTGACCAATTTCTTTATGCGTAATCGCACGTCCTCTGAAACGAATAGAAACTTTACATTTATCGCCTTTAGATAAGAATTTACGTCCATTTTTCAACTTAGTTTGGAAGTCATGTTCTTCAATAGTTGGACTTAAACGTATTTCTTTAACATTGATAACTTTTTGTTTCTTTTTCATTTCTTTTTCTTTTTTCTGTTGTTCGAATTTATATTTACCGTAGTCCATAATTCTCGCAACAGGTGGTTTAGCGTTTGGTGCTACAACAACTAAATCTAAATCTACACGTTCAGCCATTTCTAACGCTTCACGTTTAGGTTTCACACCAATTTGTTCTCCATCTTGGCCTATTAAACGTAGTTCTTTTGCACGAATTTTCTCATTAATTTGAGTTTGATCTTTTGCTATGGTTGACACCTCCTAAAGTTTTACGAAATTGTCCCAAGCAAAAAAGAAGAGCGAGTATCACTACCCGCTCTTCTTTCACACATTTATTGTGTAACATGATTAACCTGCCAACTGCATTAGCGTCGCTACAGGTGAGAAGCGGGTGCTTCTACTTGGTTCGTTTCGTATTCAACGTTTACAATCATATCAGTAATAAACATGTAAGTCAATTGTTTTTTTATTATTTATCATGATGTCTAATTTCTTCCATTGAAACATCTTGTCTTAGATCCACTTTATTAAGTGGAATCATTTTAGTTTTATAGCGTAATTTATGATAAAGGAAGAAGATTAAAAATACAGGTATACCCATATAGGTAATTACAAATCTATTTAGGTCAAAATGTCCTGTTTTAATAAAATCAACATCTTGCCCGATAATAACAATCACACATAATATACCTGCGAATATAGGACCAAATGGGAAAAGTTTGGCTTTATATTTAAGCTTACTTTTATCGTAATCTTGTTTATCAAAAGCGCGTCTAAATCTAAAGTGACTAATCGCTATACCTACCCAAGCAATAAATCCTGTCATTCCACTCGCCGCAACAATATATTCATATGCATCGCCACTGAGGTGTTGTAAAGCGAAAATAAGTACAACTAGTACGCCAGTAGCAATTAATGATAAATAAGGTACACCACTTTTGTTTGTTTTGCCAAATGAAGCAAACGCAAGTTTATCTTTACTCATTGAATATAACATACGAGTAGACGCGTACATTCCTGAATTTCCGGCTGATAGTACTGATGTAAGTATAACAGCGTTCATGAACGAAGCTGCAAAGGCAAGACCTGCATTCTTAAATACAAGTGTAAATGGTGAAGTAGAAATACTATCTCCGCCACCCATTAATGCCTTACTATCATAAGGAATCAACATACCTATGATAAATATTGCCAAAATATAAAATAATAAGATTCTCCAAAATACTTGTTTTATCGCCTTTGGAACAGCTCTTTCAGGATTTTCAGATTCACCAGCTGTAATACCTATTAATTCAGTACCTTGGAATGAGAATCCAGCTACTAGGAATACACCTAAAATAGAGAGAAGACTACCTCCAAGGTTTCCACCTAGGATAGGACCGTCACCTTTAGTGAATGTATCGAATCCTACAAATTCTCCACCCATGATACCTAGTATTGTTAATAAACCTATCACAATAAAGATAATTACAGTAACAACTTTAATTAAAGCAAACCAATATTCACTTTCGCCATACACTCTCACTGATAAAGAATTTAATGCGAAAATAATAACTAAGAATATACAACTCCAAACCCAAGCAGGCATCCCTTGCATTGGAGTCCAATACTGTATAACTTGAGCTGCAATCGTTACATCAGCTGCAACTGTAATAACCCAGTTAAACCAATAATTCCAACCTAAAGCAAATCCTAAAGAAGGATCTACGAATCTTGTAGCATACGTACTAAAAGATCCTGAAACCGGCAAATATGTTGCCATTTCACCTAGTGAAGTCATTAGGAAGAATACCATCGCACCAATAATCGCATACGCAATTAATGCACCTAATGCACCAGCATCATGAATGGCACCACCTGAAGTCATAAATAGACCTGTCCCAATACAACCGCCAATTGCGATCATAGAAATATGACGATCTTTTAATCCTCTTTGAACACCGCCATTTTGATTTTCATTTTTACTCATAGAAGTTCCCTTTCCTTGTCTTAGAGGCTAACATGTAACTATTTCTCTGTGTAGAATAACTATACATGTCTTGTATGAAAATTCGATTAAAATCATACATAGTTATGAGTAGGCTTAATTTCATCATCATTGAATTGAAATTATACGAACTTTAGTTACACACAGAACTCAAACAAAAAAGTGGTTACATACCTTTAAGATATGCAACCACTTTGCTTTTATCTATATAAGGTAGCACATCACATTCAGTGACAGTACAGCTTCTTATCGAAAACTGTCCCAACAAATGTAAATTATGGTTTTACATTTGTTTCGGCATTGTTACCTTTTGCTAATTCAACATATGTTCCATACAACTTCTGATTAGCTACTGATTAACAATGCAACCTCTAACTCTAATTTATATTTGATTCAATTGTAATATACATGATACGGCCTGTCTTTTCAAGCTTATCTATGTTTTTTCAAGCGGATTTCATCAACAAGATTCCAAATGAACTCATCTTTTTCAAGTGATTCTTGGTCTTCTGAACCATATTTTCTAACATTCACTTCGTTATTTTCCACTTCTTTGTCACCGACTACAATTTGGTATGGGATTTTTTGCATTTGTGCTTCACGTATTTTATATCCCATTTTTTCATTACGGTCATCAATTTCGACACGTACACCTTGTGATTTAAGCTCATCTTGTAATTGACGTGCATAGTCATAGTGAATATCAACATTTACAGGAATAATTTCAACTTGTTTTGGTGCTAACCAAGTTGGGAATGCCCCTTTAGTTTCCTCAGTTAAGAATGCAACAAAACGTTCCATAGTTGAAACCACACCACGGTGGATAACAACTGGTCGATGTTGTTCTCCATCGCTTCCTATATAAGTAAGTTCAAAGCGTTCTGGTAATAAGAAGTCAAGTTGAGCTGTAGATAATGTTTCTTCTTTACCCATAGCTGTTTTAACTTGGACGTCTAATTTTGGACCGTAGAAAGCCGCTTCACCTATAGCTTCTACATATGGTAAGCCCATTTCATCAACTGCTTCTTTAAGCATTGATTCAGCTTTATTCCACATTTCGTCATCGTCCATGTATTTCTCTTTATCTTCAGGGTCTCTATAGCTTAATCTAAAAGTATAATCCTCGAAACCGAAATCTTCATATACTTCTTGAATCATGTTTACAACTCGTTTGAACTCTTCTTTAATTTGATCTGGTCTTACGAAAATATGAGAGTCATTTAAAGTCATACCACGAACACGTTGTAATCCAGAAACAGCACCACTTGCTTCATATCTATGCATTGTACCTAATTCAGCAATACGAATAGGTAGTTCACGATAAGAGTGTGGTTTATTGTTATAAATCATCATATGATGTGGGCAGTTCATTGGTCTTAATACCATTTCTTCTGTTTCATCTAATTTCATTGGCGGGAACATATCCTCTTGATAATGGTCCCAGTGTCCTGAAGTTTTATATAAATCAACATTTGCGAGTACAGGAGTATATACATGGTCGTAACCCATGCTTACCTCTTTATCAACAATGTAACGTTCAATTTCACGTCGAATTGTAGCCCCATTAGGTAACCATAGAGGTAAACCTGCACCTACGAGTTGGCTATTAGTAAATAACTCTAAGTCTTTACCAATTTTACGATGATCTCGTTCGCGACGTTCTTCAAGCATTTGTAAGTGCGCTTTTAGATCTTTTTTATCGAAAAATGCAGTACCGTAAATACGTTGTAACATCTTGTTATTACTATCACCACGCCAATAAGCGCCAGCAGTGGATAATAATTTAAATTCTTTAATTTTTGAAGTTGAAGGTACGTGAACACCGCGGCATAAATCAGTAAACTCACCTTGTGTGTATAAAGTAACATTTTCATCTTCAGGAATTGCATCAATCAATTCCAATTTATAAGGATCATCTTTGAAAAATTCTTTAGCTTCGTTTCTACTCACTACTTTTCTTTCAACTTTATAATTTTCATTAACGATTTGTTTCATTGTTTTTTCGATTTTGTCAAAGTCATCTGATGATACCTTTTCATCCATATCAAAATCGTAATAGAACCCACCTTCAATAACTGGTCCTACACCAAACTTCACATCTCCATATAAACGTTTTAAGGCTTGAGCCATTAAGTGAGCAGTTGAATGACGTAATACTTCAAGTGCTTCTTCACTTCCAGGTGTAACAATTTCAATTGATCCATCTTCTTCAAGAGGACGAGTTAAATCGACCATTTGACCATTAAATTTACCTGCTACAGCTTTCTTTCTTAAACCTGGGCTTATAGATTGAGCGATATCTTCTGTAGTCGTACCTTTATCAAACGCCTTTGAATTACCATCTGGAAATTGAATATTAATTTGATCCATACTTAACCCTCCTAAATAATAAAGCATCTGATCGTTGACTTGTTTAATAAATATCCATAAAAAACACAAAAAATCCCGCCCCAAACAAGGGACGAGATTATCGCGGTACCACCCTAGTCGTTTAACTCTTATTCTCATTAAAGAGTTAAACTTCTCTACATAAGATAACGGTCTTGAGCCGGATATTCATTACAAATATCATTTACTGAAGTAGTAATCATTTAATATGTTAGCCATATTCTCATTAGCTAATGACTTTCTGTGTAACAGTGATTAAATTATCTTGTCTTCAATAATTTCAACGATTTAGATTTAAGTCTATTATACACCTCATAAGATAAAATTCAATTGTTTCTATAATTTTTACCTTCAAGATAATATGAGTTGGATAGCGTCTTAACACGTTCGATAATACGAGCGGCTTTCGTTTTTTCAGATCCATCTCTTGTAATAGATAAGTGATGCTCAAGTTCACTATAATCAAAGTTAGAACTAAAGAAAGTTGGTAGTTCATGTACCATTCTATAATGTAGCAATGGTCCTATGATTTCATCCCTTACCCATGGCGTAACTTCTTCAGCACCAATATCGTCTAACATTAATATATTAGCTTCTCGCACACGTTCTAATTTCCTTTCGAAGCTACCATCTTTAAATCCACTCTTTAAAGTACGTATAAATTCAGGTAAATACACGATAGTAGAGGAAATCTTTTTAGACTTAAGTTGATTGGCAATTGCGCCTAGTATGAATGATTTACCTGTACCAAACGGACCATGTAAATATAGCCCTTTTACTTTTTCATCATTAGCAATAGCAGTACAGATTTCTTCTGCAGCCATCGCTACATCTAAACGATCGCGTTGGTCCATATAGATGTCTTTCAACTTGGCATTTAATGTATCTCGTTGCATATGATGAGAGGTTATGAGTTGAGAATTAAATCGTTCTTCGTCATGTTTAATTTTGCAAGGACACATTAAATATCGAATTTTTATTCTATCATTTTCTATGTAGAGTTCAGGTACATGTCCTTTTACAAAATTGGGGCAATCTTCGAAGCGATGACCATCGTAATGCTTTTGTTGATCTTTATATTCTTGCAATACATTTAAATCTTCATCAATCATCGCATTAGTAAGTTCAGATTGATGGTGCTCTAAAAATTGCTTAACATCTGGGTCATTTATTACGTCTTTTTTTATTTTTTCAATTCTTTTATCTAAGTCTTGTGACGACCCCATAATATTTTTGAAGCTTTTCATCACTCATCACCTTCCTCCCATTTTTTATTTAATTTCTCTAGGAATGCTTGACGGTCTTTTTCTAATTTATCGTCATTTTGTTTTGATTGTTTTTCAGAAGTGTTTGCAGATTGATTATCTCGATTTTCTAACCATTTTGGTGTTTTTTCTTTAGATATCAATTGTTTGTTTTGTCTTGAATAATTTCTACTTCCTTTATAATTCTGCTCATAATTTTTAGGTTGATTGACTTGAAGTGCATAATCATAAGCCTGTTTCGCAGTTTTAATGTCTTTTTTATTCCAATTTGACGCTATCTCAAATATATAAGATTTCGGCAACTTCATATCTTCTTTAAGCATAACAAATTGCAATAGAATATTAATGACACCAAAATTCATCTTCTCTCTATTCATTAATTCTTCAATCATACTTTTCTGAGATTGTGTAGGCTCTGACCCAGACCAACTTGCCAACATATCGATTGGACTTGTTTCATCAAGTAATTTCAACCATGCTTCAGTATCATTTTGAGGTGAGATTTCTTCACTATTTGATGAGACTTCTGATTGTTGCTCTTTTAATTGTAATTTGGGTAGATGATTTTCATGTTCTATTAGATAGTAAGAACGTGCCTGTTTTCGCATCTCTTCAAAAGATAATTGTTGCGCACTAGTAATGGAATTTAATATAACCTTTTTCATACCATCTGGAGTTAATCCATATAATGTAGCGAGTTGAATGATGAGTTCTTTAGCATCCTTATCAATGATTTCATTACTGATAAAATGATGATTTAACATTTGTTTTAATAAATCGAAATCGAATGTCTCATTAGATAAATCAACACCATCATAGTGCTTAATTTGCTTAAGTTTGGATAAATCTTGGTCCATCATTTTCTTAGGAACGCTAAATACTTCAGTAAACTTTCGTGTTGTTTGTTGATAACTACTTAAATCTTTTTTATTCCTTTCAAAATGAGCTTTAAGCATTTGATAACGATTCTTATCAACTTCACTATATAAAAATACAGAAAGCATCGGGTCATTAAAAAATTGATATGCTGTTGGAGGTTGAATTAATTGATACACAAAATGTGTTTGTTTCTTTTCGTGATTTACGAAAGTTTTGACCAATCCTATTGCTTCTAGGTAATCCATTTGCTTCCTAAAATCTAGAAGGTTAATTTTTAATTCATTCATAAATACATAATGTGTTAGCGGATAATGATTATTGTCATCAGTAAACTGATTCATAAAATGATAAAGTCCAATAGACTGGGGCCCAATTAAAGGCGTAAACAGGCGATTTAGTATTTCTAAGTGTTCTGTCGTTATTTGAAATTCTTTAATCACTTCAAAGCCATCTTGAGGCCTCAAACCATATTCATAGGATTGTAATCCCATTTATTAATCACTCCGTTTGTTATCATTCAAAATCCCTTGCATGGAAGCAAGTAGTTGGTCCACATCTTTAAATTCTTTATAGACGGAAGCAAATCTTACATAGGAAACTTGATCTACATGCATCAATAATTTCATTACATGTTCTCCAATGTCTCTGGAAGATATTTCAGTTTGCCCTTCATCTCTTAATTGCCACTCTACTTTATTCGTTATATCCTCTAATTGTTGATATCTTACCGGTCTTTTTTCACAAGATCTTACTAAGCCATTTAATATTTTTTCTCTTAAAAATTGCTCTCTAGTGCCATCTTTTTTAACAACGATAAGCGGACTTACTTCAATATGTTCAAATGTGGTAAATCGAGTGCCACAATTTTCACATTCTCTTCTACGTCTTATTGCATTAGCTTCATCAGCATGTCTCGAATCGACCACTCTTGAATGCGTTGAATTACATTTTGGGCATTTCATTTATGTCACCCTCTTAAGTTTGATTATCGTTCATTATACTATAAAATTAGCTTGTAAAAAAGAAAGGTCCTTTAAACTAATAATCGAATTATTATACTTAATAACTGAAATATTTTAGAGTGGATGACATAGATAAATACAATAATAATAAAAATGCATGTCACAAATTAAAATTTCACTTTTATAAGACAATATAAATTTTTTTGACATAGAAAATCCCCATGACGCAACAGGATTTTACTACTTTAAAATGAGTGTAGTAATAAAAAAGCTCTAAGACAATTCGAAACTGAAATTATCTTAGAGCTATCGTATCGGATTTTATATACCAAATTGATTAGCTAAATATTTAATTAAACTGCTTTAACTGTTGCTTCATCTTCAATAAGTTGACCAATTTGTTCAGCAACTTCAACAACTCGGTTTGAATATCCCCATTCGTTATCGTACCAGGCGATAACTTTAACTTTATTATCTCCCATCACCATTGTAGATTGTGCATCTAACACTGCTGAATTAGGGTTTGTATTAAAATCAACGGACACTAAAGGTGCATCTTCAACGTCTAATATGCCATCTAAGCCAGAATTTCTGAATGCATCATTTACTTCTTCAGCGGTTACATTTTTCTCTAAATCAACCACTAAATCCACTAGGGAAACATTCTTCGTTGGAACACGTAGCGCCATACCGTGAAGTTTTCCTTCAACTTCTGGTAATACCTCTTTAAGTGCTTTAGCTGCACCAGTTGAAGTAGGTATAATACTTTCGTTACATGAACGTGCTCTACGTAAATCTTTATGTGGATTATCAATATTCTTTTGGTCATTTGTAATAGCGTGAACAGTTGTCATTAAACCATTTACAATTCCAAATTTATCATTTAAGACTTTGGCTACTGGGCCTATACAATTGGTTGTACATGAAGCGTTACTAAAGATATCATATTGATTAATATCTAGTTGATCATCATTAACCCCTTTTACAATCATTTGCACTTCTCCGCCTTTTGAAGGCCCTGTTAACAACACTTTTTTAGCCCCTGCGTTAATATGCGCAATCGCTTTATCACCATGATTAAATTTACCAGTTGCTTCGATAACAAGATCAATATCTAATTCTCTCCATGGTAAGTTTTCAGGGTTTCTATCAGATACTAATTTAATTTCATGATCTCCAACTTTGATACCATTTTCTGTTGGTTCTACTTTCTTATCATATGTACCATGAGTTGTATCATAATTAATTAAATGTGCAATTGTTTCAGAAGGATAGCTTGCGTTAATAGCAACTACATTTAAATTTTCATTTTTTAAAGCTATACGTAATACCATTCTTCCAATTCTACCCATTCCATTAATTGCGATATTCGTTGACATTAAAAGCACCCCTTGAGCATTTATTTATATGTTATACTTTATAGGATTAGTATAACATAATTATTTATTTTTGAAAGCGTTTACTAATTGAAATAAATTACGTTTAGCTATCATTTTAAATAAGTTATACTTATGAGTCATTATCTGTTTTCACGTAATACATACAAAAAGCGTACACGATATCTTAATTCGCATACGCTCATACTCTTATTTAATTGAAGAATCGATATATCCTTGTACTTCAAGAAGTTGTTGTAAGTTTTGTTTTAATTCAAGTTTATCTCCTAAATTATCTATCACATGATCGGCCATTCTACTTTTCTTATCTATAGAAATTTGGCTATACACACGTGCTTTCGCATCTTCTTGAGATAAGTTATTTCTCTCCATCAAACGTTCTATTTGAATACTTTCAGATGTATATACCACCCATACTTCATCTACAGTATCTTGCAAATCATTTTCATAAAGTAAAGGAATATCCATAATCACATGATATCCTTCGTTTAAATAACAATTTTTCTCATTTTCCATAATTTCACGTACTATGGGATGAACAATCTTATTAAGTTCTAATCGTTGTTCTGGATGTTTAAATACAAGTTCTCCCATATATTTACGATTCATTTCTCCATTTTCATCAATCGCCTCTGGACCAAATTTTTCTTTAATTTGTTCTAAACCCTTTGATCCTTTTTTAACCGCTTCACGGGAAGCAAGGTCTGCATCGACAACTTTAAAATCATATGCTGTTAATAATTCTGACACTGTTGATTTCCCAGTTGCGATGCCTCCTGTTAGTCCGATAATCTTTGGCATAGTCTCACGCTTCCTTTATTTCTGACAATTTGGGCAAAAATGACTATTTCTAGTGGCAATCACTTTTGTTTCTATTTCATGCCCACAAATTTTACAGTACTTTTGTTTATATACATTTAAATGTAATTGCATCTCTCCTGTTTTACCATCAGCATGGCGATAATCAGAGATACTCGTTCCACCGTATTTTATACCCTCTTTTAACACTTCTCGAACATAATAAAATAACATTTCTCTTTCTTGATGATTCAACGTGTGTGCAATTTTATCAGGACGAATTCCCGCTCTGAAAAGTGCTTCACAAGCATAAATATTACCGGCACCTGCAATCACTTTGTGATCAAGTATCATTTGCTTAATAGGTTTGTTTGCGTATTTATTGATATCAAAGCAACTTAAATAATGCGCTAACGCTTCCTCTTCAAATGGTTCAGGTGCTATTTCTAAAAATGGAGGATAACTTTCAAATCCTGCGACATTTCTAATTTCACCGAAACGTCTGATATCTGAGTAGACTAACTTTTTCTCATTTTCAAGTTCAAAAATAACTTGCCAATGTTTACGGTAATTAGGTGTAGCAATGTCCTCTAGGTCGTCAACAACGAAGAATCCACCCGCCATGCCTAAATGACTAATTAAAATTCTTTGATCGTTATCTCTTTCAATATGAAGCACAATATATTTACTACGTCTTAACACTCGAGTAATTGTGTAGCCTTCGGTAAGCTTTGCAAAGCTATCTAACTCCATACCTTTAATGATCGTTTCTCTATTGTCTTTCTTACCTTTAATGACATTATCTGAAAAAATTACTTTTTTAATTCTTTCGTTTTTAATATAAGGTTCTATGCCTCGTTTCACATGTTCTACTTCTGGTAATTCTGGCATATTTGTGTCCTTTCTTTATTTGGCATCATACCATGTTGGTCCATAGCTTGAATCTACTTTTAACGGTACATCTAAATCAAGCGCATTTTCCATAATTTCTTCAACAAATTCACTAAAGTCTTCAACTTCTGATTTAGGTAATTCAAAGATTAATTCATCATGAACCTGTAATAATAATTTTGCATGGTAGTTCGTATTTTTTACCTTTTCATTAAATTTAACCATAGCTAATTTAATAATATCTGCTGCACTACCTTGAATTGGAGTATTCATAGCAGTTCTTTCTGCGAAACTTCTTAAATTGAAATTTCGGCTTGTAATATCTGGAATATAACGGCGACGATGTAACAGCGTTTCAACATAACCCTGCGCTTTAGCATCTTTGACGATATCAGACATATATTGCTTAACGCCTGGGAAACTGGCCAAATAATCATCAATAAATGCTTTCGCTTTCTTACGCGTAATACCTAGACTTTGACTCAAGCCATAGTCACTAATTCCATATACAATACCGAAGTTAACAGCTTTAGCTTGTCTACGCATAAGGCTGTCTACGCCATTTGCCTCTACATTGAAAACTTTCATCGCAGTAGCTGTATGAATATCATGGCCATGTATGAAAGCTTCTTTTAAACTTTCATCTTGAGTAATATGCGCAAGCACACGTAGTTCAATTTGTGAATAGTCAGCTGATAATATCACACTATCTTCTGAAGTAGGTTTAAACGCTTTTCTAATTTTTCTACCTTCTTCTAAGCGGATAGGAATATTTTGTAAGTTCGGATCTACACTTGATAAACGACCTGTTTGTGCAAGCGTTTGATTGAAGCGCGTATGAATTCTATTATCTTTGCTGATTACTTTTTGTAAGCCTTCTACGTAGGTAGATTGTAATTTAGAAAGTTGTCTATATTCTAAGATATGTTCAATAATTGGATGCTCACCTTTTAATTGTTCAAGTACATCAACAGCCGTTGAATATCCGGTTTTTGTTTTTTTAATCACTGGAAGTTTTAATGTTTCAAATAATACGACACCTAATTGTTTTGGTGAATTAATATTAAATTCTTCTCCGGCAGCTTCATGTATATTTTTAATAAGAACATCTAATTTTTCTTGAATCTCATTTTCCATATGCTTCAAATCATTCACATCAGTGTAGATACCAATTTCTTCCATTTCACTTAAAATTTTAGCAAGCGGAAGTTCTAAATCTGAAAGGAGTTCAACTTGATTATATTCTTTTAATTGTTCTTCCATTAATGGTTTAGCACTCGCAATGGCTTCTGTAATTGAAGCAACGTGTTCATTTAAGATATTGTCTTCTGGAATATGATGTTTTTTTCCTTTTCCATAAATAGAAACATTATCTTTAACATAATTCTGTCCATATAAGGATACGACTGATTTCACATCATCAATTGCACGTGATGGATCAATAATATAGCTTGCGAGCATAACATCAAATTGAACGTTTTGGATGTTAATATCTAAACGATGTGCAGCTACATACGTTTTCTTAGCATCATACACTGTCTTAACAGTTTGTGCATCTTCTAACCATTCGATTAAATCTGAATGTTGTTTAATATCTTCTGCATTGATTACGATGTGCGTGTCATCTGAGTAAAATCCAAATTTTAATATATTATCTTTTAGATAATTGGTGTCTTCTAACTCAAAATGAATTGTGGCATGAGATATATTTTTAAAATCAATGTGTTGAAAATCTGTTTCAACGTCAAACGTTTTATCTGTAACTTCCTCGTTATTCGCATCTTCATCAATATCTGATAACAATTGCTTAAATTCTAGCTTTTTAAATAACTCTATTTTTTCATGATTATCATCTTGGTTTTCCAATTTTGTATCTTTAAGAGAAACTTCAATTGGACTCTCAACATTGATTGTAGCTAGGTCTTTACTCATCAATGCATCATCTTTACTATTGATAAGTTTTTCTTTTAATTTTTTAGCAGTGACTTCGTCGATATTGTCATAAACGCCTTCAACAGAATTAAATTGATTAAGTAATTTAATTGCCGTTTTCTCACCTACGCCTGGAACACCAGGTATATTATCAGAAGTATCTCCCATGAGACCTTTCATATCGATAATTTGCTTAGGTTCTAAGCCGTTATATTTTTCAGCAATAAAACTTGGTGTATAGTGATCGACATCCGTAACACCTTTCTTAGTGTAATAAATAGTGACATTATCAGTAGCCAATTGTGTTAAGTCACGATCCCCAGTAATAATAATTGTTTCGTAACCCGCTTGATCTGCTTCTTTACTTAAAGTACCGATAATATCATCCGCTTCATAATTCTCAAGTTCATATCTTTTAATATGATACGCATCTAATAATTGACGGATATAAGGAAATTGTTCACTTAGTTCAGGTGGTGTTTTTTGTCTACCACCTTTATACTCACTGTACTTTGAGTGTCTGAAAGTCGTTTTACCAGCATCAAATGCAACTAAAAAGTGATTAGGTTGTTCTTCTTTAATTATTTTTTCAAGTAACATTGCAAAGCCATACACAGCATTTGTATGAATACCAGCTTTATTAGAAAGTAATGGCAAAGCATAAAATGCTCTAAAACTTAAACTGTTACCATCTATTAACACTAATTTATCCAAAATACGTAACCTCCAGAACAGATTTACATACATTTTAGCATATAAAGTGGTACTTGTATTTCAATTGAAATACATAGTACCACTTACGCATGAGTTTTTAACTCATGTGTTCCTTTTTTGTCATTTAACGACTATAGTGCGTTTAGCTTCCCTTAGTGCATCATAGAAATGGTTAATGATTTATCATTTAGCAGTTCTTAGTGCATTTAACCTGAAGTTAAATGCAAACATTAGATCTACCACCTCTTAATAAAAAAGCTGAGACTTGATTGTCTCAGCTCCTTTAAAAATTTATTCATCTATAAACGTTACTTTAAATGTTGAACCTTCTCTTGGCTTACTACTTACACTAATTCGACCATTATGCGCTTCAACAATATGCTTCGTAATAGACAGTCCAAGACCTGTACCTCCAGAATCTCTACTACGTGCCTTATCCACTCTATAGAAACGTTCAAAGATATGTTTTTGATCTTTGGCACTAATTCCAATACCAAAATCTTGAATTTCTAAATTAACTTTTTTACCTTCTCTATAAACTCGAACAATAACTTTACTGTCTTCAAGAGAATAATTAATTGCATTAGAAAGTAAATTTGTAATCACTTGAGCAACTTTATTCTCATGCGCTTCGATTATCACATCTTTTTCAATTTCTGACCTAATTTCGATATTTTTATTCGTAGCTTGAGTTTGTAAATTATCAATCGTATTATAAGCTAACTCAGACAAATTCATATAGCTCGTTTCAATTTCATTTTGCTGTTCTATATGCGATAAATCTAATAAATCCATGACCAATGATTCAATTCTGTTCGATTCTTTTAAAATAATATTTAAAAACATCTCGAGTGATTGTTCATCATTTTTAGCCCCTTCAATCAAGGTTTCAGCAAAACCTTTGATAGAAGTAATTGGTGTTTTTAATTCATGAGAAACATTTGCTACAAATTCTCTTCTAAGATTTTCTAACTTTTGGAGATTCGTAATATCATGAAGTACAACAACCATACCTTGTAATTTCTTCTTAGATTTAGATAGTATTGGCACACAAGAAACATCAAAGTATTTCGTATGTACATTATTAATATCTACCTCTATTTGATCGTAGATAACCTTTTCAGTTCTGAAGCTCTCGATAATGAGTTTTTCAATACTATCATCAAGAAATCCAATATAGCTCTTATTTTCAACAATTTGCTCTGGACTAAAAACTTCATAATAGGCATGGTTGGCAACAACGATTTCTCCATGCTTGTCGATCATTAAAACAGAACTCGGTATATTTTCAAGTGTCGTTTTCAAACGATTGGACTGTATCTTTTGTCGATTATTTAACTTCTGTAACCTTCTAGCTAACTCATTCGTAGTCACAAATAATGCGCGTGTTTCTTTAACATTACTTTCAGGGACACGAACATGATAATAGCCATCTGCTAATAGAGATGTCGCATACGTCACTTCATTAATAGGTCTTATATATGTTCGATTAATACTTCGTGAAGCTAAATAAACTGTGAACAATACGATGACGCCTATTATAGATAAGTATTTCCACATCTCTCTTTGAAGGTTAATAATTTCATCATTAATACCACTTATGTATACAGTTTTATTACCTATACTTTCTTTAAAAGTATAGCGCATACCGATTTTCGTTTTCTTAGTTATTAAATCAGAAGGATTAGCCTCATTGTCAATTCTTTGATCAATTTTACTTTTATCACCAGAAGAGAATATGACGTGATTATCATCTGCATTCTTAATGACAACGACATTTTGTTGATTATCAGCAAGGTTATCGATTTCTTGACCTTTATTATGATTAAGAAGGTTCACATAGTTATGTGCTTCGTTTCTTAATTCACTAGTTTGATTGCTAGTTAAAGTTTGATAAATCGTATTATGAATAATCGCACCTAAACCAATAAAACTGATGATCGTTATCGTACTAATTAATAATAATAAACGGTGATGAAATTTTAGCATTAAGCTTTAGGTCGCTCCAATTTATATCCTAAACCACGTACCGTTTTAATTAATTTAGGTTGTTTAGGATTTTCTTCTAATTTATCTCTTAGGTGACTAATATGTACATCTACAATTCTAGAATCTCCAGCAAATTCATAATTCCATACAGAATTTAACATATGTTCTCTTGTAATCACGCGTCCTTGTCTTTCGATTAAGTATAATAATAATTCGAATTCTTTAGGTGTGAGTTCTAACAATTCTTCATCTTTATATACTTCGAAAAATTCAGGACGAATACGAATGGAATCAATGATAATATCTTCCTCATCCGTATCTTCTTTTTCAATTTCACTAACAAATTTTGAACGTCTTAAAATAGCTTTTACTCTCGCAACCACTTCTCTAGGTGAGAAAGGCTTAGTCATATAGTCGTCAGCACCTAATTCAAGGCCTAAAACACGATCAAATTCGTCATCTTTAGCAGTTAACATTAAAATAGGTACTAAATTTTTATCAGATCGAATTGATTTACACACCTCAATACCATCTTTTTTAGGTAACATGACGTCTAATACTATTAGCTCAGGTTGTTCATCTTCAACCTTTTGTAGTGCCTCTTCGCCGTCATAAGCGACTTCAACTATGTATCCTGCTGTTTCTAAATTATACTTTAGTAAGGTCACGATTGATTGTTCATCATCAACCACTAGTACTTTTTGTGACATGGTGTGCCTCCCTATTTTTTATTACATTTACATTATAACTGAAGTTCAAATAAAAATAACATAGCTACACATCAATTTTACATAAACTTAACAAAACTTATAGATTTATAGTTATATTAAGAAAATATTTCTTTAATATTGCCTTAACATTAATTAAGTTATCACCTTTTGAATCAAAAAGATATTGATAAATTAAAAATTTACATAATCTTTAAAAAAACGGATTGGCAAGAGCCAATCCGTTTGATAACACTATCGATTAAAGCGTTATTATTTTAAGTTTTTGATTAATTCATCAGCAAATTCTGAAGTTGAAACTTCTTTTGCACCATCCATTAAACGAGCAAAGTCATAAGTTACAATTTTAGAAGCGATAGTAGCTTCGATTGAATCAGTGATTTTATCAGCAGCTTCTTGCCATCCTAAGTGTTCTAACATTAATACAGAACTTAAGATTTCAGAAGATGGGTTAACTTTATTTAAACCAGCATATTTAGGAGCTGTACCATGTGTAGCTTCGAAAATAGCGTGACCAGTTTCGTAGTTAATATTTGCACCTGGAGCGATACCAATACCACCAACTTGTGCAGCTAAAGCGTCTGAAATGTAGTCACCGTTTAAGTTCATAGTCGCTACAACATCGTGTTCAGCTGGACGCGTTAAGATTTGTTGTAAGAAGATATCAGCAATTGAATCTTTGATAATAATTTTGCCTTCTTTTTCAGCTTTATCTTGAGCTTCATTAGCTGCGTCTTTACCTTCTTTTTCAACAATTTCATCATATTGTTGCCAAGTGAATACTTTGTCACCAAATTCGTTATGAGCTAAATCATAACCCCATTGTTTAAATGATCCTTCAGTAAATTTCATAATGTTACCTTTATGAACTAAAGTAACAGATTTACGATTATTATCTAATGCATATTGAATTGCAGCTCTTACTAAACGTTCTGTACCTTCTTTTGATACAGGTTTAATACCAATACCTGAAGTTTCTGGGAAACGAATGTTTGTTGCACCCATTTCGTTTTGTAAGAAATCAATTACTTTTTTAACTTCTGAAGTACCTTCTTTAAATTCGATACCTGCATAAATGTCTTCAGTGTTTTCACGGAAAATAACCATGTCAACATCTTCTGGACGTTTAACTGGTGAAGGAACCCCTTGGAACCAACGTACAGGGCGTAAGCAAGTAAATAAATCTAATTCTTGTCTTAAAGCTACGTTAAGTGAACGAATACCGCCACCGATTGGAGTAGTTAAAGGACCTTTAACAGCAATTAAATATTCTTTAATTGTGTCTAATGTTTCTTGTGGTAACCATTCTCCAGTTTCATCGTAAGCTTTTTGTCCAGCTAAAACTTCTTTCCATTCGATACGTTTCTCACCGTTGTAAGCTTTTTCAACAGCTGCATCGATAACACGGCTAGCCGCTTTCCAGATATCTGGGCCAATTCCATCGCCAATAATAAATGGAATAATTGGTTCATTAGGTACATTTAAACCTTCATTAGTACGAGTAATTTTTTCTGCTGACATAAATCTAACCTCCAAGTATATTTAAGCTTTCAATTAATACTATATGTGATTTTATTATCTTTCTTCAATAGGAACATACTTACGATTTTTTTCACCAATGTATTGTGCTCTTGGTCTCATGATTCGGTTGTCTCTATACTGTTCTAAGATATGAGCAATCCAACCTGATGTACGACTTACTGCGAAAATTGGTGTGAATAAATCGTGAGGAATATTCATACTGTGATAAACAGTTGCACTAAAGAAGTCTACATTTGGAATTAAACCTTTTTCTTCTTTCATGCGTTTTTCGATTGCTAGTGAAATATCAAATAATTCACTTTGACCTGTTTCTTCAGTGATTTTACGGCTCATTTCACGAAGATATTTAGCTCTTGGATCGCCATCTTTGTATACACGGTGACCAAAGCCCATGACTTTATCTTTATTCGCGAATCTTTCGTCTAAATAGCTATCAACATTTTCAATACTTCCTACTTCTTTTAACATAGCCATAACACGTTCGTTTGCACCACCGTGAAGAGGTCCTTTTAATGAGCCAACTGCAGCAACAACACCTGAATACATATCTGAAAGTGATGAAACCGCACAACGTGCAGTGAACGCAGATGCATTTAATTCGTGATCAGCATGTAAAATTAATGCTTTATTAAATGCTTCAACTTCTATATCTGTAGGAAGTTCTCCTCTTAACATATATAAGAAGTTTGCTGCGTAACTTAAATCTGAATTTGGTTTTAAAGGTTCTTTCCCTTCTCTAACTCTTGCGAAAGCCGTTACTAGTGAAGCAATTTTCGCTTGAATGCGAATTGCTCTATCATATTTCTTCTCATCAGATTCATCTTCAGCATCTGGATCAAAGTGAGCAATATAAGATACAGATGTACGAACTGCTGTCATAGGATGAACATCATCAGTTACGTACTCTTCAAAGTGTTTGTATACTCTTGGATTAAGAGTCATGTACTCGAATAATTTCTCTTTCAATTCTTTAAGTTCATCTTTATTAGGAAGTCTATAATTCCATAATAAGAAAATGATTTCTTCGAATTGGGCATTTTCTGCGAGATCGTCAATATCATAGCCCGCATATGTCAATTGACTGTCAATTATTGAACTGATTTTAGTTTCAGCTGCAATAACCCCTTCTAAACCTCTTTGTAATTCTGCCATGATAAATTTCCCCTTTACTGTTTCTTTATGAAATGGCTTTCAACTAGTATTATAGCTAAATTCAAACAATTTGTGAAACATTATAAATCACTTTAAACATGTAAAAATGGTATATTGGCTTGACCTTTTTGTGTGTTATTATCTCTAAAAGAGCGTGAAATTCAACTTCAAACCATACTATTATTATTAAATTTCAAAAATGTAGTTATATTTTCGTTTAGTTATCAAGAATGATTACAAAAAAGAAATATACATTTTAGTGAATTTTCACACTTTTTTGCGAAAAGAATTGTATAAATAGCCTTATAAGTGCATAATATATATTATCTTATAGTAAGGGAGATGTCTTATGGCTGAAAATTTACAAAGAGAATTGAGCAATCGTCATGTTCAATTAATCGCCATCGGAGGCGCTATAGGAACGGGGTTATTCCTTGGTGCTGGTCAAACAATTGCAATGACGGGTCCCTCAATATTACTCACCTATATCATTATAGGTTTTATGTTATTCATGTTTATGCGTGGATTGGGAGAAATCATCATTCAAAACACTAATTTCAAATCATTTGCGGATGTTACGAACAAATACATAGGTCCATTTGCTGGCTTTGTTACTGGTTGGACTTATTGGTTATGTTGGATTATTACAGGTATGGCTGAGGTTACAGCTGTTGCTAAATACGTAAGTTTCTGGTTCCCAGAGATTCCTAACTGGATTAGCGCGTTATTCTGTGTACTTATTTTAATGTCATTCAACTTGTTAAGTGCCAAATTATTCGGCGAATTAGAGTTTTGGTTTGCTATCATCAAAATAGCTACAATTATTGCATTAATAGTTGTTGGTATTGTCATGATTTTATTTGCCTTTAAAACTCAATTTGGACACACAAGTCTAACTAACTTATATCAACACGGAATATTCCCTAAAGGAGCATCTGGATTCTTTATGTCTTTCCAAATGGCACTTTTCTCATTTGTCGGAATAGAAATGATAGGTGTTACTGCTGGTGAGACCAAGGATCCTGAACAAACAATTCCTAAGGCAATTAATAGCGTACCTATTAGAATATTAATCTTTTATGTTGGTGCTTTAGCAGTCATCATGTCTATTATTCCTTGGTACAAAGTTGACCCTGATAATAGTCCTTTTGTTAAACTATTTACTTTAATAGGTATTCCTTTCGCTGCTGGTTTAATCAATTTCGTAGTATTAACTGCCGCAGCATCATCTTGTAATAGTGGTATCTTTTCAAATAGTAGAATGTTATATGGATTATCTAATCAAAGACAAGCGCCACCAGCGTTCTCTAATACAAACAAAAATGGTGTACCACACACAGCTATTATTGCGTCATCTGCATTATTATTAATTGCAGCGTTATTAAATTATATCTTCCCTGACGCAACAAAAGTGTTTACGTATGTGACGACAATCTCTACTGTATTATTCTTAGTTGTATGGGCTTTAATCATCGTTGCCTATATTAATTACAGTAGAAAGAATCCTGAATTACACAAGAAAGCTACTTATAAATTACCAGGCGGGCAATTTATGGGTTATGCAATTTTAATTTTCTTTATCTTCGTATTCGCATTATTATTTGTTAATGTTGATACAAGAAGAGCCATTTATATAACTCCTGTATGGTTCGTTATTTTAGGATTAATGTATTTGAGATATAGAAAAGAAAGCAAACACGCATAAATAATCATAAAGGAGGATGAGATCACTTATAATCTCATCCTCCTTTAATGTATTTGCAGTAAATGTCTGAATTGAGAGCCTGCTTATATCAAGCGTATATCTATCTCTACATACTCAATAAAAAACACTCTCCAACATCATGTCGGAGAGTGTTTTCTCTAAATTGATTATTAAAGTACGTTTGCATAGCCTTCAAAGATTTTACCTTGAGCTGCGTCAACTGTAACTAACATATCATTTTTAATTTCTTTTGTTGCTTTTTCAACACCTACTACTGTTGGAATACCTTTTTCTAAACCAACGATTGCACTTGGTGATGTAATTCCATTTTCTTCAGTTACTAAACCGATTGCATTTTCAACATATGGAACTAACGTTTCGTCTACTGAATTAGTGATGATAACTTTATCAGATAAATCTTTACCTTCTAAGTCACTTGCACTGTCAGCAATAATGGCATGTCCTACTACAGAGCCACGACCTACACCTTGTCCACGAGCGATTTCATCGCCAACTAAGTGAATTTTCATCATATTAGTTGTACCTTTTTCACCAGTTGGAACACCAGCAGTAATGATGATTAAATCACCGTTAGAAACTCTTCCAGTTTCAACTGCTGTCGCTACCGCATTGTTAAGTAATGCGTCAGTGTTTTTACGTCCCTCTTTAACAACTGGGTTAACACCCCAAACAATTGCACATTGGCGTGCTGTTTCTTCACTAGGTGTTACAGCGATAATATCTGAATGAGGACGATATTTAGAAATAGTACGTGCTGTTGAACCACTTTCAGTAGCCGCAACGATAGCTTTAACATTTAAGTTAAGTGCTGTATGTGCAACAGAAACACCAATAGCGTTAACTAATGAAGTTTCAACTAATTTTGTACGGTCAGATAATAATTTTTTATAATCTTGAGCCGCTTCTGCTGAAACTGCGATATTTCTCATAGTTTTAACTGCTTCTTCTGGATATAATCCCGCAGCTGTTTCACCTGATAACATCACAGCATCAGTACCATCGTAAATTGCGTTAGCTACGTCACTTGCTTCCGCACGAGTAGCACGAGGGTTACGTTGCATTGAATCTAACATTTGAGTTGCAGTGATAACTGGTTTACCTAATTTATTACATTTTCTAATTAAGTCTTTTTGAACCATTGGTACTTTTTCAGGTGGAATTTCAACACCCATGTCCCCACGAGCAACCATTAATCCATCAGAAACTTCAAGGATTTCATCAATGTTATCAATACCTTCTTGGTTCTCAATTTTAGGGAAAATTGTGATATGTGCTTTTTCTTCTTCAAGAATTTGGCGAATATCTAAAACATCACTAGGACGTCTTACGAAACTTGCAGCGATAAAGTCAACATTTTCTTTGATACCGAAACGAATGTCATCAGCATCTTTATCAGTAATACCAGGTAAGTTAACTTTTACGCCAGGTAAATTAACACCTTTTTTATTTTTTAATTCTCCAGTATTTAAGATGTCACATTTAACTTCGCCTTTATCTTTATCAATTTCTTTAACTTGTAACTCTACTAAACCATCATCTAATAAAATGTATGAGCCAACATGAACATCGTTGATTAAGTCTTCATATGTTACAGAGAATTTCTCAGGCGTACCTTCTACTTCATTCATACTCACGATGACTTCTTTACCTTTTTCTAATTCGATAACACCATCTTTCATGTTATGTGTACGAATTTCAGGTCCTTTTGTATCTAATAAAAGTGCAACTGTTTTATCTAAACGTTTTGCAACTTTACGAATTGTATCAATTCTACCTTTATGTTCTTCATGACTACCATGAGAAAAGTTTAAACGCGCCACGTTCATTCCTGCATTTATTAATTTCTCGATCATTTCTTCAGATTCTGAAGCTGGTCCAATTGTACAAACAATTTTAGTCTTTCTCATTATATAATCCTCCCAAAAATTTATATTGATAATTCCTTAGCTAATTCATAAATATCTTTGTCAAACTTATGATGACTTTCACCAAAGATACCTTCAAATGGTGTAGCAGTTAATTGGTTATTTTTAATACCTACACCTTTAGCTGTCACACCTTGTTTAAGTAATTCAACGGCATGACCACCTAAACGTGAAGCTAATACGCGGTCAGCACCTGATGGGCTTCCTCCACGCTGAATATGTCCTAATACTGACACGCGTGTATCAATATTGATATATTTCATTAATTCATCAGCACATTCTTGGCCGCTCATACAGCCTTCAGCGACCATAACAATAGAATGTTTCTTACCTCTTTTAATACCCTGTTCAATTTTTTCAGCAACATCTTTAATGTCGGTATGAACTTCAGGTACTACAATAGTTTCAGCACCAACAGAGAGTCCTGCCCATAAAGCTAAATCTCCACAATCACGTCCCATAACTTCAACGATAAATGTACGTGCGTGACTTGATGCAGTATCTCTAATTTTATCGACGGATTCAATAATTGTGTTTAACGCAGTGTCAAAACCTATAGTGAAGTCCGTACCATTAATATCATTATCAATTGTACCTGGAATTCCAATCGTTTGAATTTCCTTACACTCTTCACTTATACGTTGCGCACCACGATAACTTCCGTCTCCGCCGATAACAACTAATCCTTCGATGCCTCGTTTACGTAAGTTTTCAATCCCCTTCTTACGTACATCTTCTTCTTTAAATTGAGGACATCTAGCAGAGAATAGGAACGTACCTCCGCGCTGGATTGTATCCCCGACTGAGCCTAACTCAAGTTTATGAATGTCATCGTCTAGTAAACCTTGGTAACCATGATAAATCCCATAAACTTCAATATTATTGTAAATTGCTGTACGAACAACTGCACGAACGGCAGCATTCATACCTGGAGAATCCCCTCCGCTAGTTAAAACTGCAATTTTTTTCATGACGACATACCTTTCTTTAACTAGATTTATCTTTAACTATAAATTACCACAATTTTTTTACTGTTCCATCAAAAGTAAGGCTTTCAATTGATGTAAACGTTTTAAATAATGAATTTTTTCTAAAATAAATAAAAAAGAGCTAATAGCCGTAATCATGACTATTAGCAAGTAACTAAATTATTCTACAACTGAGCCAATGTGTCTAAATTTATCAAATCTATCATTGACTAATTCTTCATTAGACATTTGCTCTAATTCATTTAAATGTTTAACAAATGTGTCTTTAATCGTAACAGCTTGTGATTCAACATCTTTATGGGCGCCACCTAGTGGTTCGTTAATCACTTCGTCTACAATATTTAATCCTTTAAGATCATTTGCTGTAATTTTCATCGTTTCAGCAGCAATTTTTGCTAAATTACTATCTTTCCATAAAAGTGCAGCAGCACCCTCAGGAGAAATAACTGAATACGTACTATTTTCAAGCATAAGTACACGATTAGAAATACCAATTCCTAATGCGCCACCACTACCACCTTCACCGATAACAATAGCGATGACAGGTACTTTTAATGATGCCATTTCAATTAAATTCGTAGCGATTGATTCACTTTGACCACGTTCTTCTGCTGCTTTACCAGGATAAGCGCCTTTTGTATCAATAAATGTAAAAATTGGACGATTAAACTTTTCAGCCTGCTTCATCAAACGTAGCGCTTTACGATAACCTTCAGGATGTGCCATACCAAAATTTCGATAAATATTATCTTTGGTATCTTTACCGCGTTGTTGACCAACAACAGTTACAGCACGTCCATTAAGATAACCAATCCCGCCTATCATTGCAGGATCATCTCTAAAGTTTCTATCCCCATGAAGTTCTATAAATGAATCGAAAATATATGGAATATAATCTAAAGATGTAGGTCGCTCTTGTAAACGCGCGATTTGCACACGATCCCACGGCTTTAAATTGGTATAAACTTTTTTAGTTTCTCTTTCTAGAGACGCTTCCAACATATCAATCTCTTCTTGTAAATCCACTTCATTCTTTTCTTGTGATTCTTTTAATGATTCAATTTTATTTTTAATTTCAAAAAGTGGCTTTTCAAAATCTAGCATTATCGACTCACCTCTTGATGGATTTTTAGAATATTAGATAACGTCTCTTTCATATCCTTACGATGAACTACTTTATCTAATTGACCATGTTCTAAAAGGAACTCGGCTGTTTGGAAATCATCTGGCAATTTCTCATTAATTGTTTGTTCAATGACACGTCTACCAGCAAATCCAATGAGCGCTTTAGGTTCACTTAAGTTAATGTCACCCACTGAGGCAAAGCTTGCAGACACACCACCAGTTGTTGGATTCGTTATGTACGAAATATATAATAATCCAGCATCAGCATGACGCTTAAGTGATACACTTGTTTTACCCATTTGCATGAGTGAAATAATACCTTCTTGCATTCTAGCGCCACCACTTGCTGAGAATAGAATGAAAGGTAAATGATGCTCAGTGCAATAATCAATGATTCTACAAATTTTTTCACCTACAACTGAACCCATACTTCCCATTCTAAAACGTGCATCCATCACTGCAACACCGTATTTAATACCATCTAATTCAGAAGTACCAGTAACAACTGCCTCATTTAATCCAGTCTTTTGCTGATCTTTTTCAATCTTTTCAATGTAGCCAGGAAAATCTAATGGATTCGCAGAGGTCATACCCTTATCGAATTCTGTAAATGTTCCTTCATCTGAAATCGCTTCTATTCTTTTATGTGCAGTAAGTGCAATATGATGATCACAATTGAAGCACACATTTAAATTTTCAGCTAATTCTTTAGTGTACATGATCTTTTTGCACTTCGGGCATTTAGTCATAATCCCTGCTGGCACATCATTTTGTTTAGAATCTTGAACTGTTAAATATTTCTTTTTCTTGCTTCGATTAAAAAAATCTTTAAACATTGGTAAACCTCCAAATAACCTCTGTTACTACCATTTATATATTCTCCTGAAAAATTTATCAAGATGTTATTTCTTGAAAATGTCTCTCAAAGAATTACTATATAGAATTATTTTAAATCAGTTGCTTTCATTGTTTTGTCATAAACTTCTTGTGGATCAATTTCAATTCTTGCTACACCTGATTCCATAGCTGCTTTAGCTACGCTACGTGCCACTGATGGAGCAACTCTCTTATCAAATGGTCCAGGAATACAATAATCAGGGTTGAGTTCGTCTTCTTCGATTAAATCTGCAATAGCTTCAACAGCGGCTTTTTTCATATCTTCATTAATATGTGTAGCTTCAACATCTAATGCACCTCTAAAGATACCAGGGAAAGCTAACACATTATTGATTTGGTTAGGATAATCAGAACGACCCGTTCCAATTACTTTAGCCCCTGCTGCTTTAGCATCATCAGGTTTAATTTCAGGATTTGGATTGGCCATGGCAAAAATAATTGGGTCATCTGCCATGCTCTCAACCATTTCTTTATCTAATAAATCTGCAACAGAAACACCGATAAATACGTCTGCATCTTTAATAACTTCTTTCAATGAACCATCAATTTTATCTTTGTTAGTCCATTTAGCAACATATTCTTTAGTATCATTCATGCCATGAGGGCGTCCTTCGTAAATAGCTCCTTTAGAATCACACATAATCATGTCTCTAACACCGTATGAATGTAACAATTTCACAATTGCTATACCTGCAGCACCTGCACCATTTAAGACAACTTTAATATCTGATAAATCTTTATCGACAATTCTCAAAGCATTAATCAAGCCGGCCATTGTAACAATTGCAGTTCCGTGTTGATCATCATGAAATACTGGAATATTTGTTTCTTTTTTTAATTTTTCTTCGATTTCAAAACATCTTGGCGCTGAAATATCTTCAAGATTAATACCGCCATAATTTGGTTGTAATAATTTCACTGTATTAATAATTTCATCAGTATCTGTTGTATCTAAAGCGATTGGTACGCCATTTATTCCGGCAAAACTTTTAAATAAAACCGCTTTACCTTCCATAACAGGTATACTTGCTTCAGCTCCAATATTGCCCAGTCCTAAAACTGCAGTACCGTCAGTTACAACTGCAACAGTATTTGCCTTGATTGTATATTCATATACTTTTCTTGGATTTTCATGAATTTCTTTACATGGTTCAGCAACGCCAGGAGAATATGCTAAACTCAATTCTTCCTTATTAGTTACTTTTATATTTGGTGTGATTTCTAATTTACCTTGATGTTCTCTGTGCATTTCCAATGCATCATCTCTTAAAGACATGGAATCAACCCCTATTTTAAATAATTTAAGTTAAAATAACCGTTCCTATTAATTAAAAATCGTGTATGTTGAATCTAATTTACTAGTATAAGTATACCCAATACATGATAAATTAAGAATAGACAATGGACATACATCATATTGATGCTATAAACTTGATTGTCTGCCTATTCTAATCTTTTGAAATTATTCTTTCTTCTGATTATAAAATTAATCAGTGTATAACCAGAACAAAAAACAATAACAAAAGAAAAACTGATGATTATTATCTTAACCATCAGTTAACTATACCATAGTTTAAATTGTGATAAAAGTTATATAAACCTAATATCACTAGGATTTAAAGAGTCGAACAACTGTTGAATTGTAACTTCATCTTTACTCAAGAATCCTAAGCGATTCATGCTATTATTGCGTTCATTAAATGCATTCACTTCTAATAAATGCTGATCTCCACTTTTCTCATTCATGATTAATTCTTGGATGTTTGAAGGAAGATGATGCGCATTTCGTATAATGACTTTTTTAGAAGCATTTATTTTTTCATTTTTATAGGTATTGATTTCAATAATTTGATTAATAATAAGTTGAAGTTGCTGATTCCGTTTCTCAAATTTACCTATCACGATAAACATTTCTTCATTAGAAATAGAAGTTTCATATCTTTTGAATTTATCCGGGAATATCACACCGTCCATTAGCGTCATCCCATCATTAAGTGTTACAAATGCCATGTTTTGACCGTTCTTAGTTCTAATTTGCTTAATTGTATCAAATTGGACAAGTATTGGTTGAAAGTTTTGAGCGTTACTTAATTTATAAATGCCTAGATATTGTTTCTTTTCAAATTCTTTTTCAACCGGGTGTTTAGAAATATAAAAGCCCAGATATTCTTTTTCATAATTACTCAACAATTTATCTGGTAACTCTTCTTTGTCCTCATAGACTTGTTTTGGCGTTAAAATATCGAAAAGCATATCGTCTTGTTCTACATCTGATGTAGTGTCTAATACTTGATCGATAGCCTGTAATAAAGTAGCACGATTCTTATCAAAATTGTCAAAAGCACCGACAAGTATCAATGCTTCTAATAATTTTCTAGTTTTAACCCGCTTTGGAATTCTGCGCGCAAAATCAAAAAAGTCTTTAAACTTTCCATTATTATATCTCTCATCGACAATCAGTTTAACACTTTGATAGCCCACACCTTTAATCGTTCCTAACGACAAATATATTCCTTGTGAAGTCGCTTTATAGAACCAATGACTCTCATTAATATTAGGTGGGAGAATATTAATTTTTTGATGTTTAGCCTCATCAATCATATTGGCTGTTTTCTTCTCACTACCAATGACATTGCTCAAAATATTAGCGTAAAAATAATTAGGATAATACACTTTTAGATAACTCATAATATAAGCAATTTTAGAGTAGCTTACTGCATGCGCTCTAGGGAAACCATAATCAGCAAACTTGAGTATTAAATCAAAGATTTGTTTACTCATTTGTTCATCATAGCCGTTGTCTTTCGCACCGTTGACAAAGTGCTGACGTTCACTTTCTAACACTGCACGATTTTTCTTACTCATCGCTCTTCTAAGAATATCCGCTTCACCATAACTAAAGTTAGCGAATTTGCTCGCAATTTGCATTATTTGTTCTTGATAGATAATGACGCCGTAGGTATTTTTTAAAATGGGTTCTAAATCAGGATGCAAATATTCAACTTTAGATGGATCGTGTCGACGTGTGATATATGTAGGTATTTCTTCCATAGGACCTGGTCGATAAAGTGATGTGACCGCTACGATATCTTCAAAATGTTCTGGTTGAAGTCTCTTTAATACACTACGTACCCCATCAGATTCTAGTTGGAAAATACCAGTCGTATCTCCTTGAGATAATAACTTGAATACTTTTCTATCATCAAAAGGAATGGTTTCAACATCTATACCAATGTTTAAATCTTTCTTCACTTGCGTCACAATTTGGTGGATGATCGATAAGTTACGTAATCCTAAGAAGTCTATCTTTAATAAACCTATGCGTTCTGCCTCTGTCATTGTCCACTGAGTCAGTAAACCCGTATCACCTAACGTCAACGGTGCAAATTTATATAGCGGTTGATCGTTAATAATAATACCCGCCGCATGCGTTGACGTATGTCTTGGAAGTCCTTCAAGCTTCTTACTCATATCAAACCAAAGTTCATTTCTGTGATTTCGATGAACAAACGCTTTAAAATTGTCTTGCTGATAAGCCTCATCAAGCGTAATCCCCAATTTATGAGGTATTAACTTTGAAATTTCATTTAATGTAGTTTCATCAAAGCCCATAATTCTTCCAACATCACGACCGACAGCTCTTGCTAATAAGTGTCCGAAAGTCACTATTCCTGACACATGAAGTTCTCCATATTTATTTTGAACATACTGAATCACTTTCTCGCGTCTTGTATCTTCAAAGTCAATGTCAATATCGGGCATCGTAACCCTTTCAGGATTTAAAAACCTCTCGAAAAGCAAGTTAAATTTGATCGGATCAATCGTTGTAATCCCTAACAAATAACTTACCAGCGAACCAGCGGAAGAGCCCCGCCCTGGTCCAACCATTACATCATGTGTTTTAGCATAATGGATTAAATCGCTAACGATAAGGAAATAATCTTCGAAACCCATATTCGTAATAATTTCATATTCGTGCTTAAGCCGTTCTAAATATTGATCATTATGTAAATTCCACTCATTTAATTTATCTATTAATACCGACCATAAATAGTCTTTTGCAACTTCACCATTAGGCGTGACAAATTGCGGTAATAATGATTGATGATAAACAAGTTCCGCCTGACATAAATCAACGATCGTTTGCGTATTTTTTATCACTTCTTCGTCTACATCATCTAAAATATTTTTAAGTTCATTTTGATCAGGAAAGTGCTCACCAAAATCTTTACTTTCATTAATTAAATCTAATTTAGAATTATCTCTAATTGCCTGTAAAGCAGATATCGTATCTGCATCTTCTCTATTTAAATATCTTGCTGATTGTAACCATACCTTTTTTCTATCAATAATATCGTCACTCGTATGATTCATGTAAACGTGAGTATGATCATTGAATGCTTCTAAAATTTGTAAGTGCGTCGATTCTACATCTTTAAAAATGATAATTAAATTGTCATCATAACGTTTTAACCATTCTAAAGGAACTTCTTCCTTTTCTTTCATTTTAATGGCAGATGAAAGTTGATAGAGTGCTTTGAGTCCCTCATTATTCTGTGCGAGTACTACTGTTTCAACTTTATATAGACCATCCGTTAATATTAAAGTCATTCCGAAAATGGGATGAATATCAGCAGCAATGCAGGCATCGTAAAATTTTGGAAAACCATACAAAACATGGGTATCTGTAATTGCAAGCGCAGTATAGCCTTCATTTTTAGCTTTATTGATTACATCTTCAATTCTCAGACTGGCGTTCAATAAATCATAAGCAGTATGAATATTTAAATGCGCAACCATGTTTGTATCCTCCTTTTAGATATATCTTTTTAAAGTTTTTGACGCAATGCATCGGCTAAACGGTCGAACTCTTCCCAACTATAAACTGACACGCCTGATGCATTTGGATGGCCTCCACCTCCAAAATCGTTTGCGACATCATTGATAATCATTGTACCTTTTGAACGAATGCGACATCTAATTTCTTCACCTTCATCCACACCGAACATCCAAATCTTCAAACCTTGAATATCAGCAATTGTATTCACAAATTGTGATGCTTCATTCGGTTGAATCTGATATTTTTCTAGAATATCTCTCGTAATTTTCACCTGACAGTATCCTTCATCATCTAATTCAAAGTTTTGTAAGATGTAACCTTGAAACGGTAATAATTTAGGATCTTTTTCAGACATTTTATTTAATTCAGCATTGTGGTCAAACGGAAAAGCAATTAATTTACCAGCAACTTCCATAGTATGTTGAGTTGTATTATTAAATAAGAAGCGACCAGTATCTCCTACAATTCCTAAATATAAAACACGTGCTACGCTTTCATCAATGATACGTTCATCATTAAAATGAGTAATAAAATCATAAATAATTTCACTTGTTGAAGAAGCTTCTGTATTTACATAATTAATGTCTCCGTATTGATCAACTGCCGGATGATGATCTATTTTTAGAACCTTCGTTCCAGTGTGATAGCGTTGGTCATCTACACGTGGCGCATTTGCTGTATCACAAACAATGACAAGCGCATCTTCGTAAACATCATCTGATATCTCATCAAATGTACCTATGAAATCTAAAGAAGGTTCATTGTTACCAACGGCATAAATATTCTTATCTGGATATTTTATTTTTAAATAATATTTAAGTCCCAACTGTGACCCGTATGCATCAGGATCAGGTCTCACGTGTCTATGAATAATGATTGTGTCTGCTTGTTCAACCTCATGCATGATATCGTTCATAATTTTTTCCATTCTGAATACTCCCTTAAAACTAAATTTTACTTTTTATTAAAAACCTTCGAACATCTGGCATATCACTAAAGCGTTGGCAACTTTCTCATTATTATTAAACATGGTTACTTCTAATTTCGCGAAATTTCTACCAACATCTAGCATTTCGTAATAGACTTCAATGGATGATTCAATAGGCACTGTTTTGATATAAACAATGTTCAAGTTTTCTATCATTACATTACCCTTTTTATATTTTCTCATCTCATGTCGAATTGTTTCTTCAATAATACCTACAAATACGGCTTTACTTAATGTGCCGTAATGATTTGTGACTAAAGGCGATACTTCAACACTGATGTTATTCGAATTAATGGTAATATGTTTTGCTATCTGATCGTTAATCGTTTCACCTATTTGTGGTTGTCTTCCTAAAAGTTGCATTGATTTCAACACATCTTGTCTGTTGATGACACCTACAGCTTTTTTATTATTATTGGTTACCGGTAATAACTCAATACCTTCCCAAATCATCATATGTGCACAACTCGCAACAGTGTTTGTCAGTTTGACGCTTAAAGGATTTCGAGTCATTATCTTGCCTAATTCATCATCCTCGTTCATATTTATAATTTCTCTACTCGTTACAATACCTACAAGTTTAAAATCTTTATTTACAATAGGAAATCTTGTATGACCTGTTTCGTTAGCTAATTTTTTATAGTCATTAATTTTCATATAATCAAATAATACGGATAGTTCGTTTATAGGTTTTACAATATCCTCGACAACAAGTATTTCTTTGCGAATCTTTTGGTTATACATTGCTCTATTGATAATGTTTGCGACTAAAAATGTATCATAACTTGATGAAATAATGGGCAATTCATGCTCATTCGCATAATCGATGACAAATTTCGATGGGTGAAAGCCTCCAGTAATAAGGATAGCTGTTCCTCGTTTTAATGCCTCAATTTGAACATCTTCACGGTTACCCACTATTAATAAAGTGTGTTTCTCTATATATTTTAAAATATCTTGAAGTTTCATAGCGCCTATCGCAAATTTAGAAACTGTTTTTCCAAGTCCTTTTTTACCCGCTAAAATTTGACCTTCCACTATGTTCGCAATTTCATTAAAAGTTAAATTATCTATATTGTCTCGATTACGTTTTTCTATCCTTACTGTACCGACACGATCAATAGTTGCTACAATTCCTAATTGTCCTGCATCCTTAATCGCTCTGTAAGCAGTTCCTTCTGATACATCTAATACCTTTGCTATTTTTCTAACTGAAATTTTAGAACCTATAGATAAAGATTCAATATAATTTAAAATTTGCTCGTGTTTCGTCATCCCATTACCTCTTATTTCTATAGAACAGTCTTTGTTATATTATAACTTTTAACTCGAAAAAAATCATTGAACAACCTCGTTCATCGTTAATCGTTTTCTCACTTACCAAAAATATTCCGTTTAAAATTGATTTTGTAAAGAAAATGTGAATATAAATGGAAATTCCATTAAAACTCTATTAAAATATAAGTGAGGAGGGATGTAGTTATGTATAAACATATTTTACTAGGCGTAGACACTCAATTAAAAAATGAAAAAGCATTAAAAGAAGTGTCAAATTTAGCTGGGAAAGATACAGTTGTAACTATTTTAAATGCCATTAATGAGCAAGATGCTCAAGCTTCTATCAAAGCAGGAGTCCACTTAGATAAGTTAACTGAAGAAAGAAGTAAACGTTTAGAAAAAACAAGAAAAGCATTAGAAGAATACGGAATTAATTACGATCAAATTATTGTTAGAGGAAATCCTAAAGAAGAATTATTAAAATACGCTAACAGTGGAAAATATGACATCGTTGTATTAAGTAACCGTAAAGCAGAAGACAAGAAGAAATTTGTACTTGGTAGCGTCAGCCACAAAGTAGCTAAACGTGCTACAATCCCTGTATTAATTGTTAAATAATCATTTAAAGAAATCCCGATTTTTAAATTAAGTCGTTTAAAAATCGGGATTTTTTCTATATGTTATATTTACTAATTTACTATTCCAAATTAAAATTCTACAGATTGACCTGGTTCAAGGATTTGTACTTCCCCTACATTTACTGCATCTTTAAATTGTTGAGGATCTTGTTCAATTAATGGGAACGTATTGTAGTGAATAGGTACACTAATTTTCGGTTTAATAAATTCATTGATTGCATAACTTGCATCATCAATTCCCATCGTAAAGTTGTCACCGATAGGTACGAAACATACATCCACTGGATGACGTTCAGCAATTAATTTCATATCACTAAATAATCCAGTATCTCCCGTATGGTAAATTGTTTTACCTTCTGCTTCAACAACAATTCCCATTGGCATACCTAGATAAACTGGAATTCCATCTTCATGAGTAAAGCTTGAACTGTGGAATGCTTGCACAAATTTCACAGTACCAAAGTCAAATTCAGCTTTACCGCCGATATTCATACCATGTACATTTTCAACACCGTGATAAGTTGATAGATAACCTTGTAATTCTGCTGAACCTATCACTACCGCGTGATTTCGATTGGCTAGCTCTACAACATCACCAAAGTGATCAGCGTGTCCATGCGTTAAAATAATATAATCTACATCTAATGTTTGTTCGTCTAAATCACATTTATCATTACCAGAAATAAATGGATCGACGATGACCTTTTTACCGTTTCCCTCGAAATAAATTGTTGATTGACCATGAAATGATAATTTCATTTATATAGCCCTCCTCAAATGTTCTCTGTCATCAGTATACCCTAGCTACCCTTGTTTATAACACTGTTTCTGAAAATGCTTTAACAGAAAGTGATAGTACCTCAATTTTTGAAAAGGATAACGAATTAGAATAAAATTAAACTAAACTAATACAATGGAGGATGTTTGATATGACTAAAACAGAAGAAATCAGAAAAGTCTTACAACAACAAAATGCCGATGCAGCTTGGATTACTACCCCACTTAACGTATATTACTTTACTGGATATCGTAGTGAACCACATGAACGTTTATTCGCATTACTCGTCCAAGCAAACGGTGAAGATGTCTTATTTTGTCCGAAAATGGAGGTTGAAGAAGTCAAAGCTTCACCTTTCGACGGGAAAATCATTGGTTATTTAGATACTGAAAACCCATTCGACTTATATCCGAAAACATTTACGACATTACTTATCGAAAGTGAACATTTAACTGTTAAACGTCAACGTGAATTGTCTCAAGCATTCGATGTTCAAGTCTATAGTGACCTTGACCAATCAATTAAAGATTTAAGAAACATTAAATCTCAAGAAGAAATTGAAAAAATTAAAAAAGCTGCGGAGCTCGCAGACAAATGTATAGAAATTGGCGTGTCTTATCTTAAAGAAGGCGTTGAGGAACGTGAAGTCGTTAATCACATTGAAAATGAAATCAAAAAGTACGGCGTAAATGAAATGAGTTTCGACACAATGGTATTATTTGGAGACCATGCAGCTTCTCCTCACGGCACTCCTGGAGACAGAAAGCTTCAAAATAATGAATATGTGCTATTTGATTTAGGCGTAGTTTATGAACATTATTGTAGCGATATGACACGAACAGTAAAATTTGGAAACCCTAGTCAAGAAGCTGAAAATATCTATAACGTTGTATTGAAAGCTGAACAATCTGCAATAGAAGCAATCAAACCTGGAGTGACAATAAAAAATATCGATAAAATCGCTAGAGATGTTATTAGCAATGCAGGTTACGGAGAATATTTCCCGCATAGACTTGGTCACGGGTTAGGATTAGAAGAACATGAATATCAAGACGTTTCAAGTGTAAACGAAAATACATTAGAAGCGGGCATGGTGATTACAATTGAACCTGGAATTTATGTACCCGGAATCGCAGGCGTACGTATCGAAGATGACATATTAGTCACTGAAAATGGCTACGAAATACTTACACATTATGAAAAATAAAAAGCTCGGCTGATTTTAATAATCAGCCGAGTTTATCTATCTTAAACTATTTATTAAGTGCATCTTCCACTGAAGTATATTCTAAATTAAATGCTTCAGCTACACCTTTATTTGTAACATGACCTTTATACGTATTTAAACCTAAAGAAAGTGCATGATTAGATTTGAAAGCTTCTCGATATCCTTTGTTAGCTAAGATTTGTGCAAACGGTAAAGTTGCATTATTTAAAGCTAATGTTGAAGTACGTGGAACTGCACCAGGCATATTCGCGACCGCATAATGTACAACGCCATGTTTTGTATACGTTGGATCATCATGTGTTGTGATTTTATCTGTTGTTTCGAAAATACCACCTTGGTCAATAGCGATATCTACAATCACAGAGCCGCTTCTCATTTGCTTAATCATATCTTCAGTAACTAAGCTTGGTGCTTTAGCTCCTGGAATTAATACTGCACCGATAACTAAATCACTTTGTTTAACGTACATTTCTATATTTAGTGGATTGGACATAATCGTATGCACTCTTCCATTAAATAAGTCATCAAGTTCTTGTAAACGTTTAGGATTAACGTCAAGAATCGTAACATCTGCACCTAATCCTAAAGCAATTTTAGCAGCATTCGTACCTGCTTGACCCCCACCAATGATAGTGACTTTTCCTTTAGGGACACCAGGTACACCGCCTAGTAAAATACCCATACCGCCGTTAACTTTTTGTAAGAATTCAGCGCCAATTTGAGCTGACATTCTACCAGCAACTTCACTCATTGGTGATAAAAGCGGTAATGATTTGTCAGGTAATTGAACCGTTTCATAAGCAATACCAATTACTTTATTATCTACTAAAGCTTGTGTTAATTTCTCTTCATTAGCTAAATGTAAATATGTGAAAAGAATTAACCCTTCTTTAAAGAATTGATATTCTGATTCTAATGGTTCTTTAACTTTGACTACCATATCAACATCCCAAATTTTAGATTGTTCTGATACAATCTCAGCACCAGCTTCTTTGTAGTCAACATCTTCAAAATATGAACCTAGTCCTGCGTTAGTTTCTACTAAAACTGTATGTCCTTGTTCAACGAGTGCATGTACACCACTTGGTGATAAACTCACTCTATTTTCGTTATTTTTTATCTCCTTAGGAATACCAATTTTCATTCCATCCACCTCCTATTACATCCTAACGCGAAAGCAATGAAAGCGCAATCAGAAAAAATACACAAAATTGTAATTATTAATAATTAAATATTCTGTAAATTGTGTTAAAATGAGAATAAGAAAGATGAAGGGGGCACTAGCGATGATTACTTATAAAAACATTTTAATCGCAGTCGATGGTTCACATGAAGCAGAATGGGCTTTTAATAAAGCTGTAGGAGTTGCTAAACGTAACGATGCTAAGTTGACAATTGTTAATGTCATCGATTCAAGAACTTACTCTTCTTATGAAGTCTATGATGCTCAGTTTACTGAGAAATCTAAACATTTCTCTGAAGAATTACTCAAAGGTTATAAAGAAGTGGCTTCAAACGCAGGTGTTAAAAATGTAGAAACACGCCTAGAATTTGGTTCACCAAAAGCAATTATACCTAAGAAATTAGCTCATGAAGTTGGTGCAGATTTAATTATGAGTGGTACGTCAGGATTAAATGCTGTAGAACGTTTTATTGTAGGTTCAGTTTCTGAAGCAATCGTACGTCATGCGCCATGTGATGTATTAGTCGTACGTACTGAAGAAATTCCTGAAGATTTCCAACCACAAGTTGCTACACCTAAACTACGCGAAAGATATCAAGATTAAGATTAAATATATTCTTATTTTTATGAGAGTCAGTTAATTACTGACTCTTTTTATTTTTGAAAGACAATCTATTCAAAGCTGCTCCATCATAGAAGATAACTATCGAACAATTTCCTCTATTTCAATCCTCTATTCAAAGCCATTTCCCTTTATTAAATCACTGGTTCACTTCTTAAAATAAAACCGCATAATCTCCTATGAGGAAACCATGCGGTTCATTTTACTTACTTTTATATTTTAAGCATCTTGTGCTTCAGTATTTTCATTTACTGTTTCATTTGACTCGTCTTTAAGACCACCATATTTAATCACATCTCGTGAAATCATAACTTCTTCATCTGTTGGCACGACAAGTACTTTAACAGGTGAATGCGGATAGTTAATATAACCTTCCTCGCCATGTAGGCTTTCATTCTTCTTAGGATCCCAATAAACGCCCATAAACTCTAAGCCTTCTAACACTTTGCCACGAATAATATGAGAGTTTTCTCCAATTCCAGCTGTAAATACAATCACATCTACGCCTTGCATTCTAGCTGCATATGAGCCAATATATTTATGAATTTTAGATGCAAACAAATCTAATGCAACACGTGCACGTTGACGACCATGTTTAGCTTCTTCTGTTAAATCACGTAAATCACTTGATGTACCTGTTAAACCAAGTAATCCTGACTCTTTATTTAAAATATTTAAAACTTCATCAGCTGTTTTGCCAGTCTTTTCCATAATAAAAGGAATTAATGCAGGGTCTAAATCACCTGAACGTGTACCCATCGTCACACCTGCTAGCGGTGTGAATCCCATAGAAGTATCAATGGACTCGCCACCATCAATCGCTGCAATTGAAGCACCATTACCAATATGGCATGAAATAATTCTCAAATCTTCTATTGGTTTACCTAAGATATCAGCTGCTCTTCTAGAGACATATTTATGACTTGTACCATGGAATCCATATTTACGAATACCATAATCTTCATAATAATGATATGGCAAGCTGTATAAATATGCTTGTTCAGGCATTGTTTGGTGGAATGAAGTATCGAATACTGCCACATGTGGAATGTTAGGCAATAATTTTTTAAATGCTCTAATCCCAATAAGATTCGCAGGATTATGTAGCGGTGCTAACTCACTTAATTCTTCAATTTGAGATTCTACTTCATCAGTTACAACGACTGATTTAGGGAATTTCTCCCCTCCATGTACAACTCGGTGACCTGTACCTTCAATCTCATTAATATCTTCAATCATGTTATGTTCTTTAAAGCTTTCTAACATAATATTAACTGCTTGTTCATGATCATTTATATCTCTAACATCAGTAAGCTTTTCCCCTTCAACAACAATCGTGAAAATAGAATCGCTTAAACCAATACGTTCAATAACGCCTTTGGTTACTAACTTTTCTTCCGGCATTCTAATTAACTGGAATTTCAAAGATGAACTACCAGCATTTACCGCCAAAATTAATTTTGACATAGGTCATTGTCCTCCATCATTTGTTTAGTTATTTTTTTCACATACACTATTTTATCATTAATACAGTTTGAATACTATATTGTTACAGATTAATTTTTTGTATGATTTGTGACCATCCATTGATTTAATTCTCTAATAAATCCTTGGAATTGTTGAGGATTTTTAAAATCAGGTATATTCGCTAAAAATACTTCAACTGGTTTAGTTTCTTGCGGTTGTTTTTTCTGAAGGATTAATATAGATTTACGTGCTTTTTCATTTTTAAACAGCGTCGTTGGTAAATTTAAAAATGCTTGCATTTCTGTCTCTGTTGCAATGAATTTTTCCAACTGTTTCACTTTATCTCCTGTGAAAATATCACTTGGAACAACTAAGAATGCGTAACCTGCCCCTTTTAACGCATTAATCGCTTGTTCAATGAGTAGATAATGTGAATAGCTATGCCCCTCTTCAAAACCAAGCTTCATTTCTTTACTTCTTTCGTCGACTGGATAATATCCAATTGGAAAATCACCAATCACTACGTCAGCTTCTTCTAAAGGTAAAGGCATGATTGCATCTTGAGGATAAACATCAAATGGTATTTCTAAAAAATTAGCCAAATGAACGCTTACACGTGATAAAACTGGGTCAACTTCTATTAAATGGTGCATAATTGTCGTATCAGAAAGCACTTCTTTAACAGATGCACTTAAATGACCAGCTCCACTTGCGATATCAACCACATGCATTTCTTCCTTATCTTGCATAAATCGTTGAACTAAAAAGCCAAGTATTAACCCAATTGAATCTGGCGTAATCTGATGATTAGCTTGGATATTTTCCTCTTGCATTAAACTTAAATATGCAAACTGAAAGGCTTTTCTTCTATCTTGTAATGTTGCCTGTTCAAGAAGATCTCTTTTATTTGTGTAAATATCTTCCATAGCTAATCCTAAGTTTTCTATGAAACTTTGCCCGTTCTCTTCGTTTAAGGATTTTGCTTTTTCATCTAACGTATGGAATAAGCGTTCCATAATTGTATTTTTCTCAGTCATAAAAAAATCCTTTCTAATAAAAAGTGCCCATTCTTCATTCATAAGAGCGCATATACTTTTTTACTCTTTCTACTTCTCGAATAAGTATGGACACTTTGTTTTACACTGTCAATCATATCAATATAACTTAAATGTTGCGATAAGCCTCTAATGCTGCGTCAAAATCAGGGAAGTTTGTTCCTTCGCTAACAATTTCTTTATAAACCACTTTATTATTTTCATTTAATACAAAAACTGAACGTGCTAAAAGTCTTAATTCTTCCATTACTACACCAAAGTTTTTGCCAAATGATAAATCTTTGTGGTCACTCAACGTAATTACATTGTCTAAACCATTCGACGCACACCATCTCTTTTGCGCAAATGGTAAATCTACTGAAATTGTTAATACTACCCCATCTTCTTGAGATGCTTCTTCATTAAATTTACGCGTTTGTTGGTCACAAACACCTGTATCAATAGAAGGCACAACACTAATTAATTTCTTTTTCCCTTTATAGTTATCTAATGTAACTTGATTCAAACCATTGTCTAATACAGTAAAATTAGGAGCAGTCTCTCCTTCGTTTACTTGTTGTCCTAATAATGTAACAGGATTATTTTTAAATGTAACTGCAGTCATATTGATGACCTCCCATAAACTAAGTATTTAATATAATCATACGACAAAATTTACTGTTAATTCAATTTTTTAAAGTACAAGATTTAAAATTTTGAATAATACTTCTCACATAGCTCTAATTTTCATACAAATAAAAAGGTGGGCAATAAAAAAGAACTGATTTCAAGATTATTTAAAATCTCGATTTCAGTTCTAGCATCTAATGATTCATTAATTGTATTACATAATCATATACATTTTTTATAATAAGTACTGCGGTTACTACAATAAATAAAATTTTGACGTATCCTACACCCTTTTTCAAAGCAAAATGGGCTCCTAAATATGAACCAACAATCATACTCACTGCCATCAAAAGACCATATGCGTAGTTGACTTGTCCTAAGATAATAAAAAGCAATATTGCTCCACCATTTGAAGCAAAGTTCAAAACTTTAGCATTTCCAGCAGCGCTTAAAAAGTCAAAACCAAACATTAATAAAGCGAACAACATGAATGATCCAGTGCCTCCGCCTAAAAATCCATCATAAAAACCTAAAATTGAAAATAATATAACTAAGATAATTGCTTTACCAATAGTAAGTGAAGTAAAAGTTCTCACACTACCCCAGTCTTTTTTTAAAACGGTATAGATAATCACAAGTGTTAAAATGACGATAATGAGTGGCTTTAAAACCTCTGCAGGTAAATAAGTAGCAAGGATTGCCCCACCTCCTGAAGCAATAAATACAAATGGAAACAATTTCCCGACTACCTTTAAATCTACTTTACCTGAGCGTAAAAATTTATAAGCACTTGTTAGCGTGCTAAAAAAACTTGCGAATTTATTTGTGCCAAGCGCAACAGAAGGTGGCAACCCAACTGCAAGAAGTGCTGGTGTTGAAATTAATCCTCCGCCCCCAACGACTGAATCTATAAATGAAGCGATAAACCCAAAAAATATAATCATAAAAATTACTGAAAGATGCCAATCCATGATTTATTTCTCCCCTTCGTTATTCAAAAACGTTCACCTATGTTTAATAAATTTATTTTAAAATAAATCTTCAATTAATGCATCAGTAGATTGTTCTTTTTCACTTTTATAATTAGGGTCTATGGTTAATGTTTCAATATTGTCCACAGCTGTTTGAATCATGTCTTCAAAATCAAAGACGCTTTCATATTTTTCGACTTTATCAAAGTCTGGTTCAGTTACTGGATTCTTTGGTGTAAAGATTGTACAGCAATCTTCAAAAGGTTGAATAGACGTTTCAAATGTACCTATCTCTTTCGCTTTTTTAATAATGTCTTCTTTATCAAGTGTCAGTAAAGGTCTCAACACAGGTGTAGAAGTCACGTGGTTGATTGCGTACATACTTTTTAAAGTCTGACTAGCAACTTGACCTAGGTTCTCCCCATTTACAATCGCATGTGCGCCAATTTTATGCACGAAAGCATCTGCCACACGCATCATTATTCTTCGCGTCGATGTCATCGTATAACGTGGATGAACAACTTTATTGATTTGTTTCTGTAATTCAGTGAAAGGCACGATGTGTAGTTTGATAGGCCCCACACGTTCTGACAATATACGAGTCAATTCGATGACTTTATCCTTGGCTTTCTCGCTCGTAAACGGTGGACTGTGAAAATGAATTGCTTCAATAGTAACACCACGTTTCATGACTTCCATACCTGCTACAGGAGAATCTATGCCTCCACTTAACATAAGTAAAGTTTTGCCTCCAGTACCCACTGGTAGTCCTCCAGATCCAGGAATAATCTCTTCATAAATATAGACTGCGTCTAAACGTATCTCTACTTTAATTTCATGATCAGGACGTTTCACATTAACTGTTAAATCTTCAGTTTGACTCAATATCTTGCCCCCAACTTCACGCTGTAAAGTATACGTATCGAGTGGAAACGATTTATCAACACGTTTAACATCGATTTTAAACGTGGTGTCTTTCTCAAAACTTTGAGCTAGTTGAACTGCTGATTCATTGATTGCTTCTTCAGTTTTATCTGTTTTGATTACAGGACTAATGGACTTAATACCGTAAACTTTGGATAAACGTCGAATAATTTCATTCATATCGGCATTTTCATCTAATTCTACATACATGCGGTCACGTTTCCCTTTGACGTGATAGCCATCTAACGGGATTAACGCGCGTTTAACATTGTCTTTTAACTGATTAACAAACTTTTTACGGTTCGTTCCTTTTAACGTCAACTCACCATATCTTACGAGCAAATGATCGTAATGCATTATTTTAACAACTCCTTCACTTCTTCATATACCATTTTAAAAATATCTTTGAACGCCTGTATATCCGCTTCACTTGTTTGAGCACCTAATGAAATTCTGATGCTGCCTTCTATTCTTGAATCAGAAAGACCCATCGCTAATAACACTTCATTTAGCTTACCTCGTTTAGATGAACATGCACTCGTTGTTGAAACCATTACACCATGTTTTGAAAATGCATTCACAAGTACTTCACCTTTGACGCCTGGAAAGCCAATATTGATAATATGTGGCGCTCCATTTTCAGGAGAATTGATATAAACACCTTTAAACTCTTTTAAAAACGTCACAATAGCTTGATTGAACAATTTCAGCTTACGATTTGCCTCTTCTGTTCCCTGAACAGCTTGTTTAATCGTCTTAACCATAGAAATCGCCATCGGTAGATTGACCGTACCACTTCTTAAACCATACTCTTGTCCGCCACCATGAATGACTGGTTCAATATTTTGTATATTTTTAATTAACAGTAAACCTTGACCTTTTAAACCATTGAATTTATGTCCACTTAAACTCAAACTAACAATACCGTTGAAGTTCATTGGGATTTTACCTAATGCTTGCACGCCATCCACATGAAAATGCGCACGTGGATAATCTTTTAAAATGTCAGCAATGTCTTGAATCGGTTGTATTTGTCCCATGACATTATTCACATACATACAAGTCACAAGGCCAACTTTGTCACTCATTAAAGATTTCAAATGATCAATATCAATTGTGCCATCTTCTTTTACATTGATATATTTGAGTTTAAATCCCTGCTTCTCTTCTAAATATCTCATTACTTCAAGTACTGATGGATGCTCAAGCACTGAAGTGATAATTTCGTTTGCTGTTTCTTTTTTTCTATATGCAATGCCTTTAAGCGCCATATTGTTAGATTCTGTAGCACCACTCGTAAATATGATTTCATATTGATGCGCTAAATCCAAAGTACGATTAATTTCTTCTTTAGCTTGTACTAATAATTTCTCTGCTTGTAATCCTGCTTGATGTGGACTATTCGGATTGAAGTATAATGTTTGGTTCACTTTTACAAATGAATCCACAACACTTTCATCAGCTTTAGTTGTGGCTGCATTGTCTAAATAAATCACTGATAACACTTCTCTTTCACATTAAATTCATTTATTTGAAAATGATTTTTACACGCGCAAATCATTCTTTTTAAAATTTGGATACTCAAGCATTATACTATTTTCTCGCAAAAATAAAAGAGAGTAAGACTGAAATCTTTTCTTCCAAGGAAGGATTTCACTGTCTTACCCTCTAATGAGTGATGATTATTCTTTAATGACTTGTTCTTCAATGTGTTTAGTAATTCCAGGTTCTACACTTTCAAGTGCCTCTTCTGAAATTTCAATTGAGCGTTTGTAACGATTATTTTTGAATAAACGTTCCGCTTCATTAAGACTCTTATCAACACTATGATGATCTTTACGATATCTATTACCGTATTGAATTAATTTCTCAGCGTATACTGCATTGATTAATACATCATTTGCTTCATCTTCAAATGTATTCATTTGAATAACAATTTTAGCAACTTTGTCTTTCAATTGTTTCACATGAATTGGACGTTCGCTAAATTGATTATTCACTTCACGTACTTCATTATCGATTTCATTCTTCATAATAATGAAACGTTCAGGTACACTCGTTAGATTTGAAGCTAATAAACGTCTGTATACTTCTTCTTTTTTAGATTGAACTCTTAATAAGTTGTCTTCTGCTTCCGCTTCATCTTCACGTAACTGAATAAGGTGATTTTGAAGCTTATCTTGCTTTTCATTAATGACTGAAACGTGGTCTTCAAGATATTGTAAATTATCTTGAACTTCACTGTATCGAACAGCTGATTTAGACATTTCTTTTAAAATGTCATCATATACTGAAATTAAGTTTTGAATTTCATTTTCAAACTGACGAACACTTTGTGCATCTGATTCATTAATATAGTAATTTTCACGCACATATTCGATTTCTGTTTGAAGCGTGTAATTCATATCTTTCGCTTTAAATAAGTCGTCAGTAATCACATCTTTAGTTTCTTCGACTTCATTTTTAGCTTTAACTTCATGTTCGATAAGGTCGTACATTTCGTCTAACTTGTCGTTAATACTTTCAAGTTTGTCATTCGCTTGATCTAATTCTAAGCGACTAATCATAGGTTCTACGAAACTTAATTCTGTCTTAAGGCTTTGTACAGTTCCGTCTACTTTGACGTGATCTAAATCATAACCTTCAACTTTTAAGTCTCTACAACCATATTTCAAGTCTTGGAATTGACCAGGTAATTCTTTTTGCGTTTCACGAATAAGTTCTGGAATTTCTTCCATGTAACCTTTTAGGTTTTCAATTTCATCATGTAACGCTGCGATATGATTGTGTGCTTGTACGTAGTTACCTTCGGATTTTAATGTTTCATACTCATTGAGTTTAGGCTCGAATTTTTCGATTTCCTTTTCCAATGGTTGAGCAGCTTCTCCGAATTGATGACGGTTAGCCAATACATCACGCTTCATTTCACGATGATCTACCTTACATTTCTCATATAAACCTTCATTTTCCTTATGTAAAGTTAAGATTTCATCAACCTGAGTGACTTGATGATTATAATTGTTCTCATATTGATCCATGAGTTCATTTGCATCATCAATTTCAGTTTGTGCTGCAGAAAATTTAAACTTGTCTAAAAGTTCTTCTGCATTTTGAATTTTCTCTTCAACGGGAGCTAAGTATTTATTTGTATTTTCTGTGTTGTCTTTTTTCATCGCATCATACTTAGTCTTTGTTTCACCTTTCAAGTTTAAATCATGCAATTTTCTAAGATTGTCATCAAAAGGTAGCTTTTCAATTTCATTTTTGCGCTCTTCAACTTTTCCAACTGAATTTCTCTTATTCGAGCGCATATAGAACAATATGCCTATAGCAATTAATATAATTACGAGTATTGCTAATATGATAAATAACACCATATACTTCTCCTCCTATTTTATCATCTCTTATTATAACGTAATTTCTCTTTTCATTAAATCAGAAAATGAATTAATTGCTAGATTATTTTCAAAACTTTATACTATTAAAAAATTCTTATGAAGAGGTGCGGTAAAGATGAACGTGAAAGAAACAAATTATTCAATGGTAACAAAGCAGTTATCAAGCTTAATTGAAGAGGAAACAAATTTAATTGCGATACTTAGTAACACCTCTGCCCTACTTAATGATGCGCTTGATCAAGTCAACTGGGTTGGTTTCTATTTAATAGAAGGAAATGAATTAATCTTAGGACCATTTCAAGGTCATCCAGCGTGTGTACACATTGCAATTGGTAAAGGCGTATGTGGCACTGCAGTTTCTGAAAACACAACACAACGTGTAAGTGATGTTCATCAATTTCCAGGACACATTGCATGTGATGCAAATAGTCAATCAGAAATTGTCGTTCCGGTACGTATTAATAATGAAGTGATTGGTGTTTTAGATATCGATGCACCAATTAAAGATAGATTTTCTCAAGAAGATCAAGATGGTTTAGAACAAATTGTTCATATTCTTGAAAAACAGTTAAGCCAATCGTAAAAAAGTATTGACACTTTTGAATAAACTGATACAATGAACTTTGTGTGAATTAACGAAAATAGCAGTTATATATTATCAAGCTCTATGTTGTTCCCGATGCGGACGTGTCACGTAACTGACGCTATAAGGTGAAGACACATAAAACAATATATCTCGATAAGCATATAACACTCTTTTTTGTTTATTCATAACAACAAAAAAGAAAAAGGAGGAGTCTTACATGGCTCGATTCAGAGGTTCAAACTGGAAAAAATCTCGTCGTTTAGGTATCTCTTTAAGCGGTACTGGTAAAGAATTAGAAAAACGCCCTTACGCTCCAGGACAACACGGTCCTAACCAACGTAAAAAATTATCAGAATATGGTTTACAATTACGTGAAAAACAAAAATTACGTTACTTATATGGAATGACTGAAAGACAATTCCGTAACACATTTGACATTGCTGGTAAGCAATACGGTGTACACGGTGAAAACTTCATGATTTTACTTGCTAGTCGTTTAGACGCAGTAGTTTACTCATTAGGTTTAGCACGTACACGTCGTCAAGCACGTCAATTAGTTAACCATGGTCACATTGAAGTAGATGGCGGTCGCGTTGATATCCCATCTTACTCATTAAAACCTGGTCAAGTGATTACAGTTCGTGAAAAATCACAAAACTTAAATATCATTAAAGAATCAGTTGAAATCAACAACTACGTACCAGAATATTTAGACTTCGATGCTGACAGCTTAAAAGGTACTTTCGTTCGCTTCCCAGAACGTAGCGAGTTACCAGCTGAAATCAATGAACAATTAATCGTTGAGTACTACTCAAGATAATCGATTACAAATTTTACCCCGGTTCCATTTTGGAATCGGGGCTTTTTCATAGAGCCAGTTATGTAATTACTGGCTCTTAGTGCATGAGCGTCAGCTCATGTATACCTCTCAACGATTGAGGTTAGTGGCATTTATGCATAAGCTTTAGCTTAGGCGTTCCTTTCTTCAGCCAGTTATGTAATTACTGGCCTTCACACCTCTGCTTGTCTCTTTTTTATAATTTAAAGATATCTTCTGGAATATCTGAAATCACACCATCCACCTCAACATCGATTAATTTCTTAACCGCTTTAGACTCATTAACCGTATAAGGTAACACCTTCAACATTTCCTCATGCGCATGTTTCATAAATCGTTTTGTCACTAATGCATAATTAGGATTCGCATAATCTGCGACTTTTGCAATTTCTTTAAAGTTAGGCAACTTATACCAATATTGTTTCTTACTCAGTAACACACCTAACTCAAACTCTAAATTCATATCTGCTAATTTTTTTACACAATCAAAGTCAAACGATTGGAGAATCACCTTATGTTTAGGCATGCCACGTTCTTTTAACTTCTCAACAATCATTTCTTCAATCCCAGGATATTGAGATGGTTTTTTAATTTCTAGAAGTAATGTTTTCGAAAAATGATCAACCAAGTCTAACACTTCATCAAGTGTTGGAATACGTTCACCTTTGAACTTATCTCCTCTATACGCTCCGAAATCAAATTCTCTCAATTCATCTAAAGTATAATCTATGACTTTCCCCTTACCATTCGAAGTTCGATCTATCGTATCGTCATGAATAACAACAAGTTGTTTATCTTTAGTATAATGTACATCAATTTCTAACATATCAATATGTAACATCAGCGCATGTTTATAGGCGATCAGTGTATTTTCAGGATAATCTTCAGGCAAACCTCTATGCGCTACAATTTGAAAAGATTGATTTGGACGTGCGATTTTCATGAAAGTCACCTTTCTTTTAATCTTTTTTAAATTACTCTAAACTTAAATTACCACATTCTCACAGGAGGTCAATCTATATGGTCAAGCACGATTTCAAAGTAGAAACAAAATGGCAAGGTGGGCGTGACAAAGTAGGAACTGTGAAAGGCGATATCATCGAATCACAAATTTCAATCCCCTCTTCTTTAGGCGGTAAGGGAATTGGAACAAATCCAGACGAAATGTTAGTATCAGCTGCATCGTCATGCTATATCATTTCACTTGCTGCTACTTTAGAAAGAGCTGGTTATACCGATATTCAAATTCACCAGCAATCCATTGGTACAGCTTCCTTTGAAAATGGAAAATTCCAAATGGAACGTATTACTCATTATCCAGAAATACATGTGAATGAAGCTAATAAAGAGAATCTTGAAAAAAGATTATCTAAACTTTTAGAGATTGCAGATCGTAACTGTATGATTTCTAACTCTATAAGAAATAATGTAGAAGTTGATATCGAACCTACAATATTATAAATCGTAAGAGCTATTACATATTTAAAAATGTAAACGTTTTACAATAGTGATAGCTCTTTATTAGACTTTAAAATATTCAGAATATTTGCTAAAATAGAAAAATCTTACACAGTGGGAGGAATGTTTTATGCAGTATTATCAACCCTTATTATTAACTCCAGGTCCAACGCCAGTACCTGACTCAATCATGAGTGCAATTCAATTACCAATGGTCGGCCACCGCTCTAAAGACTTTGAAGACATAGCCGATGAGGCATTCAAAGGACTCAAACCTATTTTCGGAACTAAAAATGAAGTGCTTATCTTAACTTCAAGTGGTACAAGTGTTTTAGAAGCTAGCATGCTCAACATTGCTAATTCTGAAGATCACATTGTCATCATCGTATCTGGCGCATTTGGTAACAGATTTAAACAAATTGCTGAATCATACTTTAAAAATGTACATATTTATGATGTCACTTGGGGAGAAGCTGTTAAAGTTGATGAATTTATCAACTACTTAAAGGAATTAGATGTTAAGGTTTCAGCGGTATTCACACAATTTTGTGAAACATCTACAGGCGTTTTGCACCCTGTTCACGATTTAGGACATGCACTAAAAAAATATGACGATTCATTATATTTTGTAGTCGATGGCGTAAGTTGTATTGGCGCAGTTGAAGTCGATTTAACAAAGGATAAAATCGATGTCCTTGTATCAGGTAGCCAAAAAGCAATTATGTTACCTCCGGGGCTTGCGTTTGTTGCTTATAGTGATAGAGCTAAAGAACGCTTTGCTGAAGTCACTACACCAAGATTCTATCTCGATTTAAATAAATATCTTAATTCTCAAGAACAAAATTCTACGCCGTTTACACCTAATGTTGCTTTATTTAGAGGTGTGAATGCATACGTTGAATTAGTCAAACATGAAGGATTTAATCACGTCATTCAACGTCATTATACGATTCGTGATGCATTACGCACTGCCCTAACATCACTAGAATTAGAGTTACTTGTAAAAGATGATTCATACGCCTCTCCTACTGTGACATCCTTTGTGCCTAATAATAAAGAAGAACTAAGTTATATTAAAGATCAGCTCAAATCTCGTTTTAATATTACAATTGCGGGTGGTCAAGGTCATCTAAAAGGTCATATTTTACGTATTGGCCATATGGGAAAGGTCTCTCCTTTTGATATCCTCTCAGTTGTTTCAGCATTGGAAATTCTTTTAACAGATTTTAGAAAAGAAAATTATATTGGTAAAGGTATTGCTCAATTTATGGAGGTTATCAAACATGCGTCATAAAATTTTAGTTTCAGATCCTATCTCAGAAGAAGGTTTAAAAAGTTTACTTGATCATGATGAATTTGAAGTGACTATTCAAACAGATTTATCCGAAGAAGAATTAGTCAATCAAATTGGTAGTTACGAAGGATTAATTGTACGTAGTCAAACTCAGGTGACAGAGAAAGTCATCCAAGCAGCATCTCAACTTAAAGTCATTGCTCGTGCAGGTGTTGGTGTAGACAATATTGATATTGATGCTGCCACTTTAAAGGGTATCTTGGTCATTAATGCACCTGACGGAAATACCATTTCAGCCACTGAACATTCTATTGCGATGATATTAGCAATGGCCCGTAATATTCCTCAAGCGCATCAATCACTTCGTAATAAAGAATGGAATCGTAAAGCCTTTCGTGGTATAGAACTTTATGGTAAGACACTAGGTGTCATTGGTGCTGGACGTATCGGTTTAGGTGTTGCGAAACGCGCTCAAAGTTTCGGTATGAAGATTTTAGCATTTGATCCTTATTTGACTGAAGATAAAGCTAAATCATTAGATATTCAAAGTGCAACTGTAGATGAAATTGCTGAAAATGCAGACTTCGTTACTGTGCATACACCACTCACACCTAAAACACGTGGGATTATTGGTGAGGCATTTTTCAAAAAAGCAAAACCTAATTTACAAATTATCAATGTAGCTCGAGGTGGCATTATCGATGAAGATGCACTGGTTAATGCATTAAATAATGGTTTGATAGACAGAGCTGCAATCGATGTATTTGAACATGAACCTCCTACTGATTCACCATTAATTGAACACGATAAAATCATTGTCACTCCACATCTAGGTGCTTCAACTGTTGAAGCTCAAGAAAAAGTAGCAGTCTCAGTCTCAGAAGAAATTGTAGACATATTAACAAAAGGAACTGTTGAGCACGCTGTCAACGCACCGAAAATGGACTTAAGTCATGTTGATGAAGCAATACAATCATATGTTGACTTAAGCACAACAATTGGTGAATTTGGTATTCAACTGTTAGAAGGTGCGCCAAGTGAAATTAAAATTACCTACGCTGGAGATTTAACAACAAGTGATACAAGCTTAATCACAAGAACAATTGTTTCAAGTGTGCTTAAAGAAGATTTAGGTGATCAAGTCAATATTATCAATGCGCTCGCATTACTCAACCAACAAGGTGTGACTTATAATATTGAAAAACAGAAAAAACACTCTGACTTCAGTAGCTATATTGAACTTGAATTAAAAAACGACAAAGACCAAATTAAAATCGGTGCTACAGTGTTAGCCGGTTTCGGTCCAAGAATCGTTCGTATTAACAACTTCTCACTTGATTTCAAACCAAATCAATATCAAATTGTGACATGTCATAAGGACAAACCTGGAATTGTAGGTCATACTGGTAATCTCCTCGGTAATCATGGCATTAATATTGCTTCTATGACACTTGGTCGAAATGATGAAGGTGGAGAGGCACTCATGATTCTGTCTATTGATCAACAAGCCACTGATGAAGTTATTAAAATTTTAGAAGAATCAGGCGGATTTAATAAAATTATTAGTACAAAATTAACAATTTAATACAAAAGTCATATAGTCTGTAACATACTTCAAAAAAATAATAGCATTAAGATGATTTCAATTAGAAATCATCTTAATGCTACTTTTATATTCAATACTTCGTATTGATAAGCTCCCTTGCCGCGGGCATGGCTTGGGAGTGATACAGAATTCTAGAATTTAAGAATTCGTATTATCACCCCCGCAAGGATGATTAGATGTTGAGCCATTTTATGAGCTCAATATCAATCAGCTACTGCGTAGCCTGTCTTTTAAAAATCAATTAACTCTGCAAGTAGTCTCAAGACGCATGCTATTCCTGCAGGCGTGTCGCCATCAATACTTCGTGTATCTTCTAAGAATAATGATTTTATTTCAACTTCTTCAAATATCTATAATAAAATATTTCTTATTTTCGTTACGTCTTCAACGATATAATCTGCGCCGTACGCTTCAAGCTCTGGCTGTGCCTTATCTCCTTTTAGACCTGTGAGCGTACCAATAAATGTGGCACCGATCTTTTTAGCACTTAATAAATCTGCAAGCGAATCCCCTACGATAAATACTTCATCTTTATTCACAATATTTTCTTGATGCGTTACATATTCTTTATATTTATCTCTATCATTGCCTTTTAAAGTAGCAATGTAACTAAACGGATTAGGTTTACCTAATGGTTGATATTCCGGATAGTCCTCTTCAGCATCTAAAACTTCACTAGCTGTAACAATATGTTTATCATCAAAGTATGTTTTCAATCCTAGCGACTCGAATGGAATAATCGTCTCTGTTCGTGGACGTCCTGTAGCAATTGCTAAGTGATATCCTGCCTCTTTTAAGTGTTGTAACAAAAGTTGAATTTCTTCTTTAGGTTTAATGATCACCTCTTCATAAATGAAGCCCTTCTTGAAATCATTTAATGCATATCCTTCTTCAACCTTATTAAATAATTCTTTCCCCAAGTACCATTCTTGATATGTATCTTTAGCCAGTTGCCATAAATTACTTTTCAATCTGAATAAAGCTGTATCTTCAATTTTTAATTCCTCTTTTGCATATGCTTCTAAATCTTCGTAAATGGCATCTTTTCCATTTCTAAAGGAATCAATAACTTTTAAAGGTCTTTCATAATCGATATCCGTATATACTAATTGTTTATTCATATCGAATAAGGTTTTTTCATCAAAAGCAGTTGAACTTAGAAACTCACTTCTAAGTGGTTTCTTTAATTGTTTAGCAATATCAATGAGATGGATACTAAATACAATAAACAACATATCCCAGTTTGAATTTAAACCTAGAGATTTCAATTGGTTTAATATTTTATCATTTTGGAAGACGCGGGCACGAATCTCCTGAATCTTCGCATCGTCTAAGTCATTTTCAAAATCTATGTATTCTCCACATCCTAGAAATGTACCATAATTCGTTAATAACTCTTCTACTGTAATTGCTGAAACATCAAAACAACGTTCCTCACTTAAAAACACACCATCAACATCAAATAAAATGGACTTCATTATTCACACCTTGCCTTTCAGAAAATTCTGATACAACTTATATTACATGTTTAGTGATAAAAGGGCAAACCCCTTGCGGATTCGCCCTTTTAATTTTCAAATGATTTAAATCAGGTCACTATAAATGTCACACATGCATTTGCTTTTCGATTTCGTCTGCAACTTGTTGTACATGTGTTCCTATGATTACTTGTGTTGAATGTTTACCATTTTTAGTAACACCTACAGCACCCGCGTTTTTAATTTTTTGTTCATCGATAATAGAATTATCATTTAACTCCATTCTGAGTCGTGTTGCACAGTTTGTTAAACTTGAAATATTTTCACTACCGCCGAGACCCTCTAAAATTTGTGAAGCAGTATGATAATATTTTCCTTTAGATTCTGAACGATTGGCAGAACCATTTTCAGTAGTAGCATTAGCCGTTGGATCTGCAAGTTCATTATCCCCTCGACCAATTGTATTCAAGTTAAATACTTGAATGACCACTCTAAATATCACGTAGTATAACACGAAGAAAACGACGCCTTGTATAAGTAACATCCACGGTTTATTGGAAACTGGATTAACTAGTGACAAGACAAAGTCGATTAAACCTGCACTAAATGAGAAACCTGCTGTCCAGTGGAAAATAGCTGCAATAAATAGCGATAAACCTGTCAATGCAGCGTGAATCACAAAAAGAACCGGTGCAACGAACATGAAAGCAAATTCAATCGGTTCAGTGACACCAACAAAGAATGCTGAAATAGAGCTTGCTAAGAACCAAGCATATACTTGTTTCTTCTGACTAGATTTCGCAGTATGATACATCGCAAGCGCAGCTGCAGGAATACCAAACATCATGACTGGGAAGAAACCAGCTTGATATCGACCAGTAACCCCTTTAACCGCATCTTTACCACTTTGGAATTTACCAATGTCATTGATACCTGCAGTGTCAAACCAGAAAACGTTATTTAAAGCATGATGTAGACCTGTTGGAATTAATAGACGATTGAAGAAACCATAGAGTAGTGCTCCAAATGGCCCCATTCCTACAATCCATTTACCAAAAGTAACAATCGCATTAAATACGGGCGGCCAAACGAAGAGTAAAATAATCGCTAAGAATGTACAGAAAAATGCTGTCATAATTGGTACTAAGCGTTTACCACTAAAGAATGACAATGCCACTGGTAACTCTGTTTCACTAAACTTGTTATAGCAATAGGCTGCAATAAGGCCAATTAAAATTCCAACAAACACATTTCCATTAGTCATTTGCTCAAAAGCAGTATTGACATCTGTCGTTTTCACTTGTAATAAAGGTGCTAGTTTCTTTGGTGATAATACGACAGTAACAATGAAAAATCCTAAAGTCGCCGCTAATGCAACTGCACCATCGTTTTTCTTTGCCATGCCTATCGCAACACCAATTGCAAATAATATCCCTAGTTGTTCGAGAATCGTTTCCCCTACACTTGTAAAGAACATCGCAACTTGAGGAAGTACTGACAATGCATTTAGCACATGTCCTATACCTACAATAATGGCTGCAGCAGGTAATACTGCAACGGGTAGCATTAATGACCTACCTAAATTTTGAAAAAATTTGTACATAAACTTCATCCCTTTTATATGATTTAACAACTGTAATCAATAAGTTTGTCTATTATGTAAAATTAATGAATCGGACTGAAAGAAAATCTAGTGAATCGAGTATCAACATTTGCATAACGCGATGTATCGATATCTTCACTTTATCTATTAAAGAATCTCTCTACAGCCTGAAATAAACATTATCTTAAACCTTTATGTAATAGTAATTAATTTCACTTAATTAATTTACCATAAAATAAGACTTTATACAGGCTATATTTTTAAATAATTATAACTATTTCGTGAGTTTATGGCTTTTCCATGAAAACGCTTCATTTACAAGCCAAAATTTAAGAACGTCAATCACATTTAAATTGACGTTCTTTTTAATTGCTTATTTAAAGTTAAAAATTTAACTTTATAATCGTTCAGCAATCGTGTTTAATTCTTTTTGTAATTGTGCTGTTCGTCTTTCGATTTCTTTAGTTAGATAATCTACTTTTTCATTTCGTTTTAAATCTTTTGGAATATCACTTGTATCAATAGGTTCACCAATTTTTATCATAGCTTGACCTGTAATTAAGCCATGAATTTTTTTAGGTCCTACATACGCTGCTGGTAAAATTGGTGCTTTACCTAACATCGCAATTGTAGCTGCACCACGTTTCAATGGTGCGCCTTCAACAGAAGTACGATGACCAGTTGGGAAGATTCCAACCGTTTTATGTTCTTTAAGTAAGTTGATTGGACGTTTCAAAGTACTTGGTCCTGGATTCTCTCTATCAACTGGGAACGCATTTAAAGAACTTAGGAATTTGCCACCCCATTTATTACTAAATAGCTCTTTTTTAGCCATATAGTGAATTTGGTTTGGTAATAATGCCATACCTAACATGATCACTTCATTATAACTTTCATGCGTACATGTCACTACGTATTTACTATCTTTCGGGATATTTTCTTTTCCGATTACATATAATGATTTAGCCATTTTGACTAATATAACGTCTAAAATTTTACTAATAATGCCGTACATTATGTCACCTGCTTCTTGATTTTGTTTTTTAACATATAAATTTTATCATTTCCCACAATCAAGAACAATAGAACGTATCCTATACGCGATTAAAGTTTTATTTTAAAAAATGGGACATATTTCAAGATACATCTAAAGTCTGATAGTGGTTTACTAGCAAAATTTAATAAAAAAATACATAATTATATATAAGAGAATATTATTTGGAGGTTAAATATGTCAGATCAAACTCAACATTATCAGTCTTATGATAATCATCCCCAACCACCACGTCATAGAAGACCACGATTCCCATGGTTTAAGACGATACTCGTCGCACTCATCGCCGGTATTATAGGTGCGTTACTTGTATTAGGTATCGGAAAGGTACTCAATCATACCGTACTTAACAAAGATGGCTCATCCGTACAAGAAGTAACAAATAGTAAAGGTGGCAATCAACTGGATGGGAAAAGTGATAAGTATAAATCTGTCCACGATATGATTAAAGACGTGTCACCTGCCATTGTTGGTGTTATCAATATGCAGAAATCTTCAAGTTTAGATGACTTATTAAAAGGCAAATCCTCAAAACCTGAAGAAGCTGGGATCGGTTCAGGTGTTATTTATCAAATTAGCAATGGTTCTGCTTATATCGTAACGAATAACCATGTTGTTGATGGTGCATCAGAAATAAAAGTGCAATTACATAACTCAAAACAAGTCAAAGCGAAATTAATTGGTAAAGATGCCCTTACGGATATCGCCGTGCTAAAAATTGATGATACTAAAGGAATCAAATCTATCAAGTTTGCTAATTCGTCGAAAGTTCAAACTGGAGATAGCGTCTTTGCAATGGGTAATCCACTAGGACTTGAATTTGCAAACTCTGTAACTTCAGGCATTATTTCAGCGAGTGAACGTACGATTGATGCGAATACGACAGCTGGTAACACTAAAGTGAATGTACTACAAACAGACGCAGCCATTAACCCAGGTAACTCTGGTGGTGCTTTAGTTGATATCAACGGTAATCTTGTAGGAATCAACTCAATGAAAATTGCTTCTGAGCAAGTTGAAGGCATCGGATTCGCTATTCCAAGTAATGAAGTGAAAGTGACCATTGAACAACTTGTTAAACACGGTAAAATCGAACGCCCTTCTATCGGTATCGGATTAATTAACTTGAGTGAAATTCCAGAATCATATCGTAAGGAACTTCATACGACGAGAGATTCAGGCATCTATGTTGCTAAAGCCGATAGTGGTAACGCAGTGAAGAAAGGCGATATTATTACGAAGATTGATGGTAAGAATGTGAAAGATGACACTGATTTAAGATCTTATCTCTATGAAAATAAAAAACCAGGTGAATCAATTACATTAACAGTAATTAGAGATGGTAAAACTAAAGATATTGATGTCAAACTGAAAAAACAAGAAAGCACATCTTCATCCGCTCAATCACAAAGCCAATTCGCACAATAAATTTTGTTTAACAAATTAAAGAAAGTACCTTATTTATAAGGATATATCATTAAAATGACAATTTAATACAATACATTGAATAAGGTATTGAATATAGATATAGCAGTAAAATGATTTTAATTAGGAATCATCTTACTGCTATTATTTTTTGTGAAATTATGATTCGATATGATTAGCTTTATGTGTAAGAAATAACGCAGGTAACACGATTAGCAATAATGCAATCACAGAAACTAAGAACCCTGCATGATAAGCTTTTAAACTTTGAAAAATTGATGGATGATTGAATGCTAACATGGATGCTACTACGGTTGCGATGATTGCAGTACCTAGACTAGAACCAATATTTTCAATCATATTGATACCTACACCTGCTTCAGCAATTTGCTTATCATCAAGTCCTTGATATGCATCACTTGTAAGACCAAGGTTGATCCCGCCTACGCTACATCCTCTTATAAAGAGTATGATAGACAACCACACGATATGTGTATGACCTGACACGAACATCAACGGAATCGTTCCAAACATGGCTATTGCAATACTCACGATGACAACATACTTCGCTCCGATTTGGTCAATCATTTTCCCGATATAAGGTCGCGTAATTAACATACCTAGACCCTGAGGTATTAAAGCTAAAGCAGCTTCAATCGCAGTGTAGTGTTTAAAGTTCTGAAAGAATAATGGAATAATCAGCATTGGGCCCATAATACCTATATTAGCAAGTAATAATCCGATAGATGATGCAGCATAGTTCTTCTGCTTAAATAATGTGATCGGTAGAACTGTACGATAATGTCTCATACGATTATAAATGCAATATGCAATCATTAAAACTATACCTATGATGATATACATCATCGGTTGCATAGCAAAGAATGTCCCATAATCGGACGCTTTCGTTACGCCGTAAATGATGCTCACACTCGTAAGTGATAACAATATAATGCCAATGATATCTAGCTTACTCTCTTTATTAAAAGGCTTAAATTGAGGCACGTATTTATTCATCAACGGTACTGCAATGATAACGATAAAAATATTAATAAAAAATATCCATCGCCAGTTTGCAAAATGAATAATAAATCCTCCGAGTACAGGTCCTAAAATCGGACCAAAAATCATAGGCGTACTTACCACAGCCATCACCTTACCTATATGGTCTTGCCCTGCAGTCTTTACAAGTAAAGTAAACATTAGAGTGGTGATAATTCCTGCACTAAAACCTTGTAAAATTCTAAAAATATTAAATACGGTGATATCCCAGCTCACACCAGCGAGTATCGACGTAAAGCCAAAAGCAATCATTGCTAATATAAACACTTTCTTACCATTAAATTGATTCATCAACCAACCAGAAAATGGTACAGCAATGGCAAGTGCTAAAACGTAACCGGTAATACCCCACTGAACAACGTCTAGGGAACTATTAAATGTATGATTAAGTTGCTTAACTGCGATATTTATCATAGTTGAATCTAACATAGGAGCGATGGCGCCTAATGCAATGGCCCACGCTGCGGTCATCACTTCTTTAGATACGCCGTTAGATTGAGAACGAGATGCTGACATAAAGACTCTCCTTTATCTAAATTGTTTCTTCGTCAACAAAATATACACGCGTTTTGTTTCCTTGTCAACAAAATTATCACAAAAAATTAAGGATACCCTCATTTCTTTCGTCACAAGAATTTGAGCATCCTTATATTTAATGTAATAGACCTTGATCTTTTATTTCTTGATCAAGATGTGCATTATACTTTTCTACAAATTGCATCATTGTTTTAAATTCTTCATCTGTAATATTGTCGAACACTTCTTGGTCTCTACGTTGAAATTCCTTATGTAGGTCTTCATGTGTTTGATAGATTTCTGTACCCGCTTCCGTCAACTTAAAGTATACTTCTTTCTTATTATCAGGATTCTTATAACTTTCAATTAAACCTCTTTGTTCAAGTCGTTTAGTTAATTTACTAACGGCACCACGCGTCATAAATAACGCTTCCGTCAATCGTCTCACGTTAGGTTCATTTAATTCTTGAATCGCTTCAATGCAATGCACTTCACTTGGCTTATTCCCTTTAAGTGCTTCTTCCATTTTCCCTTTATTTAACCACGCAATTTTATTAAATATATCACGGAAATTTTTCATTATCGCTTGTTCTTTATTCATTCGACTCACCCCCTTACCTTTTTGAAAATAAACCTCCCAACCACACGAGATGATTAGGAGGCTCCAAATAGACTGATACGTCTTATTGATAATTTACCATGAAATATTTTTTCTTACCACGACGAATAATCGTAAATTCATTGTCTATTTTATCTTCATTGCTGAATTCATAATCAACAGACTGTTGACGTTCACCATTGATATAAATCGCGCCGTTATTCACATCTTCGCGTGCTTGACGTTTAGATGAAGCAATACCTGTTTCGATTAACGCTTCAATAATATTTGTAGTTTCAGAAGATAATGTAACTTGTGGTACATCTTTAAATCCTTCTTTTAATTCTTTACCAGATAATGATTTTAAATCACCGCTAAATAAAGCTTTAGAAATTCGAATCGCATCATTTAAAGCTTCTTCACCATGAATAAATTTCGTTACATTTTCAGCTAAAGCTTTCTGAGCTTCACGTAAATGAGGTGCTTCCTCTTTAGATTGCTCTAAACGATCTATCTCTTCTTTATCTAAGAACGTAAAGTATTTCAAGAACTTAATAACATCTTCATCAGATTGATTAATCCAGAATTGATAAAATTCATATGGACTTGTTTTCTCAGGGTCTAACCAAACTGCACCTGATTCTGATTTACCGAATTTCTTACCATCTGATTTAGTGACTAATGGAATTGTTAAACCAAATGCTTCAGTTTGACCATACATACGGCGCATTAACTCAATACCACTAGTGATATTACCCCATTGATCTGAACCACCAACTTGGATTTTACAGTTTAATTCACGATTTAAATGACCGAAATCAATCGCTTGTAAAATCGTATATGTGAATTCAGTATAAGAGATTCCATGTTCTAAACGTGTTTGAATAGAGTCCTTTCCTAACATGTAATTGACTCCAACATGTTTACCATAATCTCGTAAGAAGCTAATTAATGAAATCTGACCTAGCCAGTCTTTATTATTAACTAATACTGCACCTTTATCAGTCCCAAATTCAAATAAACGGTGCATTTGTTTAGATAATCCTTGAACATTTGCTTCTACTTGTTCTTCAGTTTGAAGTACACGTTCTTCAGATTTACCTGATGGATCCCCAATCATTCCAGTTCCCCCACCGATAAGTACGATAGGACGGTGACCGTGTTCTTGGAAACGTCTCAACGTTAAGAATGGTAATAAATGCCCAATGTGTAAACTATCCGCTGTAGGATCAGCACCACAATACAATGTCACTTGTTCTTTATTTAATAAATCTTCAATGCCTTGTTCATCTGTTTGTTGATAAATTAAGCCTCTCCACTTTAAATCATCAATTAATGCGTTCGTCATTACATACATCCTCCTTAATCATTGTTCTATATTATGTTTGTTTTGAAAAGTCATTCATTTACAGGTACCTTTGTATCATTGTGGTATAGGGATTTCATTTTTCAAAGCATAGTTATTGGAATAGTGAAAATGCCTAAAAAATTCACTCACAAAATAAAAAGCCCCTACATCATGAAATGTAAGGGCGCAATTGCACGGTACCACCATACTTAATCGAGCGTAATGATACACTCGGATTACTTTATTAATGAGACGTTCATTAATGAAACGTTGAATAACATGATAGAGGTGTATTCACATTAAAGCAATTGTTAGTTCACAGCCACCACTAACTCTCTGAAATATCCCTTAAATGTTACTTCTCCTCGTATTCAAAACATATCGAATTGAATTTAATTATAGATAACATTATTTTAAAAGTCAACTTCATGAATATGGTATACTATATCTAAATTTAGGAGGTATGCGATGCGTCACAATAAAAGTATTCCACAAACAACAGATAAATACGTGCAATTTGAACGCATTTATAAGAAAATTAAACACGTTTGCGTCGGCATATTCCTAGTTATACTTTCCATTAGTATTCTATTGTTGATGGGATTCATCTTGTACTTCCACCATCTCACATCTGAGGCATCCTCTATAAGTAATAGTGAATTGAAGCAGAAAGTACTTCATATTCCAGGGGACGAACTTATCAATCATCGTAATAATCATATTCTTGAAGAATATGATCATTCTCAAAATACATTAATTGTGGGTCCTAAGCATGTCAATCCAAATGTGATTCATGCGCTTACGTCCTCAGAGGACACTCTTTTCTATAAACATAACGGTATATTACCTAAAGCACTGATGAGAGCAATGTTTCAAGATATCGTTGATGCTCATGAAACATCTGGCGGTAGTACCATCACACAACAACTCATCAAGAATCAAGTTCTAACGAATAAGAAAACTTACAGTCGTAAAGCAAATGAAATCATATTAGCGATGAAACTTGAAAAAATTTTATCAAAAAATGAAATTATTTATACGTATTTGAATATCGTTCCATTTGGTCATGATTATAATGGTGCGAATATCACGGGTATATCTTCTGCTTCTTTCAGTTTATTCGGCATACCACCTAAAGAATTAAATATCGCTCAATCAGCGTACTTAATAGGATTATTACAAAGTCCTTATGGCTATACGCCGTATGATGATAATGGAAATTTAAAAAGTAATGAAGAGTTTAAATATAGTATTCAACGCCAACACTATGTTCTTAAACGAATGTTAGTCGAAGGAAAAATTTCAAAAAAACAATATATTCGAGCAAAAAAATACCATATCAAAGCACACCTACTAACACATCCACAACAAGATGCATCATAATCGATAATTATATTATTAAAGGCTCTAGCGGAAATCACCCATTCGCTAGAGCCTTTTATCATGATAGTTGCTTTTTTATAAATTAGAATAATCCTATCGCATGTCCGTCATCTGTAACATCCATGTTAAGTGCAGCAGGTTTCTTAGGTAAACCAGGCATAGTCATAATTGCACCAGTTAATGCGACAATAAATCCTGCGCCTGTTTTCGCTTCTAATTCTCGAATCGTAATTTCAAAGTCTGATGGCGCTCCTAAAGCTGTTTGATCATCACTAAATGAATATTGTGTTTTAGCCATACAAACAGGATAGTTATCCCATCCATTTTCTTTGAATTGTTTTAACTGTTTTTGCGCTTTATTACTAAATGTAACTTTTGAACCACCATAAATTTCTTTAACAATTGTTTCAATTTTTGCTTCAAGAGGTTGTTCTAATTCGTACAAGTGCTTAAATGTTTGTGGTTGATCGATGACTTCTAAAACTTGGTTTGCTAAATCGATGCCACCTTTACCACCTTTTTCCCATACTTCAGTTAAAGCAATGCGTACACCATTTTCTTTCGCCCATTGCTTAACAAATTCAATTTCTGCCTCAGTATCATGAATAAATGCATTGAGTGCGACAACGGGTTCTAAACCATATTTCTTCACATTATTGACATGACGTTCAAGGTTAACAATACCTGACTTAATTGCTTCAACATTTTCCTCTTTAAGATTATCCTTAGCTACACCGCCATGCATTTTGAGCGCACGAATAGTCGCTACAACAACGACTGCAGATGGTTCAAAGCCTGCTTCACGTGCTTTGATATTGATGAACTTTTCAGCACCTAAATCTGAACCGAAACCTGCTTCAGTTACTACAATATCAGCTAAATCTCTAGCAGTTTCAGTTGCTAAAATAGAATTACAACCATGCGCAATATTAGCAAATGGTCCACCATGAACGAGTGCTGGCGTTCCTTCAATCGATTGTACTAAGTTAGGTTTAATTGCGTCTTTAAGAATCATCGCAAGTGCGCCTTCAACTTTTAAATCTGCTACTGTGATTGGACGACGGTCTCTTGTGTAACCAATCGTAATACGACTAATCTTGTCCTTTAAGTCTTTAATGCTACGACTTAAACATAAAATAGCCATGATTTCTGATGCAACCGTAATGTTGAAACCATCTTCTCTAGGTACACCATTCGTAGGACCACCTAATCCAACGTTGACATGACGTAGCGCACGATCATTCATGTCTAACACACGCTTCCATTCAATTCGACGTTGATCAATGCCCAGTTCGTTACCTTGATGTAAATGGTTATCGATAAACGCTGATAACGCATTATTAGCAGTCGTAATCGCATGAAAATCGCCATTGAAATGTAAATTAATATCTTCCATTGGTAATACCTGTGCATAACCGCCACCTGTTGCGCCACCTTTAATACCAAATGTAGGGCCAAGCGCTGGTTCACGTAAAGCAACCATGACATTATGATTCAGTTCATTTAGTGCATCGGACAAGCCAACTGTTACAGTCGATTTCCCTTCTCCTGCAGGTGTTGGACTCATCGCAGTCACTAATACCACTTTACCTTTATTTTCTTTAGTCTTAATCTGATTAATATCAATTTTAGCTTTATAATGTCCATATTGTTCGAGTGCATCAGCAGAGATGCCTGCTTTTTTAGCAATTTCTCCAATTGGTCTTATTTCTGATTGATTCGCAATGTCTAAATCTGATAAATGTGCCAAATTATTCAACCCCTTGAAATTTTTATCAATGAATCTTAAATCATGCATGCTTATTTATACTACTTATATGATTTATGATAACCGACTCAATTTTGATTGTCGAATAATTATAATAAATATTTATATAATGTTCGTTCTTAATAATTATTTTAATTTAATAACAATATGGTGGAGCTCCATTGTCTAAAGAATAGCTAAGATTAAGATAAACGTGTTACAAGTCCGCTTTTAATTCAGATATCTTCTGTCAAAATATTAAAAGAAGCTGAGATATTAAATGATATCCCAACCTCCCATTATTTATATTTAATCTTCCATTGTACTTAAATCGCCAGCGTCCAAATTTAATTCCCATGCTTTAAGTACACGTCTCATAATTTTCCCTGAACGTGTTTTAGGTAATTTATCTTTAAATTCAATTTCACGCGGTGCTGCATGTGCGGACAAACCTTCTTTAACGTATTTACGGATGTCCTCTTTCAATTCTTCTGTTGGTTCATATCCTTGTCTTAAAGCAACAAAAGCTTTAATAATTTCTCCTCGTACTGGATCCGGTTTACCAATCACGCCTGCTTCAGCTACCGCTTCATGTTCAACAAGTTTTGATTCAACTTCAAATGGACCCACACGTTCGCCAGCTGTCATGATGACATCATCAACACGACCTTGGAACCAATAGTATCCATCCTCATCTTTATAAGCAGAATCTCCTGAAACGTACCAATCACCGATAAAGTATGAGTGATACTTTTCAGGGTTATTCCAAATCTCGGACATCATTGAAGGCCAACCTTTCTTAATCGCCAAGTTACCCATACGATTAGGTGGCAATTCGTTACCTTCATCATCAATAATGGCTGCTTCAATGCCTGGAATTGGCTTACCCATTGAACCAAGTTTAATATCCATTGACGGATAATTAACAATCATATGTCCACCTGTTTCAGTCATCCACCACGTATCTAAGACACGTTTACCATAAACATCTTTAGCCCACTTAATCACTTCTGGATTGAGAGGTTCTCCTACAGACAAGATTGAACGTACTGAAGATAAATCATATTTCTCAACAATATCGTCTCCAGCACTCATCAGCATACGTAAAGCAGTTGGCGCAGTATACCAAACTGTAACTTTAAATTCTTGCAACATACTGTACCAAGCTTCTGGTGAGAAGCGACCGCCTGCAATACAATTTGTGACACCATTGAGCCAAGGCGCGAATACACCATAAGATGTACCCGTAACCCAACCTGGATCAGCAGTACACCAATAAATGTCATCATCTTTTAAATCTAATACGTATTTTCCTGAAATATAATGAAGTAACATGGCCTTTTGAACATGTAAGACACCTTTAGGTTGACCTGTTGAGCCAGATGTATAATGAAGAATCAGACCATCATCAGGTTCTAACCATTCGATATCAAATTGATCACTTGCTTCATCCATCTCTTTATTAAAGTCAATATATTCACTGTCAACATCTTGGTCCACGACAATAATCGTTTCTAGATTTGGCAATTTATCTTTTGGAATGCGAGTCAATAACGCTTTATTCGTAATCACCACTTTAGCTTCACTATTTTCGAGTCGATCTGCGACTGCTTTCTCCATAAATGCTTCAAATAATGGACCTACAATTGCTCCAATTTTTAAGATACCTAAGAAAGCAAAGTATAATTCTGGTGTACGAGACATAAAGATAAAGACACGATCCCCTTTTTTAACTTGTGCCTTATCTTTAAGTACATTCGCCGCTTTATTAGACAACTGCTTTAAATCATTATAAGTATAAGATTCTTTTCGCTTCTCATCTTTATAATTGAGAGCTGTTTTATCTCCTTTTCCGCTATCTACATGTCGATCGATACATTCATAAGCCATATTCATTTTTCCAGTTTCATACCAAGAAAATGACTTTTCAACTTCCTCCCAATTGAATTCTTGATAAGCTTTTGCGTAATTATCTAAGTTATATTGTCCTGGTTCACTTTGATATACTTCAACTTTCATTGTAAATCCCCCTTTGTAAATGAAATCGCTTTCTTTAAAAGTTATTATACATATAATTTTCACATTATTCAAAATTTTTCGTGTAGTATTTAGTAATTAATTGTCTAATTACAACCACTTTCTATATAATAAGTATAAGTATCAGCGGCGTTACATTAGGAGATGATATCTTGAGACATGTTAAAACCTATGTTACTAAGAATAAGTTAATCAATGGTGAGAATTTCATTATCGAAGGGCCTGTTTCATACACTTTTTTGAAAACGCTTACTTTCGATGAACAACTCGATTCATTTCGTCTACCTCAAGATCAATATGAAGCACTATTAGAGATTACTGAATTACCAGAAGGACGTGTTTACGTAGTTAGACAGCATCATCATCTCATTGGTTATGTTACCTATCACTACCCTGATGAATTCGAAAGATGGTCAAAAGGACACTTACCTTATCTGATTGAATTAGGTGCCATTGAAATCAGTCCAAAATACAGACACTTTCACTTAGGTGGCGAACTTATTGCTACAAGCTTATCCTCTGATGAATTTGAAGATTATATTGTGCTGACGACTGAATATTATTGGCACTGGGATTTAGATAACGCTCAACTTGATGTGTTTGAATATAAGAAACTGATGCAGAAATTAATGGCTAAAGGTGGTCTTGAAATCTTTGCTACTGATGATCCAGAAATTACAAGTCACCCTGCTAATTGTTTGATGGCTCGTATTGGTAGACGTATTAGCCTTGATCAACAACAAGCTTTTGATGATATTAGATATAAGAATAAATTCTTCTTTTAAGCCCTAAATTATAGTTGTGGGTTACTTTTTAAAAGGGATGGGATAAACATATCATTCAGGAAAATGAATTGTGCTGTCCCACGCCCTACTTAGAAAATTTAATAAAAATGTTGATAAGGGGGTGACATGATGCAAAATAAAAATATAAAAACGGGATATGTTTATTCAGATGAAATTTTAAAATATCGGTTCAATAACGAACACCCATTCAATCAAATGCGTCTTAAGTTAACAACGGAACTCTTAAAAGAAGCAAAATTTCTTAAGCCTGAACATATCATCAAACCAAGAATAGCAACAGATGATGAGTTAGCACTTATTCATAAATATGATTATATTCAAGCTATTCGTCACGCTTCACATGGGATTTTAAGTGAAGAAGAAGCTAAAAAATATGGACTAAACAGTGAGGACACCGTGCAATTTAGACATATGCATCGACATAGTGCCCGTATTGTAGGAGGCGCCCTTAATTTAGCAGACCGATTGATGGATGGCTCTTTGGATAATGGTTGTCATTTAGGCGGTGGACTTCATCATGCTCAATCTGGTCGGGCTAATGGCTTTTGTATTTATAATGATGTAGCGATTACAGCAAAATATTTAGTTGAACGCTACAATCAACGTGTAATGATTATCGATACTGATGCACATCATGGCGATGGCACACAGTGGAGCTTTTATACAGATAATCAAATTATGACTTATTCTATTCATGAAACAGGCAAGTTTCTTTTCCCAGGTTCTGGACATTATACTGAACGTGGTGAAGATCTCGGTTATGGTTATACAGTCAATGTGCCATTAGAGCCCTATACAGAAGATGACTCATATTTAGACGTATTTAAAGAAACTGTGGAACCAGTTATAGCAGCTTTTAAACCGGACATTATTTTAAGTGTGCATGGCGTAGATATCCATTATAGAGATCCTTTAACACATATCAGTTGTACGTTAAGCACGCTCTATACGATTCCCTACATCATACAAGATTTAGTAGCTCGTTATTGTTGTCATAAAGTAATCATGTTTGGCGGCGGTGGTTATAATATATGGAGAGTTGTACCTCGTGCTTGGAGTCACGTCTTTCTCAGTTTAATCGGTGAACCCATTCAACAAGGTTACCTCCCTCTAAGCTGGATTAATAAATGGAAATTATATAGCCCTGTTCAACTCCCTAAACGCTGGGAAGACCGACTAAATGATTATATTTACATTCCTAGAACTAAAGAAATTTCTGAAAAGAATGCTCGAATAGCAAAGCAAGTCTCCAGTTGGTACGCTCATTATAAAGATGAAATATAAATTGGCAGTCGAGTCGAACCATTAAAGACATAAAAAAGCGGATGCGTGTTGAGTGAAAAGTAGTTATATCTCAAATCATGCATCCGCTTTAATATATATTTAATTCATCTTAGCGTGAGCCTGAGCTCATCGGCGATAGTTTATTTCGTAGTGCCACGATATTCTATTCTATGTGGAAGAATCACATTTGGCTCTTCAATATCTTCTTCGTTCATATATTTCGTTAATAACCTCATGCCTACTGCACCGATATCATATAAAGGTTGGATGACACTTGATAATTGAGGACGAACCATTTCAACAAGGCGTGTATTGTTGAAGCTAACAATTTGTAAATCCTCAGGTACTTTCACACCAGCATCTAATGCGCTGTGTAAAATTCCTATTGCTTGTTCGTCACTAATTGAAAGTATTGCGTCTGGCATATTATCTTGTAATCTTTCAAATGCTTTAATGCCCTCTTTATAACTTTCTTTCCCTGAGAAATGAAGTGCTTCATCCAATTCTAGTTGATGTTGGTCAAGAACTTTAGTTAATCCTTGTAATACATCGTCTTGTGCTTTTTTAGAATAATCCCCACCTACAAGAGCAAATTTAGTAGCACCTTGTTCAAACATATGTTGTGCTGCTTCCTCTGCTGCTTGTTTGAAATCAATGTTCACTGAAGCGATGTGGTCATCTTTACCATTTGTGCCTGAAACGACAACAGGAACTGATGATTGATTAATTAATTCTTTAATTTCTTCTGAAATCGTACCACCAAGGAAAATAATACCATCTACTTGTTTACTTAATAGATTATTGAATATTTCTTTTTCTTTCTCAGGATCATTATCTGAGTTAGAAATAATTGAATGATATTTATACATTGTAGCGATATCTTCTAAACCACGGGCAAGTTGTGAATAATACACATTTGAAATGTCAGGTATAATCACTCCTACAGTAGTTGTACGTTTACTTGCAAGTCCTCTAGCAACGGCATTAGGTCTGTAGTTTAATTTTTTAATCACTTCATTGACTTTATTTCGAGTTTCGGGCTTCACGTTTTGATTGCCATTTACTACTCGTGAAACAGTTGCCATCGACACACGTGCTTCTCTTGCAACATCATAAATTGTTACAGTCATAATTATCCTCCTTGTAAGCGTTTTATTAGCTATTATATCGTGCTTTCATATCATTTTCAAAGTTTATCATATTTAAAACGTTTGCGAAATCATTTTGTTCTTTTGTCACATTTCTGTCAGAAAGAGCGTGTACAATTCGTTAGTTTTTGTGTATTTCTATTTTAAAAAAATTATATTTCTATCAATAGTATTTCTGATAAATATAAATTTCCTAAAAAAATAAAAAGGACTACTTTACTATTCTGTTTAGAGAATAATAAAGCAGCCTACTCAGTCACTACAACAAAATTATCACTCGAAAATTATTTTAATTTCTTAGCGTTATACATATCTGCCAGTGGTTTGAGTTCATTATAAAATTGATTGAATTCATTTAAGTCCATTTGCTGACCTGCATCACTTAAAGCGACAGATGGATCCGGATGAACCTCAGCCATTACGCCATCTGCACCGACAGCTAATGCAGCTTTTGCAGTTGGTAACATAATATCTTTTCTTCCTGTACTATGTGTAACATCGACCATTACAGGTAAATGTGTACCTTGTTTTAAGATTGGTACTGCAGAAATATCTAAAGTATTTCGAGTTGCCTTTTCATAAGTACGTATACCACGTTCACATAAAATGATGTTTCTATTGCCTTGAGAAGCAATATACTCTGCTGCATAAATGAATTCTTCAATAGTCGCTGATAAACCACGTTTTAAAAGAATCGGTTTATTTGTGCGTCCAGCTTCTTTTAATAATTCGAAGTTTTGCATATTTCGAGCGCCAATTTGGAACACATCTAAGTATTCATCTGCAATTTCAAAGTCATTAGGATTTACTATCTCACTCACTACATTTAAATTAAACTTATCTTTAACGTTTTTAAGTATTTTTAATCCTTCTACACCAAGACCTTGGAAATCATAAGGAGATGTACGAGGTTTGAATGCACCACCTCTGATAAATTTTTCTCCTTTCGCTTGTAAGTCACTTGCAACAGCATCTACTTGTTCTTGTGATTCCACCGAACAAGGACCGAATACAAATGATTTATTTCCGTCACCAATGATGCCACCGTTATCAAATTTTACAATCGTATCTTCTGGTTTAAGTTTACGAGAGACATAAAGATGTTTTTCATTTTCAGATTTTTGTAAATCAGTAGAGGCTTTAAAAATTTCTTTAAACAACTGCTTAATTACATTATCATTAAATGGACCTTGGTTTTTATCCAATAATTCGTTAATCATTTCTTTTTCACGCTGTGGATCATATACTTGAGTCCCTTGTTTAATTTTTTCTTCTCCAATTTTTTGAGCTAACTCGCCTCTCTTAGATAACAAATCTAAAATTTGGTTATTTAATGAGACAATCTCTTCACGGTATTGTTCCAATTTATTAGTCATTTCTACTCACCTCTAAGATATAATTATGTATGAAAGTATATTACTTTAAAGCGATAAATTAAAAGTATTTAGACCTAATTTTAACAATTTCAATTTTATAGTTCAAGTTGTTGTTTACAGAAAATAAAAAATTTTCTAAAAACGTCATAACTTGCTCAAACTGTTAATGTGTTTATATGTGGACGAAATTTCATTTTAATTTAGAAAGGCTGAGACAATCTTTAAAAGTTGCCCCAGCCTTTTGAATCATATCTTTAATTAATATGATCATTCAGTTTAATCATTAAAAGTACGTTTTTCAATCTTGCTGTTCGCTTTTTCTACTTTTTGTTGATTATTATCTGATTGAGTTTGTTGTTTTTGATTTCTATTGTTTTGTTTAGGTGTATTACTTTGTTTTTTGTTTGTTGTCTTTTTATTAGTGTTTTTCTTTTTGTTGGTAGCATTCGTTTTATTGCCACTATTCTTAGATTTTTGACTACCTTTTGTTGACTTCTCATGTGTCACTACACCATTTTCAAATGTTGCTGACGCTTGAGACTGAGTTGTTGTACCTTTTTGAGTAGTAGCTTTCTGTTTTGCATTTGAAGACTGCTTATTAGATTGAGTGACTAAGTTTGGCACATTTGTTTTTTTCTTACCTTTTTTAATCGTTGGTTCTGCTAATAGAGCTTCTGTCAATTGTGCTTCTTTAGAACCTTTAGTTAATTTGGATTTTTTAGTCTTAGCTGCCGTAGCTAAACGGTTAGCAAATGAACCTTCATTAGATGATGTTTCTTCTTTTTGATCTTTAGTTACTAAATTAGGAACTTCTTTGTTAGAAGATTTAGGAATATCTTGTTCAGTAGTAAGATCTTTTGTATTCTTAGCTACTTGACTATCATTATTGATTTTATCATTTTTAGTTTGCGCAGCTACTGCCATTTTTTCTGCTTGTGTATGACTAGCTGTATCTTCATTTTTACCCTCTTTAGTTGTAGGATCAGCTAAATTATTATCGCTTGATTCTTTCTTAACAGCTGTTTGAGCGATAGCAATTTCTTCAGCAGAAGGTTTTTTATCACTATCAATATGTGCGTTTTCTTGGCTATCTTTAGCCTTCGCATCATTTTTAGCTTCTTGAATATTTTGTGCTTCTGGTGATTGATCTGCGAGTTCTGTTTCTTCTTGGATTGCGTTTTGTTGTGCAGTTAACTCTGAAGTTGATGGTCCGTTTTGTTGTTGTGCTTCAGCTTTCGCTTCTTGGATATCTTGCGCTTCTGGTGACTGATCTGCAAGTTTTGTTTCTTCTTGGATTGCGTTTTGTTGCGCAGTTAACTCTGAGGCTGTTGGACCGCTTTGTTGTTGTGCTTCAGCTTTCGCTTCTT
>NZ_KV827781.1:31126-62282 GCF_001836225.1 Staphylococcus sp. HMSC036D05 | reverse complement strand
TTGTTGTTGTGCTTCAGCTTTCGCTTCTTGAATATTTTGCGCTTCTGGTGATTCGTCTGCAAGTTTTGTTTCTTCTTGAATTGCATTTTGTTGTGCAGTTAACTCTGAAGCTGATGGTCCTTGCTCTTGGTCAAAATCATCTTTCGTAGCTTCTAGTTTAGCCTCTTGAATTTCTTGTGCTTCAGGAGACTGATCTGCAAGGTTGTTATCGTTCACTTCTCTTTGAATCGCTACTTTTTGAGCTTGCAATTCTTCAGAAGTTAATCCATCTTTAGAGCGATTTCTAAAGTCTTCCACTTTTTCTCTAACTGAATTAACTGTATTCTCAGCTTGTTCTTTATAATCGAGAACTTTGTTTCTTAAATCTCTTTCTTTATCTCTTAATTCATCTGTCTTTTTGTAAACTTTATTCTTATAGTATAAACCTAAAGCAGAACCAACGATGGCACTAGCTATAAAGCTTACTACAAAATCCTTACGTTTAGGCGCTCTTGATGAATAACGTGACGTACGGTTATATAAATCACGACCTGTATTATTTGTCTCAAAATCATCGCGGTTATAATGTTCCATAAACAATTCCTCCTAAAACAAAAGCACTTAAATAAGTAAAAACCTCATTTAAGTGCATTTAATTCGTTCGTATTAATTATTTGTTAACACGTGTAGTGTAGCTATGATCATCATTGTGATCTGAATGAGTATAGCCATGCTTAACATCGTCAGCTACAGTGTTTGTTTTGTAGTTTGCACTTCCTCTACGGTAGTATCTATTTTGCCATTTGTCTGCAATTTCCATTGCAACGTTTGACCATTGTACTACTTGAGAAATTTTATCTTCATTTTGAGAAATGTTGTGCGTAATTGAGTTTGTTACTCGATCTACAGAACCATTTAAATTTTGAACTGAGTCACCAATGCCTTTAACAGCATCTACAACTGAGTTTAAACGATCCACTTTACCTTGAATATCTTCAGTTAAACGATTTGCTTTATGAAGTAAATCAGTAGTTTCACGAGTAATACCTTGAACTTGACCTTCAACACCATCTAGTGTTTTAGCCACGTAATCTAAATTCTTTTTAACAGAAATTAAAACAACAACGATACCGATACATAAGATTAAGAAAGCTATCGCGGCAATAATTCCTGCAATTGGTAAAATCCAATCCATTAAAAACGCCTCCTAAATACCTTAAATTAAAGTCATTAATATTTAATACCCATGATGTTTTAATATAAACATATTAAAAGTCATTTTCTACGCCTAATTTTTCAAAATATGCTTTAAGTAACTTTTGAATGTCACCTGCGCCCATAAATAAAATTACAGCGTTATCAAATTTTTCTAATACGTCAATACTATTTTCATCTATTAGTGCCGAACCGTCAATACGATTAATTAAATCTTCTATTGTTAAGTCTCCAGTATTTTCTCTAATCGAACCAAAAATTTCACATAAGAATACTTGATCTGCTTTACTCAAGCTAGATGCAAATTCATCAAGAAATGCTTGTGTTCTAGAGAAAGTGTGTGGTTGAAAGACAGCTACTACTTCTTTATTTGGGTATTTTTTTCGAGCTGACTCAATTGTAGCACTAATTTCTCTTGGATGGTGAGCATAATCGTCTACTAATACTTGATTAGATACTTTTGTTTCATTAAAGCGACGTTTTACACCACCAAACGTTTCTAACGCTTCTTTAATATTTTTAATATCCATTTTTTCTAAATAACTTATCGCGATAACTGCAAGCGTATTTAAAATATTATGGTCGCCAAATTGTGGTGATAAGAATTGATCATAATATTCACCATTGATATAAACATCAAATTGAGTACCTTTTTCAGTAATTTGAATGTTCTTAGCATAGATATCATCTGATTCTTTAAAACCATAATAATAAATTGGTACATCAGCTTCTAATTTACGTAAATAATCATCATCGCCCCATGCAATAATTGCTTTTTTAACGTTATGTGCCATATCTTGGAAAGCATCATAAACGTCTTCAATATTTTTGAAATAATCAGGGTGATCGAAGTCAATGTTAGTCATAATTGCATAATCTGGATGATAACTTAAAAAGTGTCTACGGTATTCACACGCTTCAAATGCAAAATAGTCACTACCTGGCAAGCCCATTCCAGTACCATCACCAATGAGGAATGATGTCTTTTTATCACCATTCATCACATGTGAAAGTAAGCCAGTAGTTGAAGTTTTACCATGTGCACCCGTAACCGCTACAGAAGTATATTGATCAATCACATGACCAAGAAAATCATGATACTTAATTACATCTAATTTTAAATCATGTGCTCTAACGATCTCTTCATGAGTATCTGGAAATGCATTCCCTTGAATGACTACCATACCTTCTTTTATATTGTCAGCATCAAAAGGTAGAATTTTAATGCCTTTATTTCTTAGAGCAACTTCTGTAAATACGTATTTTTCAATGTCTGATCCTTGGACTTCATGACCAAGGTCATGCATGATTTGTGCTAATGAACTCATGCCGGAACCTTTAATTCCGACAAAATGATAGTGCGTCATTTTAATACTCCTTACTCAATTTATTCTTTATTTAAATCCGCTTCAGTAATATAAACATCCCTTGGTTTAGAACCATTAGCGCCTGAAATATAGCCTAACTGTTCTAACTGATCGATAATTCTAGCTGCTCTATTGTAACCAATTTGGAAATGTCTTTGGATAAGTGAAGTTGAAATGTGTCCTTCATTTACCATAAACTCGCACACATCGTCGAATAAATCGTCTTGTGCTTGAGATTGTGTTTTCTTAAGTAGTTCCTTTTCCTCAAATAAATATTCAGGGTCGCGTTGTTGTTTAATAAAGTCAACAACATCATCAATTTCTTCATCAGAAACAAATGTACCTTGAACGCGAATTGGCTTATTCATGCCACTACCTAGGTATAACATATCTCCATAACCTAGAAGACGTTCTGCGCCACCACTGTCTAGAATTGTTCTTGAATCAACGCTTGAAGATACCATAAACGCAATTCTAGTAGGGATATTCGCTTTGATAAGACCAGTAATAACATTAACTGATGGTCTTTGTGTTGCAACTAACATGTGAATACCACATGCACGTGCTTTTTGAGCAATACGTGCAATGGATTGCTCTACCTCTTGAGGCGCCATCATCATTAAGTCGGCCAACTCATCAATTACTATAACAATTTTCGGCATTCTTTGCTCATACGGTGCCTTTTTGTTGAAAGCAGTAATATTTCTCACATGATATTGCGCAAACAATTTATAACGTTTCTCCATTTCTTCGACTGCCCATTTTAAACTTTGTGTGGCAGCTTTAACATCAGTAATTACTGGAGAAACTAAGTGTGGTAAATCGTTATATGGTGCAAGTTCTACCATTTTAGGATCAATTAATAATAGGCGTAATTCTTCTGGATGATTTTTATATAATAGCGACATCAATATACTATTGATACAAACTGATTTACCTGACCCCGTTGCCCCTGCAATTAAAGCGTGAGGCGTTTTAGCGATATCCATAAGCAATGGTTCATTATTAATTCTGTAACCCATTGCTACAGTCAATTTAGATTCTGTATTTTTAAATTTAGGCGTCTCAATGATTGACCTTAAGTTTACTTTAGTTGGATTATGGTTTGGCACTTCTATACCAACAAGACTCGTTCCAGGAATTGGTGCCTCAATACGAATATCTTTTGCTGCTAAAGCCATTTTAATATCATCTTGAAGTGCAGTAATTCTTGAAACTTTAACACCTTTTTCTACAGATAATTCAAATCTTGTCACACTTGGACCTTCAGTCACATTCTTAACTTCTGCAGGTACGTTGAAATAGTACAATGCATCATTTAGTTCTTGTTTCTTTTCTTCTATCCACTCTTCATTAATTTCGTGTGGTTCTGGCTCCTCTAATAAATCAAAGCTAGGTAGTTTGATATTAGGCCCTTTTCTTATTCCTTGATGTTGAGGTTGTTGTTGGCTCTGATGTTCATGATGATTTGAATCTTGTTCTTGTGTCACATTTGAATTGTGTGTTGTAGTAGATTCTTCATGGTCTTCTACTTGATGACTCATGTGACTGTTTAATTCATAATTATCTTCTATATTCTCCGCTTCTGAAAAATGAAAATCAGTATTCGATGTTTCTACATCTTCTGTATCCGAATCATGAGCGTCATTATTCGAATGTAGATTTTCATCAGTACCATTATTCGAAGTTGAATTGTGATGACGATAATCTTGTTGTGACATTGATTCTGAATGTTCTATATCGTTACTATCTTCATTTGATGAAGTGGAGTAAGTAGTAGAACCTGATTCACTCTCAGAAGATCGACTCGACTCGGTAGTGCTATAATAAGCATTCTGTTTATGACGCTGTTCAGGTTTTAATTCTGGAACATTTACACTATGCTCTTTTTTACTATCCATCATTCGCTTCTTATCAGATGGCGTCATTAAAACGTTGAACGGTCGGCTACCACCGAATCGTTGTTTCGGTTTAGCTGGCGCTTCAGATTTTGAATGTGATACTTCTGTATCCATTTCAGAACCTTGGCTTTGATCTTCTTGACTTGAAGACGTTGAATGCGGTTCGCTAGTTGAAGTTGCACGCTCACTTTCTAAAGTCTGACTTGATTGAATAGTTTCGCTTGGCTGTTCTTTGAACGACTCACTTGAACTTGAAGATTGATCTGTATCATTGATATCTCTATGTTTCGCATATTCTGTTTCATTGTCCACGCTTTGATTAATTGCCTCATTGTACTGATGTTGTTTTGAGTCTTCTTGTTCAGAATGAGTTGTTTCATCTGATTGTTGTTGGCTATCGTCTAATTCGTGGAATTGAGCATCTTCAATCTCTTCATCTTTCTTGTTAAGCTCATTTTCGTTATTTTGACCTGAATTAATCGGACTATCATTCACTTGTACATCTTCATCATTTAACTTTTGAATATGATGTTCATCATCTAGATTAATCTCTTCGTAATTATAGGATGACGCGCCAATTTGATCCTCTTCAAAAGACTTTGTTGAAGGATGATCTGAAGAATCATTTAACTCTACATCGATATGATCTTCATTGTCATCTTCGTCTAGAGAACTTTCTCCAATGTATTGATGCGCTTGTTTAGCATACATTTCATCAATCGCTTTTTGAATACTATCTTCTTCTGAGTTTTGATTTTGTTGTCTTTTAGCTTGTAATGCTTTCTTAAATCTCCGTTTTTGAAGAACTTTTCGTTCTCTTTCTCGTCTAATCTCTTCAACGATTTGAGAAGCGTATATATTTTCGATATTGATTGTGTTATCTCTTTTAGAATAGTTCGGCGTTTTCCCTTTTGATTGATGAGATGATTGTTGATTTGACTGTTGCTCTGGTGAAGACTGTTGAGAACGACTTGAATTCTTTGATTGCTGTTCGTTGTCACTTTTCTCAGGTTGATTAGAATGCAGCGAGTCTTCTTGTTGATAACCCATTTGGCTATTAATTGACTGTCTATACATGTTCACATCGTATTCATTTGAAGCGTGACGTTGGCTTTGCTTAGAATCAGAATCTTTATTCTTATCCTTTGAATCATCGTTTTGTGATTCTTGTTTAGGCGGTATCACACCATTCTCAATTGGTCGTCTTTTCTTAGTTCCGAATATAGCTGATGGAACTTCACTCGCTTTAAAGCTACTACGATGATATGTAAATTCAGAACTTGAAGGTGAATGTAACTGACTTTTAGATTTTAATCGCTCAGATTGTAATTTCGTACGAGGATGATGGTTCTCTTTCTTGTGATCTTTTTGAGCGTTTGACTGACTATAGGTATTTCTTCTGCTATTACGTTTAGGTTCATGAGAAGTTTGTTTATCGACATGATTGCTTTGATAACTATCGCTAGCACTACCTTCAGTCGTTTGTGAAGCTCTACGACGTCGATGTCTTTTCCCGTAGCTATCAGTAGTATAGGATTGTCCATAGTCTTGCGTGTAATTTGAGTCAGAATACGCCTGATATCCAGAAGTTTCACTTTCATCGTAGCTATGTTCCTCATATTGAGCAGATGTTTCCTCAGACACTTGCATAGGAAATCTAAATTTTCCTCTTGGGCGATTATAAATGTCATTATTTTGAGGCAGTAATGAGTCTTGATTATTTTGTTGTGATTGCGAACTCTGTCTTCTTTTTTTATTTTTACGTAACAGGTCGCTATTTGAATCATTATCTTCGCCAAATAATTTATCAAACCAGCTCATAATTCCACTACCTTTCTTAATTAATCAAAAAATGCTTGCCCAATTTCGTAATCGTCGCTTAATACCATAATACCTTTTTCTTGTGGCGCGTTAGGTAAATTCAATTCTTTCATTGAACAAATCATACCGCTAGAAGCAACACCACGGAGTTCAGCATCTTTAATGACCATTCCACTTGGCATCACAGCGCCGACTTTTGCTACAACGACTTTTTGACCTGCTTCAACATTTGGTGCTCCACATACAATTTGCAGTGTATCGTTACCAACATTGACATTAAGTACGCTTAACTTATCAGCATCAGGATGTTTTTCTTTAGTTTCTACATATCCTATAACAAATTTTGGAGATAAGTCTGTATCTAATTGATAATTAAATCCTGCATCTGAAATTGCTTGTTGTAAAGCATTAATGATTTCTGAAGTTAATTTAATATGTCCATTTCCTTCAATATTTACCTTTTTAGATGCGTCAAACACGTTATAGCCTACGACTTGTCCTTCTTTTGTAATTTCAACGACATCGTTTTGTTTATTGTATTCAAACACACCGTCTGTAGGTTCAATTTGTAAGAATGCCACATCTCCTACACCTTGTGGGTTGTAAAATAAGTTCATTTATAAAACTCCATTTCTATTATTTATCTTTATCATTGAATTTCTTTCTATTCGCTTCTAATCGCTGAATGACATTAGGATTTCGCTTTTGTTTATTATTTTTCCCTAAAATGAATATCGGTTCTAGGTGCCCTTTATCATAGCCAAAGGACAATGATGTAATAGGTACTAATCCTTTAGTAAAGAATTCCATAGTTAAATGGGCCATGACATCATAACCTGTTTTATTGCGTATATCAGCGATAACAAGAACGTCTTGATGAGGTACAGCTACAAGCATTTCACCTTCGCATTGTTCTTGAATCTCATTTAAGAAAGATGTATTAAGTATGCGACTGGCATCATATCCATCATTAGAGTTGATGAAGTAGAAGATATTTCCTTTAACTTCATCTGTAGCGTATTTATTTTCAAGTTTTCTAACATTGAATAATGACATTTCTTTAACTTGTTGTTCTGTCATATTTAATGTTTCTAACATACTTTTGTCTATTAATCGATATGATTTACCTAAATCCAGTGCATAGTAAATATTCGTTTCAGCGGTATGTTTGCTAATGACAAATGATTGACCTTCTTTGGTCTTCTTATCAAAACTTGTTGCTCTTATAACTGGCATGATTTTTATATCATCAAGTTGTTCAATGGCGTTATCCCCCATTTGAGCAATAGCTTCTTCAACGTAATAAACAATTTCATCTATAATTTTATCTTTTTGCTCTTCATATTTAGCGACAATAGCATTGAGTTTAATTGTTACACCTTTATGATTATCTGTTCGATAGATTCGCAATGTTTCTTCTTCTCTATCAAATTTAAAGTCCACATTTAAATGATTTAAACGTGCTTTTAATTTATCTCTCATTTGAAAGACGTTCATTTATAACACTCCTATTTTCGCACCTTATAACAGTTTACAATAAATAACCGTTATATAACAGAAAAAACTAAAATACAGTGTGTATATTTCGTGAGTTTTAAAATTTATACAAATCTAGATGTGTTGTGCTAAAAATTCGTCGATTTGTTCAATTGATTTTCTTTCTTTTCCAATATAGCTACCTAAAAGTTCGCCATCTTTAAAAACTAAAAAGCTCGGTATTCCTAAAATATCGTTATCTATACATAAATCAATAAATTGATCTCTATCTACAGAGACAAAATCAAATTCTTGATATTTCTCTTCTAACTTTGGTAAATCAGGTTCGATAACTCTACAATCTGGACACCATCCAGCAGTAAATTCAAACACTGTCTTACCTTGTTTTAATTCTTCGAATTGTTTTTCAGATTCAAGTTGTTTCATACTCTATACTCCTTATCCAAATTTTAAAGTTTCAATTTGTTGTTCAGTTAAGTTCATAATACTTTCTTTTAATAATTGTCTTGCAGCATAATAATCTCTTATATCAAATACTGCATCAGTACTATGGATATATCTCGCACATACGCCAATGACTGCTGTAGGAATCCCTTCATTAGCTTTATGAATTTCTCCGCCATCTGTACCACCCGGAGAAATGTAATATTGATGTGCGATATCATTAGATTCAGCTAATTGTAACAGATAGTCTCTAAACTGAGGTTTTAATATCATCGTACCATCTTTAATACGTATGAGTGTGCCCTCCCCTAGTGCACCAGAGAGTTGTTGTTTGCCTTTAATATCATTTGCTGGTGAACAATCTACAACGAAGGCAATGTCAGGATTAATTTGTTCTGCTGCCGCTTTCGCACCTCTTAAACCAACTTCCTCTTGCACATTTGCACCTACATATAAATCTACATCTAATTCTGTATCCTTGAGTAATTCTAATATTTCTATCGCAAGCACACAACCGTATCGATTATCCCAGGCTTTCGCACTATAGCGATGCTCAGATAATTGTGTGAAGATTGTATCTGGGACAATGGTGTCGCCAATTTCTATCCCTCTACTTCTTACTTCTTCTTGGGAAGTAGCACCTATATCTAACATCAAATCTTTAATTTCAGGAACAGCTTCGTTTCCTGTTCTAAAATGTTTTGGTATGTTGGCTACTACACCCACGACTTGATCACCATTTCTATTTTTCACTTTAAGTCTCTGACCTTGCCAAATATCATTTGCAACGCCACCTAATTGAGTGAATTGTATCATGCCATTATCTGTGATATGTGTAATCATAAAGCCAATTTCATCCATATGAGCTGCAATCATTACTTTTGGTGCATTCGCTTTTTTAGATTTTTTAATACCATAAAATCCGCCCATCTTATTTTGAAGACATTCATCTACGTATGGTGCCATTTCTTTTTTCATATAATCTCTAATCTCATTTTCGAAACCAGGGGCTCCATGAAGTTCTGTTAAATTTTTAATTCGTTCTAAAGTTTTCGTATTTTCAATCGTCATACAAAATCTCACTCCTTGTACTCTATTATATCATCTTCAATATGGTAAACTAATGATAAGAATTTCGTTAAGAGGAGAATATATGATGAAGTTTTTTAATTTAAAAAGTATCGCACTCATGACATTTACAACAACTGTTATAGTTTCTATCTGTGCAATTATTTATTTAGCTAAGCACAAATTTTATAACGCAGAACGATTACTTGAAGAAGTTAAAACATACTTTAGAGAAGTTAAAGGCTCTTATATCGTGCATCAGCCTATCGTTTTAGATAACGTTAATCAGAATCAACCTATCTATCAAGGCGGTATTACAGCATACAAACATGGTGAATTAGTAGAATATGAGTTTTATGCAGATGCACTTTCTGGACAAGTACTTGATATTATAGAGTTATGACATTTTATACGAAATGTAAGAAATAAAGGTTATAGTTTGAGAGTTAACTAAAATTCCTCAAACTATAACCCTTTTTTTATCTGGAAATGTATGTGTCGATTGTCTTATGGTCATCTTTGTATTTTACTGCAAAATAATTTTCATCATGGTAAAACAAGAACCAATAATTATGATACATAAAATATGGAATCAAACGTTCTTTTTCACGGATAGATTGCATTGGATAATCATCGTATGCCGTAACCCAAAGTGGATTAAGGTGTGCAGTCGTTGGGAAAATGTCAGCCATATGAACAGCATGCTCCCCTTCGCTTTCAATTGTAATAATAGAATGACCAAAGCTATGGCCACCTGTGTGAATCATCTTAATTCCAGGATATGGTTCTATGTCATTTTCAAATAAAATAAGATTTTGCTTGTAATCGCCTTGATTTTCTTCCCAATAAGTTGCTTGGCTTCTTATATTAGGTGATAAAAATTCATGCCATTCGTCCTGCTGAATAAAATGTGTCGCATTTTCGAAAATTGCATGTCCATGATTATCAGTTAATCCAGTTGCGTGATCAAAATGAAGATGTGTCATCAATACCATGTCAATGTCAGAGGTAGTTAATCCTAGTTGAGCTAAATCTTCTTGAATGAGACTTTCATAGTCTACACCACTATTGCGTTGCTGTTTTTCAGAAAGTTTACCATTACCTATACCTGTATCTATTAATATGTTCTTATCTTCAGTTTGAATAAATATAGGATGTGTAGGCGTGTGAATTTGATTTTTATCATTGACTTGATATTTTCTCGTCCATAATGGTTTGGGCACGACGCCAAACATAGCTCCGCCATCAATATTTGTGTTCCCACCTCTTAAATAATGTATTGTAAACTTTCCTAATTTCATAAATAACTCCTCCTCTACGTTATTTATATTCTAAATTGATGTAAATTACATCTTTTATTCAAAAGTATTACAAATATTATCTAAGCGCAATTCAAACAAATGATTTTTAACTAATTAGAACGATTTAAAATTAATAAAAAAGCATATCACATTTTTAGTGATACGCTTCGATACATTTAAAAGTTTTTATGAAATTTTGCTTCCATTCGATAAATTCTTGAACCCTTTTCAGAAAATTTCTTCTCATACTCAGTAAGAATGTTATCTTCGTCATCTTCATCGTGCAGATTTAAATTCATTTTAGTGAAATACATACCAAATTGAGACATACTTTCTAAACTAAACGCAAAAAGTCCTCGATTATCAGTCTTAAAGTGTATTTCACCATCTTCTTTAAGAATCTGCTTATATAAAGCAAGATATGTATGATATGTCAGACGTCTTTTAGCATGACGTTTTTTAGGCCACGGATCAGAAAAGTTAAGATAAATTCTAGAAACCTCTTCATCTTTAAAGTATTCATTTAACTCTATTGCATCGTTGCAAATCATTTTCAAATTAGTTAACTGAAGTTCTTTAGCTTTATCAAGAACTTTATACATCACACTTTTCTCTCGTTCCATTGACACAAAGTTAATTTCTGGATGTTGGGAAGCTAAAGTAGTTATAAATTGTCCCATGCCAGAACCAATTTCTATATAAATAGGTTGTTCTTTGTCAAACCACTCAGACATGTGACCAGCATGTGTGCCATCCATATCAACGAGATCAGGATGTTCTTTTAAATAGTCTTCTGCCCAAGGTTTGTATCGAACTCTCATCTTAATTTCTCCTTATATAAATAAGTTGCTATTCATCACTTCATTTAAGAATTTTAGCCACAAGTTCATATCCTTATAGCGCTTTTGTTCTTCATACCATTGAACCATACCAATGGATTGGATCACTGTATACCATTTCATACGTTTGTTTAAATTCATACTCTCTTCTACGCCATAGGTTTTGAACCATTTTGACCATTTAGATTGAGGAACGTAGTTATAAAGCAGCATGCCAATATCTATAGCTGGGTCTGCAATCATAGCGCCTTCCCAATCTACTAGATATAACTCATCTCTATCAGATAATAACCAGTTATTGTGGTTGACGTCACCATGTACGACAGTAAAAAAGCGTGAATCTAAATTAGGTATATGGTCCTCTAAATAAGTTAAAGCTTTTCTCACAACATGGTGGGTTAAAACTTCTCTAGAAAGAGAAGCATTTATTTTATTTAACATGATTTCAGGAGTAATGGGTTCCATTTCCATGCGTTTAAGCATAGTAAGTAGTGGTTTAGAACTGTGGATTTTATTAAGTAGTTGTGCTACTCTCGTTTGATCCATTTCATCGGATTTAAGCTCACGACCATTTTTCCAATGTTGCGCAGTGACTACCTCTCCTGTTTCAATACGTTTCGTCCATACAAGTTTTGGTACAATTCCTTCTGCAGATAATGCTGCAATAAAAGGATTAGAATTACGTTTTAAAAATAATTTCTGACCATCTTGCTCAGCCATATAAGCTTCACCAGAAGCTCCTCCAGCAGAGTCAAGTGTCCACCCTAACTGATAAAACTGCTCCAACACGTTCACCTCACTTTCAATTAGAAAATGGCTCTAGAAATATATTTTTCAAGAGCCATATATTCTAATTTATAGAAAAGCGCATATTCTTTTTGTCTCTTACGCTCAATTGATATTTAGATAACAGTTTTTTAGTTGGCTTGATAATATAAAATTCCCTAAATATTTTAATCAATCAGCCCGTTCTTTATTTATCACTCATAAAAGATTTTATAATTTTTAAGGGTACATTTCAACTAAAAATGAGAAACAAAATGACACATTTTACTAGTTCGTCGTCCTTAAAATCATTAAATCGCTTTGCTTTAAATTATAACACATTCTTCTTCCTAAATACTGGAAAAATAAGACAATTATATTAAGTTTTTTAAGTTTTTAAAATTTCTAATATTCTTAACTTTAAATACTATGAGATTTGATATATTTGTTAAATCCTTCTTGTAAATGACGTGTTACGTCGCCAACCTTTCCATTACCAATATCTTCACCGTCAACTTTGATAACAGGCATAACTTCAGCAGAAGTACTAGAAACGATGACTTCGTCAGCATTTTTTAAGAAATCAACAGTAAATGTTTCTTCTTTAAACGGAATATTATAATCTTCAGCAATCCATTTAATTACACGACGCGTAATACCATTTAAAATAAAATTATTGATAGGATGTGTATAAATCGCACCGTCTTTAATAGCATAAACGTTACTTGAAGCACCTTCTGTAACTGTTTCTCCTCGGTGTTGAATCGCTTCTGTCGCATTATATTTAACAGCAAATTCTTTTGCTAAAACATTTCCTAGTAGATTCAAACTTTTGATGTCACAACGAAGCCAACGAATGTCTTCTGTTGTAACAGTATATATACCGTTTTCTAATTGTTCATATGGTCTGTCGTAGCTTTTAGTAAATGCCATAACTACTGGTTTAACAGGAGGTGTGGGGAATGAATGCTCACGTGGGGCTACGCCTCTAGTAGCTTGAATATATATCCCACCATTTTTAACATTATTTTCATGTAATAATTGGCGTACTAATTCTATTAACTCATCAACTGAGTATTCTAAATCTAATCCAATTTCATTCGCACTTCTCAAAAATCTTTCAAAGTGTTCCTTTACTGTAAATAATTTGCCTTCATAAGCACGAATGTACTCATAAATCCCATCTCCAAAAACATAGCCCCTATCTTCGTATGATACTTTAGCGTCCTTTTCATCTACAAATTCACCATTAATAAAAACTTTTGTCATCGATTATTCCTCCACACATAAAGAATAGATTGCTTCTAAATAAATACTTGTTGCGTCAATCAATTGTTGTTTAGTCATGTACTCATTTTTTTGATGCATTAAATCTTCTGTATCTTCAAACATTGCACCGAATGCGACCCCTTTGTCGAGATTTCTAGCATATGTACCGCCACCAATAGTATATGGTTCAGTCATATCGCCTGTTTGATTTCTGTATGCTTTAACGAGCTTTTCTACAAATGGATCGTTCTTATCAACGTAATGAGGTTTCTGAACTTTGCCTAATTCAACACTAAAGCCAAGTTCTTTAATTTCATTAGTAAATCTTTCTATAGCTTCTTCGAATTCGAACCCTTCTGGATATCTTAAGTTAATGCCATATCTACCAGCTTGTTCGTTGTCATATTTTATAACCCCAATATTCGTAGTTACATCGCCCATGATATCTGTATGGAATTTCATGCCCATTTTTTCACCAAAATGAGAATTAAACAGATAACGATTGTTAAATTCCACAAAATCTTTAGCACTTTTATCTAGGTTGAGTGATGATAAAAATTTAAGGAGATATGAACCGGCATTGACACCTAGAGAAGGATCCATACCGTGAACAGCTTTACCTTCAACAGTTAAGATTAATATGCCACTATCAACTGTACTTTCACCTTGAAGTTGATGTTGTTCTATAAAGTATTCAAAGTTTTGAATGACATCTGTCATATTCTCTTTAACTAGAACGCGTGCTTCTGCGTGGTCTGGAACCATATTATATCTTTGACCAGATTCAAAACTAATGAGTTCGTAATCAGGCTCATCAGCATCTTCTGCCATTTTATTTTGAACTAAATCAAAAGTAGTAATACCCTTTTCACCGTGTATCGCTGGGAATTCAGCATCAGGTGCAAAACCTAAAGTAGGCATTTCCTCAGTTTGGAAATATCTATCTGTACATTTCCAGTCAGACTCTTCATCTGTCCCAATAATCATATGAATACGTTTCTTCCAATCTACATTCATATCGTTCAGAATCTTAACAGCATAATATGCAGCAATTGTTGGTCCTTTATCATCTAATGCACCTCTTGCAATAATGGCATTATCTGTAACTACTGGATCAAACGGATCTGAATCCCATCCATCTCCAGCTGGCACAACATCGACATGGCATAAAATACCTAAAACATCGTCGCCTTTACCTGCTTCAATTCGTCCGGCAATGTGATCCACATCATGTGTTGAGAAACCATCTCTCTCAGCAATTTGATACATGTAGTCTAGAGCTTTTCTTGGTCCCGGTCCAACTGGTGCTTCTTTTGAGGCTTGAGAATCATCTCTAACACTTTCAATAGATAATAAGCCTTTCAGATCATCAATCATTTGATTTTCATATTCTAGAACCTTTTCTTTCCACATTTGAGATCGACTTCCTTTTTTTATATAAGTTAATATCCATTTTACATTATGTTACTGAGAAACTACAGTAAGATGTCAGAAAAATTACTTAATTTTTTTCTTTTGATTGAATCTTTTTTACAAAATGAGTGTTCATTCTGAGGTTAAATTTAAATTTGAAAGTACAGGTGAGAAATTATTTTATAATCTTTTATGTGGGAAAAATTGCATAAAAAAATGCCACCAGAATTTAATCTGATGACACATGTTGTATAAAACTGCCTTATTTCTTATCTTCTAAAGCATTTTTATTATTTTTTAAATCTTCTTCAGAGACTACTCTAAGATTATTAGAAGTTGTTGCGCCACCTTCGTCGTCAAACTTACCTTCTTCTAAGTCGTCTGCTTTTTTATCATCTAAATCAGTGAATTTAGATTTTTCTTCTTCAAAGAATGCTTTAGGATCGTTTTTAATACGATCTACATAATCTTTTGGATTATTTCTTACTTCTTGAATCGTTTCATTCGCTTTGCTACCGATTTGGTTAGCTAAATCTTTAGCGTTCGCTTTGTATGATTCAGGATTTTCTTTATATTTGTTGTATTCATTTTTTAGTTTATCGCGACTGTCTTTACGAGTTAAAGCAACTGCTGCAACAGCACCACCGATACCTAATGCAATTCTAAATAAGTTTGTACATTTACCCATAATAAAACACCTTCTCCTTTATTAGTTTTTAAGATTGTTAAAATCTTGTTCATTTAGAAAACGAAATTCACCATCATTTAGAGATTGATCTAATTCTAAATTGGCGATTTTAATACGTTTCAATTCTAATACCTCATTTTCTATACTATGAAACATTCTTTTAACCTGATGATATTTGCCTTCGTAAATCGTAACATATGAAAGATGGTCATTTCCTTTAATAAGCTTTGCGGGTTTTACTTTTCCGTCTGAAAGTTCAACACCTGATTCAAACGCTTCAATATCTGCTTGTTTAATTGGATATTTAGAAACGACTTCGTATGTTTTTGAAACATGTTTGTTCGGATTCATCAATTCGTGATTAAATTGACCATCATTTGTTAATAATAATAGACCTTCTGTATCCTTATCCAATCTTCCTACAGGAAAAATCCCCAAATGTGAATATTCAGGGATTAAATCTATGACAGTTTTATGCGAGTCATCTTCTGTAGCTGAAATCACGCCTTTAGGTTTATTTAACATGATATAGACATTCTCAATGTAAGAAATGGTTGAGCCATTCACTGTAACATGGTCTTCATTAGGATTGATATGCGTTTTAGGTGTTTTAATTTTCTTATCGTTTACTTCGACTGCACCTTTTTTAAGTAATTGTTTAACTTCATTACGCGTACCTACACCCATGTTTGCTAAAAATTTATCTATTCTCATTGTAAAAACTTCACTTTACGTCTAATTTTTCCAGGAATATCTCCTAAAAACTCATCAGCTAATCTATTCTTAATTGTAATACCACCGTAAATGAGTGCGCCCACAACAACACTCACTGCTATGATAATAAGGTAACCAAATCGTGTTGGTTCTAAGAAAAGTTTAAGTATAAAGAATACGATTTCTACGCCAATCATCATGATGAAAGAATATAAGAATATTTTTCCAAAATGAATCCAACTATAGCTGAATTTAAACTTAGCGTATTTTTTAAGAATGTAGAAGTTACATGCATTAGCGAATAATAATGCGATTGCCGTACTTAAAACAGCACCAGGCGTGTGTAACATCATAATTAATGGATAGTTTAATGCTAGTTTTATTAAAACTGAACCTAAAATAACATAAACTGTTAATTTTTGTTTATCAATACCTTGAAGCATTGAAGCAGTCACACTAAGTAGTGAAATAAGTATCGCAACTGGCGAATAGTAGAATAATAAACGACTTCCGTCAAAGTTAGGATCATGTCCGTGAACAATTGGATCGTAACCATAGAAAACTGTAAATAAAGGTTGAGCTAAAGCCATGATACCAATGCTTGCCGGAACGGTAATAAACATTAGAACCCCAATAGATGTTCTAATTTGTCTATGCATTTCATCAAGACGTCCTTCTTCGTAAGTCTTAGTAATGTATGGAATTAAGCTCACCGCAAAACCTGCACTTAATGACGTTGGAATCATAACGATTTTATTTGTAGACATATTTAACATATTAAAGAACGTATCTTGTAATACTGGATTTACACCTACTAAACTTAATGCACCGTTATGAGTAAATTGATCTACTAAATTGAATAATGGGAAATTCAAGCTGACAATGACGAACGGAATACTATAAGCAATAATTTCTTTATACATAGCGCCATATGATACATCTAAATTAGCAGTATCAGATTCAACCATCTGTTTAATATTTCTTCTACGTTTAATCCAGTAGTACCATAATGTGATGATACCTGCGATAGCACCAATTGCCGCTGCAAATGTAGCGATACCATTTGCTTGTAAAATCGTTCCGTTGAATACATTTAAAGCTAAGTAACTTCCAACTAAAATGAAAATAATACGAGCAATTTGTTCCGTAACTTCAGAAACTGCTGTTGGTCCCATAGACTTGTAACCTTGGAAGATACCTCTCCAAGTTGCTAGTACTGGTATAAATATAACTACCATACTGATAATTCTTATAATCCAAGTGATATCTGCAACAGACCAACCATTTTTCTCATGAGAATTACGTGATAAAGTTAATTCTGCTATGTATGGAGCTAAGAAGTATAAAATAAGAAAGCCTATGATACCTGTAATACTCATTACAATAAAACTAGACTTATAAAACTTTTGGCTCACCTTATAAGCACCTATTGCGTTGTATTTAGCTACATATTTCGAAGCAGCTAAAGGTACGCCGGCTGTGGCTACAGCAATTGCTATATTATAAGGAGCGTAAGCATAAGTAAAAGGAGCCATATTCTCTTGTCCACCTATTAAAGAAGTGAATGGAATAATGAATAAGACACCTAATACTTTAGTAATTAAAATACTCAATGTAATTAAGAAGGTTCCTCGAACCATTTCTTTACTTTCACTCATTACCTATCTTCCAATCTTAAAAATTTATTAAAGTTTATTTGTTTCATGTTGTTTTAAACTGACTTATTAACTTGCATTACTTAAAAATATATCACAAAATAATAGATGTTTGTCTTTTAATTCCTACTTTTTAGACTTTAAAGTCAATAAGTTTTTAAAAAGCTTGTTAATTGTAGAAAAACGTTGCTATTTTTCTTCTTAATATATAGAAGGTTCCAAGTTTTATATTATAATTACATTTTTACACTTTGTCATCTCATACCTTAATTTTATTAGAATATACTGAATCAGTCTTATACAATAGTACCAAGAAGATATGGAGGTAACTCAATGTATCAAACTATAATTATTGGCGGTGGCCCTAGTGGATCAATGGCTGCAGTAGCCGCAAGTGAAGTTAGTGACAATGTGTTGTTAATTGAAAAGAAAAAAGGTTTAGGTCGAAAATTAAAAATTTCAGGTGGCGGTCGTTGTAATGTGACAAATCGCCTCCCCTATGCGGAAATTATTAAAAATATTCCAGGTAATGGTAAATTTCTATACAGCCCTTTTTCTGTCTTTGACAATGAATCAATCATCGACTTTTTTGAAAGTCGTGGTGTTAAGTTAAAAGAGGAAGATCATGGACGCATGTTTCCAGTATCAAATAAAGCTCAAGATGTGGTGGATACGTTAGTCCAACAAATCAAAAATAATCAAGTTAAAGTGATGGAAGAGACTCCAGTAACTAACGTTTCTTATGAGAACGATATTTTCAATGTCAAAACACAAAATGGTGAATTTCAAAGTCATTCATTAATTATTGCTACTGGCGGTACTTCAGTACCACAAACTGGATCAACAGGTGACGGCTATAAGTTTGCCGAATCGTTGGGTCATTCAATCACAGAGCTTTTCCCCACTGAGGTTCCTATTACATCGAACGAACCTTTTATTAAATCAAAGCAACTCAAAGGTTTGAGCTTAAAAGATGTCGAATTATCAGTATTAAAGAAAAATGGTAAAAAAAGAATTAGTCATCAAATGGATATGATTTTCACACATTTTGGAGTTAGCGGTCCAGCTGCTTTAAGATGTAGCCAATTCGTATATAAAGAACAAAAAAATCAGAAGAAGCAAGATATTAAAATGCAATTAGATGTTTTTCCTGATTTAAATAATGACCAACTCACTCAGAAAGTAAAATCTTTATTAGATGCAGAACCAGATAAATACTTGAAAAATAGCTTACGTGGTCTTATAGAAGAACGATATTTACTATTTATGTTAGAACAATCTCAAATAGATGATGAAACAACTTCGCACCATTTATCTAATCAACAGTTCAACGATTTTATCTCTAATTTAAAAGGATTTACGTTTACTGTTAATGGCACCCAACCTTTAGATAAAGCCTTTGTCACAGGCGGCGGTGTATCATTAAAAGAAATCCAACCTAAAACGATGATGTCTAAGATTGTACCGGGATTATTTTTATGTGGTGAAGTATTAGATATACATGGTTATACTGGCGGCTACAATATAACGAGCGCTTTAGTAACTGGTCATGTAGCTGGTACGTACGCCGGCTCTTTCACTACAGAATCGAATAACTAATTGAAAAAGAACCTTCTAAGTAACAAGTTTTGTTACCTAGAAGGTTTAATTTTTTTTATTGAGATGAGTCTATTTTTTATGCATTTTTATCTTTTTTAGACTTACGTGCTGCTAATAAAGCTAATCCTGAGATAAGCGCTACTCCTGCTAATGGTGCAGAATCATTTGAATCTCCTGTATCTGGTAATTGATCAACAGTTTCTTGAGTTGTGTTAGTTTCACTATCGCAATTAGAAGTGTCTTTAGAAGGCTCATTTGAAACGTTGAGATCTTCTTTAACTTTGACAGCTTTAAGTTTTTCAATCGCTTTTTTAACTATTTCGTCAACTGTTGCATCATGGTTTGCTTCATTGATTTCTTCGTAAGCGTCATCTAATATCTTAGAAACTAAAGCTTTTGCAGCTAATTTAGCTTGTGCACTCGCATTATTATTAGCTTCAATGATTTGGATGATTTCATTCGCTTTTTGTTGAATTCTTTGTTTAGCGGCTAGTTTTTTATGTGCTTTTAAGTCTAATTTGTTTAATTCAATTTTGAAGTTTTTAACGCTATTATCTACATCTTCATTAGTTTCTGCTTCAGCAATTTGTAATTGAATTCGATTTAATAACGCTTTAACTTTACTAGTAAATACTTGTTTTTCTTCTATTGTAGCGTCATTATCTGATTCGATTTCATGAATTTTTTCATCACTAAGTCCTTGTAAATAAGTATTTGCTAATGCTTTTTTACGTGCTGTGATTTCTATCGCATCTAATTTAGCAATACCATCGTTAAGGGATTCGGTAACTTCTGCATTTGTATGAGCATTTTGAATTGAATTATTGATTGATTTAATAGCACTCAAAAGTTCATCTAAAGCTTTTTGTTTTTCTTCTTTAGTTGCTTCTTTATTTGTTTCAAACTTACTTTGTTTTCTATCAAAAATAGCTTGAATTTGATTTTTAGCCTGCGGTTTAGCAACTGCTAATACTTTAACGGCTTGAATATCTGGTAATGCAAGTTCTTTAGCTTTATCTACTTCTGCATTTGTATGAGCTGATTGAATTGCTTCATTCGCTTTTGCTAATAATTCATCTAGAGTATTGATAGCTGCGTTCTTTTCTTCTGTAGTTGCATCGTTATTTGAATTAATCGTAGCACGAATTTCATCTGCTTTTTGTTTCAATTCTAACTTAGCTTGAGGTTTTTTACTCACTTCCGGTAAAATCATCGCTATTTCTTCAATACTTTGATTTTTAGCATTTTCTACGGATTCATTTGTAGTTGCATTATCAATTGTTGTAGCAAACTTAGTTGAAGCTTCAACTATTTTATCGATTGCGGCAGCTTTTTCTTCATCCGTTGCTTCAGCGTTATTGTTGATTAAATCTCTTTGGTTATCTAACTTAGCTAAAATTTGTTTTAATGCTTCAGGTTTTACTTTAACTGACGGTGTAACATTTGAAATCTTTTCTTTAATATCATCTTTGATTTCTTGTACTTGTTGATTTTTAGTTGCTACATCGAGTCTATCTTCACCTTGTTTAACATATTGATCTACTAATTGAATAGCCGCTTCTTTTTCTTCTTTAGTCGCTTCGCTATTTTGATTTATTTGGGCCTTTTGGTTCGTAGCTTGTTGTTGGATTTCAGATAAAGCTGAAGGCTTAGCTTCCACCACTGGACTCACTGCTGAAAGTAAAGTAATAGCTTCAGTTTTTGCAGTTAGAACTTCACTATCCGCTTTGGCATTACGAATTCTATCATTAGCATCATTAACAATGGATGTCACTTTATCCAATGCGACTTGTTTTTCTTCATCTGTTGCATTCGGCGTATTGTTAATTGAAGCGTTAATCTCTTCGGCTTTTTTATTTACAGCTTTTCTAGCAGTCGGTTTTTGGATAACGTTGATAACAATACTATTTAGATCATTTAATCCAAATATTTTTTCTTGGGCAACTTGAACATCTCGCGTATCTTTGTCAATTGCACCTAATACGGCATTCAATTGATCTCTGACATGACTAATAGCATCATTACGCTCTTCATCAGTAACATCTGGAGTATGTTTAAAGGTACGAATAAGTTGATTTGCTAAAGATTTAAGCACATCTCTGGCGTTTGATTTAGTAATTACATCCGGCATAATCGCTTTGATTTGATTTGAAGCTTCATTATAGATTGCATCGACATTATCATTATTTTGAGCGTCTCCAATTTGTTTCTTAGCATCAAGTAGCAATGCTTCAACTTTATTTATTGCTTCTTGTTTTTCATCTTCAGTAGCATCAGGGAACGCATCGATAATAGCTTCTTGTGCATCAACTACATCATAAAGTTTTAAAATAGCATTTTTCTTTTTACTATAATCAGGACTATACTGATTGATTGTATCTAAACCTGAATTTTTAGCATTGTCTACATCTACGTTCGTTTGAGCATTATTAATGAGTTCAATAGCTTTTTGAGCTTCATTTGTAATATATTGTTTAGCGGCATCTTTTTCTTCTTTAGTAGCACTATATTCTTGACTAATTTCATTAATTCTATTTTGTTTTGCTAGGTTTATTTCATCAATTGCTGATTGTTTTTTAGCAACTGCTGGTTTTAAATTAGTGACTTTATTTACACCATCTTGTTGCGCTTGATCTACCTGTGCATTTGTTTGAGCTTGGTCAACTTGATTTTTTGCTTCTTGTACAACTTGATTTAATTGATTTAAAGATTGATGTGTTTCATCTGTTGTTGCATTTGGTATTTGATTTATTTCCTCTTTCTTAGTTTTAGCTACTTTATCAATTTCTGCTTTAGCAGCTGGTTTTTTGACTATTTGAGGATTGATATCTCTAATAGAATTTACGCCTTTATTTTTTTCTACATTAACTTGATTTGTATCTGGCGCATCTAAAATAGCTTTATTAGTGTTATTTGTAACTTGATTTAATTGCTGTTGAGCTACATCTTTTTCTTCAGTAGTAGCTTCATTATTATTAGCAATTTCTTGTTGCTTTTTAGCATTTTCTGCATTTACATCAGCTTTAGCATCATCTTTAATCTTAGTAGCAGGCTGGATTTGAGCGATTGTATTAGAATCAGAAGTTACCACGTCTTGAACATCTTGGTTTGTATTTGCATGATTCACTCTATATTTAGCAGTTTCAAGTTCTTGTTTTACTAATTCTTTCGCTGCAATTTTTTCTTCTATAGTTGCATTTGGATTATTATCTATTGCGACATTTTGTTCTTGAGCTTTTTCATTTAAAGCTTTTCTAGCATCTGCTTTCACCGCAGTCACTGGTTGAATTTGTTCAATCTTTTGAGTATTAGAAGCTTTAAGATTATCTACTTCATCATTAGTTTGAGCATTATTAATGTTGGCTTTAGCTTCTTCAAGCGCTGTATTTACTTTAGCTAATGCTTCATTTCTTTCTTCAACTGTAGCTTCAGTGTTTTGATTGATATTCTGGATTTGATTATCTGCAGTAGCTTGTAATTCATCTAAAGCTGAACGTTTCTTTCTTACTTTAGGTACAATGGCTTCTACTTTTGGTTTCGCATCATTGAGTGCTGTTTCTACCTCACTATTATGATATGCGTTATTAATTGCTCCGGTTGCTGAAGCTACTTCATTATTAAGTAATTTTTTCGCTTCATCTTTTTCTTCTTTAGTAGCATCTGGAGTACTTTCAATAACTTGTTTTTGTTTTTCAACGTATTGATTTAATTCATTTTTAGCATTCTGCTTTTTAACAACCTCTGGTTGGACAGCATTAATATTTTGAAGTGCTTGAGCTTTAATATTATTGACTTCATCCGTTGTATTAGCTTTAGTTACATTTGCATCTGCTTCTTCTTGTAGACGATCTACTTTATTGTTTGCTTCTTCCATTTCTTCTGCAGTTGCATTTGCAGTTTGATCGATAAGATTATTTTTATCTTTAGCTGCAGTAGCAATAGCTTGAATTGCATTTGTTTTAACGGCTGTTTCTGGTTCGATTTGTGTAATAGTTTCGTTTCCATTATCTCTGGCATCTTGAACCAGTTGAGTTGTTGTAGCATTTGTTATATTTTTTATTGCTTCTGCTTTCGCTGTATTTACTTTATTTATAGCTTCTGTTTTTTCTTCAACTGTTGCCTTAGGATTGCCATTAATTATATCAACTTGATTTTGAGCATTTTGTTCTATTTCTTGTTTAGCATTTTGTTTAACAGTTGTTTCTGGAACAATTTTAGATATTTCTGCTACTCCTGCATTTTCTGCATTTTGAACATCTTCATTCGAATGTGCTTGATTTATATTTTCTAAAGCTGTGTTTTTAACTGCATCTAGTTTAGTTAATGCAACTTGTTTTTCTTCAGTTGTAGCGTCTTGGTTATTATTAATTAATTCTGTTTGTTCAGATGCTTTCTTATTAATTACATCGTTAGCTGCAGGTTTTTTAACCAATATAGGTTGAACATTTGCAATAGCATTTAACGAGTTGTTTTTAGCGTCAGTAACATTTTGATTTGCTAATGCTTCTTGGATATTATTGTTTGCTATAGCTGCTTCTTGATTTAGTTGTTGAAGTGCAGCCTCTTTTTCTTCAGTTGTTGCATTTTGATTGCTATTAATTGATTCTCTTTGTTTATTAACTGCATTTGTAATCTCTGCTTTGGCATTAGGTTTCATTTGAGGTGTAACTTCAATTTGCTGTAATGATTGTTTAGCCTCTTCTAATTTCTCATCAACTGTTGCATTTGTTTGAGCTCCGTTAATATTATTTCTAGCTTGAGTTAAAGCAGCGTCAATAGATTGAATAGCAGTATTTTTCTCTTCTGTTGTAGCATCCTTATTATTTCTAATATCAGCTTTTTTACTTTCTGCTTGGGCAGTTAACGTATTGATTGCATCTTGTCTTTTATGAGCTTGAGCATTAATAGCTTTAATTTCATTTATAGCTTGCTCTTTAACAGCATCTACTCGCGCATCTCTTGTACTATTATTAATGTTCTGAATTTCTTCGGCTAGTTTAGCATCTACTAATTGTTTAGCGTCATTCTTTTCATCATCTGTTGAGTCGTTATTATGTGAAATTAATGTCTTTTGTTCATTTGCCTTTTGAGTAAGTTCATTAATTGCGTTCTGTTTCTTAGCAACTGTTGGATGGATACCGTTAATGGTATTTATGCCCTCGTCTTTAGCTAAATTTACATCGTTTGTAGAATGCGCTTGGTTAATCTTTTGAGTAGCTTCAGCTAATGCTGTATTAACTTTAGTAATTGCTTCTTGTTTTTCTTCTTCTGTAGCATTTGGAGTTTGATTAATTTGTTCTTTTTGTTCGTCCGCTTTACGTTGTAAATCTTGTTTAGCATTTGTTTTTACAGCAGTCGCAGGTTGAATGTTATTGATTTTCTCTATACCAGTTGCTTTTGCATCATTGACTTCGCTAGTTGTATGTTGAGAAGTAATGTTTCCTTTTGCTTCTGTTTTAGCTGCTTCAACTAAATTTTTAGCTTCAGTTTTCTCTTCATCGGTTGCATCATTATTTCCATCAATAATCGTTGATTGTTGTTGTGCTTTTTGGTCTATAGCAGTTTTTGCATCAGATTTAATTGTTGTAGCTGGTTGTATTGCACCAATCTCATTCATTCCAGAATTTTTAGCGTTATCTACCTGACTATTTGTTTGTGATTCATTAATGTTAGTGATGGTTTTATTTTTAGCTGCTTCTACAAGTTGTTTGGCATTTGCTTTTTCCTCATCTGTAGCGTCAGCATTGTTAGTTATTAAACCATTTTGAGAATTAACTTTTTCTTCAACAGCTTGAATAGCTTCCGATTTTTTAACTGGATTTACGTGAATATTTTCTAATTCTTGTAAACCATTTACTTTGTGTTGCTCTACTTGATCATTTTTATTATCTTGGCTTATTTGATTTTTAATTTCTTCTTTTTTAGCAATTAATTGTTGGATTGCTTCATTCTTTTCATCAGTAGTTGCATTAGGTGTTGCATTAATCGCTTGTTTCAATTCTTCAAACTTAGCATCAATTTCTTTGTTAGCTGTTGGCTTTTTAACAACGTTCGGACGAATATTATCAATATTATTGACTGCTTCAGTTTTAGCATTAGTAACTTGTTGATTAGTCTGAGCTTGATCCACTTTACTGTCACCTAATTGTCCAGCTTCAGTAACCTTCACTTTAGCTGCTTCTTTTTCTTCATCCGTTGCGTTAGGTGTAGCGTTAATTGCATTATTTTGATCATTTTTCTTATTTTGTATTGCTTCTTTGGCTGCATCTTTTTCATGCGCATAAGGTACTACAATATTAATTTCATCAATACCATTAGTTTTAGCTTGATTTACACCTTCATTATTATGCGCATTTTGAATATTCTCTTTAGCTTCAGTCGCTTTTTGGTTAGCTATTTGAACAGCTGCTTCTTTTTCTTCTGTTGTAGCCGTATTATGAGCATTAATTGTTTCAATTTGTTTATTTAAAGCAGTGTCGATGTCATTTTTAGCATTAGTTTTAGTGTTAGTTGAAGGAACTACATTTCCAATACTAGTTGTTCCATTAGTCTTAGCAGTACTTACATCATGACTTGTAGTTGCATTGTCGATAGCATTCAAAGCAGTTTGTTTAGCAACATTCACTTTAGTATTGGCTTCTGCTTTTTCTTCATCTGTAGCGTTATTATTAGCATTGATGGCTGTAGTTTGTTCATTTGCTTTTTGATTAATGGCATCTCTGGCAGCTTGTTTTTCAATAGGTTGAGCAGTAATTTGTCCAATTACTGATACTGCATTAGTTTTAGCATCATTTACTGTTTGTGTAGTATGTTCTGCATTAATTTGTGCTTGTGCTTTTGCTAATTCACTCTTCACTTTTGCAATAGCTGCTTGTTTCTCTTCATTTGTAGCATCATGCGTTGCCTTAATTAATTCTATTTGTTCAGTTGCTTTGTCTTGAATTGCTTTTCTAGCATCTGTTTTAACTGTAGTTGCAGGCGTTATTGCGTTCATTTTACTAATACCATTTGATTTTGCTTCATTAACTAAATCATTAGTATTAGCAATTTGGATATTATTTTTCGCTTCAGTTTGAGCTTCTTCTACTTTACGATTTGCTTCTTCTATTTCTTCATCCGTTGAATCAGTAGCTTTTTGGTTCTTAACTTTTTTATTAGCAGTCTGACTATCTATTTCATTTTTAGCATTTGATTTAACTGTAGTTGCAGGCGTAATGGCGTTGATAGTTTGAGTACCATCATTAACTGCATTATCTACTTGTGCATTAGTAGTCGAATTATCAATATTGGTGTTAATTTTGTTAATCGCTGCGTCTACCAATTGATTTGCTACTTCTTTTTCTTCATTTGTTGCATCATCATTATTCTGAATCGCTTGCTTATGTTGAGTAGCAACGTGATTGATGTCATTTTTAGCTTGTTGTTTCTTTGCTACATTTGTATTTACGTTTTCAAGAGCTTGTATACCATCATTTTGAGCCGCATCAACATTGTCATTCGTTTGCGCTTGGTTGATTTGTTGTAAAGCATTATCTTTAGCTTGAGTTAATTTAGTGATGGCTTCGTTTTTCTCTTCTTGTGTTGCACCTGGTGTGTTATTAATATCAGCTTCTTTTGCATTAAACTTATCATTAATTTGAGCGCGAGCTTGTTGCTTTTTAGTGAATACAGGACGAATGCTATTAATATTATTGATTCCAGTATTCTCTGCAACGTCTACATCACGATTAGAAGTAGCTTGGTTGATTTGTTTTTCAGCATTTGTCTTTGCGTCAGTAACACTTTGCGTAGCCGTAGCTTTTTCTTCATTTGTACCTTCATTATCAGTATTAATTGCATTAAGTTTTTCAGTAGCTTTTGCTGAAAGACCTTGCTTAGCTTGAGGTTTCTTTTGAACATTTACAGTAACATTAGTGAGTGTTTGTGTCGCATTATTTTTAGCATTGTCAACATCGTCATTTCCATTGGCATGATTTATTTGTTGAATGCCGTCAGTTAAAGCTTGATCCACTTGATTATTTGCCGCTGATTTCTCTTCATCAGTGGCATCAGGCGTTTGACTTATACTTTGTTTTTTCTGTTCTGCACTTTGATTCAATTCTGAAATCGCTTGTGGTTTTTTCAAAGCTTGAGGGTGGTCTTGATTAATCGTGTTTACACCATTTTGTTGTGCAGTCTGAACTTCTTGATTTGAATGTGACTTATCAATATTACTTAACGCCTCTTGTTTATGCGTATTAACATTAGTCAGTGCTTCTTGTTTTTCTTCTGTCGTCGCATTATTATTTGAATTAATTTGTTGTTGTTGAGCTTGAGCCTTTGCTTCAATCGCTTGACGTGCATCTTGCTTAATTTTTGCAACTGGATTGATTGCAGTAATTGCATTATCACCATTACTTTGAGCTTGATCTACTTGATCATTCGTATTTGCTCCATTAATGCTTGCTATCGCAGTAGCCACAGCTTGATCTACTGAATTTTCTGCTGCTGCTTTCTCTTCATTTGTTGCTTCAGTATTTCCTTGAATGACTTGCTTTTGTTGTTTAGCTTTCGCATTGATTTCATCAATGGCATTTTGTCTTTTAATAGGTGTGACAGTTAATTGACCTATTTCACTCACACCGTCATTTTTAGCGGAATCAACTTTATCGTTTGTATCTGCGTTAGTAATACTTTGTAATGCACGTTCCTTAGCTTGATTTACATTATCAATTGCAGAATTTTTCTCATCTTGAGTGGCTTGTGCGTTATTATTAATTTCATTGACTTTATCTTGTGCTTTTTGATTAATAACCTCTCGCGCTTTGGCTTTATGTTGAGGTTGAGGTACATCAGAACTAATTTGATTAATCCCTTCATCTCTTGCTGTATTAACATCAGAATCTGACTGAGCCTCATCAATTTTACTAAGTGCATCAGTTGAATGTTCTTCAACTTTTTGAATTGCGACATTTTTTTCTTCATTCGTAGCTTCAGTATTTTGATTGATAAGTGCTTTTTGTTCAGTCACTTTATTATTGACTGCAGTTCGCGCATTCGGCTTAGTTTGAGGTACTGCTATATCATTGTTCAAAGTAGCTATTCCTTCATTTACTACACTAGTAACACCTTCATTAGTTAGTTGATCATCTATTTTACTTAAATATGTTTGTTTATGTTGATCAATATTTTCCTCTTCTTGATCTTTTTCATCATCAGTAAGTTCATCATTTTGATTGTTAGTTCTAATCATTTCACGTGCTTTGTCATTGATTTGACGTGTAGCATCTAATCTGTTTATAAGCGTTGTTGACATTTTTTGTGTTAGTGCATCGATCTCTGCTTGAGACTTTCTGTCAGCAACTTCTACACCATCTGCTTCTTCATCAAGAATAGGTTGTGCTTGTTTTTTTAATTTATTATAAGCTTGAACTGAAGCATACGTATAATTCGAAGGAACGACCTCTTGATCAACTTGTAATTGTAGTTGATCTTTGTTCATTACAATATCCACATTATATGGCGTTGAATTAACAGTACTAGTATTTATTTCTCCATTCATTGCTTCTTCAGCATTTGTTTTATAACTAAAATTATCTGTAAATTGTACAGTTTTAGGTTTATCTACGTTATTGACTCTAAGTTTATATTGTAATCTTAAAGCCTTTTTAGCAACTAACCTACTGTCATCCACTTTAGCGCCATTAGAATTTAAACCTCTACTTTTAATTGTCACAGTGTTATTGTTTCTATCATAAGTCACATTCATAGGGTTGAGTGTTTGACCAGCAACGTTTCCATTTGGCGTACTTACAGTTAATGAATTGTCCACATATTGAATACCTTCCGGTAAATGTAAAGTATAAACAAATTCATCATCTTTTAATGAAGCAGATGTATTCCCATCATTTGTAACAGTCGTCGCAACTGTAAATTCAGTATTATTTTTAGCTGTTGCATTGATATTTCTGTTGCTAATATATAAATGTGAACCTGAGTTAATACCAATTGTATCGATGAAGTCATAATATTTATATCCGTCACTAAGTGTTCTAACACCATTAAGTTTTGTCATCACTTCATTATTAGGTCTAAATTGAACTTTAATATTTCTGACATTATTAGGAACATTAAATAAACGGTATAAATATCCACCTTGAATAAGTCGATTTAATAACTCTTGACCTGTATCAGCATCTTTAATAATTAGGTTTGTTCCACCTTGACTATTCTGAGTTGTCATCGTATTAAATTCGAATACTACTTCGGAATTCGGATTGACAGTCATCTCTTTCTCAATCCCTTTGAAATCTCCATGATCGTTTGTATTAGAAGCTTTGGCTCTACCAAGTACTAATACGTTACCTTGGGCTTGATAGTTTTTAGGATCACCAGAATCAAACACACTTGTTCTTTCAGCGATTGCATTTATAAATCCAACGCTACCACCATCTATTAAATTAAATCCATCAAGATGGTTTACAACTGTAACTTTAGGATTTCGTCTATCTGTACTTGTAGTGATACCTGTGTCATCAAAGGTTAAAATCATTTTAGGGCTGCGACGTCCTGTATTATTCAAATTAGGATCTGTATTTAAACTATCATCATTTAAATTATTCGTAGTTGATGGACTTGAATATAATGGTGTTTCTCTTCTACTTCTTTTCTTAGGAATATCAGACTCTTCAATGACTGCTTTAGCATCTGGTGTGATAGGTTGAGATGTATTTTTAACATCTTTTTTAGATTTATTTTCAGATTTTGCTTCTATATGATGTTGTGTTGATTTATCAACATGTATGTCATTTTCACTATTTTCATTTTTTGGAAGTGTATTAGCGTCAGACGCATTATTTTCCTCATTGGATTGATTAATTTCATTATTAGCGTTTTGTGATTGTGTTTGTTCTGTATCATTACTTTGAGCTTGTGCATTGTCTTGAGCATTAATTGGTAATTGATTATCAGTAGCTTGATTAACATTGCTTTGGTCAATTTCATTATTTGCTTGTGGATTTACATTAGGGTCTTGTGATGGTTGCGCAGTCTCATCCAATGTAGCGCCTTCTGGATTATTAGACTGAGGCGAATCTAGTTCTGCAGCAGAAGCTTGTCCTGGATGCGCTAAAAAAGTTACAGTAGCAATTAATGCAGAAAAGATACCAATGTTAAATTTTCTTATACTGAATTTCTGTTTTCTAAATAGATTCATTTAATTGTCCTCCTAGATGTTAATTCTTTGTTGTCTGTTAAATGAAAGTAGTCTTTTATCACATGATGTATACTGACTCAATTCAAGTTTGCTCACACTATAATTAAACACAATCTTTTTAAGTCTTTTTAATTTTATCATCTATAATATTTAAAATATAGTATTGGTAAAAATAATTTTAACCTATTAATAAAATATAATTAAAATTTTGATTTCCGAACCGATAAATATTGCGGTAATTATTTTCTGCATAAAAAAAGGCTGGGACATAATTAATTGTCTCAGCCTTCTTTAACATATTGGCAGTAGATGTCTGAATTAAAAGTGCGCTTATATCAAGCTTCTTTCAATCCTACCCATCCTTGCCGGCGGGGCCCCAACATATGGAATTTCTTACAAAGAAATTCTACAAACAATGCAAGTTGGG
>NZ_KV827781.1:0-31026 GCF_001836225.1 Staphylococcus sp. HMSC036D05 | reverse complement strand
TGCTAAATTATATTTCTGTCCCACTCCCTAAAAAATTAAATCATTGTTAAAGACTTAAATACTATCGATTACAGTACCTTCGTCTCCCCATTCATTCATGCCGCCTTCAACATTTACTGCATGAATATCTTGTTCTTCTAAATATTGTACTACTCTTGCACTACGTGAACCTGCTGCACAAATAATGTAGTATGTTTCATCTTTATTGAAATCATTGACATGATGTGGAATTTCATCCATTGGAATCAGTTTAGCTCCAGGAATCACGCCAAGCGCTGTTTCTTCATTTGTGCGAACATCTACAATATTCACCGGATTTGAATCTAATATTTTTTTCTTTAATTCATCTACTGTAATTGATTCCATTTTGAATCTCTCCTTTATCTATATTATTTAGCAACGATATTAACTAATTTTTGAGGCACAGCAATCACTTTTTTGATCTCTTTACCTTCAATGCTCGCTTTAACATTATCATTAACTAAGGCTAAATCTTGCATTTCTTCTTTAGATAAATCTTTAGGAATGTTTAATTTAGCGCGTACTTTACCGTTGACTTGAACGACAATTTCAACTTCTTCATCTACAAGTAAACTTTCATCAAATGTAGGCCAAGGTTGATACGTAATTGTTTCATTATGTCCTAACTTGCTCCACAATTCTTCACCAATATGTGGTGCGATAGGTGCTAACATTTTCACGAAACCTTCGATATAAGGTTTATAAATCTCGTTAGCTTTATAACAATCATTGATAAATACCATTAATTGACTAATGGCAGTATTAAAGCTTAATGCATTAAAATCTTCAGTCACTTTCTTAACTGTTTGATTATAGACTTTATCTAATGATTTATCGTTAGAGTCTACAATCTTATTATTTAATGTGCCATCTTCAGTTACGATGAGTCTCCATACGCGATCAAGGAATCTTCTTGAACCATCTAAACCATTTTCGCTCCAAGCGATAGCAGCATCTAATGGTCCCATAAACATTTCGTATAAACGTAATGTGTCTGCACCATGTGAAGAAACGATATCATCAGGATTAATTACGTTTCCTTTAGATTTACTCATTTTTTCGTTTCCTTCGCCAAGAATCATACCTTGGTTATATAGTTTTTGGAATGGCTCTTTTGTAGGTACGACACCTAAATCGTATAACACCTTATGCCAGAATCTTGCATATAATAAATGAAGTACTGCGTGTTCAACCCCACCTATATATAAATCAACTGGTAACCAGTGTTTAAGCTTTTCAGGATCCGCAATCATCTTTTCATTATCTGGGTCGATGTAGCGTAAATAGTACCAACAACTTCCTGCCCATTGTGGCATTGTATTAGTTTCACGACGACCTTTCATGCCAGTTTTTTCATCAACGACATTAACAAAGTCATCAATATTTGCTAGTGGTGATTCACCAGTACCTGAAGGTTTAATTTCGTTCGTTTCAGGAAGTAATAATGGTAGGTCTTCCTCTGGTACTGTTGTCATTGAACCATCTTCCCAATGAATAATTGGAATTGGTTCACCCCAATAACGTTGTCTACTAAATAACCAGTCGCGAAGTTTGTAATTTACTTTTTTCTCACCCGCGCCTTTAGCTTCTAGTAATTCAATTGCTTTGCTAATGGCTGCTTCATTTTCAAGACCGTCAAGTTCACCTGAATTAACATGTTTACCCTCACCAGTGTATGCTTCTAATTGAACGTCTCCACCTTCAATCACTTCAATAATTGGTAAGTCAAATTTCTTAGCAAATTCATGGTCACGTTCATCATGTCCTGGAACAGCCATCACAGCGCCTGTACCGTATGTTGATAATACATAGTCCGCAATCCATATTGGTAATTTTTGACCAGAAAGTGGATTAATTGCATATGCACCAGTGAATACGCCTGTTTTACCTTTTGCTAAATCTGTTCGTTCTAAGTCTGATTTTTTAGATGCTTCTTCTTGGTAAGCTTTGACTTCTTCTAGTTTATCACTAGATGTAATTTTATTTACAAGTGAATGCTCAGGGCTTAACACAAGGAAAGTAGTGCCGAAGATTGTATCTGGACGTGTTGTGAATACGTCAATTTCATCATCTGTACCATCTACATTAAATGAAACTTTCGCCCCTTCAGAACGGCCAATCCAATTTCGTTGCATATCCTTAATTGACTCTGGCCAATCTAATTCGTCTAAATCTTCTAATAAACGATCTGCATATTCTGTAATTTTAAGGACCCATTGTTTCATAGGTTTACGATATACAGGATGTCCACCACGTTCTGATACACCATCTACCACTTCTTCGTTTGATAGAACTGTACCTAATGCAGGACACCAGTTAACTGCAACTTCATCTACATATGCTAAACCTTTATTATAAAGTTGAATAAAAATCCATTGTGTCCACTTGTAATACTCAGGGTCTGTCGTATTAACTTCTCTATCCCAATCGTAACTAAATCCTAATTCTTGGATTTGGCGTTTAAATGTTTGTACATTTTTCTTAGTAAATTCTCTAGGATCATTACCAGTATCTAATGCGTATTGTTCTGCAGGTAATCCAAATGCATCCCACCCCATCGGATGTAACACATTGTATCCTTGCATACGTTTATAACGAGAAATAATATCCGTTGCTGTATAACCTTCTGGATGACCTACGTGCAATCCAGCTCCAGATGGATAAGGAAACATGTCTAACGCGTAAAATTTCTTTTGACCTAAATTGTCACTTGTTTTAAATGTCTTGTTCTCTGCCCAGTAATCTTGCCATTTCTTTTCAATTTCCTTGTGATTGTAATTCAACACATTTCCTCCTATTTCATAAAAAGACACCTCTACTATTGGATTTAAAGGGACGACGATACTGCCGCGTTACCACCCTTATTCGCTAAGATAGCGCACTTCATTCTAATAGTTAGAGATGTCTCATTCAATTCATTAAATTATTGTAAGTCATTTAGTCCTTAACACTAGTTCTCACCTTTACTAGTTCTCTGTAGAAAAGCCTCTAAATACTTCTATCTATACATTTTTAATATTATGTTATAAAAGCCATTATTGCAAGTAGTTAAGGACTATTATTTATAATCAATGCGTATTATTTCGTAGCATTCGATTTTCTTCTAGGTCTTCGAGGTGTTTGGGATTCATTGTCATCTTTAGGCAAACCTCTATCAAAGATACTTAGGAAAATGAGGCCCACACATAATAAGACAATCATACCGATAAACATCATACTCATATTAAGTGTGTCTACAAGTACACCACCAATAAACGGACCAAAAGCTTTACCTACTGTTGAAGCAGAGTTTACAAATCCTTGATATTGTCCCTGTTTCCCTTCAGGCGCAAGTTTATTTGCGATTGTAGGTACTGCAGGCCATACAAACATTTCACCAAAAGTAAGAATAACCATTCCGACAACAAATATAGCAAAATGATGTGCGAAACTTGTAACTAAGAATGAACTCATAAAAATAAAAATACCAACAAACATTTGATGTTTTAAGTTTCCTCTTAATATAACAATTATAGGTCTAATTAAAGGCTGTGCTACAAGAATCATTATGCCGTTAATTGTCCATAGTACACTGTATTGTGACATCGAAATATTTATTGATTGCGTAAATGATGCAATTGTTGTCTCCCATTGAATATAGGCTATCCAACAAATCGCAAACATGGCACATATGAGCATCATTGCTGTAAAACGTTTTTTACTTTCCTTACTTTTTAAATCAATCGCATCTTGATGTTTTACCTTCGCATGAATTTCTAAATTAAATTGCGTAATCGCAACAAGCGCGAATAACACATACATCACTAAATTAGCTAAGAAAATATAATTAAAGCTAAATTCCGCTACAAATCCACCTAGTGCCGCACCCGCAGCAACACCGATGTTTTGCGCTAAATAAATGGCATTAAATGTTTGACGTCCCCCATTTGGCCATACTGCTCCGGCCATCGCATAAATTGCCGGGACAATCATACCGCCACCAAAACCTAGTAACACAAGCCAAACTGCATACCAAGGCCAACCGTGAAATAGATTTAATAATGTGGTACTGCACAAACATGTAAACGTACCTATTAAAATAGTTTTGTAGCCACCTAGTTTATCAAATAAGGTGCCCCCTAATAAGTTACCGACGACCATACCAAATGAATTAATCATTAAGACGATACCAGCTATTGTGAGACTCTTATGAAGCTCTTCCTTCATATAAATAGTGTTTAAAGGCCACAAAAAACTGGCGCCAGTGATATTTAAGGCCATGCCTATAACTAGCCACCAAACTGATTTAGGTATATTCATATCTTGAGTCCCTCTCTTTATGTTTTTCTCAATCTATAATAGACACTATAACACTAAAATATGTTAAAATCTGTACTTAGAACTAAAATAGAAAGGAAAATGTATTATGGGTAATTATTTCCCGTATGCTTTTGAAAATAAACGATATCAAACATGGAATTATCATTTAAAAAATAAATTTGGACAAAAAATATTTAAGGTGGCGCTTGATGGTGGTTTTGACTGCCCTAATAGAGATGGCACTGTTGCTCATGGTGGTTGTACATTTTGCTCAGCTGCAGGAAGTGGCGACTTCGCAGGTAACAGAGCTGATCCAATAGAAGTGCAATTCCAACAAATTAAATCACGTATGCATGAAAAATGGAGTGAAGGACAATACATTGCCTACTTCCAAGCCTTCACAAACACACACGCACCTGTAGAAGTGCTTAAGGAAAAATATGAACCAGTACTTAAAGAAGAAGGTGTCGTCGGTTTATCTATTGCAACCCGTCCTGACTGTTTACCTGATGATGTTGTTGAATATTTAGCAGAATTAAATGAACGAACGTATCTATGGGTTGAGTTAGGCTTACAAACTGTTCATCAAACTACTTCTGACTTAATTAATCGTGCACATGATATGCAAACGTATTACGAAGGTGTAGCTAAATTAAGAAAGCATAATATTAACGTATGTACGCATATCATTAATGGTTTACCAGGTGAGGACTATGACATGATGATGGAAACTGCTAAAGAAGTTGCACAAATGGATGTTCAAGGTTTTAAAATCCATTTACTTCACCTATTAAAAGGCACTCCAATGGTGAAACAATATGAAAAAGGCATGCTGGAGTTTATGAGTCAAGATGACTATACTCAATTAGTATGTGACCAACTTGAAGTGATTCCTCCCGAAATGATAGTACATCGTATCACTGGAGATGGACCTATTGATTTAATGGTTGGTCCAATGTGGAGTGTAAATAAATGGGAAGTTTTAAATGAAATTGATAACGAATTAGAACGTAGAGGCTCATACCAAGGTAAAAAATACGAACAAAAACAAAAGGTTCAATCATGAAATTAGAACGCATTCTCCCCTTTTCAAAGTCACTAATAGATAGCCATATTAACGATGAAAGCATAGTGATAGATGCCACTTGTGGTAATGGCAACGATACTTATTATTTAGCAAGTAAAGTTGAGCGTGGTTTCGTTTATGGATTTGATATTCAACAAGAAGCAATAGACAATACAAGATTGAAAATTGACGGTTTCGAAAATGTTAAATTAATTCTCGATGGTCACGAAAATATTAAAAAACATATTTCAAAAGAACATATTGGTAAAATTGATGCGGCAATATTTAATTTAGGTTACTTACCTAAAGGTAATAAAGCCATTGTGACTCATCCTGAGACTACTATTAAAGCGATTGAAAGTATCTTTGAACTATTGAGTGTAGAGGGAATTATTATTCTCGTTATTTATCACGGTCATGAAGAAGGTAAAATTGAAAGAGATGCTTTAATTGATTATTTAAGTCAATTTGATCAAAATCAAGCACACATATTACAATATCAATTTATTAATCAGAAAAACCATGCACCTTTCTTATGTGCAATCGAAAAACGAAATTAAAAAGTTAAAGATCTTATCCCCTCTTTTCGTAAGAAGGAATAAGATCTTTTTTAATAAATAATTATAAGACAGGTTAAACAGCTAAAATTGATTTTAAACTCATTTGCATTGGTTCAGATTTACTACCTATGGATTGACCAATAAAGTTAAGTAAGTCTTGCTTTTTCTTACTGAGCTTTTCATTAAAATGAATGATTACTGTACGTTCATCATCTTGAGGTCTTTCTTTATATATCCATTCAAGATTAACCAAATTATTATAAGTACGAGTACGCTTATAAGGTTTGATATGAACAAAATCATCCATTTCTTTAAGTGTCATTGAACCCTCTTCCCAAAGAGTGAGCAAAATTAAAATTTCTTCCTTAGACATATTATACTCTTTTTTGATTGCATCAAAAATGGAGTTAATGTCTTTAAGTAACGCTTCTAATTGCAAAATTCCATGAACTCTATCTTTTTCACTTTTAGCCAAAATTAACATCTCCCAAATAAAATAACTGTTAAATATTTTTCTAAATTAACCGGCTCCCCAAATTTACACTTACCACCGGCTAATTTAAAAACGATTAAATCATTCCCAATTATTAAATTGAACGAGTTAATTTAAAATCAATTTAGACTATTTAAAGCAATGCAGACTAGGAAAATTAGATATAAAAAGCATGAAAATTTTTAACATTAATAATATAATTTTACGTCATCCCCTAGTCCAAATACATATTAAAATTATATTATTTATATAAACAAAATATATCAAGTTCACAATTAAAATGCAACGTTTTTGTGATATATTTCTATAAAAGTTTTAAATGTAATATTGTTTTATAACAATCATTTCTATTTATGAAGTGGTTATGAATAAAAAAGAGGTTGGGACATAATCAATTGTCTCAACCTTCTTTAACATATTGGCAGTAGATGTCTGAATTAAAAGTGCGCTTATATCAAGCTTCTTTCAATCCTAGCCATCCTTGCCGGCGGGGCCCCAACATAGAGAATTTCTTTTTAAGAGATTCTACAAACAATGCAAGTTGGGAGAGAGACAACGAAAATAATTTTGATAAATTATATTTCTGTCTCACTCCCTCAAAATTTAAATATCTTCAATTTCTTTCTCTTCGACAACAAATCCCATTGTATTTACACTATTGTTTAAGAAAGTTAATACATATCTCATCACTTGGTCTCTTTCGGGTTCATTTTGAATTTCATGATATAATCCTTCCCAAGATTTAAAGTATAATTCATTTGTAGCTAATTTATCTTTTAATTCAATAATGACATCGGTATCTACAATTTTATCTTCTGTACCGTACATGATTAATGAAGGTAATGGTTTAATATCTTTAATATGATCCATTGTTTCTTTCATCTTCTCAACGATTAAATTATACCAACGATAAGTCACTTTCTTTAGCATTAATCCATCATTGTCAGTTTCTTCAATAATTTCCTCATTACGTGTTAAATCTTGCGTCGTAATTCCAACTTTAAAACGTGTATCTTTAGACATTTTACCTAGATTAGATATAATCTTATTTTTACGATCCTTACCAGATTTGCGAAGTTCTAACATTGGGGACATTAACATCATCCCCTCAATTGGTAGGTCTACTTTTTCTAAAAGATTTAATATGATTAATCCACCTAAACCAACACCTAATACAAAAGTAGGAAGTTTATATTCATTGGCAATTTTTATCCATTCTACAAAATGCTCATGATATGTATTAAAATCCTCAATTTGTCCTTTATTTGCGCGAGATGTTTGTCCTTGTCCAGGCAAGTCTCCCATGATAACGTGATAACCATTTCTTCTAAGCATGGTAATAACGTACGCATATCGTCCGGTATGTTCTAATATATTATGAGCAATGACCACAATGCCTTTAGCATCATTTTCTGTTTCCCATTTCCACATTCTAAGACTGCCCCTTTTTATTTATTCTTTAATAGTACAATTATAGCAAAACGAGCATATTGATTACCATTTATAGCCTTATTTTCAATTAAAAATCAATTAAACGATACAAATCTCACATAAAAATAAAAGTATAATTATACCCGAATATTGTTTTATCGCATTATGTAAACGCTTTCTCATATATAAGTTTCGTGATACACTATTTTTAAACATAAATGTTTCATCGCAAAGGGAGGTATTACATATGTCACTTTTTAGAGATTTCTTTATCGCATTATCTAACAGTACTTATTTAAACGAAACCGCTAAAAAAGTAGGACCAAGAATGGGCGCAAATAAAGTTGTAGCAGGAAATACAATTCCTGAATTAATAGAAACTATTCAATATTTAAATGAATATAAAATCGCTGTGACAGTAGATTGTTTAGGTGAATTTGTTGGTACTAGAGAAGAAAGTTTACATGCCAAACAACAAATTTTAGAAATTATCGAAGCAATTCAATTTTATGATGTTGAGGCGCATATGTCTGTTAAGATAAGTCAATTAGGTAGTGAATTTGATTTAGATCTTGCCTATGAAAATATGCGAGAAATACTTCTCAAAGCAGACGAATGTGGCAAAATGCATATTAATATAGATACTGAAAAATACGACAGTTTGCAACAAATTCAACATGTTTTAGATAGACTTAAAGGTGAATTTAGAAATGTTGGAACTGTAGTACAAGCATATCTTTATGAAGCTGAAGATTTAATAGAGAAGTATCCCGATCTTCGCTTGCGTTTAGTTAAAGGTGCGTATAAAGAAAATGAAACTATCGCATACCAAACTAAAGAAGAGATTGATGCAAATTACATTCGTATAATCGAGAAACGTTTATTAAATGCACGTAATTATACATCTATTGCTACACATGATGATCAAATTATTAATCATGTTAAACAATTTATGAAGAAAAATCATATCGAAAAAGACCAAATGGAATTCCAAATGTTATATGGTTTCCGTTCTGAATTAGCACAATCTATCGCTAACGAGGGTTACCATTTTACAGTTTATGTACCGTACGGTGATGATTGGTTTGCATACTTTATGAGAAGATTAGCTGAAAGGCCTCAAAATTTATCACTTGCTTTTAAAGAATTTACTAATCCTAAAGTCTTAAAAAAGGTAGGCCTTTACGGAGGCATCGCTGCAGGCGTCGCCAGCACCCTCGCCATAGCAACACAACTACTCAAGCGTTAAGGTAACAAACCAAACGGCACGAAGAAGTCGACACACCCGCCATGATAACTTCTTCGTGCCGTATTGCTTTGTCTATATTTGTTTAATTAAGTTAGCCATTTCAATTGCACTTACAGCAGCTTCTGAACCTTTGTTCCCTGCTTTAGTACCTGCTCGCTCAACAGCTTGTTCAATACTTTCAGTTGTTAATATACCAAAGATGACTGGTACATCAGAAACATCATTCGCCTTAGATACACCTTTAGCGACTTCATTACATACATAATCATAGTGAGACGTAGCACCTCTAATTACACAACCAAGTGTAATGACCGCATCATATTCCCCTTTTTGAGCTAATTTCTTAGCAACTAATGGTATTTCAAATGCACCAGGTACATACGCTACATCAATTTCATCCGCTTCAACTTCATGACGAATTAACGTGTCTTTCGCGCCTTCTAATAGACGTCCAGTAATAAAATCATTAAATCTGCTTACCACAATAGCAATTTTTAAATTTTTACCAACTAATTTACCTTCAAAATTCATGATTAAATTTCCTCCTCGTTTGTTCGGTTTGTTATATAGTAACTTAAATCAAGTGTCCCATTTTTGTCTTCTTCGTTTCCATGTAGCTATGATTATGTTCAGTTTCAGGAACAATTAATTCAATTCTATCTTCAATGTTAATACCATACTCTTTTAATCCTTCAAATTTCTTAGGATTATTACTGAGTAATTTAATCTTTTCAATATTAAAGTATTTCAATATTTGAGCCGCTATATTATAATCTCTTAAATCTTCATCAAAACCTAAAGCAAGATTCGCAGTAACTGTATCGTATCCTTTTTCAATGAGTTCATAAGCACGCAATTTATTCATCAACCCAATACCACGACCTTCTTGTGGAAGATAAATAATCATACCGCCGTTCTCATCAATATATCTCATTGATGCTTCAAGTTGAGCGCCACAATCACATCTTTGACTATGGAAAATATCGCCCGTTAAACATGCAGAGTGAATACGAACATTTTCATTTCTGCGGATATCTCCTTTAGCAATGACTACGATTTCTTCATCACTCAAATCAGTAGTGAAGCCATACATATCAAATGTACCTAAATCCGTAGGCATGTTAACTTTAGCATTCAATTCAACATGAGACTCCGTTTGTTTACGATACGCAATCAAACTTTCAATCGTAATCATTTTCAAATTATGGCGTTCCTTAAACGTTTGTAAATCATTGCCTTTAGCCATTGTGCCATCATCATTCATTATTTCACAAATGACGCCAGCAGGTCGTGCCCCTGATAATTTGGCTAAATCGACAGCCGCTTCAGTATGACCATTACGTTCTAATACACCATTGTCTTTAGCAATCAATGGAAATAAATGTCCAGGACGATTGAAATCTGTCGCACTTGCATTGTCATCTATCAATGCTCTTGCAGTTAACATGCGCTCATTCGCGCTAATGCCAGTAGTCGTTGTTTTATGATCTACACTTACAGTAAAATGAGTGCCATATACGTCAGTATTATTGCTTTCCATCGCATTTAATTCTAGACGACGCGCAATTGAACGATCAATTGGTGCACATATAAGACCTCGTCCTTCTTTTGCCATAAAGTTAATCGTATCATCAGCCATCCATTCAGTAATAGCGACTAAATCTCCTTCATTTTCTCTATCCTCATCGTCAACTACAATAATGCTTTCACCATTTTTTAAAGCTTCTATAGCCAACTCAATATTGTCAAATTGCATGTGAATTCCTCCTAAAAACCAAATGCACGTAATTTATCTTCAGTAAGTTCGCTCTTCTTATTATTCATGATATTCTCTACATATTTGAAAAGGACGTCTGTTTCTAAATGAACAGCATCGCCTACTTTCTTTCCTGATAATATCGTTGACTTTCGTGTCTCAGGAATAAGATGAATATCAAAGGTCGTTTCATGAAGATCAAATACTGTTAAACTGACTCCATCGACAGTGATAGAACCTTGTTTTACCATTTGATTCAATATATTTTTCGAAGTTTTAATTGAAATGATTTTTGAGTTAGCTGTTTCATTAATTTTAGAAATTGTTCCAAGTTCATCCACATGACCTAAGACAAAATGTCCTCCGAATCTACCCTTACCACTCATGGCTCTTTCAAGGTTGACTTCAGAATGTCGTTGTACGTCAGCTAAGTAGGTTTTATTTTCCGTACCTTTAATCACCTGTACAGAAAAAGTTGAATCATTGAAATCAATGACAGTTAAACATGCACCGTTGACGCTAATAGAATCACCAATATGCATATCTTCTAAAATTTGTTTAGCATAGATTTCTAATGTTCTTACTGACTGTTGGGTGTGAACTTGTTTAACGGTACCAATTTCTTCAACGATACCTGTAAACATGCCTATTCACTTCTTTCGTAGTTTCAATTTAATATTTTGATTAATTAACTTGGAATAAACAATTTCAAATTGCGTAGCTTCTGGTAAATCAATGACTTCATCTGTTTTGAAAAATTGATGTTTACCTGAACCACCTATTAATTTCGGGGCTAAATAGAGAATAAGTTCATTTAAATGATCAGATTGGAGAAATTGTGAAGTAATATTTGGTCCTGCCTCGACTAGCAGTTTGCCAATACCTCTGCGATATAAATCTTTTAATATTTCTGTCGTTTCGCATTCTTGCATATATATGATTTCTATATGTTTATCGTTATTTTTTAATTTTTCATTTTCAGTATAAATCCAAATTTGTGAAGTTGTATCTTTAAATAACTGATGTTCAAAATTGATATCTCCCGTTTTCGATAGAATCACCCTTATCGGATTTTTACCATCTGGCACCCTAGTCGTATATAAGGGGTCGTCTGCTTCGATTGTTTTTCGCCCAGTTACTACCGCATCATGTTCATGACGCAGTCGATACACATCTTCTTTAACTTCTTTATTTGTAATCCATTTACTTTCATCTAAATCAGTGGCTTGTTTGCCATCGAGACTTGATGAAACTTTAACAGTTAATTCTGGTATGCCCTTCCTTTTAGCTTGAAAGAAATCTTTATAAAGTTCAGCAGCATCTTCATTGAATTGAAATTCAACTTCAATACCTGCTTCTTTAAGAATTTCATCGCCTTTAGAAACTAACGTCGTGTCTTTTACTGCGTATATGACTTTTTTAATACCAAATTCGATAATTTTATCAACACATGGTGGTGTTGAACCATGATGCGTACACGGTTCTAAAGAAACGTAAATCGTAGCGTCTTTTGCAGCTTGTCCAGCCATATCCAACGCTTGAACTTCCGCATGCTTGTCACCCTTTTTCAGATGAGCTCCTAAACCAACGATTCTACCATCCTTAACTACAACAGATCCTACTGGTGGATTTATACCTGTTTGGCCATCAACCATTTGTGCAAGTTGAATGGCATAATTCATAAATCGACTCAATTTATCACCTCAATAAAATAAAAAAACCTTATACCAATGTAAAAGGCATAAGGAGACTTGTATATCTTTAAATAAGCCGATTTGCATGTCAGAAGACATACTGATACAAATTGGCTTATCGTTACACTTTTTTAGTGTTTGTCGATAGTTGTTATTCTTTCTCCCATCCAGACTTTAACTGTCGGCTCTAGATTCTCACTAGATCAGCCACTAACATTATGTGTTAGCAGGTCGCAGGCTTAATTTACTGCCGGTTGGGAATTACACCCTGCCCCGAAAGAATGCTATGAAATTGTTATTGGTTAATTGAGTGATTGTAGTTTATTACTACAAGTTAAATGGTACTATAATTATTTTGAAAACTCAATTTAGTCGCTTTAATCAAGCTCAATTAATTGTGAAATTTTATACTTTGGAAATGGTTCTACTCTTTTTTATCCATTTCTTTTTGAGTTAAATATAATTGAGATACTGTATTGACCACTTGATCAACAATCATTTTAACCCCATTTCGAAGTTTATTGACACCATTCGTCATTTGTCCAATTGCAATCACATTTGTCAAAGTACCATATCGTGGACTAATCACTTGATTGGTTTCAGGAATAATTTGAATTCCACCCATCGGATGACGTTGTACGATTTGTCGATTTTCAAGATTTAACACTAATTGATCATCTTCATCTAACTGTTCTAAGTGTGTCTTAGAACCTGTTGCGTTGATGACAATATCAAAGGCTTCAGTGCGCTGTGAATCATCATTAAACGTCAAGTAGAATTGATTATTTTTGTGTTGCACATCATGTAAATTCTTTTTAATTTCAAGCTCACCTTTTTGAATTAATTGAATTAATAACTTCGCTGTTCGAGGTGGCATTGGATTTGAGTTCAATTGTATCATCTTAGTATATTTACGATTAAATTCCTCTTGATCTTTAACACTTAAACTATTCCAAATCCAATTTAAATTTTCTTTCAAATATTCGATAATACTTTGGAATATCCCCATTTCAGTTTCATGCTCTAAATCATACTTCAAATCTTGAATGTGATTTCCAGTACGACGATGGATTAATTTTTGAAAATCAATGCCATAATCCTCACACTCTTTCAAGAACAATGCTACTGCTTGATCCAATGGAACATTCCCGTAATGATTTTCCTTAATACCATTAAAATGGTCTTTCGTTAAATGCGTGAATTGAATGTCTATCATCTTCCCTCTTACACTAGGCAAAGACGCTGAGCGACTTGTCATCGTTATAGGTAAATTAGGGTGATGCGCTGTAACATATCTCACAACATCTAAACTTGCCAATCCAGTTCCTACAATAGCGATTCTATCTGAATCTTCCACATCGTCTAATGTATTATATGTAGGATATGGTGTTTTAATAAATCCTTTTTTACCTTTTAGATGATAAGGATCATGATAGCTAAAGGTTCCGAATGTTAAAAATAAATAGTCATACTCTCTCCATTCCTTATCATCTTCACATGTACAGACATAATACTTCAATTTTGTATCATCAACATCGGAATTAGTAAATATTTCCTGTACTTTATCATTAATAATTGTTAAATTCTCATATTGCTCGTCATATTGTGATAAATATGATTTCATATAATGACCAAAAACAAATCTTGGTAGATATTGTGGGTTTTGAAATTCAAAATCATTTTGGTTTTGATACCATTTCCAGAATTCTTCATCATCATCTAAATTTAAACTCATCTTTTTGGATGGCATATTAATTAATAATTCACTACTATCATTTTGAAACGGAACTCCTTGTCCCATATTTTTTTCATCATCATAAACATCTACTTTTAATTTTGAGAATTCTTCATGTTTAACGAGTTGTCGCAAGACACTCACGCCAGCTGTTCCCATCCCAATAATTGCTACACGCATTTTATCAACCTTCTATCTATGTATTCGCTTCTTTTATGAATGTGTTTAAACGATCTAAACATTGACTCCCTATTAACATATCCTTATCTAACTACTTTTAATCTTTAAAAGATATGCTAAAATCATTTTACTGAGGTGAAAATATGAAATTAATTACGAAAATCATTATCGTATTTATTGTTTTATTCGCATGGTTCACTAACAAAAATAAAGCTAAATAATTTTCTCATTTATAATGCATATTCGACATGAATTAGAAAAAGCATCACTATCAAGGTTAACTTATCTTAATAGTGATGCTTTATTCATTTCATCGTTTACTTTTGATGTTCTTTGTCATCTTTATAAACATATAACTTGAAGTATTTACCTTCAGTTTTCATGTTTTTATAGAAATCAGCAATGATACTGGCATTACTTTCTGCCCATTTAATATCAGTTGCGTACTGGTGTTCACCAGGATTTTTAGGGTTCCATCTCATACTATATAACGTATCTTGGTCTTCATGTGACAAGAAATGTTTATGAATGAAATCCGCTCCGCCGTAAATGGCTTTTTGAGGTGTATCCCAACCATGTTTTTTAGCGTATTGAGCTCCCGTTTTGATAGGATCACTATCTAACGCGCCTACACCGTAGAAGTTATAGTATTTCTTACCGTCTATTTCTACACCTTTTGCAAGTTCACTTTTCGCTGCCCCAGTCTCTAAAAGCGCGTGAGAAATAAGGTAAACTTCATTCACATGTTTGGCTTTCGCTGCATTAATAAAGTCATCAGTATGTTCTAATAAAACTGGTCTATCAAACAACATACGTTTAATTCTATTTTTATCGATACCTTGGTATTTAGATAAATCTAAAAATTGATATTTTTGTTTGTCATTATCAATGAATTTACTACTATCCATTGCTGTTTTGATTTCAGTATCAGATGCATCTCGCCAAGCATTGTTATTCTTATTAGATACTTGTTGGCTCGTATAATTATGTATTTGTTTCTTTGCTGCTTTATCTAAAGTTTTATCCAACTTAACTACTTTCTCTTGTGATTTCACATGTTTAAAGAAAATTTGATCAGAAATCATTGAAAAGAAAATAAAAGCAGCAACAACGAATACTATAAGTAGTCCTATTATAGAAATAATAGAGCCCTTTTTGTGCTTAATCATATTCACACCTCTTAGGTCATTGTTGTTAAACTATTCAATTTCATTACGATAATAAAGTTTAACATTATTGATTCGGATTCACAATTTTATATTAGTATTGTTACAAATTCATAAATAAAAAGTAATAAAATTGAAACTTTATATAAAAATAGAGGTCTTACTTGATCATCATTAATAATAGTCCTTTAAACATGCATTTCTATCAACATATATAATGTGGAAATCAGTCTATCAATTATTTCAATAAACAGTGAAACTAAAGTTCAGAATATCATTTAATGACGATAAGTTACCTCGATTTTATTACAATTTAATTATGATTTTTTATATTCCATCATGATGAAGCTTGCTGCTTGAGAACGATTTTTATAATAATATTGATTTAAATCGATTGTTCCCTCGATCTCCCCATCACGATATTTCATTTCATTCGTAAAGTTATTAATCATTACGAAATCAGAACGATCTCTAATCACATCTAAGTCATCATTACGTGCGAAAAAGTGTTCTAAGTTTAAGTGTGCGTAGTCCATGTTTACCTCCCTTAATATTTATCAGAATTTATTTATGTCGAATTGTTATTTTACAGTCTTTTTCATGTTAAATATTTTAGTTTTATTAAGTCTATGGTTACTATTTAACACCTTATTTGAAAATTACGCAAATGATAATTTTTATAATTTAAGTTAACTTCTATTTATCCGGAAATAATATTTATGTACATAAATAGGAGTACACAACATGGAATTTGACCTAGCTTACGAAAAATATAACAAAATCATTCATCATTTGTTAAAAAGCTATCAAATCACTTATAATTATGATGAATTTTATCAACTCTTACTTATTAAAATGTGGGAACTCATTTTAGACTATGACAATCAAAAGGCTTCAGTGCTACACACATATCTTTTCGTTCGATTAAAGTATTATTTAATCGACATTTTTAGAAAAGAAAGTTATAGAATGGAAATGATGGGTACCACCTATACAGCAGAATCTTTTCAAGAACCCTCAACTGTCCTCAACGATTTCAATTTACATTTAGAAGATATTACACTTCATCTTAATCCCCAAGAAAAACGCTGGCTCTTACTACACCTTCAAGGCTACAAACAATATGAAATTGCACAAATCATGCATTTATCAAAAACAACAATTAAAAAAATAAAAGCCCATACTCGACATAAATGTTTAAGCAAATTTAATTATTTATAAAGGAATGAACATCATGAAATCACTATCTACGTATAATCTCCTCTATTTAAAAACTGCTATCTCGACGAATATAGCTACAGATATTCAATACGCAAATTTTGAAATGACATTACCTTTTCCACCTCATAAATTGATAAATTATATTCTCGAACTCAATCACACCTCTTTACAAGTACAAAATGCACGAGCTAAAAGAGTTCTAAACATTAATAAGCTTATCCCTATCTTTATAGATAACGACACGATTTTATTTCCAATTACGCAAAAACGCGCGTCAATAAAGTATTTTATTAACGCACGTAAAATCATAGGTATTCATTCTTCTGTTAATGTTACAATCATTATTTTTGAAAACTCAACAACACTTAGTATTGATATACCTTATACCCTAGTCACTAAAAAATGGCAAGAAAGCCTCGCCCTCGGACAAATCATAGAAAAAACTAGCTTCTATTAAACTTCAATTCGAGTAATTTCTTCGTAAACAATGCGGTAGCTATTTTAATCAAATACAGACTTAGAATCATTATTATAATCGCCACCACAATAATGAGCACTACAACAATACTAGATAATGCTACTTTAGGATTTATAAAATAATGCACCGCAGCTAAACTTGTAATTAAACCTAATAAAAATAATCCTAATAAGACTGCATAAGCCAATACAATCCCAATAAGCAACATGAATATCTTTCCAGAAGACGTTGTTTTCTCCTTGAATACAAAGTCCTTTAAATATTGATTAGAGAAATTAATCGGTTTATTAAAATCAACATTTTGATTTTCATCTAAAGCATTTAATTTTTGCTTCAATTGGTCCTTTTCTTTTCTATTTAAGAACCATAATTGTTTCTGAACTTTTTCTGTGAATTTATTTTTGTTCATTTTTTGGAGTTCGCTCCTCAATATTTCTCATTTTCTATAAATCATATATTAATTATAAAAAGGTTTCAATTATCACTTTATTGACTCTACAAATTAAAAAAGCAATCGAGACAGTTAAATACATACTCGATTGCTTTTCCGTATTTTTATCAAATATTTAAAGAATAGAAAGTCCTGAACTTTGAATATCTTTCGCAAACCCTTTAACAGTATCCACTGAAAGTTCTTCGATGTCACGTCCTAAGTTAGTGTTAACTTTCTTAACGACGTCAGCTGGACATGTGATGATATCTGCACCGATTTCGTCAGCTTGTATCACGTTAAACACTTCACGACAGCTAGCCCAAAGCAATTTCACGCCTTTTTTACTATGTGTCACTTCAACTGATTCTTTCATTAAAGGAAGTGGATCTACCCCTGTATCTGCAATTCTACCTGCAAATACAGACACATAAGTTGGGACGCCCTCAGTGACAGCATCTGTAATAGCTTTAACTTGTTCAATTGTATAAACAGCAGTAACGTTTAATCTCACATTGTCCGCAGATAATTTCTTAATTAGTGGAAGAGTGGACTCCCCTTTTGTCGTAACAATTGGTATTTTAACGAATACATTATCACCATATTGTTTTAAGATTTCTGCTTCTTTTTCCATTGTTTCTAAATCATCTGCAAAGACTTCAAATGAAATGGATGCATCTGGAATTACTTTAACCGCTTCTTCAGCAAATGTTTTATAATCTGTAACACCTGCTTTAGCCATTAAACTAGGATTCGTAGTAAATCCATCAACTTGTTTATTAGCGTATGCTGCCTTCATTTCTTCTATGTCTGCGCCATCCGCAAAAACTTCTACATTTAATTTCGCCATTTCGCTATTCCTCCTAAACATTACGCTCAAAACGATAATCTATATGTAAATGAAACTCATATCTATATGTATACTTACAAAGTAAATAGAATTCTTATTATCACGTTGAGTCATAGAACTTTATAACATATTTATAACATGCGTAAATGATGTAAGCGAATAATTTGCCTAGAAATCGCAGTTTATAAAAAAGTGCATCAAATAAGTTTATTGTTATAAAATGAGTTTTACTATTCTCATCTTCTTAAAATGTGATAGTATATTGTAATGATGTTAATCAAGGAGGCAACTTATGGCACGTTCAAAAAAATACTTTTACTTGAGTTTGCTAATGATTATTATTAGTTTCTTTTTTAACACTAATAATACTTTATTAAGTCATATTTTCAATTCATTTATGAAAATAATGGTTGCTACAACACTAGTAAATATTATTATTTTAATTTTATCTATCATTTTTGCAGATAAATCAATTAAACATTCTAGAGAAAGCACAGATTGGATTAAAGTAGCGAGTAGACTCTTACCGTTAATCATTTTTATTGTTATTATTTTTCATATCCTATCTTCGTTACATACTTTTGGTTTTATTTTTAAATAGTAACGACTTTATAGCTAAATCTAATAGTTATTGTGAAGATAATGACTTTTATGAAAATGGTTAAAAAGATATCAAATTTATATTAAGGTGATTTGCGTTGCAATATTTATATGTATTTATTGGTGGTGCGTTTGGCGCACTTTTGCGTTATGGCCTCTCAATATTTAATGAAGGATCATCATTACCGATTGGCACATTGATAGCCAACCTTACAGGCGCATTTTTAATGGGATTGATTGGTACCTTAGCAATTTCTCTATTTCAGAGATATCCACTCGTTAAAAAGGCAATTACCACTGGTTTCCTAGGCGCATTAACTACTTTTTCTACTTTTCAATTTGAACTTGTACATCTATTTGATCAGCAGCATTTTATCATGCTCTTCACTTATGGATTAACAAGTTACATTTTAGGAATTGTACTTTGTTATCTAGGCGTTAAAGTTGGAGGTCGTCTATCATGATTGCTATACTTCTTGTTATGCTTGGCGGAGGTATTGGAGCAGTGTTACGTGCACTTGTTACAGATATTTGTAATCGTAAATTTAATTCAACAATCCCAATCGCAACACCTATCGTCAATATCATTGGTAGCTTTTTAATAGGAATTACAATGGGGATTTCAATTTCTCATCATTGGATTTCACCTTTCTTTATTACAGGTGTACTTGGTGGTCTAACTACTTTTTCCACACTTTCAAACGAGCTAGTTCATTTTCTTACACCTAAATTTAAATTAGGTCATTTTATTGGTTATTCATTACTACAATTTTTAATTGGCTTTATCGCTTGTTATCTCGGCTTTCACATTTAATATTAAAGGTAATGCATCGCCCAATTTCCAATCAATGATATGTATTCATTTCGTATGAAACCAATCATATCCATGAAAATTAAGATTAAATACTAAAATAATAGCTCTAAGACAAATTCTGAAATGTTCTATATCTCTTCAAAGTTGGAATGTGACTCAACTTTAAGGAAACAATACATTAACGAAAATGTCTTAGAGCTTATTTTATACTATCGCGTTTTATCGATTTGCACCTATAACGAGCAAATCTCATCAGATGTTGGAATCGTTTATAAATTAATGTCCGTTATAATCAGCTGGATGAGGTCCCATTCTTTCATCTTTATTCAATTGATCAATTCTTTCCATTTGAGCATCAGATAATTCAAAGTCAAAGACGTTTAAATTTTCTTCTATACGACTAGGCGTTACAGATTTTGGTATCACCACAACGCCATGTTGTACATTCCATCTTATGATGACCTGTGCAGGTGATTTCCCTATCTCATTAGCAATATCATTAATTGTTTCATCTTCTAAAATTTGTGCATTCATTAATGGTGACCAAGATTCCATTACAATGCTTTGCGCTTCTAAATATTGACGTAACTCTTTTTGAATTAAATAAGGATGAAATTCAACTTGATTAATGACAGGTTTAATAGAAACTTGCGCAAGTAAAGCTTCAAAATTTTCTGGTGTAAAGTTACTTACTCCAATATTTTTAACCTTACTTTCCTTATACAAGTCTTCCATACCTTGCCAAGTATCAATCATGACAGCTTCATTTGTCCCTGGCCAATGCATTAAGTATAAATCTAAATAATCTAAGCCTAGGCGCTGGATTGAATGATTATAAGCTTGGTCTACATTCGCACGACCATAATCTTCAAGCCACAATTTAGACGTAATAAATAAATCCTCACGATTTAGACCTGTCGATTCAAGCCCCTCTTTAATTCCTTGTCCGACCATTTCTTCATTCCCATATATTCTGGCAGTATCTATACTTCTATATCCACTTTCAATCGCATGCTTAACTGCATCCTTACATTCATCACTGTTCTCAACTCTATAAGTACCTAATCCTACCTTAGGCATTTCCCTTCCGTTATAAAATTGAATTGTTTCCATTACGCTCACTCCTTATTAAGCTATGATGTACATGTTACTATCTCCATTTTTTGATGTAAAAAATGTTAACTCATCATGGTTTCTCAATGTCTTTATACCCTTTTCAAACAAAAAAATACAAACGTAAGAAAATCTATTCCTTACGTTTGTATGCTTTAATTAAATGATTCGATTTTATCCATGATTGTTTGTAAATCATCAACATTGTACTGAATACGTCCATGGAAGACAAACTTATTAAAGAATTCATCTAGTTGTTCAGGACCTACAAGCACTTTGACATTCGATGATTGTGCGTAATTAGAAATTGTCACATCGCCTTCATCTTTAGGATTGAAGTATAAAATTGATGTTGGCGTATATTTCGTATTTAACTCACTTTGTAAATCACCCGCAAGAGTTTGAATTTGTTGAATCTTTTCAGAGTAATTCACAAATGACAATGATTTTTGATCCTCATTTTGATCTAAAACTAATGTTTGTGGACTTGATTGATCTAAATCAAGTGTTTGGAACACTTGTGACATGGTTGGCAACTCTTTGAATTGAGCGCCACTAATACCATTATATACATGCCCTTTCAATAGTTGAGAATCAATGATATATAATCCTGTTCTAGTTAATACTAAATGACTGATACGCTCTATATTGTTAAATTCATTACTTGGTAAAAAGATATTCGCCATGATGTGCATATCTTCGGGACGAATTCTTTTCTCATTGACAAGTCGTTCACGAATGCCAATTAATCTCATATCTGTAACGTATTCACTATGATTCTTAGAAAATAGCTTTAATGCATCAATTTCTCTATCTTTACTATTTACTGTCGCATCAAAATCTTCTTTTTGTTTAGTGACAGCCTTTTTATTTTCTACTCTTTCTTTTTCTAAGGCTTCTTCATGAGATTCTTTCAAATGTTGCTCTTTTTCTTTATATTGGGCTTCTGTTTGATTTTTAATTTTCTTTTTACTGCTAATTGCAACTAAAAAGAGAATAAAGAAAAGAATTGCCACAACAATTGCAACGATTAAGCCTATAACTATCGGTGAAGATAAACTCATCACAACAACGCTCCTTTAACCATTTCAATAACTTTCATTATAATAGAAAACACTCAATTTATCGACATTTAATTGATATTTCCTTTCACTCAATTGAAAGCAATGGTTATGCTTCAACCGCATCTTTAAGTAAATTCACTTTGTCTAACTTTTCCCATGGTAGTAAAACATCTGTACGACCAAAATGACCATAAGCAGCAGTTTGTTTATAAATAGGTTGTTTTAAATCTAACATTTTAATAATTCCTGCTGGTCTTAAATCGAAGTGATTTCTAACTGCCTCTACTAATTCAGCTTCTGAAACTTTACCTGTACCAAACGTATCAATAGAAATTGACACAGGTTCTGCAACACCTATGGCATACGCTAATTGTACTTCACATTGATCAGCTAATTCTGCAGCTACAATGTTCTTAGCTACGTATCTAGCAGCATATGCAGCAGAACGGTCCACTTTAGTAGGATCTTTACCACTGAAGCAACCACCGCCGTGGCGAGCATATCCACCATACGTATCAACAATGATTTTACGACCTGTTAAACCGGCATCACCTTGTGGTCCACCAATCACAAATCGTCCAGTAGGATTAATAAAGAATTTCGTTTCTTCATCTAATAGATCTTCAGATACTGTTGGATAAATGACGTGTTTTTTAATATCCGCTTCAATTTGTTCAAGTTCTGTATCTTCTGCATGTTGAGTAGATACAACGATGGTATCAATACGTTTAGGTTGATCATTCTCATCATATTCTACAGTTACTTGAACTTTACCGTCAGGACGTAAGTAATTTAAAATTTCATCTTTACGTACATCGGATAAGCGTTTAGCAAGTTGATGTGATAAGAAGATTGGAAGTGGCATGTAAGTATCCGTCTCATTTGTAGCGTAACCGAACATCAAACCTTGATCTCCTGCACCAGTAGCTTCTATTTCTTCTTCAGAAATTTCATTACGATATTCTAGCGCTTTATCTACACCTTGTGCGATATCTGGAGATTGTTCATCAATTGCTGTTAATACAGCCATTGTTTGGTAATCGTATCCATATTTAGCTCTTGTGTAGCCAATATTTTTAATTGTTTCGCGAACTACTTTTGGAATATCTACGTATGTAGAAGTTGAAATTTCACCAGAAATAAGCGCCATACCTGTAGTTACTGTTGTCTCACATGCAACACGTGCATTAGGATCATCTTTAAGAATTTCATCAAGAATGGCATCAGATACTTGGTCTGCAATCTTATCGGGATGACCTTCAGTGACTGATTCTGAAGTAAATAATCGTTTATTATAAGTCATGTTTTGCTCCTTTATATATTGATTACGAAAATTCTCTTTTATGTGTGAGCTAAATAAAAGAGCCTTCTACACTATCAAGATAGAGAGAAGGCTCTTAAACGTCCATTCGCTCTTATCGTTCAGACGATATATGTCTGCAAACGGTTTGGCACCTTTCTTTACTAAAAAGAGGTTGCTGGGTTTCGTTGGGTCCATGTCCCTCCACCACTCAGGATAAGAGAATCCGTTAAAATTAATACTACCGAATTCATAGTTTAATGTCAATTTATGATTTCGCTCTATAGCTTATATTTACTGTGGATTAATCATTGTGTTGTGTTATACTATTTAAATGTAAAGGCTTACATAACTACTATTGCTTTGGAGGGATTGAGTATGTCAGTAGACACATACACAGAAACAATTAAAATTAAAAATTTACTAGAAAAACCATCAACTCAGTTTCAACTCTCAACAACTCAACTTTACAACAAGATTTTAAACAACAATGAAGGACAATTAACTGAATTAGGTGCAGTTAACGCAAGTACGGGGAAATATACTGGCCGTTCACCTAAAGATAAATTCATCGTAACTGAACCTTCATATAGAGATAATGTCAATTGGGGAGACATCAACCAACCGATTGATGAAGAAACATTTTTAAAACTTTACAATAAAGTTTTAGATTATTTGGGTAAGAAAGATGAACTCTATGTATTTAACGGTTATGCGGGAAGTGATAAAGATTCACGTTTAAAGCTAACAGTCATCAACGAATTAGCGTGGCATAACTTATTTGCACATAATATGTTTATTCGTCCAGATTCAAAAGAGGAAGCTAAGAATATCAAACCTAACTTCACAATTGTTTCTGCCCCACACTTTAAAGCAGACCCAGAAGTAGATGGGACTAAATCAGAGACATTTGTCATCATTTCATTCAAACATAAAGTGATTTTAATCGGCGGTACTGAATACGCTGGTGAAATGAAAAAAGGTATCTTCTCAGTAATGAACTACCTATTACCAATGCAAGATATTATGAGTATGCATTGCTCAGCAAATGTTGGAGAAAAAGGTGATGTTGCTTTATTCTTCGGTCTTTCAGGTACAGGTAAAACAACGCTCTCTGCTGATGCAGAACGTAAATTAATTGGGGATGATGAACACGGTTGGAATAAAAATGGCGTGTTCAATATTGAAGGCGGATGTTATGCCAAAGCCATTAACCTCTCTAAAGAAAAAGAACCACAAATTTATAATGCAATTGAATACGGTACTATTTTAGAAAATACAGTCGTTAAAGAAGATGGTACAGTAGATTTTGATGATAATAAATTTACTGAAAATACGCGTGCCGCTTACCCTATTGAACATATTGATAATATCGTTCTACCTTCTAAAGCAGCACATCCAAATACAATTATTTTCTTAACTGCTGATGCTTTTGGTGTCATTCCTCCAATTTCTAAATTGACCAAAGATCAAGCAATGTACCATTTCTTAAGTGGTTTCACATCTAAATTAGCTGGTACTGAACGCGGTGTCACTGAACCGGAACCTTCATTCTCAACTTGTTTCGGCGCACCTTTCTTACCATTAAATCCAACAGTTTACGCTGATTTACTCGGTGAACTTATCGACAAACATAATGTGGATGTTTACTTAGTTAACACTGGTTGGACTGGTGGAAAATACGGTGTAGGCCGTCGTATTAGCTTGCATTATACTCGTCAAATGGTGAACCAAGCAATTTCAGGACAATTAAAAGACGTCGAATACAAAAAAGATGATACATTCGGTTTAAATATTCCCGTTGAAATTAAAGATGTTCCTAAAACAATCTTAGATCCAGTTAATGCTTGGAGCGATGCGAATAAATATCACGAACAAGCTCAAGACTTAATCAACCGTTTTGAAGAAAACTTCAAAAAATTCGGTTCTGAAGTTGAACATATTGCAGAAAAAGGCGCTTTTAATAAATAAAATTGACAGAATTGAAAAAGGTAGAAAGCACGTAATTTGGGATTTCTACCTTTTTTCTATTTATTTACCTAGCGTTTGCTAGCAGTTTTTACGTTTATGATTTTCAATATTTTCCATCCATTGACGCACTTTTGACAGTGTCTCTTTCATAGCTGGTGGTCTTGGCACATGACCTTCGTTAAGTTGATAGAACGTCTCATAATATGTTCCTTTGGCTTGTAGTTTTTCCTCTAAATCATATGCTTGGTGAATACCTACTTGCCAGTCCTTTCCACCATGAATAATGAGTATAGGAGGACTTTGAGCATCAATATTTTTTAATGCATCTCTCTTATTATAAGCGTCTATATCTTTCTTAGGATGCCCCACCATTCGACGTAGCATTCCTCTTAAATCCACACGTTCTTCATACATTAAGTGAATATCAGATACGCCACCCCAAATAATATAGCTATCTACAGGTAAATCTTGAAACGTTAATAATCCTTGAAGCCCACCACGAGAAAATCCAATCATATGAACATGCGCCTTAGGATATTGATGATGTAATAGTCGTATCAATTGTGTTACATCATTTAAATCTCCACGATAGAATTCATCCTTGCCTTCACTGCCGTTGTTACCTCGATAATAAGGGCCAACAACCAATGTATGCGCATCTGCAAACTGCATTAATCTTGCTGCTCTGACACGCCCTACTTGTCCTTTTCCGCCTCTAAGATAAACGACAATTCGATCTACAGATTGATATGGTGTCATCATCAATGCTTTAACATTTAAATGATCTACTTGATAAGTAACTTCCTCAAATCGATGTGTATGAGCGTCTATAGGCATTTTCTTAATTTTTGTAAAATCCAAGCGCTCTCACCCTTTCAAGACATTTTAAAATTGTCGCATCTTGCACTAGAAAACTTTGTTTCACACGAGGTATATCAGTTACATTTTCAAAAAGAGAAGGACCGTTCGTTTCATAATAAGTATGATGTGCTTCAAAATGACTCACTTCTATGAAAAAGACATCCTTTAAAAATAATTCATTATCATTTGTTGTCACTTCGTATTGTGCAAAGTAGTAACAACTTCGAGCAATTGCTCCTGTTTCTTCATACAATTCTCTTAAAACTGCTTCTGAAGGCGTTTCACCTTTCTCTACTTTACCTCCCGGAAATTCAATGCCTCGAATTTTATGTTGAGTAAATAATAACTGATCGTTATACACTGGAATGCTAAGCACGTGATTTCCATTTGGTACATTTGTATGATTCTTATAAGTAAGCGTTACTTCTCTATTATCTTTATCACGAAACTTCACATTCCACACATCCCCTCATACTATGTTAAACTAAATTTATTAAATTAATTGTTGGAGGCGTAATTTCGATGATGAAAAAATTATTTCTAGCGATGGTAGTGTTTTATCAGCGCTTTATATCGCCATTGACACCACCGACCTGTCGATTTTATCCAACATGTTCAGAATATACTAGAGAAGCAATTCAATATCATGGTGCATTTAAAGGCCTTTATCTAGGCATCAGACGTATACTTAAATGTCATCCATTTCATAAAGGTGGCTTTGATCCCGTACCTTTAAAGAAAGAGAAACATTCATCTACCGAACATAAACATTAAAGTGGCTTTAATTTCGATAGCTCTACTTTAGGGGGAGTGAATTCAATCATTCCCTCTTTTAATATGCCTGAATCTTTAACTAAATCTTCTTTAAAGTAATACCCTGAAGGCGTTATATCTCCAGGATAATCCCCCTCTTTAGATAACATCGCTGTAAAATACCGACTTAAGCCAAACTCATACATGCCTCCCACGACGAATTGAATTCCTTTCGCCTTTAATATCTTCATTGCTTCGATGACTTTATCGATACCACCCAATCTAAATGGCTTCAGTACGACCACTTTAACTGGGTATTGATTGACGATGGATACAATGTGCTTGATAGATGTTGCTTTTTCATCAATTGCAATAGAAGGATAATGACTAGCATTCAATTCATTTAATGTATCCAACGACTTAAACGGTTCTTCAATATACAGAATATCTTCCGATTCTAGCTCTGTTATTTCTGAAAATGAATCAACCGTCAGCGATTCATTGGCATCAATCGCAATATCACACTCGAAATCAAGTTGACGTATACGTTTTAAATCTTCAGCTAATTGCGAAGACCATTTAAGTTTAATTCGCTTCGGCTTAGTTCGAGATAATGTTAACAATTGCGAGTTGGTTAAACCGCTTACTGTTGCACCATATTCAACTGAAAAAGAAGGTAATGTGTGATACATCTGATACACTGCCATAACAACAGTTGCACGTGTCGCTGGCATAGAATCCAATTCGCTTAAATAAGGTAACCATGCGTCGAAAGATGTAAACACCTTTCCAATAATTTGCGATTTCCAAGTATTGATTGTTTCGATTACTCTCTCGATGGTTTCATTATCATACCAATTCGTGGCAAATGCATTACACTCTCCATAATAAGATTGATTATCATGCGTTAGTATTTCGATAATTAAACTTTTACGTTCGTTTAGCTTAATTTTCGGCGTAATCATTGGAGATTGAAAGGGTTCTTCATATTCAAAGAGATTGATAGCTTTAATTTTCATATTTTATACCTTCATTTGTAACTTTATTTCGCTGTAATTTCCCCGTTGATGTATAAGGTAACGCCTCTACTTGATAAAACGCTTTAGGTACTTTATATTTGGCTAAATTTTGTTGAAAATAAGCAACTAATTCGCTCTTGTTAATTTCATTTTCAGCAATAAAATAAAGCACTGGAACTTGACCCCATGTCTCATCAGAAACACCAATACAAACTGCATCAGAAATATCGTTAAATTGCTTAGCGACTGTTTCAATTTGATAAGGGTAAATATTCTCTCCACCACTGATAATTAAATCTTTGCGACGGTCATATACCATGACAAAGCCTTCATTATCTATTTCTGCAATATCACCAGTTTTAAAGAAACCATCTTCAAACGTATCAGTCAAATGCTCAGGATACAAATAACCATTCATTACATTCTCTCCTTTTATAAGGAGTTCTCCATGACCTAAATGATTCGGATTTTTAATTTTAACTTTTACATTATCACTAGGTTTACCTACAGTATCATATCTTTGAGATAACATCTCAGGCGATGCCGTAAGAAACTGGGAACATGTTTCCGTCATTCCAAATGAATTATAAATAGGTAATTGGTATTCCAGAGCTTGATCGATAAGATGAGATGAAAGCTTCGCACCACCAAGCAAAATTTTTTCAATTGAATAAGGTTGAGTTAATCCAGCATCCATTAACCACTTTAATGTTTGTGGTACTAAAGAGACGTGCGTGATGTCTTCATTAATAATGATATTAAGCATTTTTTCGGTTTTAAATTTTTCAACTATTCGTACTGTGAAACCTTCAATAACTGATCTTAATATGACACTAAGTCCGGAGATATGATAAATAGGTAGCACTGATAACCATTTTGTATTTTGGTTATAACCTAAACTTTGTTTGCATCCTGTCGCACTTGCGAAGTGATTATGAAAGGTTTGAGGTACAGCTTTCTGAGGACCAGTTGTACCGGAAGTAAACATAATAGATGCAATATCATTCATATTAAATTGACTGGACTCAATGTTTTGAGTTTTTAATTTATTAATTGCATCGATATCATAAAGGTTAAAATTGTCTAATTCGAGAGGAATCGTATGTAAGATCGTATCGACATTAACAGAATGCATTTGATTGATGATTTCCTGTTCTGTTAATCGTGTGTTAATCATCGCAATTTCAACACGCGCAAGCCAGCATGCGTGAATCAGTATGATAGAATCTAAATCATTCTTAATATATAGCCCTACTCTGTTTTGGCGAAGTGATGTCATACATTGCGCTAATTGATAAGCTTGCGTATACAATTCTTCAAATGTAAGCGATTGGTCATCTGTCATTATCGCTATTTTATCTTTATTTATATGAGATTGTTCTTTTAACCAAAAATCCACACGACATTCCTCCAAAAATAAATACAATGTATATTATAACGATTCAGAACATATTTATCAGTACTTTAGCTTGAAATTGTGATTGAAGAAATGAAGATGATGAGGATTTATATGTAGTCAAATATGTATTTTGAAAAGTGTGATTCACGTTTATCTAGTTATTATGGGTGCTGAAAAGTAAATAGTTTAAATTTAGTGAACACCTCTCACTAAAACTTTATAAATGTTATATTATGAAGTAAAGTTAACTATGTTAAATTAATATATATAAATAAGAATAACTAAAAATGGTTAATTAAATTCATTTCATTAAAAAATCAAAATAAGTTTAGACAGATAATAGGAGGAACTTAATATGGCAACGGCGATAATGATTTTTCTTTTTGTTTACTCAATTGTCATCACACTTTTGTACTTTAAAAAAGATAAGAAATTAAAGCAAAATAAAAAGAAGTCAGAGTCTTAACTCTAACTTCTAATCCAGATGATTCATTTAATCAATAGCTATCTGGAACTATTTTATCATGTTAAGCTACACATTATTGTTTTACATCCGCGCGTAGTCGCCGATTAATTATATTATAATATATTTATATTATAATGCAATACTCACTTTATCATTTGTATACACTTTTAACCTTTTTTAATCTTTAATTCAATCCCGGTAGCCTCACTTTTCTTAGAAACGATTGCGTTAAATAAATCTTTAAGTGATAAGTTTCATTATATTTAGAATGAGGTTTTACTAGTACACCACCCGCTCATTACTTACAATTTCAGTTAGTATGTGCTAAATTATCTATGTCAGATGACATTAAATAGCATCTCCTCAACTTGATTAATTTTGGTTGGCTGACCACAATTAATTTTAGCTTGAGGAGATGCTTTTTTATAAACCTAGAATCATTCTGAACCGTACACGTAACGTATAACATAGTTCACATAAAAATAACGCTTATAATGAAATCAATCACTATAAGCGTCCTTACGGAGAGTGAGGGATTCGAACCCTCGAGACGCTTGTGGCGCCTACACACTTTCCAGGCGTGCTCCTTCGGCCAGCTCGGACAACTCTCCACTATTAGATTTTAATCAAGATATAAAAAAACAGAAGCGATATTTCACTTCTGTTTGTATGACTCCTACGGGACTCGAACCCGTGTTACCGCCGTGAAAGGGCGGTGTCTTAACCGCTTGACCAAGGAGCCATGGCTCCGCAGGTAGGATTCGAACCTACGACCGATCGGTTAACAGCCGATAGCTCTACCACTGAGCTACTGTGGATTAATAAAAAATGGAGCGGGTGATGGGAATCGAACCCACAACATCAGCTTGGAAGGCTGAGGTTTTGCCATTAAACTACACCCGCACTGTGTAATACGATTATGGGGCGGTTGAAGGGAATCGAACCCTCGAATGTCGGAACCACAATCCGATGCGTTAACCACTTCGCCACAACCGCCAAAAATAGCGAATGGTTCAGGACAGAGTCGAACTGCCGAC
>NZ_KV827780.1:113617-172424 GCF_001836225.1 Staphylococcus sp. HMSC036D05 | reverse complement strand
ATTTTTATTACCGACAAGAATTAATTATACTCTTTTGCAAAGCTGAAGTCAACAACTTTTTTATAATTAATTTAAATGTCTGTTTAAGATTTCAGTTGATTTGTTTCGCTCAACAAATAAATACTATACAGGCTTTAGAGCTTTTTAACAACGGTAAAATTTACACTAGCTTAACAATTCTGAAACATCCAAACTCCAATATCCGAACTTAAAATACAAAATAAAGATTTAATAATCGCCTTTCACCTTTGAAATTTGCTTTGGCACAATTCACAGATCCACTAGCTCCTTTATTTCACAAACTTTAACTTTTTTTAAAAGTTTTTCAATTTATTTAGAATCTACCCTCAATACCAAACTTTTTGTACTCTGCAACAGCGTTCGATGACTTTCCATACTTACATCCTCACACTTTTTCTATCAAATATCCTATTCCCTACTCAAATTCCTTTCCTCAAATAAAAAAGAAGCTGGGACATAATTAATCGTCTCAGCCTTCTTTAACATATTGGCAGTAGATGTCTGAATTAAAAGTGCGCTTATATCAAGCCTCTTTTAATCCTAGCCATCATTGCCGGCGGGGCCCCAACATAGAGAATTTCTTTTTAAGAAATTCTACAAACAATGAAAGTTGGGTGAGGGACAACGAAAATAATTTTGCTAAATTATATTTCTGTCCCACTCCCTTTCAATTTCAATCTACATTTCAGTTCTTCCAGCAATGGCTTTAGATAATGTCACTTCATCTGCATACTCTAAATCTCCACCTACGGATAAACCTTGTGCTAAGCGTGTAACTTTGATTCCAATTGGTTTCACTAACCTTGAAATATACATAGCAGTTGACTCGCCTTCTAAATTCGGATTCATTGCTAAGATCAATTCTTTAACTTCATCACTTTTCAAGCGCTCAACTAACGCTGGAATATTAATATCTTCAGGTCCAATGCCATCCATTGGCGATATCGAACCATGTAACACATGATATAGACCTTTGTACTCGCGCATTTTTTCCATTGCAATAACGTCTTTATCATCTTCAACTACACAAATCACTGATCGATCGCGTTGTTTATCTTCACAAATGTAGCAAGGGTCATTTTCAGTGATATGACCACAAACGCTACAATACGTAAGTTCTCGCTTTACGTCTACTAACGATTTAGCAAACTGAACAACATCGTCTTCTTTCATATCTAAAGTATGAAAAGCCAGACGTTGAGCCGTCTTAGGACCAATGCCTGGCAGTTTCATAAAACTGTCTATAAGTTTAGAAATAGGTTCTGGATAATGCATTATTTATCACATTCCAGGGATGTTTAAGCCTTGAGTATGTTTACCTAAACGTTCTTGAGTTAACTCATCAGCTTTGTTCATCGCTTCGTTTGTAGCAGCTAATACTAAATCTTGAAGCATTTCTACGTCATCTGGATCTACTGCTTCTTCTTTAATTTCTACATCTACCACTTCTTTATGACCAGTCACTGTTACAGTAACCATGCCACCGCCTGCTGTTCCGGCAACACGTTCTTCTTTTAATTTTTCTTGTTCCTGAGCCATTTTCTTTTGCATTTTTTGCATTTGTTTCATCATTTGTTGCATATTTCCGCCACCGCGCATAATATCATTTCCTCCTTGAAATTAAACAGTCTCATTAATAAATCGCTTTTATTACATTATACATACGAATATATTGCTTGTCATGTATCAGTCTTCGTCTATCATATGTACTGTTTCCTCACCAAATAAATCTTTAGCTTTTTGTGCTACATCAACTTGTTTTGGTTGGTGTTCTTCTCCAGATTCACTACTATTATCACCGTTTGAATTACGATTTTGTAAATATTCTGCTCTTACTCTGAGCCATTGATCTGAGGGAACACCTACGACTTTAACAGATTTATCTACTATATTACATACAACACTCTCTATATTATTACGTTTTTCATCATCTTTATTAACGATTTCACAATGAATTTCTTCTTCAAATTTAACTAACACGTGGTCTTCGCTAGCTGCGACAGGTTCTGAGTTTTGCAACAGACTCACTAATGATTTTTTATCATTGCTTTTCGCATGGTCAATCACTTCTTGCCAGTGATCTTTCAACAATTTGATATCTTCTTTATTCGCTTTGTCTAGTACTTTTGCTATTTGTTGCATTGAAAATGCATTTTTAGAGCGTTGAACAGTACGCGTAGGTTTCTTAGGTTGTTGTGTTTGACCTCCGTTTGGAACGCCTTGTGCTTTCAGTGTTTTTAATTCATTTTCAAGCTGTTCCATACGCTGAAGCAATACATCATTATCAGGTTCTGTCGCTACAGTCGTCGTTGCTACATTCTGAACAGTTTGTGGTTGTGCTTTAATCATTTCAGCAAGTTTGACTAATAATACCTCAAAGTGAACATTCTGATTCACACTAAATCTTATAGAAACTAAGGTGTCATTAATAATATCAATCATGCGATAAAGCATATCCAGTTCGAAATCGATGAGGGCATCAAATTCAATCGTTTCATTCGATGTTTTATTCATAATCGTATCTCTAACAAAATAAATCATGTCGTTGATGAGACGATTCACTTCTTTACCTTCAGATATAAAGTGATGATATCTACCGAAAGCTGCTTTTACATCTCCATTGACCACATCTTTAAATAGTTCGTTTAACGCCGCTTCATCAACACTGCCTGTCACATTTAATGCATCTTGCAATGTTAACTTTTCCTCTCCAAAGGCAATCGCTTGGTCCATGATACTCAGTGCATCACGCATGCCACCTTCTGAAGCCTTTGCAATAAATTCTAACGCCGCTTCATCATAGTCCAACGATTGAGAGTCTGCTACGAATTTCAAACGGTCTACAATTTGATCCATGCTAATTGCTTTAAAATCAAAACGTTGTGCTCTTGAAATAATCGTAGGAGGAATTTTATGTGGTTCAGTCGTTGCAAGAATAAAAATTGCATGTGCCGGAGGTTCTTCAAGCGTTTTAAGCAACGCATTAAACGCCCCAGTCGTTAACATGTGAACCTCATCAATAATATACACTTTATATTTAGACTCACTTGGTGCATATTTGACTTTATCTCTAATATTTCTAATCTCATCTACACCATTATTACTCGCAGCATCTATTTCAATGACGTCAGAATTGGTACCTTGAGTAATTCCTCTACAAATTTCACATTCATTACAAGGTTCTCCATCATCACTGTTAAGACAATTAATTGCCTTTGCAAACACCTTTGCGATACTCGTTTTCCCAGTTCCTCTGGGTCCACTGAAAATGTACGCATGGGATTGTTTCCCTTTGGATATCGCATTACGTAACGTTTTAGTGACATGTGTTTGTCCAACGACATCATCAAAACTTTGCGGTCTATACATTCGATACAAAGCTTGGTAATCCACTGTAGCACCTCCATTAACAATTACTCACCATTATATCATGCTCGTCACTTTTCTTTTCAATGAAAATAAATTATTTCAACACTTCAGGAAGTTCTACTGTCATACCAGAAAAACGTTCTCCATTTGAATTTAGGAATTTAACATACAAATCGTGTTCTTTCTGTTCTTCATCTATGCCAATATCGAATTGTTGAGCATCTTTATAATCTAGATTTTCAAAATAGTCCGTATCACATAAAACAAAAATCGCCTCATAGCCTTGCGCTTTAGCGCGTTCCTCTACCGCTTGAATCAGCGCTTTACCTAAACCTTGTTCACGTACCTCTGAATTGACCGATAATGCACCTATTGCAAGAGCGGTTTGTTTGTCATTTTGTGAGGTCAGCGTGATTTCTGCTAATAATACATGTCCTACGACTTCATTTGATTCATTTTTAGCAATGACTTCCAACTCATAATTGTAATTCTCAGACTTTCGAAGATTCTTAACAAGTGCACGCTCTTTCCAACTCGTTTCAGGATCTTGATCATAATTTCTTTCAATACTATCAAGGGATTTATCATAGTCAACTTCTGTTAACGTACTTAAAAAAATTTGCATGTCTCCTCCAAGATTCATATGAATTCATCAATTTATTTTTATCGTTTATCACTCAATATTTTTCATCGTCATTTAGTTTATTTCGGTATAACCTTAACAAATTATGTGAAATTAATCCATTTAATAAAAAAAGAGCGACTTCATCATATGATAAGCCACTCTTTCATCTATATCTTATTTGCTTTAATCTCAAAATAAAAACCATGCACCTTTGTATCGAACGCATATCATAAACGTAACCGAAGTCGACAGCTAAATCTCGGCTACCCTACGGCACATATGAGGATCCACTTAATGCTGCTTCCGTCAGGACCTGACATGATTCATGGGTTCATATTGCATAGGACCGAAATCTTCAAACACTACGTGCTTCGGGCAGACTTCACAAAAATGCGCCCTCAACAAAGGAATTAAGTCTCGCATAAAGCGGATTTCGAGTACAGGGAACCGCTACCTCCCCACCTAGCACGGTAAGATTTATAATACTATAATTTCGCATCGATTTGCAAGCGTAAAAATTTCATCTTCATCTCACAATACGCTTTTACATACATTTAAAATTGCATTAATGATCCAGTCATCACGTCACTTTTTATCGTCTTCTAGAAAACTCTTTAAACTTAAAATCAGTCGCAATATGCTTCGAAATATTGTACTGGAAACATGTCGTGTCTTTAAGATAAACCTGACTTCTAACAGTTGCTGTAAACGGCGTAAGTTGGTTTCCAAATATTTCATATTCTATAGAAGAAAAAGGTTCAAATGTAATCGATTTACTTGAATAACTAATATTCAAATTTAAATCCTTTTCTAAATAAGCATATATTGAATCTTTGGCTATATCATCAGAAATATCATCAACTACAGTTTTTAAGAAAAAGTCTTCGTCAAAAATCTTCACTTGATTATTAATGCGACGTGTTCTTTGAATATGAATCAATTCTTCTCTTTCAGCAACCTTCAATTCTCTTTGAACATTAGGGTATTCACGTGCTTCTACCACTTCATTCACGATGACTTCTGTCTGATAATTAAGGCCTAATCGCTCTTTTATTTCTTTAAAACTGATCAAGTCAGTAAATGGAAATTCGGTGATTTCTTGAAAAATAACTATCGAACCTTTACCACGCATTTTTTGAATCATTCCATCTCGTTCAAGCAAATTTAATGCTTTTCTGACGGTCTCACGAGAGGCATTATAAGTGGCAACTAAATCATGTTCGGAAGGTAATTGATCACCATAATTTAAATCTTGCGATAAAATATTATTTTTTAAATCTTCATAAATCATTAGGAACTTATTTCGCTTCATGAACATGCCTCATTCACTATCATTAATGTGTTTCGATGACAATCGCCCCGAAACCTGATATTTCGTCATTCGTTATTGTACCATTTTGAATAATGATATCTCCTTCAGTATCTAAATCTCTTGGAATCATCACCGCTTCTTTTGAAAAGTTTGCAATCACAAGCCACGATTTAGATTGATAATTACGACGGTAAATAAAAAGTTGATCATGTGTCATATATAAAGGCGTAATATCTCCATAAGTGAGAATGTCGTGGTTATGACGCAAATCAATTAAGCGACGATACATGTGAAATACTGAATGATCATCTTCAATTGCTTGTTCAACATTCACCTCTTTATAATTCGGAGCAATATCAATCCATGGTTGCCCACTTGTAAAACCGGAAGCCTCTCCATTCGTCCATTGCATAGGTGTGCGTGAATTATCTCTCGATTTTTGATCGAGAATTTTCAAGATATAATCTTCCGAATAGCCCTTGCGCTTCAATTCTTGAAAGGCATTTAAAGACTCAACATCTCGATATTGGTTCATCATTGAAAAATGAGGGTTCGTCATTCCTATCTCTTCACCTTGATAAATGTAAGGTGTCCCTTGAAGCATATGCAATGCAATTGCCAAAGTTTTCGCACTAGCTTGACGTAATTCCTCATTAGAATCATCACCAAATCTGGATACTACTCTAGGTTGATCATGGTTACACCAAAATATTGCATTCCAACCTCCACCTTGATGAATACCTAATTGCCATTCCATCAAAATATTTTTTAACTGGTGAAAATCGTAGTCAGCATAAGTCCATTTGTCTCCATTTTCATAGTCCACCTTTAAATGATGAAAATTAAAAACGCTGCTTAATTCTTGTCTTTCAGGATTTGTATACTTAATGCAATGATCGATTGTCGTAGAAGACATCTCTCCTACAGTCATCAAATCTTTACCTCCAAATGTATGACGGTTTAACTCATTTAAATAGTCGTGAACACGTGGACCATCTGTATAAAACTCTTTTCCGATTTTAGGTGAATCTTTAAACGCACCTTTCGATATAAGATTAATAACGTCAAATCTAAAACCATCTACACCGAAATCAATCCAGTAATTAACAATTTTATATAATTCTCGTCTTACTTCAGGGTTGTCCCAATTTAAATCAGCTTGAGAAACATCAAATAAATGCAGGTAATATTCATCCGTTTTATCATCATATTGCCATGCATTTCCACCAAATTTAGACTCCCAATTCGTCGGTGGGCCATCGTTTGATTCTCTAAAGAAATAATAATCTCTATACGGACTATCTTTTGAACGCATAGCTTCCTTAAACCATTCATGATGTGTTGATGTATGATTAATTACAATGTCTAACATAATTTTTAAATCTCGTTGGTGCGCTTCAGCAACTAATCGCTTAAAGTCTTCAATTGTTCCAAACTGTTCATTAATTTTAAAATAGTTACTAATATCATATCCGTTGTCGTTCATTGGTGATTCATAGATAGGTGTAAGCCATAAATAATCCACACCCAAATATTTTAAATAGTCTAGTTTCTCAATGATGCCATTTAAATCTCCTTCACCATTACCAGTCGTATCATTGAATGATTTAGGATAAATTTGATAGACAACTGATTTTCTCCAATCATTTTGCGCCATATTTTTCCCACCTCATATCTATTTTTTAAAGATTACTCACTTTCTTTTTCTGCTTCTGGTTCATCTACTATTTCTTTAGCTTCTTGTTTACTCCATTTTGATAGGAAAATGGTTACAAAAAACGGAATAATGATCGCTGCAAGTGTGACAATGCCATAGACTAGCCAATATTCTTTTTGTATTGAAATGATAGCTGGTACACCACCGACGCCTACTTTTCCTAGAACCTGATTCGCACCAATCACGGCACCTAACACGCATGAAGTTGAAATCGCTGCGATAAATGGATATTTCAATGGTAAATTGACTCCAAACATAGCTGGTTCAGTCACACCTAGCATACCCGAAACACCTGACGTTAAAGCTAAACCTTGTTCTTTAGCCATCTTACGGCGTTTATAGACATACCATGCCCCAAACGCTGCAGAACCTTGACAAATATTAGAAATCGCTACGATTGGCCATAAATAAGTACCACCTAGTTTACTGCCCATCAATTGAAAATCCACAGCTAAGAACATATGGTGTAATCCTGTAATGACAAGAGGCGCATAAACTAAGCCATAAATTGCTCCTCCAAGCCAACCAGCATGCTCAAACACAAATGTAACTGTATTCGTAATTCCAGTACCAATGATTAATGCGACGGGACCAATAACGATAAACGCTAAGAATCCAGTAACAAGTAAGGCAACTGGCCCAACAACTAGCATTTTAATCGAATCATGTACGACTTTGTTTAAAACCTTTTCAATCTTAGCTAAGACATATGTCGCGATAAGTACAGGTAACACTTGACCTTGATAATTAAGCTGTTTGATATGCAATCCGAAAATATCCCAAGTCGGTATTTTAGTTTTCCCAATATCATACTGAGACACAAGTTGCGGATTCATTAAGATTAAACCAAGCACTAATCCTAGAATCGGACTACCGCCAAATACTCTCATACTACTCCAACCAATTAAGGCCGGTAGGAAAATAAAGGCCGTATTAGCGATTACATTAATGATATTCGAAATATCAGCGATTTGAGGATACATTTCAATTAATGGTTTAGCACCAAATAGCCCCTTCATGGTGAGAATATTATTAATTCCCATAAGCAAACCAGCTGTAACAATAGCCGGTAGTATTGGAATAAAAATGTCTCCCAACAATTTAATTAAACGTTGCAGCGGATTACCTTTTTGTGCTGCCGCATTTTTAGCGTCATCTTTAGAAGACGCTTCTACACCTGTCTCTTCAACAAATTGTTTGTATACTTCATCTACTGTTCCAGGACCAATGACGATTTGATATTGGTGGTCTGCTTTGAATTGTCCCTTAACTAAAGGATTATCACTTAATGCATCTTTATCTACTTTACTGTCATCATTCAGTACGAGTCGTAAACGTGTCACACAATGCGTTGCTTTGTCTATATTGTGCTTTCCTCCAATTGCTTCAACGATGGCTTTTACATCGTTTCTTTTTACAGCCATGGGCTTCACTCCCTTAATTTCTTATAGAGAGTATAACTTGTCTATACAAGTTATGTAAAGGCTTACATAATATTTTCAAAATATCGTCGATAGTATATTTGACAAAAATAAAAAAGGCAAATACTCATTAAGATAAGTACTTGCCTTTTGTATCTATTAGTCTTGGATTTTAATTCTAATGGCGGAGGAAGAGGGATTCGAACCCCCGCGGCCCGTTAAGGCCCTGTCGGTTTTCAAGACCGATCCCTTCAGCCGGACTTGGGTATTCCTCCAATGAACACAATAACAATCATATAATAGCGCTTATTAAAAGTCAATAAAATTATTTTGTGTCTACACTAGAACCTTTTTACTTAAATATTGGTCTACAGATTGAGCAACAGCACGTCCTTCTTTGATTGCCCATACTACTAAACTTTGACCGCGACGAGCATCTCCAGCCGCAAAGAATTTAGGGTGATTCGTTTGGAAATCTGTATCGTTTGCGACAATCTTATTACGTTCAGTTTTAATACCAAACGCATGAGGTATAGTTGTTTCAGTCCCTACGAACCCAATGGATAAGAGGACCAAATCAGCTGGCCAAAATCTCTCAGGACCATCAGCCATTACCATGCCTTCTGGTGTTTCTTGTAATATTTGAGTATACAATCCTCGAACATTTCCAATGTTATCTACATCGTAACGCATCGTTTGCACACCATATGCTCTAGGCTCTTGACCAAATTTCGCTTCACATTCTTTATGCGCATAGTCCATTTTAAAAACTGGCATTGCTAAAGGCCATGACGTATTACTTTCAAACGTAATTTCTTCGGGTTGTTTAGTATACTTATTAAATTGAACAATTGATTTACAATTTTCACGTAAAGCTGTAGCAACACAGTCTGCACCAGTATCACCAGCACCTATAATAATCACGTTCTTATCTTTAGCAGTGATAGTGACTTCATCAATTTCACCATTTAGATACTGAGTTTGTTCAGTAAGGTAATCCATTGCAAAATGAATGCCAAAGCCCATACGTCCTTCTAAAGGTAAGTCTCTCGCATTTTGAGAACCTGTGCACAGAATAATAGCATCGAACATTTCTTCAAGTGTTTCTCTATCCATATCCACACCAATTTCAACGCCTGTTTTAAAAACAATGCCCGCTTCTTCCATCAATGCTATACGACGGCGTACAACATCCTTATCTAATTTCATATTAGGAATACCATACATAAGTAGTCCACCTGGCTCATTCGCCTTTTCGAAGACGGTGACTTGATAACCTTTAATATTAAGCTCTTCAGCGGCTGTTAAACCAGCTGGTCCACTTCCAACAATCGCAACTTTTTGATCTTTGCTACCTTCGGGATACTTCGGTTGAACCCAGCCATTGTCATACGCTTCATCTATAATCGTTCGCTCAATACCTTTAATCGCAACAGATTCTCTATTAATTTTCATTACACATGAATTTTCACAAGGTGCAGGACACACACGTCCAGTAAACTCAGGGAAATTATTTGTCTCACTTAACCTTTCATAAGCCGACTTAAAGTTTTGATGGTATACTAAATCATTCCATTCCGGGATATAGTTACCGATAGGACAACCGATTGTTTCTCTTCCATAAGATAGACCGGTCTGACAAAATGGTGTACCACAATCCATGCAACGTGCACCTTGAATGGAGGCCTCACCCTTAGAAAAACGCTGTTGAAACGCATCATGGTTAGAAAGACGGTCTACTAAAGACAATTCTGACAAAGACTGTTTGTTATATTTCATAAATCCTTTAAATTCGCCCATGATTTATCTTCCCCCACTTCTCTAATAAACTACTGCTGGGTGCAATGTTTCTTCAATACTTTCTCTATCATCGTAAAATGCTGCGAGCATCGCTTCATCTACACGTTCAAATTGTCGTTTTTGCAAATCAATTTTTTGCATCATCAATTGATAATCCTTTGGAATGACTTTAACTACGTATTGGCTCACATTTTCAAATTGATCTAAAATATCTCGTGCCTTTAGACTGCGCGTATGCTTATAATGTGCTTCAAGCATCTCTTTAATTAATGCTTTCTCCTCGTCATAATGCACACTGCTAAATGCTAGCGTTTCGAGCGCGTTATCCTTTTTGAATCGTTCAATATCTGAAGGGAAGATATAACTCACACCACCACTCATACCTTGGCCAAAGTTCTTACCTACATCACCTAAAATAATGACATGTCCACCAGTCATATACTCAAGACCATGATCTCCAATACCTTCAACAACAACATCAGCACCACTATTTCTAATACAGAAACGTTCTCCTGCTTTACCATTGATAAAGGCCTTACCTCTTGAAGCACCGTAAAAGCTCACATTACCAGCGATAATTTCATTTTCACGTGCTTCATTTGGAGCATTGACTATCACAGTTCCACCTGATAACCCTTTACCTACATAGTCGTTTGCATCACCAGTATGGTGAATAGTTAATCCACGTGGCGCATAAGCAGCGAGACTTTGACCTGCATGACCTTCCGTATAAGCAAATATTGTATCCTCTGGTAAGCCTTCTTCACCGTATTGTTTCGCGATGGCACTACCTGTAATCACTCCTACATCACGTTGTTCATTATTTACAACATAACTTCCTGTGAACGAATGACCATTCTCAATACTATGTTTAGCATCTGGATATAAATAATTTAAATCAAAACCAATATCTAAATGATGATCTTGTAATATTTGTTTTGTGTTAGGTCCTTCAGACTGCTCGATAAGGTTTTCAATTTGAATTGCAGCGGCTTTACTACCAGGTCTTAGTTGTGATGAACGTTTTAATAAGTCTGTTCTTCCTACCAAATCTTCAACAGTTTCTAATCCCAATGAAGCTAAAATTTCACGCAATTCTTCTGCAATAAAATACATAAAATTAACAACGTGTTGTGCTTTACCATTAAATAACGCACGTAAATCTTTGTTTTGCGTAGCAACTCCGACTGGACATGTATCGTTATGACACACGCGCATCATAATACATCCCAACACTACAAGTGGCGCAGTTGCAAATCCAAACTCTTCCGCTCCAAGCGCACACGCATACGCTACATCTTTACCAGTCAGCAACTTACCATCTGTTTCTAATTTCACACGACTACGTAAATCATTTAACTTCAACGTTTGATGTGTTTCAGCTAAACCAATTTCCCATGGTACACCTGCATGTTGAATGCTTGTCTTAGGCGAAGCCCCAGTTCCTCCGTCATAACCGCTAATGACGATTTTATCAGCGAATGCTTTCGCAACTCCCGAAGCAATCGTTCCTACACCTGTTTTCGATACAAGTTTAACTGCGATATCCGCTTCTTTATTTGCGTTCTTCAAATCATGTATCAATTGAGCTAAATCTTCAATTGAATAAATATCGTGATGTGGTGGCGGAGAAATCAATCCAATACCTGGTGTCGATCCTCTTGTTTCTGCTATCCATGGATACACTTTAGATCCTGGTAGTTGTCCACCTTCCCCTGGTTTAGCGCCTTGCGCAACTTTAATCTGAATCTCTCTAGCATGTTGAAGATAATCACTTGTTACACCAAATCGTCCAGACGCAACTTGTTTAATCGCACTCGTCTTATTACTTCCATCCTTTTGAATTCCATATCTTGACGGGTCTTCTCCGCCTTCTCCACTATTACTTTTACCACCAATTTGATTCATAGCCTGTGCTAGAGTTTCATGCGCTTCGGCTGAAATTGAACCATAACTCATCGCTCCAGTATTGAACCGCTTAACAATTTCACTCGCTGGCTCAACGCGACTAATATCAATCGCACGTTGCGTTTTAAACTCTAATAAATGTCGTATATGATCCGTACGTTGATGATTGACGGTCTCGGAAAATTCCTTAAACAACTCATAATCATTATCTCGACAAGCATGTTGTAGTAAGAAAATAGTACGAGGATTAAACGCATGATGTTGACCTTGTTGTCTCCATTGGAATGTACTTCCTGATTCAAGGTAGTCTGATGTATCACTCTGTCTTGCTTTATTTTCTTTATCAATTTGTTCAATACTAATACCTGATAATTTAGATTGCGTACCAGTAAAGTATTGATCGATGACCTTTTGAGATAAACCAACTGCTTCAAAAATTTGTGCCCCTTGATAACTTTGTACAGTGGAAATCCCCATTTTAGCCATCACTTTAATCACACCTTCAGATAGCACTTGCGTATAAGTTTCAACATTGTCGGTAACTGAACCTGCTAACTGACCTTTAAGTGTTAACTGTTCTACCGTACGCTGTGCTAAATAAGGCACTACTGCATTAGCTCCATAACCAAGTAAACATGCTACATGATGTACTTCTCTTGTTTCACCTGATTGCGCAACTAGGCTGGTTTCCATTCTTAACCCTTCACGGATTAATAATTGGTGGATATGACTTAATGCCAACAACATCGGCATCGCGAATCCTTCTTCAGATACAAGTGACTGGTCATCTAATACTAAGATTTTCGCACCAGACTTCACAGCTTCTATAGCTCTTTCACCAAGATCCTCTAATGCTGCCTCAAGACTTTCTGTATAAACTGTCGATAAATGAGTCACATTAAAACGTGATTGATCTATGGCTGCTAGTTGTGCTTCCGTAAGGACTGGTTTCTTCAATTGAATACGCTGTAAAGCAGTTTCATCAGGGTGAAGTAAATTCCCTTCAGCGCCTAAGTATGATAATTCACTTGTTACGATCTTTTCTCGATAGGCATCAATAGGCGGATTTGTTACTTGTGCGAATAATTGCTTGAAATAATTAAATAGTGATTCTGGTTTGTCATTGAGCACTGCTATCGGCGCATCGTACCCCATTGCACCAATCGGATCTTTCTTGCTTGTTACTAAATCTGCCATATACTTGTTTATATCTTCTTTTGTGTAAGCAAACTGCTTTTGCAAACGGAATAATGTAGACTCATCCCAATCAGAAGGCTCATATTTAACCTCTTCAAAGTGATTATCGATCTTACACTCCTCTAACCACTGTAAATAAGGTAATTCACTAGCAATATCAGCTTTCAAATCATTATTTTCTACAACTTTATTCTGTAAAAAGTCGACAAGAAGCAACTTTCCTGGGTTAAGTTGACCTTTGAAAGCAACGTTCTCCTCAGGTACATCAACAACACCCACTTCAGAAGAGAAAACGATAAAATTATCTTTAGTTATAGTGTAACGACCTGGTCGTAAACCGTTTCGGTCAGTAAGGGCACCAATTTTATCGCCATTACAAAATGAAATCATTGTAGGACCGTCCCATGGTTCCATCAAATAGCTATAATATTCATAGAAAGCACGGACATTCTTATCATTAGACTTGTTGTATAACCACGGCTCTGGAATTAACAACATAGCAGCTTTTTCAGGTTCCATTGCTAGAGAAAGAAACTCGAGCGCATTATCCACAATTGCAGAGTCACTTCCATCCTCATCAACAATGAAGTGAACCTTATCCTTCTCATCACCAAATAAAGTCTCAACTAACTTATTTTGACGTGCTCTCATCCAGTTTACATTACCTTTAATTGTATTAATTTCACCGTTGTGCATGAGCATACGGTTGGGATGCGCACGCTTCCAACTTGGAAATGTATTTGTACTAAATCTAGAGTGCACTAGTCCTAATTTCGACTGGAAATCTTCATTCTGTAGGTCTAAGTACAACCCTTTAATTTGATCTGAACGTAACCAACCTTTATATACAATTGTTCTTTTAGATAAACTTGTGAAATATAGTTCTAGAGATTGTTCTTCTCCATAACGCTCAATTTGCTTTCTAGCTAAATACAATTGTTTCTCAACGTTTTCAACACCTCTGATATCTACAAATACTTGTTGAATATATGGCATTGTGTCTGCAACATGCTTAGCAATCGCATTGGTATCTACAGGCACGTCTCGATATCCAATAACGTTAAATCCTTCACTTTCAAAATATGAATTAAACACGGCTTCATGTGCTGAATCTTTTACTTTTTCTTTAGAAAAAAATAATCCCACGGCATAATGTCTTTCACCGGGAACTTTGATGTCAGTTAATTGGTCAAAAAACTTAAATGGAATTTCAGTCATAATACCGGCACCATCGCCAGTGATTCCGTCAGCTCCTACGCCACCTCTATGATCCAATCGTCGCAACATTTCTAGAGACTTTTCTATAATATCGTGAGATCTTTTATTATCCATATTGGCATAGAATCCAATACCACACGCATCATGTTCTTCACGATAATCATACAAACCCTTTTTTAATTTCTCATTGTACATGATGCACACTCCCTTATTAGAATTTTCTGACAATTTTAGTTTGATAATAATTACTATAATGTAATATATTTATCTGTTCAATATATAAATTAGATAAGACTCATCTAAAAATTAGAACAAATTCACATCATACTGCTATAATGTATTTATATCATTTTTCTTTTCAGAATTTTTTGTCATTTATAAAGAGGGGGTATACATCATGGAAATGAAACAACTTAAATACTTTGTGGAAGTTGCACGACGAGAGCATATTTCTGACGCAGCACTGGAGTTAAACATCGCTCAGTCTGCCATCAGTCGTCAGATTGCACAACTTGAAAAAGAATTGAATGTGACCCTTTTCAAAAGAAGTGGCCGAAACATCATTCTTACTGCAGAAGGTAAGCAACTCTTATCGGAAGCCACTCAAATTCTGGACCAACTAGATAAAACCATTCAACTATTCAAACAACAATCCTCTACAGATCAGCGAACCATTTATATCGGATATGAGGAAAGTGATGTGTCACAAATGATGTTGCCACTCGTGCAAACATTTGAACAACAAAGCAAGAGTCTTGCTACACCACAATTGATGACTCACGAAGATATTGTAGAACAAGTGGTATCTGGGCAATTAGATATAGGATTTGTAGAGTTAACCAAAGAGGTTTCTGCGCAGTCTCAGCTACATACAACGTCTCTATTTGAAGAAAATTATCATATGTATGTGCCCAAGGATCATCCAATTGCAATGACTACTCAACCGCCATTAACGCAATTTGAGAACAAACCGTTATACTGCTTAATGCCTTTCTCAAATTCTATAAAAAATAAACTAGAATATTTGATTAAATCACATGTGTATGTCGTATCCAATAAACAACTTGCGCAATATATATTACGTAAAAATAAAGGTTTCGTCGTCTGCAACCAAAACATTCACCTGCCTTCTCATCAAGATTGGACGTACATACCTCTTTCGCACACCGAATTAAAGCGAACAATGTGCGCAATTTCTAAATATGATAATAAAAAAACAGATATCGACCTCATGTGGCAATTCATTCATACTATGATGAATCAGACAGCTCAATTTTAGCTAATTATAGTAACAGCGTTTATTACGCGCTTTTTTGGTAAATTGAGATAAAAATTTAAATGGTCTTATTTCACAAATTTTTGTATTCAGTTACTATTGGGCGTATAATCACTATGTCAATTTAATATACTAAATTGAGAATTGAGGTTTTAACATGCAGTTCAAGACTTTATTTAAACAACCTTTCACATGGATGATTGTCGCTTTCTGCTTTATTTTCCTTAGCTTATTTATTTTTACGTGTTTTAACGATAAATTTTACAATATGCCTATAGGGAAAATCACGAACGTCACGCCAATTCATTCAGAAAAGGTAACGGATGAACAACATAATAAAGATATTAAATATAAAGAAAAACTCACCTTAAAAATTCTAAATGGTAAATTTGAAGGCCAGTCAGCAACGATTAACCATCAATATGTAAAGTCTCAAGCCGATTCGGAAGCATTTTCTAAAAATGACAAAGTATTACTACATATTTCTAAAAAACCGAATGACGCTAACATTATTGAGAAAAAAAGAGATGGCTTAGTTGTCGCAATAACAGGACTTTTCCTTCTCATTGTATTAATTGTGGGTAAAAAGGTCGGTTTACAATCTATATTGTCACTTATTATTAATACCATTGCTGTCATCGGCGCAATATATATACATAATCAACATGGCCAAATAAGCTTATTCCTATTAATGACCTTTGCGATTATCGTCTCGACCACCTTCACATTGCTACTGGTTACCGGATGGCATATGCGAACGCTCGTGACAATCGTAAGTACGCTTATCGGAACATTTCTTTGCGTCGGAGTTACGGAATTGATTATTCAATTGACTGGAGGTAATGGCATTAAATACGAAACAATGACCTTCCTTACACTCCCACCTAAAGAAGTCTTTCTCGCTTCCGTCTTAATCGGGACATTAGGTGCCGTCATGGACGTCGCTATAACGATTTCTAGTGGAATGTATGAAATCCTCCAACGCACACCAGATATCACGATGGGACGTTGGGCTTTAGCAGGACGTCATATCGGTCAAGATATTATGGGAACGATGACGAATATTTTACTCTTTTCTTACCTATCTGGTAGCTTACCAATGTTCCTTATTTATTTGAAAAATGCTAACACCATTACGTATACCATTTCAATGAACTGGTCACTAGAAGTAGCTAGAGCGATGACCGGGGGTATCGGCATTGTCTTAACCATTCCTATTACGATTGCATTAATGGAAGTTTGGCTAAAAATGCGAGGTGCTAAACAATGAGCGCAATAACAATTCTAGGATTATTACTATTAGTGCTAATGATTATTTTCGGGGGTAAGAAAGGGCTCGTCTCATTCTTCACGTTATTTTTAAACTTCATTATACTCATTGTTAGTATCATTTTAATTATTTTTGGTGTGCCCATTTACTTAGTAACCTTTGTCTTCTGTATCGTCATTGCTGCAGTGAATCTCTTTGTGTTAAACAGCTATAATGTCAAAACTCAAGCGGCGTTTATCGGTACTATTGTCACAACTCTAATATTAATATTAGTCATTTTTCTTTCCGTAAAAATGGGACACCTTCAAGGATTTGCAACTGAACAACAAGACGAAACATATGTATATTCAATGAATATAGGAATCGACATGGTACAATTTATGGTTTTCACAATTGTCTTAGCAGTAATTACTGCTGTCATCGACTTAGCTATTACAATTAGTTCACCTATGTATGAATTAAGTGAGACCAATCCAGAACTGAATCAAGGACAATTATTCAAGTCAGGTATGCGTGTAGGTCGAGAAATTTTAGCAACGTCAGCTAATACCATCTACTTAGCATATTTTGGCGGACAATTAACTTTATTTTTCTGGTTTTTCAAATTACATTATTCATTTGGTCATATCATCAATTCCAAAATTTTCGCGCAAGAATTCGTCTCGATATTACTTGGAGGCATCGCAGTGGCACTCAGCATTCCTATTACAGCATGGGTTACAGCATTTATGATTAAACGTAAAAAACATCAGAACCACACTACAACACAATATTCTGAACATAATTAACATGTAAAATGCCCCACCACTTAATGATGTACCGGCCTCAAAAGTTGGACTAAAATCTAACTTCATAGGTTACACATCATGAAGGGTGGGGTTTTGTGTATTGTCATATTTTATTTCAAATCTAGTGTCATCACGTGAACGGGACGGCCAACCAACTCACTATCATGAGTATGTTGATAACCCGCTTGTTGATATAAATCAATCGCTCTTTTGTTATCAGTATTTACCGCCAGCGTAATTTCATTAATATGCGGATAGCAATCTTTCACATAACTAGGTAATAATTCAATCGTCCTCTTGCCAATGCCACGACCTCTATAACGTTGATCGACACTAAACGACCTAAAGAAAATGGCTTGAGAATTATCAGTATAATCTTTAGGACCATCCCCTTCATGTAAAGTGAAAAAGGCCACACATACACCATCTTTCATAACTAAAGTAGGATGTCTATCAGCATCTTCTTGTGCTGATTTTATATTTTCAAGTGGCGTTTTAGTAAATTTCGAGTCACTCTCTAAAACTTCTAAATTTGCAACTTGATGATACAGTTCTGGCTTATACGCTTTTATGTACATGAGTCCTCCTAGTTTCTAATCCTTTTTCGAAAATTGATTAATCCAAGTGATTACCGCAGGAGCAATATATTCTGTATCTTTAATATCGAACCATTGAATGTCCGTAATTTCATTATCTGTAGTTACCTTCGACCAATCAATCGATCTCGTCGTTCTAAATCCATTCAATTCAGTACGTGTGTCTGGTTGTGGGTATGCCTCCCCTACGACAGTACCAATAAATTCCAGTTCTTCTTCAGCTAAATCTAAACATAACTCTTCTTTGAGTTCGCGTTGCAATGCTTCAACATAACTTTCACCATCGTCAATTTTACCACCCGGGAAATAATATTTTTCCCTATTTCGAACTTGAACAAGTAAGATTTTGTCATCTTTTTCTTCTACTAAACATACACATTTAATCATTTCACAAGCGACCTACCCTATTCTTTATTACTTCAAAAAGCTTAATATATTTAGTAATATGTTATCATATATTAAATCATAAAGTGATAGAGTTTAAAATTCATAATTTTAAAGGAGGTTGAGATAATCAATGATGTCTCAGCCTTTATATGTAAGATGACTATTGGAGGGGATTTTTTATGGCAAAAGAAACTCGCGCAGCGCGTTTATCTAACTTATTCAATATGGCAGGTTTTATCGTTGATGGTTACAACGGTATCCGTCATGATGCTAAAAATAAACAATTAGTATATTTATCACTAGGATTAAGTGCAATTGGTACAATTATAGACTTTTATGTATCTGTAAAATCACCATCTAAGCTACGTAAATTAGGCGCACTTACTTCTTTCGCAATTAACGGTTTACGCTTATTTACAAGCTTCCGTAAAGTTAAAGATGAATATCAGTAAATTGTTGAACCGAATCGCTTAAGACTCGAATCGTTTCAATTTTAGATATATTTTAAGGGACGAAACATTGAAATCATTTATAATAAAGTGATTTCTATTTCGTCCTTTTTTTATTCAAATTACTTGTAATTTTCATAAAAATCTTTAATATGTGAAATAATCTATCTTTGAAACATATAAAACTCTATGATGGTAACTATTAAAGGAGATATTTGCATGCTTTACACAGTAACAACAACACTCCCTATGTCCCATGGTGGGAGAACACAGTCTTTATTACGACGTATCAAACTTATTGACGAAGAATTTGGTTTACCGACTAAGATTCTCACTACAAATTATTACGGCAATTATCCAAGTGTCTATAAGCATTTTTTAAAGGAAAATAAAATTACCCAAAATATAGAGTTTGAAAATATGTATGAATGGCTTTCAAATTTCGAGTTATTTAAAGTTCCGAAAACATTAATAACCAAAAATCCTAAATACATTAAAACTAAACGTAAAATTAAAGGGCTAAAACATGAATTTGGTAAAAACCAAAGCTACGTCCATTATTATAATGACAACACGTATGTGCAATTTCGTAAATATTATGGTCAATCAGATGTATTACAATATGAAGACTTTATTTCTCCTTCAACAGGTTTAAAGTACGAACGTCATGAATATAATTTATTTGGTCAACTTCATAGAAAGATATTTTATTATAGTGATTCTTCTTTAAGACATAGCGATAAACTCATCGATCCTAAAGGTTTCATGTATTGTAAAAGATATTTTCATAATAATGAGAAAAATAAAATCAATGGGATAGAATTATACAAAGGTAAAAAAATCTATAAAACATTTAAAAATGATAAAGCCCTCGCACAGTATTATTTCGAGGCACGTTTTAAAGATAATGATATTGTATTTAATGATGCGCGATTTTTAGATGCGCCACTCATCAAACAAACGCATCAAACTAAAAACATACTTGTTTTTCATAGCTCTCATTTATCTGGCGACAAAACTAAGAAATCTTACAAATATGCTTTAGAACATAGTGCGCATATTGATAAATATATTGTGCTGACACATCAACAAATGCATGATATTCAAGAAGTTTATCCTATTGAAGATGAACGATTTGAACTAATCCCTCATTTTATAGAGTTGAATCAAAGAAATGTTGAAACAAATACGATTAAAGAAGACCGATTTATTTATATAGGAAGATTTGTAAAAGAAAAACAATTGGATCATTTAATTAAAGCATATCAAAAATTTTTAGAAAGTGGCCATCAAACAAAGCTATATTTATTTGGTAAAGACGAAGATCATCAATTAGCAATGATGAAAGACTTAATTTCAGAATACCAACTTGAAGATATGGTGAAAATTTCAAATTATACTAAAAAACCTCTTGTGGAATTTGGAAAATCAAAAGCCTCTTTATTAACAAGTAAATACGAAGGCTTTGGTTTAACGATAATGGAAAGTATTGAAGTAGGTTGTCCTGTGTTATCCTACGATGTCCGTTACGGTCCTAATGAAATTATCAATCACGGAAAGAATGGTTATTTAATCGAAAGGAATAATATCAATAGTTTAGCTCAACATATGGTAGATATTATCGAAAATCCTATGCAACATGTAAAAAATCAAGATAAGTTGAAATATTCAGCAGCAGTTAAGAATTATCAACATCTACTCCAAACGTTCAATCTATTATAGAAAAAACACTAAAAAAGCTGGCATGGATGAAATATCCACGTCAGCTTAATCTATTGTTAACGTATTTATTTAGTGAATAAATTTATAATTTCTAACTTGATATGCTGGAATTGTTCTATATGTCATGTAACCAGGTGCTGCACTCCAGTTCATTTCTGAAACTAAAATACTACCATCGCTATTTACGCGTTCTACAAACGCAACATGTCCATAGTAACCAGCATCAGTTTGAGCGATTGAACCTACTGTTGGATTGTAATCGATTGTATAGCCATCTGCAGCTGCTGCATTATCCCAGTTATTCGCATTCCACCAATATGTGCTAATGCCTTTCCCAATTTCTGAACGACGGTTGAATACGTGCCAAGTACATTGTCCCCAAGTGTATAGGTTTTGATGATAGAAAACAGGTGTATAGTAACCACCGCTTGAAGTTGATTTACCAGCAGATGAATTACTTGAACTTCCACTACCACCACCTGGCACTTTTAATTGTTGTCCAGGATAAATGAAGAAATTAGAAAGTCCATTTAAACTCATAATTTTTTGGTATGTAGTGCCGTATTTACTTGCAATTAATGATAATGAATCACCATATTGAACAGTATACGTTGAAGTACGACCAGTACTTTTCGGTTTACTAGCTTTAGAGCTACTTGACGAATTTGATACTGAACCAGATACTTTCAATTTTTGACCTGGTAATATTAAATAATTATTCAAACCATTTAATTGCATGATTTTTTTATAAGTTGTGCCATATTTAGCAGCAATAGATGATAATGAGTCTCCTGCTTTAACAGTGTATACTGAACCACTATTAGATGTAGCTCTAGATTTTGTTTTATTAGACGATGATCCAGATACTTTAAGTACTTGATTAGGGAAAATCAAGTTTGATTTTAGGCCATTAAGTGATTTCAATTTAGCTATTGAAATTCCGTATTTGTGAGAAATTGACCATACTGATTCTCCACTTTTTACTGTATGCGTTGTAGCCGCATGCGCTTGCGTAGTTGCTAATGCACTAATTGCAGTTGTTCCGATAAGGGCAGTAATATATTTTTTTTGCACTTAAAATCCTCCTCTACTTGTCTTTTTTCTATCCCCGAATTTTATAATACACGCACATTATACTCCTAAATTATGTACACGATGTTTGCGTTTGATGACATTCTGATTACAAATATTATTACTTTTAAATAATAGGGCTCCATTAAGATGTCTTATACCTATTAAAATTAATATACATTCTCTTGAATTACAATGTCATTTGTATTACAAATTCGTAAATTATACCCTTCAATTCAGTTATGCACCCTTTCGAATATAATTTTTCTTCTATTTAAAAAGTTTTCCTAAATACAAAATGAATTGAGTAAATCGGATCTTTCCCGGCTTTAGTAGCAACACCATTATTGATAACTGAAATATCAACGTCCGATAATGCACGTGCAGTTTATAACATCTCTCCCAACTAAAAAAGCTACCCTCACACAAAAGTAAGGATAGCTCGCAAAATATAAATTCTATTTTAATGTGTCTAAAGCAGCTTCTAAATCATTCACTAAGTCTTCTGTATCTTCAATACCGATGGATAAGCGAATTAAACCATCAGTAATACCTTCTTTAGCACGTACATCTGCAGGAATAGAAGCATGTGTCATTAGTGCCGGCACGGAAATAAGACTTTCAACTGCGCCAAGGCTTTCTGCTAAAGTGAAATATTGTGTTGCATGAATCACTTGTTTAGCAGCTTCTGTATCTTTAACTTCAAATGCGATGACGCCTGTATGACCACTCGCTTGAGATTGGTGAATATCATGATTCAAATGACTTTCAATACTTGGATGGAACACTTGTTGAACTGATGGATGACTTTGTAGCATTTTTACAATACCATCCACATTACGATTAATTTGTTCCATACGTAAACCTAATGTTTTAATCCCTCTTACTAATAAATAACTATCTTGCGGTCCAAGTACGCCTCCTGTTGAATTAGAAATAAAACCAAGACGTTCTCCTAATTCATCGTCAGCAGTAGCAACTAGACCGGCCACAACATCACTATGTCCACCAATATATTTTGTGGCAGAATGTAATACGATATCAATGCCAAAGTCTAAAGGATTTTGATAATAAGGCGTCATAAATGTATTATCTACAACTGAAATTAGATTATGTTTTTTAGCAATCTCAGCAGACGCTTTAATATCAGTGACACGTAAAAGTGGATTTGAAGGTGTTTCTATATATAACATTTTAGTTTCTGGCTTAATGTATTTTTCTACATTTTCGATGTGAGTTGTATCAACAAAGTCCACTTCTACACCGAAACGTGTAAATACTTTAGTCAATGCACGATATGTGCCACCGTAAACGTCTGAATTTAAAATTAAGTGATCCCCTTTATCTAAAAGCATGATGACTGCACTGATCGCAGCCATACCTGAACCAAATGCAAAGCCATGTTTACCGTGCTCTAAATCAGCAATCACGCTCTCTAATGAAGCACGCGTAGGATTTGCTGTACGTGAATACTCATATCCTTGTCTTAAATCACCGATATCATCTTGTAAATACGTGCTTGTTTGATAAATCGGTGTTGTTACTGCCCCTGTGTAATTATCTGTAGTATGTCCACCATGAATCATTTGCGTTTTTTTATTCATTGTCGTTACGCTCCTTATAATTGAAAATTTGTTTTGACATATAACGATCACTACCATCTGGAAAGATTGTGACGATAACGCCTTCGTTAATGCGTTTCTTAAGTTCTAAAGCACCTTGTAATGCAGCGCCAGAAGAACTCCCTACTAATAACCCTTCTTTATTGGCAATCAGTTTTACGTTATTAAATGCATCTTTATCTGTAATTGTAAATATTCCGTCTACTAAATCCTTTTCTAAGAATGTGGGCCATTTTTCTGCACCAATACCTTCTGTTGCATGGGCATGCATCGGACCGCCATTTAAAATAGAACCTTGAGGATCAACAATATAATTTTTAACATTATAATGTTTCATATGTTGTGCCACGCCAGTAAACGTGCCTCCAGAACCTACACCTGCCACAAAATAATCAATACGAGGTAGTTGGTCTGTAAGTTGTTTAGCTAATGTATGTGTATACGCACCCGGATTATCTTCAGTGCCAAACTGGTTCATATATAAAGCATCATATTTTTCAGCGTATGTTTTAGCTTCTTTTTGTGCACCAATCATACCGTCAGCTTTACGTGTGCGCCTTACATCTGCACCTAATGCTTTCATAATTGAAATTTTTTCTTCGGAAAAGCCCTCCGGCGCATAAATGACACATTTAACCTTGTACCGGTTCGCAGCAATTGCAAGTCCAATACCAGTATTTCCAGCAGTAGCCTCGACAATGGTGCCACCTTCTTTGAGTCGCCCGTCCTCAATAGCTTTTTCTACTAAATATTTACCCAATCGATCTTTCACACTGCCACCTGGATTAAATTGCTCTAATTTGGCATATATTTTTACATTTTCATCACTAAAGCTTTCTAATAATACAAGTGGTGTTTGCCCTATCAAGTCATAAGCAATCATAATTTATCTTGTTCAACCAACGCATGATGTGTGGTTTGAACATAACCTACTTTCTATCTTTATAATTCTTACTTAACAGGTATGAATTATAACTGAAACTGTTCGCTTTTGCAATTTTCTAAAATGAATGAAATACGTGAAAACGAATCATATAAACGCATTTACTAGTTATAAAATTTTTATAAATCCTATTAAACTTCAATCGTATGTGAATAAATGGTCAACATGTTATCATAGTCATGAATACTAATAAATGAATATACATTGACTACATTATTGAGAGCAAAATTTGATACCAATAATTAGGCTAAAGGAGATTATTATTTATGACAAAACAGGACTTATCTTTATCTGTATTTACGAAGGAAAACTTTAAAAACCTTCGCCATACATCTTCAAATTTCAGAAATTCAATGTATGACGAATTAGAAGTTAACAAAAGTCGTTTCAAAAACTGTAATTTTAACGAAGGCATTTTCAAAAATATTAAAGCCATTTCTAATACTAAATTCATTACATGTGGATTTAACAATTGCATCTTTGAAAGCGTCCATTTTTATAAAGATTTATACAAAGATTCAACCTTTGTAAATACATCATTTGATGAAACAGTTCTTAATAATCTTACATTTCAAGATATATTATTCGAAGACAACCTCGCTCGCAACGTCAAAATGACAGATACAGTGTTTAAGAACATTAAATTTACAAATATTGAAGTCGACAATGCCACTTTTGAAAATGTAAAATTTAAAAATTGTGCATTTGACAATGTAGCTATAAGAAACGCTTCAATGCCTCAAAAACTTATAGACGAATTACAAAAACAACGAGTTGAATTAGATAACGTACACCCTTCAAAATAACTTGTACATCCAACTCATTATGATATTCTCTTAACTTAATGCATTACTTAATTATGTTTATATCTAGAAGGCAACGGGGTAATTAATAGAGTAATATCAAGATGACGAAGGAGAACCTAATATGAATGTCACAGGTCATTATGAAGAATTCGATAAGAGCAATTTAACTAAAGAAGATTTAATTTCATTTGATGAAATTAAACAAGATATTGAGAAACTGAAACAAAGTGAGAATAAAAAATCAGACGAGAATGTGAAGTTAGAACAAAAGATCAAAAATAGTTTAAGTGACTGGAAAGATTATCTAAAAGATGAATTCCGCCCAGATAACCAGCCTGAAAAAGAACGTTTATCCAACATTAACGATAAAGTAAAGAGCGACTTAGACGTGGCATTTAACTATAAAGATGGCGCTAAAGTGATGAGTTTATTGGAGCCCGCATACCAACGTGGCAAACGTGATTTACCTTATGGTAGAGCACTCATCATTTACAGTGATGATGATATCGTTGATAATGCTAAAAATTTCTTTGATTCCAGTGACGAAAATGAAAAATTAGCACATTTTATCCTAGATAAAAATATTGAGTTAAGCGAAGAAATTATGTCAGATGATTTCGTAGAATTACTCAAATTAGATAAAGAATATCTTGATGCTTACTTTAACTAAAAAACAAGCTCTAAGACGATTTCTCAAATGAGAAAAAAGTCTTAGAGCTATTATTTTTGGCGTTTAAATTTTTTGCATCTAAACTTTATATTAATTGAACGATAAATACTAATATAATCACTACTGGCATTACAAATTTAATAAGATAATACCAAGGTAAAAATAATTTGAACTTGTCTTTGCCAAAGTTTTCTTTCAACAGCTTTTTATCTAATAACTGACCAACAACTAATGTTGTTCCTAAAGCGCCTAAAGGCATGAGAATGTTTGAAACGATAAAATCCATGTTATCAAAAATCGTACCTGCCCCAAATTTCACACCACTTAAACTACTAAATGAAAGTGTCGCCGGTATGCTAATGACAAATACTAATAAGCTCCCTATTAAGGCAACAGGTTTACGTTTACGGTTATCATTTTTAGTAAAGTTTGAAACATTTAACTCTAATAATGAAATGGAAGATGTTAATGCTGCAAATAAGAACAATACTAAAAAGATGAAGTAAAAAATTGCCCCAAAATGCATTTGGCTAAAAACTAAAGGTAAAACTTTAAATAGTAACCCTGGACCCTCTTGAGGTTGATAACCGAAAGTTTTTAAAGCAGGAAAAATTGCTAAACCTGCTAGCACAGAAACTAAAATATTCATTATAACAATTGAAACTGCTGAAGATTTAATCGTCATTTCTTTAGGGGCATAACTCGCGTAAGTAATCATACCAGTTGTACCTAGAGATAAAGTAAAGAAAGACTGTCCTAAGGCAAATAAAATACCTTGCATTGAGATGTCGTGTAATCTCGGTTGTAAAATATAGCGCGCGCCCTCTAGCGCACCGTCTAAAGTTAAAGATTTAGCCACTATAATTAATAAAAATATAAATAATAGAGGCATCATAATCTTTGATGCTTTCTCTAAACCTTTTTCAACACCGAGCATCACAATAATCATTGTTAAAAAGATAAAAATTCCTTGCCCTAGTACTGTGAGCCAAGGATTGCTAATAATTTCTTCAAATTTAATATCAGTTAAGGAAATGGATTTAAAAGAAAGTGCTTGTAAAATCACATTGCCCATATAAATAATAATCCAACCACCGATAACACTATAAAAACCAAATAATATAAATACAGCTAAATTCCCATTCCATCCAATAAGATTTAGCCATTTTTTACCAGTTAATTTACTGTAAATTTGGGTCGTGTATGTGCGCCCCATTTTCCCTACAGTAAATTCCATAATTAATAACGGAAGCCCTACAAATATTGTGAAAATCAAAAACATAAATAAGAATGCGCCACCGCCATATATTCCAGCCATGTACGGGAATTTCCACATTGCACCTAATCCAATTGCAGAACCTGCGCTAGCTAGGATAAAACCGGTAGATGTCTTCCACTGTGATTGATTACTCACATTACCAACTCCCTTTAAAGCGCTAAAGTGTTTTTATACTTAAATCCCACTTTATCATGAGTTGATTTTAAGTGCAATGTGCCTATAGATTGTCAGAATAATTAGATTTAATTATTTTTAAATGTTTGTAAGACTTCCATATTTCGAAATCATTTTATTCATCGTTCAATCCATAAACTATATTTTGACCTTCAGAGACTTCTTCGATATCTAAACTTTCAATGTGATCTACATTAATATAATGAACAACATCTTTTTTAATAAAAAGGTATGGTAATTCATCAAATTCATCTATAATACGTCGCACACATGTGTCGTAATCGGGGCCATTTTCAAAAGTTTTAAATTCAGTATATGTTTTACCTGAAATAGTTGTATAAGTGAGTAAAAAAGTACGTTTCATAAGCTTCATCTCCTCTAAAAATGATAAATTTAATTATTTATTGTTTAAAAAACTGAACAATTTCATGTTCTAACTCATCTCGTCCTTTACCATGTGTCATGAGATGACCACATTGCGCAAAGGAATTCAATTCTTTATTGCTACTACCTATATGATCATAAATAAATTGTGCGCTTAGGGCATACGCCTCATCATCCTGCTCACCATACATCATCTTACTTGGCACTTTAACGTCTTCAAGATGTATCATGATATCATCAATAACTTGTTGAAATAGTTCGATTTGATGATTGTAGTCGTGAATCGTATTCATTTGTTTAAGTTGTTCTTCATCATCAAAGTTTAAAATTTGATTCATTCTTTGTCCGTATTTTTCAATTCTTTTAGCAATGCCACTTTCACCTTTTTTATGTGGTGCAGACATGACAGCGATACGCTCTAAATCAAATTGTTCGGCCAATCTAAGAGTGAATAAACCTCCTAAAGAAACACCTGTTGCGCTGATATGTTGGTAACCTTCATTTTCTAGGAAATGGTAAGCATCTTTAACTTCATTCCACCAATCATCAATATCATATTGTGTAAATTGATCTAAGGGCAAACCATGCCCCGGATAATTAGGAACATAACACGTGAAACCTTGCGAATTTAACGTGGTTGCTAGATGCTTCACATCGCGCACAGTACCTGTAAATGAATGTAACAAGAGTATCGCTTGATGACGATCTCCTTTCAAATAAATTGATTGAGGTGCTTTAATCTTCACTTCTGTATTTCACTCCTACTTAAATTGCTATTTTTTTTAAAATAAGACCCCCTTCACTAAGAAGGCAGTCTCAAAACCTTCAACTCATTCTGAGCATTGCGTACCGGACAATTTTGTAATTAAAATTGACTACTCAATCCAAGCAGGATGATGTTGTCTGATTTCTTTTGCGACTTGCATACCTTGTTCATATCCAGCATGCCCGATATCAATTATATTGTCAGGACTATAAATATTCTCTCCAATAGCATTTTGACTTTCGCTATTAGGCGTGATGGTTATGACGCTACTATTTTCAGCTAACACTTTCGCATCATCTTTCACACTAGGGAGATTACCGTAGCCATCAGCTAATGGCGCTATAATCATAATGTTCTTGAAATCTTTGGCAATCATTGCATTTGCTGGTGACGTCATTCCTCCATCAATCCAATCTTGCTCGAGTACACGAATGTGTGGCCATAAACCTGGAACAGCTCCACTAGCTCCAACCGCTTCTTCTAATGCAATGTGACTTTGTTCATTAAATGTAGCAAGTTGACCTGATTTAGCATTAATCGCAGTAATAATTAGATTATCTGTCCACTCTACATTACCTAAGCGCTGTCTAATGGCATGCATACGTTTATCGAGAGGTAATTTAGAAGGGTGTGTATAGATGATATCACCTAGCATCTGTCCTACTTTGACAGGATCATCTTTACCAACGACAAATGCATTTTGCCAGAGGCGATATAAATCTGAACTCATCGCACCACGATCATCCGAACTAATTTGTGATGGTAATTCTAAATAATATGATTTCATATCCTCTTGATTCGCTAATACAGCACCTATAAATGAACCAGCTGAAGTGCCTATAATTGCATCTGCTGTAGATACATCAATATTGCTATCATTTAAACCTGCTAGCACGCCAGCTTCCCATGCCATACCAGTAATACCACCGCCACCTAGTACCAGTGCTTTATCATTTTCCATATTATCCAATCTCCTTAAATCACTTTAATTTTTATCGTTTCTCCATAAAGTAAATAAAGGATAAGCCATTATAAAGAGTAATACCCATAATACAGCTAAACTCACGCCACCAATGACATCTGAAAAGTAATGTGCGTGAAAATACATTCTACAGAACAAAATGCTTATCCATAACATTGTTGAGATTGTAGCTACAAGTATTTGAGCAATTTTTCCTTTTAACATCGGAATAACTACAATCACGATGATAATAAAGAATAAGGTACTCGCATTTGAGTGACCACTAGGGAAGGACAAGCCTGAATCAATGTTTAAATGACTCAACGGGCGTTGTCTTCCCACGGTTTGTTTAATCAAATAATTTATCCACGTACCTGTCGTCATTACTAACAATACCCAAACTGCTTGAGATTTATTTTTAAAAATAAATAGTAGTACAACGAGGATGAGCGTCAATTTCAGTATTGCACTTACATCACCAATGGTTGCACAAAACGTCATATAGCAATTAAATAGGCCGTCGTTATATATCCTCTGCGGGTTACCAAAATAGTGTGTAAACCATTCTAAAGAGGACATATCTATCATTTTCAGAAAATGACTATGCGTCAAAACGCCACTCATCATAAAACTAAAAATAATAAATGCGATAATAAATAATGGAATTGTTATTTTTGCAGAACCTAATTTTTCATACTCCATATTAACACCTGTTTCTCTACGTTGTGTCAGAAGAGGATTAACTTCTTATTCACGCTTTAAACGCACTTCATATCACTTGTTAAAATCACACTATTGTCTAACAAAATCATGCGCCTTAAGCTACACTTTATCAATCAATTTACTCTAACAATTATTTATCGTCTCCCATTCTACACCAAATTCAAATGATTTCCTTTTTCAAACTGTCCCTCGAATCAAATTAACCACCAGACACTCATTTAACAATAAAATTTCATACATATCGCATATATTTTAATGTATAATGTAGCTTATATCTATGACACACACTGATGTCGACATAAGGAGGACGGACTTTGAAAGATAGGAGAATACTCATTTATATTGCCCTCATCATCACACTTATCCGATTTTTCATACCTTTCCATCCTAATTTTGATACTTTACTATTATGGTTATTTATTCTGTATATTATACCTATCCTTTTATGTGTATTTGCATTCAAATCTGAAAAGTTAATAGCCACGATGGTCATTATTCCTAATTTAATGGGCGTGTGTTATCGCTTAATTGTATATTTCAATTATTTACTCCATCTATAATAAAAACAGTACTACCCCATGGATAGCACTGTCATCTTTAACTTATTGGTTCATTCTTTTTTCAAAATTATCTTCTAACTTAAAGACAATCACACGTTCACCAGTTACGGTACTTAAATCACTATGAAAGCTCACAACTTTTAACCCTATTAAATCATAAATAATATTATTTAAATCTTCTTGGCCTGATTCAACAAGTTCAGAACGTGTGCGTTTGATATTTAACAAACCTTCATTTGTCTTACATACACGATATTCTGCTGGCGTTAATATACCTTGCAAATTGATAATGACCATATCACGCAAAATATCCGTCTTTACAGATAACGAACCTCTTCCTAGAAAGTCTTTTTCCCACTGCGTAATGGCTTTACTGATTTCGGCTTCATAAATACCTTTAGTCTTTTTCATACCTAGACTGCTCCTATTTCTTGATTATCTATAGTTTAACATTATTCTAGATATTTCCGAAATCTACTTATTTTAGGTGATCATTTTTTTGCATTTTCGATGAACGACGCTAGAATTACCAATCTTTCCAGCTGTTATGCTCATCGATACTTGCAAGTCTTACCCAATGATGATCTACTTTCTGACGGAAATGACTATTTTCATTGAGCAAACGTTGAATGTGTGAATCAGGCGCTTGAATAACAACGAGTAGTCGTATGGGTGAATGGTACATGTCATTATCACCAGCCATTACAGATTGCCAAGGCAACCCATACATTAAATCACTAGAGTTTCCTTGCATCACACCAACGCCTGATGTAACAGATTGCGTAGTTTTATTCCCACTTCCATAAAAATGAGGTGCAACAGTTGATGCATAATATTGTAAGTTTATCCACTGTGCAACTAATGCAGGGCCTGAAATGATCGTATTTAATATTTGGCCATCGTTATCTTTAGACCAATCATAATTGTGTAGAAACGCACGCCCTTCTAAATCACTATTTTCAGTAATTTCTCGCTTACCAATAATGAATTCTGCATTTTTAGCTAATCCCCATTCAGGGCGTATCTCACTCCAATCACTCGCATAGCGACGGGCTTCTCCAACAGGGTCTTTATGATGGCGATCTATACTTGGCAAATGAGCTAATCGTTCTAAGTTTGCTTTATAGCTTACTTTTGGCATTGCTGCCTTCAATTCATCAAATGCATGCTGTGCAGCCTCGGTTAATTCCGGCACATAAATATACTCTAGATCGTCAACTGATGTTTTGTGTTCAGCAGCAATAAAGACCGTTTCATCAGGAATTTGAATACCCTCTTGAGCTAAACCTTCTCTTACGGATGGCATATTGCACATCGTAGCTAATAATTTTGCATTGAATCCACTTGAAGCCCCTCCGCAAGCACCGCATTCTAAAGTTGCATGATACGGATTATTATGTGATTCACTTCCGTGACCTCCTAAAACGACAAGCGGTGCAAAATCTTTCGTTAAATCCATCAATTGTAGTGCATTTTTGGAGAACTGAATTTGTTCTTCTGACGTAAATCCAACAGGTAATTCAGAATATTGTCCATGTTCTCGTTCAATTGTTAATTTTGCTTCAGGTTTGCGAAGCCATCTTTTCGTAAAACGATTGACAAATTGATACGCTTTTTTCGGTAAAATTGTATTAGCGATCGTACTAATACTTAAGAATGGTCCACTTAATTCAGGTAATAATAAACTTGGTAACACATTATGCTTCATAAGTTTAAACGTGTAAAACATCGATGTAACCGAACGTTGTTGTTGGTTATACATATTTAACTCGTGGCGTTCAGCGTATTCTTTAATTTTATAAGCAGGTTCTACCATAACTGGTAAAGAATTATGCGTAAATTGCTCATCAAGTGCTTCTTTCTGAATCGGTAATCCAAAGAACCCAGCAATTCCTATTGTTTCGAAAGGACCTTCACTTTCTAAATGACGTCTAAAAGGTTCAGAGCGTACATCAATACAAAATGCTAGTTGAACTTGTGTTGATTGCTTATCATTGGCTTCAGATGATGAATCATAAATTTTTTCAACTAATTCGCGTTCATGCGTTTCTTCCCATGCTTCAAGCCACAGTTTTTGAAAATATGCTGAGTTAAACGTTTGAACTAATTTTAAATAATCATGTTGTTTTGACTCAGGTAAGTCTAACCATTCATCAACTGTCATTTGACTATTCAATAACAACGAACGGAGTAACTCTAAGCCCTTTTTAATATGAAAAGGTTGGGCCGAAGTCGTATCAAATTGACTGTTAAGGAGCAATGCCTCCATAGACAATCTAATAGCAACATAATCGGTAAGTAAATTTTTTTCATGTTCATTTTTCTCTGAACGATAGTACATCATCCCCGCCCAACCAGGAAGTGATAATAAATGACTTTCTATATACGCTTGCTGATTTTCTTCATTAATTGCTAGCTGTTTAAATGCTTGGTGTATCGCTTCATTCGCATTGTGTGGTAATCCTTTAATTTTTTGACGTTGTTCCTTCTTAAACATTGGATCATATTGGGCCAAGTGTAACCATGCAGTATAAAAACCTTTATCACGTAGAGGCATCGTCCAACTTGATTGAAAACCATCAATATATAATTTTGACCATTTAATCATATGTGCATCCAAAATATCGATAAGTGTCTCACCATGTACGTTTAGACGGTCGGCACTCTTCGCTCTCACAATCTTTGTAGTTTCAAATTCTTTGAAATTGTGTTTTACCCATTTCTCTAATTTTGCATGATCTTCTTCAGAGAAATCATCTTCGCTCATATATGGCACACTTTTAGCATTATTGATATATGAAAGTATTTCATTTTCAGAAAGCGAACTGTCATACGTATCTAACTCTCTCTTTAAAATGTCATCAAATACTTCAGTATCAATTTCCCCTTTATCAATTGCTGCTTGAATAGAAGCATGATTGGGATAGATATCAATATCTCTGACATCTTTTAACCACAGTGCAACCTGATCAAATGTACGATCCTCGAGACCTTCCCACGGGTTACGAGCTGCAAAAATTGAAATTGGTGATAAGGGGGTAATGACACGTTTGGCACGTGATACTATTTCATTCATATCTTGTTGATGTTGAGTCATAACCTTTCTCTCCCTTTACAAATATTTTTTCAAATAAGTTGGATGACTTTCAATAGACTGCGCTTTGGCTTCACCTAGTTTAACAAGCCATAAATACAATATTGCGAATGCTTTAGAATCTCTTTGTCGAGCAACCCAAATGCTGAGGATACTTCCTAAGACAAGGATGATAATACTAATAATGATGCTTATCACAGGTGGGTGTGCAATATGCATATAAACGGTATTTAAAGTATTATAGAAATAATGGTGAGTAATAATATACACGATCGCAACAATAACAATCATCATGACGCCGACAACTCTACCTATTAAACCTCGACTAAATGCTACCATTTGGTTCCATGACACCATAAGGGACCAAGCTAATATTAAGGCACTGATAATTTCATACGGGCTGCGGTCGCTATTTAACCAAAATGCTACAGCAATCACGATCGCTAATAGACGACCTAACACGACCCAACTATACGAACGCTTGGCACTCGGTGGAGTTGGGATATTAAAGCGTTTCACTACAGAACCTGACTGTAAGAATAATGTAGCTTTAAAAACCCCATGTAAAATCAAATGTATAATAGCCGCTGAATAAACACCTAACGCACATTGAACAAGCATGAAGCCCATTTGGCTCATCGTAGAACCTACAAGCTGTCGTTTGTAATCAACATGTACCAAACTGATTCCTGAACCTAATAATACTGAAACACTAGCGATAATAAGCAAAATTGTAATCGCGAATGAATTGTCAAAAACAGGCGAAAAACGCGTTAAAATAATTCCTCCAGCATTAACTATTCCAGCATGCATAATTGCCGAAACTGGTGTAGGCGCCGCTACAGATTCAATTAACCAGCTTTGAAATGGAAATTGAGCTGCAGGAACAATTACTGCTATGACAATAAGAATATCAATAAAGAATTTCATCCCACTATTAATAGTATTGTCGTAAGATGAAGCGATATTGATGTGCCAATCTCCAGTACTAACGAATAATAAGACAACTGCAACTAGTAATGCGAACCATCCTAATGCAAAAGATTTTCCAGAAACTTTAGCTGCTTCATACGGAATTTTCCATGAACGATTCACACGAATGAGTAATGTTAAAGATAACAGCGTTGCTCCCCAGAACAGAACCATTAATCTTAAATCACCACTCAACCACGCTACAGATGCAAATGATGTAATCAACGTAAATAATGGAAAATATTTGCGATAGTTACGATCACCTATTAAATAACGAGCTGAGAACTTTTGAATAATAAATCCTAAAACTAGAATAAAACTTCCCATCAACCACGCAAGATGATCTAAGGTAAACGGACCGATTTGTTCTCTATCTTTAACAGTAAGCAAACCTATGATGCCAATAATTATTGGTAAAAAAACAAGATATAAATGTATGTTTATGTATTTAATTGGTACTGATTGGTTTAAAAATAACAATCCACTCAGTATAGCAATGACAAGTGTTATAAAAAATATTGTTAAAACGATACTCATACTTAACATTGCACGTCCCCCACTTTAAAAATTTATTTCCTTATTTAATCAAATTTCACAACAAAAAGCCTACAATAGCAAAATCCTTCCATTATCCTTTCTAAAATAATGTAAAAGAATTTATAACTACTGTAGGCTTCAATTCAACTCAAGTATGTATAGATAACTCATCCACAAGTTATCTTTTATTTTCTTTATTTAAATAAGCTGCCTATATATTGTTTGTAGCAAAGCAAGAACTCTTTCTTCTCCATCAATTAAGATATAAAATCTAAAATTGCTAAAGTAAGACTTAGTTGTTACTTTTGCGCATATTAACACAAATATACTTCAAATAGTGTCACAAGTCAATTAATTACGTACATTCATCCCTCTTTCATCTACCTAAAATAAGGTTAAACTAGGAAAAGACATCATTGCTATAAACGTGAATATTAAGGTTTTGTAAAGGTTTACAAAGATTCTCTACAATTAGGAAGTATTGTGTGTGATTAACTGCCCTAAAAATTTCACTTAGGACATTGAATATACGAGTTAGGAACTTTTTCTCTACCCAAAGTATTATCTCGTTACAATAAAGATATCAAATAAGCAAAGGAGGTAATTTTAATGAGTGATATCATCAATCAAATCGTTAAAGTACTCAAAGGCTTAATTGACAAACTTACAAAAAAATAAGTTTATTGATTCATCTAAAGCTATTACTTATGGCTTATGAGTAGTCAATAAAAATTCTCTAACATACACCGATACGAAGGGAGGCCACTAAACATGGGTATCGTTACAACAATCATCGAAATCGTTAAAACTATCGTAGACTTAGTTAAAAAATTCAAAAAATAGTTCATACTAATACTTCAACCACTATCCCTACGGATGGTGGTTTTTTTATAACTTATTATCCTTGTATGCATTGATGCATCTATCCACACAAACAAACTCTCGCGCCATTTCTTTTGAATATTTATATTAAAGCTAAAAATAACTATTGTAATAAACATATGTATACATATAATAGTATGTATAGCATACAATTTGCTAATTCAATTGTAATGCTACGAACATAAAACGACATCGAAAGGAACGACAATATATGAAAAGACTCTCAATATTAAATATTTTATCCATTATTTTTACACTACTTAGTGTTTTTATTTGCTATACAACAATGTTTACTAATTTATATAACGAAAGTGGCTTTAGTTTTTGGTATTTCCCAGGTGCAACTTTCTTTGTGATATCTATTATTATTAACATCATAGGAATGTTTAAAGCCAACCAACCATTAAACGTCACTTTATTCTTAATTAACTTTTTCGTACTACTCATTTTCACTACGCCATTCGCTATAGCTTAATTTTAATAATAGTTGAATTGACAATTTAAATGAAAGAGTTCAGAAGATAAATTCTTATAATGTTTATACCAATTAAGACAGTTTCTAGACTAATGATTTATAGAAGAAAAAGTCGGGGAGGTATTATAGATGAATTCTTCTAAGTATTTCGATCATTTAGTTGTTTTTACAGCAGGAATAGGAATGTTTTTATCCACTCTCGATAGTGGAATTATCAATGTAGCATTACCCACTTTATCAAAATCTTTTAATGTTGATATTTCTTTTATTACTTGGAGTGTTACGCTGTATACTTTGTTATTAACAGGTACAATTATAATATTTGGGAGATTAAGCGATAAATACAGTCGCTTAAATATTTATATCTTCGGATTAACTATTTTTTTAATTGCTTCTATTTTATGCGGATTTTCAAATGATATTATACAATTAATCGTATTTCGGGGTTTACAAGGCATAGGTGCAGCAATGTTACAAGGAACTGCTACAGCTATTATTACTACGACTATTCCTGAAAATAGACAAGGACCGGCATTGGGAACTTTAAGTATTCTATTAGGGATAGGTCCAGTTTTGGGGCCAAGTATCGGAGGTCTTTTAATATCTATAGGGAATTGGAGATGGATATTTTGGATTAATATTCCCATTATACTTATAGGTTTAATAGGCTGTTTACTTTTAAAAAAGTATATTACAGAGCAAAAAAGTACGTCTATTCATTTAGATATACGTGGAAATTTATTATTATTTTTATCTATATTTTGTTTACTGATAAGTTTAACCTCTTGGTCTTATCACTCAATTTTTAATATCTCAGTATATGGAAATTTTTTAATCTTTATTGTTGCTTTTTGCTTATTTATGATATGGGAATTAAAAACGAATCATCCTATCATCGATTTACGTTTATTCAAAAATGTGTCTTTTTCGTCTCCTATATTTGCGATATTTGTTTTTGGAGGTACAACATCTTTAGGTTTTATAATTCCTCCATATATTTTAGAAAAAATTAATCATCTTTCATCTTGGCAAATAGGATTAGTAAATTTAACCTCTCCTTTAGGATTAGTACTTATTTCAAAAATAACTGGAAAATTAATTTCTCGCATTGGCAATATTATATTAATGACTATAGGATTAATTATTATGATTGTTGCATATACCAACTTAGGATTATTACAATATATATTAAATCCGATAACAATAAGTCTATTGTTATTACTATATGGTATAGGCGGAGGTTTTTTCCTACCTTCTAATACTTCAGCAATAATGAAAACTGTATCACAAGATATGCAAGGTACAGTTGGAGCAACTCAAAGAATGGTTCAAAATATCGGCATTGCTTTTTATACAGCAGTCACTTCATTATTTATTAGTAATTCATCAAATTCAGGTCAACTCGTAGAAGGAGCAAGTCATGCATGGCTATTCGCATCACTCACACTCTTTTTAGCACTATCACCTTTTTTATTAAAATTATTAAAGAGGAAATCTGAATCTAAATAATATATCCAACACCCATAAGAGTTAATACTTTTAATTTTTATTAGATTCTATAATAAATTAAACTGATGAGCAAAATACTCATCAGTTTTTTCAATATTTTTGAATATAAAAGGGCACAATTAACTTAATAATTATAAGTGACGAAACCAATAAGAAGGAAAGTAATGCGCCTTTGTCTAGTTTCACACTATTAACACTTGGAATCAAAGATAAGAATTTACATTTTGAGAATAGATTTTTTGATTTGAATTCGCTTGTTACGAGTTTATTTTCTTAACTTAGTAAAATTTACGTATTCAATATCATAATTTAAATCTTTGATTTCCTCACTAAACTCAACTTACTATAGTTTCCCTTACATCCTTTTATCATATTTCCACTGATAAGGATCATGAAGCAAGCGCCAATCTTGATCCATTTCTTCAGTATTAATCAAGCACGCATCTAGTTGTCTAGTAATCTTCTCTTGGTCTAATTCCGTTCCAATAATAACGAACTGCGTATGTCTATCACCATATTCTAAATCCCATTCAGCAGCTATCTCTTCTCGAGCCATAAGAATCTCACGTTGTTTTTGTTCAGGCATTGTCGCCACCCAATATGTGACTGGATGGACATCACAAGAAGACCCTGCCTGCGAGAGTAAACATGCAACACTATTGTGTTGTGCGAACCAAACAATACCTTTGGATCTTACAATATTGCTAGGTAAATGATCGAACCACTCTTTAAAACGATCAGCGTTGAAAGGAAGTTTTCTACGATACACAAATGATGAAATGCCATATTCTTCAGTCTCAGGCGTATGATGTTCATGTCCGCCATGTGTGAGTTCTTTTATCCACCCGGCAGACTCACTTGCCTTCTCGAAATCAAATAACTGAGTATTCAACACTTCTGATAAATCAACTTCTGCATTGACTGTTTTGATCATCCTCGCTTCGGGCTGTAATGCACGAAGTGTTTTCTCCAGTTTTGCCAATGCTTCTTTACTTACTAAATCAATTTTATTAATAATCATGACATCACAAAATTCAACTTGATCGATGAGTAAATCAGCAATCGTACGTTCATCGGCGTCTCCGATGCTTTCATCTCTATCCATCAATAAATCTTCTGATTGAATATCATTAATAAAGCGATTGGCATCCACAACGGTTACCATTGTATCTAATCTGCATATAGCAGTTAAATCAATCCCTAATTCTTCATCTATGTACGAAAACGTTTGGGCCACTGGTACAGGTTCTGAAATTCCTGTGGATTCAATGACAATTTGATCAATGCCACCCTTTCTCACTAAACGTTCAACTTCTTTAAGTAAATCATCTCTCAAAGTGCAACAGATACATCCATTTGAAAGTTCTACAAGTTTCTCATCCGTCCTAGAAAGTCCTCCCCCTTGTGCTACTAAATCCTTATCGATATTGACTTCGCTCATATCATTAACAATCACTGCGATACGGCGTCCCTCTCTATTTTTCAAAATATGATTCAGTAATGTTGTTTTTCCAGAACCTAAGTATCCACTTAGAACTGTCACGGGTATTTTAGCCATTTAAAGAACTCCTCTTTATGTAAATAGTAATTATTACGTTTTACATTTTAAAGAAGTTAATCCTATTAATCAATACTTTATTTTTGAAAATGATTTTACTCCCCGCATACATTAAAAAGGTTAGTTGAAAATACATGCACGTTTTCAACTAACCCATCGAACAATATTTAACTTTAAAAAGTACCATCAATAAAATAATTAAAAACCCAAGTAATACCATTCAAACGATCTTTAACTTCAGCATGATACGCGTTAAAAAATGTTTTATATAATTTTACTTTAATATGTCCACCATCGTCGATTAAACGTTGATATACACGTTCTAATTCTTCTTTAGAATCACAATCGACAAGAAGATGTGGATTTTTAGAAATAGAATGTTTATGAAAGGTATCAGAGAAATGAACGAACGTGTTTTCTCCGATAATAAGTTGGGCATGATATGTTTTACCATCTTTAGCTATTAAAATTTCAGTGTTTGCTTGAAAGACATCTTTGTAATAACTTAATGATTTATCTACATCCTTTACATATATAAATGGATTGACGCTCTTCATAAATCCCTCCGAATTGTTAGACTTAAAGTTTGTTTTACAAATATATATTAAACTTTCGAAAATTTCAAAAATCTAAATGTTGATTTTTTTGACGTTTTACTACAATCTAATACAACAAAACCACTCCCTAATGGAGTGGCCATCTATTTAAAATTTAGGTGCACCATTTACTAAAATACTTCTTAAGAAATCGAAGACTTTTTTCGCGAATCGAATTAAATCACTCATGAATTTCATCTCCTCTCAATTATTTTTTTACCTTTTCATTATAAAACCTTAAAACTACAATTAATCAATTTTGCCTAACTGACAAACATCAATACATAAATGTTGAAATTACAACAAAATATTACAATTAAAATCTATATTTATACACTTAGGAAGTTAAATATACAATCACCAACTTAAGATAACTATTTCTTCATAATGATTATGCAAATTTATTACTTTTATAGAAAAATAATATATTGAATGACGTTACGATGGATAATAACCCAAATAGCATCCAATCTTGATGAATACGGTCTAAACATAAGCCGCCTATAATTGGTGCCAACAGAGCACCTAGATTTTGTAACCCAGCCAACGAATAATACGTACATTTATAACTACAATTGGATAATTCATCAATCCGAATATCCATCATTGTAAACACCAGCATTTCACCCAAGGTAAACACTACCATTGCGATACATTTGAAGATAATATCATCAACTGTCCCTAGCACAAATAAACTTATGGGCAATAAGGCAGCTCCTGTTATCATTGCTGTCTTAATGGATGTGCGTTTGCTAAAGAAATAAACGAAAAATTGGCATGTAATAACTGTAATTCCATTTATTGAAAGTAACAGTGCAAATAACTTTGAAGCGTCAGTATTTTTATAATGCGACGCAAAGAATTGGGGCAATATACTAGTCATAACGGTATAACCAAACATAAATAGGACTAATCCAATGATTAAACACGAATATGCTCTATCATCACGAAATGTAGTATATATGCGACTAATATCAATTTTTAAAGTATTATTTTTATTTTTCAAATCTAATTTAAGTATGAAAAATGCATAAACAAATGCATTGAAATTGATACAATAAGCCATAAAAATGATGTAACAAATGATATTAACGCCTAAAAATTGCAACTGTACTGACAATAATGGAGCCAATGTAGCTGAAATATTAACAAGATAATAGCGTACATTAAATACCAATTCCTTATCCTTTTTTTCAGTGAATAATGCCAAAATTGTTTTATATGTCGGAGAAAGAAGACTACTTCCTATACTATTAACTAAAGCAAATATAATGAAAAATATATATTTACTGATTAAAGGGAAACACAGAAAACTCATTGACGATAGAAATAAACCAGAAAAAATAATAATTTTTTTATCTATTTTATCGATAAAAGGGGCCGCTATAAAACTCATAAATAAAGATGTGATCGCAAAGGTCGAAACAACCAACCCTATTTCCAAACCACTAAAATGATAATTTTGAGCTAAATAAATTGATAAAAAAGGTATGATTAGAAAATAGCTAAATCTTTCAAGAAATGTAGCTAAAAATAGTATATATGTGATTTCAGGTAAATTTTTCAACAAAAATCTCCTTTATTCTAATGATGTTGTTCCCATATAACATTTTCTTCATACCAATCAGTGACAATATTAATTCTAGAAATAAGTTCTTGTTCATTATTGCCTTCTATTAAAACAGATATGATATGATCCACGCTAAATTGCGCATCGTTATAGGTTTTATTTTTTTGAGCAGTATTTTTAAATTTTACTATCCAGTCATAATCTAAGTGTTTCTTAATACCTTTATAAACACCATTTTGAGGTGGTAATAAAACAAAGCCAGAGTATCGTTCAACAGATTCTTGTTGAATTGTACATGCATGATCCTCATACATTTGCATATATAAACTTTCTTTATTCAAGTGAATATTCGTCGAGTTCTGAATGACGTTTCCTACTTCTGCACCTCCAGTTCTACTTCCTATTTCACAAAAATAAATCTCACCACTATCAGTTAAGAAAAATTCGGCATGAAATGAACCGTTTGGAAAGCTAGGTAATGTATCTATGACTTTTTCAGCTTGTGCTTTGAAAGTGATATTTAATGCATTACTTTCATCAATCATATAACTCGCTAAAGGTTGATTTTTTTGAAATTCTAAGCAACCTTTATAATATTTAGAAACATAAGAAACGATGACTTTATTATTATGAATTAGTCCATCAACATGATACATATCTCCATTTATAAACGCTTCGATTTCATAATTATTTATATTTCTATTTTCTTCAAAAAAGGTGTCTATATCTTGTTGATTTTTAGCTATAAATACATCCATAGAACCCGAACCATAGATGGGTTTTAACACCACAGGATAGTTAGTTTGTTGTACAAAATTTTCAACTTGTGCTTTAGATATGACTTTTTCAAATTTAGGAATATTTACAGATGAACCGTGAAGTAATTGCTTCATCAATAGTTTATCTCTATATGCTTCCGCACTTATTAATGACTGACCGGGACAATGTAGAATCTCTCTTAACTTTGCACTTCGCACAACGTCAAATTCTGAGATAGATAATATGTTAGTGATATTGTACTTTTTGCTTAACTGTATCGCTTTAATTTCAACATCCACGTTATCCACGTAGTTCTCAAATGATTCAATGAATAAAAAATGATGTTGAATAAACGTATGTTCTTTTTCTTTCGGGCAAAAAAGAATGATATTTTCTTTTGCATTTGGAAACCACGCATCATAAGGCGTTTTGTTTCCATCGGTATTAGACAATATAATGACAGTCATTGTATCTCCACCTTTATAAATGATTCGATTTCTCCGATGATGTTTTCAATATCTTTAGTGCTTTTTCCTTCTAAAATAATATTGGCAATGAAGCAACTAGAGAAATGTTCAGGTGGCATGATGACTTCGTCACCTTCTTCTTTCAAAGGTATGACAGCTATGACGCCAGGTATTTCCATAATAGAATCGAAACCTACAATTTTTTTGAATGTTCCACTTTGATGTGCGCGTATACTATAAAAGCATAATTTCTTATTACCATTTTCATAATCTGGCCAACGATCTTTAACATGATGTCCAACAGCAACATCGATAATTTTTTCAATAAATGAATGCCCTGAAGATAGTCTGATAAGATGTGATGTTATAAATCCGCCAGCTGGTCTTGCCGCAATCTCTATCACTTTGAACCCAGATTTCGTTAACCGACCTTCTAAATGAAAAGCACAGTGATCAATATCTAAACTTTGAATCGCCAATTTAGTTTTCTTTTTGATTTCATCTTTAACTTTTTTAGGCTTATCAGAAGGAAAAAATGCAATATATTCTAAAGAGAATTCAGCTGTTACGCTTTTATCAGTAATCCCAGCTATAAATATTTCTTTATTTTGCACAACACCTTCAACAGAGACCTCTTCTCCTTCAATGTATTCTTCATAAATATATTGGTTAGGATAGTAACGGTAAACTTTATCTTTTTTAGGAGAGGTAGAATCCAATAATAAATTAAACATATCTTCTAAATGTGCTTTACTTTCAATTTTAAAAATGCCTTTACTACCAGAGGCGCCAACTGGTTTTAATATACCTGGTATTCCAATCTGAGTGACTGCCTCTTTTAAATCGTTCAAGCTTTCAACCTCTTGAAATTTCGGGCAAAGCCCCTCAACATTCGACATCGCACGTCTCATCAAATATTTATTTCTCACATTTTGCACAATTTCTGGATTTATACCAGGTAAACCCAATTCTTTGTTTAAAAAAGATACAAGTTCTACATCTTTATCTGACCAGGTAAAAACACCACTGATTTTTATGTTTTTGTTGTATTCAATAACTGTATTAATCGTTTTTTGAATTTCATAAGAATTAATAATAATTAAATCATCTAATAAATGACCGATTAACTTAGGGTCTTTATCTGCCATTAAAACTACTCGATATCCTAAATTTTTTGCTTCTATAATAGGTTGAATTCTCTCTACCTTATGGCTTCTTAAGTTTATAAATAGTAAGGTTTCCATATCCTAACCACCCACTTTATCTGTAATATATTCATTTTGGTACCATTCTCTGCTATAACTAGTGATATTGATTTCTTGCTTAGTTCTCTTACATACATCAAACCAAGATTGAAATAATAGCTTCAATATTTCTTTATAATATATAGCGATGACGAGGTCATTCTCACTGTAATCACTTCCACTTTGTTTCATTAATCTTAAATCAAAAAATGCGTTATATATCGTCGCCCCATTTTTAATAGAGCCTGGACAACGAATGGCATGTCTGACTTTAGCGAACACATGCCCTTTATGATGCTGATCGCTCCACTTGGTGATGTCAGCCATAACAGGCGGAAAATAGAAATGACGCGTGATCCTTGTTTGATTATTCAAAAAATTTCCCGGGGTATAATGCCAACTATTATATTCCATTCTTTTACTTATAGCGGTAAGCACGCCAGCTAGTATCTTAGAATTATTTTGAAAGGCACTTTTCATGAGTGCACTTGGGACTACACAACAAAAATATTCATTTTGTCCCCAATTAAAAATCTCTTCTAGCTCATCTTTTTGGTGAACTTCATAAAATTTTAGTGGTGCTCTAAACCCTCTTGCCATACCTATATCAGATGAAGTGCGAGAAATTGCTCTATTTATGATTGTATGCATCATTTTTTCAATGATTTGATAAGGTTCTTTATCAAGATTTTTCTCTATAATTTGGCAAAAATAATGATAGTAATCTTTTGAGAATTTTACAGAGGTTAATCTTTCTAAATCTGTTTTTAAACAATCATCGTTCTGTTTAGACAATTCTCTATTGTCAATATATCTTTCCTCTTTATGTAAATTCAGGCCATTGATAAACCTATATATTAAATAGTGATTTTCTATTTCTTTTCTCATTGAAAATATAAGTACCGCTTGTTTTTCTAAACTAAAATCACCATCCGTCTTTCTTTTCAATATTTGACTATATTCTTTGATTTTTTGATTAAAATAATCTTTTAAAAATGACAGTGAGAAATGTATACCGTTTACTTCTTCTCCACGTGAGGGAGGTCCGGATTTAAGTAATAGATACATATTAAAAACAAAAATTTTTTCTGCTTTCTCCCAATTTTCAATATTTTTATAAGGCAAATTATTTAATAAAAATTCATCTGTATCTCCATCGAATTCTTTTATCAAATTATTATAGTTATAAAATGTACTAAAAGTTTTATCGTTGACATAAAGTAATATCGGAGCCATGTGATATATATTAAACTTTATAAATTTTAATATATCGTTGATTTCATCTTTACTTTTATCTTTAAAAAACGAGTTTACTTCTTCATTAAATATTTGTTCTTCTATCTCTATTTTTTGTCGGATATTGTCTTTTATGACTTTTATCACGTGTTCATCAACTTCGAAGTAACCGAATGTAAATGTGTAGTTATCCAAAAAATAATCCGCACCCAAAAGTAATCTTCCATATTCAGTTATTCCGAAATATATCCTATTTTCATCTACATTTTCTAACTTTGAGGTAAACACGACTTTACAATTTAGCTCTGTTAAATTTTGGTATATGACACTTTGTTCTAAATTGAGACTTTTTATTCCAACGGACGTATCTATTTTTCCATCTAACGTAAAAAGCGTACGAATAATTTCGGATGGATGTTTCAAACAATAGACTTTATTTTGAACTTCTAACAATAACTTGCCGAAACCATTTTTATTCATCATTATCACACTTCCTTTTTATTAAATGGATGTTGTGATATTTTGATTGATTCCGTCGGACAACCCTCACATGCATTTTTCAAATGTTCAATTTCATTAAATGGAACAGGTTCACATCCACAGTTATTATCTAAGCACCCATATGCAATATCTTCTACATCATATTTAAATAAATTAGGAGCAGCTACTCCACAGGCAGCACAGGAAATACAATTTTCTCTATCTACATAAGTGTAATAGTTCATAAGAATTCCCCCTTATATTCAATTTTCAATGTGCACGTGGAAATATCGATGTTAAACTTCATTTTTTAAATGAATGATAGTGAGAAAAACATTGCTTTTATAAAAGATAACTTTTTCAAAATCAGATTACTTTAATTTAAATATAAATCCCCTTTTTCCAACAATCCCAAAAATATTTTAACTGTTTCGGTGCAATTTTGCAATAAAGATGAAAATATAAATTAATAAAATAATAGAAATTAGCTTTATTTAACAAAAATGTAGAAAGAAATACTTATACTTTAAATGTTTTGTTAACAAAAATTTTATTTTTACTATTTTCATGATAGAAAGTAAATAAATAGTGGTAGATATCTGCGGAGCCATAACTGAGGTAAACTTTCGACACAACTTCCTAATTTTTATAATCAAATACGTACAACGACATCTCATCTCCCATTGTTTTTGCCTTTTATTCAAATGAATGACAAAAAAGCCTTCAACCACAAGGGTTAAAGGCTTATAAAATGCGTATTCAAAACGTATTCAACACAAAAAATAAACAGGCTAGAAACCCCTTTTTGGAGTCTCTAACCTATTTCATAATTTATATTTCTTACTCCCATTCTATGGTACTTGGGGGCTTAGAAGTAATGTCATAGACGACGCGGTTAACGTGATCTACTTCATTTACGATTCGACTTGAAATCTTTTGTAACACTTCCCAATCGATACGAGCAAAGTCACTTGTCATCCCATCAATAGATGTGACTGCTCGAATACCTACTGTATGATCATACGTACGATAGTCTCCCATGACCCCTACTGATTGGATGCCAGGTAGCACTGTGAAGTATTGCCAGATATCTCTTTCAAGACCCTCTTCTCGCACTACTTCACGTAAAATCGCATCAGATTCACGTACGATTTCTAATTTATCTTCAGTAATTTCACCAAGTACACGGATACCTAAACCAGGACCTGGGAAAGGTTGTCTCCATACTAAATGTTCAGGAATACCTAGCTCGATACCTAAGGCACGTACTTCATCCTTAAACAATGTATTAATTGGTTCAATCAGTTCAAATTCCATGTCCTCAGGTAATCCACCAACATTATGGTGGGATTTAATAGTTTGAGCCGTTTTAGTTCCTGACTCAATCACGTCAGTATAAAGTGTGCCTTGCGCTAAGAAATCAACATCTGTTAACTTAGCCGCTTCGTCATCAAATACATAAACGAATTCGTTACCGATGATTTTACGTTTTTGTTCTGGATCAGATACACCTTTCAATTTATCCATGAAACGCTCTTGTGCGTTAACACGAATAATGTTCATATCAAATCCTTCACCAAACTGCTCCATCACCATATCGCCTTCGCCTTTACGAAGTAAACCATGGTCAACAAAGATACAAGTTAATTGGTCACCAATCGCCTTATGTAACAGTACTGCTACGACTGATGAATCAACCCCACCGCTCATTGCACATAACACTTTACGGTCGCCAACTTGTTCACGAATCTTCTCAATTTCGATTTCGATGAAGTTTTCCATCGTCCATTCGCCTGTACAATTACACACACGGCGCACGAAGTTTCTTAATAAGTCGTTACCGAATTCAGTGTGACGTACCTCTGGGTGGAACTGCACACCATAAATACGACGAGTTTTATCTTCAATAGCTGCATAATTCGTACTAGGACTATCTGCAATCACTTCAAATCCTTCAGGAATTTCAATCACTTTGTCAGAATGACTCATCCAAACTGTTTGTTCCGAAGGCAAGCCGAAGAATAGCTCATCAGACTTAGCATTAATGATTGCTTTACCGTATTCACGCTCATTCGCGCGCTCTACCTTACCGCCTAATAGTTTTGTTGTTAATTGCATGCCGTAACAAATACCTAAGACCGGAATACCTAAATTATAAATTTCAGGGTCAATAGTAAATGATCCTTCCTCATAAACTGAATTTGGACCACCTGAAAGAATGATACCTTTAGGATTCATACGTTTAATTTCTTCAATTGAAATCTCATGATCATGTAATTCACTGTATACGCCCATTTCACGAATACGTCGTGTAATCAATTGATTGTATTGGCTACCAAAGTCTAAGACAAGAATTAACTCTTGCTCTTTCGCCATTTCCATAATTGCGAATCTCCTTTATTGTTTTTGATTTATGTAATACTTAGAGAAACGCTCCCTCAAATGATAACGTATAGGTCTATTGCCATTACTTTTGAAAATGAATTAAACAAGCCCATACGACACCGTTATAAAGAGCGTCCTCTAAAATGATCAAACTTCTTCATACTTTATTTAGAAAGAATAGTTTGGTGATTCTTTAGTAATTTGTACATTGTGAGGGTGGCTTTCTGCTAAACCAGCAGGACCCATACGTGTAAATTGTGCTTCTTCACGTAATGTTTTCAAGTCAGGAGAACCAGTATAACCCATACCAGCTCTTACACCGCCCATAAGTTGATAAACTGTATCTTGTAGTGGGCCTTTATAAGCTGTACGTCCTTCGATACCTTCTGGAACAAATTTTCTTGGTGCTTTATCTTCTTGGAAGTAACGATCGTTTGATCCTTTTTCCATAGCACCTAATGAACCCATACCACGATAAACTTTATATTGTCTACCTTGGAAGACTTCAGTAGCACCAGGACTTTCTTCAGTACCAGCTAATAAGCTACCTAACATTACCGCGTGGCCACCAGCCGCTAATGCTTTGATAATATCTCCTGAGAATTTAATACCACCGTCAGCAATAACCGCTTTACCATGCTTACGTGCTTCTGTCGCACAATCATATACAGCTGTGATTTGAGGTACACCGACACCTGCAACAACACGTGTCGTACAAATTGAACCTGGTCCAATACCTACTTTAACAACGTCAGCACCTGCTTCAAATAATGCACGCGTTGCTTCTGCAGTTGCGACATTACCGGCTACAACTGTGATTTCAGGATATTTTTCTTTAATATGTTTAACTTGCTCAATTACGCCTTTAGAGTGACCATGTGCGGTATCAATAATTAATGCGTCAACACCAGCTTCGACTAGTTTTTGAGCACGAACTTCCGTATCTTTAGACGTACCGATAGCCGCCGCTGCTAATAAACGACCATGTGCGTCTTTCGCTGCGTATGGGAATTCTAATACTTTTTCAATATCTTTAATTGTGATTAAACCTTCTAGTCGTCCATTTTCTACTAATGGAAGTTTTTCAATTTTATGGTCTTGAAGAATCGCTTCCGCTTCATCTAAAGTCGTGCCAACTGGAGCTGTAATTAAATTTTCTTTCGTCATTACATCTGAAATCTTAATTGAAAAGTCTTCAATAAAACGTAAATCACGATTAGTAATAATACCTACTAAATTTCTTTCATCATGATTATCAACAATTGGGACACCTGAAATACGATATTTACCCATCAAAGCTTCTGCTTCATAAACACTTTCATCTGGAGTTAAGAAGAACGGGTTAGTAATGACACCATTTTCTGAACGTTTAACTTTTTGTACTTCATCAGCTTGTTCTTCAATGCTCATATTTTTATGGATGACACCTAACCCACCTTGACGAGCCATAGCAATTGCCATTTTTGATTCAGTTACCGTATCCATACCTGCAGAAATAACAGGAATGTTTAATTTAATTCTATCTGATAATTCTACACTTAAATCTACGTCGCTAGGTAAAACATCTGATTCAGCTGGAATGAGTAATACATCGTCGAACGTCAAAGATTCTTTAGCAAACTTATTTTCCCACATTTAAAAACAGCCTCCAATTTAATATAGTTAGTTACATTATTTCACATTTTCGTCGCTTTGTTTATAATTTATACCATTAAAAAAGAAATTTAAGATAATTGCAGAAATTGCACCTAGAACAATGCCATTTTGAGTTAACCAAGCAAATTGTTCTCCTAAACTTTTAAATGCTTGAGGGACTGCACTAATACCTGTGCCTAGTCCTACAGAAACAGCGATAATTAATAAATTGTTTTGATTTTTAAAATCAATACTCCCTAGAATACTTACACCATAGGCCATAACCATGCCAAACATTGCAATCATTGCGCCACCTAAAACAGGTAAAGGGATGATGTTAGCGAGTGCACCTAACTTAGGTATGCAACCACAAACGAGTAATAAAACCACCATGCCATAGATAACGTTATTCTTTTTAGCCCCTGAGAGTGACACAAGACCTACATTTTGTGAGTAAGCGGTGTAAGGGAAAGAATTAAATATAGATCCTAAAATGATTGCTAGACCTTCCGCAGTGTAACCTTTACGGAAATCCTTTCGCTCAAGCTTTTTGCCAGTAATCTCACTAAGTGCATGATAGACACCTGTGGACTCTATTAAGCTTACGACTGCAACAATAAAGAAGACGAGTGTTGAGCTTAAATCAAAGCCAAAACCGGAGAATCTAAATGGTAAAGGTAAGCCAACCCAATGGGCACTTCCTACTTGTTCAATATCTACCAGACCGAACACAGCTGCTAAGGCTGTCCCTAATACAAGACCTATGAGGATAGCAATTGATTTCAAGAAGCCTTTCGTAAACCTTTGTAAAATTAGAATGATGATCAATGTCACGCCACCTAAAATCAAATTTTTAGGGTCTCCATAATTTTTAGCACCTTCCCCACCAGCAAGATAGTTCATTGCTACAGGCATAAGATTAATACCAATAATCGTTACGACACTTCCTGTAACAACAGGTGGAAAGAATTTAACTAAATAAGAGAAGAAAGGCGCAATAATTACGACTAAAATTCCTGAAACAAATAATGAGCCGTAAAGTACGCCAAGACCTTTCGTTTGTCCGATAAGTATCATTGGTGCTACTGCAGTAAACGTACAACCTAATACAATGGGTAAACCTGTTCCAGTAATCTTATTAGCCTGTAAAAAAGTAGCAATACCACACATAAAAATATCAACTGTTACTAAATAAGCAATTTCTTCGGAAGAGAATTTTAAGCTAGTTCCTACGATTATAGGGACTAAAATCGCTCCGGCGTACATTGCTAAAAGATGCTGAACACTTAGAATGAAATTCTTCATTATTGTTCACCTAGAAGCGTAACTTTATTACCTTTTAATGATGCCACTTTACATAATGAAGATACTTTCAGTCCTTCATTTTCTAAACGTTGACGCCCATCTTGGAAACTTTTTTCAACAACGATACCGATACCCACTGTAGTCGCCTTAGCTTGTTGCACAATTTCATTAAGTCCTAATGAGGCATCTCCATTTGCTAAGAAATCATCAATAATAAGTACTTTATCATTTTCACCTAAAAATTCTTCAGAAACGATAACTGTACTCGTCTTATTTTTAGTAAATGAATGAATATCTGTACTGTAAAAACCATCCTTTAATGTGCTAGGTTTAGCCTTTTTAGCAAATAAACAAGGAGCATCGAAATGGAAAGAAGCCATGATAGCTGGGGCGATACCTGATGCTTCTATGGTTAAAATTTTGGTAATACCCTCGTCTTTGAACTGTTCATAAAACGTTTTTCCTACTTCATTCATAAGCGAAGCATCGATTTGATGATTTAAAAAACCGTCCACTTTTAAAATTTTCTCATCAATCACAACGCCGTCCTCTTTGACCTTACGTCCTAACGACTCCACTCAAAAAACCTCCTCAAATTCTTTGGTATTGATTTCTAGATACAAAAAAACCCTCAAACTAAAGTATAGTTTCAGGATCTATGAGTGAACGAGCAATACATTGCGAGGTTGCAAATTAAGAAGAAGATACGCCAACTTAGTCCTAAAAACGTATGATTCAATTTCGATATAAATAAACTAAAATTGTGACAATGCTAAAAATGTTAGATGCCAATTTAATGAGTTTTATTACGAATCAAAACGCCTTTCACTTTCCCAGTTATGTTTCAACGCTTTAAACTACTCCTAAGTATTGTGTTGTTACCCATAGTCATGTCGTTAATGGCGACATGGTAGAAACTTCTAAAGCCATATTCTCTAGATTATATGAGTTTTATAAATTATTTAATGATGATAGCAAACTTTTCATGTATTTTCAATATCATTTAAAATAGTTCAAAGTTGAGAAATCAACAATTTATTATGTAATCGTTTTAATTTCAAATATAGATTCTTATTGGAAAAATCAACATCAAAATTATATAATTATATATGTAAAAGTTTTATAAAAACGGACTAGGGTATAACTTTATAAAGCAAGTTTAATCATGAAGGGGCGATAATTATGGCAGATATTATTGTAGTTAACGACAAAAGTGAACTATACAATGTAATCAACCAAAAGAAAACAGAAGGCTATTTAGAAACTGAATTAGCTGTTATCAGTAAAAGTAAATTACATTTAGACGACCTACACAATTCTCAAATTTCAATGATAGCTACAAGCGGTTCATTTAGTGATCGTATGTCTCGTCTATTAACTGGAGAAGATGGTGAAGAAGCTGTTCTTTCACGTTACAACTTAACTGAAGAACAACTTGAAGAACACAAACAAGATATTTTAGATAATAAATTATTATTAGTAGCAAATCGTGACAATTCTTCCCATGACGAAGTTGAAGATCACAATGCAGCTTACAAAGAAATCGACATTACACATTATGCTGCTGAATCAAAGGGTCCTAAATCTTAATTGATTTTAGAGTTTCAATGATAGACACCATCATGTTTACGTAATGAAGCGTATGCATTGTGGTGTTTTTTTATTATGTGACACATTAGAAGTGATTATATAGTAGGATTATCCTATAATATAGTAAATATTAACGGGGGTAATGCTATGGAGTTTAAAGCAATTCAATCAGCCAATGATCCTTTATTTGAAAAAGCACTTGAACTATACGACGCGAAATTAGATATTGGTTTAGATGAAGATCGCAAAATCTTTAAACGTTCTTTAGAAAACAACAAAACGGAGAAAGATTACGCATTCGTAGTAGGCGTCGAAAATAATCAAGTTGTCAGCTTAGCGACTGCACATTATGAAGCAACCACGAATGCAGCATTCCTTATCTATTTAATAGCCAAAGACGGTCCTAATCACGATGAATTAATGACTTTAACTTTAAACGAAGTGGAACATCAATTAAATCATTTATCTCATGAAATACATGATAGAAATATCAATTTTATTATGTTAGAAGTTCCTAAAGAACCACATCATGTTGATGAACAAACTAACAAAATACTTGAACACCGTCGCCAATTTCTTTACGAAAATAACTTTGAGAAACAAGAAGAAATTGATTATATTCATCCGAATTACACATTTGATGAATCTCCTTTTAAAGTAGACCTATTTATTAAAGCAAATATTGAATTAACCAAAGATATTTACGGGACAAGTGTAAAATCTAATTATATTCTTAAGTATGTCTTCGCAAATGGCATTTCTCGAGATATTATCTACCCACTTTTAGAAGAAATGAATTTAAGAAAGCCTTTATAACAACACTTGAAATCACTATTAATTAGGGGTAAACTATCATATGAAGTAAGACTGACGTTTCACTGACCGTAGACAAACGTCGGTATACATAAACCAAATGATGAAGGGGCTTTTTCAATGTTAACCAAAGAATTTGCACAACGTGTCGAACTAAGTGAAAAACAAGTCCGTAAAATTGTACAACATTTAGAAGAACGTGGATATCAACTTAGTAAAACTGAATATCGCGGACGCGAGGCTACTGATTTTAAAGAAGAAGATATCGAACTATTTAGAGACATTGCTGATAAAGTAAAACAAACAAATAGTTACGACTTAGCATTTGATGAATTAGAAAAAGAGAAAGATTTCTTACAAGTGATCGTTAAAGATGAGGACAGTCAATTACCAACTGACCAAAACGTCGCTCAATTAGTTGAAGATTTACGTAGCGAAATCCAAAAAATGCGTGAAGAACGTCAAATGCTCGGTCAAATGATTAATCAAGTTCATCAACAACAGCAGCAGCTTAAAGAATTACAAACAGAAATTACTAGTAAAATTGATGCCAATACAGAATCTTTAAAATCAATCCAAACTTCTCAAGAAGCTATTCAGTCATCACAAGAGAAACAAGCGAATGAAATTGCGAAGACAAATCATAAATCAAATGAATCAACACAATCGCTAAATAATAACAAATCAAGCGAAAGTAACTCAAACTCTCAGAGTGAACAAGAAAGTACTTCAGAAGCACCTAGCACTTCTGATTCAGATTCTCATTCCGAAAGTGCAGTAGCATCAACTAGCGAAACTACTTCAACTTCACAATCAAGTAGCCTTTCAACTCGTACATCGGAAATATCAAACTCAACTTCTAATGATTCAACTTCTAACTCAGACATGACAACAATAGAAGATCATTCTCAATCATCAAACAATCAACCTAAAGAAGAGAAAAAAGGGTTCTTCGCTCGTTTATTTAACTTATAATCAAGAAACAAACTTCTCAACACTTAATTGAGTATGTGTAAAATGCAACTACTCATTTAAGTGTTTTTTTATTTCTATTTTCCCTCCCTATATTTCATATACCCACGTATACAAGCATGCCTTCCATTAATTTTACCGAGATAATATTTTGTTATTTCATTTCATAAAATCACTATAACTACCTTGAATTTGTTATTTTCTAGTAATATCCTTATTACATATGTCGGAATACTATATTTTATACAACAAAGGAGCGTTTACGATATGGAGGCACTTTTCACTATGATTAACGTAGTAGTGTTAATTATTTTCATTATTATGTTAAACATAATGGCTAGGAAGCATATTTCATTCCCTAAACGTGTATTTAGCGCTTTAGGTATTGGAATCGTTTTGGGAATAGCTTTACATCTTATCTTCGGAGCAGAATCAAAAGTATTAAAACAAACTTCAGATTGGTTTAGCATTATTGGGGACGGTTATGTTGCTTTATTACAAATGATTGTCATGCCACTTATTTTTGTATCTATTGTAGCAGCATTTAGTAAAATCCAAATTGGGGATAAATTTGCGAAAATCGGTACCTTTATTTTTATGTTTTTAATTGGAACCGTAGCGATTGCAGCCATTGTCGGCATTATCTATGCATTGATTTTCGGTCTAGACGCTTCATCAATCGATTTAGGAAGTGCTGAGCATTCACGTGGCTCAGAAATTAGTAAGCAAGCTAAAGATTTAACTGCTAATACATTGCCACAACAAATTCTTGAATTATTACCAAGCAATCCATTCTTAGACTTTACAGGTCAACGTACCACTTCAACTATCGCTGTTGTGATCTTCGCAACTTTCGTTGGTTTCGCATACTTACGTGTAGCGCGCAAACAGCCTGAACATGGTAATTTATTAAAACGTGGTATTGAAGCTGTATATGACATTGTAATGGCTATCGTCACTTTCGTTTTACGTTTAACGCCTTATGGCATCTTAGCAATTATGGCTTCTACACTTGCCACAAGTGATTTTGGAGCGATTTGGACTTTAGGAAAATTCCTACTCGCTTCTTATGCAGCATTAATTACGATGTATGTGATTCACTTAATCATTTTAAGTGTGTTGGGTATTAATCCAGTTAGATATGTTAAGAAAACGTTAGAAGTATTGATCTTTGCATTCACTTCTCGTTCAAGCGCAGGAGCTCTACCTTTAAATATTCAAACTCAAACGCAACGTTTAGGTGTTCCAGAAGGTATTGCTAACTTCTCTGCAACATTTGGATTATCAATTGGACAAAACGGTTGCGCTGGAATCTACCCAGCTATGCTAGCAATCATGGTCGCGCCTGTCGCACATGTCCATATCGATTTCCAATTCATCATTACACTGATTGCTGTAGTGATTATTAGTTCATTTGGTGTTGCAGGTGTAGGTGGCGGTGCAACATTTGCATCAATTTTAGTATTATCCACATTAAACTTACCTGTCGCACTTGCTGGTGTACTTATTTCTATCGAACCTTTAATTGATATGGGACGTACCGCATTAAATGTGAATGATTCAATTTTAGCCGGAACAGGTACTGCACGCTTAACTAAAAATTGGGATAAAGACACATTTGAATCTAACCATTATGGAGAATTATCATCTAGTTAATTTTTATTAAAATGAATTTTAAACGAATAAGTATATGCTTTAATCATCTATCACAGACGTCACAAGCTTCTTATTTAAGGAGTTTGTGGCGTTTTTATTTAACTTTAGAAATAAGATTGGGTCATCAACTACTATACAACTATCTTTGTCCAGAAAATCAACGATTCAAATACTTCATTTTAAATTAATACTCCATTTAAACTGTTACGCTCTTCTTCGATTAATTCATCATTTATATACGCATTTTTATAACTATGCTATGTTAGAAGTTAGGTATAACAAATCACTAGGGGTGCATGTTGCATGCTGAGAGAAAGGTACCCTTTCAACCCTTGAACCTGTTGGTTAGTACCAGCGTAGGAAAGTGAAATATATTTTTTATTTCTTTCAAATTCACTTTTTTACGAAAATTTGTTTGTTGGAGGAATTTTTTTATGGAAAAATTAGTAGTCGGTTTAGAATGGTTCTTAAATCCTGATCATTTGCCTTTAATTTTAGGAATGAAAAAAGGTTGGTTTAGCGAGCAAAACTTAGAAATTGAAATGATTGAACCTGAACAACATTTTGATGCTTTAGAAGAAATTGAAAATGGTTCAATGGATATCGCGATTACTGAGCCTATCCATCTTGTTGAAGATAAAGCGATGAATGAAAATGTAGTTGGCTTCGCTCGATATCTACATACAAATGGCGGTGTGATGTACAACAAAGACAAAGGTATTCAATCACCTAAAGACTTAATTGGCAAACGTCTTCAATATCCGGGTGCTCCTGGATCAGGAGGTATAGCAATTGCTAAAACTATGATTGAAGCTGATGGCGGCATGTATAATGAAGGAGATATCGTCCCTGTTAATCATAGCTTTTATCATACTGATGCATTGTTAAATGACAAGGCAGATGCAGCTACACTCATTTTTGAGAATTTCGAAATACTTGAAGCGAGAAATGCAGGATTGAATGTAGATTATTTTGCTTTAAAAGATTACAATGTCCCAGACTTTTGTCAATTAATTTTTATTACTACACCTGATAAGTTAGAAACAGACAACCAGAAACTCAAAAAGTTTATTAAGGTCATTCAAAAAGCTATACAATATATCAACAATAATTTAGAAGATGCCATCAATATATATGCAGATTACACCCAAACAGATATTAATAATAAATTAAATAAAGACACCATTGAAGCAACAGCTAAATGTTTTACTAATGATTTGTCTATGAGTTCAGACTTCTATAATGACTTACAATTATGGTTACAAAGTACAGGTAAAATCAAGCATACGATAGATGCAGAAAAATATTTTACAAACCAATTGTTATTCAGTAGATATACCAAATCATAAGCATAAGCTACAGAAAATAAGTTAAAAATCCTATAATTATAGCCTATAAATGAATTCGGGTTTGAAATTTCATTTATAGGCTTTTTTCCATTTAAGAATTATTTTTTGATGAATCCAGCTTTATGCAATTGGTCTAACATATCTGGTCGTGTTTTACTACTTAAGAATTGCTCAATTTGTTCGGACCATGTTTCAGTACGCTCCCCATTTGTACGTTCCTTATAGTAGTCACTTACAATTTGATCATACGCTTCTAATTCACGACGTTGTTTATCATTACTTGCGTCGTAGCTATTTTTATGGAAAATATGTTCAAACGGTAATCTTGGTTTCGGCGCACCATTCTCATCCTCAGCAGGTTCACCTACTGCCATGCCAAATAGAGGGAAGGTATAGTCAGGTAAGTCTAAAATTTCACGTACACGCGCCACATCATTACGTAGAGAACCTAAATAAACGATGCCATATCCCATATCTTCAGCAGCTACAGCCATGTTTTCAGAAACAAGTGCGACATCTATAGAGCCGACTAGCAAGCCTTCTGCTGATGAAAAAGAAATACTCATATCTGATTCAGCGTTTTCATTTACTAGACTATGACGATAATAATCTAAAACAAATACAAATAAGTAACCATTATCTACAACATACGGTTGACCAGAAACTTCTTTTAAATCTTCTTTGATTT
>NZ_KV827780.1:59393-113517 GCF_001836225.1 Staphylococcus sp. HMSC036D05 | reverse complement strand
TTTAGGATCATCAATACCAATGATTGAATACGTTTGAAGATAACTTGACGTTGATGCTGATTGACCAGCTTCTACTATCTTCTTCACTGCGTCATCACTAAGCGGACTTTCTTTGAACTTTCTAACTGAATGATGCTTTCTCATTAAATCGTAAACATAATCTGACACAAAATTCACTCCTAATAAAATATATCTTCATCGTTGGATACCATTTTATACCCTAAATATGAAACTTTTAAATCTATTTGCACACACTTCGTTTAAAAGTTATCATAATAGTAGTAATTTTCAGATATTTTAAGGAGAGATACCATGACACAACCCAATAAAAACATTTCTAACGCCCTTTTTAAAGCATATAGAAGTAGAAGACCTATCGATTTCGTCAGCGAATCTTATCAAATTAGTGAAGAAGAAGCATATCTAAACCAAGATGATTTACTCGAACAATTAAAACTTAAAGACAATACCTACGTTGCTGGCTATAAGGTGAGTATGACGAGTAAGACAACACAATCTATCGCCAATACAAATGAACCAGCATATGGAACAATTTTATCTAACAATATTTTAAAAAATGGTGACTCAGTATCACTTTCTTCATTATTTTCTCCATTATTAGAACCAGAAATTATGTTTATAGTGAAGGAAGACTTACCTTATGATGCTGATTTGCAAACCATTGTTTTAAATACTCAAATTGCTGCTGGTATTGAAATCCCAGATGCTAGATATAAGAATTGGTTCCCGAATTTCACGTTGGGCGATTTAATTTCTGACAACACTGCGACTGGTATGATTGTTGTAGGCGAAAGCGTAAGCCCTCTTGATATAGATGCATTCGCAAATGTGGATTTAAATTTATACAAAGATGATGAATTAATTGCTACAGGATCTTCATCAGAAGTGTTAGGGAACCCTGTTCATGCAGTGCATTGGCTTATCAAAAAGTTACACTCACATGGTAAACAATTGAAAAAAGGGCAAATGATATCTTCCGGCACATTTATCTCACCACTTAAATTAGAATTTGGAACTTATAGAGCAGAATATAGTGGTATTGGTACGGTTGAGTTCACAGTTAGTAAATAATCAACAAGATAAACAGAGATTAATTCAGAATGAGTGATACGACTCTGGATTAATCTCTGTTTTATTTATATAAACGGTCGTAAAAGAAAATTTATAGCTCAGATGTTATCATTAAGATATAGATGTAATAAAATTACACTCTATTATCAATAAAACATGTTTAGTTGAGAATGATATGTGCTATTTATAGTGTGAAAAGTCAAAATAAAAACTCAATATACTAGGTAATTTACCATTTCTATTTGAGATACGCTTAATATTGAATAACTTTCTTTTGACGCTATTTAAAGCTACTCTAATTTCATTTTCTCAATTAAAAAGTTTCTAAAGTTGACTATTTAAAGTCGAGATGTGATAATACTAATCAAGAGATTAGAATTATTATAAACAAACAATTATTGTTATGTAATTCTAGCTTATACTTAAAAATTTCAGGAGGTATTTACCTATGTCTTTAATTAACAAAGAAATCTTACCATTCACAGCGCAAGCTTATGATCCAAAAAATGATGAGTTTAAAGAAGTTTCACAAGAAGATTTTAAAGGTTCATGGAGCGTCGTATGCTTCTATCCTGCTGACTTCTCTTTCGTATGTCCTACAGAATTAGAAGATTTACAAAACCAATACGAAAAATTACAAGAGTTAGGTGTTAACGTATTCTCTGTATCAACTGATACTCACTTCGTACACAAAGCTTGGCACGATCATTCAGATGCAATCAGTAAAATTCAATATAAAATGATTGGCGACCCTTCTCAAACAATCACTCGTAACTTCGATGTATTAGATGAAGAAGCTGGTTTAGCTCAACGTGGTACATTCATCATCGACCCAGATGGTGTTGTTCAAGCAGCTGAAATCAACGCTGACGGTATCGGTCGTGACGCTAGTACATTAGTAAACAAAATCAAAGCAGCTCAATACGTACGTCAACATCCAGGTGAAGTTTGCCCAGCAAAATGGGAAGAAGGTTCTGAATCATTACAACCTGGTTTAGACTTAGTAGGTAAAATCTAAGGAGGCATTAAAACATGCTTAATGCTGATTTAAAGCAACAATTACAACAACTATTAGAGCTAATGGAAGGCGACGTTGAATTCGTCGCTAGCCTTGGCTCAGATGATAAATCAAAAGAACTTAAAGAGTTACTAGATGAAATTGCTGGAATGTCAGCTCGCATCACGGTAACTGAAAAGGATTTAAAACGTACACCAAGTTTCTCAGTAAACCGCCCAGGTGAAGAAACTGGCATCACGTTTGCAGGTATTCCTTTAGGTCACGAATTCAACTCTCTTGTATTAGCAATTGTACAAGTAAGTGGTCGTGCCCCTAAAGAAAAACAATCTGTTATTGACCAAATCAAAGGCCTCGAAGGTCCCTTCCATTTCGAAACTTTCGTTAGTTTAACTTGCCAAAAATGCCCTGACGTTGTTCAAGCATTAAACTTAATGAGTGTTATTAACCCTAATATTACTCATACAATGATTGATGGCGCAGTATTCCGCGAAGAATCTGAAGACATTATGGCAGTTCCAGCTGTCTTTTTAGATGGACAAGAATTTGGTAATGGTCGTATGACTATTCAAGATATCTTAACGAAATTAGGAAGCACACAAGATGCTTCTGAATTTAATGATAAAGACCCTTATGATGTGCTCATCGTAGGCGGTGGCCCAGCAAGTGGTAGTGCTGCCATTTACACTGCTCGTAAAGGTTTAAGAACAGGCATCGTTGCTGATAGAATTGGTGGCCAAGTGAATGATACAGCTGGCATTGAAAACTTCATTACTGTTAAAGAAACAACAGGTTCAGAGTTCTCATCTAATCTTGCTGATCATATTTCACAATATGACATTGATACAATGACTGGTATTCGTGCCACTAATATCGAAAAGACAGACTCAGCAATCAAAGTCACTTTAGAGAATGATGCTGTATTAGAAAGTAAGACTGTGATTATCTCTACAGGTGCAAGTTGGCGTAAACTTAATATTCCTGGAGAAGATCGCCTTATCAATAAAGGTGTAGCATTCTGCCCTCACTGTGACGGCCCTCTATTTGAAAACAAAGACGTAGCAGTTATCGGTGGCGGTAACTCTGGTGTCGAAGCAGCTATTGATTTAGCTGGTATTGTTAAGCACGTAACATTATTTGAATATTCTTCTGAATTAAAAGCAGATAATGTTTTACAAGACCGTTTACGTTCATTGGAAAACGTCGACATCAAAACGAATGCTAGAACTACAGAAGTTATCGGCGAAGACCACGTAACTGGTATTAGTTATGAGGATTTAAATACTGGCGAAACACAAGTAGTCAACCTTGATGGAATCTTTGTTCAAATCGGCTTAGTCCCTAATACTGCATGGTTACAAGATGCAATTGAGTTAAATGGACGTGGCGAAGTCGTTATCGATCGTGATAACGCTACAAGCCTTCCTGGTGTATTCGCAGCAGGAGACGTAACAGACCAGAAAAACAAACAAATCATCATTTCAATGGGCGCTGGCGCTAACGCAGCGTTGAACGCATTTGATTATATTATTAGAAATTAAGTTTTAAATATATACCTATCATAATATCTTCACATGGACAGAGTCTTAATCACTTAAGACTCTGTTTTTTTATACATTTATCACTCTTGGTAGTAGATACTTAAAAACGATATGCCAAATTATTATAAAACACAGCCACAAAGTAGCCATATCTCTCGTTCAAATGTAGTTCTAAAACGTTCAAATATTTTTTCATAAATGATATTCTATTACGTGTGTAATAACAATAAAATGTATATACTTAATATGAGTGATGTAAAAAAGGAGTTTCTCAATTCTATGAAAAAGAGAGTAATTGTGAGTTTATTATTAGCACTTTCATTAACACTTGCAGCCTGTTCCAATAATAGTGAAGATGATAATAACCAAAATGATCATAGTAGTGCGCACGCACCTAAAAGCGCTAAAAACATTAAAGAAAAAGATATTTTCTCATCAAATAAAAAAGGACAAAATATTAGCGACTCTGAAATGAAAAGCGCTCTAAAAAAATACCTACAAGTTAACAACGACGTATTAGATAATAAATACGTGATGCAACACAAATTGGATAAACAAAGTGATAGTAGTCCTAAAATAACAAAAGATCAAGCCAATAAACTAAGTGAGCTTTCTAATTTAGCTGTTAAAAATGACCTACACTTTAAAAAGTTCGTGAAAAACAACAAGATTCCTAAAGAATATAAAGATCCTACGCAACGAATCATCAATTATTTCAATGCGTTAAATAGTACAATCGCCAATGTTGATGAAGATATTGAGGAATTAAATTACCAACCTCAAAACACTATCAATGTTGTTGATGTTCCAACTAAATATGCGGGCGATGTGAATAAAAAACAACAAGATAAAATTAAAGACTTCCTTAAAAAGAAAGGTATCGACACAGAAGTATTCGATAAATAAGAAGTAAGCAACACTAGCTTCTATTTGATGTTCATTGATGCATCAAATAGAAGTTTTTTTAATACTTTTGACAGCGCTATCAATTTACTTCACACTAAGAGTGACTAACTTCATTTACATAATTATAAACTTTTAAAAACTTAAATAGGAGTGACTTGATGAAGCTACGCGTAAGTTTTATAATCTTAGCAATCTTATCAACAGTGGTAATGGTTCTTGTTATGGCTAAATACCCTTCTGGCCCTAACACAATGAGTTACGATCACCCATGGGAAGTATGGTTAGCTGTACTTACTAACATCGCTATGGCTTTGCCGGCATTGATATTAGGATTTTTCAATAACTTAATTTGTAGAATCATATCAGCTATTCTTCAAATGTTTGCAGTAATGATGTATGGTCTTTTTATTATAGTGGCATTTGCAGCCGGAATTGTCCCTGTAGGTCTTATGGCTCTCCTAACTGTGCTACTTATATTACTCAGCACATTTATGACACTTTTTATAGGTTATCCCAAGGCTCGACACTATGAGAGTGGCACAGAAATATAATTTACTAGAATCAATTTCGTGGTTCCAGCCACATCCGGACGTCTTATTTCATTAAAAAAAGTGAATGGATGCAAGTTACATTAACTACTCCATTCACTTTCTTTTTATTTCTCAATTAAGTAAGGATGACAATTATCAATATTTAATTCTAAAGCTTCTTCTTTAGTGAGTTGCCCCAAATAAACAAATATACATCTTATTACAACTTGATGAGCGATAATCACTATATTGTCACTATCCTTATGAATTTCACTTTCAAAGAAACGCGCAATACGTTCATATACATCCTGATAGCTTTCTCCATCAGGTGCCTTCTGTATAAAACTATGTCTAAAATCCTTAAACTCCGGATCATTAAAATATCTCTCATATTCCTTGTCTTCGCTGACTTCTTGCTTATTTTTCCCTTCGAAAACACCTAACGAACGTTCTCTTAATGATTTTGTGAATGTCGTAGGAATATTATAAGGAAATATCCTTTCATATGTTTGTTGGGTTCTAAGTAAATCTGAAACATATACATGTTCTATCTTTTTATCAGCAAAATAACTTACTAAATCTTGGGCACTTTGCATTCCTTTTTCAGTTAAAGGAACATCTAATTGACCACAAAAATATGGGTTCCCATGTTGATTATCATAATTTGATTGGGATTCCCCATGCCTTACAAGAAAAATATTCATATTTAATACTCCTTACTTAAGTACGGTTAACTACTTTTACTTAATAATAAATTGATAGATAGGCCAATCAATACGAATCCAACGATATAGTCGAAAACTGCTTTAAATTTAGGCTTACTAAATAATAATTTAATATATTGAAATATAAATACACAGAATAAGAACCATAAACATGTTACAAGCACTACTGATAAAGATAGTAATGCTACTTCTGATTTCACTTCAATTCCGCCTTGTGAGAGAAATTGAGGTAGAATACTTACATAAAATAGAATCGCTTTAGGATTGAGGCTTGTACTCAGAAATCCTTGTCTATAAGATGTTAAATAACTTACATTACGTACATCCATCAATGCTTCTTTACTAAAATTCACTGAACTGTGTGCACTTCTGATACTTTGAATACCTAAATAAATAAGATAACAAGCACCTAATATCTTAATAATTAAAAATACGTAGTATAAACTTGTCAATATGTATATAATGCCAAAAATCGCTAAAGAAGAATATAGAATATGCCCAGTTGTAATTCCAAATGCTGACATGAAGCCATTCATTTTACTGGAATTAATAGTATTCTTCATCACAATTATAAAATCTGGCCCTGGAACAATAATAATAAGTAATGTGATAATAATAAATGTAAATAAACCTTCCATACGCAACCTCCTAGATGTCATTTTATATTCCATTATCACATACAATTAGCTATTATGTAAGACCTTCCTCAGACTTCCCTCAAGTAGATACTTAGATTTCCTGTTCAAAATATCCATAAACAACTCATCGTTTAAAGGCGTTATAATTGAAAATAGATTTAGAAAGAAAATGAACAAAAATTTTTTTATTGTCAGATAAATGTAAACCATGATATTATAAGAATGTAGTTAGTAGTAACTACAAAGTCTTTTATATTCATGAACATAATACTCCTGGATGGCGTAACCCAGCGCCATCCTCTTTTTATGTTAAAAAACATCCCATATATAGAAAAAAACTTTGTATAAATCAAAAAAATGCCTCAAAAAGATTATTACTCTAAATCTTTTTGAGACATCTACATTTAGAGGGAAATATAACCTCCCTCAAAACTTTATTTACATCGACTCATTATTTCTTTTTAAATAATCTAAGAATTAATGAAACAATGAAGATTAAAATAATTGAACCGATTAGTGCTGGGAAAATGTGAATTTTACCTAATTGTGGACCCCAGTGTCCAAGAATTGCAGTACCGACCCATGAACCTACGATACCAGCAATAATATTTCCTAAAATTCCACCTGGAATGTCTTTACCCATAATTAAGCCGGCAATCCAACCAATGATACCACCGACAATAATCATACCTATTAATCCAAACATAATTATTATCTCCTTTATTTTAAGATTGTTTACCTATTAGTAAGTGTTACCCTTAGTTAAAAATCATTAAACAATTTTGATAAAAATTTTTATTCAAGTTTAAAACTAAATCATTTATTAATTTCTTAATCCTCACAAAAACTGGAAGTGAAACAGAAATATAATTTAGCAAAATTATTCACGTTGTCCCAGCCTCATCGTATATACAGAACTTGTAGACAAACTTAAATCATTTAAGAATGATAACTTTACTCCAAAATTGAAATTGTGTAGTTATAATTAAGACATTTAATATGATAAGCTATAATTTGTGAATTTAGCACAATCTATTTACTAACCATAAAAAAGTAGGTATTTTCTATGAATCATAAAAACACTAAACTTACGCTAGTAAGTAAAATTATGCATATATTAAGTTTCTTATCTATAATTGGAATATTAGCGATGATGACGTTAAATTTTTTCATTAAAGGCCATTTACATGGAGATTTTGAAATTGGTTTTAACATTAAAAGTAAGCAAGTTTATATTTTTTCAACGCTTATCTCTATCATCCTTATAAGCACAATACTTTCAAATATTCTATCTAAATTAGATTCTAAACGTCATAAACAGCATTACTAAATTTCATTAATTCTGTAAAATCTCATCGCGTTTTTATAGAATATTTTCTGTTGTTCCTCCTCGGAAAAATGTTTTTTAATTAATTCAATATCTGATTTATTAAAAGGACGTTTCGCACGAGTAGATGGTAAATCCGTACCAAACATGAGCACGTCTGGGTTAATATCCATTAATTCTCTCATCGTTTGAATTGGTTCGACTTCAATTCTTCCAAAACCAGTTGCTTTAACATACACGCCTTGTTCAACTAATTCTTTTAAATCTTCGAACCCTTCATTTGTAAGGCCTAAATGATCTATTGAAACAAGTGGCAATTCTAATAATATTTCCTTTATTTCATTTAACTTTTTGGATTCTATATAGAGTTCAGTATGCCATCCCACTAAATTATAAACACGATGCGCAAAGGACTTAAGATGTTTTAAATCCTCAGAACCTCCCCTCTTTACGTTAAATCTTACACCTCTAATCCCAAGTTCATTCAACTTTTCTATCACTTCATCAGGGGTAGAAATAGGCAATTGCGTTGTCCCCACAAACTGACCATTTAATGTTTCGAGTGCATGTATTAAATACTCTTGGTCAAACTCTTGAAATGATCCAGAAACAATCGCCCCACCTATAATGTTGAGATCTTCTTGCCATACTTTATAATCTTTCTCTTTAAATTCAGGCGGCAAATAGCCATTATTTTCTTTAACTGGATAATCAAAATTAATAATATGAAAATGAGCATCAAAAATTTTCATCAATTACACCTCAAAATCTCTTGTTTTTAGAAAGATACCCTAATTTTTACAATAATGACACATATTCAAAATACTTTAACTTGAAAGTCTTATTTTATAATAATAGAATAAAATTACATCCAAACGATACATCTAGATTATTTCAACACGAATAGGAGATGTTGTGTATGAATTTACATATTTTATATAACTTAAGAACTAAAAAACACTTAGAGATTGAGGAATTAGCACAACAATTAAACGAGAAGTATGGAACGCATTATGAAGCACATCAAATTTGGGAATGGGAAAATCATTACCACGAACCTAAATTTAAAGATGCTCTACGTTTAGCTGATTTCTTCGATGCACCCTATCAAATGTTCTTAGAAAGTAAAGTTAAAGAGTATCAAAAGCATTTAGATAATGTTGATATAAGAATGTAACCCATTCATTAAAATGAAAAGCTAAGATAGTACGTTTTAAATATAATAAACGTATTATCTTAGCTTTTTATCGTTGCTTATCCTTATTTAACTTAAGTGAAGACGCTTCTAACCAGACATGTTAATCCTAAAAACATTCAAGATAACTACATTGTTCAATATCTAGTTCTTCTTACTATCTTCTTCGTCTTCATCTTCATCATCAAAGAACACATCGTGTATAAGTTCAAAAATTGTTATAGCTAAACCTACAATTACTACAGCATTCGCAGTTTTATTACCAAAAATATGTATAAAATTAATCTTATCAATAATATTCGCAAACCAACCATGTTTATCTGAATTAATTCCAAAGTAATTGATTATAAATGCAATGACAAAAGTAATAATTAAGTTAATAAATAAATCCTTTAAAACCGTTTTCAAATTATATTCCATTTTAAACTCCTCTTTATAATTTCGCTCACATTTACTAACTTAACATACTTAGAATTATATTTGATGAAGATCAATGATTTTAGACTCCTAAACTAATTTCCAAAGTACAAAAAAATAACCCTGTAAGCCTATGCCTACGGGGTTTAACAATAAACGATATATTATTGCTCTTCGTTTATAGTAGTATTATCTAAATCACTGTGTCTTTTATTAATTTTATAATTAGATGTGTTATTATAAAAAGCAAGTTGTAAATCTGTAAACAAATCTCGTATACTTTTAAAATCTCTTCTAGCTTAGCCCATATAAATATGATTAGTGTCTACTTCACCATTCACAACTAGTGTAAGTGCATAGACTTTCAAACCATTTTGTTTAGCATCGCGCTTTTCAATGACCTTGAAATTCTGACCACTCAAGTCATATACACGACCCTTTTTCAAATCTTTATAAGAATCATCAGCAACTTTAAATGACAGTTCGTCAGAAAATTTCATAATAAAATACTCCTTAATATTTTAAAAACAAGAGGTGGACGATGAAAGCAAAAATTATAATTCTTATATTGATATTAACACTTATAGGATTAGGAGGGCATACTTTGCACAAAAATAAAAAGGAGAATTACATTACGAAACAAGAAAAGCGTATAGATTTATACTTCAAACATAATCTAAAAAATTATCAAACTATGAAAATTAACAACTTCAAAAAGAGTCCTATGAAAGGATACTTTATTGATGGTTATATTAATGATGATAAAACTTTAGAGTTTGAGGCCTATATATCAAGTGCAGATAATCATCAGTTTACTGGAGACGTAGGATATGACACAGATGGCGTAGGTAAACTTTTTAAAGAAAAAAATGCTAAGGATAAATTAACACCTAATGATATTATTAAGAAAGAAAATTTAAATAAAAAAGACTATGAAGTAGATCCACCTCTAATTTGGGGCTTTTAACATCAGAAAAGCACTAACTACTCAACCGAATGAATAGTTAGTGCTTCTCATTTTCATCATTAATCCTCCAACGGAACGTCATCAACAATTATTAGCCTACCTGAATACTTGTCAGTTGCTTATTTTATTGAAACAAGCATATATTAGCATTATTGTTTATATAATAGTTTAATGAAATTAATAATATCCATCGACAATTAAGGAGGCATTTATGAGAAAAAGTAATTTAAATCCAATATTCTTAAAATTTACTGGTATTATTAAAGGTGTACCTAAATACTGGGCTCAAAACAGTCATTTGATTTATGCAATATCGTTAGTATTGTTTTTACCATTCTTGGTTTTATCAATACTTTTATTTTTACTTGGTTTAAATATTAAAAACACTACACTTGCAATTTTCATAGTAATTATAGTTACAAGCGCTTTATTAACATGGCTTTATCAAGAGGACTTTAAAAAAGACGATGGTATATTTAAAACATTTAATAACAATATTGTCCAATTTTTCATAACTATAATCCCTATAACATTAACATTATTAAGCACTGGATATACTCTGGATCAAATAAGCGAACAAAATAAATCAGAGAAAGATACAACTGTAAAATGTGTAAAAAAGCACTTTGAAGAAAATAAATTTTCTTGCGAGGTAAGTAATCTTAATTCTAAAATGAAACAATCTAATTTTCTAATTATCAATTTATTGTTAACTTCATCGTTTGGAACATTAATAGTTATACACAATATATACAAAGGAAAACATCAAAAGAAAAACTCCGTTATCAAATATAAAAAGAAGAAAAATTCAAACTGATAATTTAGTTGATATAGTATATCAGTCATGACAGCATCTATATTATAAAAACGCCAAGCCTATATGGTTTGGCGCTTGTTTAATATTATCACTTACATCTACCTAATTATCAATATGAAACTCTTCATTTGGACATTTCTTACTCAACTTCTCTAAATCTTTCTTATTCTTTTCATCATCTTGACCGGTACTATCAATAAATATTGGTGTCGCTAAATTTAAATCTACTTTATCAGTAAATAACTTTGGTGATTATCTATTCGGATATATAAATATTCTGTTATCATTCAATTTTATAGATGGCACTATTCTTCTATCAACGTTTTTACGTACTAACATTAGATTAAATGGCAATATAATACTAGCTTTCTGAAAATCATGTAGGGTCTTCCATATTTCTTTTTCTTCATCACTCATAAAATCATCATAGTACAAAACTGTATATCTTTTTATCGCCATTGCTCTATTGAACATATCTTCAATGCTTATCTTACTAGTCAATTTAGACACAATCCTATATACCTTTCTTAATCTTCCAAAGGAACATTACCAATAATGAAAGGTCTATCAGGGTGTTCCTCTCCGACAGTATCAATTACTTGCTGTTGTTCTTCTTCATCGCCATCCCATTCACCAACATTAATCTCGAAATTACGGGTTGTAATTTCTTGCTTATCTGTAAACAATTTATGATATTTTCCGAGTATATCCCTAGCACGTAAGCGATCACTAGGCTTAATAGGAACTTCTATAAGCCCAACGTGTTCATTATAGACTAACTGTACTTTACCATTCTGTGGATTCTCTTTATATTCACCACGTTTGACGACAACTTCTTTCGTTTCAGTCTCATCACCAACTGCTGAATTCGTTAATAAATGTAAAAACTCGTTAGCACTTAACTGACGGTTGCCCATTTTTTTATGTCTAAATCTCTATAACCTTCACCTCATGCCTTTTTTCTGCCTTATCTCCATATTTCCTAAGCACAAAAATGACCCCGTAAGCCTATGCCTACGGGGTTTAACAATAAACGATATATTATTGTTCTTCTTTAACATATGGTAATAATGCCATATGACGAGCACGTTTGATTGCTGTAGTCAACATACGTTGATATTTAGCTGAAGTGCCTGTTACACGACGTGGTAAGATTTTACCGCGTTCTGAGATAAAACGTTTTAATAATTCAGTATCTTTATAGTCGATATGTGTAATACCATTTGCTGTGAAATAGCAAACTTTTTTACGACGACGTCCGCCTCTTCTTGGTCCACCTGCCATGGTTAACTGCCTCCTTTGACTATTTTTTCGTTTTTATACGTTCGTTATTAGAATGGTAAATCATCGTCACTAATGTCAATTGGGCCATTCGCATTTGCAAATGGGTTATCAGATTGATTAGATTTTGATGAATTATTGTTATTGTATGACGTATTTTGTCCTGATTGTTGACCACCGAATCCTTGACCATAGTCTTGGAAATCGTTGTTTTGTGAACGTTGGCCACCTTGTTGTGAATTCTTAGGTTCAAGGAATTGAACACTATCACACACAACTTCAGTAACAAAGATACGACGACCTTCTTGATTTTCATAACTACGCGATTGTATGCGACCATCAACGCCAGCTAAGCTACCTTTAGATAAGTAGTTATTAACATTTTCAGCTTGTCTTCTGAAGACAACACAGTTAATGAAATCAGCTTCGCGTTCCCCTTGAGCATTCGTGAAAGTACGATTAACTGCTAGAGTAAATGTCGCTACACTTACGCCTGAGGGAGTGGTTCTGTATTCTGGATCTTTCGTTAGACGACCTACTAATACAACTCTATTTAACATTTAAACGCCCCCGTCTAATTATTACTTATCTTGGTCTTCGCGGATAACGATGTAACGAATGATATCGTCATTAATTTTAGCTAAACGTTGGAATTCGTCAGTAGCTTTATTGTTATCTGTTTTAATACGTACGATGTTATAGAAGCCTTCTTTGAAATCATTGATTTCGTAAGCTAGGCGACGTTTGCCCCAGTCTTTTTCTTCTAAAACTTCTGATCCTTCTGAAGCTAAGATACCGTTGAAACGCTCAACTAAAGCTTTTTTAGCATCTTCTTCAATGTTAGGACGTACGATATACATAATTTCATATGTTCTCATAGTTTATTTGCACCTCCTTGTGGTCTATGCGGCTTATCAACACTTATGTGATAAGCAAGGAATAATTTTCATTACTCACAATCAAGAATTATAGCATAGAGTATTACTTTTTACAATAAATATTCTAAAGCTCATCCTTCAAAATAAATTCTAAATTTAGCACCATACATAGAAACAAACAGTTGTTATAAAAATAAGACTACCCTTAGACTCCCTTCATCCAATCATGATTAAAACACATACAATTTATTGAATTACAAATGTTTTATGTTCCGCGTAACCTTATTTTTCACAATAGTAAATCGTGTTAGATACGTTGTTGCGAGGTGAGTTTAATTGTAATAGTATAAAAATTACATTTTACATACAATTGCGTGTAATTTCTAAATTCTCACACAAAGGAGCACATTTATGTTAAAGAAAGTCACTTACTCGGTAATTTCATTTTCAGTATTAGCAACAAGTCTAGGAATAGTAAATGCACATGCTAAAGAATCCTCAAATAGTCAGTCAACAAGCGAAAAAGGAACAATGGGGTATGGCTACCAACAATACATAAAGAAACATCCTAACCAAAAAAGTAACGCAACACAAAATCGTTCAACATTCTCAACAAAATCTAGAGCAGCTGTCACTGATAATGGCGAAAGAGTTCTAGATATTTCTGAATGGCAAGGCAATCTAACTGATGCTCAAGTCAAAAAATTAAAACAAAATTATGATTTCATTATCATTCGTGGCCAGTATGGTTCAGAGTACGTTGATCAGTCTTTAGAACACAACTCTAACTTATTAGACAAAAACAATATGAAATTTGGTGTTTATTCTTACAGTATGTATGAAAATGCTACAGACGCACGTTACGAAGCAAGAACATTACACAATCGTGCTCCAAAAGCTGAATTCTATGTCAATGACTACGAACAACAAACAGTGACAAATGGTGATGATGAAACAGCAACAAAAGCTTGGGCAGATGAAATGAGAAAACTTGCAGGAAATAAAAAAATACTCTACTATTCGTATGAAAACTTTATGATCAATCATGTTGCAAATGCTGTAAGTTCATATGATGGCTATTGGATGGCTTCATATCAAGCCGAAGAACCTAATCGAGAAAAAGTGTTATGGCAATATACTGATAGCTATTATTCACCAGAATTAAATCAAAATGTTGATGCTAACTATATCGACAGTAACGTAGATGCTTCTTGGTTCACATCTTAAAAAGCGAACAATAACGAACAAAAACACTTCACTTTTACGAACGTTCGTTCTATAATGTGGTTGAGGTGTTTAGCATGCAATTAAATTTAGATTGGAATAAAGAGTTCCAAGAATTTCAAGATATCTTAAATTGTGGTATTCACCCTGAATGGCTTTATTGTGCTAAGGCAAATATGGTTCTTGAACCAGCTTACACCGGTGAAGGCAAGCAATTTTTCAGTACACAAGATATTATAGAAGCAAGCGAAGTCATTCCATTTTTTTAAAGAATTGGAATTTCAAATATATAAGCAATGGCATTTAGATTCTGAGTCACTACAAACTCTAATTTGAACGCCATTGCTTCTTTTTTAAACAAGTTGATCTATCAAGACCTCGAATTGACAGGCCCTCTAAGAAAATATTCGCATAAATTAAAAAACTGCCCACAAAATCAAAGACTTTGTCGACAGTTTGGGAGTGAGACAGAAATGTAATTTATCAAAATTATTTTCGTTGTCCCTCTCCCAACTTTCATTGTTTGCAGAATTTCTTAAAAAGAAATTCTCTATGTTGGGGCCCCGCCGGCAAGGATGGCTAGGATTGAAAGAAGCTTGATATAAGCGCACTTTTAATTCAGACATCTACTGCCAATATGTTAAAGAAGGTTGAGACAATTGATTATGTCCCAACCTCCTTAAAAATCTATTAAATTATACATTAAAGCGGAAATGTACGATATCTCCGTCTTTCATAATATAATCTTTACCTTCTAAACGTTGTTTACCCGCTTCTTTAGCGCCGTTTTCGCCACCATACTCTACATAATCATCGTAACTTGTAACTTCGGCACGAATAAATCCACGTTCAAAATCGGTATGGATAATACCTGCACATTGTGGGGCTGTCATACCTTGTCTAAATGTCCATGCACGTACTTCTTGAACACCTGCAGTAAAGTAAGTTGACAAGCCTAATAAGTCATAAGTAGTTCGTATAAGTCGATCTAGACCTGGTTCTTCAATACCTAAATCTTCTAAGAACATTTCTTTATCTTCATCATCGAGTGTCGCAATTTCTTCTTCAATTTTGGCACTAATCACGATAACTTCAGAATCTTCTTTCTCAGCATATTCACGAATTGCTTTTACTTTATCGTTATCTTCATCGCCAATTTCATCTTCGCCCACATTAGCGATATATAACATTTTTTTAGAAGTTAATAATTGAGCTTGGTTTACCCATTTTTGATCATCTTCATTGAAATCAATACTTCTAACAGGTTTACCATCTTCTAAAGCTTCTTTAATTTTAGTAAGAATACGTAATTCCATCTCTGCTGTTTTATCTTTTTGACGTGCCATTTTTTCAATCTTAGGTAAGCGTTTATCAACTGATTCTAAATCAGCTAATACTAATTCCATATTGATGACTTCGATATCATCTAATGGATTTACTCTTCCAGAAACGTGCGTCACATTCTCGTCATCAAATGCACGAACAACTTGGCAAATCGCATCTACTTCACGAATATGTGATAAGAATTTGTTACCTAACCCTTCACCTTTAGAGGCACCCTTAACGATACCTGCAATATCAGTGAATTCAAATGTTGTAGGGATAGTTTTTTTAGGTTGTACCATTTCTTCTAATTTGAGTAAACGTGAATCTGGTACTTCTACGATACCTACATTTGGATCAATCGTAGCAAATGGGTAGTTCGCTGCTAATGCACCAGCTTTAGTAATTGCATTAAATAGGGTAGATTTACCTACGTTAGGCAAACCTACGATACCTGCTGTTAAAGCCATTAATCATTCTCCTAACTTTCTTTGTCTTGATGAGATTCAAGAACTTTTTTCAATTTTTTATTAAACGTTTGACGTGGAATCATAATACTACGCTGACAATTTTCACATTTAATTCTAATATCAGCACCCATTCTTATGATTTTGAAGCGATTCGTTCCACATGCATGTTGTTTTTTCATTTCTACTATATCATTTATTCCGTAATTTGACGTCATGAAATTACCTCCAATGATAACTAGTCTTTACTTTGAGCCTCATCGTGTTGTGTAAATAGCGGTTGAGGCATACGTATGCCCTCTTGCACAAACATTCTTTGCGCTTCTTTTCTAATAATACGGGCACCTGAAGCACCTTCTCCTGGAATCGTCTCTGCAGAAACACGAATGATTGCTTTATTGTTCTCAATTGCATCGATACCATCGACAACTGGGTCGCTAACAAATAAATAGTATTTACTGCGTAATGACGTGAATAATTTATTTAATTTCTTCTCAACTTGATCCAAATTCTCATCAACTGAGACTGGAAGTTGCACAATTGAAGTGCCATTTGTAATAGAGAAATTGGTGATTTCACCCATACTGCCATTTGGCAAAATAGTTAACTCTCCAGAAATCGTATTAATACGTGTTGATCTTAAACCAATAGATTTAACTGTACCTTCTGCTACAGTTGTTCCACCGCTATTGATTTTAACATAGTCACCCACATCAAACTGATTCTCAAAGATAATAAAGAAACCAGTAATGATGTCTTTAACAATTGTTTGCGCACCGAAACCTACTGCTACACCAACGACACCAGCACTGGCGATAACACCTTCAACACTAATACCAAATTTACTTAAAATGGTTGTAAGTACGATAAACCATACAATATATTTTACTACGTTTTGTACAAGTGATATGAGCGTTTTTGAACGTTTTTTACTTCCTTTTTTACTTTTATTTTGTATTTTAAAAGCTTGTTCAATCACTTTATTTAAAATCGCAATAACGATGAGTGCAACAATGATATAAATCAAAATCATTATAATTTTTGAGACAAGATTCTCATATGTCTCAATTTTGGTTAAAGGTTCAAATAAAGAAGATAAAATATGCTTTATTTGGTTCATTATTTCGTTACCTCCTTTTTTTAAATTTTTCGTAACTTATACACTATAGCTTAAAGCTCTTTCAATTGAATCAGTCTTCAGTTTTAAAAAACTACATGAAATCAATTACTTTTCATTAAGTTGTTGAATCAGTCTTTTAAATTCTTCTTCTGATTTAAACTCAAAAGTGATTTTACCAACATGCTTAGAAGTAGAAATATCAACTCTAGAACCATATCGTTCTTTAAGTTGTCTTTCTTGTTGTTGAATAAATTTAGGTTTCTTATTCTTACTTTGCTTCGATTCTGGTTGAACCGTATCATTCTGTAAATAGGTATTTACATATTGCTCGAGTTGTCTTACACTCCAAGACTCCCGGATGGCTTGCTTCCCTATCTTCTTCATCTTTGAAGCGTCTTTTAATGATAAGAGGGTACGACCGTGTGCCCCAGATAATTCTCCTTCTCTAACCATTGTCATAATTTCTGAAGGTAAATGAAGCAATCTTAGCATATTGGCAATATATGGTCGAGACTTACCTAATCGTTGTGCAACCTGTTGTTGTGTAATGTTTAAATCCGACATTAACTTTTTATAACTTTCAGCTTCTTCAATCGCATTTAAATCTTCCCGTTGTAAATTCTCAATAATAGCTAGTTCCATCATATCTTCATCTGATAGTTCTTTAACTATTGCAGGGATCTCTCTTAGTCCAGCGATTTGAGATGCTCGGTATCTTCGTTCACCCACCACAATATAGAACCCTTGGATTGTTTTTCTTAATACAATCGGTTGAAGAATACCGTGTTGCTCAATTGATTTCGCCAAATCTTGCAATTTCTCCTCATCGAATGACTTTCGTGGTTGATAAGGATTCGGTTTAATTAAATCAATAGCTATATTTTGCACATGTTCGTTACTTTCAAGTTGCAAACGTTGATCTTCTTCCTGTGTCATCTTTTCACATCTTTCTATAAATGTTTAACATATTGGCAGTAGATATCTGAATTGAAAGTGCACTGATATCAAGTTCTTCTTAATCCTAATCAACCTTACCAGCGGAGCCCCAACAAAAAATTTTTTTAAATTCTGCAAACAATGCAAGTTGGGTTCGAGACAAAGAAATTAATTTTGCTCAATGATTTTTCTGTCCAACTTCCTATTTCAACACATCACTTACTATTTTAAAAATTTCAATCTCATTGTACAAGCGTTTTAAGATTTTTCCACATCCTTCCGAAACTTTTTAACAAACTTCAACGTTCATTCCAAAATCCTTCCTACTACTTTCTAATTAACTATTTAATCTAAATTTTCAGAAAAGTTGTTGACAAATCATTTTCCAGTATGTAATCTATGTATTAACAATTACAAAACGAAACATTTTACACACTGTAAAAAGGAAAGTAGAACTTACACTGCTAATACAGAGAGTCTTCATAAGCTGAGAGAAGGCATTGAAAGAAAGTTTGAAAATGGCCTTGGAGTGTTGATGCCAATATGAGGTATCAACGGGTTCGCCCGTTATAGCGATACAGTATTAACATTGATGTTGAATGGCGTACTGGAATTACTACCGTCACAACTAATCGTTAATACTCATTTAATCTTTCAAAAGACTAAATGGGTTTTTATTAGGCTCAATGATTTAACGTAGCGATTAAGATTGTGAATGTATTGGCACTTCCAAACATGTAACCATTTCCTACATGATGGCGTACTGATAGAGGTCACTTTAGCAATAAAGTGACGAACAAAGGTGGTACCGCGAAACCGAAGCTTTCGTCCTTTACATCCGATTTACTCGGGTTTAAAGGACGGAAGCTTTTTTTATTTTTTATATTAGGAGGGTCTAGTAATGAAGGATACTGAATTAGCTCAAATCGCTCTAACACACGACCATACTGGCGCTATTGCCAATCCAATTTATTTATCTACCGCATACCAACATCCTCATCTAGGTCAGTCAACAGGATACGATTACACACGTACAAAGAATCCTACACGCACTGCATTTGAAGAAGCATTTGCAAAACTTGAAAAGGGCATCGCCTCTTTCGCCACTTCTAGTGGTATGGCAGCAATTCAACTTGTATGTAACATCTTCAAACCTGGTGATGAAGTTCTCGTAGCATTTGATTTATATGGAGGTACATTCCGACTCTTCGATTTCTACGAACAACAATACGGTGTGAGATTTAAATATGTAGATTTCTTAGATTATGAAGATGTTGAAAAAAATCTCACACCACAAACAAAAGCATTATTCATTGAACCCATTTCAAATCCACAAATGATAGAAATCGACGTTGAGCCTTATTACGTACTAAGTAAGAAACATAAATTATTAACAATCATAGACAACACTTTTTTAACGCCATATCTTTCAACGCCACTTGAAGAAGGCGCAGATATCGTGCTCCACTCGGCAACGAAATACATTGGTGGACACAATGATGTACTTGCTGGCGTCGTCACAGTAAAAGATGAACATCTAGCAGAACAACTTGGTCAATTTCATAACATGATAGGCGCAACACTGTCTCCTCTAGATAGTTACCTGCTTCAAAGAGGACTAAAGACCCTACACCTTCGTATAGATCGTTCTCAAGAAAATGCGCAACGACTCGCTGAAAGATGTCGTCACACTGAATCCATTGACGAAGTACTCTATAGTGGTCGCACTGGAATGCTAAGTTTAAGACTGAATAAAGCCTATAGTGTTGCTAAATTTCTGGAAAATATAAACGTCTGCATATTCGCAGAAAGTCTAGGTGGCACAGAAACGTTCATTACCTTCCCTTACACACAAACACATGTAGACATGCCTGACGCAGAAAAGGATAAACGAGGTATCGACGAACATCTTATTCGTCTTTCTGTAGGTATTGAAGATTATAACGATATCGAAACAGATATTATTCAAGCATTAGAAAATTCTAAAGTAGGAGTGATTTCATGAGTTTATCTATAGAAACAGAAGTCATTTTTGATTCACGCAGAGGACAAGAATATCACTCAGCTAATCCACCTTTATATGATTCGTCAACCTTTCACCAAAAAGTACTAGGTGGCGATACTCAATATGATTACGCAAGAAGTGGAAATCCAAATCGTACCCTTTTAGAAGAAAAACTCGCACGTCTAGAAGGCGGGAACTATGCTTTTGCATATGCATCTGGAATAGCAGCAATTACTGCAGTATTACTGACGCTTCAGTCAGGCGATCACGTTATCCTTCCTGATGACGTATACGGTGGTACATTTCGACTCACTGAACAAATTTTAAATCGTTTTAATATCGAATTTACGACGGTAAACGCTACAAATATTCTTGAAATTGAAAATGCCATTCAAATGAATACTAAACTAATTTATGTGGAAACGCCATCGAATCCACTTTTCAAAATTACAGATATACGAGCAGTAGCAAGAATCGCTAAACAAAATAACCTACGCTTAGCAGTGGATAATACATTTATGACGCCTCTTGGTCAATCACCTCTAGCCTTAGGGGCAGATATCGTGGTTCATAGCGCAACTAAATTCTTAGGTGGTCATAGCGATCTCATTGCAGGTGCAGCAATCACAAATCGTAAAGATATTGCAGAAGCACTTTATTTATTACAAAACGGTACTGGTACAGCACTCTCAGCACATGATAGTTGGGCTCTGGCGAAGCATCTTAAAACATTACCGGTAAGATTTAAACAATCTGTGTCAAATGCTGAACGCTTAGTTGAATTCTTAAGTCAGCGTGAAGAAATCGCAGAAGTTTATTACCCAGGAAATAACCCGATCCATTTAAGACAAGCTTCCACAGGTGGAGCGGTTATCGGATTTAGATTGAAAGATGAATCTAAAGCACAAGCATTTGTAGAATCACTCACATTACCACTTGTATCAGTCAGTCTTGGTGGTGTTGAAACCATTCTTTCTCACCCAGCAACAATGTCACATGCAGCTGTTCCAGAAGCTGTAAGACAAGAAAGAGGAATTACTTTCGGTTTATTCCGCTTAAGTGTGGGGCTTGAAGATCCTGAAGAAATCATCGCAGATTTTAACTACGCTTTAAAGGAGGCTTTCAATGAGTCAATTTCTGAAACATTTACAGAACAACGTTTTGGTAGCTGATGGAGCTATCGGCACAATACTTTACTCAGAAGGGCTCGACACTTGCCCTGAAGCGTACAACCTTACTCATCCAGACAAGGTAGAACACATCCATCGCTCATATATCGAAGCTGGTGCGGACGTGATCCAAACCAACACATACGGTGCTAATTTCGAAAAGCTTAAAAACTTCGGCTTAGAACATCGTGTCAGAGAAATTCATAAAGCAGCTGTACAAATTGCTAAACGCGCTGCCAATGAGGACACATTTATTCTTGGTACTGTAGGTGGCTTTAGAGGTGTGAGACAAGAAGAAATAAGTTTATCAACGATTCAATATCATACAGAACTTCAAATCGATACCTTAATCAATGAAGGCGTAGACGCTCTATTATTTGAAACTTATTACGACTTAGACGAATTGAAAAATATTGTAGTCGCAACACGTAGGAAATATGACATTCCTATTATTGCGCAATTGACCGCTTCCAACACCAATTATTTGGTTGATGGCACTGAAATAAACGAGGCACTTAAACAACTCGTTGAGTGTGGTGCTGACGTTATTGGTCTTAACTGTCACCATGGTCCACACCATATGCAGCGTTCATTTTCACATATAGAGCTGCCTGAACAGGCATATTTATCATGTTATCCAAATGCAAGTCTACTAGATATTGAAAATAGTGAATTTAAATATAGTGACAATGCGCAATATTTCGGCGACGTCGCACAAGAACTCATCAACGAAGGCGTAAGACTTATCGGTGGCTGTTGTGGTACGACACCTGAGCACATCCGCTATATTAAATCAGCCGTTCAAGGTTTAACACCTGTAAAAGACAAAAAAGTGATTCCTATTACGAAGAAATCAAATCGTAAACCAACGAGCGTGATGAAACAAAATCTTACTACCAAAGTTAAAAATGGACCAACTGTGATTGTCGAACTAGATACGCCGAAACATTTAGACACAGATACTTTCTTCGACAACGTCGGAAAATTAGATGAAGCAGGTATTGACGCGGTTACGTTGGCTGATAATTCCCTTGCAACAGTTCGAGTCAGTAATATCGCAGCAGCAAGTCTAATCAAACAACGTTATGATATTGAACCACTCGTTCATGTCACATGTCGTGATAGAAACCTTATAGGGCTTCAATCTCACCTCTTAGGTCTCTCACTCATCGGGGTTAATGAAATTCTAGCCATTACTGGTGACCCTTCTAAAGTGGGACATTTACCAGGTGCAACCAACGTGTATGACGTGAATTCGAAAGGTCTAACAGAACTTGCACTGAGATTTAACCAAGGTATTAACACGGATGGTGATGCGCTGAAGAAACATACCAACTTCAACATCGCTGGTGCGTTTGATCCAAACGTACGAAAACTTGACGGTGCCGTTAAACGACTTGAGAAGAAAGTTGCAAGCGGTATGAGCTATTTTATTACTCAACCCGTTTATAGCAAAGAAAAAATAAAACAAGTTTATGAAGAAACGAAACATCTAAATACACCGTTCTTCATTGGCATTATGCCTATAGCCAGTTATAACAATGCACTTTTTCTACATAACGAAGTGCCAGGCATAAAAATGTCAGAAGATGTACTTAACCAATTTAAAGCTGTTAAAGATGATAAGGAAAAAACGAAAGAATTAAGTTTAAGACTCTCTAAAGAACTCATCGATACAGTACATGAATACTTTAACGGTTTGTACATTATCACACCTTTTCAAAAGGTAGATTATTCATTAGAACTCGCAGCATATTCTAAATCTATTACTGCTAACAAGGAGGCAATATTATGACAACAATTAAAACTTCAAACTTAGGATTCCCAAGATTAGGTAGAAAAAGAGAATGGAAAAAAGCGATTGAAAGCTACTGGGCTCACAAAATCGATAAGGCTGAATTAGATCAAACACTGACTGATTTACACAAAGAGAACCTCTTACTTCAAAAGAATTACAATTTAGACAGTATCCCTGTAGGAGATTTCTCATTATATGACCATATTCTTGATACATCTTTATTATTTAATATTATTCCAGAACGTTTCCAAGGTCGTGAAGTGAATGATGATTTATTGTTCGATATCGCCCGCGGTAATAAAGAACATGTAGCGAGTGCACTCATCAAATGGTTTAACACTAACTATCACTATATCGTGCCTGAATGGGATAATGTAGAACCTAAAGTAGAGAAAAACACATTACTCGAACGCTTTAAATACGCCCAATCTATCAATGTCAATGCCCATCCAGTTATCGTTGGCCCAATTACTTTCGTCAAACTTTCTAAAGGTGGCAACCAATCATTTGAAGAGAAAGTTCAAACTTTGCTTCCACTTTATAAAGAAGTACTAGAATCACTGATTCATGCTGGTGCCGAATACATTCAAATCGATGAACCTATCTTAGTCACTGATGATAGTGAAAGCTATGAGAATATCACTAAAGAAGCTTATGATTACTTCGCTCAAGCTGGTTTAGGTGAAAAGTTAGTCATCCAAACATACTTTGAACGTGTACATTTAAAATTCTTAAGCACATTGCCAGTTGGCGGCTTAGGTTTAGACTTTGTTCATGACAACGGTTATAACTTAAAACAAATTAAAGCTGGAGACTTCGATTCACGCAAGACACTTTATGCAGGCATTATTGATGGTCGTAATGTGTGGGCTGCAGACATTGAATCTAAAAAGCAATTAATCGAAACGTTACAACAACATACAAACCAATTAGTCATTCAACCATCATCATCTTTATTACACGTGCCTGTTTCATTAGATGATGAAACATTAGACGAATCTATTGCAGAAGGATTAAGTTTTGCTACTGAAAAGTTAGATGAATTAGATGCCTTACGCCGTTTATTCAATAATGGTGATAGCGCTAAATATGACGAACTTAAAGCGCGTTACGAACGTTTCCAAAGCCAATCATTTAAAAATCTTGAATACGACTTCGATAGCGTTCCTACAAGTCGTAAGTCACCTTTCTCAGTACGTAAACAAAAACAATATGAGCGCTTAAATTTACCAGATTTACCAACAACAACAATAGGTTCATTCCCTCAAACACGTGAAGTACGTAAATACCGTGCAGATTGGAAGAATCATCGTATTACAGATGCTGAATATCAAGACTTCTTACAAAATGAAATTGCCCGTTGGATTAAAATACAAGAAGACATCGGTTTAGACGTACTCGTACATGGAGAATTTGAACGTAATGACATGGTTGAATTCTTCGGCGAAAAGCTTCAAGGCTTCTTAGTAACTAAGTTTGGTTGGGTACAATCATACGGTTCACGTGCCGTTAAACCACCAGTGATATATGGCGACGTAAAATGGACAGCACCATTAACAGTGAAAGAAACGGTTTACGCACAAAGTTTAACTGACAAACCTGTAAAAGGGATGCTCACTGGTCCAGTCACAATCCTAAACTGGTCCTTCGAACGTGTAGACGTCCCACGTAAGGTCGTTCAAGACCAAATCGCATTAGCGATCGATGAAGAAGTGTTAGCGCTTGAAGAAGCAGGTATTAAAGTCATCCAAGTAGATGAGCCAGCATTACGTGAAGGATTACCATTACGTTCTGAATACCATGAACAATACCTGAAAGACGCGGTTAACTCATTTAAGTTAGCAACGTCATCCGTACATGATGAAACACAAATTCATACACATATGTGCTATTCTCAATTTGGACAAATCATTCATGCTATCCATGACTTAGATGCAGATGTTATTTCAATCGAAACATCACGTAGTCACGGTGATTTAATTAAAGACTTTGAAGATATCAATTACGATTTAGGTATTGGATTAGGCGTTTATGATATTCACAGTCCACGTATTCCAACTGAAGCAGAGATTACTACAGCTATCAATCGTTCTTTACAACAAATTGACCGCTCACTCTTCTGGGTTAATCCAGACTGTGGCCTTAAAACGCGTAAAGAAGACGAAGTAAAAGATGCCTTAACTGTCTTAGTTAACGCAGTGAAGAAGAAACGTCAAGAAAATGGCGCAACAACAGCATAATATCATTTAGAGGTGATGCTTATGACAAACTATCCTTTATGGGACCAACTGAATCAACTTAAAGAGGCACAATGGGTCGACTTAACACATACTTTCGATCCTGAGATTCCTCGCTTTAGTGAATTTGAAAAAGGTGAAGTATCGACACTCTTTAACGTCAAAGAACATGGTTTCTACGTTCAACGATGGAGTATCGTTACACAATATGGTACGCATATCGACGCGCCAATTCATTTTGTGGAAAATCGAAGATACTTAGAAGAGTTAGACTTGAAAGAATTGGTCTTACCACTCATCGTCCTAGACTACTCTACAGAGGTTTCAAAGAACGCCGATTTCATCGTAACTAGACAACACCTTGAAGAATGGGAAAGTCACAATGGTCAAATTGAACCAGGTACATTTGTAGCTCTACGCACAGACTGGTCTAAGCGCTGGCCAGATATTGACCAATTTGAAAATAAAGACGCCAATGGCAATCAACACTTACCTGGCTGGGGTTTAGATGCTTTGAAATTTCTTATCGAAGAACGTGGAGTGAAATCCATCGGTCATGAAACATTTGATACCGATGCTTCTGTGGATACCGCTAAAAATGGAGATATAGTAGGTGAACGTTACATTCTAGGCAAAGATACTTTCCAATTAGAATTATTAACAAACTTAGATCAATTACCTACGCGTGGCGCAATTATCTATGCGATTAGTCCAAAACCTAAAGATGCCCCAGGATTTCCTGTCAGAGCATTCGCAATCAAACCCTAAATGAGCAATCATTTAAGCAAGTAACTCAAATTTTTCAATTATCAAGTACATCAACGTGACGCATGTCCCCACAACTTTGGTAAGCTTTGAGCCGGCTTGCCAAAGAAATGAATGCAACATAATGCATTTAAAAGGGGGAACAAAGTCTTTTGCCTGTAGCGATCGTTAATGGAAGAGCCATTCATTACGTCATCGCATTATTAAACCTTCCTAATTTCATAAATAAAATAAATAAGCTGTAAGCGATGTCGCGATGACATACACTTACAGCTTGTTTTATTATTTCGCGTCATAATGAGATACGAGAGTAGCAATACCTTGACCGCCACCGATACATAATGAAGCGAGACCATTTTGAGTCGTCTCATTCAGTTGATGTAATAAAGTAACTAATATACGAGCACCAGATGCACCAATAGGATGACCTAATGCGATTGCGCCACCTTTAACATTCACCTTATCTTGTGGCAATTGTAATTCTCGGTCAACCGCCAATGATTGAGAAGCAAAGGCTTCATTAAGTTCAAATACGTCGATATCAGACGTCGTTTTACCTGAACGTTTCAATGCTTGACGTACCGCTTCAACAGGGCCAATTCCCATAATGGATGGATCTACACCACTTGTTCCGAAACTCTCTAACACCGCAATCGGCTTCACACCAAGTGCTTTCGCCTTCTCTTCAGTCATAACTAACATTGCTGCAGCACCATCATTAATACCTGATGCATTTCCAGCTGTAACAGAACCATCTTTTTTAAATGCAGGACGTAAATGACTTAACTTGTCAGCTGTCGTACCTGGACGAATCCCTTCATCTTGTGACACAACCACTGGCTCCCCTTTACGTTGAGGCACTTCTACTGGCACAATTTCAGCATCGAATCCACCTGTTTCTTGTGCATGTTCAGCCTTTTGTTGAGAGTTCGCAGCAAACTGATCTTGCTCTTCTCGAGTGATACCATATTTTTCAACTAAATTCTCTGCCGTAATTCCCATATGATAGTCGTTAAATTTATCTGTTAATCCATCACTTACCATGCTGTCTTCTAACGCTTGATTGCCCATTTTAAATCCAAATCGACTATTTTTTAATAGCATTGGAGATTGAGACATACTTTCCATACCACCTGCAATCACAATCTCATTATCGCCAACTACGATAGATTGGTAGGCAAGTTGAATAGCCTTCATTCCAGAACCACAGACTTTATTGACTGTGAATGATGGCGTGGCCTCAGATAATCCGCCTTTAATGGAAGCAATGCGTGCAGGATTTTGACCTTGTCCTGCTTGTAAGACATTGCCTAGAATAACCTCATTGACTTCTTTTGGGTCGATGCCACTACTTTTTACGATGTGTTTAATTACTGTTGCGCCCAAGTCATACGCAGGGATATCTTTAAAGGCACCTCCAAATACGCCTATAGGTGTGCGGTATGCTTCTGCTAGAACTACTCGTGTCATATCTATTCATCTCCTTATTTTCTTTTTTATCCTTATGAAAATGGGGGTCGAACCACATGTCGTTAACATGCATCTTCCCCTTATAAATGAAACGGTAACATCTTTCTGTATTAAAAAGTTATATATTATTAACCGTCTTTGAGAACGTCGTATAAGCATGTTTATCATACTTAGCACGTGCCCACTCATTACTGACAATAGTACAAAATTATAATTAATTTTTCCAGAGACAACACATGTATCGACAAATAATTGTGTTTAATCTATACCTAATCATGTGATGATTCACATTTAGACTGACCCTTTGACGATGAGATTTGAAATCGAGTGGATGAGGACATTGATATTTAATTGATTGAAAATGATATAAAAAGAGGAAACCAAGATGAAATAGTTCAGTTTAAATAGGCCGGGTAGACTGACCGCATTGTTAATCACTGATATAACTACTTCGTCTCGGTTTCCTTTACGATGTTATGAATACAAAGGTGAGAAATAATTTTTTTGATTCTTATTATGAATTGAGAGGGATACTTACTTTCCTTTATATTTGTTTAATTATTTATTGATGGATACATCATCAAATGAATCTTTTAACTTTTTCATTTCGCTATCTAGAAATTCTTGGTGTGGAACATCAAAATATTTACCTAACACAAGTGCATCTTCCATTTTGGGTTCATTTTCACCATTTTCCCATTCCCAAATATGATGCACTTCATATTGAGTACCAAATTTTTTATTTATGTCTTCTACAAGCTCTTTAATTTCTAAGTTATTTTTCACTCTAATATTGTGTAAATTGTTCATGATCAACACTCCCTGAAAGTCTTTTATATTAATGTTGACGCTTTTTTCCTTACATTAGCGTTCTAATGATGGAATGTTAGCCCGTATGATAAATATAAGTTACGATTAAAATTGTTACTGTTGCTCATATGACTCAATAGCTTGATGAATCGTATCATGTAAGCTCGGTTCTTCAAGCCAATGTTGAAATCTATCAATAATATCTCTAGGACTAGAGACATCTTTAGGAAAATCGATATCTTTCATACCTTCAAATAAGTCACCAAAATGACTCTTCTCACCTTCATAGTTTTTCATGAAGTTATAAAAACTCACCACTTGCACCTCCCGGATTTCATAACAATAGATATATTAACAAAATATATACATTTCCAAAATACATTTGTTTTAATTTATCTAAATAATGAGATAGCCTCAAATTACAAATGATTCATCGGTTAATTTAATTTAAGAACACTTCTATAACCAGCGTTTTAATCTTTTATCATTCCACTTTCTAGATAAGCTACTCTACATTTGACTAAACTTATTTGAAGATTTTTGACATTCATTTACGTCATTTTGACTAATATACTTGTCAAAATGACAAAAGTAATATATGTTATGTGTGTAAGGAGTTGATAGAAATTGCGAAATCGACTTAAAGAATTACGTGCAAGAGACGGATATAACCAGACACAACTTGCTAAAAAAGCAGGCATTTCCAGACAAACTGTCTCATTAATTGAGCGTAATGATTTCACTCCATCTATTTTAACCGCTATAAAAATAGCCAAAATTTTTAACGAACCAGTAGAAAATATTTTTATTATTGAGGAGGGAGACTTATGAAAGTAGGAAGATACTTATTTTTCTAAACTTATTCGTTTCTATAAACACAGTTAAATTGTTATTTAATAAGGGGGAAATATGAATGGAAAAGCTTTTAGAAATTAATCATCTAAATAAGTCTTATAATCAGTCAAAGTTTCATCTTTCAAACATTTCTTTCTCAATTAAGCCTGGGGAAGTTGTCGGTTTAATCGGTAAGAACGGTTCAGGTAAGTCTACACTCATTAATACAATTGTAGGAAATAGACATAAAGATAATGGTAAAATCAGCTTTTTCGACGAAGAAGTTGTCGAAGAAGATAATACATATAAAGAGCACATTGGCGTCGTCTTTGATGATTTAAGAGTACCTAATAAATTAACGCTCACATCTATAGATAAAGTGTTTGCAAATATATATCGCACTTGGAATAGCGAGAAATTCTTTTCACTAATTAAAGAATTTGAATTACCAACGCAGAATAAAGTTAATACCTTTTCACGAGGCATGAGAATGAAGACGGCTTTATCAATAGCGATGGCTCATGATTCTAAATTACTTATTCTTGATGAAGCAACTGCTGGAATGGATGTTTCAGGTCGAGAACAAGTGATTGAAATTCTTGAAGATTATATAAATGAAGGTAATGGAATATTAATTTCATCACATATTTCAGAAGATATCGAACAACTCGCAAATAAATTAGTATTTATGAGAGACGGGGAAATCATTTTAAAAGAAAACAAAGAAGAATTACTTAAAAATTATGGAATTGTAGAGCAACCAGTGGAATCATTTAATATTTGTAATGAATATCTGGTCGCATCAAGAGAACGCAACCATAACAGAATAAGCTTAGTAAACAATTATCAAGAAGTGCCTGGAGCTAAACAAATCAACAATATTGATGATGCTACTAAAATTGTTATGCGAGGTGACAAATAATGAAAGGTTTAATATTAAGTACTCTCTATGAAACAAAGAAACCATTAATTACTTATTTAATTATTGGAATCATTGCTACAGTAGTAATGACTTTTGCAAGCCCACCTATGAGCGGTTTTATTTTAATTGCATTATTAATCTCTTCAATTGCAGATAACTTTAAACGAGAAAAAGATTCTAAATGGATGAATTACGTTTCTACACTACCTATAAAACGATCTGATTATGTTAAGAGCTACTATTTTCTTTTTTGTATTGTCATAATCATTGCATTGGTGGTTAGTTTTCCGATTGTATTAATCATTACACATAGTTTCAATATGGCGTTGATTTCCGCACTTGTTTCTCTTGGATGTACTGGTATTTATTCCGCCATGTTCCCATTAACATTCAAATTTGGTCCTGAAAATTCCAACACAATCATCATGGTAACTGTCTTCTTTATGATTATCATATACTTCATTTTCTATATCCTTGCAGTTATTATAGCCGCACATTATGATAATTCAATGGTAGAAATGTTAAGTAATACAAGAAGTTTACTTGTGTTCGTTGTCTTTGGCATTTTAGGATTAGCAACTTTTGCTTTAACCTATAAATTATCTATAAGTATCTTTAATAAGAAAGAACTTTAATTTCAATAAATATGAAAATTTCGTTCACACAATAACTAAATAAAATGATTCCTCATTCAATTCTAAATTACTAAAAAGACAGGGTGTACTAATCCTGTCTTTTTTTAATGACCCTCTCTTTTTAATTGTAGATACTCTTTCTTGAATAAATCATAAACATAACTATCTAAGAATACGCCCTGGATCCATTCTTCATTTCTTAGTTTTGAATAGACATTTGATGTATTTTTCGCACAATTCTGGAAATTATCAACACCTTATCATATTATGTGGATAACTCCTAATTTACCTTTAAACGTTGATAAATGTGGGTTATGCAATATCTATCCATAAAGTTATCCACAATTTTTAATTGATTGTGTGAGTAATGTTAATAAAATTTTAAACTTAGGTTAATTTTAACTTAATGACACTCAATTACGCTTAAAAAGACAAAAAATGTAAGGGAATGATAATATGGAAATCGTAAAATCTAAAAATGATTTATTTAGAATTATTGATCATGCAGATCAGAAACACACATCTAAAATTCTACTTTTCATGATATTGGGAACGATCTTTTTAGATGCTTATGACATCACAATTCTAGGAACTATGACCGATCAACTCACGAAACAATTTCATTTGTCTCCAACAATGCTTTCAGTTGTCATGACCTCTTTACCTATCGGGGCACTTTTTGGTGCAATTCTCGGTGGCTCCCTCGCACATAAATTTGGTCGTAAACGTATTTTATCCGTATCTTTACTTATTCTCGTGATTACTTCTTTAGGTGCATCACTTGCTCCAAATCTCTTTATTTTACTTACATGCCGCTTCATTATGGGCTTCGCTATCGGTATGGACAGTCCTGTTGCCTTCACTTTTATCGCAGAAATCAGTAATAAATGGCAGAAAGGCCGTAACGTCAACTACTGGCAAGTTGTTTGGTACGTAGCGATTGTCGTATCTGCACTTGTGGTTATTGCATTCTTTGTTATGGGTACAGGCGAACATTTATGGAGATTTGCAGTAGGCTTTGGTGCATTCATTGCTCTCGTGCTTTACATTTTACGTATCAAATATTTGAAAGAGAGTCCCACATGGATCATTAATCATCATTCATTAGAAGAAGCTACTAAATATGTAAGAAATAATTATGATGTAAATCTTAAGTTAGAAGATAACGGAACTTCATTTTCCGAAAATAAATCTTCAAAACCATCAACAACTGAACTATTTAAGCCTAAATATTTAAAAAGAATTGTCTTAGCCACTTCAATTTCCACATTGCAAGGGATGCAATACTATGGCGTGGGATTATACATACCAATTATTGCAACTTACATTATAAGTAAAGATAAATTGGGCGTCTTACTAGGAACAGCCATCGTTAACATAGCAGGTATTATCGGAGCTTACGTAGGATCGCAACTCACTTACAAAGTGGGCACACGTCGCTTAACCATGATTGGTTTCAGTCTCGTCTTGATTGCAATGGTCATGACAGGCGTGTTCTATCACAGCTTACCAATGATCATTAACACGTTCTTCATCGCTCTATTCTTATTCGGGCACTCTGGTGGTCCGGGTACACAAGGTAAGACGATTGCTGCTTTATCATTTCCTACATATTTACGTTCGCAAGCTACCGGTTTCGTAGAATCTGTGAGTCGTACGGGTAGTATTATCGGAACATTCGTATTCCCAATCATACTTGCAGCTGTAGGTTTAACTAATACTATGTTAATTCTAGCTATCGTACCGCTCGTTGGTTTAATTATCACGACCGCTTTGAGATGGGAAGCTGTTGGTAAGAATGTAGAAGACGAATAGAGGATAACCATTTAAAAAAGCCTCTTAGCAAGACCTCCCTGAGTTGAGGGTAGTCTACATTGCTAAGAGGCATATTTATATTAATTAGGGAAAGTACCTGGATTAAATCCACCTTTCCATTGATTCAACGGCCAATATCTAAATAATACTTTACCAACAAGTTGATCTTTATCGATTAAGCCCACATCATAACGGCTATCAATACTGTTTTGTCGGTTATCACCTAAGACTAAATATTTATCTTTAGGAATTTTCATATGTCCATTGGCGCCTTTAAGGTTCTTCGATTTAAAGTTCTCAGTTAAATACTCATTAACTTTATGTTTCTTATTGTAATTTAAATAAGGTTCTGAAACCTTCTTATTATTTAAATACAATTGGTCTTTCTTATACTCAACTGTATCTCCGGGTTTACCGATTAAACGTTTAATATAGTCATCTTTCTTTGTCGCATGGAAAATGACTACATCACCTGAATTAATATGGTTTAATGTTTTAGAAATTCGACTCACCATAACTTTATCTCTATCTTCAAAAGTAGGATGCATAGACTCCCCTGAGACGGTATAGGAAGTAAACAGGAATTTCTGTACTAAACCTACAATGATAAGCGCAACAGCGATAGCAATAATCCATTCTAATATCTCTTTTTTCATGATTTAGACTCCTTGATTCTCTAAATTATTCTTCTTCCGCATCTTCAGCATTATGAATGATATAACCAGCCAATAAAGCTGCAGGGATGCCGATAAATGGTGTGAACATTGTACTGAACACGAAACCAAATACGAGTGTAAATAAGATACCCAGGTATCCGCTCTTCTTTTCTTTATCAATAAATGCTTTCATCAAAGATTTAATTCTCCTTTAATGTTCATTATTGTACTATACCATTTTTAATTTTTACATTCTTACCTGTCTTAATTTTATCGTATTGCTTTTTAGGTACCACAATAACACGTTTACCCTTTTTAGTTTGAACAGTCACCGTATATAACTTTTCATTTGATTTCATCTGCTGTTTTAACATATTCATTTGGTATCTCACACTATCTTTCTTCGCCTGTTGATCATGAGATGAAGATGCAATGATATAGAAATATAACCAATTATTATAGTAAGAAGTCGCCATATATTGTGATGTATAAGGCGCGCCAGAACTATACGGACGTCTTGGAGCCATCAATGAACGAGACTGTGATCTCATATTTTGAGTACTCTGTCTATACTTTGAAGCATTTGCACTAGATTTCATACTACTTGATCTGGCTGCCTGTTGCGCTGCACGTTGGCTCGATTGTTGAGCAGTCCGAGATGCATTCGCTGCACTTGAACGACTCATTGATGAACTTGATGATGTTGAGCCTCTTGAAGCCGACGAAGACGCACTCGATGAACTACTGCTTGAACTACTTGAGCTAGAGCCACTAGACCCTCCTGATGTTGCAGCATCTAATTCTGTCGATAACATACCAAGTGAGGCTGTAGTAATCACAATCATTAAACTTATAAATTTAAATATTTTACGTTTCATCTACTCACCTTTTCTTATTTAGATACTTCATCTTTTGAAACTGCTTTACCTTCAACATCATCATCGCCGTACATCATATATGGTGGACGATAAACGTGTACCTTACTACCATCTTTAACAATGTATGGCTTTTTATTACCATCACTTAGAATGTGTTCATAAACATGTTTTAAATCCGTTCTTTCTAAATGTGAATTTCCATTTTTATCTTTATATTTAATCTCGACATTAGGAGTTTCTTCTTTACCATCATTCAATACTTCATAATATTCGTATTCATATTTATCAGATTTCTGACTTTCTTTCGACGGCTCTTTTTGCTCTCCAGAACCCCCACACGCTGTTAAAATAAAAGATAAACCTAATACACTTACTAATAGTATTAACCTTTTCATAAACATACTCCTTTACCAATGATTCAAAGTTTCATATGAATTATAACAATCATTTTTTAAAATTCTATTAAGATTTAAATAAACTTAATGCTTTATAATGTTGATTAACTTCATCATCTCATAAATTAATTATGTAATACAAATCACTTTTAAAAATTCATATAAAAAGTGTTGAGATTTCATCTTTCAATGATTCTCAACACTAGAAATTTAATTATATTGACTTTCCTTAAAATTTTTACTCACAATAAGATTGATAATTAACCACACTACTTGGCAGATGATTGGCACTAAAAATATCCCTATCATGACAAAAGTGAATTTATACCATTCTATTCCACTATTCAATCCATTCATTAATGTAAATACGAGTAGGCCTATCGCGACGACTCCCCAGAAAATCGTGGCAATCCACCATAAAATCCATGCAATTTTCATACTCTAACCTCTCCTATTCAAATGGACTATTCTTATCTATATCTTTTGATCCATTTAGAAAACCATCTTTAATTTGATCAAAATGATTTATAAAATCCACTATCAATAGTACTGCTACAATAACTAAAATACCTTTAATCCAACTGCTAACGTGCATTGGTTCTTCACGTTTATAAAAATAGATTCCTAATATAGTCCCAACGATTAGAACAATTAAAAACGACATCCTGAACCCCCTACAATAATATATGTTACTTGTAGCATAACAAACTCTATGTACAATAAAAATTTTCTTATTAAGTATTCCGGGCGTCTTATTTTTCAAAACTTTCAACCGTGTAAGTTTGAAAAGCCAATTTGTAAGATTAGATAAAGGCACCTTACCAACAAAGCTCCTACAATTAAATTGTAAACAAATTAAAGGAGTGAAAGTTTCATGAAAGCTTTAAAAATTTCATTAACCACTATAATAGTCATTATTTTATTAATAATAGGATTACTTTTCGGATTAAAAGTTTATGGTGATCATCACCCAAATAATAAAGATATTAAAAGTTTAAATATGGCTAACCCATTCGAACCCACAAAAGAATATTATGTGAAAACGACTAAACCAATGAAACATAACCCTAAGGATTATGAAGATGAAAGCCACATCTATAAAACAACTGGCTATGATGATAATGGTAATAGTAAAAAAATCACATATATGGGAATGAAAAAACTCAAACCAAATCACTATTTAAAAATTAAAGAAAAATTAGACACAGTGAAAAGTTATGAAGAAGTTAAAAAAGACAATATCCCTAAGAAAGCGATGAGTAAATTAGAAAAATAAATGGAGAGTGATTACACATATGTTAAAGAAACTATTAATAACACTGGGCGTTTTTATTCTTGTTATTGGCGCCCTCATGTTAGTAGGGAAAATTTACGGGGAACATCATCCAAACGATTCCGTAGTACAAGACTTGAATAAATATAATCCAATGATTCCTAAAGAAGCGTATTTTGTTAAAACGAATCAACCTGTAAATAAAGAAAAATTAGATAAAGATTTCTACAATTACACTTACAAGACAGTAGGCTATGATGAACAAGGTGATGGTAAGAAAATTACTTATACGGCTACTAAGAAGTTAAAAACCAATCATTATCTCAAACTTACAATGAAACAAGGACAAGTTTTGAATTATTCGGAAGTTAAGACAAATGATATCCCAAAAAATGCGAATAAAAATTTAAATTAAATTTTCCACAATCTTTTTAATGGATTGTGGTTTTTATTTTGCAAAATCTTACTAATCTTACATACATGTAAGTTTAGACAGCGATTTTGTAAGGTTAGATAAAGGCAGTGATGACGCTAAGATTCTACAATTTAAGTATAAACAACTTGAGGAGTGAAAAAGATGTCAATTTTAAAAGTTAACAATCTATCTAAGGTCTATGGTGATAAACAAAAGTATCAAGCACTTAAAGATATCAGTTTCTCGGTAGAAAAAGGAGAATTCGTCGCTATCATGGGACCTTCTGGTTCAGGTAAGACGACCTTACTCAACGTACTCAGTTCAATCGATACTATTTCCGGGGGTACTGTAGAAGTTGACGGCAATGAAATTAATAAACTCAGTAATAAACAACTTGCGAATTTTCGTAAAAAACAACTCGGATTCATTTTCCAAGATTACAGTGTGTTGCCAACTCTGACCGTTAAGGAAAATATCATGCTTCCACTTTCAGTTCAGAAAGTTCAAAAATATGAAATGGAGCAAAATTACAAAGAAGTCACAGGAGCACTTGGCATTTATGACCTGGGAAATAAATATCCTAGCGAAATTTCTGGCGGTCAACAACAACGTACGGCAGCAGCACGTGCATTCGTTCATAAACCGACAATCATCTTTGCCGATGAGCCTACAGGGGCCCTAGATTCTAAAAGCGCACAAGATTTACTTAATCGTTTAGAAGATATGAATAAGCAGTTTAATTCAACCATTATCATGGTCACTCACGATCCTTCAGCAGCAAGTTTTGCTGAAAGAGTCATTATGTTGAAAGATGGTGATATTCACTCTGAAATTTACCAAGGAGAAGATTCTAAACAAGACTTCTATCAAGAAATCATCAAACTGCAATCGGCATTAGGTGGTGTCACTCATGACGTTTAATCAAATCACACTTAAGAACTTAAGACAAAATATTAAACATTATGGCATGTTCCTATTTTCTTTATTATTAAGTATCGTACTTTACTTTAGTTTCACAACTTTAAAGTATTCACACAGTATCAATAATTCAAATTCTCTCAAAATAATTCAAAAAGGTTCAAGTGTTGGCTCAACTATTCTATTCATCATCATTATCATTTTCTTAATGTATGCGAATCACTTATTTATTAAGAGACGTACGAAAGAGTTTGCACTTTTCCAACTTATCGGATTAACAAGAAGCAACATTCTAAGAATGTTAAGCATTGAACAATTTGCCATATTTGTAGTAACAGGCATTCTTGGCGTAATCATTGGAATTTTTGGTTCACAACTCTTGCTTGCCATCGCTTCAAATTTAATGAAGTTAAAGGTTCACCTTTCAATTGGTTTCGAACCACAGGCATTACTTGTCACAATCGTGATGTTAGTCATCGCTTTTGTATTAATACTTATTCAGAATTTCCTTTTCCTTAAAAGAAGAAGCATCTTAACAATGATGAAGGATAGTTCTCAGACAGAAGCGACTAAAGCGCGCATCACCGTACTCGAAATCATTGGTGGCGTGTTAGGAATTCTAATGATAGCTTTCGGATACTATATGGCGACTGAGATGTTCGGCGTATTTAACCCTTTAACCATGGCAATGATTTCACCATTCATCATATTATTCCTAACTATTGTCGGTGCATACTTATTCTTTAGAAGTTCTGTTTCACTCATATTTAAATCAATTAAACGTGCTAAAAATGGACGTGTCTCTATTACGGATGTGGTCTGCACCTCATCTATCATGCACAGAATGAAGAAAAATGCGATGTCATTAACAGTAATCGCAATTATTTCAGCAATTACAGTGACGATTCTTTGTTTTGCGGCTATTACCAAAGCAAATTCGGATTATAATATTGAATCATCAACACCACAAGATTTTGACTTTTCAAAAGGTAAACAAGCTCATAAATTTGAACAACAATTAGATAAAAATAATATTAAGCATAATAAAATTACTTATGAGTCTATTAATCCTAAAACAGTAAAAGACGAAGTAATGACTTTCCAAAATGATTCTGAGAGTATTTCAGAGAATACGTCAATGATTGTTAATAAACATCTTAAAGGTAATGACGCTCGATTAACAAATACAAAAACCGCTCTCGGAATAATGAAATTTAACATGAATAAACAAATCACAGTTAAAGGTAAGTCTAAAGAAACTGTGAAAGTAACTGATAAAGATGATTCCAAAGTTTACCCATCTGAACTTTCATATGCTGCTCCTATGGTGGAAGTAAGCCCTAAAGTATACAACTCATTAAAAACTGATAAAAATACTGTGCGAGTTTATGGATTTAACATTAAACATCCTAGCGATATGAAAAAAGCTAAACACATCGCGTCGAAAGTTGATCCAAATGTTGTTTCTAAAGATGAATTGAAAAAAATAATAGATGCATCAAATGGTATTCTCATATTTGTAACTTCATTCTTAGGATTAGCATTCCTAATCGCTGCTGGATGTATTATTTACATTAAACAAATGGATGAAACTGAAGATGAAATTGATAACTTTAAAATACTTCGACGCATCGGATTCACAAATTCTGACATGTCTAAAGGCTTATTACTCAAAATTCTATTCAACTTCGGATTGCCTTTAATAGTTGCTTTACTACATGCACTATTTGCATCACTTGCCTTTATGAAGATTATGGGCAATGTAACAATGATGCCGATATTCATAGTAATGATTGCTTACGCAGTCGTTTATCTTATCTTTGCACTTATAGCATTTATTCACTCAAATCGTGTCATTAAGCGCTCAATTTAAAATGATTTTTCAAAAAATTTATTAAAAAGGATGGTATTTATAATGAAAATTAAAGATTTAATCAAACAATCATATGAGGATTTAAAAAACTTAACTATTAATTGGTTCAATATTCTAGTATTAGTTGCTGCTGTATTCATTTTAAGTAATATCATTACACCAATCGCAGGTGTACCTATCGGGTTATTAGGTGGCGCGTATTATTTGAAACGTCGTGAAGAAAAAGAAAATAAATAATTGTAGAGTTTGAACTAGAAAACCCTCATAGAAGAAGTCATTTAGACCTCTATCTATGAGGGTAAATTTTTTACATAGCGACTATATTTATTTTTTAGCTACGCCGTCTTTTTCTTCGACTCTCATCATATTATTAATCAAACTTTGATAGAACTCACCTAGTTCTTTTCCATCGCGTTTATAATCGGTATCATCTAAACCTACGAAGTCTAAATGGTCCCAATTATATTGTACCGGTCTTACTTGCCAAATTCCTTTATCTGTCGCTGGATTCATTAATCCTACCTTTTTAAATGCTTGGTTAGTAGGATGTAGTGAAGATGTCACAGGTACAATACCATCGTTAACTCTGCGATCTTTATTTTCATCACTACCAATTACACGACTTGTTAAATCGAACAAGAAGAATTGTCTTACGTTAGGTACTTCATTTCCGAGAGGTCCTGTATGTGTCGCAGCACCAGTATAAGACGTATATACAATATTAGGATTGAGTGTCGTCATTTGATTTAACTTTTCTGCTCCTGGACTAGTTAAATCAGTAATCGCTTGGTCTTCAGTATCCCAAACTTTACTATTAGCAATACGTTTGGCATATTCCGCGTAACTTTCATTAGGCTTTTGTTTGAAGCCCCATTGAGCGAATCCTAGGTTTAAATTGAGTGCTTTACTACCACCAATACGTCCTATACGATTAATTGTGTTTTTGACAAATTTGCGTGTGCCTAGTTTATCTGCAGCAGGCGTACCATTATGTGGTGTCCCAAGAGTGGTAATGGAAGATATCATATTATCTTTTCCACCTTTGAACAGATCAGATACCGTTCCTCCATGCTCACGTTGGTAATCTATTTCTTCTTGATTCCCATTTCTTAAAAAGTGTTCCATCAAACGAATCGTCTGTCCACCCATACTATGGCCAACGAGATGAACTTTCTTGCCGGGTTCCCAATCAGGAATAATACCTTTGTAAGTTCTTCCATAACGATTGTGACCATATTTAGCGGCATGAGCTGCGCCATAATCAACGCGACCGCCTTTAATATAGTAATATAGTTCTACTGCACGATCATAGTTACTACTAAATGCGCCGACATTGGCTTCATGAACACGATAGCCTTGTTCTGTCAATTTTTCTTTTACATTATATTTTTTGCCGCCCCAATAATTTGGATATAAATCAAATGAATCTTCTCCAACTAAACCAACAAACCCATGTACGAATATGACTGGATATTGATTTTTATATTGAGCTTGAGCAGCTTTTTTAGGAAGTTTATTAGATTGTTTTGATTGTAATGATTGTGAAGATTGTGAAGCTGATTTTTTGTTAGCTTTTGTAGTTTGTTTAGATGGTTTTGGAATTTCTTCTTTGTTGTTTGTTGATTGGATCGTTTGTTGATGTTTTTCTTTCTCTTTATTTTGGTTCAGTGAATTGTGGTTCGTATTTGAGGATTTCGTTTGAATTTGTTCACCTTTTTTAGGCTTGTCTACTTTTGATTCGTTATTTTCGGCTGATTGTTGTAAATTTTGTGATGGCTGTTTTTCACCTTTATCAACTTGTTTTTCTTTTTTCTTAGAATCATTTTGAGATTCTTGTTCTTTTGCTTTTTGTTGAGTTGTATCTTGACTTTGTTCAGGCTCTTTAGAATATGTATTTTTACCTGAATTCGTTGCTTGTTGTGTTTGTGAATCTTGGTTATTTTTATTTGATTCTGTGTTATCACTTACATTCTTTTGAACTGAATATTCATTTTCAGGTGGTTCTTGGGATTGATGATTTGTAGATGGCTCTTTTTGATGCGTAGCATCATCAGTTTTTTTAGACGGAACGGCGTCTTGATGAGTAGCTGGCTCTTCTTTTTTAGAATCGATTTGTTTAGGATTGTCCGCTTCATTAAGATTTTGATTTGAAGCTTCTTTCATCTGTTCATCATTATGTTTCGTAGTAACTTGAGCCTGTTGATTTGGAGATTGTACTTGTGTCTTTTCAGTAGAAGACTCCGAAGCTTCAGTTGATTGATTTTCTTTTTGAACACTTTGCGTTAATTCTTGAGTTTGCGTAGGCTTATCAACGTTTTGATGCGTATCTTCAGCAGCTTGTGCTTGATGTCCCCCAATAAAAATTGCTACACCCGTAATAATTGATATTGCTCCGACTGCGTACTTTCTGATACTAAATCTGTTTTTTTCTTTGTAATTTTCCAAAAATAATCACCTCTATAAGTTTTTTCCTTTATAAAGATTGAAAAATATAACTGCTATTTTCACAATAACATAGAATTCTTTAAATTATTTAACTATTTTTATTAAAATTTAGTTAATTTTATGTTTTTGAGATTTAGTGTTAAATTTTTTGTTTTCATTTAAAATATTAAATATGTATTTTTTGTCGAAGAATAAACAGTTATATCTTTATCAATTTTTATTCGATACACATACTACTTTTTGATATATTATATAAAGGTCAACATTTGCGAGGTTATATCAATGGAGAACTATCAACAATTCTTAGACAGCCCTAATACATTCGTATTGATTGCGTTTATCCTATACTTAATCTGTGCCTTTGTGTTCTTTACTGTTACAGTTTTTATAGGATTACGCCATGTCTCTCTTGTAGAAAGAATAATTACTACATTGGTTTTGACAATTATTCTTACATTGACTTTAACTGGACTTACATATTGTATCGTTTCAAAATAAGACAAATTAAAAACTGGAAAGTCTCAATTAAATTAACAACTTTCCAGTTTCTCTTCGTTAAACTCTATAATCTTCTATATTTATTATTTCATCGCATTGTTCTGCTATGAAGTGATCATGTGTAGCTATTATAATGACGCGCTCTTTAGTTTTTAAACTGAGGAGCGCTTTAATTATTTTTTGTCCATTTTTAGCATCTAGTGAACCAGTCGGCTCATCTGCTAGAATAATTTTAGGATTTTTTAGAATTAACCTGATTAAAGCAATGCGTTGTTGTTCTCCACCACTAAGTGTATGTATCTTTCTTTTAAGATCCTCAGTAATTTCAAATTCTTTTAAATAAAACGCTTTTAATTCCTTCTTTTCTTTTTTAGATAAGTGATGAAATTTTAATCCTATTTCTAAATTATCATCAATAGATTGTGTTTCAATCAAACCGTAATTTTGAAATAGATATCCTAATTTATATCTATAAAAAGACGTTCGGAACCTTTCTTTTTTCCCTTCAATATAAATATTATGTTTTTTGGACCTCTCTAATCCAGCAATAATATTGAGTAATGTAGACTTACCAGACCCACTTTTTCCTATAAGTGCATAAGATTTACCTCTTTCAAATTCCATATTTAAATCCTTAAATATCTGTTGACGGTCTTTTGTAACATTTAAATTTTCTAATTTAATCATGTCACTCACCTTATATTCTTAGGAAATTCATTTTTATTTACATATTCTATTTGTTTAACATAGTATCCTTTATGCAGAATCTTTACGTAAATTTGACTAGAATCATATCCTTTAAAGGTAAGCGTATAATCAAGTTTGCTACCTTTATCATCATAGATAATGATGTCTTCATATTTTTGCGTATCTTTTGGCACCTTTGCATAAGAATATTCCATCTTGATTAAAGGATTAAATCTATCTAGAAAAGAATTTCTAATTAGAATAAAACACATAAGTATGATTAAAATGAGAGATATAAATAATGTTAGTAATTTTTTCATAGCTTACAACTCCAATATCTTTTTGGTGAATGATTGATTGAGACTGACAATTTGTAGACATTGAATTAACAGTTGAATCATTGTTATTACGATAAAAATGTATATCACCCACATATTCTTCATATAAAAATAACATGTGGCCCCTATAATCCAGGTAATTAAAAGATTTAATGAAATATAATTAAAGTTTGTTTTAAATACATTAAAACCATATAAACGTTTGATAAGTAAATCTTTTTTGTTTTGTTCAAAGTAATATTGAATATCAAAAATGATGGTAATCATACCGACGATAATTAATAACAAACCTGAGAATGTGACTATAATTAATTTTATATTCGTTTCCCTTAAGTTTTGTTCAATACTATCTGTATAACTTGTGATACCACTAACATAATCCTTTAAATGCAATCGATTTAAACTTTCTTCAATATCTGCATAGTTCTTAAATAAATATGCACCTTGCGAGAGACTAGCATAATAAAAATCATCAGCTAAATCCTTTGAATTTAATAACACAATTGCTGGTGACTTTAAAAACTTATAACTATTTTCTGTTCGATTATCATAAGAAAAAATATTATTATTATCTTTAGAACTCGTTACCTCTACGTTTAATTTTCTTTTAAATTCATTCTGAAAATAACTCCACTCTATAAATTCGTCTTTAATCTTATTAAATACATTTGATTGTGCTTTGGGTAACATGACTTCAATAGACTGAGCTTTATCCTGTAATGTTTGTATCGCAAAGATGTTTTTACCGTATAATTCTAAAAATTTCTGATTAACATATAAAATATTCCCACTATAAGGATTATAATTATGAATTTGTGGGTTATAAATATTGTTACTTCTTATCAAAATAGCATTGTTCTTACTTTCGCTATCTTTGATAAATTGATGAAAGCCATGAGCCTTTATTTTTACTTCTTCTTCATCCGTTTTAATAGGCTCAAGTTCAATGGTGTAATAATCTTTCAATTGACTCCAATACTTTTTAGAATCATTAATTTTACTTAACTCATTAAAAGTTGATAAATTTTGAATGATTAATACAGTTAGTAAAAATAATATAATACATTTCGAGCCCGTAGCGATAAGACGAATCAGTTTAAAATGGTCGTTACCTTTAATCATTGAAGCAATATCTAATTTACATAACATAGTGTATGTTAAAAGATTCATAAAAGTAATTATTAGCGTGAATGATATGAATACGATTAAAAGCCTTTGTATGAATAATAAATAATTATTATTTAGATCCATAAAATACATAGCTATTAGAGCACATAAAAATTGAATTACATAAAGCATGAGCCAATAAGCTATCCTTATATATAGTTTTTCGAAAATAATAGATAAAAAAGAATAGCCATTTAAAGTTTTAATAGATATTTCTTTGAACTTCTTATTCTTTTCGTGAACATAATAAAGCAAGTAAATCACGATGATTGAGACAATTGGAATTAATAGAAAATGATTGTTTACAGTTTCTAAAAATAGTATCCATCTATTCACTTTAAATAATTCAACCTTTAAACCTTTATTGGATAATGATTTCACTAAATATGCTTTGTCAAAGTGCTTTTCTGTAACAAAATATTTACCTCTAATATCTTTTATTAAGAATTCTTCATAGCTCATTTTATTAATTTTAGGACTACTAACTACATATTTGAGGTTGTTATCGCTTTTCTCGTTAAATATATAAATACCTTTCTTATTTTTGTCTTCAAAAGTAGAAACAGATTTGTAAATTGATATATTCTCTTTTTTAGCAATGGTATTTATACTTTCAAGAATCTCTTTTTTAGAAATTTTATGATTCCATTCACTGATTGCTACAATATACTTACTATTAGGGATTAATTCTTCATTTTCTCTCAGGCAAAACAAAATGAATAACGTGGTTAAGATTGATAATGTAAGAAAATCTAATGCTGTTTTAAAAATTTTCATATCCCACCTCACCTTAATAGTTAGCCAAATCCTTAAAATTAAATTACAGAATTTTCTGATAATAGTCAATATTATACTTCCATTATAAAACCCCCCTGCAATGTAACAGGTGGGGTATTTTTTTTAAATATTAGCGAGAATCTCGCTTAAAATTACTTAATAATATCAATTAATTCTTTCTTAGAAGCAGCACGTGCCGGTATCCAACCGAAGACGATTCCGATGAGGGTCGATACGCCTACTGCTAAAATGACGGAACCTAGACTGACGGAGCTCTTAACCATCTCTGGCGTCACTGCATCTATGAGTGTCGCAATGATAATTCCGAGTATCAGACCGATAATACCGCCAATAAGACATAGTACAACACTTTCGACTAAGAATTGTATTTCGATATCTCGACCTTTTGCACCAAATGCACGTCGAATCGCAATTTCTTCAGTACGCTCAGTAACTGAAATGTACATCACGTTCATAACACCTATACCAGCAATAAACAGGGAAATACCTGCCACAGCTGCAACAAAGTAAGTAATGGTATCTAAGACTTTACCAATACCTTTCATCATTGCTTCGTTATCTTGATAACTATATTGACCTTCAGATGTGCCAGTACCTTTTTTATTTAACTCTTTTTCAACTTTTTTACCTATCTCTTTTTTATCAGCGCCTTTTTCAACAGATACTAATAATTGAGGCATACCTTGAGTTAAATTTCCCATATATTTATTAAATGTCTTTGTAGGGAGTTGCACTGTAGATTCTTCAGGCATTCCCATACCTCCGGCGTCCATCCCTGAACTTTCAGATACTCCCACAACTTTAAATCCTTCACCGTTGATATAGAGGGACTTACCTAACGCATGATTATTGAACACTTTTTTAGCTATTTTACTATCAATAACAGCTACTTTCTCTTCTGTGTCATTATCATCTTTAGTGAATCCCTTACCTTTCTCTGGATCAGTTAATTCATTGACTTTTTTCAGACTTGTATCACCGCTACCATGCGTATTCGTAATTTTAGCGGAATATGTACTATCTTCACTATCTTTTACTTTAGCACTTTTAACACCGTTAATTTGTTCCACCACACTGATATCTTCTTGTTTAAACGGATTGTTTTTTGGTGCGTCCATATTTTCAGTCATAAATGAAATCGAAGCCTGATCTTTACCTGCACCGGCTTCATCAAATTGTTCATTCGTAGATTTCTTAAAACCATTACCAAGAGACATAATGGTAATCACAGCTGCGATACCAATGATGATACCAATCATTGTGAAGATATTACGACGTTTGTTCTTAAGGATCGAGCGAAAGGCAACTGCAATAACATTAGAAAAGTTATTCATGCGTTAACACCTCTTCCTCTTGCACACGTCCATCAAGAATATGGATAATACGGTCAGCTTTATCTGCGACGTCACGGTCGTGTGTCACCATAATCATGGTTGTTTTCTTTTCTTTATTTAATTTGACAAAGAGGTCCATAATATCTTGAGACGTCTTAGAATCGAGCGCGCCTGTCGGTTCATCGGCAATAACAAATTTAGGATTATTAATAATTGCCCGGGCAATAGCCACACGTTGTTGTTGGCCGCCCGACAACTTATTCGGTAATAAATCTTCTTTACCTTTTAGACCGACGTCTTGAAGACCGTCTAAAACTTTATCTTTACGCTCTTTACTACCCATTCCGTTATAAATAAGAGGGATACTAACATTCTCAAGAATAGTATTATTTTGAATTAACTTGAAGTTTTGAAAGACAAACCCTACAGTATGATTTCGAATTTCAGCTAACTTGTTGTCTGAACTTTTTTGATAATTTTCATTATTGAAAAGGTATTCCCCTTCATATCCGCGATCGATAAACCCTAAAATATTGATGAGCGTACTCTTACCTGAACCTGAAGGTCCCATAATAGCGATAAATTCCCCTTCATCAATATGAATATCAATATCCTTTAAAATATGATTGGATTCATTACCATTTTTGAAATGTCGATTGACTTTCTTCAACTCAATCATGATGACACCTCAACTTTTTCTCCATCATTTAAATTACCTTTAGGGTTTTTAATCACTTTATCGCCTGATTTTAAGCCTTTCTTAACAATGATTTGTCCATTATTACGTTCAATTTTGATATCACGTTTATGCACTTTGTGGTCTTTATCAACGACAAATACATTATTATCTTTTGTTAGCACATTATTAGGTAATTTCTTAGTATTTAAAGGAATCTTCGCATCCATAGAGAAACCTGATCTTACAGGAATATCTAAATCTCCAATAACAACTTTATATTTAGATGTGTCGCCATCTTTACCTCCTGAAGGATTGTTTACAGTTGGATTAGAAGCTTGAGCGCCTTCACCTTCTTCACCACCTGCTTGAGCACCACCAGAAGCCTCGCTCTCACTGCCAGCATCAAAACTTGTAGGAAGTTCATCAATTTTTAGAATCTTACCTTCGCCTTTTTTACCGGTACTATTTACAGTGACATCGACTTTATCGCCTTCTTTGATTTTATTAATATCAAATTCTGTAACAGTCGCATTGATTTGAGGGTTATCTGAAATCAACTGTAAAATCGGTTGTCCATCGCCGACATCTGAATCATTTTTCATATTTACTTTACCATCGAAAGTAGCATACATACTGTCATTCACTTGTCTGTCGTGTTGTGCAAGTGATTGTTGAGCCTCATTTAATGAACTTTGGTCTTGCGTAAGCTTAGATTGTAATTGGCTATTATTCGGACTTTGATTAATCTTTTGATAATCATCATTCACTTGGCTTTGTGCTTGATTCACTTTATTGGCTAATTGTTCACGTTTACTAGCATTCGTATCATAATTGATTAAACGATCCCCTTGTTTAACCTTCTGTCCATCATCTACAGATGCACTTAAAAATGTTCCAATTGAACTGTTATTGTTGTATGTTTTTACAGATTTAGGAGAAGCTTTCCCCTCCAAACTGATAGGTGTTTCTTTTTTAACTGTATATGTATCGTAACCTTCACTGTCTTTTTTACCTGAACCATTCACTTGTTTCACGATAAAAGCAGCGATAATTAATAATAGGATGATTGCAATTCCTATGATGATCCACAATGTTTTCTTTTTCATATCTATTTCTCCTTAATAATTAATTACAATTGGAATGATAACATACTCGTAATATTAGTAATATTTTATTTAAGAGAAATTTACAAAATCTTAGAATAGTTAAAATTAAAAAAACATTATTTAGTTAAAATGATTTAGTACTCACAAGTAATTTTAATCAAAAATTTAAATTGCGTATTTTATTAAATAGAATAAAATGTTAACCTTTTACTATCACAATTAAACAAAGGAGATATACATAATATGGAAAATCAAAACATTGAAAATAACCAACTAGAGAATTCAAGCGTTCCATTTGTAAGTCACTTTAGTAAATTAAGAGAAAATCCAAAGTGGTTAGTGAAGTTATTAATTCTAATAGTTTTAGCATTAATAACTGCATTCGTAAGTTACTTGGCTACGAAAGATACTGTAATATCACAATCTAACGGTCAAATGAATTCAGGATTATACTTGATAATTTCATTATTCACCGGTTTCTTCGGTATTCTTTTTAATACAGCAATAATTTTTGTGATTTTCTTAGTTATTTCTAAAATATTTAAATCTGATGCTAAAGGTAGTAGTATTTTTTCTGCTGCACTTTCATACGCGATTATCATTGATACTTTCTCACTTATTATCACTATTATTCAAGCATTATTTGGATTAAGTATTTTTGAATATAAATTAGACAGCTTAAATATCTTTGCTAAAGATAATAAGTACCTTATGGCTATTAGTTTAACTAATGTATTAAAAGCATTTTTAACAGGTGTAGTCTACTATTCAACAAGTCGTTTATCCAAGAAAACATCAATCATATTAGGCATCGTTGCTTTAGTTTTATTAGTTGGATTTGGATTAATAAGTGGAGCTTCTGGTCAATCAATGCCAAATATGAACACTAAATAATCACAAGAGGTACAAAAATGAACTCAGGATTAATATTATTGATAATCATTTGTTGTGGTATGATACCAATTATTATTAGTTTGAATGAGAAAAAGAAAAAATAGAAGAAAAATTTAACTTCGATAATACTTTTTATGTATGGCAACATTTATATTTTCTCACAATCATTAATACATGAGTTTTTATGAAATCCTAAAATATGGGTTATGATTAGTATAATTTTATTAATTAGATTAAGTCATTTGTAACTAATTATGTAAATAACGCTCCAACATAAGATTTTAATCAAACTAAAAGCTTTGTCATTTAACCTATATAGAAAATAAACCTTCGCAAATACAGACTATAATAAAGTACAATTTTTGAGATAAACTATTTAATTCTCATTATTAAATCAAAGAAGGTGAAATCAATGGTTCTAACTATATTTTTAAAGATTATATTTTGGTTATGTCTTGTTTGTTCTATAATGATGCCAACCTTCATTTTTGGAGTAAAACAACATAAATCGAAAAAGAAATAGATATTTTCTTTAATGTATGTTTCTTGTTCCTTTTTTATAAAACCCCTAACTTACTAAAAAATTAGTATGCGCTTTCTTATAGTACGTCATTTCTGTCCAAGACATAAAAATATTCAGCAAGTGTAAAAAAGAGTTTGGGAACTATGTCCCAAACTCCTATTAGATTAAAAGATATATATTCTTAATTTTATTATAATTTCTAAGGCTTTTTTATGAAAAAAAAACTTCTCTTTATTTTCAATTACTTCTTTAATTGCTCGTTTAAACCTATTTCTTGGTTTAAATACTTTTTAGAAATAATTGTAGCTCTTCTTAAAAAAGTCTAGCAAAGGCTTCACTGACCTTATCTTAAAATTAATATTACTCAATATAATTAATTTAGGCCAAAACTATCTTGTAATTTTACTGAACCTCTTTGAATATCGGAATCTAAATCCTTTTTCATATCTTCAAATAATTCTTGAAACCTTGTTTCATCTTGATCAGAATATCCTTTAAAAATAACTGTATCAATGTTTTCCTCATTAAAGTAATATATTTGATCTTCTACAACACCTACAGGATACTTACACGCGGAATAATCAAATATATATTTTTGGTTATCTATTTCCACAATGGGACCTCGATTAATAATCATTAATTTTTGCGAGCCTTCTTTTAAATATATAATACTGCCTATTGTTTCCATTTAATACCACCAATCTTCCCTTTAATTTCAGTTTGTGCATAAAGAAAAACATTTTGGAATAAAATACAAGACAGTACCATCATCATACATAAATAATATATAATATTTAATTGTTTTTCTATTATTACTCCCAAAACTAATGCAATAAAAACAAAACTTATTACAATGTTTATAACAACATTTTTAAATATCTCTTTAACATTAGGAAGAACAAATGCCCTTAGCCTATGCCCATTTAACTTAACCCCTAATTTATCTTTCTTATTTTTGTCCACAAATATCTTAATTACTATTAGAGGGGTTATTGCAATTATTATTAAAATAATATTAATCAAAAAACTTGCTGTAAAATTTAAATAATCTAATAGTGGTTTTGTCAATGTAGCAAACAATAAACCTATACCAGTACCTATAAATCCTAAAGCGTTAGTTTTATTTTTTTTATCATTATTTATGTAAGCCGTTTTAATATTGCTTAATTCTTCCTTATCTACTTCGATTAATTGTCGTTTAGTTACGTAATTCATCAATGGAAATAAATAAGTTAATTTATTTCCATTAATGTCTATAATGTAGGTCTTATCCTTATAGTGTATTAATTTATATTTACTGTTTTTTTCGATAGTCTCTATAGTTATTGTTTTGATGGTTGCTCCTTCTCCTTTAACATAAAATTATAATTTTCCAAACCCACTACCATCCTTTCATTGGATTTAGTGAACTTTTTACTTTATTAAGTGATTGCCCAACTTGATTTTGTATATGATGAGAAGTTGTTTTAAATGAATCAGATACTTCATTTACTTTCCTATCCGTTTTTTCAAAAACTTTATTGGCATTAGTTCTATATTCTTTTATAGTAGATTCTGTATTTTTTTGAATTTCATTTGTTTTAGATATAACTTTACCTGTCTCTTTTGCAAAAGTAGGTACAACATTATTTTTCATGATTTTTCTTCCTTCATTTTTAACTATATTATAACCTCCACTTATCATATTTTTTTGGAAAGTATAGTTGGCTTTCCATTTATTACCAATCCAATTAAACGTAGGGTCGAATATATTTTCTCCCACCCAATCAGTTCCATCTTTTAATCCAAGAAAATTATTTTTATAAGCCAGTTCAACGCCATATGTTGCTAATGTAACCGCGGCTATACTCCCTACTAATATAAGCCCAGGGGGTGTAGAAGCAAGTGCCACCGTCGCTACAAGACCGGCTCCAGCACCCACTCCTGCCGTTAGACCATTATGTGCAAAAGCTTGTCCAGCTGTTTTATTGTCTTCTGTTATATCTGTATACATTCCTACTCCAAAATTCAATGCTCCCATGGTGCTACCGCCATATTTACCTGCTTTAGCAAATCCTACACCGTATTCTTTAATCATCTTTCCATTGATTGATAGATCAGGATTTTTAGATAAGTATTTACCATATTCTTCCATGAGTTTTGTTGAACCATCTACTGTTAAATCTTTAGAAATATCACTGGCATTTTCATCCATATATTTCTGAATACTTTTGGGTAATAGTCTCGATTGCTTTTGTTGTTGATAAGTAATGATTGTGAATATATCATCCTTATTCAATTTCTTCCCATCTTTAGCTTTCTGATTAATTTTTTTCATTCGTACATCTAAAGCTTTTTGTTGGCTTACCTTAGCCCACTCCATCTGCTTACCAGATGGGATATTAAATGATTGTTTGCCTGGATCCCAAGCAGTTTTAGCTTGATTGATACCTTGCTGAACGTTTTTTTGGAAAGATTCAACTTCTTTAAATATATTAGGTGACGTTTGGTTGAACTGTCTTAGTTTATGTAATTTTTCTTCTAATTCCTTTTTCTGTTCCTCTAAACTCCCTATCATTTGTTTATTCCCTGACAATAAACCTTTATTTTGAGAAGATTTATGTTTCAAAGAAGCATTCAATTCTTCTAATCTGCTGATTTGTTGTTCTAATTCTCGAATGTCTTCCTCTAATTCCGATTCTTTTAAACTTTGGCTATCTACATCAGATTGATATTTTTCAACGAACTCTTTACATGCTTGTTCAGTTAAATCTCCTAAAGTTTTAATACTTACAGTTAATGGTGCTATAACTGAAGAAAAGAATTGTTTCCCTGAATCATAAGCTTTTCCTCGTAATTCATCTTCACTAACAAACTGCATGATACCTTTTTGCAAACTATCATAGCCACTTGTTATAGATTTAACTTTACTAGCAACATCAGACGCCTGACTTTTAGATTTCCCCACATACATATCAATGCTCATTAATTTTCCCCCTCTCATGTTCAATTTGTAATTCTATGTTTCTTTTTCTTTCAATCTCAGTAATATCTCTATTTAAATATTGTATATCTTTATCAATTTTACTTTGTTGATCTTGTAATGCATTCAACGCTTGTTGTTGACCATGTCGGAAGATATCGCTATTTTGCTCAATACTACTCAACATACGACTTTCATAGTATCTTTCTACCAAATGACGATTTAATTTTTCAGTAGTCTGTATCATATCTTGATATTCATTCATTAAATCATTAACATGTTTTTTTTCAACTAAAAGATTATCCACTTGTTCCTTTTTCTCCACAATCAAATGATTAAATTCATCCACTTTACTCGTCATTGATTTACTCCTTTAGTTTCTAGAAATGTCATTACCTATAGCTTGATCTGTTTGTTCAAATACATCTCCAACATTCTGGATATTTTTACTAGCTTTTTCAATAGTTTTGGTAACAGATTGATTCATCTTCATTAAATTATCTATTGCACTATGTGCATCTTTATTTCCGCTTACTGTTGTGCTCTCATCTTTTGAAGGGTCAGATACACTTTCACATTCATTTATTGCACTTTGTAAGGTTGAGAAAATTTTACTTGTTTTACTAGTATCACTCTTAACTTGACTCATATCATCATTCACATCCCTTAAATATTTAGGTAGAATTACCAGATATTATTTATAATTATTTATAATTTATTTTACCAATGATTACTCAACATTTATAGTTATATATAAATATTTAACGTAAAAATTCAAATATCATCCTTTCAAATTATTATAATGTTACTAGTATCAAATATTTTTGTAACAACTAACTTACTAATTTATACAAAGAAAGGTAATTAAGTATATATTGCAATAATAGACGTTATCATAATTGCGAAATTATCATAAATTATATATTCGTATGTAAAGACTAAGTCAAAAATTGGTGTAATTATGCGTTTATCAAATGAGTAAAAAATAAAAAACCTAAATACTATTTTATACGTGCAATACCTATACTAACGTTTCGGCCTTCTTATGGTTGTCATCAATAATCATTATTCGACATGTTGAATTCCCATATATTTATCCTCCCCTCTAGACAACCCGCATAAAAAAACGCTCCTTCTCAATAAGGAACGTCTACTTAATCGTCTCAAGTTTATATAGCTCTACAATTCTTTTTAGATTATTATTTTCACATTCAATTCATTATTTTGGCATGCACTTTTCTATCAGAAATTGAAGCTATATTCATAAATGAAAATGCCAAAAATATTCCTAACCAGCAAATATAAATCATAATATTTTGTATATTATCAATAACCATCATATAAAATAATCCCACTATTAAGTAAATTGCAACAACATAACAAAATACCATAAGCACGAAATTTTTGAATGATGGAATCAGTCTTA
>NZ_KV827780.1:57399-59293 GCF_001836225.1 Staphylococcus sp. HMSC036D05 | reverse complement strand
TGATGGAATCAGTCTTACTTTTTGTTTACTATTCTTATTGGACGATGGATGTTTCAACTTCTTTCTTAAAGCTAAACGAAGCCCAACCACAGCAACAAATCCAATTAAAAACATGATTAGAATCCATATTTGACTAATATTAATATCCATTAAACCCACTATACTTCTTAACAATACACTAATTATGACACCTATCCCACCAGTTATCATACCTTGACTAGCACCACTTCCATTTGAAAATATATCTAAATTATTAAATTCTTGGTAAGTAAGTTTTGTATATTTAATAGGTATAAACCAATTCAGCATAGGAAATAGATAAGAACACCAATTTTGTTCTAAATCGACCATTAAATATTGATTATCTTTTTGAATAATTTTATATCTAGGATTTTTATAGATTGTATATACCTGTTCCATTATGTATATGTTCGCTCCATTTCATTGGATTTACTACTTTTTTAATTTTATTGACATCTTCTCCAACATTATGTTCGACTTTTTTGCTTTGTTACTACTATATTCGGAGCTATTTTTAACGTTTTTAGATTCCCTTAACGACTATGGACTTTCATCATGCTAATTAGTTAACAATAAAATCAAATGCAAACTGCAACAAGCGTCTTATTTAAGTGACTTAGTAAAAGAAGATTTTATTTCATGGATTTCAACATTTTCTTCCTCCATAGGATACAAGAAATAATTTGTTAAAGTTATTATGAATAATAATATCATTCCCGCTATTAGTATTAGTAAATTAAATTTATTAGATACTATAAATGCATACATTCCCAAACAATACAATATACTAAAGTAACAAAATATTCCTATACTTTTAAAAATGTATTTACGTGGCGGAATTAACAAAGCTTTAATTTTATGATTACTATATTTAATTTCTATATGCTTATTGTTAAAATAACTTAGCCATAGTCTCAAAAGCAAAACTGAAAAAATCGATATTATAACTGAAAATAACAAAAAAATTGAGTTAACTGATATGTCGAACTGATGTACAACCGTTCTGAGTATAGTACTTATTATTATGGATAAACCTATAGGGAAAACATAATTGGACTTTTTTACTTTGGATCTCTGTTTAGTCATTAATTTTTCTGCAGTCATTTGATCTATTTCTCGAAGGCATCTAGGAAATAAATAATTAATAAATGGAAAAAAGTAAGTAAATATATTTTTTTCGATATCTAAAATATAAAAGCTACCGCTATATATAATTAATTTATAGCGATTGGATTCTCCTATCGATTGAATAGTTCCTTGAACCATTTCACCAACTCCATTCCATTGAATTAACACTATTTTTTCTTTATCAACAGACTGCCCAACTTCATTTGCTACTTTTCCTTTGTATTTTCAATTTCATTGGATATTTCCCTTATATTTAGGTTTATACCGCTTCTCCAAAGTTTTTTGCTATTTCTAATAAATCTAATAAATTTTTAATTTCTCACTAATTTTAAACATTACCATTAGATACTAGAGTAACAAATCCCTTTAATTACACTTCTTTCTAGACTCCTCGCATAAAAATGCTCCCCTTCTTAACAAGGAATGCCTAATCAATTGTCTCAGATTTACATGGCTCTAAATTTTTATAGATTATTATTTGCATATGTTTAGAATTTCACTTCCAATATAATTTTGTAGTTAGATTTACATATTCAATTCATTATTTTGGCATGTACTTTTCTATCCAAAATTGAAAATATATTTAAAGTAGTAAACATAAAGAAAACGACTAACCAACCTACATAACCTATAATATTTTGACTGTCATCAAAAATCATTTGAGTAGGTGCAATTGACAAAAATAATGTCATAAAATAACAAAATACCACAAGCGCGAAATTTTTGAATGATGGAATCAGTCTTA
>NZ_KV827780.1:19017-57299 GCF_001836225.1 Staphylococcus sp. HMSC036D05 | reverse complement strand
TGATGGAATCAGTCTTACTTTTTGTTTACTGTTCTTATTGAACGATGGATGTTTCAACTTCTTTCGTATAGCTAAACGAAGCCCGACCACAGCAACAAATCCAATTAAAAACATGACTAGCATCCATATTCGACTAATATTAATGTCCATTAAACCCACTATACTTCTTAAAAGTACACTAATTGTGACACCTATACCACCAGCTATCATTCCATAACTAGAATTACTTCCATTTGAAAATATATTTAAATTATTAAACTCTTGGTAAGTAAGTTTTGTATATTTAATAGGTATAAACCAATTTAGCATAGGACACAGGTAAGAATACCAATTTTGTTCTAAATCGATCATTAAATATTGATTATCTTTTTGAATGATTTTATATCTAGGATTTTTATATATTGTATATACCTGTTCCATTCGTTCTCACCAATTCTATTTAAATTTAAACATTGATTTAGAATTACTATAACTCAACCATGCTGTTTATAAATTTTATATTTAACTTTACCAAGGTTAAATGTCATCATATTTAAAAAACTTTGAAAAACCATTAACAAAACCCAAAACATGTAAACGATATAATTTATTTCCGTTTGAATAAATAACATATTTATTCCTATATACAAAGTTAAGGTTAGAATAATATATAAAGTGACTATTGCACATATATGTTTAAAGGTTGGTGTTACCAAAATCTTATGACTATTTTCTTTCGTGTTTAACATTCTGATTTTATTTTTATTTCTTAGAAAATAATGCAATAGAGTAATTATTGAAAATGTGATAATAACTATTGATATTGCAGAAATAAAATGAATAGGTATTCCTGCAATTTGAATTAAAGGCCTCAATAATACAGCAATGAGTATCGTCAACCCTGCAACAATAGGCGAATATTTTTTATTGGCCTTTTTTGATTGGTTAGGATTAATTAAATCACTATATTCTTTTTCACTTAATTTATAACCATTGATATATGACCAATTAATCATTGGGAAAAAATAAGAGATTAAATATTGTTGTAAATCAATTAAATATACTTCTCTATCACTCTTTAAAATTTTATATCTAATATTATTATTTAAATTTTCAATATACCCTCTCATTTTTTACTCCATTTCATAGGATTGACATCCTAATTCACTTACCTTCATGCTTTCTCACAAAATTCCTATAACTTCTTTAATTTGGCTTATATGCCTGAATAATCTTTTTCAACATCTTTTCAATGTAATTTTCATCTAAAGAATCAGGTTTAATTAATATATTAAAGTAAATGGGTGAGAAGATGAGATCTATAAATAAATCTTGTTCTTCATCTTTAATATGATTGCTAATAATCTTTTTTAATGTTTTACGATTGTTATTGAAATAATTCGTCATGAACATTTCACGTGCTTCGATTTGTTGGTGACTGACAAGTATTTCAATAACTGCACTACCTAATTTCGTTTTATAAATATCTTTAATTTTCACTAAAAATTGAAACAAATCTTCATATAAATCGCCATTATCGTCTATAAATATTTTGTGAGATTGTTCAACAAACATATCCATAATAATTGAAGCTTTATCTTTCCATCTACGATAAATCGTTGCTTTAGAGATGCCTGTATTTTCCGAGATCTGATCAATTGTAATGTCCCTAAAGTGCGTTGTTTCAAGTAAACGATTAATTTCATCATAAATTTTCTTATTTATCGTTGGATCTTTCGGTCTTCCAGCCATGTTTATCCCTTCTTTTACGGAAAATAAATTCAACCATTTCAAAAATAACTAATGCACTTACAAACCATACAACAAATCCGCCAATAATACTAACTAACCACATTTGAGTAGCTTGAAGAAGACCCCAAGTAGCTAAAATACTAAAGAGTACGCCGATCATGCCAAAGACTGCCCCTCTACTCACGTGCATCGCAACCTTATCGCCAAATTGCATACCAGTGATAAACATTGAAACTAAGAACACAGCTGGAAAGGTTGCGAAAATACCTCCAAACTCTTTCCACGGTAATACGACTGAGACGATATAACTAATCAATACCGCAAATCCACCTACAAGAAATTTTATTAACACTAATTTCATTACTTAAATGCCTCCATCATTAAATATGTTTGACTACAAATATTGCTACAGATATGACTAACCAACATACAATTGCAAATATCGTTCCGCTCTTATAATTTCTCTTACCTATAAATAAAGAAGTTAAAAAGACAGTAATGATACAAGATACAATTCCAACTACAGCGCCTGTACTTAAATGTATAGACATTTGAATAAGTTGATGTCCTCTATGGTCTATAGCTAAAGCAATAACAGCGGCCAGGTAGACTGCCGGCATAGTAGCAATAATGCCACCTAATTTACCGCCAACTTTGTCTGCTATCACTGATGCCAGTGCGACAGCAAGACCACCTATAACGAAATGAAGAATAGCACTAGAAATCGATATTCCAAACACAATAACCCTTCTTATCAATTAATTATTAAACGAAACGTTTCGTTTACTTTTAGTTTAAATCGATTAAAGGTTGTTGTAAACATATCGTTTAAAATACCTAATTTTCTAAAAATACAAATATTCATTGTTTCACGTTAAACAGTTATTCAAATGATTGAATATGAAAGAAAATTTACTAAGTTTAAAAGTGCGCTCGTTGAATTGAACGTTTTGAGGTTAGTAATAATTATCTTTATTTTACGTAGTATTGTGAACTTTTTTAGATGTGTGAAATTCAGCTTACTGAAAAACGATTATGCACTAAAACGTCATGAAGAAAAAAAGAGTAATTAATTATAAATAGCGAAATCTCATTATCTGTAAACGGTGTTTTGCTATTTATATTATATTTATGACAATTTAGACACAATGTTGTTTTCCATTTTATATATTTTATAATTAAATTAAAGAAATTATTTAATTCATCTAAGAAAGGACATCAAGCTATGAAATTAAAAACAAAATATCGATTCTCTATCAGAAAGTTTTCAATAGGAACTGGCTCTGTATTACTAGGTGCCTTTTTATTCGTAGGCTTTCAAGATGTAGCTCATGCAGATGAAATCCACAATAACACGTCACTTCAATTAGGTGATACGACTTCTAAACCACAACCTTTGGAAAATGAAGTGACTAAGTCATCAAATTCAGAAATATCAACCCAAACTCCAACAACTAACACGACTCAATCTGAAAACACTTCTAACACTAAAGAAACTGATTCTCACATTACTAGCGAAAAACCTAAACAAATAACAGATAATACGAATGCACAAACAACTGCATCTTCGTCTACTACGAACAAACAAAAAGTACATACTCGTGTACGACGTTCTGCAACGTCACCTATTACTTCAGAAGGTGTATTAACTGATCACGCAACTATCGCTACGCCTAATATGGATAATCCAAATGGTGCGTCAGTTAAAAATAGAGAGGTCGTAACTCCACAGCCTAAAAATTCAAATACAACACCAACGCCAAATGTAGTATTTGAAGCAAATCCTGACCCTAATCAATACACCATTGCTATCACAGATCTTACAAATTTTAATACTACATACCATACAAAATATTATTATCGTTTATCAAAACCATATGACGACTCTGATAATATCACTATTCAATTGGTAGACGGTGTAAATAATTCTATTGTTGAAACAAAATCAATCAACGCAGATGGTGTAGTAACGTTTGGAGAAAATAGTTTGGCACATGTTGTAGCAACTCAAGATCCTAACAAAGCTAAATATGCCTTACTAGATTTCACGTTTCTACATACTCTAAATCAATTTAAACAAACTGTGCCAGCGATTAAAGTGCAATTCAAAAGTGATAAAAATGGTAATCTTGGTAATCAACGTACGAGTCTAAGAATTTTTGACGTTTATAATAGTGCGAATGAAGGAAATACCTCTCCTGATCCTCAGTATTTTATTCCGATAACCGCTTCTCTAACAACGCACTATCGTGTAATAAATAAAAATAATCCTACATTCCAAGCTGATAAAAACGATATCAATACACAAACTTATGAGCCAGATCATACTGAACAAGAATTAGCTCATTATACAATTCAAGGTATGGGAGGACAAACATACACCGCTTCGAATGTTCGTAGATTTAAAGGCTATAAATTATATCAAACTGTGAGTCCTGATAATATGTCTGGTACATTGATATCTGCATACCCAGTAGGATTAAGATATGTAGATGCTACAAATAGTAACGGTGGTATCAAACGTATCAAAGAGGTAGTAGGCGAAGACGGCACAACACGTGTTGAAATTTGGACACTATCTATCGACCATATGTCAGAGGCCGCTAAATCAACTGGTATTGACACTACTAACTACGTGAGAGTTTATGCAGAAACGTTAAAGCCTGGTGAAAGAAACATGGAACATCTAGGTGAATACATTGATATACCTGGTTATCCGAAACCATTTAAAATACAACCAGCAAGTGAAGGTGACGCTGCAGGTATGCTTTTCGCACCTAAACAAGTCATTAACGGGGTTCAAGTTGGTTCTGGAGGTAACTTCCGCTTACAAAACTTTTTAGCAAGAATTAAACCAGCAGACTATTACTATACTACGCTTGATCCAGTTGAAGTAACGTTAAAAGTGCATAATATAATTAAGGGCGATCATAATCAAACTCCAGGTGAATTCACCTTTAATATAGAGGCAGGCCCTCATTCACCAACAATTCCAGATGCTTCACAATCAAAAACGAATGCAGAGGATGGTTCAGTAACATTTGATAAAATCGCGTTTACTAAGCCAGGTACCTATACTTATACAATTACTGAAAATAAAACAAATTTAAATCCTAATTATGATGCTGAACCGTTGCGAGTAACTGCTACAATAACTGTTATTGAAGAAGACGAGATGTTAAAAGCAAATGTGGTTTATAGTTACGATGGGGATAATGATGGTAACCAGGCATTCACAAATTATTACGTTGAACCCCAACCTTTTGATTTAAATATTCCTTTCACTAAATCTTTAACAGGACGTAATTTAAAAGATGGAGAGTTTCATTTTGCTTTAAAAAATGATAAGGAAGAAGTGCTAGCTACAGGTGTCAATGATGCTCAAGGTGCAATTAACTTTACCTTCTTAGACGGCAAACGTCCTACGTATACCAATGCAGATGTTGGACATACATTTAAATATAATGTAGAAGAAGTTCCGAGTAACGAAGAACGTATGACAAGCGATCCGATGAAAGCCGTAATCTCTGTAAACGTACTTAAATTTGAAAATACAGAACTACATACACTTACCGTTACATCAATCGCACCATTAGATACAGAATTTAATAATACTTACACGCCATTACCAGCAACAGCCAAACTTGAATTCACTAATGTTCTTGATGGCAAACCTTTAACTGATGGTGAGTTCCAATTTACCCTCTCAGAAGGTGACCACGTGCTTCAAACAGTGTCTAATCAGAATGGCAAAGTCACGTTCGATCATTTAACTTATAATTCTGTTGGTAGTCATACGTATACAGTTAAAGAAGTACCGGGAACAGATACGAACATTGATTATGACCCTATGGTGGCGACTGTTACAGTAAATGTAACTAAAGATCCAGTTACTGGTAATTACGAAGCTACGATTGTTAATCCTAATGACACTGAATTTAATAATTATTTTGTAAGTCCAATTGCTTTAAGCTTTGATTTCTCGAAAAAACTACTTAATCGACCTTTAAAAGCTGATGAATTTGAATTCACACTGAAAAATGAACAAGGTAAGGAAGTCGCACGTACTAAAAATACGATTGACGGTAAAGTCATTTTCAATAATATTTCTTTCAAAAATAGTGACGTGGGTACGCATACTTATACAGTAGAAGAACTACAAGGTAATGATCCAAACATTACTTACGATAATATGAAAGCTATTGTTAAAATTTCAATTTCTAAAGAAGGCCATATTTTACAAAGTAAAACTGAATTACCAACGGATACTGAGTTCAATAATACTTACATTCCTTTACCAGCAACAACTAAACTTGAGTTTAATAATATTCTTCTTACTGGCAAACCTTTAACTGATGGCGAGTTCCAATTCACCCTTTCTGAAGGCGACCATGTACTTCAAACAGCGACAAATCAGAATGGCAAAGTCACTTTCGATCATTTAACTTATAACTCTGAAGGTAGCCATACGTACACAGTTAAAGAAGTCCCAGGAACAGACACGAATATTGATTATGATTCTGCGGTGGCAACTGTTACGGTAAATGTAACTAAAAATCCAATCACTGGCAATTATGAGGCTGTGATTGTAAATCCTGATGACACTAAATTTACTAACTATTATGTAAATCCAATTGCTTTAAGCTTTGATTTCTCAAAAGAATTACTTGGTCGACCTCTAAAAGCTGACGAATTCGACTTTGTACTGAAAAATGAACAAGGTAAGGAAGTGGCACGTACTAAAAATACGGTTGACGGAAAAATCATTTTCAATAACATTACTTTCAAAAATAGTGATGTAGGTACGCACACTTATACAGTAGAAGAACTACAAAGAAATAATCCGAATATTACCTACGATAGTATGAAGGCTAATGTGAAAATTTCTATTACAAAAGAAGGACATATACTGCAAAGTAAAACTGAATTGCCGGCGGATACTGAGTTTAATAACACTTATATTCCTTTACCAGCAATAGCTAAACTTGAATTTAATAATGTTCTTACTGGTAAACCTTTATCGAATAGCGAGTTCCAATTTACCCTTTCTGAAGGTGACCACGTGCTTCAAACAGTGTCTAATCAAAATGGTAAAGTGATATTCGATCATTTAACTTATGATTCTGAAGGTAGTCATACGTACACAATTAAAGAATTGCAAGGAACAGATACGAATATTGATTATGATCCTATGGTGGCGACTGTTACAGTAAATGTAGTTAAAAATCATCTTTCTGGAAATTACGAAGCTGTGATTGTTAATCCAAATGACACTGAATTTAATAACTATTATGTGAGTCCCGTTTCTTTAAGTCTTGATTTCTCTAAAAAATTAATCGGTCGACCTCTAAAAGCTCATGAATTCGACTTTGTACTTAAAGATGAACAAGGTAAAGAAGTGGCGCGTACTAAAAACACGATTGATGGTAAAGTCATTTTCAACAATCTTACTTTCGAAAATAACGATATTGGTACGTATACTTATACAGTAGAAGAACTTCAAGGCAATGATTCAAATATTACTTACGATCATATGAAAGCTAAAGTAAAAATCACAATTACAAAAGAAGGCCATATTTTAGTAAGTAAAACTGAATTGCCAGCAGATATTGAGTTTAATAATACGTTCACACCAGTAAAAATGCCAACACCAAATAAAGTTCTTGTGCCAAAACCTCAAAAAACAACTGAACATAAAGTTGAATACGATAAAAAGGCGAAATATAATAAAGAAATTGAATTAATGAAAGAAACTAAATTCAATAAATATAATGAAATTCATAAAGTAGCTTCACTTCCAGATACTGGCATTTCTGATAAGAATAACGATAAAACATTGTTCGCTACAATATTCGCTGGATTGGGTAGCCTTATTCTATTAGGCAGACGAAGACGAAAATCTAAATCAATTTAGAAATTAAATAAGAAGAAGTTGAGAGATAAGAAGTTAACTCGACTTCTTCTTTTTTTGTAATAAATAGTATTAATATATTTCTTACTGTCGATAGAAGTAATAAAACGGGGGAAGTCATTTATACAATTCTCCTAAGACTGCCTTCCGTCTAATAAATTGAGTGATTTCAAATATATTGATGCGAATTTTATTACTTAATATTTTTGTGTTAAGGTTTTATCAAATCAATTCCAAACAAGCGAGGTTAATCATCCATGTATAAGAATTTAATCTTTGATTTTGACGGAACAATTGCTGATTCTAAGCAATGTAGTGTGGTGGCTACACAGAAGACTTTTCGAGATAAAGGTATGACAGAACCTACAGTGAAAGATATTGAATATTATATGGGAATCCCTATTGAAAGATCCTTTAGATTAATGAGTCCAACACCATTAGACGATGTACAATTAGAAGAAATCATCACTACATTTAGAAAGAATTACAAAGACATAGAGGCATCTTATCTACAACTTTACAAAGGGATGTCTAAACAACTTAGCATGCTTGCTGAAGACAAGAGATTGTTTGTCGTCTCGAGTAAAAAGACAGATGTACTGATTCGTAATCTAGAAATATTAAAAATAGATCATCTCTTCACCGAAGTCATTGGTTCTGACAAAGTTGACAATTACAAACCTGCGCCTGATGGTATCAACTACATCTTAAATAAGTATCGCCTCAATAATAAAGAAACGATCTATATCGGTGATGCCATATTTGATATGCAAATGGCCAATAGCGCAAACGTATCCTCATGTGCAGTAACTTGGGGCACACATAGCGAAGATGAACTAAAATCCGAAGACCCAACGTTTATCATCAATAATGTTACTGAATTAAACTTTTAAATGATTTAAAAAGTAAATAAACACCCCTAATAAACACAAAAAAACGAGTAAGTGCAACCCTATATTGCATTAACTCGTTTTCTCTTCTTACTATTTCTTATATATTCTAATCTTTATTTCATAATAGTCATCATGGTCTTTATCTTTATGTTCAACACGTAAGCCAGACTGCTCGATGGCTTGAATACTCTTACCAACTTCATCTCTCGCTTGAGTCACATCTTGAGAGAATTGGAACGTCTGTGCTTTAACCTTTTCAGGACCTGTCTTTTGACGAACTTTATCTTCAGTTTGTTTCACATTCAATTTTTGATTAATGACTTGCTCAATTAATTCCTCTTGCTCGTCCTCTGATAAGACTAAGACAGCACGCGCATGTCTTTCAGTAATCTTACCTTCTCGTAATCGTTTAATCACATTAGGAGCAAGCTTTAACAAGCGCAGTTTATTAGCGATAAAACTTTGGCTTTTACCTAAACTTTTAGCCAATTCACTTTGTGTTGTATCTCCAATTTCAAGCAATTTCTTGTATGCTTCCGCTTCTTCTACCACAGATAAATTCTCACGTTGAATATTCTCAATTAACGCAACTACTGCGGTTTCTTCATCATTCATATGGCGAATGATTACTTCAGCTTGTGGTTTATGCAAAGATTGTAATGCTCTGAATCGCCGCTCACCAGCAATAATTTCAAACATGTCTTCTTCAATCGGACGTACAACAATAGGTTGTAACAAACCATGCTCTTCAATTGATTCAGCTAATTCTTTTATCTTATTTGGCTCAAATACTTGTCTTGGTTGATAACGATTGGGTACGATACGTTCAATATGAATGGATTCTACATTATTATTGCGTTCTTCTTCAGTATAACCAACGATGTCATCTTTATTTTTTAAACCAAATAATTTTGAAAAAGGTTTCTTCATATCCATTCTCTCCCTCTCAATTATTTGTATATGAATGATGTTAAATCTTAACTTTCAAGTAGTGGAGATTTATTTGGCGTACCTGGTTTTCTAGGATATTTCTTAGAAGTCTGTCTACGTTTATCAATCACAATCATTTGTCTTTCGCCAGCATCTTCAGGTAATTCAAATGTATATGTTTCTCTCACATTTCCACCTAAAATATTAATAGCAAACTTCGCTTCTTGCAATTCTTCTTCACCTTTTGAAGATTTAAGTGCGATGAATTGACCACCTTTTTTAACTAAAGGTAAGCACAATTCACTTAATACTGTGAGACGCGCAACAGCACGAGCTGTAACAATATCATAAGACTCCCTGTAGTCTCCCTTGCCATATGATTCCGCACGATCATGTACAAAACTTACATCTTGGAGACCGAGCTCAGCAGCTAAATGATTGAGAAATTGAATTCGTTTATTCAATGAATCCACAATCGTTACCTTTAATTCAGGAAAAACAATTTTCAAAGGAATACTTGGGAAGCCTGCACCAGCTCCAACATCGCAAATACTCTTATCTCCATCGAAATCATAATAGAAACTAGGTGTAATTGAATCATAGAAGTGTTTTAAGTATACATCATGTTCTTCTGTAATACTTGTTAAGTTCATCTTTTCATTCCACTCAACAAGTAATTGATAGTACGTTTGGAATTGTTCTTTTTGCGTGTCAGACAATTCGATACCATGTTCTCTTAATTTCTCAGATAGCCATTCTACACTCATGATTGATTCACCCTTTGAAGTTTTCCTTGTTCTAAATAAACAAGTAAGATTGAAATATCAGCTGGATTTACACCTGAAATACGAGACGCTTGAGCAATGTTTAAAGGTTTGACTTCTGCTAATTTTTCTCTAGCTTCAGAAGCTAAACTATCTACTTTACTATAATCCAAGTCTTCAGGAATTTTCTTCTCTTCCATTCGTTTAACTTTTTCAACTTGTTGTAAAGATTTATTGATATAACCTTCATATTTCGTTTGAATTTCAACTTGTTCTTCAACCGCTTCAGGTAAGCGATGTTCTTCTTCTAAGATTTCTAGAATTGTGTCATAAGTCATTTCTGGACGGCGTAATAAATCAATGGCTAAGATACCATCTTTCAAGCGTGAACCGCCTTTAGACTCAATCACTGATTGTGTATGATCATTCGGTTTAATACGAATATCTGTTAAACGTTGAATTTCATCTTGAATTTGTTGGCGTTTCTCATTAAAGCGCGCATAACGTTCTTCAGAAATCATACCTAATTTATAACCTACATCAGTTAAACGTAAATCTGCATTATCATGACGTAATAATAAACGATATTCAGCACGAGAAGTCAATAATCGATATGGTTCATTCGTACCTTTAGTCACTAAGTCATCGATTAACACACCAATGTATGCATCAGAACGACTTAAGATTTTCTCTCCAGTACCTAATACATTACCTGCTGCATTAATACCTGCCATGATACCTTGTCCAGCTGCTTCTTCGTAACCTGATGTACCGTTGATTTGACCTGCAGTATATAGATTTTTAATTGCTTTCGTCTCAAGTGTTGGCCATAATTGCGTAGGCACAATCGCATCATATTCAATCGCATAGCCTGCGCGCATCATGTCAGCCTTTTCGAGACCTGGAATTGTCTCTAACATTTGACGTTGAACATGTTCAGGAAGACTTGTAGATAACCCTTGCACATACACCTCATTCGTATTGCGTCCTTCAGGTTCTAGGAAAAGTTGGTGTCTAGGTTTATCGTTAAAGCGAACAAATTTGTCTTCAATTGAAGGACAATATCTAGGTCCAGTACCTTTAATCATTCCTGAATACATCGCAGATAAATGAAGATTGTCATCAATCACTTTATGCGTTTCACCATTCGTATACGTTAACCAACAAGGTAGTTGATCTAGAATATACTCAGTCGTTTCATAACTAAACGCACGTCCTACATCATCACCAGGTTGGATTTCAGTTTTAGAATAATCAATCGTTTTCGCGTTCACGCGTGGAGGCGTACCTGTCTTAAATCTGACTACATCAAAGCCAAGTTCTCTCAAGTTATCTGCCAATGTAATTGATGGTAATTGATGGTTTGGACCACTTGAATATTTCATATTTCCTAAGATGATTTCTCCGCGTAGGAATGTACCTGTCGTGATAACCACGGCTTTAGCATGGTATTCCGTTCCAATGTTTGTACGTACACCTTTAACTTCATTATCTTCAATAATTAACTCGTCTACCATGCCTTGCATAATATCTAAGTTATCTTCGTCCTCAATCACACGTTTCATCTCTTGTTGATATAACACTTTATCCGCTTGTGCACGCAATGCTCTTACAGCTGGTCCTTTACCAGTATTCAACATACGCATTTGGATATGTGTCTTATCAATCGTCTTCGCCATTTGTCCACCTAACGCATCAATTTCACGTACAACAATACCTTTAGCAGGACCACCCACTGATGGGTTACATGGCATAAATGCGATATTATCTAAATTAATTGTTAACATTAACGTCTTCGCACCACGTCTTGCCGAAGCTAAACCTGCTTCGATACCTGCATGTCCAGCACCGATGACAATTACATCATATTCTTGAACCACTTTTTTACCTCCTCGTATTCTGTATCCTTATTTCCTTGAAAATGAAGACATCCTACCGTCTTATTTATCACGTTTCTCACATCATTATTTACCTAAGCAAAATTGACTAAACAACTGATCAATGAGTTCATCACTAGCTGATTCTCCAATGATTTCACCAAGTATTTCCCAAGTACGTGTCAAATCAATTTGAACCATATCCATAGGTACACCTGATTCAGCTGCATCAATAGCATCTTGAATTGAATGTCTCGCTTGTTTTAGCAACGAAATGTGACGTGAATTAGACACATAAGTCATATCTTGATTTTGCACTTCTCCGCCAAAGAATAAATCTCGAATTTGAATTTCTAATTCATCTATACCTTCTTGTTTAAGCATAGACGTTTGAATTAATGGCATATCGCCAATCATTTCTTTTACTTCATTCATATCTAAACGTTGTTCTAAATCTGTTTTATTAATAATGACTATAACATCTTCGTTTTTAATCACTTCATATAATGTTTGATCATCCTCTGTAAGAGGTTCGTTATTATTCAATACAAATAGTATTAAATCCGCTTCACTTAATGCTTTACGTGAGCGTTCGACACCGATTTTTTCAACAATATCTTCTGTGTCACGAATACCTGCCGTATCGACTAATCTAAGTGGTACCCCTCTTACATTGACATATTCCTCAAGCACGTCTCTGGTAGTACCTGCTACTTCAGTAACGATTGCTTTATTATCTTGAATAAGATTATTCAACATTGAAGATTTACCTACGTTAGGACGACCAACGATGACAGTAGATAGCCCTTCACGCATAATCTTACCTTGCGTGCCTGTTTCTAATAGTCGATTAATTTCTTCTTTAATATTCTTAGACTGTTCGAGTAGAAACTCAGTTGTCGCATCTTCAACATCATCGTACTCTGGATAATCAATATTTACTTCGACTTGAGCGAGAATCTCTAATATGGATTGTCGTTGACCCTTGATTAAATCACTTAAACGACCTTCAATTTGATTCATTGCTACTTTAGATGCACGATCTGTTTTAGAACGAATAAAATCCATGACAGCTTCTGCTTGTGATAAGTCAATACGACCATTTAAGAATGCACGCTTCGTATATTCACCAGGTTCTGCCATTCTTGCACCATATGTCATCGTTAATTCTAAAATACGATTAATCGTTAAGATACCACCATGACAATTGATTTCAATAATATCTTCTCTAGTAAATGTTTTAGGTGCACGTAATACTGAAATCATTACTTCTTCTACTGTTTCATTCGTTTCAGGATCAACAATGTGCCCGTAATTAATCGTATGTGTATCCACTTCTGCTAATTTTTTCTTTCCTTTATAAAGGGTGTCTCCAATTTCAATTGCTTGTGGACCTGAAAGGCGTACGATGCCAATAGCTCCTTCACCCATAGGAGTTGAAATACTTGTAATCGTATCAAAATCCATAAGAGTCTCGCCTCCTTATTCAAGTAAAAATTCATTATAACATTGTAAATTGTTTCATTATAAAAAGCTAATATACTGTTTAAATATCATTTTAGGTTAGTCTTACGTTTGTCTGAGGTAAGACTTCGGTTAGTGTTAACAAACCCGTCCCCTCCCCTATTTAATCTTTTTATTGAAGACTTTTGCTATTTTAAGAACATGTTCTAAGCTACCTTGTATTTCAAGTGTTGTCATATCTTTGGCAGGTTGCCTAGCAATCACAATAATGTCTCTAGCAATAATATCTTCTTTATGCACTTTAAAATTTTCTCTAATCGCTCTTTTAATTCTATTTCTTGTTACAGCATTTCCTAATTTTTTTGAAACACTAATGCCTAAGCGAAAATGTTTATTTTCACTATTATTATAGGTGTATACAACAAATTGTCTATTTGCAACAGATTTCCCCTTTTTATATATCGTTTGGAAATCTGAATTCTTCTTTATACGATATGCTTTTTCCACATAACATCACTCGCTTATTCAATTATCCATTATATGAATATTTTTATTTCAAATGAATCTTTCACTATATTAAAACGAAAAAAAAGACCACTGATGAGTCAGTGATCTTATGCTGATAAAACTTTACGGCCTTTACGACGACGGCGCGCTAAAACTTTACGGCCATTTTTAGTGCTCATGCGTTTTCTGAAACCATGAACTTTACTATGTTTACGTTTATTTGGTTGATAAGTACGTTTTACCATGCAAAACACCTCCATCTGTATTCAATTATCTAATATCTCCAATTTCATACCTAGAAACTGGCTCATATACATAGATAAATTATCAAAGTATGCTCAGCCTATAGTACTGAGATACTTTTTTGAGCAATTGCTCTCTTATTGTGTCTGCTATAAATAAATATCTTATTTAGCTCATTATTATCTAGTCATAATTCAAGCAACTACTACAATATAACAAAATCCCTTTTATAAAGCAAGATGATTTTATGACGTATCGCATAACTTTCACCTTCATTATGAGATTTTAAATAGATAGCATTCAAAATATGACTCTCATTTTCTGCATTATACATTTTTCATACATGTATTATAAATTATTTCCCAAGCGATTATTAAGAGAAGATGAAGAATTTATAAAGTTATCCACTTATTCACAAAAATGTTAGTATTTTCTGTGGATAAAGTATTCTTCATTCACACGGTTATACATTTTTTAGAAACATATTCACACCCATTTGACATCTGTCGAAGTTAAAAAGTATAATTATGTGGATAAGTCGTTCAAATTGTGATTTTATAAGGATTTATTTATCAAATTTATATACATAAACACTGTGAATAAATCATAGTATTGTATTAGTTATCCACTATCTGTGATTAACTTGTGGATAATTATTAACATGCTGTGATTATTTTTATCCACCGGTGTTATTTCTGTGTATAAGTCTAAAATTTTAAGAAAGATGGAGTTATTTATGTCAGAGAAGGAAATTTGGGACAAAGTTTTAGACATTGCCCAAGAAAGAATTTCACATACCAGCTATCATACGTTTATCAAAGATACGCAACTCTACTCACTTAAAAATGACGAAGCCATTATTTTAACAAGTCTGCCATTTAATGCGAGTTGGCTAAATCAAAGATACTCCGAAATTATGCAGGCTATTATATATGATGTCATTGGTTATGAAGTGAAACCCCATTTTATTACAGAAGATGAGCTTGCTAACTACAGTAATGCGACATCTCACGCAACTCAAGAACCTCAAACTGCTGCTCCAACCCATGATGAAAATAATTGGGGAAAAGAACAATTTAATACGCATAACACATTCGATACTTTCGTAATTGGACCGGGGAACCGCTTCCCACACGCAGCAAGTTTAGCAGTAGCTGAAGCACCAGCCGAAGCATACAATCCTCTATTTATATACGGAGGCGTAGGTTTAGGTAAAACTCACTTAATGCATGCAATTGGTCACCATGTCCTTAGTAATCAACCGAATGCGAAAGTCATTTATACATCAAGTGAGAAATTCACTAACGAATTTATTAAATCAATTCGTGATAATGAAACTGAAGCTTTCCGTGAAAAGTATCGAAACATAGACGTGTTACTTATTGATGATATTCAATTCATTCAAAATAAAGAACAAACTCAAGAAGAATTCTTCCATACATTTAATGAATTGCATCAAAATAACAAGCAAATCGTCATTTCAAGTGATCGACCACCTAAAGAAATAGCTAAATTAGAAGATCGATTACGTTCACGTTTCGAATGGGGACTCATCGTTGATATCACACCACCAGATTACGAAACAAGAATGGCAATCTTGCAAAAGAAAATAGAAGAAGAAAATCTTGATATACCGCCTGAAGCACTCAACTACATCGCTAATCAAATTCAATCCAATATCCGTGAACTTGAAGGCGCGTTAACAAGATTATTAGCTTATTCAAAATTACAAGGTAAACCTATTACAACTGAATTAACTGCAGAAGCACTTAAAGATATTATTCAAGCACCAAAATCTAAAAAAATTACAATTCAAGATATCCAGAAAGTCGTAGGTCAATACTACAGTGTGCGAATTGAAGATTTCAGCGCTAAAAAACGTACAAAATCTATTGCGTATCCTCGTCAAATCGCAATGTATTTATCTAGAGAACTTACTGATTTTTCTTTACCAAAAATTGGCGAAGAATTCGGCGGTCGTGATCATACCACTGTGATTCACGCACATGAAAAAATTGTAAATGACATTAAAGCAGATCCAACATTTAAACAAGAAGTCGAAAATTTAGAAAAAGAAATTAGAAATCAGTAGCGGGAAATAGTGTGACAAGTAGCAAATTACTAAGACAGAGATTTAAAAATATATATTTCGGGAATAATTACAACGAAAAAAAGCATATTAAATTTCTTGAAAAGGTTGAGGCATGAAGTTAATAATTTGAGAAATTGTGGATAATGTTTAAAAGTAATACACAGCGTACACAGTTTATCCACATGTGTATAACTTTGCGATTACAAACTTTTTAGGACTTATCCACCAATCCACAGCCCCTACTACTATTACTATGAATTTAAAACCTATATAATTATATATAAACGACTGGAAGGAGTTTAGAAATTAATGATGGAATTCACAATTAAAAGAGATTATTTTATTAATCAACTTAATGACACACTTAAAGCAATTTCACCAAGAACGACACTACCTATTTTAACTGGTATTAAAATCGATGCTAAAGATAATGAAGTGATTTTAACTGGTTCAGATTCAGAAATCTCAATTGAAATTACAATTCCTAAACAAATTGACGGTGAAGACATCGTTGATATCTCAGAAACAGGATCAGTTGTACTCCCTGGTCGTTTCTTCGTAGATATTATTAAAAAGTTACCTGGTAAAGATGTTAAATTATCTACAAATGAACAATTCCAAACGTTAATCACTTCAGGACATTCTGAATTTAACTTAAGTGGATTAGATCCAGATCAATATCCACTATTACCAGAAGTATCAAGAGATGATGCCATTCAATTATCGGTTAAAGTGCTAAAAAACATTATCGCGCAAACAAACTTCGCAGTGTCCACCTCAGAAACACGCCCAGTATTAACAGGTGTGAACTGGCTTATACAAGATAATGAATTAATATGCACAGCGACTGACTCACACCGCTTGGCTGTAAGAAAGTTACAATTGGAAGATGCTTCAGAAAACAAAAATGTCATCATTCCAGGTAAAGCATTATCTGAATTAAATAAGATTATGAGTGACAGTGATGAAGATATTGATATCTTCTTTGCATCTAACCAAGTTCTATTCAGAGTTGGAAATGTTAACTTTATTTCACGTTTACTTGAAGGTCACTATCCTGATACAACTCGTTTATTCCCAGAAAACTATGAAATCAAATTAGGAATTAATAACGGTGATTTCTATCATGCAATCGATCGTGCTTCTTTATTAGCGCGTGAAGGTGGGAATAATGTCATCAAACTAAGTACTGGAAATGAATTAGTAGAATTATCTTCAACATCTCCAGAAATTGGTACAGTTAAAGAAGAAGTTAATGCAAATGATGTTGAAGGTGGAAACTTAAAAATTTCTTTCAACTCTAAATATATGATGGATGCTCTAAAAGCAATCGATAATGACGAAGTTGAAGTTGAATTCTTTGGAACGATGAAACCATTTATTTTAAAACCAAAAGATGACGATTCTGTAACTCAATTAATTTTACCTATCAGAACATATTAGTTTGTTATAATGAGTGAGATAACTATAGAAAAGCTAAACCTGTTATATATTTAACGTAGAGGTTGTCCAAGTGACAATCTCTTTTTAGTTGGTTCAGATTTATTTTGAGGGTACTGAGAGACGTTCTGTGAAACGATAATAAAATTCGAGAGGTAATCATCCTATTTGTTAAAATTAAGTAAAATACCTCTCAAAAATCAAAATACACATGCATAGGTAATTAAAATTTCACTAATTTATAAACCGCTAAAAATGTATGAGAGGTAACGTAATTTTTTAGAAATAAAAATATATATCGAGTTAAGTGATTTCATTCTTTGTTTTACATGAAATCTAAGGCGAAAAAAGGTATAATATATTAATGACATATAAAGAAATGGAGTGATCATTTTGGTTCAAGAAGTTGTTGTAGAAGGAAACATTACTTTAGGCCAATTTCTTAAAACTGAAGGCATTATTGAATCTGGTGGACAAGCCAAATGGTTTCTACAAGATTTTCAAGTTTTAATCAATGGCCAACGTGAAACGCGTCGTGGTAAGAAATTAGAACACAACGACAGAATTGATATCACAGATTTACCTGAGGATACAGGTTCTTTTCTAATCATTCATCAAGGTGAACAATGAAACTCAATACACTCCAATTAGAGAATTATCGTAACTATGAAGAGGTTACATTAGATTGTCATCCAGAAGTGAATATTCTCATAGGCGAGAATGCGCAAGGGAAGACGAATTTACTTGAATCAATTTATACTCTAGCACTTGCTAAAAGTCATCGTACTTCCAATGATAAGGAACTCATACGTTTTAACTCTGATTATGCTAAAATAGAAGGTGAGCTGAGTTATAGACATGGCACAATGCCACTTACAATGTTTATAACTAAAAAAGGTAAACAAGTTAAAGTGAATCACCTTGAACAAAGTAGACTGACTCAATATGTGGGACACTTGAACGTCGTGCTTTTCGCACCGGAGGATTTAAATATTGTTAAAGGTTCTCCGCAAATACGTCGTCGTTTCATAGATATGGAGTTGGGACAAATTTCAGCCGTTTACTTAAATGATTTAGCTCAATACCAACGTATTCTTAAACAAAAGAATAACTATTTGAAGCAATTACAAATTGGACAGAAGACGGATACGACGATGTTAGAAGTTTTAAACCAACAATTTGCTCAATATGCTTTAAAGGTTACGTTACGTCGTGAGCATTTTATAAAGGAACTAGAAGAACTCGCACAACCCATTCATTCAGGCATTACTAATGAGCGCGAGAAATTAGCGCTTAAGTATTTACCTAGCTTAAAGTTAAGCGACTATGAAAAAGAAGAGTCAGAATTGCTAGATGAAGTGATGACGTTATTAAACGATAACTTGAAGCGAGAAAAAGAGAGAGGTGTGTGTCTATACGGACCACATCGTGATGATTTAGGATTCAATGTTAATGGCATGGACGCCCAAATATATGGTTCACAAGGCCAACAACGAACCACTGCATTGTCAATTAAGCTAGCAGAAATTGAATTAATGAATATTGAGGTTGGGGAATATCCAATCTTGCTATTAGACGATGTGCTTAGTGAACTTGATGATTCACGACAAACGCATCTCTTAAGTACGATTCAACATAAAGTACAAACATTCGTAACTACAACGTCTGTGGACGGTATAGATCATGAAATCATGAATAACGCTAAGTTATACCGTATAAGTCAAGGCGAATTACTAAAGTAACAAGAAAGTGATGGTGAATACATTGTCAGATGTAAACAACACAGATAATTATGGTGCTGGACAGATACAAGTATTAGAAGGTCTTGAAGCGGTGCGTAAAAGACCAGGTATGTATATTGGTTCAACTTCCGAAAGAGGATTGCACCATTTAGTATGGGAAATTGTTGATAATAGTATTGACGAAGCATTAGCAGGTTATGCTGATCAAATAGAGGTCATCATTGAGAAAGACAATTGGATTAAAGTTACTGACAATGGTCGTGGAATTCCTGTTGATATTCAAGAGAAAATGGGACGTCCTGCTGTCGAAGTTATCTTAACTGTACTCCATGCAGGAGGTAAATTTGGTGGTGGCGGATATAAAGTATCCGGTGGACTCCATGGTGTAGGTTCATCTGTAGTTAATGCGCTTTCCCAAGATCTTGAAGTATACGTATATCGAAATGAAACGATTTATCACCAAGCCTACAAAAAAGGTGTACCTCAATTTGACTTGAAAGAAATTGGTGAAACGGATCAAACAGGTACAGCTATCCGCTTTAAAGCTGACGGCGATATCTTTACTGAGACAACGGTTTATAATTACGAAACGTTACAACAACGTATACGTGAACTTGCATTCTTAAATAAAGGTATTCAAATCACTTTAAGAGATGAGCGTGAAGAAGAAGTACGCGAAGACTCCTATCACTATGAAGGTGGTATTAAGTCTTATGTAGAATTGCTAAATGAGAACAAAGAACCGATTCATCAAGAGCCTATCTACATACATCAAACTAAAGACGATATCGAAGTAGAAATTGCCATCCAATATAACAGTGGCTATGCAACAAACTTATTAACTTACGCAAATAATATCCACACTTACGAAGGCGGTACGCATGAAGACGGCTTCAAACGTGCATTGACACGTGTATTAAATAGTTATGGAACTCAAAGTAAAATCATCAAAGAAGATAAAGATAGACTTTCAGGTGAAGATACGCGTGAAGGTTTAACAGCTATTATCTCAATTAAACATGGTGACCCTCAATTCGAAGGACAAACGAAGACGAAGTTAGGTAACTCTGAAGTACGTCAAGTCGTAGATAAATTATTCTCAGAACACTTTGAACGCTTTTTATACGAGAATCCTTCTGTGGGTCGTATTATTGTTGAAAAGGGTATTATGGCATCTAGAGCGCGTGTTGCAGCTAAAAAAGCACGTGAAGTAACACGTCGTAAATCAGCATTAGATGTTTCAAGTTTACCAGGTAAATTAGCAGATTGTTCTAGTAAAAACCCTGATGAAAGTGAGATCTTCTTAGTAGAGGGTGACTCTGCCGGGGGGTCTACAAAATCAGGTCGTGACTCAAGAACGCAAGCCATTTTACCGTTAAGAGGTAAAATCTTAAATGTTGAAAAGGCACGTCTAGATCGTATTCTAAATAACAATGAAATCCGTCAAATGATTACTGCGTTTGGTACAGGTATCGGTGGAGAATTCGATATTTCAAAAGCACGTTATCATAAAATTGTTATTATGACAGATGCGGATGTCGATGGTGCACATATTCGTACACTATTACTTACATTCTTCTATCGTTTCATGAGACCGTTAATTGAAGCGGGATATGTCTACATTGCTCAGCCACCTTTATATAAATTGACACAAGGTAAGCAAAAGTATTATGTATTCAACGATAGAGAATTAGATAAACTTAAAGCGGAATTAAATCCTACACCTAAATGGTCTATCTCTCGTTACAAAGGTCTTGGAGAGATGAATGCCGATCAATTATGGGAAACGACTATGAATCCAGAGCACCGCTCAATGTTGCAAGTGAGACTTGAAGACGCAATTGATGCAGACCAAACATTTGAAATGTTAATGGGTGACGTTGTAGAAAATCGTAGACAATTTATCGAAGATAATGCAGTTTACGCCAACCTAGATTTCTAAGCACTATGAACTGAACTTTTGAAGGAGGATCTCTTGATGGCTGAATTACCTCAATCAAGAATTAATGAACGAAATATAACCAGTGAAATGCGTGAATCATTCTTAGACTATGCCATGAGTGTTATTGTTTCTCGTGCATTACCTGACGTTAGAGATGGATTAAAGCCTGTACATCGTCGTATCTTATATGGTCTAAATGAACAAGGCATGACACCAGATAAACCGTATAAGAAATCTGCGCGTATCGTTGGGGACGTTATGGGTAAATATCACCCACATGGTGACTCTTCAATCTACGAAGCGATGGTTAGAATGGCCCAAGATTTCAGTTACCGTTACCCTCTTGTAGATGGACAAGGTAACTTTGGTTCTATGGATGGTGATGGCGCAGCAGCAATGCGTTACACCGAGGCACGTATGACTAAGATTACGTTAGAACTTCTACGTGATATCAATAAAGATACCATTGATTTTATCGACAACTATGATGGTAATGAAAGAGAGCCGTCAGTCTTACCTGCACGTTTCCCTAACCTTTTAGTGAACGGTGCTGCTGGGATTGCTGTAGGTATGGCGACTAACATTCCTCCTCACAATTTAACAGAAGTAATTGACGGTGTATTAAGTTTAAGTAAGAATCCAGATATTACGATTAATGAATTGATGGAAGATATTCAAGGTCCAGACTTCCCAACTGCAGGTTTAATTTTAGGGAAAAGTGGCATCCGTCGCGCATATGAAACAGGACGTGGTTCAATTCAAATGCGTTCACGTGCGGAAATTGAAGAACGAGGTGGCGGACGTCAACGTATCGTCGTGACTGAAATACCTTTCCAAGTCAATAAAGCACGTATGATTGAGAAAATCGCAGAACTTGTAAGAGATAAGAAAATTGATGGAATTACAGATTTACGTGATGAAACAAGTTTACGTACAGGGGTTAGAATCGTTATTGATGTACGTAAAGATGCCAATGCGAGCGTAATCCTAAACAATTTATATAAACAAACGCCATTACAAACATCATTTGGCGTGAATATGATTGCCTTAGTCAATGGCAGACCTAAATTAATTAATTTAAAAGAAGCGTTAATTCACTATTTAGAGCATCAGAAAGTAGTAGTAAGACGACGCACTGAATATAATTTAAGAAAGGCCAAAGATCGCGCACATATTCTAGAAGGTTTACGAATTGCGTTAGATCACATTGACGAAATTATTACAACAATTCGTGAATCTGAAACTGATAAAATCGCAATGGAAAGCTTGCAAGAACGCTTCAAGCTATCTGAACGTCAAGCACAAGCGATCTTAGATATGCGTTTAAGACGTTTAACAGGATTAGAACGCGACAAAATTGAATCAGAATATAACGAACTTCTTGAATATATTAAAGAATTAGAAGAAATTCTTGCTGATGAAGAAGTATTATTACAATTAGTTCGTGACGAACTCTCAGAAATTAAAGAACGCTTCGGAGATGAACGTCGTACTGAAATTCAATTAGGTGGATTAGATGATTTAGAAGATGAAGATTTAATCCCTGAAGAACAAATTGTGATTACATTAAGCCACAATAATTACATTAAACGATTACCTGTTTCTACATATCGTTCACAAAACCGTGGCGGACGTGGTGTGCAAGGTATGAATACGCTTGAAGAAGACTTTGTGAGTCAGTTAGTTACTTTAAGCACACATGATAATGTTTTATTCTTCACGAATAAAGGTCGTGTGTATAAACTTAAAGGTTACGAAGTGCCTGAGCTCTCTCGTCAATCGAAAGGTATTCCAATCGTTAATGCCATTGAGCTTGAGAATGATGAAACAATCAGTACGATGATTGCGGTTCGAAACCTTGAAAGTGAAGATGATTATCTTGTATTTGCTACGAAACGTGGTATTGTTAAACGTTCAGCACTTAGCAACTTCTCACGTATTAATAAGAACGGTAAGATTGCAATCAGCTTTAAAGAAGACGATGAATTGATTGCTGTTCGTTTAACTACAGGTAATGAAGACATCCTTATCGGTACGTCTCATGCATCACTAATTCGCTTCCCTGAATCAGCATTGCGTCCATTAGGTCGTACTGCTGCAGGTGTGAAAGGTATTACATTACGTGAAGGCGACGTAGTTGTAGGACTGGATGTGGCTCATGCAGAAAGTGAAGATGAAGTCTTAGTTGTTACTGAAAATGGTTACGGTAAACGTACACCAGTAAGTGAATACAGATTATCAAATCGTGGCGGTAAAGGTATTAAAACAGCAACAATTACTGAACGTAATGGTAATATCGTATGTATCACTACAGTGACAGGTGAAGAAGACTTAATGGTTGTAACAAACGCAGGTGTTATCATTCGTCTAGATGTGGACGATATTTCTCAAAATGGTCGTGCCGCTCAAGGTGTACGCTTGATGAAATTAGGCGAAGGTCAATTTGTTTCAACAGTTGCTAAAGTCAAAGAAGAAGATGAAAATGATGAGGACAATGAGGACTCAGATGAAACAACATCTTCTGAAACAGCAACGGAAGAAGTTGTAGATGACCAAACACCAGGTAATGCGATTCATACAGAAGTAGAAGAAGAGACATCCGAAGTTGAAACAGATGACAACGATGATAGAATCGATGTGCGTCAAGACTTTATGGATCGTGTAAATGAAGATATTGAAAGTGCTTCAGATAACGAAGACGACAATGAATAATATATGAAAAAATCAGGTTCTCGCTCTATATAGAGTAAGAACCTGATTTTTTTATAGCAATATAAGATTTGACTAACCTTCTAATTGTTTCATAACATATGGAATTTCGCTAATTAAACGAGAAGGTGGCACGACGTACATAGTATCAGATAATTTCTCTCCGATATAACTATGAATGTAAGTGGCACTTGTAACAGCGTCTTTCAAACTATCGAATTGACCGACAAAGCTCGTAATCATGCCGGCAAGCGTATCACCCATACCACCAGTAGCCATTGCTGGTGTACCTATAGCTAATTTATAAGCATCATCTTTAAAGTAAATCTCAGTACCATGTTGCTTTAAAACTACTGTAGCACCAAGACGGTTAACCGCCTCTATATTACGTTCATACGTTTGTTCTTCTATTGGAATACCACTTAAACGTTCCCATTCTTTTTGATGTGGCGTGAAAATGACACGGCATGTTGGAATTTGTGGTTTCAATTTACTAAATATTGTAATCGCATCGCCATCTACAATGAGATTTTGATGAGGTTGAATATTTTGAAGTAAGAACGTAATCGCATTATTACCTTTGAAATCAACACCTAGCCCAGGACCAATCAAGATACTATCTGTGGCTTCAATCATTTTCGTTAACATCTTCGTATCATTGATATCAATGACCATCGCTTCTGGACAACGAGAATGTAACGCTGCGTGATTGGTAGGATGCGTTGCAACAGTGATTAAACCACTTCCACTATATACACATGCACGTGCAGCAAGCATGATTGCGCCGCCCATATTAGCAGAACCGCCGATTAGCAAGATTTTACCGTAATCGCCTTTATGTGTTTCGTCTTTTCTTATAGGAATATTAACAGAATCTAACGTTTCCATAATGACATAACCTCCATTAAAAAGTTACTTCCCGTTTACCATACACAAGACGTCCTACCGTCTCAAAATCACTTTATAACGCGATGTGTACAGTTATTTTCAAGAAGTTGAAGACCCATTAAAATTGCTCATTCTCTTTTAAATACAATAGAAAATACTATACCTGTAAATCACTTTCGTCAATAGGTATTTCAGAATTTAAAAAACGAAGTCACCCCTCTGTTTAAAATCTAAAAATGTCATAATCCAATTTTCTTTAAAAAATAAAAATGACGCACCCAAATACTTTAACTAATTAAAATATTAAATTGATAATGCATTATAAAAAATTCAAAAAGTGTTGTGATTATAAAAATGAAAACGTATACTTTCCTGTAATGGAGCTAAAATTTAAACAAAGGGGTTGTTCAAATGACATTATTCTTAAACGGGGAATCATTAACGATTAAAGAAATTAAGAAACTTCTAAATCAAGATTTACAAATTGATATTTCAGAAGATGCCATTGAACGTGTGAAGAAGAGTCGCCAAGTTGTTGAACGCATTATAGAGAACAAAGAAACGATTTATGGTATTACTACAGGCTTCGGTTTATTTAGTGATGTATTAATCGATCCAAGTCAATACAATGAATTACAAGTTAACCTCATTCGTTCCCATGCATGTGGTATTGGGAAACCATTTTCAGAAGAAGTGGCATTAGTAATGATGGTACTACGTTTAAATACATTATTGAAAGGCCACTCTGGAGTAACTTTAGAATTAGTAGATCAATTGAAGTTCTTTATTAATGAGCGCATTATTCCGGTCATCCCGCAACAAGGGTCATTAGGAGCTTCCGGTGATTTGGCGCCATTATCCCATTTAGTGCTTGCGCTTATCGGTGAAGGGGATGTTTATTATGAAAATGAACAAGTCGATAGTCGCCACGTATTAAATGAATTAGGACGTAAGCCATTAAAGCTACAAGCGAAAGAAGGCTTGGCACTTATCAACGGTACACAAGCCATGACAGCACAAGGCGTTATCAATTACATTGAAGCGGAAGACTTAGGCTATCAAGTTGAATGGATTGCGTCACTTACACATCAAGCTTTAAACGGAATCACTGACGCTTATAATCACAACGTCCATAAAGTACGGAATATTCAAGAACAAGTTGATGTGGCGGCACGTATGCGACATTGGCTTGAAGATTCACAACTCACAACACGCCAAGCAGAATTACGTGTTCAAGATGCATACAGTTTACGCTGTATTCCGCAAATTCATGGCGCAAGCTTCCAAGTTTTCAATTATGTAAGAGAGAAATTGGAATTTGAAATGAACGCTGCGAATGATAATCCTCTCATTTTCGATGAAGATGACGAGACATTAGTCATTTCAGGTGGTAATTTCCATGGTCAACCTGTCGCCCTCGCATTAGATCATTTGAAATTGGGTGTCAGTGAGTTAGCAAACGTTGCTGAGCGTCGTTTAGAACGTTTGATTAATCCACAATTGAATGGTGATTTGCCAGCATTTTTAAGTCCAGAGCCAGGTTTACAAAGTGGTGCGATGATTATGCAATATGCTGCAGCCAGCCTCGTTTCTGAAAATAAAACCCTCGCCCACCCAGCGAGTGTCGATTCTATACCGTCTTCAGCTAACCAAGAAGATCACGTATCAATGGGAACAATTGCTTCAAGACATGGTTACCAAATGATTGAAAATGCACGACGTGTCATTGCAATTGAATGCGTGATTGCCTTACAAGCAGTTGAATATAAAGGTGTGGATAAACTTTCACCCAAAACACGTGAGAAATATGAAGAATATCGTAAAATTGTGCCGTCTATCACACAAGATCGCCAATTTCATAAAGATATTGAAGCAGTTGCACAATATCTTAGAGATGATGCGTACAATAACGCATAATTTCAAATTAATTATCATAATTTTACAATTACTTGAAAAGTTCAAAAGACTTTGCTATATTAAAAATAACTTAATAAAACATTGTTCGTAGGCCAAGTAGCATTAATCACGCGATTTCAGAGAGCTTGTGGTAAGTGAGAACAAGTAATCGCTATTCATGTGAATCTACCTACTATATGAGAGCAATCGGTTAAAACCGTTATTTTAGTTAAGTGCAATTTAAGGTGATCGATATGACGATTTATTTTAAATTGTTAAATAGGGTGGCAACGCGTAGACCACGTCCCTTGTCGGGGATGTGGTCTTTTTTTATTGTTTACCAGCACGAAGTCATCCAAAAATATAATATTTTAAACACTTGGGAAAGGATGAAGGTTACATGTTAGATATTCGTTTATTTAGAAATGAACCAGACAAAGTTAAGAGCAAAATTGAATTAAGAGGAGACGATCCTAAAGTAGTCGACGAAGTTTTAGAATTAGACGAACAACGTCGTCAATTAATCGGTAAAACAGAAGAAATGAAAGCAAAACGTAATAAAGTCAGCGAAGAAATTGCACAGAAAAAACGTAACAAAGAAAATGCTGACGACGTAATCGCAGAAATGCGTAACTTAGGAGACGAAATCAAAGAAAATGATGCGAAATTAAACGAAGTAGATAATAAAGTAAGAGATATTTTAATTCGCATTCCAAACTTAATCAATGATGACGTACCTCAAGGTGAATCAGATGAAGAAAACGTTGAATTGAAAAAATGGGGTACACCTCGTGAATTCAATTTTGAACCTAAAGCGCACTGGGATTTAGTAGAAGATCTTAAAATGGCAGACTTCGATCGCGCTGCTAAAGTATCAGGTGCCCGTTTCGTATATCTAACAAATGAAGGTGCACACTTAGAACGTGCATTGATGAACTACATGCTTACTAAACATACGACACAACACGGTTACACTGAAATGATGACACCACAACTTGTAAATGCAGATACAATGTTTGGTACAGGTCAGTTACCTAAATTCGAAGAAGACTTATTTAAAGTTGAAAAAGAAGGATTATATACAATCCCAACTGCTGAAGTACCATTAACAAACTTCTACAGAGACGAAATCATTCAACCAGGTGTGTTACCTGAAAAATTCACAGGACAAACAGCATGTTTCCGTAGTGAAGCAGGATCAGCTGGACGTGACACAAGAGGTTTAATTCGTCTACACCAATTCGATAAAGTTGAAATGGTACGTTTCGAGAAACCTGAAGATTCTTGGGATGCTCTAGAAGATATGACACAAAATGCTGAAGCAATTTTAGAAGAATTAGGTTTACCATACCGTCGTGTGATCTTATGTACTGGTGATATTGGTTTCAGTGCTAGTAAAACATATGACTTAGAAGTATGGTTACCAAGTTATAATGACTACAAAGAAATTAGTTCTTGCTCAAACTGTACTGATTTCCAAGCACGTCGTGCAAACATTCGCTTCAAACGTGACAATTCAGCTAAACCTGAATTAGCACACACTTTAAATGGTAGTGGTTTAGCAGTAGGACGTACATTCGCAGCTATCGTTGAAAACTATCAAAATGAAGACGGTACAATCACAATTCCAGAAGCATTAGTACCATTCATGGGTGGAAAAACTAAAATTGATAAACCAACAAAATAATAAACACAAAGGTTTCAATTCAAAGACAAGATAATTTTAAGTCTTATAGGCAGTGACTGAATAAGTCATTGTCTTTTTTAATACTTTCAAAACGAAAATAGGGGAGGGGAAGCCCTTAAATAAACTCAAATTTGAGAGGTAAGTCTAAAAAAAGAAACAAAATTCTGAAATTTTATAAACGTATTAATGTCAATGCTTATAAGTGTTAGGGTTGTCTAACCTCACACAAACCGGTGTCTTAAGATATTGAATATAAAGAATAAATATATTAGACTTACTTTACTATTTTACCGGGAAGATTGGAGGCTGAATAAATGGCGCATCTTACATTTAAACAAGGGGTAAGAGAATGTATTCCTACATTATTTGGATACGCTGGCGTAGGTTTGTCATTTGGCATTGTCGCAGCCTCTCAAAAATTTAGTATTTTAGAAATTATTTTATTATGCCTAATTATTTATGCAGGTGCAGCGCAGTTTATCGTTTGTGCTTTATTAATTGCTGGCACGCCTATATCTGCAATTGTCCTTACAACACTTATTGTTAACTCAAGAATGTTCCTATTAAGTATGACCTTAGCACCTAACTATAAGCATTACGGCTTTTGGAATAGGGTAGGACTCGGCACATTACTCACCGATGAGACCTTCGGCGTTGCAATTACGCCCTACATTAAAGGTGAAAAGATTAATGATCGATGGCTTCATGGTCTCAACATTGCAGCTTATTTATTTTGGACCATTTCATGTGTGGCAGGCGCATTATTTGGTAAATACATCTCTAATCCCAATACGCTCGGTTTAGACTTCGCCATTACTGCAATGTTTATCTTTTTAGGGTTCTCTCAATTTGAGTCAATCAAGAAATCACGCTTTAGAATTTATATTTTATTAATTATCTGTGTTGTAGTAATGATGCTTACATTGAGCTTAATGATGCCATCATATGTAGCGATATTAATTGCGGCAACTGTGACGGCAGCTTTAGGGGTGGTGATAGAAAGATGAACACAGACTTACATACATTCACACTTATTATTTTATGCGGAATTGTAACGCTACTGATGCGAATTATTCCATTTATCTTAATTTCGAGAGTGCATTTACCAGAAATTGTCGTTAAGTGGCTCTCATTCATTCCAATCACACTATTTACTGCACTTGTCATCGACGGGGTCATTCAACAACACGACAACACATTTGGATATACGCTAAATCTTCCATATATTGTCGCTATCATCCCCACTGTCTTTCTCGCTATCTTCACTCGCAGTCTGACTGTAACAATTGTTGGCGGTATCATTATTATTGCTTGTTTACGCTTTTTCTTTTAATTTCTGAAAATGACAGCAAAACATTGAAGTCATAAAAGAAGTTAGATAAAATCGAATTAATTAGAAAATTTAGAAAATTAAAGTTGGAATTAACAACAGTAATATCACACAACTAAATTGATAAAATCTTATTTCGAGAAGCTGAGGGAATTGGCCCAACGATGCTTCAGCAACCGACTAGCAATAGCACGGTGCTACAACCAACGAGTATCTCGAATGATAAGTACTGAATCGCTTCTTACTTGTTCATTTGAGTAAGAAGCTTTTTTAGTAAGAGGAGGTAGCGATAAGGATGACGAATTATAAAGTAGATACGTTAGAATTAGGCACATTTACAACTGAATCTGGCGAGACAATAGACAATTTGAAACTACGTTACGAACATGTTGGATACCCAGGGCAACCACTTGCAGTCGTGTGTCATGCATTAACAGGTAACCACTTAACCTATGGCACCGATGATCATCATGGATGGTGGCGCGAAATTATTGATGGTGGTTATATCCCGCTTCACGATTACCAATTTCTAACATTCAACGTTATCGGTAGCCCCTTCGGCTCAAGTTCCATGCTCAATGACCCTAACTTTCCAGAGCACCTCACGTTAAGAGATATTGTTAAAGCGATTGAGAAAGGTATTCAGGCGCTCGGTTTCAAGAAGATTAATATTCTTATAGGTGGTAGTCTTGGTGGTATGCAAGCGATGGAATTACTATATAACAATCAATTTCATGTCGATAAAGCCATTATTTTAGCTTCAACGGATAAGACGTCATCTTATAGTCGCGCATTTAATGAAATTGCACGACAAGCCATTCACCTTGGTGGAAAGGAAGGCTTAAGTATTGCACGTCAACTCGGTTTCTTAACATATCGTTCTTCGAAAAGTTATGATCAACGATTTACACCTGAAGAAGTCGTGAGTTACCAGCAACATCAAGGCGATAAATTCAAAAATCGTTTCGACTTAAAATGCTATTTAACACTGCTGGACGTCTTAGATAGTCATAATATTGATAGAGGACGAGATGACGTAGACGAGGTGTTTCAATCATTAGAAACTAAAGTCTTAACCATGGGATTTATAGATGATTTACTTTATCCTGATGACCAAGTCAGAGCAGTAGGGGAGAGGTTTAAATACCATCGTCATTTCTTTGTACCCGATAACGTTGGCCATGACGGCTTCCTCCTCAACTTTAACGATTGGGCACCCAATTTATATCACTTCCTAAACTTAAAACAATTTAAAAGGAAATAAACACCCGATAGACTAATAATATTTATAAGGTTGAATTTAAGGCAAAAGTTTTATTTTGAATGGGTAAATAGAGTATTGATTGCGACACGCCTGCAGGAATAGCATGCGTCTTGAGACTACAGGCTCAAGCCCTGCCCGCGGCAAGGGAGCTAAGCAATACTAAATGACCGCCTCATTACAATAAAGGATTACAATCGCCCATTGCGATTGCATAAGTCATACTAACTAATGACGATGTCATTAGAAGAATTAAAGGATTACAATCGTTAATCACGATTGCATAAGTGCTACTAATTAATGCATACGCATTAAAAGTAGCGCTTTATTGTTAATTTTTGGCAAAGAGGTTAAAATAGAGGTTATAGTCAAAAAGTATGGGAGTGGCGTGTGTGTTTTCAAAAATACAACCTAAAGCAACTATTATTGCAACAATTTCATTACTTATAGTCGCTTTAGTAACACATGTATTACCTATTCTCGGCTTAATTTTATGTTTATTTGCAACGATTCCAGGCATCGTGCTATGGAACCGTTCTGTACAATCATTTGGAATTAGCGCATTAGTAACAGTTATTCTTACAACGTTATTAGGTAATACATTTGTCTTAAGTACGATGGTACTGATTTTAATTTTAAGTTTTATCATCGGCCAATTACTTAAGGAAAGAACTTCAAAAGAAAGAATTCTATATATTTCAACGGCTTCAATCAGTTTAATCACATTGATTGGATTCATGTTATTACAATCATTTGAGAAAATCCCAAAAGCAGCCGTATTAATTAAGCCATTTAAAGATGCAATTCATGATGCCGTCTTAACAAGTGGAGTAGATTCTAACTATAGACAGATGTTTGAGGAAGTTTTCCGACAATCAACGGTTCAACTCCCTAGCTATCTCATTATAGTCATTTTCCTTTTAATCTTAATTAATCTGATTATTACATTTCCAATTTTACGAAAATTCAAGGTCGCAACACCTATTTTTAAACCATTATTTGCTTGGCAAATGAGCCGTACATTATTATGGATTTATCTTATAGTTCTCTTATGTGTTATGTTTGCGAACCAACCAGGCACATTCCAAAGCATCGTTTTAAACTTTGAAATTGTGTTATCATTAGTGATGTATATCCAAGGTTTAAGCGTCATTCATTTCTTTGGTAAAGCTAAGAAATGGCCGGATGCCTTAACGATATTCTTGATGGTGATAGGGACATTAATTACACCACTCACACATATCGTAGGATTACTTGGCGTTATTGATTTATGTATTAATTTGAAACGAATAATAAAAAAATGATTATTAAATAGTGATTAGAGGTGGAAAAATGAACCGTCAATCCACTAAAAAAGCGTTGCTCATACCATTCATATTAATGGTACTTACAGCCATTGCATTAGTCATCGTATGGTTTATTTTCAACCAAATCGTCGCAGGCATTGCTGCAGCAATCCTCGTCGTGATGATTATCATTAGTGGCGTGTTATTGAGACAAGCTTTTCTTAAAATGGATAATTATGTGGATGATTTAAGTGGTCATATCTCGGCAAGTAGCAATAAAGCAATCAAGCATTTGCCTATAGGGATGATAGTGTTAGATGAGAATAATCACATTGAGTGGATGAACCAATTCATGACAGAGCACGTTGAAACGAATGTGATTTCTGAAAATGTAAACGAAGTCTTTCCTAACATATTAAAACAATTAGAAAAGGTTCAAGAAGTAGAAATAGAACATAACAGCTATCATTATCACGTGCGTTATTCAGATAATGAACATTGTTTATACTTCTTCGATATCACAGAAAGTGTACATACAAGCGAATTGTATGAAGATTCAAAGCCAATCATCGCAACGTTATTCTTAGATAACTACGATGAAATTACACAGAATATGAACGATACACAACGTTCAGAAATCAACTCAATGGTTACACGTGTAATTAGCCGTTGGGCACAAGAGTTTAACATTTATTTCAAACGTTATAATTCAGATCAGTTCGTTGCATATCTCAATCAGAAGATTCTAGCAGAACTTGAAGATTCAAACTTTGAAATTTTAAGCCAGTTAAGAGAGAAGAGTGTCGGTTACCGTGCACAACTTACACTAAGTATCGGTGTCGGTGAAGGGACAGAGAACCTTATCGACCTCGGTGATTTATCACAATCAGGTCTAGACTTAGCACTCGGACGTGGTGGTGACCAAGTTGCCATTAAGAATATGAATGGTAACGTTCGTTTCTACGGCGGTAAGACTGACCCGATGGAGAAACGTACACGCGTACGAGCTCGAGTGATTTCTCACGCATTGAAAGATATCCTCACTGAAGGCGACAAAGTAATTATTATGGGACATAAACGTCCTGACTTAGATGCAATTGGGGCAGCTATTGGAGTGTCACGCTTTGCATTAATGAATAACTTAGAGGCTTATGTCGTTTTAAATGAGTCTGATATCGACCCAACGTTACGTCGTGTAATGGATGAAATTGATAAGAAACCTGAATTGAAAGAGCGTTTTGTCACATCAGACGAGGCTTGGGATATGATGACATCTAAGACGACAGTCGTTGTCGTGGATACGCACAAGCCTGAGATGGTCTTAGATGAAAATGTTTTAAATAAAGCAAACCGTAAAGTCGTTATTGACCACCATAGACGTGGCGAAAGCTTTATTTCAAACCCATTATTGGTATATATGGAACCATATGCAAGTTCAACTGCAGAGCTTGTTACTGAATTATTAGAATATCAACCGACTGAACAAAGACTGACACGTCTAGAATCAACAGTCATGTATGCAGGTATTATCGTAGATACAAGAAACTTCACATTAAGAACAGGTTCAAGAACATTTGATGCGGCAAGTTACTTACGTGCACATGGCGCAGATACAATCTTGACTCAACACTTCTTAAAAGATGATGTAGATACGTATATTAATCGTTCTGAGCTCATTCGAACAGTGAAACTGCAAGATCATGGCATAGCAATTGCACATGGATCTGATGAGAAAATCTACCATCCTGTGACGGTTGCACAAGCAGCCGACGAGTTGTTAAGTTTAGAAGGTATCGAGGCATCTTATGTTGTAGCTAAACGTGAAGATAATCTTATTGGTATCTCTGCACGTTCACTAGGTTCCATCAATGTTCAACTGACAATGGAAGCATTAGGTGGCGGTGGACACCTTACAAATGCAGCTACACAAATTAAAGGTGTTACTATAGATGAAGCAATAGAACAATTACAACAAGCAATTACAGAACAAATGAGTAGGAGTGAAGACGCATGAAAGTAATTTTCACACAAGATGTTAAAGGTAAAGGTAAAAAAGGCGAAGTGAAAGACGTACCTGTAGGTTACGCAAATAACTTCTTACTTAAAAACAACTATGCTGTAGAAGCAACTCCTGGTAACTTAAAACAATTAGAACAACAAAATAAACGTGCTGAAGCGGATAGACAACAAGAAATTGATGAAGCTAAAGCATTGAAAGAGAAATTAGAAAATATCGAAGTGGAAGTATCAGCTAAAACAGGTGAAGGCGGTAAATTGTTTGGTTCAGTTAGTACAAAACAAATTGCCGAAGCACTTAAAAAGCAACATGATATTAAAATTGATAAACGTAAAATGGATTTACCACAAGGTATTCACGCATTAGGTTACACAAACGTACCAGTTAAACTAGATAAAGAAGTTGAAGGTACAATTCGAGTACACATTAGAACAGTAATTTAAAACGTTACTTTAGTGATGTTTAAAGAATTAACGGAGATTTATCATTCACTCACTTTGTTGCGACGCTTCCCAGGGCACAAGTTCAGCCTATAGTCTTCGCTTAGCGCTTTTTCCTCGGGAGTCGCGTAACATTGTTCGTTGATTTAAATTCACTATAATAATCTCATTACTGAATTTCGAAATAATAAAGATGGATTGAAATAAGAGGTGTAAGCAAACAATGGATGGAATGTATGAGCGAAATCAAATGCCACATAGCAATGAAGCTGAACAATCTGTCTTAGGTGCCATTATTATAGATCCAGAATTGATTAACACAACTCAGGAAGTCCTTCTTCCTGAGTCGTTTTATAGAGGCGCCCATCAACATATCTTCCGCGCAATGATGCATCTGAATGAGGACAACAAAGAAATCGACGTTGTCACACTCATGGATCAACTCTCAAGCGAAGGAAGTTTAAGTGAAGCGGGCGGTCCACAATACCTCGCAGAACTATCGACAAACGTACCGACAACGCGCAATGTTCAATACTACACAGATATTGTCTTTAAGCATGCATTGAAACGTAAGTTAATTCAAACTGCCGATAGTATCGCGAATGATGGCTATAATGATGAATTAGAACTAGATACTATTCTAAGTGACGCCGAACGACGTATCCTTGAACTTTCTTCTACAAGAGAAAGTGATGGATTTAAAGATATTAGAGATGTCTTAGGTCAAGTCTATGAAACAGCCGAAGAACTCGACCAAAATAGTGGTCAAACACCTGGTATTCCAACAGGTTATCGAGATCTTGACCAAATGACAGCAGGCTTTAACCGTAACGATTTAATTATATTAGCGGCGCGTCCTTCAGTAGGTAAGACTGCCTTCGCACTTAATATCGCACAAAAAGTAGCGACACACGAAGATATGTTTACAGTTGGTATCTTCTCTCTAGAGATGGGTGCCGACCAACTTGCAACACGTATGATTTGTAGTTCAGGCAACGTTGACTCTAACCGTTTAAGAACAGGTACTATGACTGAGGAAGACTGGAATCGTTTTACAATTGCGGTAGGTAAATTATCACGCACGAAGATTTTCATAGACGATACACCAGGTATTCGTATCACTGATTTACGTTCTAAATGTCGTCGTCTTAAACAAGAACACGGCCTCGATATGATTGTGATTGACTACTTACAATTAATTCAAGGTAGCGGGTCTCGTTTCTCAGACAACCGTCAACAAGAAGTCTCTGAAATTTCACGTACACTTAAAGCAATTGCGCGTGAACTTGAATGCCCAGTGATTGCATTGAGTCAGCTTTCACGTGGTGTGGAACAACGTCAAGATAAACGTCCGATGATGAGTGATATTCGTGAATCTGGGTCAATCGAGCAAGATGCTGATATCGTTGCTTTCTTATACCGTGATGATTACTATAATCGCGGTGAAGGTGATGAGGACGACGATGATGCAGGTTTCGAACCTCAAACAAATGATGATAACGGCGAAATTGAAATCATCATTGCTAAACAACGTAACGGCCCGACAGGTACCGTTAAGCTTCATTTCATGAAACAATATAATAAATTTACTGACATTGATTATGCTCATGCAGAAATGTCATAAAATATTTTTCCGTACGATAAACTAATTACAAGTTTTATTGTACGGTTTTTATTTTGATTTACTCCTATAAAATCATTTGAAGTATGTATATCATTTTCCGGAAAATAAACCTAAAAGCACTGATATAACAAGCCTCAAGCCCGCATAAAAGTAAAAACAAAATTAACAAATTGCAAACAACCTATAGCAATTTAATGTTCGATTTTTATTTGCAAATTCATAATCATATTGGTAGAATATCTAATGGTTAAATGAGAAAAACTTGGAGGTGCTCTTATGTCATCAATCGTAGTAGTTGGGACACAATGGGGAGACGAAGGTAAAGGTAAAATTACAGATTTCTTAGCAGAACAAGCAGATGTGATTGCAAGATTTTCAGGTGGTAATAATGCGGGACACACAATTCAATTTGGTGGAGAAACGTACAAATTACATTTAGTACCATCAGGTATTTTTTATAAAGATAAATTAGCAGTTATTGGTAATGGTGTAGTAGTAGATCCAGTCGCATTATTAAAAGAATTGGACGGTTTAAACGAACGCGGAATTTCTACAGACAACTTACGTATTTCAAACCGTGCACAAGTCATCTTACCTTATCACCTAGCTCAAGACGAATATGAAGAACGTCGTCGTGGAGATAACAAAATCGGTACAACGAAAAAAGGTATCGGCCCAGCTTACGTAGATAAAGCACAACGTATTGGTATTCGAGTAGCAGACTTATTGGAGAAAGATACATTCGAACGCCGTCTTAAAGAAAATATTGAATATAAAAATGCGTATTTCAAAGGAATGTTCAGCGAAACATGCCCTACGTTTGATGAAATCTTTGACGAGTACTATGCAGCAGGTCAACGCTTAAAAGAATATGTCACAGATACAGCTAAAATCTTAGACGATGCAAACGTTGCAGATGAAAAGGTATTATTCGAAGGTGCACAAGGTGTCATGTTAGACATCGACCACGGCACATATCCATTCGTTACATCTAGTAACCCAGTTGCAGGTAACGTGACAGTAGGTACAGGCGTAGGCCCTACATCAGTATCTAAAGTCATCGGCGTATGTAAATCATATACTTCACGTGTAGGTGATGGTCCATTCCCTACTGAATTATTCGACGAAGACGGACATCACATTAGAGAAGTTGGCCGTGAATATGGTACAACAACAGGACGTCCACGTCGTGTAGGTTGGTTCGACTCAGTTGTATTACGTCACTCACGACGAGTAAGTGGTATCACAGACCTTTCAATCAACTCAATCGACGTTTTAACTGGTTTAGATACAGTTAAGATTTGTACAGCTTATGAGTTAGATGGGGAAGAAATCACTGAATACCCTGCAAACTTAGATCAATTAAGACGCTGTAAACCAATCTTTGAAGAACTTCCAGGTTGGACAGAAGACATTACAGGATGCCGCAGTTTAGAAGAACTCCCTGAAAATGCACGCAAATACTTAGAACGCATTTCAGAATTATGTGGCGTACACATCTCAATCTTCTCTGTAGGCCCAGACCGCGAACAAACAAACTTATTAGAACAATTATGGTAAAACAAGATATAAAAGAAAGAGGTCGGGACAAAAGTGTTTAGGATTTGA
>NZ_KV827780.1:2567-18917 GCF_001836225.1 Staphylococcus sp. HMSC036D05 | reverse complement strand
CGCCGTTAATCGGTTTCCCAGAGCATAAACGTTAAAGGTCTCTGCTCCTCAAAAGACCGATTCGTCTTATTAAAGCGAGTCGGTCTTTTACGTTATATATATAGAAGAAAATAGTTCAGCACCAAATATCATTACAATTCACACTATACGCTCAACACTTTTATAGCAATATTTCTCCTTTATTAACCTACAAAAAATATTGTTAAATTTATGTAAAAAATAGCTTGTCATCAAAAGATTAGCTATGCTATAATCTATCTTGTGCTTAAGAACGGCTCCTTGGTCAAGCGGTTAAGACACCGCCCTTTCACGGCGGTAACACGGGTTCGAGTCCCGTAGGAGTCACCATGATAGGTCCCGTAGTGTAGCGGTTAACACGCCTGCCTGTCACGCAGGAGATCGCGGGTTCGATTCCCGTCGGGACCGTATTGCCTACCCAATAGGGTAGGCATTTTTTTATGCTTGCATATCCACAAATTTCCTATTACAATCAACCACAATCACATCCAACAGTTACGACCTCAGCGTACACAAATTTACTCCCTTTACAACGCTATGACGCTGCAACAAAAACTTAACATTTGTCCTATTTGGTCATATTTTCAGAAGAAAAATCGCGTAACCATACGTTTTACACCAATTATTTATATTACAAAATAATGAGAATACTGATATATAAACGTTTTAAGCTATTTGCAAGTGTTCAACATATTTTGTGAAACAGTATTTCGGTGGTAAACTTATAAATAATATTATTCTATAATTTTTAATACTAAAATAGAATTAACCGTTCATAAATGGTAAATTATATATTAGATAACTATGCGCTATATATACAGAGTAAATCACCTTTCACAAGGTTCAAACTAGAAAAATATAGCCTTCACATAATTAAACGAACGGAAGAATTACACTTTGAGAAAAGAGGTTTAAAGTATATGGCTAGAAAAGTTGTTGTAGTCGATGATGAAAAACCAATTGCTGATATTTTAGAATTTAATTTGAAAAAAGAAGGGTACGAAGTATTCTGCGCTTACGATGGTAACGATGCAGTAGATTTAATCTACGAAGAAGAACCAGACATCGTATTATTAGACATCATGTTACCAGGCAGAGACGGCATGGAAGTCTGCCGTGAAGTCCGTAAAAAATTCGAAATGCCTATCATCATGTTAACAGCGAAAGACTCAGAAATTGATAAAGTGTTAGGTCTCGAATTAGGTGCAGACGATTATGTAACAAAACCTTTCAGCACGCGTGAACTCATCGCACGTGTGAAAGCAAACTTGCGCCGTCATTATTCACAACCAGCACAAGAAGTGAGTGGCGCGACAAACGAAATTACAATTAAAGATATTGTCATCTACCCAGATGCATACTCAATTAAAAAACGCGGTGAAGATATCGAATTAACTCATCGTGAATTTGAATTATTCCACTATCTTTCTAAACATATGGGTCAAGTAATGACACGTGAACATTTATTACAAACAGTGTGGGGTTATGACTATTTCGGTGATGTGCGTACTGTCGACGTAACCATCCGTCGTCTACGTGAGAAAATTGAAGACGATCCATCGCACCCAGAATATATTGTGACACGTAGAGGCGTTGGATACTTCCTCCAACAACATGATTAGAGGCAACATCTCATGAAGTGGCTTAAACAATTACAATCCCTTCACACTAAACTCGTTATTGTTTATGTATTACTGATTATTATTGGTATGCAAATCATCGGTTTGTACTTTACTAATAGTTTAGAAAAAGAATTACTCGATAACTTTAAAAAGAACATAACACAATACGCGAAGCAGTTAGATGTAAACATAGAGAAAGTTTACAACGATAATGACAAAGGTACGGTAAACGCTCAGAAGGATATCCAAAACCTTTTGAGTGAATATGCCAACCGTCAAGAAATCGGAGAAATTCGCTTTATAGATAAAGACCAAATCATCATGGCAACAACCAAGCAGTCTAACCGCGGTCTAATTAACCAAAAAGCGAACGACAGCTCCGTCCAAAAGGCACTTTCTCTAGGCGAAACCAATAATCACATGGTTCTCAAAGACTATGGCAGTGGTAAAGAACGTGTCTGGGTTTACAACATACCAGTAAAAGTCGATAAACAAACAATCGGTGATATTTACATAGAATCGAAAATCAACGACGTTTATAACCAACTGAACAATATCAATCAAATCTTTATCGTCGGTACTGCGATATCGTTATTCATCACAGTCATCCTCGGTTTCTTCATCGCCCGAACGATTACCAAACCAATTACCGACATGCGTAACCAAACCGTCGAGATGTCTAAGGGTAACTACACCCAACGCGTTAAGATATACGGTAACGACGAAATCGGTGAGCTTGCACTCGCCTTCAACAACCTATCCAAACGTGTTCAAGAAGCACAAGCCAATACTGAAAGTGAGAAACGGCGACTCGACTCAGTTATCACACATATGAGTGACGGTATCCTAGCGACAGACCGCCGTGGTCGTGTACGTATTGCCAACGACATGGCACTCAAGATGCTCGGTCTCGCAAAAGAAGACGTCATCGGTTATTACATGCTTGGCCTTCTCAACCTTGAAAATGAATTCTCATTAGACGAAATCCAAGAAAATAACGATTCCTTCCTCTTAGACATTAACGAAGAAGAAGGTATTATCGTACGTGTTAAATTTAGTACCATCGTTCAAGAAACAGGATTCGTCACAGGTTACATTGCCGTGTTACATGACGTAACAGAACAACAACAAGTCGAACGCGAACGTCGTGAATTCGTAGCCAACGTTTCACACGAATTACGTACACCATTAACATCAATGAACAGCTATATCGAAGCACTCGAAGGAGGCGCTTGGCAAGATGAAAGCCTCGCACCACAATTCCTATCCGTAACTCGTGAAGAAACAGAACGTATGATTCGACTCGTTAACGACCTACTTCAATTATCGAAAATGGACAACGAGTCAGATCAAATCACGAAAGAAATCATCGACTTTAACATGTTCATTAATAAAATTATTAATCGACATGAAATGGCAGCTAAAGATACAACATTCGTGCGTGAAATTCCGCAACAAACCATCTTTGCGGAAATCGATCCAGATAAGATGACACAAGTATTCGACAACGTTATTACCAACGCAATGAAATATTCACGTGGCGATAAACGTGTCGAGTTTCATGTGAAACAAAATGCACTTTACAATAGAATGACCATTCGTATAAAAGATAATGGTATCGGAATTCCAATTAATAAAGTAGATAAAATCTTTGATAGATTCTACCGTGTTGACAAAGCACGTACACGTAAGATGGGTGGTACAGGACTAGGTCTAGCGATTTCTAAAGAAATTGTCGAAGCACACAATGGACGTATCTGGGCAAACAGCGTAGAAGGACAAGGAACGTCTATCTTCATCACACTTCCTTGCGAAATCATTGAAGACGGTGATTGGGATGAATAGTAAAGAACATATCAAATCGATTATCCTAGGCTTACTTGTACTCATGAGTATCGTGTTGACATATATGGTCTGGAACTTTACGCCAGACCTCAATAATGTCGCTAGTTCAGAAAATAGTAAAAGTAATGAACCCAAACCACTCAGTAAACCAATGACAGCAAAAATGGATGGCACCATCACACCATTCCAAATCATTCACGCTAAGGATGATAAACCACAAGGAACAGTATCAACGGGCGATGCATTAGATAGCATAATCGAACCGTTGAAGAACCAAGAAGTCAAAACGGTTTCACATACACATCGCGATCATAACCTCGTCATACCTGAATTAAGCAATGATTTCGTCGTGCTCGATTTCACATATGACTTACCATTAACAACATACTTAAGCCAAGTACTAAATATCGATGCCAAAGTACCAAATCACTTCAACTTCAATCGATTACTCGTAGACCAAGACAACGACAATCACGTCGTGCTCTACGCGATTAGTAAAGACCGACACGAAGTCGTGAAACTTAAAACATCAGCACAAGGTAAAAACATTGATAGCGCCTTAAAAAGTATTAAATCAAACATGCAACCATATACAGAAATCATCACCAACAAAGATACAATCGACAAAGCAACACATGTATTTGCACCAAGCAAACCTAAAGGCTTGAAGTCATATCGCATGGTCTTCTCAACAATGAACGTCGAAAGAATGAACTCCATCCTCTTCGATGATTCAACTATCGTTCGAAGCTCACAAAGCGGTGCAACAACTTACAACAACAATACCGGCGTCGCGAACTATGACGGTAAGAGTGAAATGTACCATTATAAAAACTTATCCGAAGACGCGAAAAGCTCAAGTAACATGGAAGAAACCATTCCAGGTACGTTTGAATTTATCAATGGTCATGGAGGCTTCCTTAATGAAGACTTCCGTCTATTCAACACAGATAATAAGAACGGTAAACTCACATATCAACGTTTCTTAAATGGTTATCCAACCTTCAATACTCAGAATTTAAACGAAATTCAAGTCACTTGGGGCAAGAAAGGTGTCTTCGATTACCAACGTTCATTACTTAAGAGCAGCGTTCAATTGAACAGTGAAGAATCTAAGAACCTACCTACAGCCGAATCCGTGCGTTCAGCACTTGCGAATGATAGTAATATTGACTTTGAAAAGGTAACCAACCTCGCAGTCGGCTATGAAATGGATGACAAACCAGATAAAGATGATATTGAAGTTCAACGCAACAGTGAATTTACACCACAATGGTACGTTGAATACGACGGCAATTGGTATGCCTATAAAGATGGGAGGCTAGAATAAATGAACTGGAAACGCACTAAGACGCTATTCATTTTCGTATTTATTCTCGTCAACATCTTGCTCGTCATGATTTACATCGATAAAGTCAATAAAGCACAGATTAACGACGCTGAGAGTAGTAATCATGTTAATTTTCAGCAAGAGGAAATTAAAGTGCCTGAAGACGTGCTGAATAAGAGCGTGAAAGACACCAAACTCGCACAAATCACAGCACGTTCTAAGGACTTCTCAAGCTATGCAAAAGAGCATTCAAGCCTGAGTACCTCAGATTCAGACAAGACACTTGAAGGCGACATAGACAAGACAGTGAAAGTCAGCGACAAGAACCTTCAAGACATTAAAGATTTCATAGCGCGTAACGTTTATAACGGTAAAGAATATCAACTCAGTGACTTAAGTTCAGACAACATGACTTATGAACAAACCTTCGAAGGTTATCCAATTATGAACAATAGTAAAGCGCGTTTAACCTTTAATTTAAATAATGGAAAGGCAACCAGCTATAAACAAACAGCCATGAATAACATCCATATGGCAGAAGGTTCAAACAGCTCGAAGAAACAAGTCATCAGCCCACGGAAAGCCGTCGAAGCACTCTACTACAACAGATACTTAAAACAACATGACCAAGTCATCGACGCACGCCTAGGCTACTACTCAGTCGTAAAAGAAACAAACGTACAACTACTACAACCAAACTGGGAAATCAAAGTCAAACACCAAGGCAAAGACAACATAGAAACCTACTACGTCGAAGCCACCGACCAAAACCCAAAAGTTATAAATTAAGGTGCGAAGAAAAGCGCTTAGGTCGCGAGCAATAACTAGCATCAAGCGAAAATTGTTCCTCAAATTTTAGCGCGATGCGTATTATTGTCGAACGACCTGCTTTTCGTAGCCCGTCCATCATTCCAGCAACGTTTTTATACTACAACACACAAAACGACCACTCACCGAAGCAGAGTGGTCGTTTCTTTATGCAATTACGAAGCGGGCAGATATTAATATTCTACGTCACTAACTATTCATAAACTGACAATTGGCACACACCTGCTAAAATTGGTATAGTATAATATAAAGGAATTTTAGAGAACGTTTCGTTTCGAGATTAAATAATTAGAATCAACACACCTCGAAATCTCAATTATGACTCACATTCACGTGCAATACGTTAAAAACTCAACCCAGAATACTAACACTAAATGCAACAACATCCAAACGCACGTCATATCCACATCACACCCTAACAATTCTCAAACAAATAAAGATTGTACATATTAGAAAGGATGAAGCCGCTTGATACGTATGAGTGTATTAGCAAGTGGTAGTACAGGTAACGCCACTTACGTAGAAAGTGAGAAAGGTAGCCTGCTCGTAGACGTAGGCCTAACCGGCAAGAAAATGGAAGAGCTATTCAGTCAAATTGATAGAAATATCAAGGATCTTAACGGTATCTTAGTCACACATGAACACATCGATCACATCAAAGGACTTGGCGTTCTCGCGCGTAAATATAACCTTCCAATTTATGCGAATGAGAACACGTGGAAAGCCATTGAAAAGAAAGACAGTCGTATCCCAATGGATCAAAAGTTCATATTCAACCCATATGAAACGAAATCTATTGCTGGATTCGATATCGAGTCATTTAATGTTTCACACGACGCGATTGACCCACAATTCTATATCTTTAACAACAACTATAAGAAATTCACGATGCTGACAGACACAGGCTACGTGTCAGACCGTATGAAAGGTATGATTCGTGGCAGCGATGCATTCATGTTCGAAAGTAATCACGATGTCGATATGTTACGCATGTGTCGTTATCCTTGGAAGACAAAGCAACGTATCCTCAGTGATATGGGGCACGTTTCCAACGAAGATGCTGGTCTTGCAATGACAGATGTTATCACAGGTAACACGAAGCGCATTTACCTTTCTCACTTATCTCAAGATAACAACATGAAAGACCTCGCTCGTATGAGTGTAGGCCAAGTGTTGAATGAACATGATATTGATACTGAGAAAGAAGTACTTCTTTGCGATACGGATAAAGCTCAAGCTACACCAATTTATACGCTATAATTAAATAACAGTAAGACACCCGACCTACTTAAATATGAGATTTAAGTAGGTTCTTTTTTGTAAAAGAATCTTATGGAAATATAAGTAATTATTAGTATTATTAAACAAAAATTAAAATGTAAATTTAAACCTAAAAAGTTATTTAGAGTTTGTAAATATAAAATAGAAAGTTGACTTTTAATTTAAAAATAAATATATTGTATTTATAGATAGTAGTGATACTATCTAATAAAAAAAGGAGGGTTTTCCATGTTCGACAAGGCTATGATTCAAAGAGAAGAATTAAAAATTGCTGCCTTTATTGCAATTTCAGCATTAGCAGTATTGTTAATTGGACCTTTGTTTAATGCCGCAACTGCAATGGGACTTAATGCCGCAACTGCAACTTCTGTGTATTATGCATTAAATGTCATTGGTTGGGGAGCCACTGCCGCAAGCATCGTAGCATCATTTGGATTAGCAAGTATTGGTGCTTATACAATTTGGGCAGCTGTGAAAAGAATGGCGTTAAAGCAATTTGTGAAGTGGTAAATCTGTCTTAAAGGAGAGGCTCAAGTGCTAAAGTACTTAATTATTCAATATATTCGTCAAAAAGATAATAAATTAAGAATGTACTTAAAAAGATATTTTAGTGAACTTGAGCCCTTCTCTTTAATTTTAGTAAAAATAGGGCTATTTTTAAACTATATTACAATTTTAGCTACTTTATTATTTATTATCACAACTCATATCAATATCGAATACTTGGTATATACTTTTTTTGACAATACATTACTAAAGAATATCTATATCGCATTAGCATCAATCTTTTATATCGTTATAACAGAGATTCTATTGGTATTATCTAGAATAAATATTTATAAATACTTTAAAAATTTAGAGTTTAAATATCAATTTCTATATAAAGTGGTATTTGGTCAAGAATATGTAATAACTATGTTAATAATAATAGTCATATCAATTAAATTGCTCAATATCATATACACATTAGCGATAATGTTGATAGCGATAATCACAGTGTGGACAAATATTAAAGAACTTAAAGTCTTCTTATATCTTTTGTCAATAATAATACTACTTTATCAACTTGTAATTATCACTAATGTAAATATTGAGTCACATATTTTAATTGGTAGTATGGTCATTATCGCTATTGCTTATATTTATAATTCTATTTATAAGAAGGTTACCGTTGAAAAAGATAGAAATGCTCAGTTAATGGTACTAAAAAGCATCACAAAATCACGCCATTTTAAGCTGATAGACATACCAATAATGGCAGTGGTATTACAATATTTAGCAATGGTTATACCAAGAATTTTTTCAATACCATTCACGGATATACAATTGATTGGATACATTAATATCGTAACTGTGTTGTTAATTATCATTACTCAAATAAAAAATCCAATTTTAATTAATTTAGATTGGTATGCAAATTTCGTTAAGTACGTGTTTAAGCTCAAAAACAATAGTTATATTTTAATTCATGTCTTAGAGCGTAACAATTTAATAGTAATTCTTAGTATCACTAGTCTGATATTTGTAGAGTCCATATTTATCTATAACGTGTGGTGTTGGTGGTTAATTCCATTAATGCTTTTGTTATGGTATATAGACAATGCCTTTACATATTATAGTTTCAAATTTCTATCTGTGTCTCAAAGAGAGAATTTAAGACAACATACCAACAAGCAGTTACCTTACGTCTGTTTTATTGGGATTAGTATTTTATTATTAACATCAGTCGTTAACTTAAATATAAGAAATATTAAAATAACTCTTGTACTTATTGTTACCTATTTACTTTTATTTGGGTTGACATCTTTACTAAAAAGAGAAGGAAAAGAAAATTTTAAAAGAAGAATAGAGGAGAACTTTAATGAATGAAATCGATATTTCACAATTAAATTTTCGCTATCCTGATAAATTAATTTTTAAAGATGCACAGTTTTCAATTAATAAAGGGACAATTAATCGAATTGAAGGTGCTAATGGAATTGGTAAAACAACTTTATTTCATATACTGTCACATAATTTGAAAGGTGAATTATCCGTCACACCTAACATTGGTTTTGAATTTATCACAACTGAATTGATACCTTTTGATGAACTGACTGGTAATGAGTTAATACGGTTGTTTTTTAAACTTAATCGTAGAGAGGAACAAGAAATAGATACCTATATTGATATTTTTAAAGATATGAATATAGAATTCGTATTAAAAAATCGATATAAAAATATGTCTTTAGGAGAAAAGCAAAAGTTAAATATTATGATTTCATTCATAAATAAAAATGCCATTACGCTTCTTGATGAACCATTCAATGCGCTAGATAAAGAATCAAAAAGTATATTTAAGGAAGTTTTGTTTGATTTATCAAGAAAGTATAATCGCACAATTATGTATATATCACATAATGATTTAGAACTAGCGGTAGATCAGCGACTATATATTTATGATAATCAAATCTTTGAGAAAGAAAAATATTATGAAAAATAATGCTAAAGTCATAAAGCTGTTATGTCTATACTTATTAGTAATCATCATTCCGTTACTTATTTCCATAGCATTTTGCTACTCAATTGAATTACCAAATGGTACGCCTAAAGTTGAACACAAAAGTATTTTTGAAATATTTTTACATAATATATTAATTGCACTTTTACTCATTGTTTTAACAGATGTGATTGCCATTCCAGTTTTGATGATTAATAGTTTTTATCTTGGAATCATACTTGGAAGTATCATAAAATCAACGAGTTTAGAATATATATGTTTATCTACAGTGCATATCCCTTTTGAATTAATAGGGTGGACCCTGGTTATTTTTATTTCACGACAATTCAGAATTAATTTTCATAGGTTAATCAAAATAGAAAAAATAGCAGTAAAAAGCATTTTTAAAAAGATTTTCTATTTTTTAATTCCGATTTATATTTTAGCTGCAGTTATAGAAGGGCTAGAAATTTATTTTATACTGAAAGGATAAATGCGATGAATAAGCTTAAGTTAACCAAATATCAGATTATTTTAATGATTTTATTCTTTATTATTTATACAATTACCGTTCAAATATCTTCTAGATCTATATTAGAGAAACAAATACAGGATATGCCAAATAATATGAATATGAAAGCTGACGTCACTTTATTCTGGCTAAATATAGTAACTATAGTTTTTGCATTAATTCTTATTATTTTTCAGTCTTTAATTTACAAGATTATTGTAGGTGTTTTAGGGTCTAAAGAAAAATTCTCTATCGGTTTAAATTTATTTTTATTTTTAGGTGCAGTACTTCCGAGTTCGATCATCATTGCGTTATTAACACTTTTTAATCATGGGATGAGTGTATCTCAAAATATATGGGTTAATACACTTTCTATTTTATTATCTACTTTTATTTATAGTGTATTATTGTGGTATTTCTCAGTTATTGAAAAGAGAAAAATTTTAATAGTGTTCTTAGTCATTGCGATATTAAATATCATAATAAGTATTTTTAAATTTTTAGGTACTTGATAAGGATAAATATGCCTAATATAAGCATAACTAATCAAACATTAAAGTGAAGTTGCAATTGTGTGTGTGTCTAAGACGTTTGATTATATAGATTAAATCTATTTAGTGTACAAATAAGACGCCCGACCTACTTAAATCTCATATTTAGTAGGTTCTTTTTTTGAAAAAATCTGTGAAAAATTAGGAAAATCACACTCAAGTTTGTCAAAAAAGAAGATAATATAAACATTAATTGTAAAAATTGAATTAAGACTACCTTAAAGTTATCCACTAAAATATCCATAGTTATCCAGAGGTGTGTACAATACACACAGAAATACCCACAATATACACAGGGTTATCCACAAAATAGCTGATTATTCCGCATAAAATGTGTATAAATATCAAAAATAGTTAAGACAATATAAATATTATTGTTATAATAAGAGGGAATAGTGTGCACAAGTTAATAACTTGTGGATAAGTTGGATAAATCATACATATTTACATGGAGGATAAAATGAAAATTACAATCCTGTCAGTTGGAAAACTAAAAGAGAAATATTGGAAACAAGCCATAGCAGAATATGAAAAACGACTAGGGGCTTATACCAAAGTTGAAATCATAGAAGTTCCAGACGAAAAAGCACCAGAAAATATGAGTGACAAAGAAATAGAACAAGTCAAAGAAAAAGAAGGACAACGACTACTAGCCAAAATTAAACCACAATCCACAGTCATCACATTAGAAATCCAAGGTAAAATGTTGTCATCAGATGACCTAGCCAAAGAACTACAAACACGCATGACCCAAGGCCAAAGTGACTTTGTATTCGTCATAGGAGGATCAAACGGCCTACATCAAGACGTCTTACAACGTAGCAACTACGCCCTCTCATTCAGCAAAATGACCTTCCCACACCAAATGATGCGCGTCGTATTAATCGAACAAATCTACCGTGCCTTCAAAATCATGCGCGGCGAAGCATATCATAAGTGATGAGGTTTTTTGTTATAAAACACCTAATTTAATTATTAAGAGGAGAGTGTTAGAAAAATGAATGAGAATGTAGTGAATCCAAAAGATATAGATAGAGCGATTCCAATCTGGAGTGGTTTTGATTATCAAGGTCAAGTTTCCATATATTATGCTTTAGCGAAATTAAATAAAATTGATATAAAAAATATCGATGAATATGAGTTACAAATAGAATCTTTAGAAGATTTTAGTATTAATAGAAACGGATTCCCAATAAGTATTCATCAAGTAAAAGCTTACATGAACGATCCATCCTTTTCAAAATATAAAAGACCGATTTTTGATTTATTAGGTAAAGTAGCTAAATATCCAGCTATTAATTATTGTTATCTTCATACATTAATTTCAATAAACCTTCCTAGAGATTATGAGTTAAAATCTCAACTTCAAAATATAGTCCCAAAAAAGAAAAAAGACCAGTTTCAAGAGTTTAGTAGTTTATTATTTGAACAAGGAAAATATGACGAAGCAAGACAAAAATTGAAATTAAATATGTTGAGAGATCAAGACTACCAAAGTGTCATCAAAAGATTCGAAATTGAAGATCGAATAAAAGAACAAATAAATTTATTTTTGAGTGAAAAAAACGAGTTTTTACGATTTGAATTTACTAAAACTAAAGAAAATATAGACTACTTATATTTTAACTTTATTTATGAAATTAGTTTCTTAGTTGCCACTGGCCATTGTGATGGAACATCAGAAGTTAGAATACCTTTCTCAAAAATTTTTGAGATTCTTACAAAGGAATATGTATATCGATTTAGTATAAAAACAGCTGCAAGTTCTTTAAAAAACTCTCTTTCAATTTATTTTGATGAATATTGTAAAAAAAAGAATATCGATTCCGAAACTCAGGCTGTAGCATGGACTGAAAAATGGAAATGGATTCTTGAACAAAATGATAATGATTTTTTATTATTATGCAAAAAAATTTCACCAACAACGAACATAAATGTGAATGAAATAGAAGCATATTCTTTAAGAGAACTAGTTGTCAAAGCAGGAGTTCATAAAACTTTCTTCCCTTTAATTTTACAAGCAGAACAATTTACACTAGAAGAAGAAGGACTAAAAGAAATATTCGTTTTAGAAAAGGAGGATAGATACTATTTAATTACTACTATCGCAGAAACATCTGGAGAGAATGAGGCTGTTACTCAAGGAAAGAAAATTTATCAAGCATTAAAGGATGACAACAATTTAGCTGAACTACTATACGATGTACAAGTGTTTATTAATAATGAAATAGAAGGATACTTTGATGGGAAAATTACTGATCCTGGAGATGATTACAGTGAGACAATACCTGATTTTGAGTTGAAAGAAAGTATAGTTGAGCCTAGACCAATATGGTTTATGAATGTTGAAAGTGCGAAGGAGGTCTTTAAATTATGAGAGATATTCTACAGAAAATATTAGAGGAAAAAGGTTTTTCAATTAAGGATCAATCGTACGATAATGAAGAAGTACTTCAAGCAAATCGAACTGATAATTTTGCTTTTGATTTTTTAACAGTTCTATTTCTAGACGAAAAAAAGTTTTCGAGATCTACTTTAAATGAATACATTGAGAAATTGTTTAAAGAGTACTCGCAACAAAGTGAACTTAAAATGGGATGGGATAAAAACCTTTCGTTGTTAATAATGTTGAAGGTGGAGTCAATAAGTATTTCAACTGAAATTCAATCCCTTATTTTTGATATAGAAGAAGATCCTTTCATGTTTAAAAAATATATTCTTCCATATACTAATAAGCAAGAAGACATTTTTAGTGAACAGCTAGGGCGGTACAACGAAAATAAGATTTTAGAATTCTTAAATTTTATTTTATATGATTCAGAAAAATTCTCGATATTCAAGACTAAGAAGTATTACGATGAGTATCTCTTATATGATTTAGTTTCAAAACTATTTATTAAGCTACCATATTTAAGTATAATTAATCAAAATAAAGAAATACACACATTAATGACCGAAATTGATGAAAGTTTTACTGAAGAAGAGAGAAAATTTTTAAAAGGATTATTGAAGATAAGAGAACATGAAGGAGATGATCCAAAAATTAAAAAAATACTAGAATTAATTGGGGTAAATGAAAATGAGTAAATTTATGATTAAAAGACTATATTTAAGAAATTTTAAATCCATCGATGAAGCAATAGTTGAATTAAATGGCACGAATCTTAATGTTTTAGATGGCCCTAATGGGTTTGGTAAAACAACAATCTTTGACGCTGTTCAATTATTATTAACTGGATCCATAAGACGAGTTGAGTCGAATAAAATAGTTGTTGGAAACAAGGGGTTTGAAGACCATTTATTTAGTAAAGATCAATCAAAATCAACTGAAATTATTATAGAATTCAATGATATAGAGGATAATACAACGTTAGTATTAAAGCGTATTATGCCAGCTCCTAAAACAATGAATAAAATGCAAAAAAAACCTCATAATTTTGTGCACTATAATTTATATAAATTAAATAGTTTTGAAGATACATCCAAGGGAAAACGATTAAATAATGATGAATTAGACCAGATATTTGACATGAAAGATATGATTGAAAAATTCAATTTATACCAGTATATCGAACAGGAAGAGAGTACGTATTTATTTAAAAAAACAGACAAAGACAGAATGAACTTGATTTCAAAACTATTTAATATTGAAGAAGAAATTGCTCAAAAAAGTTATCTTGAGAAGATTAAGAGTAAACTCCGTTACCAAAAAGGGATATTAAAGCAAAATCTTGAAAATCTTGGAGATAATCATAAGAAAAAGGATTTTGAGAAAATTTTTAAATATGAGAATTTTACTACCAAGATATTCAAATATAAACCACTTATAAGTTCTGAAAAAACAATAAATGTCGCATGGGATAAACAAGATATTCTCCCGCTTGATTCAAATGTAATGGAAACATACATGAATGACTTAGATATCATAAAACTTATGGTAAGTAATAAAAAAGATTTTAAAAACGAATTATTCAATGAAAAAATTGAAAAGATAATGAAAGCTGAAAAGAAATTAATAGCTATAATAGTATTAGGACATTTTCATGTTAATCTTGAAGAATATAAAAGTAGATATGCTAGTCAAGAGAAACTTAATTTAATTTTATCAAGATTACGAGAAAAAGAATTTACGAGAAAATCAATTGATTGGAGTTTGGTATTTCAATATATAGACTTACCTTTCAGTAAGACATATATTGAACATAATATAGAGTTAATTAACTCTTATAGTGAAAGTACGGATCATATTTCTTCATTAGTCACAAAAATGATTGAAACAAGAGATAGGCTAGGGACACAATATAAATCCTATAAAGTTGCTAGTTCTCATGAAACTACTGAGTGCCCGCTCTGTGGGGATCCTAAAACTAGTATTGAAGAGTTAACTTTTGAAATAAATGAAAGGACTGAATTACTTAAAAACTCACTAAGCGCTGACTCAAAGAAATATGAAGAAATGTTTAATGAATTTTATGAAAATTATATCATAACGATTATTAAGCAAATTGAAGAATGGTTATTTGTGAACCAAATTGACTCTAAGTTTTTCAATCAATTATTAGAATATGAAAATGTGATATCAGATATTGATGAGAGTAAGAAATGGTTTGAGAAAAATGGTGTTCAAATTGAAAAACTAATAAATTATAATGAAGAATATATAAACGATATTGATGATAGAGTTAAAGCATTAAAATCAGAGTTGGTAATGAGAAAAGTAGTAGTAAGCGATATTTGTAAGGACAATATTACTATATTTAAAAGGGTATTTTCAGATTACTTAGAAAATGATTGGGACTTATTAGAACAAATAACTTTTGATGCAATTAAAGAAAAAAAAGAATATATAAAGATGCAATATTTTATTAAGATAAGTAAAAAATTTAAGGACTCAAAAAAGTTAGAAAGTAAAATCAAAAAAATTGATAATATAATTATAATAATTGATAGTATGTTAAAAAAGTATAATAGTAAAATTAACTCACATCGTGCTAAAATGTTGAACGATATTGAAATACCATTTTATATCTATAGTGGTAAGATAATACAAAGTCATCAACGAGGGACTGGGGTATTTATCAAAGAGGAAAAAAAAGAGTCCCTAACAGGTGAAATTGAAATAAATTCACTTAGTTTTATTCCTCCAGTGGATACAGATCATGACATAGTTCATTCTTTTAGTTCTGGTCAACTATCATCAACTGTAATTGCTTTTACACTTGCTTTAAATAAGGTATACGGTAATTCTGGAATTATGGCATTGTTAATTGATGATCCGATTCAAACCATGGATGAAATGAATATGGCATCATTTGTAGAATTACTAAGAAATGATTTTAATGATAGACAGTTAGTGATGTCTACTCATGAAGATAATATATCGTTATACATTCGCTATAAATTTTTAAAGTATGGATTAAGTGTTGATAATATTAACGTTAAGCAAAATCTCTACACAAAGTAAACAAATAAGGGCTTTTGACTTTTTAAATAATATTTAATTTCATTTTTAATAGAGAATCCTATATAAGTATTTTATTAATTAAATTCTCAATATTAAAAATCGAATTGAATATCAATAAGAGACTCGCTGTCAGAAAATATTGAGTCTCTTTCCTGCGATTAGTATAGTACTTATCTTGTTTAAAAACTCATAATGAAATAAACTGTCTAATTTCAAATTTTTGAATAAGGTGTTGAAATAAATTTGATTGTACGGTTTACTAAAGTGGATACATTTTATACTCGGATAATCGATGATTCATTATTAAATAGTGAATAGTTTTGGGGCTCTATACTAAATTGAGTTTGGGACATAGTTCCCAAAGATAATAGCAGTAAGAGGATTTCAGCTATAATCTTCTTACTGCTACTTTTATATTCAA
>NZ_KV827780.1:0-2467 GCF_001836225.1 Staphylococcus sp. HMSC036D05 | reverse complement strand
CCTAGGGTGCCGTCTCAGCCTTGGTCTTCGGTTGGCACTACACCCTCAGGAATCTCGATATAAACACTACGTATTAACATGTAATTTTATATCTACAGTGTCATACTTTAGGAATATGTGGTGCACCAATTTTCCAATTTTCTTTTCTAAAACGTTTATATATATAGTTATTAAGTTTTATATCAACAGGATTATTAGCAATTACGCAGTAATTAGCTGTGTTTATCGTTGCTTCCTTTAAGTATCGAGCTTTTTGGGGGAAGAGCTCAACTATTAGATTATTTGAATAGTTCGCAGAGGCATCTTGGAATTCAATACATAAATTTTGGGAAATAGGAAGGAGTAATTGTTTCCCATTATCTGTAATTATTACAGGATTGTCACTTGTTATTAAATCTGTTCTACTTCTTGCAATGTGAAAAAACATATTATCGGGTATTTCTATTGCTTTTAAAAACTTTTCTAATACTTTAGTTTGCTTAAATACATAATTGAAGTTGTTAATTCTTTCTTGATTTTTATTATTTTTAATTTCTTCCAATTCAATTGGTTGGGTTCTATTTTTGTAGGAAAATATATTTTCATATAAACTCATAAAATGAATTCTTCCTGCATCAGTTCTTAAAAATTGTAACCACATGTATCTATACAAGATTTGTTGTTGGCTAACTGTGATTGATAATTCATATACATCAGTATTTTTTAGGATGATTTCTACTATAGAGCATACCTGAGATTCGTAATTTCCTAGTATATTTTCTAATATATTATCAACTTTATCATTGCTCTCATATGTATCTTTTTTTACACAAACGTTTGCGTAATCCATTGTACTAATTTTATTCGACTGTGGTATATATACATAAACTTTGTTTTGTTCATTAGCGAAGTGTTTTAATAAACCTCTTGGATAATAATGCTGTTTCCTTGTTACCATAAGCCCTCCTACTAGTGAAAAAATTATTTTATCACATATTCTTATATTTTAATAACCTAAATATCTATTACTTTTTGTATTATACTTCGTTGCATTTTTATTATAAAACTAAAACGCATAAAAAATAGCTAACTAAATATGATAATCATTTTTATGAATCACAGAAATAATTATCATAAGTGAATAGTTATTTTATTATGAAAAAAGTTACTTTACTAATATGCTAATTTAGCAATTAGAACAATTTACTAAAAATATGTTTATAGCAAATCAATAAGGGATTTCAGTATTTTTTTATAAGCTATCATTGCAATTTTTGCGATGCTTGTATAGTAAAACTATTATGAAATGGATAGAATTAATCGTCAACAAATCATTTTAAAAAGAAAGCACAGAGAATGGATTATACTGTAAAGACTGTAGATTTATATGCTTTAAAAACAAGGATCAATATAAAGTGATTTATTGATTATATTAATCATAATAATAAGTAACTTTTTAAAATTAAAGTTAATAGACATAATAAAAAGGGTTTTCTACAAAGTAATTATATACCTATTACCTATATAGTAGAGAGTATACTTATAATTCATTTTAAGATAACTATACTTAATAAATAATGTGATGTAAGCTTTATAAATATTACGAGGTGATGTTATGAATATTTCAGTTATTATTAATTATATTGACAAATTCAAAAAGCAAATTGAAGAAAGATATTCAATTCCATTACACTATGGAATTTTTGGTTTTGCTCTTATTATTTGGTATTTAAAAATTCCGATAGATAAGTTAATAGAAGGATTTAATGATGAGCTTAAAAAAACAATTTTACATACATTTTCATTGGTATACAACCATATATTAGCATGTTTTTTGATTTCTTTTTTATTTGTATTAATTATAAATTTAATTTTTGAAAAAATGAACTTAAGTAGATTAGTACCACCAGATAAAGAATATACTGATGGTACAGTATCTTCAATCAATTATATATATGCCATGAAAAAGTTAATTTATCTACCTATACTAATTGTTACAAAATATTGGATTTTCTATTTTTTAGTGGTTTTATTATTCAATAAAGGCAAATATATGTATTTAAGTGATAATTCTATTATTATAAATGAAATATTAATGGTTTTGAACACTCTTATATTATTTGTTTATATAATTAGATCTGTGTTTATATTGAGAATTCCAGTGGATGATACATTATTTAGAATAAAGGCTAATGAATTAGAAAACTACTATATAATACTAAACGGAAATAATAATTATTATATTATAAAGCCGAAGTATAGAGGTGATACAACTTATTATTTGGTCAAAAAATATCAACTTACGTTAGAGAAAAGTAATTACGAAATCATTAATAAATCTAAAAAGTTAGACGAAATAATATACCACTTTGATTATTTGAGTTCCTGAATATTAATAATTATACTTAATAAATGACTATAGTATGTATTGAAAGACTAAGTTAGGTGGGTCTTCCCGCTTAACTTATTTTATTTTGTGCTATAAAAT
>NZ_KV827779.1:0-460 GCF_001836225.1 Staphylococcus sp. HMSC036D05 | reverse complement strand
TGTCGGTTTTCAAGACCGATCCCTTCAGCCAGACTTGGGTATTCCTCCAAAATTATATGGACCTTGCAGGACTCGAACCTGCGACCGAACGGTTATGAGCCGTTAGCTCTAACCAACTGAGCTAAAGGTCCTAAATATAATCCTACAACTAATAAGTAGTGGCGGTGGAGGGGATCGAACCCCCGACCTCACGGGTATGAACCGTACGCTCTAGCCAGCTGAGCTACACCGCCGTTATGTAGTTTATAAATTAAATATGGTGGAGACTAGCGGGATCGAACCGCTGACCTCCTGCGTGCAAAGCAGGCGCTCTCCCAGCTGAGCTAAGCCCCCATATTAATATGTACTATCGGGAAGACAGGATTCGAACCTACGACCCCTTGGTCCCAAACCAAGTGCTCTACCAAGCTGAGCTACTTCCCGTAGAATAAGCGCGCCCGATAGGAGTCGAACCCATAAC
>NZ_KV827778.1:0-861 GCF_001836225.1 Staphylococcus sp. HMSC036D05 | reverse complement strand
TATCCAATCACAGTAACGACGACAGACGCATCAGGGAATAAGACAGAAACAAAATTCACAATCGAAGTTGTAGATAAAACAGCGCCGACGGTGACAGCTATCAAAGATCAAATCCAAGAAGTGAATACGCCGATTGATTCAATAACAGTTGAAGCAACAGATAATAGTGGCCAAGCTGTGACAAACAAAGTAAGTGGTCTACCGTCTGGAGTAAGTTTCAATAGTGCCACAAACACAATTAGTGGCACTCCAACGAAAGTGGGCAGCTATCCAATCACTGTAACGACAAGGGATGAATCAGGCAATGAAACGACAACAAACTTTATGATCAAAGTGGTAGACACAATAAATCCAGCGGTAACTTCTATTGCAGATCAAACCAAAGAGGTCAACACAGCTATTGATTCAATCAAGATAGAATCGAAAGATAATAGTGGTCAAGCCGTAACAAATAAAGTGAGTGGTTTACCAGTCGGCGTAAGTTTCGATAGTGAGACAAACATAATTAGTGGCACGCCAACGAAGGTAGGAAGTTACCCAATCACGGTGACAACGACAGATGCATCAGGAAATAAGACAGAAACAACATTTAATATCAAAGTTATAGACGAAACAGCGCCAACGGTTACATCTATCGCAAATCAAACCAAAGAGGTCAATACATCAATTGACTCAATCAAAATAGAAGCGACAGACAACAGTGGCCAATCTGTGACCAACAAAGTAAGTGGTCTACCGGCCGGCGTAAGTTTCGATAGTGAGACAAATACAATTAGCGGAACACCAACAAAAGTAGGCAGCTATCCAATCACGGTAACGACAACGGATGCCTCAGGAAATGAAACGGAAACGAAATTTACA
>NZ_KV827776.1:0-281 GCF_001836225.1 Staphylococcus sp. HMSC036D05 | reverse complement strand
ACATATTGTCATTCAGTTTTCAATGTTCATCTACATATTAAGAGTAAAATATAAATGGTGGAGACTAGCGGGATCGAACCGCTGACCTCCTGCGTGCAAAGCAGGCGCTCTCCCAGCTGAGCTAAGCCCCCAAAGTATTTAGAAAGAAGTCGGGAAGACAGGATTCGAACCTGCGACCCCTTGGTCCCAAACCAAGTGCTCTACCAAGCTGAGCTACTTCCCGTATGTAGTTAAATAATCAATAATAAAATAGCGCGCCCGATAGGAGTCGAACCCATAAC
>NZ_KV827775.1:0-115367 GCF_001836225.1 Staphylococcus sp. HMSC036D05 | reverse complement strand
TCAGAGACCGAAAGGTCTCTTTTTTATGCCCAATAATAAAATTATAATTACACAATTCATTTCAAATAAAAAACTCGAAAATGATTACCTGCACGTCACAGAATCATTTTCGAGCAATATTAATTAAAGCATATATTATTAGCTTAAATAAGTAAGGAATATAGCATTTTATTTTCATTAATATATATATTAGAAGGATCAAAGTGGTTCACACGTTCTTTTAATTGAATAAGGTCACTATGATGCTTAAGTTGAATACCAATAATGACTGTACCCGTAGTTTGAGATGTTTTCTTTAGATATTCAAATTTAGTAATATCATCTTGCGAACCTAACACGTCATTTACAAACTCTCTTAAAGCACCAGGTCTTTGAGGAAAGTTTAATATAAAATAATGTTTCATTTCTTCAAATAAAAGTGAGCGCTCTTCTATTTCTTTCATACGATTGATATCATTGTTACCACCACTGACGACACAAACGACTGTTTTACCTTTAATCTGCGTTCTATAATTTTCAAGGGCAGCTACACTTAGTGCACCTGCAGGTTCAGCTACAATAGCTTGCTTAGAATACATATCTAAGATAGTAGAACATACAGCGCCTTCATCTACTTGAACGTAATCGTCTACATTATCTTTAGCAATTTCAAATGTAATATCTCCAACTCTTGCAACTGACGCACCATCTACAAACTTATCTATATGATCTAAAGTAACGATACGTTGATTCACAACGACTGATTCATACATACTACTAGCACCAGCAGGTTCTACTCCAATAATTTGAGTAAGTGGGGAGTATGCTTTAAAATATGTGCTAATACCTGAAATTAGGCCTCCACCGCCGATAGCAGCGAATAAATAATCGAATTTCACGCCATCTTCTTTAGATTGTTCAATGATTTCTTTCGCAAGTGTACCTTGTCCAGAAATTGTATAAACATTGTTAAATGGATCAATGAAGTTCATTTCGTGTTCTTTAGTATAAGTGAGCGCTTCCTCTAAACAATGATCAAACGTATCACCAGTTAATACAACTTCGACATTGTCACTACCAAAAAATTGTACCTGGTTGATTTTTTGAAGTGGTGTGGTTACCGGCATGAAAATAACGGCTTTTAAATTTAATTTTTTAGCAGTGTAAGCCACACCTTGTGCATGATTACCTGCACTTGCGCATGTAATGCCTTTATTTTTAGCTTCATCAGATAATACTGAAATTGCATTGTAGGCACCTCTTAATTTGAACGAACGCACCCATTGAAGATCTTCTCTTTTTAAATAAACCTTGCAATCATATTTTTGAGAAAGATAGTGATCAAGTTGTAATGGTGTTTCTTTGGCGATATCTTTAAGACGTAAAAAGGCTTCATCGATATCTTGAGTTGAAACGGTCGTTTTTACTGTCATAATATTCCACACCCTTTAAAATGTTTTTTCATATTTTTCTATTAAATCTTCATATTGTAAAGTAATGGCAATATCATCAAGTCCATTTACTAATTTATTCTTCCATGTTTCATCTATTTTAAAATTAAAGGTTTGTACAGGAGATGAAACGGTTTGAGCAGGTAAATCAATGGTTACTTCTTCGAATTGAGCTAAATGTTCACGAGCTTTCTTTTCAAGAGCAATAGGTAACATTGCATTCTTAGTACAGTTCATATAAAAAATATCACTAAAACTGCCAGCAATAATAATATTAAAGCCGTAATCTTTTAATGCCCATGCAGCATGTTCACGACTAGAGCCACATCCGAAATTATCTCCTGTAATTAAAATAGATGCCCCTTTGTATTGTGGCTTATTAGGATTAAATTCTGGATTATCTGAGCCATCAGGTAAATAACGCCACTCATCAAAAGCAAATGGGCCAAAGCCTGTCTTTGAGATTCGTTTTAGGTGGACTTTAGGGATTATTTGATCTGTATCAATATTGTCATAGAAAAGGGGGACAACCTTACCTGTATATGTTGTTATAGGTTGAATATCCATTTATACGACCACCTTTCTTACATCTACAAATCTTCCATTAATAGCTACAGCAGCTGCCATTGCAGGGGAGACAAGATGTGTTCGTGCACCTTTACCTTGGCGTCCTTCAAAGTTTCGATTACTTGTTGAAGCACAATGAACACCTTCAGGAACTTGGTCAGGATTCATCCCTAAACACATTGAACATCCAGGCTCTCTCCATTCAAATCCAGCTTCTTTAAAAATAACATCGAGACCGAGAGCTTCAGCTTCTTTCTTAACTTTTCTTGAACCAGGAACAACGATAGCAGTGATATTAGGATGAACTTTATTTCCTTTAACGATACGACTTGCTTCTAATAAATCAGATAATCTTGCATTGGTACATGATCCGAGAAAAACATATCCTAATTCAATATCTTCGGCTTTTTGACCAGGTTTGAGGCCCATATAATGATATGCGCGTTCATCGTTTGAATCTTTGATTTCAGGAAATGGACTACTGAAATTGACACCCATTTCAGGATTTGTTCCCCAAGTTACTTGAGGTTCAAGGTTAGAAACATCTAATTCAATGACTTTATCAAAATGTGCATCCTCATCTGAATAAAGTGTTCTCCACCAATCAATAGATTGATTAAAGTTACTTGCATAAGGACGGCCTTTAACATATTCAAATGTAATTTCATCTGGTTGCATCATGCCATACTTTGCTCCGGCTTCAATAGCCATATTACAGATTGTCATACGTGCTTCCATAGACAAACTTTTTATTGTTTCTCCTGTAAATTCAAGGGCATATCCAGTACCAAAATCTACACCATATTGGTTAATTAAATAGAGTATAATATCTTTAGCATAAACACCTGTAGGTAATTGGCCATTAATATCTATCTTCAAATTTTTAGGTTTTGTTTGCCATAAAGTTTGAGTTGCAAAAACATGCTCAACTTCGCTTGTCCCAATACCGAACGCAATTGCACCAAATGCACCATGTGTAGCTGTATGTGAGTCACCGCATACAATTGTTTTACCTGGTTGTGTCAATCCAGTTTCCGGTCCAACCATATGAACAATACCTTGCTCATCAGATCCCATATCAAAGATGTGTACCCCAAAATCTTTAGCATTTTTCTGTAATGTCGTAATTTGTTTATTAGCAATCTCGTCTTTAATATTGAAAATATCAATAGTAGGAACGTTATGGTCTAATGTTGCGAAGGTAAGATCTGGTCTTCTAAGTTTTCGATTTTGAATTCTGAGTCCCTCAAATGCTTGAGGAGAAGTAACTTCATGTATGAGATGCAAATCTATATATAATAATTGAGGTTCACCTTCGTTTCCGTGTAGAACATGTTTATTCCATACTTTATCGAATAGTGTTAGTCCCATCATACTTCTCCTCCCTTTTATGAATATTGATTCTTTAGTAGTTTAAATATTTCTGAAGTTTTGTATTGACCACCTAAATCAGCAGTCGTTTTACCAGATTTAATTAAAGCAAAGACATGGTCTTCAAGTTCTTTGGCAGCTTTAGGTTGGTTCAAACTTTCCCTTAAACAAAGTGCTAATGACAGAATCATGCCAAATGGATTTGCAATGTCGTGATTTGCAATATCTGGCGCAGATCCATGGATGGGTTCATACAAGCGAGTTCCTTGATTACTGAAACTTGCTGAAGGTGATAATCCAAGAGAACCAGGAATCACTGATGCTTCGTCACTTAGAATATCCCCAAATAAATTTTCGGTGACGATGACATCAAATTGCGTAGGTCGAGTGATTAAATGCATACTGCAGGCATCTACTAAAAGATGATTGACTTCTACATCTGGGTAATCTGCTTTAACTTCTTCAACAGTTTGACGCCATAGTTTACTAGAAGATAAAACATTTTCTTTGTCTACAGAAGTTAATTTTTTTCTTCTATTTTGTGCTAAGTCGAAAGCGACTCTTACAATTCTTTCAATTTCCTTACGCGTATAAGTTAAAGAGTCTAAAGCAGAAGTAGCATCATAGTGACTCGGTTCACCAAAATAAATACCACTAGTTAACTCTCTAACAATAACTAAATCAGTTCCTTTGACACGTTCCTCTTTTAAAGGAGAAAGGTGACTTGTCCCCTCAGTGACAATGGTAGGACGGATATTTGCGTATAAATTTAATGATTTTCTTAATTTCAGTAACCCATGCTCTGGTCGATTGTTTGGATTAGTCCATTTCGGACCGCCTATAGCACCTAATAAGATTGCATCAGCATTTTTACATGCTTCTAATGTTTTATCAGATAGGGGAGTGCCATAGTTGTCTATGGCCGCCCCTCCAAAATGATGTTCTTCAAGTTGATATTCAAAATCATATTGTTCACTAATTAACTTGAGAAGTTCTAAAGTACCATTTAAGATTTCTGGACCAATCCCATCTCCCGGAAGTGCAACGATGTGATAACGCATTATTGAATACCTTCCTTTTCTTGATTTTCAGATACATATTTAGCATGGGCTTCAATATAAGCTTTGCATGATGCTTGTAAAATATCGTGATCGAAACCAATACCATTGACAGATTTTCCTTCGATAATTAAGCTCACATGTACTTCAGCTTGCGCATCTGTACCTTCTGTAACGGAGTCAATTCTATAATCAATGAGCTCTGTTTGACGTTTGAAAATGCGATCAACAGCATTATAAATGGCAACAATTGAACCAGTACCAATACTTGAATCTTGATAAGTTTGTCCGTTGTTATCTTTAATAACTACAACAGCACTTTGTAATCCTTTGGATACATATTGAAGTTGTAAATTCTCAAGTTGATAGATTGCATTTTGTTCATGTTCAGAACCTTGAATAATTGCGTGGATGTCACGATCTGATACTGCTTTCTTCTTATCAGCAACTTCTTTAAATTGCTTGAATAGCGCAATTTGATCTTCAGGACTAATGTCGTATCCTAGTACTTTTAATTTTTCTGCAAAAGCGTGTTTACCAGAAAGTTTACCAAGTGGTAATTCAGTAGTACTGACACCGACTAATTGAGGTGTCATGATTTCATACGTTTCACGATGTTTCAGTACACCATCTTGATGAATACCAGATTCATGACTAAACGCATTTTGTCCAACGATGGCTTTGTTTCTAGGTACTCGTATGCCCGCATAACGTGAAATAAGATCAGATGTTTTTTTCGTTTCACCAAGTTTAATTTGAGATTCTATACCATAATGATCACGTCTAACATATAGTGCTAGCGCTACCTCTTCGAGTGCAGCATTTCCTGCACGCTCACCGATACCATTGACTGTGCCTTCAATACGTCTTGCACCACCTTCAATAGCTGCTAAACTATTTGAAACCGCCATTCCTAAATCATCATGACAATGTGCACTAAATACGATTGGATTATCTGAATGAATGGATTCAGTTAATGTTTTAAAAATTTGACCATATTCAGTAGGATAGCTAAATCCTACTGTGTCTGGGATATTGATGATTGTTGCACCAGCATCCACAGCAGTTTGAACACAATCAATTAAGAAAGGAATTTCAGTTCTCGTCGCATCTTCAGGAGAGAATTGTACGACTTCGAAATATTGCTTAGCATATGATACATGTTCTTTGATAGATTCTAATACTTCCGCTTGAGTCATTTTTAATTTATGTTCTAAATGGATAGGTGAGGTAGCTATAAAGACATGAACTTGAGGTTTAGCTGCTAACTTTGTAGCTTCATATACTGCATCTATATCTGCTTTTTTACATCTAGCTAATCCACAAACAGCAGTTGTAGTTAATGCCTTTGCAATCGATTCAACAGATTTGAAACTACCTGTACTTGAAGCGGGGAATCCAGCTTCAATCACATCTACACCCCATTTTTCTAATTGCTTTGCAATTTTTAATCTTTCATCAAATGTAAAGTTGACACCTGGCGTTTGTTCTCCATCTCTAAGTGTTGTATCAAAAATTTGAATATGGTCTTCCATTTTAAAACACCTCTTGAATTTAATAATTATTTTTCAATGCTTTTAGATTTAATAAATGGCATCATTTCACGAAGCTCACGACCCACCGCTTCAATTTCATGACCATGTTGTTGTTCACGTAATTGATAGAATTCTTTAAAGCCATTTTCATTATCTTTAACAAAACGATTAGCAAAGTTACCGTTTTGGATATCTTCTAATACAGTTTTCATGTTGTTTTTAACTTCTGGAGTGATGACACGTGGTCCAGATACATAATCACCAAATTCGGCAGTATTTGAAATAGAATAGCGAACGTTTTCCATACCGCCTTCATACATTAAATCAACGATTAATTTCATTTCATGTAATACTTCGAAGTAAGCTAATTCTTTTTGATAACCAGCTTCTACTAAAGTTTCAAAACCACTTTGAATTAATTTATGGATACCACCACAAAGTACAGCTTGTTCACCGAATAAATCAGTTTCAGTTTCTTCTTTAAATGTTGTTTCAATAACACCAGCACGTGTAGCACCAATACCTTTGGCATAGCTTAAAGCGATGTCACGTGCATTTCCAGTAGCATCTTGTTGAACACCAAATAATGAAGGTACTGCACTGCCTTCAACGAATGTACGTCTAACAAGATGGCCTGGTCCTTTAGGAGCTACTAAAAATACATCTACATCAGCAGGAGGTTGAATAACACCAAAGTGAATGTTAAAACCGTGGGCGAAAGCTAGTGCATTACCTGCTTCTAAGTTAGGTGCAATTTCGTTTTTGTATACGTTACCTTGGATTTCATCTGGTAATAAAACCATAACGACATCTGCTTGTTTTGTAGCTTCACTTACTGGATACACATCGAAACCATCTTTTTTAGCTTTATCGTATGAGTGTCCAGGACGGATACCGATGATGACATCATAGCCACTATCTTTTAAGTTTTGCGCGTGGGCATGTCCTTGTGAGCCATATCCGATTACTGCAATTTTTTTACCTTGTAATGCGTCTTTAGTTACAGATCCATCATAATAAACTTTTGTCATAGTAAATTCCTCCAATTACTTCATATAAATTCAAAATTTTCAAAATATTTATATTGTAAAAATGAGTAAGATGTTAGTTATGTTTAAATATTCAACTTTTTACAACACTAGCGCATCAAATCATTTTTTATATACTTGTAACACTTAATACATTAATTTGTTGTTCTAATTTCTTTAAAAGAATATTGAAAGCAGTGTCATCGTCAATATTGACCTTAAGTTCCATATTGGAAATACCATCTTGTTCTGAGCGTTTAACATGTAATTCATCAATGTTACATTGTAATCTGACAAATGCGCTTGTAATACGATTTAATGTGCTAACTTGATCAGCGACAACGAATTGAATTGTGCGTTTCATTATAATCCCTCCATCTCATTGTTCGATTTACCGCTTGGCACCATCGGAGTAACAGGTTCAACAGGGGAGATACGCACTTCAATCAATGCTGGTCCTTCATGAGCAAATGCTGCGTCAATTTGAGACTCGAGCTTGTCAGGTGTATCAATTAAGTATCCATTGATGCCATATGCTTCAGCCATTTTCATAAAATCGGGTTGATCATTAAATACGGAATGTGAGAAACGTTGATTAAAGAATTTATCTTGCCATTGTTTAACCATACCTAAAGTGCCGTTATTAATTAAAACGATTTTTACATTTAAATGATATTCAGGTAATAATGCCATCTCTTGATTAGTCATTTGGAAACCGCCGTCACCAACAAAGCAAACCACTGTTTTATCTGGTTCAGCGAGTTGTGCACCAATGGCTGAAGGTATGCCAAATCCCATTGTTCCTAAACCACCGCTAGTGACCCATTGTCCATGATTTTTAAATGGATAGAATTGTGCTGCCCACATTTGATGTTGTCCTACGTCTGTAGTAACGATGGCCTCTCCGTGAGTAATCTTTCCAATATATTCAATGGCTTTTTGAGGTTTACTGAACGTAGAATCGTCGTCGTCATATTTAAATGGATGTTTCTGCTTATTGGCTTTACAGTATTGAATCCATTGTTCATGTGGGGCTGTTGAGACATTTTCAGAGAACAAAGCTTCTAAAACGCGTTTACAATCAGCGACAATACCTAAATCTGTATCAATGACTTTATTGATTTCAGAAGGGTCAATATCTACGTGCACAATCTTAGCATTAGGTGCGAATGCATCAGGTTTACTAGCAAGACGGTCATCAAATCTACTACCTAAGTTAATGAGTAAATCACATTCTGTGAGAGCCATATTACTTGCATATGAACCATGCATACCACCCATACCTAGGAATAGGGGATGTTCGTACGGGATAGCTCCTAAACCTAAAAGTGTCGTGACGGTTGGAATTTGGTGTTTAGTGACAAATTCTGTTAAGAGTTGATTAGATTTAGAATGATTAATACCTGCACCGGCGAGAATGACAGGTCTTTCTGCTTCCTTAATATAAGAAACTAATGTTTGAATATCTTCAGCTTCTGGCTCGCTCTTTACATCATATCCTGGCAAATTGATTTCATTGGATAGTCCTACGTTAGTTGATAAAATACCCATATCTTTTGGGAAATCGATCACTACTGGACCTTTTCTTCCTGAATTGGCCACATGAAAGGCTTCATGTACGATTCTAGGTATATCTTCAACATTTTTGACTTGATAATTTTGCTTAGTAATCGGAGTAGTCATTGAAAGTAGATCAGCTTCTTGGAATGCATCTTTGCCAATTCCAGGTGTCGCAACTTGACCAGTAAAGACTACTAAAGGTAACGAGTCACTATGAGCATCAGTGATACCTGTAATAGCATTTGTAGCTCCAGGACCACTGGTTACTACAACGACGCCTGTCTTACCCGAAACACGTGCGTATCCTTCAGCTGCATGCGTCGCACCTTGCTCGTGTCTAGCTAAAATATGTTTAATTTGACCATCATAGAATGTATCATACAGCGGTAACACTGCACCGCCCGGATAACCGAAAATGAAATCCACATCTTCGTGTTGTAATGCTTCGACCAAAAGTTTAGAACCACTTCGCATTTGATTCACTGTTTGCGATTTTAAATATTCAGGTTCTGTAGATTTAGAAACTTTTAAAGTGTCAGTTGCATCTGTGTCTAATGTAGTAAATGAGGGACTTTCTTTTTGATTAGACATTTTTATCATCTCCAATTTAAATAAGGTTTTCTGGGACTTGCATAATTCCACCTGTGTTAGCACTTGTGACTAACGCAGTGTATCTTGCAAGGTAACCTGTTTTAACTTTAGCTTTAAACGGTTTGAGTTCTTCACGACGACGATAGAGTTCTTCTTGTGGTTGATCGACATCTAACTTTCTATTTATTAAATCTATCGTGATTTTGTCTCCATCTTTGATTAAGCCGATTGGGCCTCCAGAAGCGGCTTCTGGCGAAATATGTCCAACTGCAATACCTCTCGTTGCACCAGAAAATCTACCATCAGTAATAAGCGCCACATCTTTACCTAATCCTCTTCCAACAATTGATGAAGTAGGGGCTAACATTTCTGGCATACCAGGGCCGCCTTTAGGACCTTCGTATCTAATGACAACCACATGGCCTGCACGGACAGTATGATTATCAATAGCTTCAACGGCTTCATCATGTGAATTAAAACAAATTGCTTTACCTTTAAATACTTTAATAGAAGGATCTACACCGCCTACTTTAATCACTGCCCCTTTAGGCGCTATATTACCAAAGAGAATTGAAAGGCCACCTTGATGGTCGTATGGTTGATCTAAAGGATGAATGACATCGAAATTTTTAATTTCTTTACCTTCATTGTTCTCTCTTAACGTTTTACCAGTTACTGTTAATCGATCAGGATGTAATGTACCATCTTTCTTCATTAATTCATTGATAATGGCTGGTACACCACCAGCTTGGTGTACATCATGCATAGAATAAGATGAGCTAGGCGCAATTTTTGATAAGTAAGGTGTTCTTTTAGCAATTTCATTAATACGTTCTAAGTCATAATCCACACCAGCTTCATTGGCGATTGCTAATGTATGTAACACTGTATTTGTTGAACCACCCATAGCCATATCTAATGCGAAGGCATCATCAATCGCTTCACGTGTCACGATGTCTCTTGGTTTGATATCGTTTTTAATATTTTCAACTAAACGAAAGGCTGCTTGACGAATCATTTCACGGCGTTGGTCACTCACTGCTAAAGCTGTACCGTTATATGGAAGGGCAAGTCCTAAAACTTCCATTAAACAATTCATTGAATTTGCGGTGAACATCCCTGCACAGGAACCACAAGTAGGGCAAGCGTTCTGTTCCATATCTAGAAACTCTTCTTTAGAAATTGAACCTTCTTTGAAAGCACCAACCGCCTCAAACATTGATGATAAAGTGAGGGCCTTACCTTGAGCAGATAATCCTGCTTTCATAGGGCCGCCTGAACAAAAGATTGCAGGTACATTTGTACGAACAGCTGCTAGAATCATGCCAGGCGTTATTTTGTCGCAATTTGGAATATAAAATACGCCATCGAACCAGTGGGCATTAATCACAGTTTCGGCTGCATCTGCAATAATTTCTCTAGAAGGTAATGAGTACCTCATTCCGATGTGTCCCATCGCGATGCCGTCATCTACACCAATTGTGTTAAATTCGAATGGGATAGCACCTGCTTCACGAATTGCTTCTTTAGCGATATCAGCAAGTTCTCTAAGATGAACATGTCCTGGCACGATATCTATGTAGGAATTACAAATTGCCACAAAAGGTTTATTCATATCTGTAGGTTGATGAAGTGCGCCCGTAGCGTGTAAAAGACTTCTTGCTGGAGCTTGGTGATCTCCTTTTTTGATCATATCGCTTCGCATTTTTGATTCCCCCGTATTTGTATTAAGAAAATAAAAAACGCCCCAATGATTATTGGGACGTTTGTAAGTCCCATTCAACTAGAAATAGGACTTAAACATTTAGTAGGTCATACTAACTAAAGTTCGAGTCCTTACGAGTATAATAAAATGATAATAGCATTTGTAGTTGTCGGTTGATTGAGCGTAGTATGATAAGTCATTTTATTATACTCCTTTCGATGAATGGTTAATTATTCTTAATAGTTTGAATTGTTTTAAAATTTGATAAACCCAATTTACTACATGAGGTGAATCGTGTCAATAATAATTTAGAATTTTCTAACAATTTATTTTTGATTACGACTTAGAATTTTCACAAAGAAATTTATAATAAAATTTGTTACAATAAATGAGTTAACATGGACGTATTAATAATAAATGAGAGATACAAAATTAAAGATAAAAGATTACAAAACATATCATTAAAAATAGGAGAATGAATGTTGATTACGATACACAATTTGGATGAGATGAAACAATTTGCTGAACTTCTAGTTAAAAATGTAAAAGCTGGAGATATCATTTTATTAAATGGAAACTTAGGTGCAGGTAAAACGACATTAACTCAATTTATTGGGAAAGCATTAGGTGTTAAACGAACAATTAATTCACCAACGTTTAATATTATAAAATCGTATAAAGGTGATGAATTAAAGTTACACCATATGGATTGTTATCGCTTAGAAGACCAAGAAGAAGACTTAGGCTTTGAAGAATATTTTGAAGATCAAGCAATAACTGTTATAGAGTGGAGTCAATTTATCAAAGATTTACTGCCACCACAACATCTTATCATTAATATTAAAGTCAAAAATGAAAATGAACGTGTGTTAACAATTGAATCTCATGGAGACCATTACGACATGATGAAGGAGGTGTTGGTAAATGAATTATCTACTCATTGATACATCTAATCAGCCCCTATCAGTAGCATTAATGCAGGATAATCAAGTCATCGCAGAGAAGACGACCAACATTAAACAAAATCATTCAGTTCAATTGATGCCTGAAATTCAAAAATTATTTGAACAATCTCAGATTGATAAACAAGATATTACGGATATTGTTGTGGCAGAAGGGCCAGGTTCTTATACAGGTTTAAGAATTGGAGTAACTGTAGCTAAAACACTTGCTTATGCGTTACAAACACACTTATATGGTGTGTCTTCATTAAAAGCACTTGCTGCTACTGTTAAAGATGATGATAGGTTATTGGTTCCTATTTTCGATGCGCGTAGAGAAGCAGTGTATACAGGTGTTTATCAGAATGTTGATGGAAAGCTTGAAACGGTCATTGAAGAGGGCTATTTACCAATAAGTGAACTTAAAGATAAACTACACGCATTGAATCAAGATTATGTATATGTAGGATTCAATATTGAGAACATTGCGCACCTATTAGATAGTGAAGTTATTGAGAATTTACCAAGTGCAGCAGTCATGAAATCGCTCATTCAAGAACCTGAAGATATTCATACATTTGCACCTAAATATCATAAATTATCAGAGGCGGAACGAAATTGGTTAAACCAACAGAAGAGCAATTAAATATTAGGAAAATGAGCGTAGAGGATGTACCTCAAGTCTTTGATATAGAACGGGAAAGTTTCAATGACAGTTCATGGACAATTGATGCGTTTTATCATGAGATTGAACACAATCAATTTGCAAATTATTTCGTGATTGAATATGATGATAAGATTATAGGTTACCTAGGTTTATGGATCGTGATTGATCAAGCGCAAATTACTACTGTTGCGATTAAAGAGCAATTTAGAGGATATGGACTAGGGCAGTTATTATTAAAATATGTTAAAAACTATGCTAGCCATACGTGCGAAGTGATGAGCTTAGAAGTACGTTTAGATAATGAAGTCGCACAACATGTATATAAAAATTTAGGTTTTCAATATGGTGGAAAAAGAAAAAATTATTACGGTGAAGGTGAGGATGCGTTAGTGATGTGGGTGAACTTAAAATGACTCAAGAAACATTAATTCTAGCAATAGAAACAAGTTGCGATGAAACTAGTGTAAGTGTGATTAAGAACGGTACTGAAATACTTTCTAATACAGTACTGAGCCAAATTGATAGTCATAAACGATTCGGTGGTGTCGTTCCTGAAGTTGCAAGTCGACACCATGTTGAAGGCATGACAGCGACAATTGAAGAATCATTAACGACAGCCAATATGACTATGGAAGACATTGACGCGGTTGCTGTTACGCAAGGTCCAGGGTTAATCGGGGCATTACTGATAGGAATTAACGCAGCGAAAGCGCTCGCGTTTGCTTATGATAAGCCTATTATTCCTGTACATCATATCGCTGGACACATTTATGCCAATCATTTAGAACAGCCACTTACATTTCCTTTAATGGCGCTTATCGTTTCTGGCGGACATACAGAATTAGTTTATATGAAAGATCATTTAAACTTTGAAGTTATAGGTGAAACAAGAGATGATGCGGTCGGTGAAGCATACGATAAGGTAGCACGAACAATCGATTTACCTTATCCAGGCGGTCCACAAATCGATCAGCTAGCTGCGAAAGGTAAGGATACATATAACTTTCCTAGGGTTTGGTTGGAAAAGGACAGCTATGACTTTAGCTTTAGCGGACTAAAAAGTGCAGTTATTAATAAATTGCATAATCTACGCCAAAAAAATGAAGAAATCGTAGCCGAAAATGTTGCGACGAGTTTTCAAAACAGTGTAGTTGAAGTATTAACGTATAAAGCGATGCATGCATGTCAAGCATATGGTGTTCAACGTCTTATCGTTGCTGGAGGAGTTGCAAGTAATAAAGGATTAAGAGCCTCACTTAAAACTGCATGTGAGAATGAGGGGATTACGCTTACGATTCCTAGTCCATCTTTATGTACAGATAATGCGGCTATGATTGGTTCAGCTGGACATTATTTATATCAAGCAGGCTTACGTGGCGATTTAGCGCTTAACGGTGAAAATAATATCGATATCGAAGATTTTTCAATTGAATAAGTAAATGAGAAAGCTCCATTCAACGTATAACATGAAACTGTAGTCATACGTTGAATGGAGCTTTTAATATAGATAGAAAGTTTATTAGGATAATGTAGTTATTCTTTAACTTGTTCTTTAGCACGTTCATAAATAGCATTAGGAAATTGTGTGATTCTAAGTAATTCAATAGCATTACGTGTATTGGCTTTGCCGGGTTTAATTTTATAATCAAAGTAAATTTCATTATTGTTAATAGATTCATTGAAGTGATAATTGTGATAATCCCTTTCCAATAATGACGATAATTCAATGTCATGTGTCGCAGCTACAACTTGATAGTTAGGTAATGCATTCAAATAGCTGAGTACAGATTCTGAAGCAGCAATACGTTCTGTCGTATTTGTACCTTTAAAGATTTCGTCTATGAAACAGTAAACTGTACCTTGTGTATCAATATTAAATAGACGTCTGATGGACTTCAATTCAGCCATAAAGTAACTATCGCCTGATAATACGTCATCAGCGTTGGCCATAGAAGTATAAACATAGCCAGGTTTGCATTTAAACGTATCAGCTGTTGCAGTACGAAGGGATTGCGACATAATGATATTTAACGCTACGGCTTTCATAAATGTTGATTTTCCTGAAGCATTGGAACCAGTGAGCAGTATGTGATTGTCGAGATTTAAATCATTAGGTACCGCTACATCTTCGTCAATTAATGGATGTATTAAATTTTGAAAATGCACACCATCAACTGACTCATCTATAACTGGTTCACAGTAATAAGATAATGTACGTCTATACATGGCAAGAGAATAGTGATTATCAAGCGTACTTATATAGTCATAACATTTCATTACTTCATCCTGATATTTGAAATAACTATGTTGAATAAGATGAAACAGTACGTAATCAATCATAAAAATTAATTTTACAAAGAGAATTGAACTGGTTACAAAATCAGGTGATTCTATCTTAGCTAGAAATCCACTAAACCTACGAGACGTCTTAAAATGATTAAAATTAACATCTAGTTCAGGTGTGCCCTCTAATTTACTCAATGCAAGACATTGCTTGATGACATTCGCAGTATAGAAGATCGACTTTAAGTCTTGATCATAGGTCTTCTTAAGATTCATCGATAACGATACATTTAAGATTAAAGCACCGATGAATAAAAACAGGCCTGACCCAGGTGAAATAAACATTATCGGCAAAGTAACGATAGGTAATAATGGACAAAACATTAATAAATTATTTCGAGAAATAGGACTTAATTGGTCTGGAAATAACGGATAAACATTTTTTCCTATTTTAGAAAGTATGTAAGATACATTTAAACGGAATGATTTATCATCATTGTAGCGTTGTATGAGTGATTGATCCTCTATTTTAAACATACCTCTTAAAGTGGCATATAATTTCATTTCTCCTATAGCAGTAAAATTAAAGTTGATTTTATGAAATAATGCGCTCAAATTTAAATCGGACCAAGTTTTATCATCGATAAGTGGATGTTTCTTTTCAAATTCGTCTTTATACGTTTGATACTGAGCATCAAATCGTGAGTTAGGACGTATAAACGATTCTAATTTTGATTTATTATCCCAAAGTGTATTAATTTTAGTGATAAGTTTGCGTCTTTCTATTATAGATACAACTATATTTACGATTGCTACAAGTAAAATAAATATGAGAATGATGAGTGCTAAAGTTAAGTTGTTAGTCATAGAATTCTCCCTTATGTATTTATATTTAAATTATTCCATAAATAAATTTTAGACACAAACCTTCTTACTGAAATAAAAATGTCAATAGGGAACGTGCGTACTTATCAACAAAATGTGCGTAACTTGTGGATAAACACTGTTAAAAAGTGTGGATATAGGGGTGAATAACTCGAATAATTTGAAGCAAAAGTGTTAATTTACCTGTGGATAACTAGGATAACTCTGTGGATAGCCATCATATCCACGATAAACGGTGTGAATAATATTTGTGTAATAACATACTAAAAGACACTAAAAAGTAAGAAATTCTACTTCTCAGTGCCTTCGATGATGTTAGTGATTTATAATTTTTCTTGTAATTCTTCCCATTTAAACATCACTTGTTCTAATTTTTGTTCGGTTTCATTTTTTTCTTCAGCTAATTCAGCAGCTTTAATAGGATCATTAAATACTTCCGGCTGCGTCAATTGCTCTTCAATATAAGAAATATGTGTTTCATACGCTTCAATTTTAGCTTCACATTGTTCAATTTGACGTTCTATTTTTCTTTGATCTCGCTTTTGTTGTTTTTGGTTCATATATGAGGAAGGTTTTGTTGTGCTATCATTCTTCACATTTTCAGCATCTTTTTTTAACTCTTGTTGTGCTTTTAATGCTGCAGCTTCTTCAGTTTTTTCAATGTAATATTGATAATCACCGAGATACATTTGTCCACCTTGATAATTGAGGTCAAATACTTTATTTGCAAGTTGATTAATAAAATATCGATCATGTGAGACGAAGATAATTGTTCCTTCAAAATGTTTTAATGCTTGTTCTAACATTTCTTTAGAATCGATATCTAAGTGGTTGGTCGGTTCGTCGAGAATTAAGACATTATCTCTTTGTAGCATTAATAAAGCTAACTGCAAACGTGCTTTTTCGCCACCGGATAAATCATTAATAATTTTCTTCACATCTTCTTGAACAAATAAGAAGCGACCTAGAACAGCTCGCACATCTTTTTCATTCATCGTAGGATATTGATCCCAGACATAATCTAAAATTGTTTTATTCGATTTAAATTCTGCTTGTTTCTGATCATAATAACCAATTTGAAGATTTGCACCAAAGGTGATACTACCGCCAAGATTGTCTTGTTTTTGGGCAATTGTTTTAATTAGCGTAGTCTTTCCAACACCATTAGGACCAATCACAGCTATATGATCGCCTTTAGAAACTTCAATATTAATGGGTTCAGTAATAGGAGCGTCATAACCAATTTTTAAATTTTTGATGTGCATGACATCATTTCCGGTATTTCTTTCAAAACCAAATTGTATATTCGCACTTCTTGCATCAATCATTGGTTTATCTATGCGTTCCATTTTTTCTAATGTTTTGCGACGACTCTTTGCCATACCACTGGTAGATGCGCGGGTAATATTTTTCTCTACGAATGTTTCTAAACGCTTAATTTCTTCTTGTTGTTTTTCGTATTCTTGCATACGCTTCTCATAATATTGATCGCGTTGTTCAATAAATTGTTCATAATTACCTACATAACGTTTCACATCTCCAAGTGCGACGTCATAAATTTGAGTGACGATTTTATCTAAGAAATATCTATCATGACTGATAATTACGATGGCGCCTTTAAAATATTTTAAGTAGTCCTCTAACCATTTTGTAGTTTCTAAATCTAAATGGTTGGTTGGTTCATCAAGTAAGAGTAGGTCAGGCTCGTTTAACAACATTTGTGCAAGCGAGAGGCGTGTTTTTTGACCACCACTAAAATCATTAATAGGTTTATCAAAATCATTCTCAGTAAAGTTTAAGCCATGAAGTACGGTTTTAATTTTACTTTCATATTGATAACCTTCCAGTTGTTCAAAACGATTCGTAAGCGATTCATAACGTTCCATATGTTCTTGATATGTTTCTGATTCGTATTCATGTGTATGTTGTGCAAGCCAATCAGTTTCTTCCTTAATTAGACTTTCCATATTTTTGATATGTTCAAATGGTTTTGACATCTCTTCGAAAACGGTAGCCGATGAATTAAGTGTCATTTGTTGGGTAAGATAACCTAATTTTAAATTCTTTATCTTAGAAATATGACCACTATCATAACTTTCAACGCCAGCGATAATCTTCATAAGTGTAGACTTTCCAGCACCATTTCTACCTACAACACCGATTCTCTCACCGGTTTTAACTTCAAAGTCTACATCAGTAAATATATCTTCACCATCGAACGATTTAGAGATGTCATTAAGTTGTAAAAGTATCATTCGATTCTCACCTTTCTAATTCAATTAAATAGTTATAGACTATACATAAACAATAAGATTTCAAATTTTTTAATTTTGTTCGAATTTTTAATTGTTAAACTTTATTATTCTCCAAAATAAAATTCGCTTGCCAACAGAGACCTAATGATTAAGCTTATAATTAACTCAATTATCTTTATTTTACAGCATTCCCGCATCACATGAAACTGGGATATTTATTTTTAAAAATCAATAATGTATAATATTTAAGTATTCATTGTAGGCAATTATTTGTATATTTAAACGCCTTACAACTTGCACGTTAAAATGTTTGAATACATAAATATATTTCATTCAAACTTTAAGGGGGACCTATGATATGCCAGAACACACTAAAATTCCTCGTGCTACATTAAAGCGTTTACCTTTGTACTATAGATTTGTAAGTACATTAAAATCTAAGGGTATTGACCGTGTGAATTCCAAAGCAATTAGTGAAGCTTTACAAATAGATTCAGCAACAATACGTCGTGATTTTTCATATTTTGGTGAACTAGGTAAAAAGGGATATGGTTATAACGTTGATAGTATGCTTGAGTTTTTTAAATCAGAGATTAGTGAAAGTGACGAAATCAAAATTGCGATTGTAGGCGTAGGTAACTTAGGCCGTGCATTACTTACGTATAATTTCTCAATTCATGATGAAATGACAATTACTGAAGCGTTTGATATTAAAGAAGATGTAATTGGAGAACAAGTTGGTAAAGTTGTAGTTAAACATAATAATGAGATTCAATCTAGATTAGCAGCTGAAGATATCGATGTCGTTATTTTAACTACGCCTGAAAATGTAGCACAACAAGTTACTGATCAACTTGTAGAAGCGGGCGTCAAAGGGATACTTAACTTCACTCCAAGTCGAATCAAGACACCACAACATGTACAAGTTCATCACATCGATTTAGGTATCGAACTACAATCATTATTATTCTTTATGAAAAATTACAGTAATGGCAATTAATACATTGATAAGCATCCGTTAAAGGGTGCTTTTTTGTTATGAAAAAAATGATATAGTATACATAATCATATAAAGGGGTGCGCGCAAAAATGAGAGTTGAAGCAAATTGTAGTTATAAAGCACATATACCTCAAATGTTAACTGTTCCAGGAAAATTAATATTAGATGATCATACAATAATATTTAAAGCTTATGGCAAAGATCATACACCATTTGACTTGCAGTTTGATACTGACAAAGTTGTTCGATATAAGCAATCTAAAGGATTGTTAGGTGGTAAGTTATTCATATATTACAATGACCATGAGTGGTATAAGTTTAGACATTTTTCAAAAGAGGATTTAAAAGCAATCAATGCAGTATTGAAAATAAATTAATTTCTAAAAATATAGTAAAAACCATTGATAATCCGAGAAAAATTAGTAATTCAAATTATATGCGTATGCTTCCCTAGGGTGCCGTCTCCGTCTGTAGTCTTCGACTGGCATTTCTCCCTCAGGATTTAGTGCATATATTTTTGAAGTTTATTGAAAACAAAGTTATTTAATCTGTATGGGCTCTAATTTTAAAAGTCAAAAAATGATAAGTTTGCAAAATTTGAATATTTCCATTATAATACCTTATTATTTATATCGGAAATAGGTGATTAAATGACTTGGATGATAATTAGTGGACTCATCGTCGGTGTGTTACTAGGATTTGTAATGCAACGTACAAGATTCTGCCTCGCAGGCGGGTTCAGAGATATGTATGTTCAAAAAAGTAATAAAATGTTCTATGCCTTATTGGTAGCAATCACAGTTCAGAGTATAGGGCTACTCATATTGACAAGCTTTGGAGCTATTAAAGTGCCGACTCATACATTTCCTGTAGTTGGAACCATTATAGGTTCGTTTATCTTCGGCATAGGTATAGTACTCGCAGGAGGATGTGCCACTGGAACGTGGTACCGTGCTGGTGAAGGACTCATAGGTAGTTGGGTGGCGCTCATCTTATACGCAGTGACTTCTGCAATTACAAAAACGGGTGTATTACTTCCATTGATGAACGTAATCAATCGACCTACAAATGTGAATGTGAGTGTAAGTCATTCAACAGGCATTCCGAACTGGGTACTTGTTTTAATTTTAACAGTGATTACAATCACTTTAGTTGTAAGAACTTTACGTAAACCTAAGGTAATGGTGCCTAAATTAAAGCAAAAGCATACGGGTATTCGACATTATTTATTCGAAAGAAGATACCATCCATTTGTTGCAGGCATTGTTGTCGGTTTAATCGCACTACTTGCATGGCCAATGAGCGAATCCACTGGTCGTCCTTATGGACTTGGGATTACGACGCCATCTGCTAATTTAATAAACTTTTTAGTCTCAGGTAATTCTAAATTTATCGATTGGGGCGTACTTTTAGTACTTGGTATCTTTGTAGGTTCTTATATCGCCGCAAGAGGTTCAAAAGAATTTAAATGGCGCCTTCCTGACAAAAAGACCATTCGTAATAGTGCCTTCGGTGGAATACTGATGGGGTTTGGTGCATCTGTAGCTGGAGGTTGTTCAATCGGTAATGGCCTTGTAGAAACTGCCACAATGAGTTGGCAAGGATGGATAGGCTTAGGATCAATGATTATTGGAGTATGGTTTATGAGTTACTTTATTTTCGTTAAACCTATGAAAAGGTTGCAACAAACGACAAATAACAAATCTCAAAATAATACAGTAAGTCAACGTACTTAAACAACATAAGGAGGTTATTCTATGGTACATGAATTAGGTACAGTAGGTATGGTATGTCCATTCCCACTTATAGAAGCTCAAAAGAAAATGCAAGAATTAAATCAAGGCGATGAATTAAAAATAGACTTTGACTGTACACAAGCTACTGAAGCTTTGCCTAATTGGGCGGCTGAAAATGGCTACCCTGTAACGAATTATGAACAATTAGATGATGCTTCATGGACAATCACTGTTCAGAAAGCTTAAATCATATATGAGGTGAGGCTAGCGGAATCGTGTGATTTCGCTAGCTTTTTTGTATCGTTTCAGCATAATTATTATAGTTAGAATGTTAAATAAACTGACGCTACGTGTAATATTACCTTACCGATTTTTGCGCTTCCATCAATCACTCATTATGATGTTGATAAAGGAAGTGGTAAGAATGAATATGGATGATACAATTTTCCTATTTTTATGTACATTATTAGTTTGGTTAATGACTCCAGGTCTTAGTTTATTTTATGGAGGACTTGTCCAATCGAAGAATGCATTAAATACAGTTATGCAAAGTATGGCAGCAATTGTTATTGTCACATTCGCATGGATGATTATTGGTTTTTCAATTAGTTTTGACCAAGGTAACGACTGGCTTGGTGGTTTTAAATTTCTAGGTTTAAATCACGTTGGTTTTGCAATTTCTAAAACTATTAGTCCTCACGTCCCTCTCGCACTTTTCATGTTATTCCAAATGATGTTTTGTACTATCGCGGTTTCGATTTTATCAGGTTCTATAGCTGAAAAAATGAGATTTATCCCTTATCTTATTTTTGTTGGTTTATGGGTAGTATTTATTTATAGTCCAGTTGCACACTGGGTATGGGGTGGAGGCTGGATTAGTAAACTTGGTGCCATCGATTACGCCGGTGGAACAGTTGTACATATTACCTCAGGTGTGTCCGGTTTAATTTTAGGGATAATGATTGGGGTAGGAAAGAAACAAGAGAAGCATACCCCTCATAATTTACTCATTACGCTAATTGGAGGCATTTTAGTTTGGTTAGGTTGGTACGGATTCAATGTCGGCAGTGCGTTCACATTTGATCAAATCGCGATGGTATCGTTTGTCAATACTGTCATCGCTGCAAGTGCCGGTGCATTTGGCTGGTTGATTTTAGAATATGCTTTGAAAAAGACAACAAGTCTATTAGGCCTTTTATCTGGTGCACTTTCTGGGCTTGTGGCAATCACTCCAGCTGCAGGTTATGTCAATTATCTTAGTGCAGTCATTATCGCTGTAATTGGTGGTATCGGATGCTACGTTGTTATCAATTTAATTAAAGTGAAATTACAATATAACGATGCGCTCGATGCGTTTGGTATTCATGGCGTTGGTGGTGTGCTTGGTGCAGTACTTACAGGTGTCTTTCAGTCTCACAAGGTAAATGATGCCGTGGAAAATGGTCTCATATACACAGGCGATTTCAAAGTTATTTTAATACAATTAGCAGCAGCGCTTGCCACTGTGGTATTCAGTGCAATTGTTACATACATGATTGCTAGAATAATTAAGTCATTTACACCATTAGCAACTACTGAAGAAGAAGACAAAACTGGACTCGATGCAATTGTTCATGGTGAAAAAGCATACTTCTATGGTGAATTAAATAAATTTAATCGTCGTATGAAATTCTAGTCCAACATATAGAAAGTGAATCTTACTCACTTATCATGTCGATATCATTTGAACTATCACTTATTTAATGAGGATATATATGTGATGAAATATGTTCAAGTTAATACATACATGATAGGTGAGTTTTCTTTTGAAAAATATTTCCAATATCGTTAAGTGAGCAGATGTATTTAAACGTATCGTTTCCAGATTTTTGAATGTCGATTCATTTTCCATAAAATTCTCATGATTAAAACTAAAAATCTACATCTAAATACGTAGCTCATATGTTAAAATATTAAAGTTAAGAAGAAAGCAAAATGAGTTGAGAGTAGGAGTGAAAACATGGCGGAATGGACACGTGAAGCACGTTATCAACGAATAGAAGATGTTGATACAGAGACGTTTATGGAACTAAAAAAACGAGTCGATGCTTCTCCATACAGACAGACATATCATATTCAGCCTGAAACAGGATTGCTAAATGATCCTAACGGCCTTATCTATTATGATGGGCGTTATTACATATCACATCAGTGGTTCCCATTAGGAGCAGTACATGGACTTAAATATTGGTTTAATTATACCAGTGATGATTTGGTACACTTTGAATCTCAAGGGCCTATACTAGAGCCGGATACGAAATATGACAGTCACGGTGTGTATATCGGTAGTGCCTTTGAATATAATGGGCATCTCTATTATATGTATACTGGAAATCATCGAGATCATCATTGGAACCGTGTATCTAGTCAAATGATTGCTCGACTTAAAGAAGACGGAACAGTAGAGAAATTTCCTAAGCCGGTTATTCATGGACAACCAGAGGGTTACACAAGTCATTTCAGAGATCCTAAAGTATTTGAAAAGGACGGTAAACTATATGCGATATTAGGCGCCCAAACCAATAATGAACAAGGTCGATTGGTTTTATATCGTAGTGAAGATGTTGTGAATTGGACATTCTTAGGTGAGATTCAAACAGATTTAAGTCAATTCGGATATATGTGGGAATGTCCAGATTATTTCGAGTTAGACGGTCATGATGTTATACTTTTCTGCCCACAAGGGGTTGAAGCGGAAGGTGAAAAGTATCGAAATATTTATCAATCAGGTTATATGATAGGGAATTTAGATATTGAAAATATGACATTTGACCATCAAGCGTTTCAAGAATTAGATAGAGGATTTGACTTCTATGCACCGCAAACTTTTGTGGATAAACATGGAAAACGCATATTAATTGGTTGGATGGGACTACCAGACATTGATTATCCAACTGATTCTGAAGGATGGGCGCATTGTTTAACAATTCCTCGAGAACTCACAATAGAAAATGGTAAATTAAAGCAACGTCCACTCAAGGCGTTAGAAACTTTAAGAACGAATAAAGAAACTGCTTTAGGCTATGCAAATAAATTTAATCGCAAATTGCATCCTTATGAAGGAAAGCAATATGAAATGATTATTGATATTTTGGAAAATGATGCAACAGAAGTATATTTCGAATTAAGAAGTTCAAGAAATGAATCCACACTTATTATTTATAATCAACGTGAAAATACTATTACGCTTGATCGTTCTGATAGTGGTTTATTGCCAACAAATGTAGACGGGACAGCACGCACAACTAGGTTAGATACACCGCTCAATCAATTACACATCTTTGTCGATACTTCAAGTATTGAAATATTCTGTAATGATGGGGAACGCGTGTTAACTTCAAGAATTTTCCCTAGTGAAAATGCGACAGGTATCAAAGCATCCACAGAATCAGGACAAGTTTATTTACAATTTACGAAATACGAATTAAAGAAATAATTCGATATCAATGAAGAAACCCAGCTTTCACCTCAAATAGGGAGGAGAAAGCTGGGTTTTATTATGTGTGTATTAGATTTTTTTAACATTACGTACGGATGCGAAACAATTTTCGCCATTTTTGAAGTAAACCATACGCTCTTTTGAATCAATGGATTCAATATTATGCCGATTGACCACAAAACTATTGTGACATCTAAAGAAGCGATCATCGAGTTGCGCTAATTCTTTCAAATTACCATAAAACTCAATTTGGCGATTATCTAAATGCGCAATGAGTCGGTGCGACTTTGTAGATGATTCAAAGAACATAATATCATCATATTGAACATAAACTGAATTACTACCACGTTTTAATTCAATTGTTTCAACATTACTCTCTTTAGATAATAATTTAAGTCGTGTATGTGCCGTTTCAAGACAATCAATAATTCTTGTCTTTAACTCTGAAGTGTCATCTTTGAAAATAAAATCCATAGCAGCCACTTTATAAACGAAAGTTAAATAAGTGAGTTCACTATGACTTGTAACAAAGATAATATTGCCTACAGGATCATGTTTACGGATTTCACTACCCAATTTGATGCCGTTCATATCAGCTTCTAATTGAATATCTAAAAAATAACAACCAATATCATTCATTTCTTTAGATTGTTCAAGAACCTCATAAGGATCATCAGTTGCGAGCGCTAACTCCATCGGTTTTTCTTCAATCATAATATAATTTTTGATAATTGATGCCATATTTTCTCTTTGTCTCGGATCGTCTTCGCAAACGAATATCTTCATCTGTTATCACATCCTTATGCTTCGTTCTTAGTATTGATGATTTCTACTTTTTGAACAAAATAACCATTTTCGATAACGGTATCTAATAAAACATTTTCGTTTTCATCAGTCAGTTCTTTAAGGGTAGATAAACCTAAACCTCTGTTATCACCTTTCGTAGAAAAGCCTTCTTCAAATAATTCATGAATTTTAGGGGTATTATCGCTACATTTATTCATCACAATGAATGTAACAGATTCTTCGTTATCAATAAAGGCAATTCGAATAAGTGGATCTTCAAGTGCCTCTGATGCCTCAATAGCATTATCTAAAATAATTCCAGTAATACGACTGAGTTCAATTGTGTTCATGTTGATATTATCAATTTCATCAGGTACTTCAATACTAATTGGTATTTCTTTCTCTTGCGCTTGAAGAAACTTAGTTGTGATTAATCCCTTAATTTCTCTAACTTTTAAATTTTCAATCCCATTCAATTTAATTGAACGTGTCTTCATATTATCTTTCAATGGCACGATCTGTTCATTGAAATACTTTTTAAGCCCTTGCATATCATCCTCACGAATAAACTCAGATAGAGTAGAAAGAATATTAACATAATCATGACGGAACTTACGCATTTCATTATTAATAGTCTCAATACGTAACGTATATTCATAATATGTTTCAATTTCATCTAGATTACGCTTATATTTCATTTCACGAAGTACGGTGTAAGAGAGAATGATTAAAATTATAAGTATTACTAAGACAATACCTACATAAAGATATGTATAAAGTCTAAAAGTTTGAAAATCTAAATCTTCATTTCGAGTAAAGATAAATAATATGAAAAAGGTAATAACTAAGAAAATGGAAATAATTGAAATATATATTTTGTTAGTATATAGGTAAGATTTCTTAATACGATTTATTAAAAATTTGATAGAGTTCGCTAACACTATAGCCCATATACCAAAACTTATAAGATATACAACCAAATAAACAATAGAGTTACGTGTATAATCTTCAAACCACGCAATTAAAAGTATTGTGAAAAAGTTACATAAATATAATATGATGTTAGTTCCAAATATCGTCAAAATAGATAATAATTTTATTTTTCTATAAAAGAATATTATTGAAATCAAAATTATAAGAATTAAAACATTATTACCTACAAAGTAAAATAATAAATTTACAGGGATCATTAATCCAAGAATGAATAAATAATCCCTTAAATTATATTTAATCCCTGCAAGAACTCTAGCTACATAGAATATTGTAGCTAATTGAAAAAAACTAGTTATCCAATCATTCAAGCCTTCCATAAAATACACACTTTCTGTAAATGACTTATAACAGTTGTTTGAAGTTATTTTTTGTATATTTCAAGTAGTTCTTTTGGTACTTCAGGTTCATCAAAATAGTAACTACAAGTACTATAACCAGCTATAAAGCCAATTTTTTCAAAAACAGCAGTGATCACTTTAAATAGTAAATTAATAATTTGCATCATTTTAATACATCCTCCTTATTAGTAGAAAAAATAGGTAATAGGGTGAGAGATTCAACAAACATACCCCAGATAACAAAATATACAAAAGGTTCTTTAATAAAAATACAAGCGATTAAAATCAAAATACATGTTACAACAGAACCAAGCTGTTTTCTTTTTATAAGGTGTTTTGGTATCGGTTGCTTTTTTGTTTCCGATGGAGCATATTTTATAATAATAATTAAACTTAATACCCCAGTAACAATTAGTGCATACACGTTAATATGAAAAAGAGTTAGTAACCAAGGTATAAGTATAAAAATAATGATATTCACAATATGACACATTAACGATGAGTTAGCATGTGCACCATGTGCATTCCTCCGTATTAAAAAGTAAGTTATATGAGTTAATAATGTGTATACAAAAATACGAAAAATGAGAGCTAACCCATAAACGACTATTGTTTTTTCAATATTTATTGCAACAACTTGCATACCTAAACGAACTTTTAAAAATTGTATATGATCTAAATTATTTTTTCTTTGTAGGTAGTTAGCAAATTGTTCAATCTTTCTATCAATTATTTTCACTTATCTACTACTCTCCTCATAATTCATTATACAATTTTGTGCAACTCAATTTAAGAAATATGCCTAACTGTTATATAAATATACCTAAGTGTTATTTTTAATTCCTAAGTGATATTTTAACATAAAAAAAATTACAGTTATGTATGTTTTTTTGCGAGTTAAGAAATATTTGTTTCATTATGTAGAATGCATGTTTTAATAGACTCATATCACAGAGATGTGATGGAAAGATAGTTGAAAAATTTGCTTAATCTTAACTGAATGATTTTTCCCTAATCATTCAAATCCATTATTTAGTCGGAAGGAGTGAAGTTGACATGGCATCAGATATCATTTCTACAATCAGTGATTTAATCAAATGGATCATTGATACAGTTAAAAAATTCAAAAAATAAGTTTTGAATTTTTCATTGTAACTTTGTTTTCTTCGTATAGTATGACTAAGAAATGGATTGTTAAGCCATCCCAACTTAACAATCCAGAATTCTTGAATAGCAAGTGAGCAACATTTGCTATAAAGCTGTAGTTTCCTTGGACTCAGTGTTACGTATTATTCTTAGCTACCTTTAATTAGGTAATTATTTCTAGCATGTAAGCTATCGTAAACAACATTCAATTTATCATTAATAAAATAGATAAATTCACTAAAATTTTTTCATAATTAATAACATCCCCAAAAAATAGATTGAAAAAATAACTGTAAAAACATTCCCTTAATAATAAGTTATCAAAGCCGTGAGTCCCTCCCAAGCTCACGGCTTATTTTTATTTGTATAAATGAGGTTTTAAATTCTTGAAGACAGGAATAGACTCCCGTTGTTTATCCACTAACTCTAGATCTATAGTAGTTGTAAGTAAACCTTCGTCACTTCCCAATTCTTGTATGATTTCACCATTAGGGTTAATTACTGTGGAGTAACCTGCATATTCAGTATTCCCATCATTGCCACAACCATTTGCCGCTACAACGTACATATCATTTTCAATTGCTCTTGCTTTGAGGAGTGAAAGCCAATGATTAAGTCTAGCACTTGGCCATTGAGCTACATAGAATGCGATTTTAGCACCGCTTTTAGCAGGATATCTTAATAATTCTGGAAATCTTAAGTCATAACAGATAATTTGAGTTGCTAGTGTTCCGTCTGATAATTTGAAAGGCTCAGGCACGATATTTCCATCTGAAAGAAATTCAGGTTCTCTTAACATAGGTACGAGATGTACTTTATCATATTCATTAATTAATTCGCCGTCTTTATTGACTGAAAATGCCGTATTGTATACATTTTCATTTTTAATATTAGAAACAGATCCAGCGACAATATCTACATTAAATTCCTTAGCAAGTTGAGATATAAATGGAAAACTTCTTTTTAAATTGGTGTCAGATTTATCTTCAAGTTCTTCTAACGCATAACCGTTATTCCACATTTCAGGTAAAACAACGACATCAGTATCATCATCTAAGTATTCATTAAACCAATTTGTGATTTTAGTTTCATTTTCTTCCGGATTACCGTAAGCCACGTGAAATTGAAAAAGTTGAATTTTCATATTCTTCACTCCTCATTTGAGTTTATCTATAAGATACTAAAGTTATCTATTAAAAGCAAAGAAGCGCCTGTGGTTGATTTACACAGACGCTAACTCAAAGATTATTTTTTTACGATAAAACGATCTTCGATAGGTTTAATTTCTTTTTCTTTAGCTTCTTCACGTACATCACCGAAAGGCATTTGTGCAATTAATTTCCAAGTTTTAGGAATATCGAATTCACTTGCAGTTGCTTCATCCACGATTGGATTGTAGTGTTGTAAAGAAGCGCCAATACCTTGTGTAGCCAATGCAGTCCATATAGCGTATTGATGCATAGCGTTTGCTTGATTAGACCAGATTTCAAAATTCTCATAGAAATTAGGCATTTTATCTTGTAAAGCGTTAATCACACTTTGATCTTCATAATAAAGAATTGTACCGTGTGAATGTTTAAAATTATCAATTTTTTGTCGAGTTGGTTCAAAATCTCTATCTTGTCCCATTGTTTCTTTCAGTATCGACTTTGTCGTTTCCCAAAACTTTTCATTTTTATCATTTAAAAGTAAAACGATTCTCGTAGATTGTGAGTTGAATGCTGAAGGTACGTGTTTAACAGCATGTGAAATGATTCCTTCAAGTTCTTCATCACTTATAGAAATCGATTTTTCTAAATTATAAATCGTTCTTCTACTTTCAATTGCTTCACTAAATGTTGGTTCTTTTTCATTTTTATTTAAAAATCCCATTTTAAAATACTCCTTTGTTTATGATGTATATTCACTATAATAATTATACTTTTCAAAGTAAACAAATAATTACTATGAAGTTTCAACTATATTAATATTCATTTTCAAAAGACTTATTTAAATGCAAAAGTCTTTTATTTTATATATACTAAGGATGATAAGAAAAAGAAAAGGGGAGGTGATTGGGTGATGAAAAATATTAAATTAAAGCATTCGTTTGTATTAACAGGCTTTGCCTTTATGCTAAGTACGTCTATGTTAGATCATCAAGCTCACGCAGCTGAAAATGAAATCGCAAACCATGCAAATTCTGATACGGAATTGAATCATACTGACTCTGTCAATTCATCTTCTAACGATGAGAATACACTAAAAGAGCAACCTCAAAACAATATAAATGACGTTTCTACTTCTGAAAATGAAAGTGCAGATAATTCTGATGCAAATACAACGAGTGAGGTAAATTCAGATTTGGATTCTGACAGCGATTTAAATTCAAATAGCGATGCAGATTCTGATAGTAATTCAGATTCCGATAGCGATGCAGATTCTGATCATAATTCCGATAGTGATTCAGACAGTCATTCAGACTCAGATCAAGGTTCGGATTCCGATAGTGACTCAGACTCTGATTCAGACCAAGGTTCCGATTCAGATAGCGACTCAGACTCTGATCACAATTCAGACTCAGATTCAGACAGTGACTCCGATTCTGATCACGGTTCCGATTCCGGTAGTGATTCTGATTCAGATAGTGACTCAGGCTCAGATTCAGACCACAGTTCGGACTCAGATCACGGTTCAGACTCAGATAGCGATTCGGGTTCTGACCATGGTTCAGACTCAGATCAAGGTTCGGATTCCGACAGCGATTCCGATTCAGATAGCGGCTCCGACTCCAATCACGGTTCAGATCATGACCACTCATCAGATAGTGGCGGGCATCATCCAGGTGGTCGCGATTCAGGATCTCATGGAAATAATAACCATGGTTCAAACGGTTCGGATGGTAACAACAATAATGGTCATTCCACTCATGGTTCATCAGGTAACTCACATGGGTCTCACCAGGATAATCCAAATCAACCACCTAAATCTGATAACAATAATGGAGGAACGGATAGTCCAGGGAATGGAAACTATGGAAGCCATAACAGTAATAATGATAGTGGCCCTCCATATAAAAGAAACCCGAACACGGACAACAGTTCAGACTATCCACAATCGAATCATCAATCACAGCACTATGATCGCAATCAATTTATTTGGAATAGAACAGGTTCAGCTGTAAATCACAATCATTATAATACTAGTAATGAAAAAACTGACGACAACTCTATTCTGAACCGTTTTAAAAATTTAGCGAGTGGTGCGTATAAATACAATCCATTTTTAATTAACCAAGTGAGAAATTTAAACACTGAAAATGGGGAAATTACTGATAGTGATATTTACAGTTTATTTAGAAAACAAAATTTTAGTGGGAATGAGTATTTAAATTCTTTACAAAAAGGGTCTAACTATTTTAGATTCCAATATTTTAATCCATTAAATGCTAGTAAATATTATGAAAATCTAGATGAGCAAGTTTTAGCACTTATCACTGGCGAAATCGGTTCAATGCCAGATTTGAAAAAACCTACTGATAAAGAGGATTCAAATCATAGTGCCTTTAAAAATCACAGCGAAGATCAAATCACAACCAATGATGAAGAACAAACGGATGACTATAAAAATAAGAAGAAATTTAATCGCACCCTCATTACACTAAGTAGTGTGATTGTTGTCATATTTGCAGGTGTAGTAGGTATGTTCTTATATAATAGAAAGAACAATCAACAATAACAAAGAAAGCATCTAATCATGTACGTTCCGCAACATTATACATGATTAGATGCTCTTTATTTTAAAATAAAATGTAGAATAAAGTTTGCTTGTTCTTGAGCTTTCTTCAACGCATCGCCACCAAACACTTGCATCAGTACCACTGTACCATTTTGCAACATATGAATACCGATTGGAACAGCAATCCGCTTAGTATATACATAAGCAATTGAAAATATCATACCCATACCAAAGTACATAGGAATGAATTTAAAATCGTTATGAGCTAAAGCAAAAATAAGCGAGCTGACTATCGAAGCAATGAGAAAGCTTACGGCACGAGGCCCTTTAATAGCATTATATATTTCTCCGAAAAATACCTTTCTGAAGACAAATTCTTCCAATATTGGTCCTACAATAGAAATTAAAACAATGAATACAGGCATTTGTTTTGCAATTACCATTAAACGTTCTGTATTTGGACTCTTTTGAGGGCTACCATTAATTGCAAAGAAAATTAAACCCACAATCACTTGGTAGATCATAACAATACAGAAACCGAGCAATGCCCATGGCACAATATATCTTTTAGGTTCTTTTTTACTAGCTTCTAGTGTAGTAGGATTCTTCACCTTTAAATTGATTAAAATAATAATAACAGCAGCTAGAATAAATAAAGAAACTTGAGTATAAATCATAAATTGAGTGCTTTCTATTTTTGACATGTGACCGAGCCAATTGCTTCTAAGAATGAAACCAGGTAGCATTTGAGCCAAGCCATATATGAGCACCGTTAATAAAGATACCCAAAATCTTCTCATAACTTACCTCCATCTATATTTAAGTATAGTTTATTTTATCGTAAATAATTGTGATGTACAAAATTTAATCGGCTACCTTTTCACTTGAAAAGTTGACCAACTTTGATTAATATAAAAATTAGGTTAGCACTCTATTATTCTAAGTGCTAAATCACATGCGAATAAAGGAGGAACAATCATGCTTAAACCATTAGGAAATCGTGTGATTATTGAAAAGAAAGAGCAAGAACAAACAACTAAAAGTGGTATCGTGTTAACTGATAGCGCTAAAGAAAAATCAAATGAAGGTGTAATCATCGCAGTAGGCCAAGGACGTTTACTAGACAATGGTTCACGAGTTGCTCCTGAAGTAAGTGAAGGTGACACTGTCGTTTTCCAACAATACGCAGGTACAGAAGTTAAACGCGGTGACGATACTTACTTAGTTTTAAATGAAGAAGATATTTTAGCAGTAATTCAATAATTTTAAAAATAAATTTATAAACACTAAACGACAATCAAAGAATTTCTAAAATTGGAGGTATTATAAAATATGGCAAAAGATCTTAAATTCTCAGAAGACGCGCGTCAAGCGATGCTAAGAGGTGTAGATAAATTAGCAAACGCTGTAAAAGTGACGATTGGTCCTAAAGGACGCAATGTAGTATTAGATAAAGAATATACAACACCATTAATTACAAACGATGGGGTTACAATTGCTAAAGAAATTGAATTAGAAGACCCTTATGAAAATATGGGCGCAAAATTAGTGCAAGAAGTTGCTAATAAAACGAACGAAATCGCTGGTGACGGTACGACTACAGCGACTGTTTTAGCTCAATCTATGATTCAAGAAGGCTTGAAAAACGTGACTAGCGGTGCCAATCCAGTTGGTTTAAGACAAGGTATCGACAAAGCAGTGAAAGTTGCCGTTGAAGCACTTCATGATATTTCTCAAAAAGTTGAAAATAAAAATGAAATTGCACAAGTAGGTGCCATCTCAGCTGCAGATGAAGAAATCGGTCAATATATCTCAGAGGCAATGGATAAAGTAGGTAATGACGGAGTTATTACAATTGAAGAATCAAATGGCTTCAATACTGAATTAGAAGTTGTTGAAGGTATGCAGTTTGATCGTGGTTACCAATCTCCATACATGGTTACAGATTCAGACAAAATGATTGCTGAATTAGAAAGACCTTACATTCTAGTAACTGATAAGAAAATTTCATCATTCCAAGATATTCTTCCTTTATTAGAACAAGTCGTTCAATCAAGTCGTCCGATTTTAATCGTTGCTGATGAGGTTGAAGGTGACGCATTAACTAATATCGTCTTAAACCGTATGCGTGGCACATTCACAGCAGTTGCAGTTAAAGCACCTGGCTTTGGTGACCGTCGTAAAGCAATGTTAGAAGATTTAGCTATTTTAACAGGTGCACAAGTGATTACTGACGATTTAGGCTTAGAATTAAAAGATGCGACAATCGATATGTTAGGTTCAGCTAACAAAGTTGAAGTAACTAAAGATAATACAACTGTCGTTGATGGCGATGGTGATGAAAATAATATCGACGCACGAGTAAGTCAAATCAAAGCTCAAATCGAAGAAACTGATTCAGACTTCGATAGAGAGAAATTACAAGAGCGTTTAGCTAAATTAGCCGGTGGGGTTGCAGTCATTAAAGTAGGTGCTGCAAGTGAAACTGAACTTAAAGAACGTAAATTACGTATTGAAGATGCGCTTAACTCTACTCGAGCTGCAGTTGAAGAAGGTATTGTTGCCGGTGGTGGTACTGCCTTAGTTAATATCTATAAAAAGGTAAGCGAAATCGAGGCAGAAGGCGACGTTGAAACAGGCGTAAATATCGTACTTAAAGCGCTACAAGCTCCTGTACGTCAAATTGCTGAAAATGCTGGCTTAGAAGGCTCAATTATTGTAGAACGCTTGAAAAACGCAGACCCTGGTGTAGGCTTCAACGCTGCTACAAATGAATGGGTAAATATGCTAGAAGAAGGTATTGTAGACCCTACGAAAGTTACACGTTCAGCATTACAACACGCTGCAAGTGTTGCTGCAATGTTCTTAACAACTGAAGCGGTAGTCGCTACAATCCCTGAAAAAGACAATAACGATCAAGCAGGTATGGGCGGCATGCCAGGTATGATGTAATTGAATCAATGATTAATGATTAAAGTTTAACTCCTTTCAAAGTGATTAATTTCCTTTGAAGGGAGTTATTTGTATCATTTTTTTGAAAACGATGTCGAAACGAGTATTTTTATTTAAAATAATATATTATAATTAATTTAACTATAATGTTAGTGAGACGAGCATATATCAATTCATAATATTTACTATCGTTTCAATTTTTAAAAACGTTATTGTTCAATAATTTTAGGAGGATTTAACAACAATGAAAGACAACAAACCTAAAGATGTAAACAAATTAAAACAATTATCCAGCAAAAATTATTTAGGTTATGGTACCGCAAGCGCATTAACTTTAGCTCTATACCTATTTTCAGGAAATGCGAGCGCACATGCTGAACAAAATAATAGTGACCAACCGCAAGATAAGAAGGTAGCGACAACATCCACTGAAAAGAGTGATAAAACAGTACAAACAACACCTGCGACTCAAAATGCGAGTAATCAACAAAATACAAATAATCAACAACCTGCTGATACTTCAACTAATGAGGATGAAGAAGATTATAGCAGTTTTTACGAAGTCCCAATTCTACATGTTACAGTCTGGTTGGATGAAGACGGCAATATTCTGAAGGATGCAGTTGAAGATGCGAAAACTCCCGAATCAGAGAGAGGACCTGTTAAAATTCCAGGTTATAGATATACACGAATGACAATGTCAGATGGTATTACTAAGTATATCTATAAAAAAGTGAGTAATAACCAAACTACTCCATCCACTGGAAACGCTACAAGCACGAATCAAAGCACACCTGTAGAAACAAAGAAAGAAGAAAAACCAGCTGCAACTCAAGCGCAAAATAAGAATCAAGAAAGTAACAAAGAAGAAACACAAGTAACACCTAGTGACAAAAAAGAAGAAAAGAAACCTACAGAAACAAAGAAAGAAGAAACAACAACTTCAAACACTAAAAAAGATGAAGAAAATAAAGATAAACAAAAAGCTAAAAATAATGGACAAACTCATTTAAACTCAAATGAAGATGAAAATAAACAAACTACTGAAGAGAAACCATTACTACACGTTACAGTTTGGGTAGATGAAAATGGGAACATTCTTAAAGATGCAGTAGAAGATAGTAAAACTACAGCTAATAATAGAAATCCTGTACAAATTGACGGTTATACTTTTGAAAAAACAATTGTAAAAGATGGTATTACAAAACACATTTTCAAAAAAGAGATGACAAAGAAACCTACAGGTAAAACAAAAAATCCTGAGCAAAACCAGAATAAAAAAGCTACTACGAAAGTCAAAGGACATAACAATTCAGAGAATGAAACAGGTGAAGAAAAATCAGATCAAAAAGATAAAGATGAATTGCCAAAAACTGGGGTAGAACAAACTGGTTTTAATCCTGCTGCATTAATGTTACTTGCTGGTTTAGGATTATTAGGATTATATAGAAATAGAACAAAAGAATAAAATTTTTGGAGTACAGACATTATTGTTTGTACTCTTTTAATTTTCGTCAAAAAAATCATCAAAACTATCAATTTTTTAATTGTAAAAAATCGGGCTAAGTGTTATATTTTAACTTAAAGTTTTAGAAATTATAAGATATTTTATTTAATTTTTAGAATAGGTTATAACTGGATAGAAAATTTTCTATTAAACAACTAGAGACATAAGGAGACAACGACATGAAGAAAAACAATAGAATATACAACTTAGATAACACAATCACTCGTTTTTCTATTAGAAAATATCAAGGTTTTGGAGCAGCAAGTGTAGCTGTAGCTGCATTTTTTATGATGGCAAACACCCATTTTGCCAAAGCTGATGTTAGTGACAGTAAAGAAACTAACGTTCAAATTCAAACACAGCCTAACTTAAATCAAACTAATGATTTAACAAATGAATCGACACCTATTACAAAAGTAAATAATGTCAATAATGAACAAAAGAACCCTGAACCAGTTACTACGCAAAATACTGTAGACAAGAGTAAGTTAAACCAACTTGTTGCACAATATAAAGCAATTGATTTAAGTCCCAAAACAGAAGAATCTATTAAAGCTTTTGAAGCGGATGTAAATGAAGCTGAACGTGTACTTAATAGTAATTTGACGCAACAAGAAGTGAATCGATTTTATTATAAATTCTTAAATAGTGCCGGTAAATTACGAAATAAAACTACAATGGATTCAAATGATTTAACTAATAATGAGAACCAAAGAACTCAAAATAAAGAAACTATCCATACACCTCCACGCACTAGAATCAATACAAATAGTCAACCTAAACATTTACCACATGGTTCATATTTTAGAGCAGTAGATACAGCATCGAATACAGTAGCCTCCACAGATCCATTAAGTAAAAATGAAACGGATGCTTCGATTAAAAATGGAAACTTTCGGCAAGTATCAGGAGGAAATTTACCTACGAGGTCGAATAAATTAACAATCGTCAGAGGAGTAGATCATTGGCATAGTTTATCAAAGGATCCTAATCCAGAATATCCTATACTTTTTACTCCAGCCGCTAAAGACTATGCAAATTTTATGAGTGATAACACAGATCCTTATGGTGTCGTTTTAGCACGTACGACTAATGGATGGAATCGTTCGGATGTAGACCCCCGAGTAGCGGGTATTTATCAAGATATAGATGTTACACCAGGGTCAGAATTAGTCATTAACTTTATATCAACGAGCCCTGCTTTTTCAGATGGAGTGGCTGGAGCTAAATTAAAGATATCAAATGTAGAGGGAACGCAAACACTATTTGATAAACGTCTTGATGCGATGCAAAATTTCCCTACTGGTTGGCTTAAGGCTATGGTTAATATTCCGGATGATATGAATCAAGTACGTATTACATTCATACCTATTTCGACTAATAATTTTATAACTACTCATGATTCAAATAGTGACGATGGATTTGGTAATAATCCCAATAATTATTATGGGGGTGCGGTAAGCCGTGTAACAGCCAACACCGGTGCATATGTAGTGTCAAGAATTAACCAAGTGAACTATGATGCCGTGGCTTCTACTCCTACTTCTAATGTGGCACGCGCAACAGTATCCTTAACTGTTGAAAATAAAGGTCACACTCAATCAAAAGAGACAACTTATAAAGTTGTACTTCCTTCAAACTCAAAATTTATTTCAGCGACTGGCGCTAATAGTAATTATAATGCGAATACCAATACTCTAACTCTGAATATAAGTAATATACATGGTGGAAATACGAAAGATATTTCGTATACAGTAGAGTTCGAGGCAATGCGACCAAAACTGGTTGATTTAAATGGACAAATATCATATAAGACCAATGCACCTTTCCGTGGTGACGGTAGTCAAAAAACAGGGAACAATTCTGTTAATACTCAAACAGTCACGTTGAAAATGAATAAAACTGACTTAGAATCCAAATTGATTGAAGTTGAAGCTCATATTCGTGATTTAAAAGAATCTAATTATACAAATCAATCATGGAATGCGCTTAAAGAAAAAATTGCAGAAGCACGTACTATCATAAATGAAGATAACAATAATGTTGCTTTAGATAATAGAGCGTCTCAAGCAACGATTAATACCGTTACTAATGAATTAGTTACGTTAAAAGGTGAACTTAAGATGGCTCCACCTAGTAAACCAATTGTGAATGTCAATAATCAAGAGGCTAACGTAACTATCAGCCCTGCACTAGAAGCAGATAAAGTGAAAATTTCATACCAAAATACAAATAATGAAAATAATACGCTCGTAGCTACCAAATCAAATGCTACATGGTCATTAGATAAACAAGTCCCAGGTATTACAATTAATGAAAATACTGGTGAGGTTACAATCAGTTATTCAGCAGTTCAACCTGAGAGTCAAGTATCTGCTACAGAAACGACAGGAAACAGTGATGATAGTGAACTAAGCGAAATAACAATGCCACTAAAAGAGACGACACCAGGGGCACCGACAATAAAAGCTGATCAAACCAATGCGAGTGTAACAGTGACCCCTGTGGGAGAATCCACAAAAGTTGTCATTAATTATACGAATAAAGAAAATCAAGCTGGCGAAATCATTGCGACTAAAACAGGTTCAACATGGTCACTAAATAAACAAGAAACTGGAATTACTATTGACGCAAACTCAGGCGACATTACAATCAGTTATTCAGCAGTACACCCTGAAAGTGAAGTAACATCAAGTGAAACAAAAGGTAATAGTGACGTGAGTCCAGAGAGCAAAGTGAATATGCCACGTAAAGAACAGACACCAGCATCACCTATTGTAAATGCCAATGAAGCGCAAGCGGATGTGAATATCGCACCGAACGATGAATCCACAAAAGTAGTAGTTCAATATATTAATAATGGTGGCCAAGCAAGCACAGTTACTGCAACTAAAGAGGGAACAACTTGGAGTTTGGATAAAGATGTATCAGGAATTTCTATAAATTCAAATTCAGGACAAGTAACTATCAGTTATTTAGCAGTTCAACCGGAAAGTGAAATAACTGCAAGTGAAAAGAAAGGCAATAGCGATGCGAGTGAGGAAATCAAAGTAAAAATGCCACGTAAAGAATCGACGCCGCCAGCACCAACAATCAGTGCTAATGAAGAACAAGCAAGTGTGATTGTTACACCGAGCGATGAATCTACAAAAATGGTTATTAAATATTTAGATTTAGAAGATCAAATTAATTCAGTTACAGCAAGTAAAATCAATCATCAATGGTCTCTAAATAAACAGGTTCAAGGCATCACTATTGAACCAAATACAGGAAAAGTGGAAATAAGTTATCAAGCAACACAACCAGAAAGTGACATTATAGCAACAGAAACAAAAGGTAATAGTGATGAAAGTGGAGAAAGTAAAACAGTTATGCCAAGAAAGGAAGCTACACCTGAACCGCCAACTGTTAGCGCTAATGTAGAACAAGCAAATGTAAATGTGGAGCCAAATGATGAATCTACAAAAGTGATCGTTAATTATACAAATACAGATGGCCAAATCATTTCGATTAACGCTAACAAAGAAGGAACAGCATGGAGGCTTGATAAACAAGAAGCGGGAATTACTATCAATGAAAATACTGGAGAACTCACAATCAGTTACACAGCAGTCCAACCCGAAAGCGAAGTAACTGCAAGTGAAATCAAAGGAAATAGTGACGCAAGTGAACTAAGCAAAGTAAAGATGCCACGTAAAGAGTCAACGCCAGAGGCGCCTACTGTTAGTACTGATGATGTAGAAACTAATGTAAGTATCCTTCCAAACGATGAGTCCACAAAGTTAGAAATTAATTTTACAAATAAAGAAGGGCAATCAAGTAAAATTACTGCTATCAAAGAAGGGGAGATTTGGAATCTAGATAAAGAAGTTCCGGGGATTACTATAGAGCCAACTACTGGTGAAGTTACAATTAGCTATACAGCAGTTCAACCTGAAAGCGAAGTAAATGCAAGTCAAACAAAAGGAAATAGTGACGCAAGTGAAGTAGGTAGAGTAGTGATGCCACGCAAAGAGTCAACGCCATCAGCACCTACTGTTAAAGCTGATGTAAGTTTAGCAAATGTAAGTATCCTTCCAAACAATGAATCTACAAAAGTAATAATTCAATTCATAAATAAAGATGGCAAGCTGGAAACAGCGATCACAACTAAAGAGGGAGCAACTTGGAGCATAGATAAAGAAGTTCCAGGAATTACTTTAGACACAACCACAGGAGAAGTAATTATTAGCCATACAGCAGTTCAGGCGGAAAGTGAAGTAACTGCGAGCGAAACCAAAGGCAATAGTGACTCAAGTGGATTAAATAAAGTAACAATGCCACGAAAAGAATCAACGCCGGATGCGCCAACTGTAAATGCAAATGAAGCACAAGCAAATGTAAGTATTCTTTCAAACGGTGAGTCAACAAGATTAGAAATTAGTTTTACAAATAAAGAAGGCCAAACAACTACAGTTATCGCAACTAAAGAGGGAACAAGTTGGAGTCTAGATAAAGAAGTTCCAGGAATTACTATAGAGCCAACTACTGGTGAAGTTATAATTAGCTATACAGCAGTTCAACCAGAAAGTGAAATAACTGCAAGTGAAACCAAAGGCAATAGCGAGGCGAGTCAAACAAGCAAAGTAACAATGCCACGCAAAGAGCAAACACCGCCAGCACCAACAATCATTGCTGATGAAGATAGAGCAAGTGTGAGCGTAATTCCTAACGACGAATCTACTAAAGTAGTTATTAAATACTTAGATTTAGAAGATCAAATTAGTACTATTACAGCAAGTAAAATTAATCAACAATGGTCTTTAAATAAAGTGGTTCCAGGCATCACAATCGAACCAAATTCAGGGAAAGTGGAAATAAGTTATCAAGCAACACAACCAGAAAGTGACATTATAGCAACAGAAACAAAAGGTAATAGTGATGAAAGTGGAGAAAGTAAAACAGTTATGCCAAGAAAGGAAGCTACACCTGAACCGCCAACTGTTAGTGCAAATGAAATGCAAGCAAGCGTGAGTATCGTCCCTGCAGTTGAATCTGACAAATTAAAAGTTCATTATACTAATAAAGATGGACAAGCAAGTATATTAATCGCAACTAAAGAGGGTTCTACTTGGAGATTAGACAAACAAGAATCAGGCATCACTTTAGACACAAACACTGGTGAAGTAACTATCAGTTATTCAGTAGTCCAACAAGAAAGTGAAATAACAGCGAGTGAAACCAAAGTTAATAGTGACGAAAGTGAAGTAAGTAAAGTAACAATGCCTCGTAAAGAGTCAACGCCAGAAGCGCCAACGGTCAATGCTAACGAAGCGCAAGCGAATGTGAGTATCCTTCCAAATGATGACTCAACAAAGTTAGAAATTCATTACACAAATAAGGATGGGCAAGCAAGCGCAATTATTGTTACAAAAGAGGGGACAAGTTGGATCCTAGATACAGAAGTCCCAGGCATCTCCATCAATCCAAACACAGGTGAAATCACAATCAGTTACACTGCGGTACAACCAGAAAGTGAAGTAACAGCGAGTGAAACAAAAGGTAATAGCGACGCTAGTGAATCAAGCAAAGTAACAATGCCACGCAAAGAAGCCACACCTGAGCCACCAATTGTGAGTGCAAATGAAAAAGAAGCAACGGTTACAGTAAAACCAAATGATGGAGCAACAAAAGTTGAAATTCAAATTATAGATAAAAAAGGAAAAGCGATTCAAATTACTGTAAATAAAAAAGAAGCCCTTTGGTCTATAAATAAAAACATAAATGGTATTTCTCTTGATTCCATTACAGGTAAAGTAACAATAAGTAGTGAGACGGTTGAAGCAGGTAGTGTAATATCTACAGTTGAATATAGAGGTAATAGTGATAGAAGTAAGGTAATTAATATTAAAATGCCTCAAAAATTAATAAATAAAGAAAAAAATAAAACTAACACCTCAAAAGTAAAAACGAAAGCACATATCTCTGAAAAAGGAAAAGAAAAATCAAAACCAAAATCAAAACCAAAATCAAAACCAAAATCAAAACCTAAAACAAATAAAACTTTACCTGATACGGGAGAGACTAATGAAACAAATCGAACATTAATATCTAGTATATTGTTAATCGGCTTGATATTAATTCGTAAGTCACGTAAGAAAAAAGATACTATATAAAAACAAAGAAGAGTTACTCTCAATCGCTTTAATGAGAGTAACTCTTCTTTCATTTATCTCAAATCATCAATTGCTTTGGCAATAGATTCAAATAAATGTGGAATATCTTCTTTTTCAACGCAGCTAAATGCAATACGGATATCTGTGTCATTTAATGCAATAATACCTATTGAATAGTGATCAATTAAATGTTTACGTAGGGTTTCAGGATTTACGTGATTAACTTTTAATGCCATGAAGTATCCAGAGTTGAAATCATATGCTTTCCAATAGTCTGCATACTGTTCACTATAAACGACTTCTTTTGTAATTTCATAACGTTCTTTAAGTGTTTGTATATTTTCGTCGATTTCTTTATCAAATTGATCATGATGCTGTAACACGTGCTTAATTGCACTTTGAGAAGGTAGTGGGCCACTTGAAATATTACTTCTAATTAGACCTTTCACTTTTGCTTCGAGAACATTTTTTGTATTTTCATTCTCAGTACCAAAAGTCATGAAACCAACGCGGAAGCCCCAAGCAAAAAATTCTTTTGTTGCACCATCGAGACGAACAGGCAGAATATTTTTAGAATTCACTTGAGTTAAAGCAGTGAAAATAGATTGCGTGTATACATCTTCATAAAATAAACCATAGTATGCATCATCAACAACTGCAATGACCTTTGTACCTTTATTAGCAAGGTCTTGAATCGCACTAACGATTGTTTTAACTTCTTCAACGTTAGGTGTATAACCTGTTGGATTATTTGGATAATTTAAGAGCATAACTACCTTATCTTTATTGTAGTTTTGTAAGGTTTCAACAAGTGAATCTGTTGTAAAATGACCCTCATCATCGAAAATAGGGTATGTTTGAATGTTTGCATTATGTCGAGTATTAAATACGAGTTTATAGTTACCCCAATTATGAGTAGGTAAAAGAATCGTATCATCTGGATTTACAAATAAATCAGCAACTAATGATAAGCCATGAGTTAATGCATTAGTTACAATTGGGCGACTGATAACATCCTTAGTCAAATCATGATTCTCTTTAAGTATCTTCTCTTGCCATAAGTCGCGCAATGCTTCGATACCTTGAGGTGGTGCATATGGAAAAATTTCATCAGGAGTTAAATCATTAAATATATGATTTAATGAATCAGCATACATTTTACCGTTATTATTAGTTGCCATCCCGATTGTTGCATTGTATTTCGTACTTTTAGCTTCGGCAGATTGAGATAAGATGCCTTTAGGATAGAACATTTCTTTTCCTAAGTTAGACAACATCTCATATACTTCTAGGCTTGACTGTTTTAAATCGTTGTTTAGATTTTCGGCTAAAGGGCTCGTCATTTTCTAACCTCTCTTTAATAAAGTGTTTATATATATATTATCTTTAATTTGGTTAAAGATAAAGTATTGTTTACAAAGAATGAAAAAAGAAAAATTTCTAATCATAATCGAACATACGTTCTGTTTTTATGTTAGAATATTGTTAGGTCATCATCTTATATGACACTAATCAATTTGGGAGGTGTAGTATAATGACGTGGTGGCAAGACGGTTTAATAACATTGATTACAGGTGGCGTACTTGTTGTCTTTCGAATATGGTTAGAAATTAAATGGAAAGACAAGAGATGACCGAACACAAAAAAACCCCAAGTCTGCTGGTACCAGACCTGGGGTTGTGTAGTATAATTCGTGGATACAATTAAATTATAACATTGCACTAAATATACAGCAAACAATATTTTATTAATCCTAATTATAAAGCGATGATATAAGGCTTGTTTTATATTGGTACATTAAACCCTAAAGCAATAAATTCTTCTAGATAACTTCATTGATAAACTTTTATTTGATATAATTTTTATTGTATTGAGGTGAAATGATGAAGCACTTAACTAAAATATTAGTAGGTTTAGCGGTTGTGCTTTTTGTAGTAGGTTACTATTTACAAGCAACAGGACACGAATCGCAAGGGATTAAACTTCTACTTGCAGCAATCATGTTTATGATTTGTGCTTTTCTAAATAGAAGTAATGAGCGTCGAAAGAAATAATTAATTGAAATGAATGGAGGCTGGGACATAATTAATTGTCTCAGCCTTCTTTAACATATTGGCAGTAGATGTCTGAATTAAAAGTGCGCTTATATCAAGCTTCTTTCAATCCTAGCCATCTTTGCCGGCGGGGCCCCAACATAGAGAATTTCTTTTTAAGAAATTCTGCAAACAATGAAAGTTGGGAGAGGGACAACGAAAATAATTTTGCTAAATTATATTTCTGTCCCACTCCCTTTTTGTGTATATACTTTATACTCAATTTTTCATTAGAAAGCACTTATTTGTAAGTAATTTGATATATACACTTTACAAATCTGTGTATATTGTATATATTATGTATATACAGAAAGAAAAGGGGGACATCAATGAAATTAATTTTGAAAAACAACAGTGAACAACCCATTTATGAACAAATTAAGCAACAAATTAAAGAAAATATTTTAAAAGGTTATGTTGCTCCTGGCGAACACCTTCCATCAATGCGTGAGTTAGCTAAAGATTTGCAAGTGAGTTTAATTACTACTAAACGAGCTTACGAAGATTTAGAAAAGGATGGATTTGTGACTACTATAAGAGGCAAAGGAACCTTTGTTAAGGAGCAAGATAATTCAATTCTTAAGGAGAAACAATTCTTTGTCATTGAGAATTTAGCGAAAACAATGTCTAAAGAGGCGAAAACAATTGGGATGCCCTTAGAAGAATTGATAGAAATATTAACTTTAATTTATGAGGAGGAAGACTGATGAACGCGATTGAGCTTAAAAAAGTAAGTTATCAAACGAGCGAATTTCAGTTAAAAGATATCTCCTTTGAAGTTCCTAAGGGCTTTGTAACAGGTTTTATAGGTGGGAATGGCGCTGGTAAAACAACAGTTATTCGCTTAATTATGGATTTAATTCAATCTAAAAATGGTCAAATTTCTGTATTTGAAAAAAATATGAAGACAGATCCTGTTGAAATTAAAAATAAAATAGGTTTTGTTTATTCAGAGACGTATTTTAATGATAAATGGACAGCTAAAAAGTTAGAAAATATAGTCGCACCATTTTATATAGATTGGGATCATGAATTATTTATTAATTATCTTCAGTTTTTCCAACTTCCTTACAATAAGAAAATAAAAACATTCTCAACTGGAATGAAAATGAAGTTATCATTAGCAGTTGCATTTAGCCATCATGCAGAACTATTCATTCTAGATGAACCTACATCTGGTTTAGATCCTCTTGTAAGGAATGAATTACTTGAGATTATACAACAAGAATTGATTGATGAAGATAAAACAGTGTTTTTATCTACACATATTATTTCAGATTTAGAGAAAATAGCAGATTATATTGTTTATCTACGAGATGGAGAGATTATTTTCAATGAGTCTAGAGATAAATTGTTTGAGAAATATAAAGTGATTAGTGGTTCCAATGAAGACCTAGATCAAGAGTTGGAGGAATTATTAATATATAAAGAAATAAGAAAAACTGGCTACATAGGCCTTACTGAACACTATCAAACGTTTAAAGAGTTATTTGGAAATAGAATAGAAATTAAAAATCCTACAATCGAAGAATTAATGATTTACTTAGAGAAAAATAAAAAGAAAAAAGACTTTAAATATTATCAACAAAGAGAGAAAAGTTTATGAAACAACTTCTAATAAGAAACATTAAACTTCGACGATGGACACTTTTAATTTATGGATTATTATTACTATTCTTTCCTTTTTATCATTTAATTGATAAACACCATCTAGTCTTTTCTGTTATATCTGGTCCGTTGGGTGTCATTTTAACGATTATTTGTTTAGTCGATGCTGGACATCTATTTAGAATCAATCGCAGGCTAGGTGGTTCACAGTCTTACTTGTTCTTTGGTAGTTTGCCAGTTTCAAAAAAGGATTTACTCAATGCCAACTACATCAGTTGCATAGTATTAACTTTGATTGGTGCTTTAATCATTAGTCTATATGGATATGAAACGAATACGATTAAAACGGATTCGATATCTTTTTCAACAACATATTCATTTATAATAGCGAATTTCTTTTCTATTCCAATCGCTTTTAGAAAAAGTACAGAACAAAAGAATAAGGACGTACCTTATATAGGATATGTATTCGGAATTATGATTGTATTACCGATTATTCTTTCTGCTATATTCATTTTGATTAATTATATTACTCGAAATGATAGTCATATCCCTACTATTTATTCATACTTTTTAAATTATGGATTATTGATGATAAGCATCATCTGTTTAATTATTAATTACGTGATTCAAATAAAAAAATTTAAAAACTAATCACTAGAGGGAGGTCTATTATGAAATTAGAACGTATTACTAAAAAATATGGACAAAATACAGTCATAGATGATGTCAACTTTGATTTTGCAAACAGTCAAATTGTTGGTCTTATAGGTAAAAATGGTGTAGGTAAGACAACTTTGATGAAAATTATGAATGGTAATATCATCAATTATCAAGGTAAAGTAGATTTATCTAAAGACGAAAATGTAGGTTTCTTAATTGAACATCCTAAACTTTATGATAATAAGTCTGGCTTATATAATTTGAAACTTTTTGCTCAAGTATTAGGAAAAGGTTTCGATAAAGAGTACTCAGATCATATTATCGATGCTTTTGGTATGAGACCTTACATTAAGAAAAAAGTAAAAAAATATTCAATGGGTATGAAACAAAAATTAGCAATAGCTGTATCTCTTATGAATAAACCAAGATATTTAATATTAGATGAACCTACTAACGGCATGGATCCTGATGGTTCAATCGATGTATTAAAAACAATTCAATCTTTAGTAAAACAATTAGAAATGAAAATTTTAATTTCTAGTCATAAGTTAGAAGATATTGAGTTAATTTGTGATAGAGCGATATTCCTAAGAGATGGTCATTTTGTTCAAGATGTGAACATGAAAGATGGTGGCCCTGAAGACACTACAATTATCACTGTTGAAAATGAAGACTTCAACAAAACATTAGAATATCTAACTGAACATTATAAAGTACAACAGTCACAAAAAGATGCTGGTGAAATAATGATTAAAGCTCAAAAAGATTATAAACCACTACTTAAATCATTATCTCAAAAAGAGGTTTATCCAAAATATATTGAAACACGCAAAAGCTCTTTACGTGATACTTACTTTAATATTAATCAGAGAGGTGATAAATAATGAGAATTTTACAACTAGTCAAATATGATTTAATTAGTATTTTGAAAAGTCCTTTAACATACCTTGCATTGATACTAGTTATAGGAATGACTGTCTTCCAAGCAAGTATGCAAGCTGCATTCGCTAAGACTCACCAAGTAGATAATAATATGGTATTCATATTAGCAAACTGGCTATTCTTATTCGCTGGATTATTATTTATCATCAAAACTATCACTAGAGACTACTCTCAAGGTACGATTCAGTTATACATGAGTAAGGTAAGTAGTAGAATTGGATACATTATTGCTAAAACAATTTCAATAGTGTTAATTTCTCTCTTATTTACGTTACTTCATTATCTTGTAATCATTATTATTCAAGCATTTACTAAAGGTTCAAACGTTGATGGAGATAAATTCTTAAATAATATTTGGTTTTACCTTATATTCTTCCTATTCTTTGGACTATTCTTATTATTACTAACGTTAATTATTGAAAAGCCAGCAGTAATCTTTACTTTAGGGATTTTCTTATTACTTATCGTTCCATTCGTACAACCTTTCATAGGTTTAATCCCGCACATTGGTGACGATATCCAAAAATCATTTAAGTATATCCCATTCACTTACTTAACTGAGAAAATGACAGAAGACATTAAATTCTCACATTGGCAATGGTTTATTTCAATTGCTTCAATCGTTGTATTATTTATTGCTGACATTCTATATGCTGCTAAGAGAGATATTTAATCAGATAATACTGAGGCACATGCCTCAGTATTTCTATTTATACAAAAGTTTAGTAATGATTGAGTTATATACTGCTTTCCAAAATGAAGAATCGGTTTTAAATCTATTGGAAATTAATAGATGCGTTTCTTTTACTTTGTCATCATAATCAGGGTGGTCTTTACTTGGCAATTTATCATTTCTAAGCTCAGTGACGAATGTTTGAACTTCTTTAGCTCTTGGACCCCATACAGTGATTTGTTCATATGAATCATTCATAAATACAAATATAGGTATAGATCTTGATTTACCGTTAGTTAGGTATTGGTCAATGAGATTTGTGTCATCATCTCTATGAAAAACTTTAACTTCAAGGTTTAATACTTCACTGATTTGTTTTAATATTGGGAGATTCATCATTGCATCTCCACACCAGTCTTCAGTGATGACTAATACCTTGGAATAATTTGTTTGTTGTAATTGCTTTATACGTTCATCATTTGTAGGGGGGCTAAAAGATTTGTAAATTGACAATAAATTCTCTTTGTTGTCTTTCATTTGTTCAATGTACTGTTCTAACGACTGACTTCTATTAAAATATGTTTGTAAACTTGTCATATAAGTAACCTCCTTTGATAATTTAGAATATTATAACAATTTTTAAACTTTAAAGATATTAATTAACTTAATTCGAACGGGATTCACAATGTGACTAAGTTGTTAGATGAAACTCAAAATTCCTTATGCTATATTAGTTAGAACAAGAGTGAAAGTGGTGACTCAAGTGCGAATACAAAATCGATGGGTGATTTCAACCCTTTTTTTGATTGGAGCAATCATTTTACTATTCGGAATTATGTACTATAAAAGTATTAAGACCGTAGATTTATCCAATTATACTATTAACAACATTAGTTTGAATGAACATTTTAAAGAAAAAGGATATGTATTAAATAAGAAGGTTAAATTAGATAGATTTAAATTTTATAATGATGAAAATCATAAAGATTTAACAGTTAAAGTAAAAAATAAAAACCATACTATAAAAGGTATTGTTCTAGTCAAAGATAAAAATGTTAAAACAAATTTTGGCATTAAAATTGGCGATTCGATTGATGAAGTAATAGACGAACTCGGAGACAGCTATAAAAGAAATATTGCTGGTAAGCATTATAAATCAATTACATATATAGATCGTGAGCATAAAATGAAGTTAAGCATACTTTATAAAGATGAAGTAGTAAAAAGAATAGAATTCTTCAGTAAATAAGTTTAGTTGAGGAATGTACGCTATTGCATATTCTTTAATTCAAATTCAGGAAGAGTGACAATATATGGATAAGATTACTTTTTTAAATGAATTAGAATTAGCCTTGGATGAGCTTCCTAGAAATGAAAAGGATAATAAGATGTACGAGTATGAAAATCTTTTTTATGAAGAGGAACTCAAGGGCAATAATGAAGAGCAAATTGTAAAAAAATTAAAGGACCCTTATGACATAGCTAAAGAAATTAAGGCAAAAAGTGCTATTAGTTACGCTAGTTCTAAACCTACGATTCAAAATATAGCTAAGGCAATCTTTGCATCTTTAAGTTTGGGAATCTTATCGATATTTATTATATTGATACCTGTCGTGATTATCGCATTACTTCTTTTGATTTTATTGTTTTTATCAATTTGTCTTTTATTTTCTCCTATAATATTAATCGTTTATTCATTACTTAATGGTTTTCATAACTCAATAAGTAATATATTATTTTCGATTTCATTGGCCGGTTTAGGAATTATTTTTATTGTTTTAACCTTTAAAATTATGCATATAGTACATAAACTGATTTTAAGATATTTACTATGGTACATAAAAACAGTTAAAGGAAGCGTTAGAGAATGAAGAAGCTTTTCATTAGCGGTTTAATTATATTTATTGTGTTTTTTATTGGTGGAACGATAACATGGTTTGCTTTTGATAAAGCTACTTATGAAAAGCAAAATTACTACAAAACGTTTAGTAACAATTTTAGTAATGTATCTGTAAATACGATAGGTTCAGAAATAAATGTTATAAAAGGTAAAAAATTTAAAATCGATTATAAAGGAGATAATAATATTTTTGTCTCCAAAAAAAGAAATACACTAAAAGTAACAGAAAAGCGAGCGACTAACAGAGGCTATGGTTTAAATTTTAATCCTTTTCATCGAAATAAGAAAAAACTTACTTTAGAAGTTCCAGATAAAAAACTGAAAAACTTGAATGTAGATTCCCTTATCGGTGATATCCATTTAAAAAATTTGAAGGTAAAGAATACGACTGTTATCAATCACCGTCTTTTTTCAATGGATAATTCAAATTTGAATAATTTAAATTTTGGGAGCTCTGGTAGAAAAGCCAATATTAATGATTCTACTGTTCAAAAAGGTAATATAAAAATGAATTTAGGCAAAATATTAGTTAATCATAGCCAATTGAAAGATTCTATATTCTTATTGAATAAAGGTGATATTCTTATGAAGAATATGAAATCTTCAAATGATATTAAAGCCTCCACGAAACAAGGTGATATTAAATATAACTTCGGAGAAAAACCTAAAGACACATTACTCAAATTACATCCTGGTCGAGGTAAAAAAGTTGTTAACAATAAGTACTTTAAAGAAGGCAAAGTAGGTAAAAGTAATAATATTTTAGAGTTTTATACTGTTGATGGTGATATCACTGTTGATTAATTTTAATCGGACAGTATCATTTTCTAAGTATCATAGCCCTTAAAATGAATGTATTTAAAAGTTCATTTTAAGGGTTATTTTCATATTTATTCGTCACGCATTAGCCCGAAATAAAACTTTAATAAGTTGCGAAAGTCAAAGAAGTATCAATTTCACCTCTGAAATAATCAATGTTTAAATCTTCGCCATTTAACCATTTTGAAAAGTTTATTTCAGTAGCATGGTTATTCTCACCGAGTGCCATCCAAGCAGTTAATGTATTTGGTTCATAAATAGATGTATGAATGGTGCCAGACCAACTTCTAAAGAGTTTACTATAAATCTCATATTGTGGATCGTTAAATAATTTGAAAGCATCTTCTTTAGTAATAGTGTGATTCGTATGTTTGATAACTCGCTCTAATCTCTCTTTAGACTCTTTTGTGTAATTGCGATTTTCATGGGTTAATAATTCGAAATGATTTGTACATATTGGGTCATATCTCACATTAATTGAACGTGGTGTCACTTCAACTATCGCATAGTTTAAATTCTTATCCATTATAATGTAGCTAAATGAACTTCTATGAGGAATTTCTTTTAAAAGTCGAATAGCTTCATGAACATCTTTACAATTTTCAAGAATAAGTCTTCCTATCATATAACAAACAAAACCGTTGGCTGGTTTTTTACGATGCATAAAATTATAAGCCATTACTAGTCCACATTCATTCATCCCATCCATTCTGCCTGTCACTCTTGAAGTAGGACCTATTTGAGCCAGACCACTATCATTTGGTTGGAAAAGTAAATATCTACCATCATATGTTGCTGGGTGATAATCATAATTACGTATTAAATAGTCTGTCCCCTTAAAAACTGTACAACCACTGTCTTTTAAATCTGTAAAGCGGTAATGACCAAAATTTAGGATGATCTGTTTAGTTGGAAGGTTAAGCACGTCTTGCATACCAATGAGCTCATCCCATATTTTCGGAGCATATGTTTGAAAGATATGATATGTTTCTTTTACATCTATATCAAAGCGAGGATTTCTTTTTCTCCACTCCTTTTCACGATTTTTTAAAAGGGGAGTCGTTTGTAACCATTTTGCTGTTTCAACTCCTAAATCGTAGTGGGAACCACGATGAGTCATAATATCAGATTGTACGCTTTGCATTCAGAACATCCTCTCTTTTCAAGTGTTTACTTTAATGTAATAGGAAATTAACTTAATGTTAATTGCATTACATTAGTTGAAATAATACAATCGAATTGTATTTTAGTTGGGGAATTTTTAATATTTATGGGAGTGATTTCTATGTTTACAGATCGTTGTAGAGCAATTGCTGATTCAGTTAAATCATGGTGGCTAAGTTAATACGCATGATACTTTATTATTTAAGCTATTTTTACTTAGATTTAAAATAATTAAATTAATCTTTATTTGTCATATTACCATAATTCTTATTTATATTGAGAATAATCATTTTTGAAACGGGTATTTATTTATCGAAGAAGATAAGTATGCTATCATATTGTATTGTAGATATGCATATTAATTTTAGAGGTGAAAAGTAATGTGGAACTTTATTAAAGGTTTATTTAAATTTGTATTTAGCTTATTAGCTATTACTACAGTTGTTGTAGGCGTAGGTGTTGTTGCCTTTGCTTATATTTTCAAAAAAGATTTTGAAGATATTGAAAGAAAAACAAAAGAAATTGTTTCAGATATCGAAAACAATAATTAATTAGTTAAGTGTATACTAGCTGATTTTTAAATAATGGTTGGCAATGGCTCAAAGTTAAGCTATTGCCAACTTTTTTTATGCGAAGGTAATATCAATAATATCTAAGATTGAAACCTTTTGATGGTATGTAGTATTAGGTTTTATACCTTCAATTTCAAAATTCAACGAATCTATGCGATGTATATTAAGCTGAACAAAATCGATATAGCCTTCTTTATAAAATTTGATATTAACAGGTTGGGATTTTTGTAAAGCCTCATGTAAGCGTATATTTAATTGAGCCAGTTGATCATCTGAAAGCACAGGTCTATCTATCTTATTTTGGTCGAGCATATATTGATGAATTGTTTCAAACTGCTCAGGTAATGTAGCAAAGGGTGCCCACTTAACCATGCCTCGACCAGCTGGTATATTCTTATCTAACATTTCACGTGGAATGTTTCGATAATCTGTTTCTTTATTTATATACGTCATTTTCAATCACCTCATCCGATATAAATCATTATACGAACATTTGTTCTGTTTTGCAATACAAAATTGCTGACTATATTTTTGAGTTTTATAGTCAGCAAGAGGTGAATGTTAAATTTTAAAAAATAATTAGAGTAAAATATAGTCCTAGCAACGTTATAAATAGTACAGGGAGGGTAACAATAATTCCTGTTTTAAAATAGGTTCCCCAAGAAATTTTTATGCCTTTTTGAGTTAACACATGGAGCCATAATAGTGTCGCTAAAGATCCAATAGGTGTAATCTTAGGACCTAAATCAGAGCCAATAACATTTGCATAAATCATACCTTCTTTAATTAAACCGGTAGAATTTGATTGTGAAATAGCGATTGCATCAATTAAAACAGTTGGCAAATTATTCATAATCGATGAAAGAAACGCTGCTATAAATCCCATACTCATAATGCTACTCAATAGTCCATGAACTGAAAAGGAATGTAAAATATTTCCTAATACTAAAGTGATACCTACATTTTTCAATCCATAAACTACGAGATACATTCCTATTGAAAATACCACAATATTCCAAGGTGCGCCTTTTAAAACTTCTTTAGTACGAACGGCTTCTGAACGACTTGCTAGAAGTAAGAAAATAAAGGCAACAGCTAATGCAATAAACGCTACAGGTACTTTAATAAACTCACTCACTAAATAACCAAATAATAAAACAATGAGCACAATCCATGAGATGTTAAAAAGTTTTTTATCTTTGATGACTGATTGAGGTGTTTTTAAATGATTAATATCTACAGATCTTGGAAGTGAACGTCTAAAATAAAGCCAAAGTACAAGAACGCTAGCAAAAAATGAAAAAATGTTAGGAATCATCATCTTTAAAGCGTATTGAATAAATGTGATATTAAAATAATCAGCAGAAACAATATTCACTAAATTGCTCACAATAAGTGGGAGAGAAGTAGTATCTGCGATAAAACCACTAGCTATGATAAATGGGAATATAGTTTTTTTATCAAATCCTAGACTTCTCACCATGGCTAATACAATGGGTGTGAGTATAAGTGCAGCACCATCATTTGCAAATAAAGCTGCAACTATAGCGCCTAAAGTCATGATCAATATAAACATTCTAAAACCGTGACCTTTAGAAGCGGTAATCATATGTAAAGCAGCCCATTCAAAGAATCCAATTCGATCTAGAATTAAAGATATCAATATAATCGCTACAAATGTTAATGTAGCATTCCAAACTATGTCGGTAACCTTAATAACATCGGAAAATGATACAACACCAGTTACTATAGCTATAATGGCACCGATAACAGCAGTAATGCCTATATCTAAACCTTTCGGCTGCCAAATAACAAAGAGCAAAGTTATAACAAAAATAGCTATTGCTAGAAAAACCATAAAGGTTCACTCAACTTTCTTTATAAGAGTAAATAAATGATTTGTTTTAAATAACATAATCAAGAATATCAATACTTGAATTTTTTATCTAGAGTTATTACCAGTGAACAAGTTTTAATTGTAAATTAATCATAGTTAAAGTTAAAATTAAAACAACATCAATCTAATGGAGGGGTTAATATGACTATTGGATACATCGGTTCTTATACAAAGAAAAATGGTAAAGGTATTTACCGTTTTGAATTAAATGAATTAGAGGGGACTATTAAAAACGTTGAAACAGGATATGAAATTGAAGCTTCAACCTATCTTACTAGAAATGAAAATTTCTTATATGCAATAACAAAAGAGGAAGAAGATTGTGGTATTGCAAGTTTCAAAATTAAAAATAACGGTGAATTAGAATTAATTAATAAATGCTTAGCATCTAAGAATGGAACAGGTTGCTATATTCAGGTTTCTAAAGATGGTAATTATTTATTTGAAGCAGTATATGGTGCTGGCATCGCTCGATTATATAAATTAAATAAAAATACTGGAGAAATCGAAACACTGATTGAAGAATTAGAACATGATTATCCTACAGGACCACATGAGCGACAAGACGATTCACATGTCCATTTTTTAAGTGAAACACCAGATAATAAATATGTTGTGGCGGCGGATTTAGGTACAGATAGAATTGTCACTTATACATATGGAGAAAATGGCTTTAAAGAATATGCAGTTTCACAATTTCAAGAAGCGGATGGTACACGACACATTACTTTCAATGATAATGGTAAATATGCTTACGTGGTTCATGAATTATCGAATTATGTTAGTGTAACAGAATATCATGATGGTGAATTTAAAGAAATAGAACGCCATCTAACAATTCCGCAAGATTTTAAAGAGGAAACAAAATTAGCTGCTGTTAGATTGTCTCACGATCAAAAGCATCTATATGTAAGTAATCGTGGTCATGATAGTATAGCTATTTATGAACTTGTAGATAATGGTAAATCATTGAAAATCGTTGATATACAAACAACTAGAGATGTGTTCCCAAGGGATTTTAATATTACTCCAGATGATAAATATATCGTTTGTGCACATCAAGAAGGGGATTCCAAAGTCACAGTATTTGAACGAGATGATGTTACAGGAAAACTCACTTTCATAGATGATCACGAAAGTGCGCCTGAGGGAGTATGTGTGCTCTTCTAATAAAATGCTCCACATGTAATGAATCGACCATGTACATGTGGAGCTTAATTCAAATGATTTTTAATTTTTAAAGAAGGCTTTGATATATTTAAATTTACCTTTATAAGGAGGGAAGTAGACGCTTGATTCTAATCGAGTTGACTTAAAAGTATATGATTTCATATGACTAAATGTGTCAAATGAATATTTACCGTGATATTGTCCTATACCTGAGGCACCAACACCACCAAATGGTAAATTAGGGTTAGCGACATGCATGAGCGTATCATTAATTGCACCACCACCAAATGATAGTTCATCTAATACACGATGAGACGCATTTTCATCTTCGCTAAATAAATATAAACTTAAAGGTTTAGGCTTGCTTTGAATAATTTCAATTGCTTCATCAAAGCTGTCATAAGTAAGAATAGGAAGTATAGGGCCAAAAATTTCTTCTTGCATCACTTTATCTTGAACATTGGTATTTTCAAGTATTGTAGGTTCAATGTATAAATCTTCTTTTGAACTTTTTCCTCCAAATACTATGTTGTTTTTATGAATTTCTAGTAACTCATTTAGACGATTAAAATGTTTTTCATTAACAATTCTTCCAAAGTCAGGACTTTCTTTAATATTTTTTCCATAAAATTCAGTGATAGTTTGTTTTAATGCATTAATGAGGTCATTTTTAACTTCGCGATCAACCAGTATATAATCTGGAGCAACACAAGTTTGACCTGCATTTGTAAACTTACCGAAACTTATTCGCTCACTAGCTACTTTGATATTAGCAGTGTCATCAACAATTACTGGTGATTTGCCACCTAATTCTAAAGTTACAGGTACTAAATTTTTAGCTGCAGCTTCATAAACAACTTTGCCAACTTTTTCACTGCCCGTAAAGAACATATAATCAAAAGGTAGATGGATTAAAGTCTGAGTTTCATTAATCCCGCCCTCGACAACAGAGATATAATTAGAGTCAAAAGAATCTTCAATTACAGTTCTGATAACTGTTGCTACGTTAGGTGTATGTTCTGATGGTTTTACAATTGCAGTATTTCCTGCAGCTATAGCGCCAATCAAAGGTTCAAAAACTAATTGAACAGGATAATTGAAAGGTCCTATGATTAAGACTGTGCCATAAGGTTCATTTTTGATATAACTTTTAGTCGGGAATAAATATAGTGGTGTGTCCACTTGCTTTGTTTTAGTCCAATTTTTTAACTCTTTACGAGCAATTTTAATGCTTTTTAAAAGCACGCCAATTTCTGTAGCATATGCCTCTACATTATTTTTACCTAAATCCTTTTCGAGTGCTTCAAGTAATTCATTTTCATGGTTTTTAATACTTTTGCGTAAAATTTTCAATTGATGTTTACGAAATTTAAGTTCCTTGGTTTTATTGGTTTTGAAGAATTGTTTACTTTGGTAAAATTTTTGTTCAATATTATTCATCAAAATGACCTCCTTTTTTATTTATATGCAAGAGGGGGATACAACACAGAAATCTATCGCTTAAAAACATTAATTCACTTAATAAATTTATACCCCAAATATTAATTTTTAAATGCAATTCTTTAGTTAAAAAAGAGTAAGAAAAAGTTAATTTTTAATAGATGAACTATGTATGAATATAAAATGTGCCCCTAAATAAATTTACTTAAAATTCATTTAGGAGCATACATACTAGGAAAGTCCTAGCCACTATATTAAAGATTTAGATGGAATTAAGATAATACTTCAGTAATTTGAGGTACGACTTGTTTCTTACGAGATACTACACCTGATAAGAATGCCATACCATCATCTAATTGTACATTAAATGCTTGACCGACTTTATCTTTCTCAGCACCCACAACTAAAATTTTAGAATCGCTATTAATAATATCAGTAACTACAAGTACAAATAAATCATATTTTTCATTTGCACTCACTTCTAACATTACTTTTTCTAACTCATCTTTGCGGTTTAATACTTCATCGATATCTACAGTATTTACTTGTGCAATACGAGTCACATAGTCACCCATAGTAAATGATTTAGCGTCCATGTCTAATAAAGTTTCAGCAGATTTATCAGTAGTAGAAGCACCTGCTTTTAACATATCAAGACCGTAGCTATCTAAATCGACATTTGCAATATCTTTTAATGCTTGAGCAGCATTTACATCTTCTTGAGTACATGTAGGTGATTTGAATAATAAACTATCTGAAATGATTGCTGAAATCATTAAGCCGGCAATGTGAGGTTTAATTTCAAAGCCACGTTCTTTGTACATTTTATATAAAATTGTTGCAGTACAACCAACAGGTTCTGCTCTGTAATAAAGAGGACTTGCTGTTTCGAAGTTAGCAATTCGGTGATGATCAATCACGTGTTTTACTGTAGCATCGTTGATTGAATCTGCACTTTGTTGGAATTCGTTATGGTCTACTAAAATAACTTCTTCATTATTTAAGTCTTCAGATAATAATTCTGGCGCATCCACTTTGAAGTAATCTAATGCATATTGTGTTTCAGCACTTACTTCGCCTAAACGATATGCTTTAGCTTCAGTGTTTCCTGTTTGTTGTTCAAAATCAGCCATAATAATTGCTGAAGAAATTGCGTCAGTATCTGGATTTTTATGCCCGAATATATAAGTTTTTGTCATTTTCAATATCTCCTTATTCTTTTATATTTAATCATATTTTAGCATGATTTAAGTTTAATCTTCTACCTTAGCACCTAGTGAGTTTTTGAAATGCGAAAGTGCCCAAGTATGTCCTTCTTGATTAAAAGACGCGACACCTTTACTAGGTATCGTAATATGATAACCTAAATTATATGCTGAAATAGCGGTATGAAGTACACAAATATCTGTACATACACCAACAATTTCTACATTTTTAATATTTCTTTCTCTTAGCAAGCTATCTAATGAAGTGCCATAAAAAGAATCATACCTTGTTTTATCTAAATAATGCACGTGTGTATTATCTTTAATTGTTTGATATAAACTGCCTACTTTTCCATATAAATTACGACCTTCCGTACCGTAAATATTATGAGGAGGGAATAATTGTGTTTCAGGATGATATTGATCATTCTCATAATGTAAGTCCATTGTAAAGATGACCTCATCTTGATGATCAATGTATGAATGAATGCGATCAACGATAAAGTTCTCTATTTCTTGACCTGGCTTCCCACATGTAAGTTTCCCATTATCAGCAATAAAATCCACAGAATAATCCACTATAATTAATGCATTTTTACTCATAAAAACATCCTCTCTCAAATGTGTTTAAAAAGTATTAGATTGGTATATTTATATATAACTAAGACTTTTTGATATGTAATTAAAAAATGATGAGCATTTCGACAAAGAGCGATAAAATTTATCGACAGTTTGACTCATTTTTGAAATTAAATAACATATCATTAATAAAATCTAACTTTAGTATATAGAGTTCGCCTTAACCGCACAATCTTTATTTTCAATTAAAATGGAGGATACTGTTATGTTAATTAATGCTGCAGATTTTGGACTCAAAGGAGAAAGTAAATACAAGGATACTAAAGCAATTCAGAAGGCGTTAAACTATGCAAAGCACGGGGAACATACCGTATTTATACCTAAAGGCACTTACCATATTAGAAAAGCGCTAGTCATTTATGATTCTACGACGTTATTACTTGATGATGAAGCGATACTTTTGCGCGTAGGTAAAGATGCATTACTAAAAAATGGAAAATCATATATTTTATACTATGGTTATTCGGGTAATAGTCATATCTATATTAAAGGTGGTACCTTCGATATGAATGGGGGAGATTATCCATATAATAATACTGCTATGAGTATAGGACACGCAGAGGATATTCAACTAAATGGAGTGACATTTAAAAATATTGTAGGTGGCCACGCCCTAGACGCATGTGGCTTAAATGGATTACATATTACGAATTGTTCATTTGAAGGATTTCTTGATATTGATGGTGACCGTTCATTTTCTGAAGCGGTGCAATTAGACATTCAAGTCCCAGGCGCATTTCCTAAATTTGGCACAACAGATGGAACTATTACTAAGAATGTAGTTATAGAGAATTGTTATTTTGGTGACTCCGATAACCCGAAAATGAAAGCATGGAACCGAGCGATTGGTTCACACGCGAGCAGATATGACAGATTTTACGATAATATTCATATTAGAAATAACATATTTGACCAACTGAATGAATTTGCGTTAACCCCTTTAAAATCTAAAAATACATTCATTACAAATAATGAATTTAGAATGTGTAATGGAGGAATACGCTTCCTTGGTGTTAAAGATGGAAAAAATGCGGCCGATCCTGTCACAGGACAAGTGATGGAAACGCAAGCAGGTGAGAACTTTAACGTCATCGGAAATATATTTATAGGAAAAATGGAAAGAGACGCAATTCATATCAGAAATTACAATAATGTTAAACATCACCAAGTATTTATTGCTGGTAATTATTTTGATGACGCCTCTCAAACGTTACATTTAGAAGATATTAAAGATCTTACGTTAAACCAAGAAGAACCATTTCTTCAAATAGAAAAAATCAATATAGAATAAAACGCATGCATATTTTTGAAGAATGAACAAAAAGGAAGAATATAAAACACCGCCTAACTTTTCTTGTTGGCGGTGTAACACTTATAAATTTATTGTTTTTTATTAAAAGAACCTACTAGTTTTACTTTAAAATCTAAAGTTTCTAAAATTGTAATGGCTTTATTAATATCATGTGTGACAGGTGTATCTGCTTGAACGAAGAAACGGTACATACCTAGTTGCGTTTTTAATGGTCTTGATTCAATCCACGATAAATTAATGTTAAATAGTGCGAAGGTATTTAACACACTTGCCAGTAAACCTGGTTTATCATATTGTGGTGTAATTAAAAACATCGTTGTATTCGCATTTTTGTCGAAATGTGTATGATTTTTAACTATTAAAAAGCGAGTGACATTATGTGGGTAATCTTGAATATGTTTGTCTATGGGTTGATATCCATATGTCTCTCCGCTACCCAGCGGCGCAATCGCCCCTATACCTTTATCAATCTTATCCAAACTTTGAATCGTGCTGTCAGTATAATCATATAAAAAGTGATGTTGATGAATATAATTGGTTGTTTGGCTGATAGCTGGCGCAATCGAGTAAACCTTCTTTATGTCCTTCAAACTGTCTGTTCCATTACCGTACAATGCAAAATTGATGTCTAAGTGAATTTCTCCATGTGCATAAATTTGTTGTTGGGCTAATGAATCCGCAACGATATTAATAGTACCTTCAATTGAATTTTCTATAGGTACAATGCCTACAGATTGATCGTTACTAGACACTGCTTTAATGACCTCGTGAAGATTAGTTTTTGCTGAATATTCGATTTCATTTTCAGATATAAATTTTTGTGAAGCTAAATAAGAAAAAGTTCCCTTTGGACCTAGGTAATATAATCGCATGATGACACCTCTAAAAACTTAATGAAAAGGGCACTTCATAGGTTCTTCTTTTTTGTAAAAGAAATTTGTTGAACGCATAGTATTATCATAACCATGATGATAATTTGATGTTAAAGTTGGTGACAATGGTGGTGCTAACCAAGACCATTTGCCAGTGACGTGTCTATCATTTTTTTGTTCATTTCGCTCAAACATTTCGAATTGTTTTGAAGCGGTGAGATGATCGACGATTGAAACGCCTTCAGATTTAAAAGAATGATAAACTGCATAATTTAATTCTACGAGTGCTCGATCCCTATTAAATGAATTACTTTTAAGTGTACCAAAATCAAAGGCTTCTGCAACTTTTTCTAATAAATTATATCGATAACTATCTGTGAAATTACGTACGCCTATTTCAGTAACCATGTACCATCCATTAAAAGGTGCAGTTGGATAGGTAATCCCACCAATTTTTAAGTCCATATTTGAAATAATTGGGACAGCATACCATTTTAGACCTAATTCTGCTAATTTTGGATATTGGTCATGCCAAATAGGGACCTCTTTAATGATGTGATTTGGGAATTCATGCCACTTAATGCTTCCATTCGATATTTGATAAATGAGTGGTAGAATATCGAAATTCGTGCCTTCGCCTTTCCAACCTAAATGTTGAGCTAAACGTGTGATTTCTTTTTCAGATGGATCTCCCGCGTTATCGTAACCTGCATATCGAATTAATTGGTTATTATAGATTTTGGGCGCATTTTGAGATGAGAAAATTGTAATAAGTGGTTTGATTTTGCCACCATTAGTTGCAATATCGATATGACGATAAATTGCTTCTAAAAAGTTTTCTTCATTATCTATATCTCGCGCATCCTCTACATTTAATGAGTCCCAGAATAGTCTCCCAATGCAACGGTTAGAATTTCTCCATGCTAGTTTTGCTCCATAAGATAGCTCTTCATAAGTATGCGTATAACTTCCTGTACGTGTGATTTCATTCTCAATTTCATTCAATCTCTCTGCTATTTTACTTGAATCATAATTAAGTTCGGTATACATAGTTTGAATAAATGATCTAGCTTCATCTAATAACATTTAAAAACACCTCACACGTATTATAATCGAGGTTTTAAAAATACTCAGTTAAAATATTCAATTGTCATGAATTTGTCGTATAGAATGATTTTGTAAATGATTAAATCTAAACTATTAAAAGATTCAGATTAATCAAGTAACTCATTTACCTACAGTATGTGAATTATGATAAACTAATTGTAAATGAATCGGTCGATTGGAGAGATAAGTGTGTATCAATTTAAAGACGACAGCTTAATGTTACAGAACGACTTATATCAAATTAATATGGCAGAAAGTTATTGGAATGATGGCATTCACGAAAGAATTGCCATTTTTGACTTATATTTTAGAAGTATGCCTTTTAATAGTGGGTATGCGGTTTTTAATGGGTTAAAACGTGTAATTGATTTTATAGAGAACTTCGGATTTTCCGATAGTGATATAGCGTATTTGAAAACAATAGGCTACAAGGATGACTTTTTAGAATACTTGAGAGAACTCAAGTTCACAGGTAATATTCGCTCAATGCAAGAGGGTGAATTATGCTTTGGTAATGAACCGTTAATTAGAGTTGAAGCGCCTTTGATTCAAGCGCAACTAATAGAAACGATTTTACTTAATATCATTAATTTCCATACGTTAATTGCGACCAAAGCAAGTAGAATACGTCAAATTGCAATGAATGATACTTTGATGGAATTCGGCACTAGAAGAGGTCAAGAAGTTGACGCTGCATTATGGGGCGCAAGAGCAGCTTTTATTGGTGGTTTCGATTCAACGAGTAATGTACGTGCAGGTAAATTGTTTGATATTCCAGTTTCTGGAACACATGCGCATGCATTAGTGCAAACGTATGGTGATGAATATATAGCTTTTAAAAAATATGCAGAACGACATAAAAATTGCGTCTTTTTAGTCGATACTTTCCATACTCTTAAATCAGGTGTACCTACAGCTATTAAAGTTGCAAAAGAGTTGGGAGATAAAATCAACTTTATAGGAATTAGATTAGACTCAGGTGATATTGCATACTTATCTAAAGAAGCTAGACGAATGCTAGATGAAGCAGGCTTTACTGATGCGAAAATTATTGCTTCAAACGATTTAGATGAACAAACAATAACAAGTTTAAAAGCGCAAGGCGCAAAGGTTGACGCATGGGGCGTCGGAACGAAACTCATTACTGGTTTTGATCAACCTGCTCTTGGAGCTGTTTATAAATTGGCAGCTATCGAGACAGAAGATGGTACGTTTAGTGATCGAATTAAGCTATCTAATAATGCGGAAAAGGTCACAACACCAGGTAAAAAGAATGTTTATCGGATTATCAACAAAAAAACAGGTAAGGCGGAAGGTGACTATATTACACTTGACGGGGAAGACCCTACAGCTGAGAAACCACTTAAATTATTCCATCCTGTTCATACCTATAAAATGAAATTTATTAAGTCTTTTGAAGCAAAAGATTTACATCATACGATTTTTGATAATGGCAAACTTGTATACCAACTTCCAAGTGAACGTGAAGCTCAAACTTATCTAATGCAAGGTTTAAACACACTTTGGGATGAAAATAAACGTTATTTAAACCCACAAGAATATCCTGTTGATTTAAGTGCAAAATGTTGGGAAAACAAACACAAACGCATTTTTGAAGTGGCTGAACATGTTAAGGAAATGGAGGAAGAAAATGAGTAAGTTACAAGATATTGTAGTTAAAGAAATGAAAGTAAAAAAACAAATTGATAGCGAAAAAGAAATCAATGAAATCAAACATTTTATAAAATCGTATGTTCAATCACATTCATTTATTAAATCATTAGTACTCGGTATTTCTGGAGGACAAGATTCAACGTTAACAGGTAAGTTAGTGCAATTAGCGGTGAATGAATTACGAGAAGAAGGTCGAGAATGTAAATTCATCGCAGTTAAACTACCTTATGGTATTCAAAAAGATGCCGACGAGGTGGAAGATGCACTTAAATTTATTGAGCCTGATGAAATCATTACGGTCAATATTAAACCTGCTGTAGATCAAAGTGTTCAATCTTTAAAAGAAGCGGGGATAGCCCTCACTGATTTCCAAAGAGGCAATGAAAAAGCTAGAGAGCGCATGAAAGTTCAATTTTCTATTGCTTCTAATCAAAGCGGTATCGTCGTAGGAACGGATCATTCTGCCGAAAATATTACAGGTTTCTATACTAAATATGGTGATGGTGCAGCTGATATTGCGCCTATTTTCGGTTTAGATAAAAGACAAGGTAAACAGTTACTCGAATATTTGAAAGCACCAAAACATTTATATGAAAAAGTGCCTACAGCAGATTTAGAGGATGATAAACCTCAACTACCTGATGAAGAAGCGCTTGGTGTGACATATGATCAAATTGATGATTACTTAGAAGGTAAAGAAATACCTGCTGAAGCACGCGAAACAATCGAAAAACATTATGTAAGAAATGCGCATAAACGTGAGCTTGCTTATACAAGATATACATGGCCTAAAAATTAATAATGATTAATACGTAAAAATTTAAGTGACAAATCGATGCATGACTGATAAAATGATTTGGATTTAATTGTAAGAAAAGAGGAATAATATGTCAGCAATTGCTCACAATCCATGGTTAATGGTCTTGGCTATATTTGTAATCAACGTATGTTATGTCACATTTTTAACAATGAGAACGATACTAACGTTAAAAGGTTATCGATATATTGCTGCTGCAGTGAGTTTCCTTGAAGTTCTCGTATATGTGGTTGGTTTAGGTTTAGTTATGTCTAGTTTAGATCAAATTCAAAATATTTTCGCATATGCATTAGGATTTTCAGTGGGAATCATCGTCGGTATGAAAATCGAAGAAAAATTGGCATTAGGTTATACCGTTGTCAATGTAACATCTTCAGAATATGAATTAGATTTACCAAATGAATTGAGAAATCTTGGTTATGGAGTTACACACTATGAAGCATTTGGTCGTGATGGCAGTCGAATGGTGATGCAAATCTTAACCCCTCGTAAATACGAACTTAAGCTTATGGATACAATCAAAAATTTAGATCCTAAAGCGTTTATTATTGCATATGAACCTAGAAATATTCATGGTGGATTCTGGGTTAAAGGTGTACGTAGACGTAAACTTAAAGCTTATGAACCAGAACACCTTGATGTAGTAGTAGAATACGAAGAACAAGAAAGTGCAAGGTCAAATGAGCAAAAAATTTAAAGTAGAGGATAATGAGACCATTTCAGACTGCTTAAATCGAATGCGAAATGAAGGATTTATGCCAACGCGTAGAATGGAGAAACCAGTCTATAAAGAGAATAAGGACGGAAGTATTGAAGTCCTTAGACAAGAAATTATTTTTGTAGGTAAACCAATCAAGTAACAAGTTATAAAATTTCATATAGAAATATGTTCAAAGAGTAGGATATCGAAATGATACTAAAGTAGAATTTCTATCCTACTCTTTCTTATAGTTAATTGAGTTTCTAAGGTAATTACAATAAAATAGGAATATAAAGAAAAAAGATTTATACATTTTGTAACAGTTCTGTTAAACTAAAATTGAAAGCTTAAACACGAACTTTTAGATTAAAAAATAATTTAATGTACAGGTTTTAATTCTACAATAATACATACGATTGGAGTTTATAAAGAATGATTGAACGCTATTCAAGAGAAGAAATGTCTAATATTTGGACGGATCAAAATCGCTATGAAGCTTGGTTAGAGGTAGAAATATTAGCGTGTGAAGCATGGAGCGAATTAGGTTATATTCCTAAAGAAGATGTCCAAAAAATTCGTGACAATGCAAAAGTTGATGTAGCACGTGCAAAAGAAATTGAATTAGAAACACGTCATGACGTCGTTGCATTTACAAGACAAGTTTCTGAAACATTAGGTGAAGAAAGAAAATGGGTCCACTATGGTCTTACATCAACTGATGTAGTAGATACTGCATTAAGCTTCGTAGTTAAACAAGCGAATGAAATCATTGAAAAAGACTTAGAAAGATTTATTGATGTATTAGCAGAAAAAGCTAAGAATTATAAATATACGCTTATGATGGGACGTACACATGGTGTTCACGCTGAACCAACTACATTTGGTGTGAAAATGGCATTATGGTACACAGAAATGAAACGTAACCTTAAACGTTTCAAGGAAGTACGTAAAGAAATTGAAGTAGGTAAAATGAGTGGCGCAGTTGGTACATTTGCGAATATTCCTCCAGAAATTGAAGCATATGTTTGTAAACATCTAGGTATTGATACTGCTCCTGTATCAACTCAAACATTGCAAAGAGATCGCCATGCATATTATATTGCGACGCTAGCATTGATTGCGACTTCTTTAGAAAAGTTTGCAGTAGAAATTCGTAATCTACAAAAAACTGAAACACGTGAAGTAGAAGAAGCATTTGCTAAAGGTCAAAAAGGTTCATCTGCAATGCCGCATAAACGTAATCCAATTGGTTCTGAGAATATTACTGGAATATCTCGCGTTATTCGTGGCTATATTACTACTGCTTATGAAAATGTTCCTTTATGGCATGAACGCGATATTTCTCATTCTTCAGCTGAACGTATTATGTTACCAGATGTAACCATAGCGCTTGATTATGCATTGAATCGTTTTACTAATATTGTAGATCGCTTAACGGTCTTTGAAGATAATATGCGAAATAATATTGATAAAACATTTGGTTTAATCTTCTCACAACGTGTATTATTAGCACTTATTAATAAAGGCATGGTTCGTGAAGAAGCATATGATAAGGTTCAACCTAAAGCAATGGAATCATGGGAAACTAAGACACCATTTAGAGAATTGATTGAACAAGACGAAACAATTACTAATGTCTTAACTGCAGAAGAATTAGACGAATGTTTCAATCCAGAACATCACCTTAATCAAGTCGACACAATATTTGAACGTGCAGGTTTAGAATAAAAATCTTAAATATCATGTTAGAAAAGCGGTTAAATTCCTATACTTTTTTCATTGAAACTACTACACTTTAACTAATTAGTACGTTAAAATGATGAAAGAAAACGTGTATAGGGGTTGTTCGAGATGCAAATTGAAAAATTACGTGGTCAAGCATTAGATGAATTATTTGATGCGATCCTAGCGCTAGAAAATAGAGAAGAATGTTATCAGTTTTTCGATGATTTATGCACTGTCAATGAAATACAGTCATTATCTCAGAGGCTTCAAGTTGCTAAAATGATTAAACAAGGTTATACGTATGCAACAATTGAAGACGAATCTGGAGCATCAACTGCAACAATTTCTAGAGTGAAACGATCATTACAATGGGGTAACGATGCGTACACTATGATTTTAGATAGACTTAATATCGAAACACAGTCATAAGACAATATTGATTTAAATTTGATTTACCGTCTGACGCTGACTCGTTTTAATGTTTTAATTTTTATAAAATAATAGGACCTAAGGCTTTGAAAAGTGTTTAATCATTTTTCGAAGCCTTTTATATTTGAAAATAAAAGTTCGCAATGATGATTAGTTTAAAAGGAAAATGATTGATTCAATTCTCAACAAATTCAAAATTAGACACGCACCATAGTAAATAAAGTTATTACTTAAATAATGTATTATTTTCATATTTACTCTTTAGAACTTAGTACTTAAAAATGCTATAATTTAGGGTATGTTAATTAAAGGAGTTACGAAAAATGTATGACATAAAAAAATGGCAACATATATTTAAATTAGATCCTGCTAAGTCTATTTCTGATGATGATTTAGAGGCAATATGTATGTCTAATACAGATGCAATTATAATTGGTGGTACTGATAATGTAACTGAAGACAATGTCATCCATTTAATGAGTAGAGTAAGACGTTATCCATTACCACTTGCATTAGAAGTCTCAAATGTTGAAAGTGTCATGCCCGGGTTTGACTTTTACTTTATACCGACAGTGATGAATAGCAACGATACGAGATTTCACAACGGTATTTTGCTAGAGGCACTGAAACAATATGGACATGTGATTAACTTTGAAGAAGTAGTATTTGAAGGATACTTAGTATTAAATTCAAATAGTAAAGTAGCTCAAAGTACCAATGCCAATACGACACTTGATATGGAAGATGTTGAGGCATATGCGCAAATGGCTAATGAACTCTATCATTTCCCAGTAATGTACATAGAATATAGTGGGGAGTACGGTGATATTGATAAAGTCAAAGCCGTATCTAACATGCTTACAGAAACGCAACTTTTCTACGGTGGAGGCATCTCAAGTTTAGGACAAGCACAAGAGATGGCTGATATTGCCGATACGATTATCGTAGGAAATATCATATATACAGATATTAAAAAAGCGCTAAAAACAGTAAAAATAAAGGAGTCTAATTAATGAATTCGCTAGTCAAGAATATGAATACCGAACAAAGTGAAGCCGTAAGAACGACTGAAGGGCCACTACTAATAATGGCAGGTGCGGGATCAGGAAAAACACGTGTATTAACACATCGCATCGCTTATTTATTAGATGAAAAAGATGTCTCTCCTTACAATATTTTAGCGATTACTTTTACTAATAAAGCTGCTAAAGAGATGAAACAACGTGTTGAACAACTTGTTGGTGAAGAAGCCCAAGTCATTTGGATGTCAACGTTTCACTCCATGTGCGTAAGAATATTGAGAAGAGATGCGGATAGAATTGGCATAGAAAGAAATTTCACGATTATTGATCCTACTGACCAAAAATCTGTCATTAAAGATGTTTTGAAAAATGAAAACATTGATAGCAAGCGCTTTGAACCTAGAATGTTTATTGGCGCAATTAGTAATTTAAAAAATGAATTAAAAACACCTGACGATGCTCAAAAAGAAGCAAATGATTTTCATTCACAAATGGTAGCGACAGTTTATAAAGGGTACCAAAGACAACTGTCTCGTAACGAAGCATTAGATTTTGACGATTTAATTATGACTACTATCAATTTATTTGAACGTGTACCTGATGCTCTAGAATATTATCAAAATAAATTCCAATACATTCACGTAGACGAATATCAAGATACAAACAAAGCGCAATATACTTTAGTGAAATTACTTGCTAGTAAATTTAAAAATTTATGTGTCGTAGGGGATTCTGACCAATCGATATATGGTTGGCGTGGTGCTGATATTCAAAATATTTTATCCTTCGAGGAAGATTATCCAGAAGCGAAAACCATTTTCCTAGAACAAAATTATCGTTCAACTAAAAATATTCTCAATGCTGCAAATGAAGTCATTAAAAATAACTCAGAACGTAAGCCAAAAGGTTTATGGACTGCCAATTCCGGCGGAGATAAAATTCAATACTATGAAGCAATGACTGAACGCGATGAAGCGGAATACGTTGTTAGGGAAATTATGAAGCATCAGCGTAATGGTAAGAAATATAGTGATATGGCTATTCTTTATAGAACAAATGCACAATCACGTGTGTTAGAAGAAACATTCATGAAATCGAACATCCCATATACGATGGTTGGTGGCCAAAAGTTCTATGATCGTAAAGAGATTAAGGACTTGCTAAGCTATTTACGAGTAATTGCTAATAGCAATGATGACATTAGTTTACAACGAATTATTAATGTGCCAAAAAGAGGAATCGGACCTTCTTCAGTTGAAAAAATTCAAACCTATGCTGTTCAAAATCAAATTAGTATGTTTGATGCACTTGGTGAGGTTGATTTTATTGGATTATCTAAAAAGGTCACTCAAGAATGTATCAATTTTTATGAAACCATCACTAATTTAATTAAAGAACAAGAGTTTCTTGAAATAAGTGACATTGTAGATGAAGTATTACAAAAATCTGGATATCGTGACATGCTTGAGAGAGAACAAACACTAGAATCTCGTAGTCGTCTAGAAAACTTAGATGAATTTATGTCAGTACCAAAAGATTACGAAGAAAATACACCTTTAGAAGAACAATCATTAATTAACTTTTTAACTGATTTATCATTGGTTGCCGATATAGACGAAGCCGATACGCAAAGTGGTGTAACGCTTATGACAATGCACTCAGCAAAAGGTTTAGAATTCCCAATTGTCTTCATTATGGGTATGGAAGAATCACTGTTTCCTCATATTCGTGCAATCAAAAGTGATGATGATCACGAAATGGAAGAGGAACGTCGAATTTGTTATGTAGCAATTACGCGTGCAGAAGAACTTCTATACATCACGAATGCTACGACAAGGATGTTGTTCGGACGTTCTCAATCAAATATGCCTTCACGATTCTTAAGGGAAATTCCTGAAGACTTACTTGAAAGTCATACTGGAACGAAACGTCAAACCATTTCACAGGCTAAACCACAACAGAAACGTGGATTTAGTAAACGCACAACGTCACCTAAGAAACAAGTTTCTTCTTCTGATTGGAAAGTTGGAGATAAGGTTACACATAAAGCATGGGGCGAAGGTATGGTGAGTAATGTCAATGAGAAAAATGGTTCAGTAGAGCTAGATATTATCTTTAAATCTGAAGGACCTAAACGTCTACTTGCACAATTTGCGCCAATAGAGAAGAAGGAGGATTAATGGGGGATGGAAGATTTACAACGTCGCGTTAATGAATTACATGATTTATTAAATCAGTATAGTTATGAATATTATGTACAGGATAATCCGTCTGTACCAGACAGTGAGTACGATAAACTATTACATGAACTTATAGATATTGAAACAAAACATCCTGAGTATAAAACTGCAGATTCACCTACTGTTAGAGTAGGTGGAGAAGCTCAGTCCTCATTTGAGAAGGTAAACCACGATACACCTATGCTAAGTTTAGGCAATGCTTTTAATGAGGAAGATTTAAGAAAGTTCGACCAACGTATTAGGGAAAATATTGGTAACGTCGAATATATGTGTGAACTTAAGATTGATGGTTTGGCTGTTTCACTTAAATATCAAGACGGTAAATTTGTTCAAGGACTAACGCGTGGTGATGGTACGACAGGTGAAGACATTACTGAAAATTTAAGAACCATACATGCGATTCCATTAAAAATAAAAGAACCACTCAATTTTGAAGTACGTGGTGAGGCTTATATGCCGCGACGTTCATTTATGAATTTGAATAAGCAGAAAGAAGAGAATGGTGAACAACCTTTTGCAAACCCTAGAAATGCAGCAGCAGGTTCTCTGAGACAACTCGACTCTAAATTGGCAGCGAAAAGAAAACTAAGTGTGTTCTTATATAGTGTAAATGACTTTACCGATTTTAATGCTACGACCCAAAGTGGTGCATTGAACGAACTTGATCAACTAGGATTTAAAACGAATCAGGAGAGAGAACGTGTTTCAGATATTGAAGGCGTTCTTAAATACATTGAGAAATGGACCGATAAAAGAGAATCACTTTCTTACGATATTGATGGGATTGTAATTAAAGTCAATGATTTAGATCAACAAGAAGAAATGGGTTACACACAGAAATCACCAAGATGGGCGATTGCGTATAAATTCCCAGCTGAAGAGGTGGTTACTAAATTATTAGATATTGAATTAAGTATTGGACGCACAGGTGTTGTTACGCCTACAGCTATATTGGAACCAGTCAGAGTAGCTGGTACGACAGTTTCAAGAGCGTCTTTACACAACGAAGATTTGATACATGAACGAGATATACGTATTGGTGATAGCGTCGTCGTTAAAAAAGCAGGTGACATCATACCTGAAGTAGTTAAAAGTATTCTAGATAGACGTCCAGACGATGCAGAAACGTACCATATGCCGACACATTGTCCAAGTTGCGGTCACGAGTTAGTTCGCATTGAAGGCGAAGTCGCTTTGCGTTGTATTAATCCTAAATGCCAAGCACAGCTCATTGAAGGTCTGATTCATTTTGTTTCAAGACAAGCGATGAACATTGATGGTTTAGGTACAAAAATCATTCAACAATTATATGAAAATGAGCTTATCAAAGATGTTGCTGATATATTTTATCTTCAAGAAGAGGATTTACTTCCATTAGAACGTATGGGAACTAAAAAAGTCGAGAATTTATTAGCTGCAATTGAAAAGGCTAAAGATAATTCATTCGAACATTTACTATTTGGGCTAGGAATTAGACATCTCGGTGTGAAAGCGAGCCAAGTATTAGCTGAGAAGTATGAAACGATGGATCGCTTATTAGAAGTCACTGAAGCTGAATTGGTTGAAATTCATGATATTGGCGATAAACTTGCACAATCTGTTGTTACGTATCTTGAAAATGAAGATATTCGTGCTTTAATTCAAAAATTAAAAGACAAAAATGTTAATATGAGTTATAAAGGAATTAAAACAACAGAGATTGAAGGACATCCAGAATTTAGCGGTAAAACAATTGTACTAACAGGAAAATTAGAACAAATGACTAGAAGTGAAGCATCACAATGGCTAGAAATGCAAGGCGCTAAAGTAACAAACAGTGTAACTAAGAGTACGGATATCGTCATTGCAGGTGCCGATGCGGGTTCTAAATTAACCAAAGCTGAGAAGTTTGGTACGGAAATCTGGACAGAGGAAGAATTTGCTAACAAACAAAAAGAATTAAATAATTAGAGGAGTACGTCGATGAAGCGAACACTTATATTACTCATTTCGACAATATTTTTATTAGCTGCTTGTAATAATGGACAAAAAGATAATCAATCAAACAAAGATCAAAGTGAGAGTAAAGACAGTAAAAATTCAAACCAAGTTAAACAAATTGCAACTGACAAAAATGTTCAAGGTGATAATTACAGAACGATTTTACCTTTTAAGGAAAGTCAGGCTAGAGGTTTACTGCAAGATAATATGGCCAATAGCTATAACGGTGAAGACTTTGAAAGTGGCTTATTAGAGTTAAGTAAAGAAGTCTTTCCTACAAATAAATACCTTTATCAAGATGGACAGTATTTAGATAAGAAAACAATTAATGCTTATTTAGATCCGAAATATACGAAAAAAGAAATTGATAAAATGAGCGAAAAAGAGAAGAAAAGTAAAAAAGCTAATGAAAACTTAGGACTTAATCCTTCTCATAATGGTGAAACGAATCAGGAAAAAATTGCCGACAACTCACCAGCGTATCTATCAAATATTTTAGAACAAGATTTTTACGGTAATAGTGATTCAAAAGGTAAAAACATTAAAGGTATGACAATTGGTTTAGCTATGAATAGTGTTTATTATTATCAAAAAGAAAAAGATGGCGAGACTTATAGTAAAAATCTAAATGATAAAGACATAGAGAAACAAGGTAAACAAATGGCAAGTGAAATATTATCTCGATTACGTGAAAATAGTGATTTAAAAGATATTCCAATTCATTTTGCAATTTATAAACAGTCTGGACAAGACTCTATTTCACCAGGAGAATTCATTGCTGGAGCGACTGCAGACGATGGTCAAACAAAAATCAATGGATGGGATACGATAAAAGAGAAATCTGCTTTACTTCCATCCTCAACAGCAGAAGATTATAATGAAACACTGAATAATAATTTCAAACAATTTAACGATAACCTACAATCGTACTTCTCTAACTTTACACAAGCAGTAGGAAAGGTTAAATTTGTAAATAAAAAAGCGAAACAATTAACAGTAGACTTACCAATTGACTATTATGGTCAAGCGGAAACAATTGGTATTACACAATATGTCACTGAACAAGCTGAAAAATATTTTGATAACATTGATGAATATGAAATTCGTATCAAAGATGGTAATACACCTCGTGCGCTTATAAGTAAATCCAAAGATGACAAAGAACCTCAAGTTCACATCTATCATAATTAATACATGAAAAGGCGTCTTCGACTAAAATGAACAATCTAGTCGAAGACGCCTTTATATATATATATGAATATTAGGAAATAGTTATTCTTTTACAATTTGTTTTACTTTATTTAAATCATTCTCAACGAAAGCACCAGGTTTCTTAGTGAGTTTACTTACAATATAAGTCACTAATACACTAATGATAAAACCAGGTATAATTTCATACATACCAAAAATTTCATTGATTGATGCAAGAGGTTTAATCCATGCTATCCAAATAATTACGACTAAAGCACCAGCGATCATACCGCTAATAGCACCAGCGCGTGTAAGCCCCTTCCAATAAAGTGAATAGAGTACAAGCGGGCTAAAGGCTGCACCAAAACCTGCCCAAGCATTACCTACAAGGTTTAAAATTGTATCATTAGGTTGCCAAGCAATAGTGATAGCAACAATTGCTACAAGTAACACTGAAAGTCGTCCAATCATGACGAATTCTTTCTGATGCGTTGAAGCTTTATCTTCGCCACGAATCAATTTGTAAAAATCTTCTGTTAAAGAACTAGAAGTAACGAGTAATTGAGAAGAAATGGTACTCATAATAGCTGCTAAAATGGCTGCCAATAAGAATCCGCCTACAAGAGGGTGGAAGAGAATTTGACTCATAATGATAAATAATGTCTCTGGGTCTTCCATTTTGATATGCTTTTCAGAAATAAAAGCAATACCAGTTAAACCTACGCCTACTGCACCAAACAAACCAATTGCCATCCAACTAATACCTAATCGTCTTGCTTTAGGAAGTAATCGATGTGATTTAATAGACATAAAGCGTACGATAATATGTGGTTGACCGAAATATCCTAATCCCCAAGAGAATAATGAGATAATCCCTAATACAGTTGTACCTCTAAATAAATCTAAGTTGGTTGGTTTCATTTGTGCAACTTCACTAAACGTATCCCATCCGTTTAATTTCATTAAAGCAACGACAGGAACCATCACCATTGCAATAAGCATAATCACACCTTGAAAGAAGTCTGTGATAGATACGGCTAAATATCCTCCGAAGAAAGTGTAAAAAATGACTATCACTGCAACTAAAATTAATCCAAAGTGATAGTTAAGACCAAATGCACTTTCGAATAATTTCCCACCTGAAACAAACCCTGAGTGCGTATATAACGTAAAAAAGATAACAATAATCAATCCAGAGATAATCTTAATAATATTCTGTTTATCGTCTAATCTGTTCTTAAAGAAGTCAGGTAAAGTGATGGCATCTCCAGCAATTTCTGTATATACACGTAACCTTGGTGCTACAACGAAATAGTTAATATATGCGCCTAATGTTAAGCCAATCGTAATCCATATAGCTGAAAGGCCAGTGCTATAGACAGAACCTGGAAGCCCCATAATCATCCAACCACTCATATCTGAAGCACCTGCTGATAAAGCTGTAATATACGGACCAATATTACGTCCTCCTAGCATAAATTCACTTAAGTTACCTGTAGCTTGCTTATAACCATAGAAGCCGATAATTAGCAAAATAATAAAATAAACGGCAATCATTATATAGGTTTGCCAGTTTGCGTCGACTTGATTACTAAGTGTGGAACCTAATGTCAGCATCGTAAACACTCCCTTTATGTAGTTTTAATTTAGTTACATGTAATATTATACAATATAACTAAATGTTCAGAAAAGTAAAATTTTAATTATAATGCAAATATAAACTGTTGTAACAATTAAGTAAGCGCTTACTATTTAAATGTTAGAATTCTTGAAAATGAATATAACTGTATATATATCACATTATTTAATTATTAACTGAATTGAGTCACTATAAGAAAATCCAAAATATATAAATATGTAACTTAATATAATAATGAGTATAAATGCTGATATATCAAGCATTGATTTTATGCATGATAATCATAAATACTTAGATTTTTATTGCGAAATTTGATACAATTTGGTGATGAATGAGTATTAAGGAGGCTATTATTTAATGACTAAAGTTACACGTGAAGAAGTTGAACACATTGCTAATTTAGCTAGACTTCAAATTACTTCTGAAGAAACAGAAGAAATGGCTAACACTTTAGAAAGTATTTTAGATTTTGCAAAACAAAATGACAGTGCTGATACTGAAGGCGTTGAGCCAACTTATCACGTATTAGATTTACAAAACGTGCTACGTGACGACAAAGCAATCGAGGGCATTCCTCAAGAATTAGCATTGAAAAATGCAAAAGAAACAGAAGATGGGCAATTTAAAGTGCCAGCCATCATGAATGAGGAGGACGCTTAAGATGAGTATTCGTTATGAATCTGTTGAGAAATTAACAGAAATGATTAAGAACAAAGAAATTAAACCTTCTGATGTGGTTAAAGATATTTACGCAGCTATCGAAGAAACTGATCCTACGATTAAATCTTTCTTAGCATTAGATAAAGATAATGCTATTAAAAAAGCAGAAGAATTAGATGAATTACAAGCGAAAGACCAAATGGAAGGTAAATTATTTGGTATCCCAATGGGTATCAAAGACAATATTATTACAAAAGATGTTGAAACAACTTGCGCAAGTAAAATGTTAGAAGGTTTCGTACCTATTTATGAATCAACAGTAATGAATAAATTATACGATGAAAATGCTGTATTAATTGGTAAATTAAACATGGATGAATTTGCGATGGGTGGTTCAACAGAAACATCTTACTTCAAAAAGACATTAAACCCATTTGACCATACAGCAGTACCAGGTGGTTCTTCTGGTGGTTCTGCAGCAGCGGTTGCAGCTGGCTTAGTGCCATTCAGTTTAGGTTCTGATACTGGTGGTTCTATTAGACAACCAGCAGCTTATTGTGGTGTTGTAGGTATGAAACCTACTTATGGTCGTGTGTCACGTTTTGGTCTTGTAGCATTCGCATCTTCATTAGACCAAATCGGACCTATCACTCGTAACGTAAAAGATAACGCACTTGTACTTGAAACGATTTCAGGTGTAGATGCAAATGATTCAACGAGTGCTCCTGTAGAAGATGTAGATTTCACTTCTGATATCGGTAAAGATATTAAAGGGCTTAAAATTGCTTTCCCTAAAGAATATGTAAGTGAGGGTATAAGTGAAGAGGTTAAAGACGCAGTTAAAAATGCAATTGAAACTTTAAGATCTTTAGGTGCTGAAGTAGAACAAGTTTCACTACCAAATACTAAATATGGCATTCCTTCATACTACGTGATTGCTTCATCTGAAGCATCAGCAAACTTAGCTCGTTTCGATGGTATTCGTTACGGTTACCACTCAAAAGAGGCGCAATCATTAGAAGAATTATATAAAATGTCTAGATCAGAAGGATTTGGTGACGAAGTTAAACGTCGTATTTTCCTTGGTACCTTCGCATTAAGCTCTGGTTATTATGATGCATTCTATAAAAAGTCTCAAAAAGTAAGAACATTAATTAAAAATGACTTTGATAAAGTATTTGAAGAATATGATGTTGTTGTAGGACCAACTACACCAACAACTGCATTTAATATTGGCGAAGAAATTGATGATCCATTAACAATGTACGCTAACGACTTATTAACTACACCAGTTAACTTAGCTGGTTTACCTGGTATTTCTGTTCCTTGCGGACAATCTAACGGACGACCAATTGGTTTACAATTCATTGGTAAACCATTCGATGAAAAGACGTTATATCGTGTAGCTTATCAATATGAAACACAATACAACTTACATGACGCATACGAAAATTTATAAGGAGTGGAAATCATGCATTTTGAAACAGTTATAGGACTTGAAGTTCATGTTGAGTTAAAAACAGACTCAAAAATGTTCTCTCCATCACCAGCGCATTTTGGAGCTGAACCTAACTCAAACACAAATGTTATCGACTTAGCATATCCAGGTGTATTACCAGTCGTAAATAGACGCGCAGTAGATTGGGCTATGAGAGCTTCAATGGCATTAAATATGGATATCGCTACGAATTCTAAATTTGATCGTAAAAACTATTTCTACCCAGATAATCCTAAGGCATATCAAATTTCACAATTTGATCAACCGATTGGTGAAAATGGTTATATCGATATCGAAGTAGACGGAGAAACTAAACGTATCGGTATCACACGTCTTCATATGGAAGAAGATGCTGGTAAATCAACACATAAAGATGGTTATTCATTAGTTGACTTAAACCGTCAAGGTACGCCGTTAATTGAAATTGTTTCTGAGCCAGACATTCGTTCTCCTCAAGAAGCGTATGCTTATTTAGAAAAATTACGTTCAATTATCCAATACACAGGTGTATCAGATTGTAAAATGGAAGAAGGTTCACTTCGTTGTGATGCCAACATTTCATTACGTCCTTATGGTCAAAAAGAATTTGGTACTAAAACAGAATTAAAAAACCTTAACTCATTTAACTATGTAAGAAAAGGTTTAGAATATGAGGAAAAACGACAAGAAGAAGAATTGTTAAATGGTGGAGAAATCGGTCAAGAAACACGTCGTTTCGATGAATCTACTGGTAAAACAATTTTAATGCGTGTCAAAGAAGGTTCTGATGATTACCGTTACTTCCCAGAACCAGACATTGTACCTTTATACGTTGATGAAGAATGGAAAGAACGTGTTCGTCAAACAATCCCAGAACTACCGGATGAACGTAAAGCTAAATATGTAAATGATTTAGGATTACCTGAGTATGACGCACATGTATTAACACTTACGAAAGAAATGTCAGATTTCTTCGAAGGTGCAATCCAACATGGTGCCGACGTTAAATTAACTTCTAACTGGTTAATGGGTGGCGTAAACGAGTATTTAAATAAAAATCAAGTTGAATTACAAGATACTCAGTTAACTCCTGAAAACCTTGCCGGCATGATTAAATTAATTGAAGACGGTACGATGAGTAGTAAAATTGCTAAGAAAGTCTTCCCAGAACTTGCTGAAAATGGTGGAGATGCTAAACAAATCATGGAAGACAAAGGTTTAGTACAAATCTCTGACGAAGCGACATTATTAAAATTTGTTAATGAAGCTTTAGATAATAACCCTCAATCTGTTGAAGATTATAAAAATGGTAAAGGGAAAGCGATGGGCTTCTTAGTTGGACAAATTATGAAAGCTTCAAAAGGCCAAGCAAATCCTCAAAAAGTAAATGGCTTATTAAAACAAGAACTAGACAAACGTTAATCAATCAAATACTTACTTTAAAGCTTCTACTGTATGTTTAAAGACATGTGGTAGAAGCTTTATTTTTTGAAAAGTAGAGATTAAGTTATTTCTAAAAAATCATCATAATAAAATACAAAAATTGAAAAAAGAAATCATTTTCCAATTAAAAAGACTTGGCAAAGCAGATTAGTTAAGAGAATTAGTAATAAATACTTTCAACTGATGTTTAAATCATTTAATATAATGTATGAGTATATGAAGTCGAGGGATTAACAATGAGAAAACGTGCAAGAATTATATATAACCCGACATCAGGGAAAGAACTTTTTAAACGCGTATTACCAGATGTATTAATTAAATTGGAGAAAGCTGGTTACGAGACTAGCGCATATGCAACTGAAAAGGCTGGAGACGCAACAATTGAAGCAGAAAGAGCGTTAAGTAGTCATTATGATTTACTGATTGCTGCAGGTGGCGATGGAACGTTAAATGAAGTCGTCAATGGGATTGCTGAACAACCTAATCGTCCTAAATTAGGAATTATACCAATGGGTACAGTCAATGACTTTGGACGTGCACTACACTTGCCTAACGACATTATGGGTGCAGTTGATGTCATCATTGATGGTCATACAACTAAAGTAGACATTGGTAAGATGAATAATCGTTACTTTATTAATCTTGCGGCTGGCGGTCGATTAACTCAAGTATCGTATGAGACGCCAAGTAAACTGAAGTCTATTGTAGGTCCATTCGCATACTACATTAAAGGATTTGAAATGTTGCCACAAATGAAGGCAGTTGATATTCGTATTGAATATGATGATAAAGTTTTCCAAGGTGAGGCATTACTCTTCCTACTTGGTTTAACAAATTCTATGGCTGGCTTTGAAAAGTTAGTACCCGATGCGAAATTAGACGATGGTCATTTTACTTTAATTATTGTGGAAAAGGCCAACTTAGCAGAGTTGGGTCATATCATGACATTAGCTTCAAGAGGAGAACATACGAAACATCCGAAAGTGATCTATGAAAAGGCTAAATCAATTAATATCTCATCCTATACAGAGATGCAACTTAATGTCGATGGAGAATATGGTGGTAAACTACCTGCCAACTTCTTAAATCTAGAGCGTCATATTGAAGTCTTCACACCGAAAGACGTTTTCAATGAAGAATTATTAGATAACGGTACGACGCCAGATATTACTTCTGAAAAGCAACAAACAACGACCGAGCAATGAGAATATAAATCAAAAGGTTAGGAGACCCAGAATTTGCTGTCCTAACCTTTTTGCATGTGGGGGAAACGTTTTGGAAACATTAAAAAAGAACGATGTGAGAATTGGGAACGTTGTCGATTTAACACACGAAGGGCATGGTGTAGTGAAAATTGATCGTTATCCAGTATTTGTACCGAACGCATTAATAGATGAAGAGATCGAATTTAAACTCATTAAAGTTAAAAAGAACTTTGCGATAGGGAAATTACTTGAAGTTAAAAAGGAGAGTAAAGATAGAATAACTCCGCCTTGTGTGTATTACTACAAATGTGGGGGGTGTCAGCTGCAACATATGACATATCAGGCACAACTTGATATGAAGAAAGAACAAGTCGTCAACCTTTTTCATAGAAAGGGACCTTTCAAAGATACGCCAATAAATCCCACGGTAGGTATGGAACAACCGTGGAGATATCGTAATAAATCTCAAATACCTGTAGGCAAGAATAAAGATGGGCAAGTGATCATGGGATTCTATCGTCAAAGAAGTCATGACATTATCGATATGGATCATTGCTTAATTCAAGATGAACAACACCAAGAAGTGATGAATCATGTTAAACAATGGCTTAATGAACTGAATATTAGTATCTATGATGAACAATCTAAAACTGGATTAATCAGACATCTCGTTGTGAGAACTGGGCACCATACTGATGAAATGATGGTTATATTTGTAACAAATGGTAAGAAATTTAAGCATTCTGAAATGCTTGTTGAAAAGCTTAAAAATGCCTTTCCTAATATTACGAGTATCAAACAAAATATCAATGACAGTCATTCAAATGTCATTATGGGCCGTCATTCTGTGACATTGTATGGTAAAGAGAAAATTGTCGATCAATTGAGTGAAGTGACGTTCAATATCTCAGACCAATCATTCTATCAAATTAATTCTGCCCAGACTGAAAAGCTCTATCAAAAAGCAATTGATTACGCGCAGTTAACTGGTGAAGAAATTGTATTAGATACGTATTGTGGCATTGGTACAATTGGTTTATATATGGCATCACAAGCGAAACATGTTTATGGCGTCGAAGTCGTACCTTCTGCAATTAAAGACGCAGAAGAGAATGCGACTAAAAACCAATTAAATAATACGACTTTTGAATGTGGGAAAGCAGAAGATATTATTCTAGAATGGAAAGCACAAGGAATTAAACCAGACGTTGTCATGGTTGATCCACCAAGAAAAGGTTGCGATGAGACGTTTATCAAAACATTACTCAAATTGAACCCTAAACGTATCGTGTATATATCTTGTAATCCATCTACTCAACAAAGAGATGCACAAATGTTAGCGAGTCATTATCATTTAGTTGAAATAACGCCAGTAGATATGTTCCCGCAAACCACACATATTGAGACCGTGGCATTGTTTGAGCGAATGTAAAAGATTATATAAATAGAATGCAATTAATTGCAAATGTATATTGAATGTTAAGGTTATATTACAAGCAACTTACTTTCTTGAAAAGAGTCTTTTTTAACCTAAATAAAAGTTGTATACTATGGTTGAAAAATAGAGTATTGGAGGGTTGGTTGTGCATAAAATAGATTTATCAGAAAATAAATTTCAACTTCAGCGATTTATTTTATTGCAAATTGTTTTAGGATTATTTGTCGTATTATTCACTTATAAATGGGCATATAAAGTCACGCACGTGATTGAACAAAATTTAGTAATGAATCTGCTATATGGCTTTATTGGATTTATTGTTCTATTGATTGTTCACGAATTGATTCATCGTGTATTATTTATCGTGTTTTCAAAAGGTGAAAAGCCTATATTGAAATATAAGAAAAGTACTATTATCGTACAATTCTCTAATACTTGTTTTAATAGATGGCAATTTACAACGATTCTATTAGCACCACTTGTAATTATCAGTGTAGCATTACTCACTTTGATACAACTCTATTCCTATTCTTCATTAATCTTTATGTTTAGTATACATACTAGTTACTGCATGATTGATGTATTTTTAGTCGCACTTGCGCTTACAAGTAAATTTAAATATATTCAAAAATATGATGAAGGTTTATATTTATATCAAAATAAACCAACCCAAGCCAATCACGAATAATCAATAGGCCACTTATCCATTGAAGCGGATAAGTGGTTTTTAGTTTTCGAAAATAATGGAATGATAATCATAGTTAAAATACGAAATATAGAAATATTCGTTTTATATAATTACTTCGTATTGGATGGCCGCGCTTTCCTAGGGGACAACTTCAGCCTGTAGCCTTCAGTTTGTTCTGTTCCCTCAGGAGTCTTGTCATCCATACTTCATTTGTTAAGAATGAAAGATTTCGCTTTAACTTATTCGTTTTTTTAAAATTAAAGCTGGGTTAAGGTATTTAAAGTGTGCACAATACATGTAAATTATCTATTTAAAGCGTATAATAATATAAAGCTATTTTGAGAATCGGAGAAAGTGAGGTGAGACAATGGCAGAAAGAAGGATTATTCATATTGATATGGATTATTTTTTCGCACAAGTTGAAATGCGAGATAATCCCAAATTAAAAGGTAAACCGGTCATAGTTGGAGGTAAAGCAAGTAATCGTGGTGTCGTATCAACGGCATCTTATGAAGCAAGAAAATACGGTGTACATTCCGCAATGCCAATGTCTCAAGCTCACAAACTTTGTCCTAATGGATACTATGTCACAAGTCGCTTTGGTGCTTATAGAGAAGCTTCTCAACAAATTATGGAAATATTCCGTAGTTATACAGAAATTGTAGAACCCATGTCACTTGATGAAGCTTACTTAGATATTACGCATCTAGTAAGACCCGATATGCCAGCTTCAAGAATTGCTAATTATATTCGACGTGATATATATGAACAAACGCAACTTACAGCATCTGCTGGGGTTTCATATAATAAATTTTTAGCTAAATTAGCAAGTGGTATGAATAAGCCTAATGGCATGACGGTGATTGATTATCAGAATGTGCATGAGATTCTAATGCATTTAGATATTGGAGATTTTCCTGGCGTGGGTAAGGCTTCAAAGAAAGTGATGCATGATAATGGAATCTTTACAGGACAAGATTTATATAATAAAGATGAGTTTGAACTCATACGCTTATTTGGGAAAAGGGGACGAGGTTTATATAACAAAGCGCGGGGCATTGACAATAATGAAGTTAAAGCGACACGCGTACGGAAATCCGTAGGTACCGAGCGTACATTTTCTACTGATGTGAATGATGATGATGAAATCTTGAGAAAGGTCTGGGAGCTATCTGGAAAGACAGCAGAAAGACTCAATAAATTGCAGAAATCTGGTAAAACTGTAACTGTTAAAATTAAAACATTTCAATATGAAACACTCTCAAAACAAACAAGTTTAAGAGATTCAGTGCAATCTGAAACAGATATTTATAACATTGCTTATTCACTTTATAATGATTTAAAAGACCCTGATGTTCCAATTCGTCTTATCGGCGTAACTGTCGGCAATTTAGAACAATCGAGTTATCGAAACATGACAATATATGATTTTATATAAAAAATAAGGCTGATTATCACTTGTATATAGTGGTGAATCAGCCTTTATCTTTAAGATTCTTCCCATAAATATTGAGCATACTTGGAAGATCATCATAATGTTTAAGCAATCTAAATGTAATCATAGCACAAGCTTTTGCATCATTTAGTGCATCGTGGTGACCATGAAAATCTAATTTATAATGATTCATCAGGTGTTTCAAACCATAACGATATGCGTCAATCGTGCGTTTAGCAAGTTGATACGAACAAAAATAAGTCATCGAGGGCGTTTCTATATTAAGTTGCTTTAAACTTTGGTGTAAGACATTCATATCAAAAGCTGCGTTATGGGCAACAACTGGTAATTGATCGATAAATTGTAACATGTACGGATAGACATATTCGAAACTTGGAGCACCTTCAACATTCTCTGGCTTAATACCATGAACGTTAATATTTGTTTCAGTAAAATAATCAAAAGGATTCACAAGCGTGTAGAATGATTCGGTTAATTGATTATCAATGACCTTTACCATTCCAACAGAACAAATACTCGTGCGTTTTCCATTTGCTGTTTCAAAGTCTAACGCTACAAATGCATTATGATTCATTGCAACATTCCTTTCAATATAACCATTTAATACTTTGTGATTAAACGTTTTAATTATATATTTTATAACACTTCTTACAACCTGCATAGTAAAAACAATTGCACATTCACATCATCAATTCATTTTCATCACAGAAAGGGAACTCCATAACAACGCACTATAAAATTAAAAAATAAACTGTCAACGAAGCGTATCACTTCATTAACAGTTTAGTTAAATCACTCTCTCATAAAAATACGAGTATTAAATTAAAATTACTCTTCGTCAAAAGAACGTGCAGCTAATTCTTTTTCATATAAGTAAAGTGTATTGCAATCATCGCCAATACGAGTTAGATAATCAATGTGTGTTTCAAAAGTTGATTCTTCTTCAACTTGTTCATCTAAGAACCAATTTAAGAATGAAATTGTAGCATAGTCTTTATCTTTGTGTGCAAGTTCAGATAAGTTATAGAAACGTTTAGTTACATCTCTTTCTTGATCTAAACCATCTTTAAAAGTTTCTAAAATAGATGAGAATTCTACTTTAGGCGCTTTTAATGTATCGAATACTGCATGTTCGCCACGGTCGTTGATATAGTCGTAGATTTTTTTACCGTGATAACGTTCTTCTTTAGCTTGTTCAATATAGAAATTTGCAAATCCTTCATAAGACTCTTTATCGCAATAAGCAGCCATTGCCATATAAGCATGCGCAGCGAAATATTCGTGGTTCATTTGTTCATTTAATGCTTTGAGTAGATCTTTACTTAACATCTTTTTTCACCTCATATAAAAATTTAATTAATTAATAACACTTATGAGTATAACAGACCTTTTCTCAATAGTAAATAATAATTATTCTAATCTAGAGATAACCATTCTCAATTACAGATGATAATTGTTCTAATCTGCAAATAGATAGCCCCATAAGAATTGAGAATCTTTTTTGTTATACCCTTTACATGTTATAATTATGCGAGTGGAATTAAGAGGAGGAAACGCATGAGACAATGGACTGCAACCCACATGGCTAAGTTGGCTCGTAAGGCAAGTATCGCTGTTGGTAAAAAGGGAACGGACTTACCTGGGCAAATTGCACGTCGTGTGGATCAAAATATATTAAGAAAATTGTCTGAACAAGTAGATGATATTGTGTTTATCAGTGGGACAAATGGAAAGACAACAACATCTAACTTAATCGGACATACTTTAAAAGCAAATCAAATTAAGATTATTCATAATAACGAAGGCGCAAACATGGCTGCTGGGATTACATCTGCCTTCATTATGCAAATTTCTAAAGAAACTAAAATCGCTATCATAGAAATCGATGAAGGTTCAATTCCGCGTGTGTTAAAAGAAGTGACACCGTCAATGATGGTGTTTACGAACTTCTTCAGAGATCAGATGGATAGATTTGGTGAAATAGATATTATGGTTAACAATATTGCGAAATCAATTAGTAATAAAGGAATTAAATTATTGTTAAATGCCGATGATCCATTTGTTAGTCGTTTGAAAATCGCAAGTGATTCACTTGTATATTATGGTATGAAAGCACATGCACACGAATTCGAACAAAGTACGATGAATGAAAGTAAATATTGCCCTAATTGTGGTCGTCTATTGCAATATGATTATATACATTACAATCAAATCGGCCATTATCATTGTCAATGTGGTTTCAAACGTGAAGACCCTACATATGAAGTATCATCTTTTGAAGTTTCACCGTTTTTAAATATGACAATTAATAATCATTTATTTAATATGAAGATTGCTGGAGACTTTAATGCATATAATGCAATCGCTGCGTATACTGTATTACGTGAATTAGGTCTTAGTGATGAATCAATTGAAAAAGGTTTTGAAACGTACACTTCAGATAATGGACGGATGCAGTATTTTTCTAAAGATAATAAAGAAGCGATGATTAATTTAGCTAAGAATCCGGCTGGTATGAATGCAAGTTTATCCGTTGGAGAACAGCTAGAGGGCAAGAAAGTCTATGTGATTAGTTTGAATGACAATGCTGCAGATGGCCGTGATACTTCATGGATCTATGATGCTGACTTTGAAAAGTTAAGCAATCAAGATATTGAAGCAATTATAGTGACAGGTACGCGTGCCGAAGAACTTCAATTGCGTTTAAAGCTAGCTGAAGTCAATGTACCTATTATCGTTGAAAAGGACATTTATAAAGCAACTGCTCAAACAATGAACTATACATCGTTTACGGTGGCTATACCAAACTATACATCTCTAGCACCTATGTTAGAGCAACTCAATCGCTCATTTGAAGGAGGGCAGTCGTAAATGAATGAATTAACGGTTTACCACTTTATGTCAGATAAATTAAATTTATATAGTGATATTGGTAATATTATAGCGTTAAGACAACGCGCTAAAAAAAGAAATATTAAACTTAACGTCAAAGAAATTAATGAAACTGAAGGCGTAACATTCGACGATTGCGATATCTTCTTCATTGGCGGAGGTAGTGACAGAGAACAAGCACTTGCTACTAAAGAATTAAGTAAGATTAAAACGTCTCTTAAAGAAGCGATTGAAGATGGGATGCCAGGACTCACGATATGTGGAGGATACCAATTCTTGGGTACTAAATATATTACGCCAGATGGTACTGAGCTTGAAGGTTTAGGTGTGCTAGATTTTTACACTGAATCTCAAACGGATCGTTTAACAGGTGATATTGTCATTGAGAGTGACACTTTCGGAACGATTGTAGGCTTTGAGAATCACGGTGGAAGAACATATCATAACTTTGGTACATTAGGACATGTGACACATGGTTATGGTAATAATGACACTGACCGTGAAGAAGGTATCCATTATAAAAACTTGTTAGGCTCCTATTTACATGGTCCTATTTTACCTAAGAACCATGAAATGACAGATTATCTCCTTGAAAAAGCATGCGAACGTAAAGGTATCCCTTTTGAACCTAAGGAATTAGATAACACCGAAGAAGAAGTAGCTAAAAGCGTCCTCATCGAACGAGCAAAAGGAAACAAACACTAATGTGTAAATAAAGTGAAAATTGAATATTTTTATAGAGAGTTAGGTTGAATGACCAATTGTGGTTTTCAATTTAACTCTTTTTTTATGAGACACTTAGGATGCTTAGATGTCCTAAAAATTTTATATTTAGACAGTAAAGTGCTAAAACGCTTAATATAAGAAATATAATTAATTATAAATTAATCGATTGATATACTGAACTCGTAAGGGAGAATTTTAAATTTATACAACTAAAATAGGAGTGAGAAAATGAAAGGTTTAAAATTGATGGGTCTGACACTCGCTGCATCAACGATTGCTTTTTCACTTTCGCAAGTTGCACACGCTGAACAAATGGTTAAAGGGGAAAATAACGAAACACATTATGGCGTTCACATGAACGAAGCTGAAGGCGGTTATACACATAAAGGTAACGCTGGACAAAACGCTTCATATCTTGCAGATTCAGATTTTGTTAACGCATTAGATAGTGGACAGTTGAATTTTAACGGCTACTCTATCGATCAAGATAACGACGACAATGTAGAATACAAAAAAGTTTATGACCAAGAAGTTAGAGCAACAAGCGACGATACTGCTGTGAGTATTCGCTTTAAAGTAACAGATCAATCAGTCACTTTAGATCAGATGAAAGATGCTTATCCTAGTGATAAATTAAATCATATCCCACACACAAGTTCGAATGCAGATCAACCTGATGACGGTACATACGTATATCACGGTGATCAAATCAAATTACAATTCAAAGTTGAAGACGGTTATGTAACTTCAGTTACAATCGGTCAAGGCGAAACAGAATAAATTTTACTAGTAAATCATAAAATAATACCTCAGAAAGACGTATAATGATTCAGTCTTTCTGAGGTATTTGTATGTTCAGAGCTTTTCATTGTTAATCATGCTATTTCATTTTGCCCCCCAAAAAAACTCTTTTTAATATCTTTTTATTTGGCATAGCGTGAATCTAAAATTTTATAAATCAGTAGCATTTCATATATGAGATGACTTTTCATTTGATTTTGATCAAATTCCTCTAAGCGCTTCACAGATGTCTTCAAAGTTGAAGCTGATTTCTTCTGCCGTTTAAAGCTGCCATTACTAATAATTTCATTGATACTATTGCTAATGTTAATGATTGCCATTTTTTCATTAGGTGTAAAAGCAACGTGCGTGTTCTTAGGTAAATAGATGATATTTGATAAATGTGAAATAAATAAACGATTATTATATGCACGATTTGTTATTTTATTTAGCAACTTCCAGTCATCTTCTTTATTTTTATGATAATGGAGTTCATCTCTTTGATAGCTTGTTAATGTTTCAATTTTTTGAGCGATAATATTTAATTTAGTGAGTTGTTTATTACTTTTTTCAGAGCTGAACTTACCTAGTAATAACTCTTGGCAACGAGCGTAAAATAATTCGTACATCTTTTTCTCTGAAAGTGACAATTGGTCTTCAAGTTGATGATAATACTTGGGAGGTAAGATGATAAAGTTAACTAAGCCAGCCGTCACAAGTCCTATCAGGGCAGTTAATAATCTAGAAAAGAAATTGAAATAGTATGCTTCATGGATACCTGGAATCATTGCGACTGATGTAAGTACAGCAACATTTGTCCCTACTTGTAAATTGAGCTTAGTGCAAACTAAAATTGTAAATGTTGCAGCTAGCGCATAACTTAGAGGGGATTGATCTCCAAAAATATATGTAAAGATTACCGCAAATAACGCACCTATAACCGTTGCAGGAAGACGTTTATATCCTTTTTTGATGGAAGCCTTAGCAGTAGGTTCAATGGTTACAATCGCAGTTAATATTGCGAATATCGGGGTGAGGTTAAGCAACATACAAAACACCGTTGTTAGGAAAGTTGCAAGACCAGTTTTAATTGTCCTAGCCCCAATAATATGTTTATACCATTTTACGTTCATACTTATATGACCCCTTTGCAGTAAAAGGGAATTCGAAAAGCTAATACTTTATACAAATTCTCTTTCTCTTAAAAATAATTTTACAATGTAACGTGATATATGATTCATGTTTAGTATATCAAAAAAAATTTGCTATAATAAGATGTAATAAAATTTATAAAGGAACGGGATAAAATGATTGTTAAAACTGATGAAGAATTACAAGCGTTAAAAGAAATAGGATACATTTGTGCTAAAGTCAGAGACACAATGCGAGAAGCAACAAAACCTGGTGTCACAACTCGAGAGTTAGACAATATCGCCAAAGAATTATTCGAAGAACATGGTGCAATCTCTGCGCCAATCCACGATGAGAACTTTCCAGGTCAAACATGTATTAGTGTGAACGAAGAGGTAGCACACGGCATTCCTGGTAAACGTATGATTCGTGAAGGCGATTTAGTAAATATTGATGTGTCAGCGTTAAAAAATGGCTACTATGCCGATACAGGCATCTCATTTGTCGTTGGTGAATCAGATAATCCTATGAAACAAAAAGTGTGTGATGTAGCAACGATGGCATTTGAAAATGCAATGACTAAAGTGAAACCTGGTGCGAAATTAAGCAACATTGGTAAAGCTGTGCATGCTACTGCACGTCAAAATGACTTAACTGTCATTAAAAATTTAACTGGACATGGTGTGGGACAATCATTACATGAATCACCAAAACATGTCATGAATTATTATGATCCTAAGGATAAAACATTATTAAAAGAAGGTCTTGTTATCGCTGTAGAACCTTTTATTTCATCACGTGCTACATATGTGACTGAAGGTAAAAACGAATGGGCTTTTGAAACAAAAGATAAAAGTTTTGTGGCTCAAATAGAACACACAGTCATTGTTACAAAAGATGGTCCAGTATTAACAACTAAAATTGATGACTAATCGTTGCGTCATTTTCAGATTTAATGAAGTTACTAAAATAATCATATGAAATCCTCGTCGGACTAAAGTATGAACTCAATATGGTTCCGGAGCCTATTACGTTAGGTTTCGGAATTGTTTTATAATAAAGCTTAATCAGTGACGAGGTGGTACTATGAATTATATGGATTTATACATACAACATTTTCTAAAATCAACAATTAAAGATAGTATCAATGAATACAGAATGATACTCGATAAAAAATTAAAAAGTATTGAGAGTTATATTAATTATTTAAGTGAAAAAAGAACGCAACTCAAGAAGTTAATTGACAGCTTAACACTCTCATTAGAAAATAAATATATCGACATCGTAAATAATCATGACATTTATTGTGCTGAGGAAATTCATGATACAGAAATTGAAAGTATTAAAACAAAACTTGATGATATAGAAGCGTATTATGCGAGAATAGAAGCGGATATTCATCAACAATCTAAAGAAAAAATTACTACAGAAAATGAATGTAACTTAATTTATCATATGAGTGCTGTAGCATAGAAAGGTGGCGAAACATGACGCATAAATATATATCAACTGAGATGTTGATAATTTTTACAGCTTTAATGATTATCGCTAATTTTTATTATATATTCTTTGAAAAAATTGGCTTTCTTCTCGTCTTATTATTAGGATGCGTGCTCGTGTATGTGGGGTATGTATTCTTTCATAAAGTAAGAGGTTTACTGTCATTCTGGATAGGTGCGTTACTTATCGCCTTTACTTTATTATCAAATAAGTACACGATTATCATTCTTTTTATATTCTTAGTTGTACTCATTATCCGCTATTTAATTTATAAATTTAAACCTTTAAAGGTAGTTGCAACAGATGAAGAAGTGACATCACCTATTTTTATTAAACAAAAATGGTTCGGTGAACAACGTACACCCGTATATGTGTATAAATGGGAAGATGTGCAAATTCAACATGGGATTGGCGATATCCATATTGATATGACCAAAGCGGCTAATATTAAAGAAACTAATACAATTGTTGTTCGTCACATCTTAGGTAAAGTACAAGTGGTTGTGCCGTTAAATTACAACATTAATTTACATACAGCTGCTTTTTACGGAACGGCATATGTAAATGACAAATCATATAAAATTGAGAATAATCATATTCAAGTTGAGGAAAAAACTAAAGATGACAACTATACAGTCAATGTTTACGTTTCAACATTTATTGGAGACGTTGAGGTGATTTATAAATGAATCACTACTTAAGAGCAATTGGATCGATGCTAATACTTGTCTATAGTATGCTCACTGCTTTTTTATTCATTGACAAAGTTTTTGTTAATATTATTTATTTTCAAGGGATGTTTTACACCCAAATATTTGGAATTCCCGTATTTTTATTCTTAAATATATTAATTATCTTGTTATGCATCATTGTAGGGTCTGTGTTAGCGTATAAAATCAATCAACAAAATGATTGGATTAAATCTCAAATTGAAAGATCGATTGAAGGGGAAACAGTTGGTATTAACGATCAAAATTTAGAGTTATATAGTGAGACTTTAGATATTTATCATACATTGGTACCCTTAAATCAAGAATTGCATCGATTGAGAATGAAAACGCAAAACATGACAAATGAAAACTATAATCTAAATGATGTGAAAGTGAAAAAAATTATAGAAGATGAACGCCAGCGCTTGGCTAGAGAATTACATGATTCGGTAAGTCAGCAATTATTTGCCGCAAGTATGATGCTTTCAGCGATTAAAGAATCTAAATTAGAACCGCCTTTAGACCAACAAATTCCTGTTCTAGAGAAAATGGTTCAAGATTCACAGCTTGAAATGAGAGCGTTACTTCTACACTTAAGACCTATAGGATTAAAAGATAAGTCTCTAGGTGAAGGAATCAAAGATTTAGTCATTGATCTTCAAAAGAAAGTGCCTATGAAAGTGGTTCATGAAATTCAAGATTTCAAAGTACCTAAAGGTATTGAAGATCATTTGTTTAGAATTACTCAAGAAGCGATTTCCAATACATTAAGACATTCAAATGGTTCGAAAGTAACGGTAGAATTATTCAATAAAGAAGATTATTTACTGTTAAGAGTTCAAGATAATGGTAAAGGTTTCAATGTAGATGAAAAATTTGAACAAAGTTATGGTTTAAAAAATATGAGAGAACGCGCATTAGAGATTGGTGCCACATTCCATATCGTATCGTTACCAGATTCAGGTACACGTATAGAAGTCAAAGCACCATTGAACAAGGAGGATGAATCAAATGGCGATTAAAGTATTATTTGTGGATGATCACGAAATGGTTAGAATAGGTATTTCTAGTTATCTTTCTACACAAGAAGATATTGAGGTAGTAGGTGAGGGTGCTTCAGGAAAAGAAGCCATTGAGAAAGCACACGAATTAAAGCCAGATTTAATTTTAATGGACCTACTGATGGACGATATGGATGGTGTAGAAGCCACAACCGAAATAAAAAAGGATTTACCTCATATTAAAGTCGTGATGTTAACAAGCTTTATTGAAGATAAAGAAGTTTATCGTGCGTTAGATGCCGGCGTGGATAGTTATATTTTAAAAACAACAAGCGCAAGTGATATTGCTGAAGCAGTACGTAAAACATATCAAGGTGAATCAGTGTTTGAACCTGAAGTACTTGTGAAAATGAGAAATCGAATGAAAAAACGTGCGGAATTATATGAAATGTTAACAGAACGTGAAATGGAAATCTTATTATTAATCGCAAAAGGGTATTCAAACCAAGAAATTGCGAGTGCATCTCATATTACAATTAAAACTGTTAAAACGCATGTGAGTAATATTCTAAGTAAATTAGAAGTACAAGATAGAACACAAGCTGTTATCTATGCTTTCCAACACAATCTTATACAATAAAATAACAAAAATGAAAGGCGAAAGTCACGGTGAAAACGTGTCCTTCGCCTTTTTTAGTGGTTTATTTTTGATTTTTATCATCGTTGTCATGATTGTTTTTAAATTTATCAACGATTTTATCTTTAAGTGTTTCCTGATCTTCAGGTTTCTCATTATCAGCATTTTGATCTATATTATAATTTTCATCTTTATTCTCTGGTGTGTCATTGTTGTATTCATAAGTTGTGTCTTCATTATAATGATTTTGATTGTTGTCATCATGGAGTAACGCAGCTTCTTCAGGTGTATGACCTTTGATGACTTTTCTTTGGTGAATAATTGCATTAATTTCTGCACCAATGATGATAATGAAACTTGTAATGTACAACCATAAGAATAAGATAATGATGCCGGCTAAACTTCCGTATGTTTTGTTGTAATTACCAAAGTTTGAGATATACCAACCAAATAAGAATGAACCAACTAACCAAATAATAGATGTAAATAAAGCACCAGGAAGTACTGAACGTAATTTTGTTTTAACATTTGGTGCAACAGAATATAATACTGTGAATAGAAGAATAATGATAATCAGAGGTAATACGATTCTCACTACATCAAAGATCCACTCTACTTGTTTATCTAAACCTAAAGGTCCAAATAAGAATTTGCTAATCACAGGTCCTAATGTAATCAACACAATTGCCACTACAAATACGATGCCTAAAACGAGTGTATAAATGACACTTAGAATCTTAAGCACAATGCCATTTCTTGCATCTTCTACGTCATAAGCGACATTAAATGAATTGATAATGGCAGACATACCATTAGACGCAGACCAAATGGCTAAGATTAAACCAATGGATAGAACGCCACCATTGGCACTATCTGAAATACTACTAAATATCTTAGTAACAACATCAGCAGTACTTTGATCAGGTATATATTGACTGACCTTGTGGTTGATTTGGTCAGTGTTAATAGTTATAAATTGTCCTAATAAAGTAAGTAAGAAGATGAGCATAGGGAACATTGCGAGCACGAAATGATAAGTCATTTGAGCCGCTAGACCGGATGCATCGTCTTTACCGATTCTATAAATTAAGTATTTTAGGAAATTAGAATCTTTCGTGTACTTTGCTGGCTTGTTTAAACGAGATAGAAAGAATACTTGGTCCTTTTTCTTAGGTGACTTTGACTTGAACTCTTGAGGTTCAATGTATGTACGATCGACTTTAATTTGTTTGTCTTTATCGTCATTCTTTTTGTGTTGACGTTCTTCTTGTTCCTTAGCTGAATTAAGGAATTTTGAAGTCGTTTTTTCTTGTTTTGACATGACAATCTCCTTTGCTTTGTATAATCGAAAAATGTATGACTGTTATATTCCCAAGTTAAGTTAGAATTAAAACAATAAATGGCAAATTATGTCATTTATTTTAATAATCACCTTAAAGTTTTAAGTAAATTAATATTTCATTCAATATTTTGTCTTAAATTGATAGGAAAGGCAAATGCTATAAAGTGAATTTTAAATAGAATATCTTTCAAATCAATTTAATGTATGAAATATATGAAGACAATTAGGTTTAAATATATAGTCACTCATGATGAGTCAATATAAAAAGACGCCCATAAAGCGAGATATACAATCTCTAACAATAAAGGCGTCTTGTTATAAAGTATAGCTAAGTCGTGCTTATTCTATCGATTATTTACCTAAACGTTGGTTTTTACGATTAACGAATGTATCCTTAGCATCTTTAATAGAACGTTCTAATTCTGGATTGTTACGACGAATTTCTTCAATCGTATCTTTCCAATACATTACTTCATCTTTAATGCTATTAAATTTAGAAGGTTTACGTGAACGATTGCCTTCTTTAGCGTCTTTAAATGATTGTTTTAAAGCGTTACGTGTAGATTTATCGGCTAAAGTAGCAGCGCCGCCGATAATTGCACCAATTAGAATACCAGGAACTAATTTATTTTCCATAGTGATTACCCCTCTTTCAAATTTGCATCTTTTACGATGTAATCAATTAAATTATCACATGATGATTGTACCATTTCAAATACACCTTCAAAATTGTTTGTGTAATACGGATCTGGTACATCACTTTCTTCCATGTTACTAAATTCTAGCAATTTGAACAATTGTCCGTGTAGATTTGGATTGATTTGGCGAATATTATCCACGTTACTTTGATCCATTGCTATAATATAGTCAAAATCATCATTTGGTTCAAAAAGTTCACTAATCATATGATCGAAGGGGATATTGTGTTCTTTCAATATCGCTTGGGTACCTTCGTGAGGTGGTTCGCCTAAATTCCAACGTCCTGTACCTCGTGAGTGAACTGTAATACCTGAAATGCCTCTGTCTTGCAGCCTTTGTCTCATGATAGCTTCAGCCATTGGAGAACGACATATATTACCGAGACATACAAATGCTACGTCTACCATAATTATTCCTCCAAACTATGTAACTATATCCCCATTTTATAGAGTATTTAAACAATAAGAAAGTACTTAACCTCAAATTCTATTAAAGTTTAATAAAGTATGGTAATTTGATAGAATATTGAATTAAAGAGGTGAATCCCATGTCATTATCAAATGAAGAAATGATTGCAGAAATCAGAAAGAAATTAAATATAGTCAATCAAGGGTTACTGAATCCAGATAAATTCAAATCTTCAAATCACGAAGAAATCACTGAAATATATGAATTTGTAATGTCTAAAGATTCGTTTTCTCCGAGTGAGGTCACTGCGATTGCAGACCATTTAGGACAACTTAGACAAGATTAGGGGGACTACAGTATGGCTAATTATCAAGAAAAGTTACAACAATATGCGGAACTACTTGTTAAAGTAGGCATGAATGTTCAAGAGAATCAACCTGTATTTATTCGCTCTTCAGTTGAAGCCTTAGAATTAACGCACTTAATAGTTGAAGAAGCTTATAAAGCAGGTGCATCAGATGTTCGAGTAAAATATGCTGATGCGCGTTTGAAACGTCTTAAATTCGAACATGAATCTGTTGAGCACTTTGAAAATAATGAATTAAAGCAATATGATATTGATGAACGTTTAGATTATGTTAAACGTGGTGCAGCTAATTTAGCATTAATTGCTGAAGATCCAGATTTACTTAATGGTATTGATGTGAATAAATTAAAAGCATATCAAGCTCAGTATTCAAAAGGCTTTAAACCATATATGGAAGCGAGTCAAAAGAATCAGTTCCCATGGGTAGTTGCAGCATTCCCAACAAGAGATTGGGCACGCCGTGTTTATCCAGACTTGGATGAAGAAGAGGCATATGAAAAATTCATAGATGAAGTATTCGATATTGTGCGAGTGGATGGCAATAATCCTATCGAAAACTGGAATGCCCATGTAAAATCTTTAAGTGTTCATGCCAAAAGACTTCAAGAAAAGAATTATAAGGCTCTTCACTATATCTCTGAAGGTACAGACCTAACAGTTGGTTTACCTAAAGGACACTTATGGGAAGATGCAACAAGTTATGTCAATGGAGATGGACAACCGTTTATTGCCAATATTCCTACAGAGGAAGTGTTTACTGCGCCTGATAGAAATAATGTGAATGGTTATGTCACAAACAAATTACCTCTAAGTTATAATGGTAATATTATCGACGGATTCACATTAACATTCAAAGATGGTGAAATCGTTGAAGTTAAAGCTGAAAAAGGCGAAGAAGTTCTTAAAGATTTAATTAACACAGACGAAGGCTCAAGAAGATTAGGCGAAGTCGCTTTAGTACCTGATGATTCGCCAATTTCAAATCGTCGTACTATTTTTTACAATACACTATTCGATGAAAATGCTTCTTGCCATCTCGCTATCGGTTCTGCATATGGTTTCAATGTTAAAGGTGGTACCGAAATGACGACAGAAGAAAAAATTGCAAGTGGATTAAATGATTCGAACGTCCATGAAGACTTTATGATTGGTAGTTCTGATTTAACGATTTATGGCATTTTACAAGATGGTACGAAAGAGTTAGTCTTCGAGAATGGTAATTGGGCCTAGTAATGCAGTACGCACATTACTTTTCAAAATTAAAAAGGTATAATAATAATTAATGAATTTAGCTTACTGGGAGTTAAAGTTCTGGTATATAAAGATGGGGAGAAATAGAGTATGTCTAATGAAAATAGAAAAATGAAAGCAATGTCTGAAGCAAAATGTATCAAACATAGACAAGTATTTCCACAAGATACGAATCATCATCATACAATGTTTGGTGGTTCTTTGATGGCAAATATTGATGAAATAGCAGCTATTTCAGCTACAAAACATGCGGGCGCACAAGTGGTGACTGCTTCAACAGACTCAGTAGATTTCTTAAGACCAATTAAAACAGGAGACATTCTTTCTTATGAAGCGATGGTGTCATATGCTGGAACAAGTTCAATGGAAATTTGTGTGCAAATTATTATAGATGATGTCTTTAATAATGAGCGTCATCTCGCAGCCTTAAGTTTTCTAACTTTTGTAGCACTAGGCGAAGACGGGAAGCCTATAAATGTTCCAGGTGTCTATCCTGAAACAGATGTTGAAAAGTGGTTCCATGAAAGTGCACCTTCACGTGTTGAAAGACGCAAAGAACGTCGTTCAGAAAGTAAGAAAACGATTGAATATCTATCCAGAGTTAGACATATTGAAAAATAAGCAATCAGTCAGAGTCATCATTCTCATAAATAATAGCAGTAAGAGGATTTCAGTTAGAAACTTCTTACTGCTACTTTTATATTTTATACTTCGTATTGCTTGGCTCCCTTGCCGCGGGCATGGCTTGAGCCTGTAGTCTCAAGACGCATGCTATTCCTGCAGGCGTGTCGCCATCAATACTTTGTTTATCTTTTAAGAATAATGCTACTTATTCTAACGTCTTTGTATGTTGTTATTACTTAAGAAAAAATGTGGCGTGAATGCATTTCTTTTTCTTTGAGTTTGAAGTCTGTTTGAGGATAGTACATATTTTTAACTAATACATTAGGACCTAGACATTGGAATTCAGGGCAGTGACAGTTAAGTGATTGTGCTAATTCTGAATGAAGCCATTGATCAAATACATCAGTGAGTTTATCCTTTTGAATGTTTGAAATTGTACCATTTTCATCACCGAAGTCAGTCACAATAACATTGCCAGTAAAGACATTGACATTTAATCGACTACGTCCATCTGGGTCATTTCTCATTGTGACATTCTTCGCGTTTCTTAATCTATGTAGTAATTTTTGGTCATTTTCATCATTAATACAAGGATAAATAGGTAAAGTTCCAAATAGCATCCAAGTCTCTTCATCGCGAATATCTAATAAGTAATTAATGGCGTCTTTCATTTCTTTAAGTGAAAGAACATTCAGTTGACTCGCGAAATCAGCAGGATACATAGGATGTACTTCGTGACGGCTACACTTCATATCATTAACAATTTCATGATGAATTTTATCTAAATAAGGTAACGTACTTTGATTCAGCATTGTTTCAGCAGAAACAAACATACCTTGTTCCGATAAAGTTCTCGAATTATCTAACATTTGTTCATATAATTTAAGTTTTGCTTTTAAAGGTGGTTGCTTCTTCATCGCTCCGAAACCAACATCGGTAAACTCTTGTATTGTTCCCCAGTTATGAGAAATATGCATGACATCGATATACTCTGCAATATCTAAGTATCTGTCTTGTGGCAATGTTAAATTTGAATTCATTTGAACGTAAATACCTCGATCATAAGCATACTTAAGTAAAGGTTTAACGACATTTTTAATCGATTTCTTGGAGAACATTGGCTCGCCACCAGTAATCGACATCGTTCTTAAGTTGGGGATTTCATCCAGTCTTCGATAAATAATATCCATTGGAAGAGGGTCTGGATCTTTTGTTTGAAGTGTATAGCCTACTGCGCAGTGACTGCAACGCATATTACACAGATTGGTTGTTGTAAATTCTATATTACTTAATGTTAATCCACCATGATCAATGATATCGTTATACGCTTCCCATGGGTCATTTTGGATAGAAATAGGTTTTTTATTTGTGGTCAACATGAATTATTACTCCTAAATATAAACTTTCCATCTACTTTGTTTATTACGTAAAAAGTACAGTAAACATTATTAAGATTATATCGCTTTTTGTCAAATTCTGTTAGGATATGAGTATCTTAAAAAAATATTTAAAGAAGGAGCGCTTATTTTAAATGAATGAACAACAAACAATTGATCAAATTAAAACACGTCTAAACAAATTTATAGAGGATATCGACCATGTGAATCCTGACGAAGTACGTGTAGAAGATATTGACGAATGGATTGGTCTATTAGATCAATTAGAAGAGAAAGTAAAGCAAGTTTCAAAATAAGGCTCATACTATAATAATGATGTAGATTTAACAAATCCTCTTATTTTAATTTCTAAATTGAGGATTTGTTTTTTATTTTAAGAAAAGTGAGAAATGAAAGGACTTAACATCTTATGTTTAAACATTAATCATCTTGTCTATATATAGATTAGAATTAATTAGAGAAAGGTGATTATTAATTATGACTAAAAAAGTAGCAATCATTCTTGCAGATGAATTTGAAGATATTGAATTAACAAGTCCTAAAGAAGCTTTAGAAAATGCTGGATTTGAAACTGAAATCATTGGGGATACTGCAAAACATGAAGTTGTAGGTAAACATGGTGAAAAAGCTACAGTTCAAGTAAGCATTGCAGATGCTAAACCAGAAGATTATGATGCATTATTAATTCCTGGTGGTTTCTCACCTGACCACTTACGTGGCGATGCTGAAGGTCGTTATGGCACATTTGCTAAATACTTCACTAAAAATGATGTTCCAACATTTGCAATTTGCCACGGTCCATTAGTATTAATCGATACTGATGACTTAAATGGCCGTACATTAACTGGTGTATTAAATGTACGTAAAGATTTATCAAATGCAGGTGCGCAAGTTGTTGATGAATCAGTAGTTGTTGATAACAACATCGTAACAAGCCGTACACCTGATGATTTAGACGATTTCAATAGAGAAATTGTTAAACAATTAGAAGCATAATTCAGTATTCTAAATAATTTAATATGAGATATGAGGCTGTCGACAGAGTATTCACTCTGTTGGCAGTTTTATTTTTATTTAAAAGTGATTGAAATAAGCATCCTTAGCTATTTTGGAATATAGCTAAGCCAACGGGTCCAGACACGGATACACCTTGGGACTGATTTTTATCATAAGCTATAGCTAAACGATGAAACTACTGGTAAACTCACTTTAAGAGGGTGAGTTTAAGAAAAAAGGAGCAAACGCATGAAAAGAAGCGAAAAATATGCGGATTCTTATAATGATCAACGTAGTGAAATGCGAAGACCTCATTATAATACGTATTATCAACCAGTAGGTAAACCACCAAAAAAGAAGAAAACTAATAAAATCATTTTAAAAATATTGTTCGTCGTCATTATCGTGTTTATTTTATTTTTAGGTTTGATGTATTTCTTATCTTCAAGAGCGAATGTTGATGATTTGAAGTCAATTGAAAATAAAAATAGTTTCGTACCTGCAGATAACATGCCTAATTATGTTAAGGGCGCATTTATATCGATGGAAGATGAACGTTTTTATAAACATCATGGTTTTGATTTAAAAGGAACAACACGTGCATTATTTTCAACCATTAGTGACCGAGATGTTCAAGGCGGTAGTACCATCACACAACAAGTAGTCAAAAATTATTATTACGATAATGAACGTTCATTTATGAGAAAGATTAAAGAATTATTTGTTGCGCATAAAGTTGAACAACAGTATAACAAGAACGAAATTTTAAGTTTTTATGTGAATAATATTTATTATGGTGACAATCAGTATACGGTTGAAAGTGCAGCAAATCATTATTTTGGTACAACAGTGAATAAAAATAATCAAAGTATGCCACAAATAAGTGTATTACAAAGTGCCATTTTAGCAAGTAAAGTGAATGCGCCTAGTGTATATGATGTCAATGATATGTCTGAGAATTTTAAAAATCGTGTTAAAGCTAATTTGGAAAAGATGAAACAGCAAGATTATATTACAGACGCACAATATAAAGAAGCTATGTCACAATTAGGAAATTAATTACAAAATTAAGCACCTGCTTTCTACTGAAAATGATAGAGCGCAGGTGTTTATTTATATCGTTACATAATGGTTCTCAAAAAAGGCATAGTTGTTTATGAATATGTAATAAATGTGCCATAATAATGGTAATTCATGTTTAAAACATTTTCAGGAAAGGGAGGGTGAGACGTGCCTAAAGTTACAAAACTTGAAGTTCAGAAAAAGAACAAAGAACGATTCAACTTATATTTAGACGGTGTATTTGAAATGGGTATTGATATCGATACGCTCGTTAAATTTAATTTAAAAAAAGATCAAATACTTGAAGCGGCTGATATGGAACAAATTCAAAAATACGATCACTATAGACGTGGTGTGAATATGGCGATTCAGTATTTATCTTATAAAAAACGTACTGAAAAAGAAGTTCGGCAATATCTAGAAAAAAATGAAATTTCTGAAGATGCAATTGAGCAAGTGATTGATTATTGCTATAAAGAAAAGTTTATTGATCATGAAGATTATGCTGAAAGTTTGAAAAACACAATGATTCGTACGACAGATAAAGGACCAGAAATATATAAACAAAAGCTTTATCAATTAGGTATTGAACCTAAAATCATTGATCATTATACAGCGCTTTATGAACAAGAACAACCTCTTGAAGATGTCATTAAAGTAGGCAATAAAATAATGAAAACGAAGAAGGGGCCTGAAGTTAAAGTAAAACAAAAAGTTTCACAAGCTTTAATGCAAAAAGGCTTCACATTTGAGACGATTCAGGCTGCGATGTCTGAGCTCAACTTTTCCCAAGATGAAGAGACATTAGATAATTTATTGCAACGTGATTTAGAGAAAGTCTATAATAAAAATTGTAGAAAATACGATGGTCAAAAATTAATGATGAAAACCATTGAAGCGCTTATGAGAAAAGGTTATAAGTATGATAAAATTAAAACAAAATTAGAAGAAAGTGGTATTACAAATGGTACAGAAGAAATTGAGTGAGATGTCAGAACAAGAATTAAGACATGAAATTCAGACATATAAAGAAAAAATGCGTAAAGCTGAAATGAATGGCATTATGAATGAATACGATGTGTACCAAAGTAAAGTCATCATTGCAGAAAGCTATCTGGTTGATCGTAATAAAGTTGAAATAGGAAAGATTTATAAATTAAATGATGGCAGTGAACAATACTTCAAAGTAGAAAGACTGAAAGGTGTTTTTGCTTGGGGGTTCAGAATTAAAAGTAGTGAACCAGAAGAAGGTCTACCATTAGCATTATTAAAAATTTAGAAGGATGTTTAATCAATGGGAAGCTCAATTGTATTAAGGTTACTTAAAGTGACACATTACTATAGAAATAAAAGCTCAAAGAAATGGTATCTGCCCTTTGGATATGATGCAGAAGATATCAATTTAAATAATATCTCTTTACATATTTATCAAGGTGAATCACTTGGTATTATTGGTGAACCAGGATCCTCGAAGACGTTAATTGGTAGAATTTTGAGTGGGACTGTTAAACCTGATAAAGGAAAAGTTATTCGTACTGAGAATGTATTTTATGGAGATATGGAGCACCGTCATGTTACATATCAAACTGTTCAAGATTTTGTAGACAGCACTGTGCAATTATTTCCTTACAAAGTAAATGACCACAAGGCAGAACAAATCATTCAATGGGCACATTTAGGAGATAAAGCGAAGACAAGTATTTCAAATTTATCTCCAACTGAGTATGCTCAATTATTACTGAGTATCGCCCGTTCTTCTCAAAATAAAATCATCATCCTTAGCCACGTATTGACACATTTAGATGATGTATTCTTCAAAAGAGCAATTGAATTATCAGATGATTACATACAAAGTAACCAAACATTAGTATTGATTGACAATGATATAGACAAGATTAGTGAAACAGCTAACTATATCACTTGGGTATCTCATGGTCAAATTCGTAAAGAGGGTTCGCTAAATCAAGTTTTGCCTGTGTTTAGAGAACATGAAAAGGACCGTCAAAGTATTGATTCTAAGATGCAATTGGAAAGCTTCGATTTAGACTGGAAGAAAAGCCGTACACGTATACCAGAAATGACGTATAACTTTAAGAGAATTGAGCGCTATAATCATGCTAAGCCACCTGTCTTTTTAGTAAGGTTCTGGACATTATTTGCGAGTTTCTTAATTGGTCTAGCTTTGATGGGGGTATTACTCTTCAACAATTTAGGCAAAGTTCATATTTCTGAAAATAATACCCAAGCCGCAATACAAAACCAAAGCAAAGATCCATATGAAGATAAATTAGCTTATGGCCTTGCGCTTGATGGTTCTACCACATTAAAAGGTACAAAGAATACGGAATTACCTAAATATGGATTAGCGACAATTACAGGTGAGAATAGTAAAAAATATCGAATAGAAATGAACCAAAAGACGTATACGGTTGGAAAAAGTGACTTATTCTATTTTAACCCTGCTGGTTTATATGAATCACACAGTTTTAAAAAGCTTTCACCTTATATTAAAACCAACTATAGTACATACATAGAGTATTTTAATAGTCATTTACACCAAAAGCATGACAAAGTTACGAAGACCCTTGTTCCAGAGAAAGATAGTCGTTATGTCGTACCAATCACTCAACAACCGATTAAAATGATTTTCGGAGATGAAGATACACTTTCAGGATTTGTGGTACCTATGGAACATAAAACAGAATTGAAGAAAAAATATAATATAAAAAAAGATGTATGGATTACGAAATCTGGCAATGGTTATTTCATAGCAGATATGAAAGATAACAAATGGATATATATTGAATTGTAGGTGTGAAAATGATAGATAATATAATCTTATACTTTAAAAACTTGCCACATCTGATAGGTTACTGTACTCAACGGATAAAGCAAACTTGGCATTGGTTTGTCATTAGTTTTGTAATAGGTCTTGTGTTTATTTTAGGTTTAGAAGGTATCTTCAATTTGAATCATAATACTGAATTGGTACAAGTGCGTTGGTTATTCAGAGTAACAGCGCTTGTTGTCTTTGGGCTTATAGTGTTTTCTATATACTTAGGCTATAAATATTATAGAAAAGATTATATGGTAATGAAGTCTTTCCATATTTCAGCTGTCACACCGTTAATTGTCATTGCGTTGATGACTTTAGTGACGATGTTAGTTCTTGGTTTAATTATCGCATTTTTAAAGCCAGTCAATTTTGATACTTCAATCTTTGCGTTTATTTATTATAGCGTCATGGCAAGTATATTTATTGTAATTGCAGCTGTCATGTGTGGTTTATTACAATTCATTGTTAAACGATTTCATCTGCTATACTTAATTGCTAGTGCGATTTGTTTCTTTATCGTGCCGATATTATTTATACCTAAGACACATTCAACAATAATTGAACATATATTAATGTTGAATCCAGTTTATTATCTCGTGAATGGTAGCGCAGAGTCGGTGGTATTTGGAGCAGTAAGTATGAATAACATTCCATATCATATTTATTTTATTTTTCTTTTAGTAATCTTGTGTGTGATAAATTATGCGCTAGTTCGTCACATTGCTTTTGATAAATATGATAGTCAAGTTACTTTGGGTGATAATGACACTTCAAAAGCTATCGAACATGAAGATGAAGACAAGAAGAAAGATGAGCATATCACAGGTGAAAATGGACGTCATGATGGTAGCGTGAAAGGACATACCGCTCGTAACGTAAATGATAATGATGGTAACCTTTAACGTTAAGGTGAGTGTTAGTTTGAAGGTAAGTGGTCATTGGTCATTTGAAGGAATGTGATCATTTGCAAGTTAACGGTAATTTGTTAGCGTATTGAAGATAGGTTAATCATATATTTGTTTACAGTTTGAAAATACTTAGACATTAAGTGTTTAGATAAATTTAGATAAAAGCCAAGGCACCCCTTATCATTGGTTGGAGGAAGGGGTGCCTTGGTTTCTTTGTATGTTATTGTGAGTATAGTTTGCGTTGTAGTTTGTCTTCGCTGAAGACCCAGCCGATGTAGGAGTGGTCGATTTCGTTATCTTGCGTTAAATGTGCTATTGCGACGAATGAGTACCGACCATTGTTAAGATATCTTAAATCCATTAATCGTATTTCAGTTGCACCATCTTCTAAAGGTGTTGTTTGCCAACGATAAATAGAAGAGAAATTTAAGAAAGTAAAGATATCTTTGTTTCCTTTTACTTTCCATAGTAATGTGTCTGGCGTCATAGATTGTCGTTTTACTTTATCAGTAAATTCAACGTCTTTCCAACGTGCAGTGCCTACATAATCATGTTGTTCAGTTTGAATCGCAACACGCCAAACATGAAATTTGATTGTAGGGGCGACAAAGACTTTCACAGCATTATGCGAACGATCGATACGTTTGAGCGCTTCTTTTTTAATTGTTGCTTGCATCATGAAACGCACGATATAATAAATGACTAAAATTGCGACGATAGGAAAGAAAGCAAGATAAGGATGAACACCAACAATCCAAAGTAAGACGCCAATACATAGTAGAGTGAAGATAATTGGATCAAAGGTGCTTATCACACTTAGTTGTATCCACTTATTTGTAATAGGTCTTAGTGCCTGGGTGCCGTATGAATTAAATATATCTACAAATACGTGTAAAAAGACGGCAAGTTGTGCCCATAGCCACACGTGTAGTGGCTCAGTATGATTAAAAATCACAAATATTAGAAATGTTATTAAAATCGGCCATAAAATGGTAAAAGGTATAGAATGTGTAATTCCTCTATGATGGGAGATATAGGTCGCGTTATCCTTTAATTTTAATACTGTATCGCCATCAGGTATTAATGAACCTGCTACTAATGTTGTAGCAGTAGCTGCAAATGAGCCTGCCATAACTGGATCTTGAGTAGCTAACGCAGTGAGACCCACACCCATAACAATGTGCGTGGCTGTGTCCATAATTGTTCACTCTTTTCATCTTTATTTAATATATATTATAATCTAAAAGTCACAATAACAAAATTAACTTACTTCAATCGATTATTGTTTTTAAAAGTAAAGACTAACATCAAATGAATCAAAATTGAAAGAGTAAAGAAAGGATTAATTGCATGTATCAAAACGAATCTTTTAAAAAGAATATTGTAGATTGGTTTGAGAAGAATCAACGGGATTTGCCATGGAGAGAAACGACAAACCCTTACTATATATGGCTGAGTGAAGTAATGTTGCAACAAACACAAGTCAATACAGTGATCGATTATTACTATAGATTTATTCATCGCTTCCCGACAGTTGCAAGTTTAAGTGAAGCTAATGAAGATGAAGTGCTAAAGTATTGGGAAGGTTTAGGCTATTATAGTCGAGCTCGAAATTTCCACACTGCTATTAAAGAAGTTGAAGCACAATATGATGGTGAAGTCCCTTCTGAACCAGAACTTTTCAAAAAGTTAAAAGGCGTGGGACCTTATACACAAGCGGCAGTGATGAGTATCGCATTTGACCAACCGCTTGCAACTGTTGATGGCAATGTCTTTCGTGTATGGTCAAGGTTGAATAATGATTATCGTGATACGAAGTTGCAATCGACACGTAAAGCATTCGAGCAGGAATTAAATCCTTATGTACAAGAAGCCTCAGGGACATTTAATCAAGCAATGATGGAGTTGGGTGCATTAATTTGTACTCCGAAATCACCATTATGTCTATTTTGCCCAGTTCAAGAAAATTGTGAAGCTTTCCACGAAGGGACCACACAGGAACTTCCTGTAAAAACGAAAAATATTAAAAAGAAAACAGTAAATCAAAAGGTTCTACTTATTAGAAATAATAAAGGACAATATCTTCTTGAAAAACGACAAGAAAAATTATTAAATGGTATGTGGCAATTTCCTATGAGAGAAGAAAGTGATGCAGATGCGCAACTTTCTGATTATCTTGGATTACGTGTTCAATCTTTAGAAGAACCTATTTATGAACTACGACATCAATTTACGCATATGACATGGAATATTAAAGTATATAGTGTACCTGAGATACATGACATTCCAGATGATGAATTGCCTTCAAATATGAAATGGTTTGATTTAGATGATAGAGAGGCTCATACTTTTCCAGTTTCAATGGATAAAATATACCGTTTCATAGTGGGATAGATGTGTTAATTCACTTATAATGGAAGCGCCTTTATTTATTAAGCATGTAGATTAAAATATGATATAATCTAAATGGCTAAAAATATTAAAGGTGGTGTGGAGTATGGTTAAGGAATCCATACCGAAAGAAGGAGAATCAATTAAGATTCAAAGTTACAAACATGATGGAAACATTCATCGTGTGTGGTCGGAAACAACAATCTTAAAGGGTACTGACCATGTGATTATAGGTGGAAATGATCACACGTTAGTGACTGAGAGTGACGGGCGTACATGGATTACTAGAGAGCCGGCAATTGTATACTTCCATTCAGAGTATTGGTTTAATGTTATCTGCATGTTTAGGGAAGACGGCATTTATTATTATTGCAATTTATCATCACCTTTCGTGTGCGATGAAGAGGCACTTAAATATATTGATTATGATTTGGATATTAAAGTTTATCCCAATGGTAAGTATCATTTATTAGATGAAGATGAGTACGAACAACATATGAATCAAATGAACTATCCTCATGATATTGATGTGATTTTAAGAAGAAATGTTGATATCTTACAACAATGGATAGAACAGAAGAAGGGGCCATTTGCGCCAGATTTTATTAAAGTATGGAAAGAACGTTATAAAAAGATTAGAGATTATTAAGCAAAATAGATGTAATACTTGAATCAATGCTTTATATTGTTAAAGGTATTAAACAATAAATCGTATTCATGATTTAAATGTATTACAATCTTGCAATGAGACTATTCCACCATTATAAAGAATGACTTAACATCGTAATATAAGCTTGTATAGTATTTTAAATCAGAGGTTGAAACATTATCATGACGTTGCTTACAAATAGTGGTAAGCGATTGAAATGTGTTCAACCTCTGTTCATTTTTGATAAATAAAATCTGCGTGCATCACAGGGGGTAAATACGCATGATTAAACGATATTTAAAATTCGTTCAACCGTATAGATATCGTATTATAGCAACAATTATCGTGGGTATTATCAAATTCGGTATACCTATGTTAATTCCATTGCTTATTAAATATGCGATTGACGGCGTGATTAATAATCACTCACTTTCAAATAGTGAGAAATTCAGTCATCTCGGTGTGGCGATTGGCATAGCGCTATTTATATTTTTAATTGTTCGACCACCCATTGAGTATATAAGACAATATTTAGCTCAATGGACAAGTAACAAAATTTTATATGACATTCGTAAACAATTATATAATCATCTACAGGCATTAAGTGCACGTTTTTATGCTAATAATCAAGTAGGACAAGTCATTTCTCGTGTCATTAATGATGTAGAACAAACGAAAGACTTCATTCTTACAGGATTAATGAACATTTGGTTAGATTGCGTAACAATAATTATCGCTTTATCAATCATGTTCTTCTTGGATGTGAAATTGACAATTGCAGCGATATTTATCTTCCCATTCTATATTTTAACGGTCTATTTCTTCTTTGGAAGATTAAGACAATTAACTCGCGTACGTTCACAAGCGCTAGCAGAAGTTCAAGGATTCTTACATGAACGTGTTCAGGGTATGTCTGTGATAAAAAGTTTTGCAATTGAAGATAATGAAGCGAAAAACTTCGATCATCGAAATGGTCACTTCTTAAAGCGTGCTTTCCAGCACACACGATGGAATGCATATTCCTTTGCAGCAATTAATACTGTTACAGACTTAGGACCAATCATTGTCATTGGTGTTGGCGCTTATTTAGTGATTAATGGCTCTATTACTGTTGGTACTTTAGCAGCTTTCGTAGGGTACTTGGAACAACTTTTTGGACCATTAAGAAGACTTGTATCATCATTTACGACATTGACCCAAAGTTTCGCCTCAATGGATAGGGTATTCCAATTGATGGACGAAGATTATGATATTAAGAATGGCATCGGTGCACAACCTATCGAAATTAAAAAAGGTCAAATTGATTTGAATCATGTGAGCTTTAAGTATAATGAAAATGAATCAGAAGAGTTACATGACATTAACCTTACAATTAATAAAGGTGAAACAGTGGCCTTTGTTGGTATGAGTGGTGGCGGTAAATCGACACTCATTAGTTTAATACCTAGATTTTATGATGTAACTGCTGGAGAAATAAATATTGATGGAAATAACGTTAAAGACTTCTTAACTGGCAGTTTAAGAAATCAGATAGGACTCGTACAACAAGACAATATTTTATTTTCAGATACAGTGAGAGAAAACATCTTGCTAGGTCGACCTGACGCGACAGAAGAAGAAATCGTCGAAGCGGCTAAGATGGCAAATGCGCACGACTTTATTATTAATTTACCTGAAGGTTACGACACTGAAGTTGGAGAACGAGGTGTGAAACTTTCCGGCGGTCAGAAACAACGTCTTTCTATTGCTAGAATCTTCTTAAATAACCCGCCTATTCTGATCTTAGACGAAGCAACGAGTGCACTTGATTTAGAAAGTGAAGTCATCATTCAGGAAGCACTTGATGTATTAAGTAAAGATAGAACAACCTTAATTGTGGCACATCGTCTGTCTACGATTACACATGCTGATAAGATTGTTGTTATGGAAAATGGACAAATCGTGGAAACGGGTACACATCAAGAATTAATTGCGAAAAAAGGTGCTTACGAACATCTATACAGCATCCAAAATTTATAATGAGAATGATGCAACTTTAACGCTAATATAATTATTTATAAACAAAACCACCTTTATTCTATGGTTGATTGTAGAATAAAGGTGGTTTTGTCATATGTTACAAATCAAAATCTTCCTCGGAAATATCAATGTCTGAATCTGAACGATGATAAGTGAAGAAACTTAATCGAATTCTATCTAAATGTTCAAGGTGATATCTGTATTCCTCTATTGCTGCAATAATCTGCATCATATTACCATAGGAATAACGAGTTTGATGAGGATTGTTAATTAATTCTTGTTGGAAGGCATCCATCAAGTTTTTCTTTTGTGGATTATCTACTTCGTAATCTAGCTGTGTAACATCATATTTTGCCTTTTTAGATAGACTTTTATAAATTTGTTCATGAACTGCAACTAACGAATCCAATTCAAGTTTAATTTGTAATAATAATTGATTGTTAAGTTGATGTAAGTCATTTTGAAAACGTGACATACGATTTAATACTTCATAGGCTTGTCTAGTCGTTCTTACTACTTCTTTAAATAGTATCTTCTTTCTATTCTGTTGATAGATATGCTTCTTAGTTAAAGGTTTCTCTTCATTATAATAATCATAGATTTGCTCTAATTTAGTGATACGTGAGTTAAGTTGCGTACAGTCTTGCTTAATATTATGAAATTCTGAAGTATCATTAAGCACAAGTTTAAACCACACAAAGATATCAGATGAAATATTCATTGAGTTGTAATAAATTTTGGTTTCAAATTTTGGAGGTAGAAATACTAAATTGACAATTGAGGAACTTAGTACACCTATCATTACGAGAGCGAATCTAAAGAATGCCGCTACATAGAAAGAACCAGTGTGTTGCCCCATAATTACTAGAGCAGTCACACTTGCTAGGGTAGCAACGTGGGCTAGGTTAAATTTGAATAGAATTGCGATTAATAAGATAACCGTAACGCCCATTATGATGAAGTTATTACTAAAAATAGTTACCATGGTCACGGCAAGTATGGCACCAATAATATTACCTATGGCTTGTTCTGAAACAGTTTTAATAGAGCGATAAACACTTGGTTGCATCGCTACAACTGCACTGACACCAGCGAGTGCTTTCAGACCAATATTTGCCGGAAGTAAAGAAGCGATAGACATAGCTAATATGATGGCTATACCAGTTTTGAAAATCCGAGCTCCTAGTCTCAAATATAACGCTCCTTCGATTTAATTTTGAATTATATAATTATATATTCTCATTCATTATTGTTATACACCGAGATGCTAAAATTTTCAAGTTAATACAAATGATCTTTGCACATTCTTTTTGAAAATTTTGTGATACAAAAAAGACCTCTGCCCGGATTGAGCAGAGGTTTGAAGTTAAGACTATGATTATAAACACTTCGTATTGTTTAGCTCCCTTGCCGCGGGCATGACTTGGGAGTGATACAGAATTCTAGAATTTAAGAATTCGTATTATCACCCCCGCAAGGATGATTAGATGTTGAGCCATTTTATGAGCTCAATATCAATCAGCTACTGCGTAGCCTGTCTTTTAAAAATCAAACGACTTACAAGTAGTCTCAAGACGCATGCTATTCCTGCAGGCGTGTCGCCATCAATACTAAGTTTATCTATCCTCAATAAAGTTTTTGTTCTAGCCAATAAGATCATGTTTAAGAAGGGGGATTATTTTTTCATTTGGCTAAATGCATAATCAGCGGCTTCGAGTGTTTGATCAATGTCTTCTTCTGTGTGTTCTGTAGTTAAGAACCAAGCTTCAAATTTTGAAGGTGCTAAATTAATACCTTGATGTAACATTAATTTGAAGAACTTAGCAAAGGCTTCGCCATCTGAATTTTCAACTTGTTCATAATGCGTAATTTTTTCATCTGTGAAGTACAATGTCAGTGAGCCATATATTCTATTAATTGTGGCTATAATATTGTGTTTTTCGATTAATTTAAGTAATCCTTCTTCGAGGCGTCGACCTAATTGATCTAATTTTTCATAGACACCGTCTTGTTCTAATACTTCTAATAAAGCAATACCTGCTCTCATAGATAATGGATTTCCAGCCATCGTTCCAGCTTGATAGGCAGGTCCTAATGGCGCAACATGTTCCATAATATCTTGGCGACCGCCGTAACCACCAATAGGTAAGCCACCTCCAACGATTTTACCGAATGCAGTTAAGTCAGGTTTAACACCTAATAAATCTTGGGCAGCACCATAATGGAAACGGAATGCTGTGATCACTTCATCGTAAATTACTAATGTACCATTATCATGTGAGATTTTATTCACTTCTTCTAAAAATCCTGGCTGAGGCATAACCATACCAAAGTTACCAACAATCGGTTCAACAAGTACAGCCGCAATTTCATCTCCCCAATAATCGATTGCTTCTCTGTATGATTCGATATCATTGAAAGGTACAGTAATTACCTCTTGAGCAACGCTTTGAGGGACACCTGCTGAATCTGGAGAACCTAATTGAGAAGGACCACTTCCAGCAGCAACAAGAACTAAATCAGAATGACCATGATAAGATCCGGCAAACTTAATAATTTTATTTCTCTTAGTATAGGCACGAGCAACTCTGATCGTTGTCATCACTGCTTCAGTACCTGAATTGACGAAACGTATTTTCTCTAGTGAGGGAATAGCTTCTCTTAACTTTTTAGAGAAATCAATTTCAAGTTCAGTAGGCGTGCCATATAGAACACCTTTAGCAGCTTGATCCTGAATTGCCTCAGTAATATGTGGATGTGCATGACCAGTAATGATTGGTCCATATGCTTGAAGATAATCAATAAATTTATTGCCATCTACATCATATAAATAAGCACCATGACCTTCTTTCATCATAACTGGAGCGCCGCCACCAACTGCCTTATAAGAACGTGAAGGTGAATTAACGCCACCTAATATATATTCATTAGATAGTTCCTGAAGACGTTCGCTTTCAGTAAAATTCATATCTATCAACCTCTTTTAATTTAATATTTTCATCTAATATCGTATCATAAAATCAACATTATTAAGAAATAGGTGAGCATATGTTAAATAAAGGCGAACAATTTCCTTCATTTTCATTAGAAAATCAAAATGGAGAGGTAATTACTAATGAAACATTAAAAGGGCGTAAAGCAATCTTATATTTCTATCCAAGAGACAATACACCGACATGTACAACTGAAGCATGTGACTTTAGAGACCATTTATCAGATTTTAATGAACTTGACGTAGATGTTTATGGAATTAACGGAGATTCTAAAAAGAAACATCAAAACTTTATCGAAAAGCATCAACTTAACTTCGACTTATTAGTCGACGAAGATTATAAGTTGGCAAATGAAGTAGGTGTTTATCAATTAAAGAAATCTTTCGGCAAAGAAAGCATGGGTATTGTTAGAACGACGTTTGTGATTGATGAAAATGGATATATTATGGATGTTATTGAAAAAGTTAAAGTCAAAACTCAGATAGAGGAATTAAAAAATATCCTGGGGTGATTTAAGTGAAAATCGTAAGCCTGATTAGATTGAAAGATTTAGAAGATGAACTTATTAAAAAGTTTCCTAATGAGGAGTTTAAGTTTTATAAAAAAGCGGAAACCATTCCAACTGAAGATAGGGAAACATTAGATATACTCATTGGGTATGATGGAAGTATAGATAAAGCATTCATAGAAGAATGTAAAAATTTAAAATGGATTGCTTGGTATGCTACAGGAGTAAATAACCTTCCATTAGATTATATTAATGAAAGAGGAATTATCGTTACAAACGGGAGAGGCGTACAAGCTAAACAACTATCAGAGTATATTATTGCATTTATTTTAGATGATTATAAAAAAATGCGAACTTCATATGAGAATCAATTGGCACATCGATTTGACTCTAAATTGACAGGTCATAGGGTGAACGGTGAAACACTTTTATTTTTAGGCACTGGTGCTATTGCGCAAAAAACTGCGTATTTGGCCAAAGCGTTTGGAATGAAAATTGTCGGAGTCAGTAAATCAGGTCATATGAAAGATCACTTTGACGAAACATATACTATAGAAGAAATTGATAAAGTGATTGGAGAAGCAAATATTATTGTTAATTCTTTACCTGAAACGAATGAAACAATACACTTGCTTCAGAAACACCATTTTGAACAAATGAGAGACGATGCATTGTTTATTAATATAGGACGAGGTACTGTCGTCGATGAATCACTATTAATAGATGTTTTAAGAAATCAAATCATTAGACATGCCTATTTAGATGTATTTGAAAATGAACCGCTCGCAAGCGATAATCCATTATATGATTTAAATAATGTAACAATTACGGCTCATATCACAGGTAATGATAAGCATATTAATCGAGATGTTACAGCAATATTTGAAAAGAATTTAAAGCATTTTCTCAATAAGAATGATGTAATTGAGAATAGGGTGGACTTAAATAAAGGCTATTGACTGAAAACAATACGTACTTATTGACATTCATTATTACGAACAGTTATATTAATATTAAGTAATAATTATTATTAATTAGAAAGATGGTGAATTCAATGAGTGCGGATTTAGAGTCAATTGAACATGAACTTGAAGAATCAATTGCGTCTTTAAGAAAAGCAGGCATACGTATTACACCACAAAGACAAGCAATTATACGTTATCTCATTTCTTCACATTCACATCCAACTGCGGATGAGATTTACCAAGCACTTTCACCTGATTTTCCTAATATAAGTGTAGCAACTATCTATAATAATCTAAGAGTATTTAAAGATATTGGCATAGTTAAGGAACTCACATATGGTGACGCATCAAGTAGATTTGATTTCAATACACATAATCATTATCACGTTATATGCGAAAAATGTGGTAAAATCGTAGACTTCCATTATCCTCAACTTGATGAAGTTGAACACTTAGCACAACATGTTACTGACTTCGATATTACACATCATCGAATGGAAATTTACGGCACATGCAAAGAATGTAAAGAAAAAGATAATAACTAAAAACTTTAAACTAATGAACTAGGCAACTTCTCTTGAGAGGTTGCCTAGTTTTTCTGTATAAACTCATGTAATTGTGAGGTAATTTAGATCCAGATGATGAATTGATAATGGTTGCGTAGTAAAAGCTAATTACACTATAAAGTCTAATTGTTCTTAATGAAGAAATTAATTCACTGATAAGGTAAATTTAACCTTAAAAACTCTAATAAATTGATTGACGATAGTCTTATTACTTGATACTATATAAAAGTCGTCAAAAACAGATTAATTAATTGAAAACTTTAAGTAAAAACCTTAAAGTTAATGTTAATAAAGTGTAATTTTGACTATTGAACTTTTAAACGAAACATTATAAGATATTATTTGTTGAATTAATTAACAAGAAACAAGAAATAAACGAAAGAATTTATTCTTGACTTATTAAATTGATTTAGATACAATAATGTATTGTAAGTGTTAAATGAACATTGAAAACTGAATGACAAT
>NZ_KV827774.1:3229-38647 GCF_001836225.1 Staphylococcus sp. HMSC036D05 | reverse complement strand
TCAGAGACCGAAAGGTCTCTTTTTTATGCCTAAAAAACAATCGGCGCCCCGAAGGTACGTAGTCTATTAGCTATGGAGAAAGAATAATTCTCTGCGAAGAGAAAGCGATTGAAGCTGATGAATTAAGGAAAGAGCGCAACGAGTTTGGTCGAGCTAAATGAGTCAGCGATGGACGCGAACGAAGAAAGATGCGAACGCTTGACTCAAGCAGAGGAAGCGCCTTAGCGCCAGATGGTAGCCCGGCTTACTTCTAAAGAAAAGTAGGCGATTATCTATAGAAACAAAATCATTTCCTTCGAATAAGCACAAATTTATCTAATATTAGTGAAGTATTAGAGAATTTTGTGCTTTTTTAATACACTAGTATTAAATGAGTATTAAATTAGAGGAGTATTTATATGATTATTAGAGCGCTAGAGGAAACAGATTTGCGTTTTGTTCACAATTTAAATAACGAGTATTCAATCATGTCTTATTGGTTTGAAGAACCTTACCAATCCTTAAGTGAATTAGAAAATTTATATAAAAAACATATTTTGGATGAATCTGAAAGACGTTTCATTGTTGAGGAGGATTCAATATCCATAGGTGTAGTAGAATTATTGGAAATCAACTTTATACATCGAACATGCGAAGTTTTAATTATTATAGATCCTCAGTATGCGAATCGTGGTTATGCTAAAAAAGCATTCAAAATGGCAATTGATTATGCGTTTTTAGTGTTAAATATGAATAAAGTCTATTTATATGTAGATATTAAAAATGAAAAAGCGGTACACATATATAAAAGTAATAACTTTGAAATTGAAGGTACATTGAAAGAACATTTCTATACAAGAGGAGAGTATAGAGATTGTTATGTGATGGGACTGTTAAAGAGAAATTGGATTAATAAACATGATGATGATTTATCGCATATACGATAAAATGCTAAATTGATGGAATTGAAAAGAGTGACTAAAATGAATAAACCAATTACAAATAAACTCCAAGAATTGCTTAATAATGACGCAATTTCTATGCATGTGCCAGGTCATAAAAACATGACAATCGGTAAGTTGAATCAATTAAAGTTGAATATGGATATGACAGAAATCACAGGACTTGATGATATGCACCATCCTGAAGACATTATTTTAGAGAGTATGTCTCAATTTAACAAATATGATGATTATGATGCATTTCTACTTGTTAATGGTACGACTTCAGGCATACTTGCTGTGATACAGGCATTTTCCAGTGAGAAAGGTCGATATCTTATAAGTCGAAATGTTCATAAATCAGTCTTTCATGGTCTAGATTTAACGAAAGCGCATGCTACATTTACAGCTATGACTCAAAGTCGTTTAACAAACCAATATGTAGGGCCTGTCATCGATGGTCCGGTTGAAGATTACAAATTAGGCATATGTACATATCCCAATTACTATGGAGAGACATTTGATGTTGGTCATTTCATTAGCAACTTACATGACGATGATGTTCCAGTGTTGGTTGATGAAGCACATGGTGCACACTTTGATTTGAAAGGTTTCCCAAAATCTGCGATGAATTTTGGGGCAGATTATGTGGTTCAGTCATACCATAAAACGTTGCCAGCTTTAACAATGGGTTCCGTTTTGTTTATACATAAAAATGCACCATTACGCACACAAATTATTGAGTATTTAACATATTTTCAAACTTCAAGTCCTTCTTACCTTGTGATGTCTAGTTTAGAATATGCCCAGTCGTTTTATGAAGAATTTGAATCGGAACTGTTCTTTGAAAAAAGAAAAGTATTCATAGACGTACTCAAAATGAAAGGTTTTAATGTTGGAGAGCCTGAAGATCCTTTAAAATTAATAATAAGTTATGATGGTTTTAAAGGATATGAAGTCCAGCAATGGTTTGAAAAGCAACATATTTATGTTGAACTTGCGGATGAATATCAAGTTTTATTTATATTACCATTGTGGCATCATGATGATGCATTTCCATTTGAATTATTGAAAGCTAGAATTCATGTCATACCTCTTCCTGAAAAAAGAGAGTCATATACTAAAGCAGCGAATCTGATGTTGGAGACGAGTGAGTATCAGGCAATTCATTTTCCAAAAACAAAAGAAATAGCAATAGAACAAGCAGAAAATGAAATATTAGCACAACATATTGTACCTTATCCTCCTGGAATTCCAGTAATGTTTAGAGGAGAAGTTATTACAATACATATGATAAAATTATTACAATATTATTCAAACTTAGGTATTAAAGTAGAAGGTTTGAAGGATAAAAAAATATTAGTTAAGGATGAATAAAATGTCAGCTTTTATAACATTTGAAGGGCCTGAGGGCGCAGGCAAAACTTCTGTAATCACAAAAGTAAGTCAAAAATTAGCTGAGGACTTTGATGTTATTACTACACGTGAACCAGGTGGCGTACCTACCGGAGAAGAAATTCGTCGTGTCGTATTAGATGGAGATAACATGGATATTCGCACTGAAGCAATGTTATTTGCAGCATCAAGACGTGAACATCTCGTTGAAAAAGTTATCCCAGCTTTAAAAGATGGAAAAATTGTTCTGTGTGATAGATATATTGATAGTTCTTTAGCTTATCAAGGTTATGCAAGGGGTATAGGTATTAAAGAAGTTCAAACTTTAAATGAATTTGCAATTAATGGATTGTATCCCGATTTAACGATTTATTTAGACGTTAGCGCTGAAGTTGGACGCCAACGAATTCTCAAAAATAATCGTGATCAAAACCGTTTAGATCAAGAAGATAAGGCATTCCATGAAAAAGTGATAGAAGGTTATCATAAAGTGATAGAAGGAAATCCGGAACGATTTGTTAAAGTGAATGCAAATCAGAATTTGGAAAATGTAGTCGAAGAAGCGTACCAATCTATCATCAAATATTTAAAAAATTTGTGATATAATATCAAGAAGAGGTGTTATAAAAATGAAGATGATTATAGCGATCGTCCAAGATCAAGATAGTCAAGAACTTTCAGACCAACTCGTAAAAAATAATTTTAGAGCAACAAAATTAGCAACTACAGGTGGATTTTTAAGAGCAGGTAACACTACATTCTTATGCGGTGTTAATGATGAACGTGTCGATGAAATACTATCTGTAATTGATAACACTTGTGGTAATAGAGAACAGCTTGTTTCTCCTATTACGCCTATGGGTGGAAGTGCAGATTCATATATTCCATACCCAGTTGAGGTTGAAGTGGGTGGCGCAACAGTATTTGTTATGCCAATTGAAGCATTTCACCAATTTTAATGAACGTTGAGTTGTCGCTACGTCTTCTACATAAGTATAGAACTGACTTTTAGCGACTAAAAATAGATTCATTTCAGAAAAACAGCAATTATTTTACAATGTTGGGCTGCTTTAAATGTAGTTTAAGATTGATGGCATATTGATTCATAATTATGATTTTTATCCTTTCAGTTGTAGCATTGAAATTCGTTGTCATTTGCAGTCAAGTGAAGGATGCTTATCGAGTCATTTTGATTGAAGAAACATGTCTACAGTCTAAAGCTATGGTTTGAGTAGCCTTTTTTATATAAGAATTAAAAGAGGGAGTAGTAAATCATGGATGAACAACAACAGTTAGCTCATGCGTATCATTCAAATAAATTGTCACATGCTTATTTATTTGAAGGTGATGATGCACAATCAATGAAACATGTGGCTGTCAACTTTGCGAAATTGATTTTATGTGATGAAAATCATCAATGTGAACTGAAAGTTGATACGTTTAATCATCCTGACTTTCTGTATGTTTCCTCAGATGAAAATACGATAAAGAAAGAACAAATTGAACAACTTGTACATCATATGAATCAATTACCTATAGAAGGTAATTATAAAGTGTACATTATTGAAGAATTTGAAAAATTAACTGTTCAAGGTGAAAATAGTATATTAAAATTTTTAGAGGAACCACCAAAGAATACGATTGCGATTTTACTATCTACGAAACCTGAACAGATTTTAGATACGATACATTCTAGATGTCAGCATGTTTATTTTAAACCCATTGATAGAGAGCAGTTTATTGAGAGGTTAGTTGAAGCATCTCTAACGAGACCTGTAGCAGAAATGGTAAGTACACATACGACTCAAGTTGAAACAGCAGTAGCATTAAATGAAGAATATGATTTAACTTCCTTAAGAAAATCAATTATTCGTTGGTGTGAATTAATCTTATCAAATAAATCAATGGCTTTAATTGGCATTATAGACTTGCTTAAGCAAGCTAAAAATCGTAAATTACAATTGTTAACATTAGCAGCAGTCAATGGATTTTTCGAGGATATGATGCATGCAAAAGTGAATATAGAAAATCATTTTATCTATAGTGATTTGAGTGTTGAAATGAAAAAATATGCGGAAAGTTTAACGTTTAACCAAATGGTTCTGATGTATGATCAAATTACAGAAGCGCACAAAAAATTGAATCAAAACGTTAATCCAACACTCGTATTTGAACAAATAGTTATAAGAGGTGTGAGATAAAATGCCAAATGTTGTAGGTGTTCAGTTTCAAAAAGCAGGGAAATTGGAATATTATGCGCCTAATCAGCTAGATGTGAATGTTGGCGACAGAGTTGTCGTTGAGTCCAAAAGAGGCATTGAAATAGGTTTGGTAAAGTTTCCACCGAAAGATGTCGCTGATGGTGATGTGACTTTACCTTTAAAGGAAATCATTCGAATAGTCAATGAAGAAGACGAGGAACAATATTATAATAATGAGCGAGACGCTGAACAAGCATTAGAATTATGTAAGAAAGTAGTTAAAAATCAAAATTTGGACATGCGCTTAGTTAATTGTGAGTATACATTAGATAAGTCAAAAGTTATCTTTAATTTTACGGCAGATGATCGAATAGATTTTCGTAAATTAGTAAAGGTATTGGCTCAAAATTTAAAAACTAGAATTGAATTACGTCAAATTGGGGTAAGAGATGAAGCGAAGTTATTGGGTGGCATAGGTCCATGTGGACGTTCGCTTTGCTGTTCTACTTTCTTAGGAGATTTTGAACCTGTATCAATTAAGATGGCAAAAGATCAAAACTTATCATTAAATCCAACTAAAATATCAGGTGCTTGTGGTCGCTTAATGTGTTGTCTTAAGTATGAAAATGACCACTATGAAGAAGCAAGAGCGCAGTTGCCAGACGTAGGTGCTTCAGTACAAACACCTGATGGCAGTGGAAAGGTAATTGGATTAAATATTTTAGATATTTCTATGCAAGTAAAAATAGAAGGTCTTGAACAACCACTAGAATATAAGATGGAAGAAATTGAAGCAATGAACTAAGGAGGTTTAGCGACCTTTGAATAGAAATGAATTATTTGAGAGATTAATGAGACTTGAACGTAATGTAGGTCAGTTGACCCAGGATATGACTGAACTGAAAGATTTAGCTGTTGAACTCGTCGAAGAGAATGTAGCGTTGCAAGTTGAAAATGACAATTTAAAAAGGTTGATGGACAAAGGTGAAGCGTCATCAGAGCATAATGATGAAAAGTCTCATTCTAAGCACATTAAAACACCGTCTCCTAGTAAAGACAATTTAGCTATGTTGTATAGGGAAGGCTTTCATATATGTAAAGGTGAATTGTTCGGTAAACACCGTCAAGGCGAAGATTGTCTCTTGTGTCTAAATGTATTAAGCGATTAAAGTTCAATTGAGGACGAAATGATTAAAGTTAAGGGTGTATTATAAGTATGACATTTCAATCATGCTATAATGACATCCTTTTTTTAGGAGTAAGTAGGATGCTTAAGGATAATGAAAGAATTGATTATTTAATTAAAGAAGGTTATGAGATTATCCAAAATGATGATGTCTTTTCATTTTCAACGGATGCCTTATTGTTGGGATATCTCACTGAAGTGAGGAAGAACGATCGCATTATGGATTTATGTTCAGGTAACGGAGTGATTCCGTTATTGTTAGCTGCAAAGTGTAACCAAGATATTGAGGGTATTGAGATACAAAGCCAATTAGTTGATATGGCACGTCGTAGTTTTGAACGAAATGATTTAGAAGAACGATTAACCATGCATCTAATGGACTTAAACAATGTATATGATACATTTAAACCTTCTCAATATACATTAGTTACTTGTAATCCTCCTTATTTTAAAATGAATCAACTGAATCAACATCAGAAAGAAGCACATAAAATTGCACGTCATGAAGTGATGTGTAATCTTGCAGATTGTGTAAAATCGGCGAGACATTTATTAAAAGAAGGTGGACGTTTAGTTTTAGTTCATCGTGCGGAGAGGCTTATGGATGTCTTAAATGAAATGAGAAATGCTAAAATTGAACCGAAGAAGCTCTCGTTTATATATAGCAAAGTGAATAAGACTGCTCAGACGATTGTAGTTGAAGGTCGAAAAGGTGGAAAACAAGGATTAGAGATCCGAAAACCTTTCTATATATACAATGAAGATGGGACATATAGTGATGAAATGAAGGGCATATATTATGGATAGACATTTTGTTTATATTGTTAAATGTAATGATGGTAGTCTGTATACGGGTTATGCAAAAGATGTTGAAGCACGCGTAGCGAAACATAATGATGGTAAAGGTGCCAAATATACCAAAATAAGACGTCCGGTAGAGTTAGTTTATCAAGAAATGTATGAAACTAAATCCGATGCGTTAAAGAGAGAATACGAAATAAAAACATTTTCAAGACAACGGAAATTAAAAATGATTAAGGAGGGATAGCATGGCAACGTTATTTTTAGTGGGCACACCCATTGGCAATTTAGCGGATGTGACGTATCGCGCAATAGACACATTGAATAACGTAGATATGATTGCATGTGAAGATACAAGAGTGACACGCAAGTTATGTAATCACTACGAAATAAAAACACCTCTGAAATCATATCATGAACATAATAAAGAACAACAAACAGCTTATTTAATTGAACAATTGCAATCTGGATTGGATGTCGCATTAGTTTCTGATGCAGGACTACCTTTAATCAGTGATCCAGGTTATGAACTCGTTGTGGAAGCACGTCATCAGAATATTAGTGTAGTCACTGTCCCTGGTCCTAATGCAGGGTTAACAGCCCTAATGGCGAGTGGTCTACCTTCCTTTACGTATACGTTTTTAGGCTTTTTACCTAGAAAAGAGAAAGAAAAAATAGATGTCTTACAACTTAGAATGTATCAAGACAGTACGCTAATACTTTACGAATCCCCTCATAGAGTGACAGATACGTTGAAAGCAATTGCGAAGGTAGATCCTCAGAGACGTGTCTCAATCGGTAGAGAATTAACTAAGAAATTTGAGCAACTTATGACTTTGCCAGTAACACAGATGCTTGAAACAATCCAGAATGGTGATATACCGATGAAAGGTGAATTCGTTATTCTAATCGAAGGCGCTTCACCTATTACGAATCATACATGGTTCGAAGATTTAACTGTTAAGGACCATGTAAATCATTACATTGAAAATGATAAAGTTAAACCGAAACAAGCGATTAAAACGGTTGCTTCAGATCGTGGTATGAAAACTGGAGAAGTTTATAATATTTATCATGATATAGACTAAAAACTTTCATGTTTTCATATATATTTTCTTAGTGATGAATTCGTATGAAAACCACCATAAAACACTGATTTTATGGTATTGTAGTAAAGATGATGACAATTAATTTTCAAATGATGTGAGAATGTAAACACGGATACATAGTAGTGCGCTACTTCATTGAAAAGAAAAATAAATTTAGATATCATTTATTATGTAATTAATGAGGAGGACCAGTGATGGCTAAAGATACGTTTTATATAACTACCCCAATTTATTATCCAAGTGGGAATTTACACATCGGTCATGCATACTCAACTGTTGCAGGCGACGTCATTGCGCGCTATAAAAGAATGCAAGGATATGATGTTCGTTACTTAACAGGTACGGATGAACATGGCCAAAAAATTCAAGAAAAAGCTCAAAAAGCTGGTAAAACAGAATTAGAATATTTAGATGAAATGATTGCTGGAATTAAAAGTTTATGGGATAAACTTGAGATTTCAAATGATGACTTTATTCGAACTACTGAAGAACGTCACAAGCAAGTTGTGGAAAAAGTATTCGAAAGATTATTAAAACAAGGCGATATTTATTTAGGTGAATATGAAGGTTGGTATTCTGTTCCAGATGAAACGTACTACACGGAATCACAACTCGTAGATCCAGTTTATGAAAATGGTAAAATCGTTGGCGGTAAAAGTCCAGATTCTGGACATGAAGTTGAACTTGTGAAAGAGGAAAGTTACTTCTTCAATATTAATAAATACACAGATCGACTATTAGAATTTTATGATGAAAATCCAGACTTTATTCAACCACCATCTAGAAAGAATGAAATGATCAATAACTTTATTAAGCCTGGATTAGAAGATTTAGCCGTTTCTCGTACATCATTCGACTGGGGCGTTCGTGTTCCATCAAATCCTAAGCATGTTGTATATGTATGGATTGATGCACTAGTTAACTATATTTCTTCACTAGGTTATCTTTCAGAGGATGAAACGTTATTTAACAAATATTGGCCAGCAGATATTCATTTGATGGCTAAAGAAATTGTACGTTTCCACTCTATTATTTGGCCGATTTTATTAATGGCATTAGATTTACCTCTACCTAAGAAAGTCTTTGCGCATGGCTGGATCTTAATGAAAGACGGTAAAATGAGTAAATCTAAAGGTAATGTCGTTGATCCGAATGTATTAATTGATCGTTACGGTTTAGATGCAACACGTTACTACTTAATGCGTGAGTTACCATTCGGTTCTGATGGTGTGTTCACGCCAGAAGCCTTTGTTGAACGTACGAATTATGACTTGGCGAATGACTTAGGAAACTTAGTTAACCGTACAATTTCAATGATTAATAAATACTTCCATGGTGAATTACCAGCTTACCAAGGTCCAAAACATGAACTTGATGAGGATATGGAAGCAATGGCGCTTGAAACAGTTAAGAACTTTAATGAGAACATGGAAAGTTTACAATTCTCTGTTGCATTGTCTACGGTTTGGAAATTTATTAGCCGTACGAATAAGTATATTGATGAGACACAACCATGGGTATTAGCTAAAGATGAAAGTCAACGTGACATGCTCGGCAATGTGATGGCACACCTTGTTGAGAATATTCGTTTCTCAGCTGTTTTACTACAACCGTTCTTAACACATGCACCAAGAGAAATGTTTAAGCAACTTAATATCAATAATCCTAAATTAACAGAATTAGAAAGTCTCGAAAGTTACGGTGCACTCACTGAACCAATTATGGTTACTGAAAAGCCATCACCAATTTTCCCAAGATTAGATACAGAAGCAGAAATTTCTTATATTAAAGAATCAATGCAGCCACCTAAATCTGAGGAAAAAGAAGAAGTACCAAGTAAAGAACAAATTGATATTAAAGACTTCGATAAAGTTGAAATTAAAGCAGCAACAATTATAGATGCTGAAAATGTGAAAAAATCTGATAAACTATTAAAAATTCAAATTGATTTAGATAGTGAGCAGCGTCAAATTGTATCAGGAATAGCGAAGTTCTATAAACCTGAGGATATTATTGGTAAAAAAGTTGCTGTAGTAACAAATTTAAAACCTGCAAAATTAATGGGTCAAAAATCTGAAGGTATGATTTTATCTGCTGAAAAAGATGGCGTTCTTACATTGGTAAGTTTACCAAATGCAATTCCAAACGGAGCAATTGTTAAATAATATTGCAGAGAGATAGGAGAGATAATGATGTTAATCGATACACATGTCCATTTAAATGATGAACAATATGATGAAGATTTAAATGAAGTGATATCACGTGCGAGAGAAGCAGGCGTAGATAGAATGTTTGTAGTGGGATTTGATACGCCTACAATTGAACGTACTATGGAACTCATAGATAAATATGAATTTGTCTATGGTATTATCGGTTGGCATCCTGTCGATGCAATTGATTGTACGGATGAGAGATTAGAGTGGATTGAAAGTCTATCTAAACATCCTAAGATTATCGGCATTGGTGAGATGGGCTTAGACTATCACTGGGATAAATCTCCTGCTGACATTCAAAAGGAAGTATTTAGAAAGCAAATCGCTCTAGCTAAACGTGTACAATTACCTATCATTATTCATAATCGTGAAGCGACTCAAGATTGTGTTGATATCTTGATGGAAGAGCATGCCGAAGAAGTGGGTGGCATTATGCATAGTTTCAGTGCCTCACCTGAAATTGCAGATGTAGTTATTAACAAATTGAATTTCTACGTCTCTCTAGGTGGCCCAGTTACTTTCAAAAATGCGAAACAACCTAAAGAAGTTGCGCAACATGTGCCAATGGATCGCTTATTATGTGAAACAGATGCACCATACTTGTCGCCTCATCCATATAGAGGTAAACGCAATGAGCCAGAACGTGTCACATTAGTAGCACAACAAATTGCAGACTTACGTGGCATGACATATGAAGAAGTATGTCGCCAAACGACTGAAAATGCTGAGCGTTTATTTAAATTAAAACAATAATTTACAGTGAGAAAGGTGTCCAACTTTAAAGGGATGAATATCATCACACTTTTAAAAGTTCGAGACATCTTTCTTATTTTTTATAAAGTTAGAGTGCCGGCATAGTAAAATATGAAATGTAGTGAAGCTCGTTGATAAAGTAAAATGAATGAAGAAGTTTGTTAGTATTTTATTATTTTGATTTACTTTTATAAAATAAGGATAAACGATTTAAACACTGTTGGAAGGTATAAATATGAAGATTAATGAATTTATCGTAGTTGAAGGCAGAGATGACACAGAGCGTGTTAAAACTGCTGTAGAATGCGATACAATAGAGACAAATGGAAGTGCAATTAACCAAGAAACATTAGATGTTATTCGTCATGCGCAAGAAAGTAGAGGCGTGATTGTATTGACTGATCCTGATTTCCCGGGTGATAAAATCAGACATACCATCCGTGACAATGTACCCGGCGTTAAACATGCGTATTTAGATAAAGAAAAGGCAAAGAACAGAAGAGGTAAAATTGGTGTTGAACATGCGGATGTTAAAGACATTAGAGAAGCATTGATGCATGTGAGTTCACCATTTGAAGAAGCGGAAGAAACCATTGATAAAAGTGTCTTGATTGATTTAGGGCTAATTATTGGGAAAGACGCTAGACGCCGACGAGAAATCTTAGGACGTAAATTGCATATCGGTCATTCTAATGGTAAACAATTATTAAAAAAACTGAACGCTTTTGGTTATACTGAGCAAGATGTAAGAGACGCTTTACTTGATGAAGAAAGAAGGGAGAAATAAATGGAACATAAAGATATTGCTACACCATCTCGTACCCGTGCTTTACTAGATCAATATGGATTTAATTTTAAGAAGAGTTTAGGACAAAACTTCTTAGTAGATGTGAATATCATTAATAAGATTATTGAAGCCAGTCAAATTGATGAAACAACAGGTGTCATTGAAGTTGGTCCTGGTATGGGATCATTAACCGAGCAACTTGCTAAACACGCAAAAAAAGTCATGTCATTTGAAATAGATCAAAGACTTATACCTGTCCTTAACGATACACTCTCTCCTTATGATAATGTCACAATTATTAACGAAGATATCTTAAAAGCTGATATTGGAAAAGCGGTCAATACATATCTTAATGATTGCGATAAAATTATGGTTGTGGCTAATTTGCCTTATTATATTACGACACCTATATTACTTAATTTAATGCAGCAGGATATTCCTATCGATGGTTACGTAGTGATGATGCAAAAAGAAGTAGGTGAGCGCCTGAACGCTAGTGTAGGTACTAAAGCGTATGGATCGCTTTCTATCGTCGCACAATATTACACTGAAACAAGTAAAGTTTTAACCGTCCCTAAATCAGTGTTTATGCCGCCTCCAAATGTGGATTCAATTGTCGTAAAACTGATGCAACGCGAGGAACCCCTTGTAGATATCGATGACGAAGAAGCGTTTTTCAAATTAGCGAAAGCGGCATTTGCACAACGACGTAAAACAATTAACAATAACTATCAAAACTTTTTCAAAGATGGGAAACAGTATAAATCTTCTATTCTGAATTGGTTAGAAAATGCAGGAATCGATCCTAAACGACGTGGCGAAACGCTTACAATACAGGATTTTGCAAAATTATATGAAGAAAAGAAAAAATTCCCTGAATTAGAAAATTAAAATATTGACAAAGGTCTTTTACCTTGATAAAATTTAAATTTTATTTGACGAAATCGCTATAAATATGGTATTATGTAACTTGTAGCGAGGTGGGGCAATATGCCAAAATCAATTTTGGACATCAAAAATTCTATTGATTGTCATTTAGGAAATCGTATTGTACTAAAAGCCAATGGTGGACGCAAAAAGACAATTGAACGCTCAGGTGTTTTAAAAGAAACGTATCCTTCAGTATTCATTGTCGAATTAGATCAAGACAAACACAACTTTGAACGCGTATCTTATACATACACTGATGTGCTTACTGAAAACGTACAAGTTTCATTTGAAGAAGATAATCATCAAGAAGCAGTTGCACACTAATCAGAAACATATATAAGAGTGATGTATTACTCTAAAATTTATAGTTTTATATTATATTTATTAAGGTGAGTATTGGGCAGTAGGTTCAATGCTCTTTTTTCTGTCTTGAAAAGTATTGTGGATCATTGCTCAAGGTCAATGAAAAGGTCGGGACATTATTTATTATGTCTTTCCCATCAAGCATATTTAAGTAATTCTGCAAACAATGCAAGTTGGGTGCATGCCAACGAAATTAATATTGCTAAATGATATTTTTGTTCGACACTCTTTATTCAATTTTATATTTTAAAAAATCAAAAAACGTATATTATTACTTTTCAAAATGTATTTCATTAAGATTTTACGAAAAATTGAAGATAATCTATCAAATATTTAAGACCTTTATGTTAAAATCATCTTAATAACAATTCGAAGCGAGGGCGGAAAAATGATATATGAAACGGCACCAGCCAAAATAAATTTTACGCTCGATACCCTTTTTAAAAGAGATGATGGTTACCATGAAATTGAAATGATTATGACTACAATCGATTTAAACGATCGATTATCTTTTCAAAAGCGTAAAGATAAAAAGATTGTTGTAGATATCGAACATAATTATGTTCCTAACGATCATAAAAATCTTGCCTATAGAGCGGCTAAATTGATGGTGGAGACCTATAATATTAAAGAAGGGGTTACGATTACCATTGATAAAGATATACCAGTTTCGGCTGGATTAGCAGGCGGTTCTGCAGATGCAGCAGCTACAATGAGAGGGATGAATCGTTTATTTAGATTAGGTAAGTCTTTAGATGATTTATCAGCACTAGGTATTCAAATTGGTACAGATATCCCTTTTTGTATTTATAATAAGACTGCTGTGTGCACTGGGCGAGGTGAGAAGGTGACTTTTCTAGATAAACCACCTTCTGCATGGGTAGTTTTGGCTAAACCGGATTTAGGAATATCCTCACCGGATGTCTTTAAAGCATTAAATTTAAATGAACAGCATGTCGTGTATAATGATTTGTGTAAACAAGCATTAAAAACGAATGATTATCAACTGTTATGTAAAAGCTTATCTAATCGATTAGAACCTATTTCAATATCTATGCATCCGGAAATAAAGAAACTTAAAGATAATATGTTGCAATGTGGCGCAGATGGTGCATTAATGAGTGGGAGTGGACCAACTGTTTATGCTTTAGCGCAAAAGGAACGACAAGCTAAGAATATTTTTAATGCAGTCAACGGATGTTGTAATGAAGTATATTTAGTAAGATTATTAGGATAGAAAGGTTTGACACAATGAGATATAAAAGAAGCGAACGTATCGTGTTTATGACACAATACCTTATGAATCATCCGAATAAATTAATACCTCTCACTTTTTTCGTAAAAAAATTCAAACAAGCGAAATCTTCTATTAGTGAAGATGTACAAATTATAAAGAATACTTTTCAGAAGGAAGAATTGGGAACGGTTATTACTACTGCCGGCGCAAGTGGTGGCGTAACGTACAAACCGAAGATGAGTAAAGCGGAAGCGACGGATGTCGTGAATGAAGTCATTACGCATTTACAAGAAAAGGAACGCTTATTGCCTGGCGGTTACTTATTCTTATCTGATTTAGTTGGGAATCCTACTTTACTTAATAAAGTAGGTAAATTGATTGCAAGTATTTATATGGATGAACAACTCGATGCCGTTGTAACGATTGCTACGAAAGGTATATCGCTTGCTAATGCAGTAGCAAACGTATTAAATTTACCTGTAGTGGTTATTAGAAAGGACAATAAAGTAACTGAAGGTTCTACGGTATCCATCAATTACGTTTCTGGATCTTCTAGAAAGATAGAGACTATGGTGTTATCAAAACGTACTTTAGCTGAAAATTCCAATGTCCTCGTAGTAGATGATTTTATGAGAGCTGGTGGCTCTATTAACGGAGTTATGAATTTAATGAACGAGTTTAAAGCTCACGTAAAAGGGGTATCAGTACTTGTAGAATCGAAAGAAGTAAAACAAAGATTGATTGAAGATTATACTTCCTTAGTAAGATTATCAGATGTTGATGAGTACAATCAGGAATTTAAAGTAGAACCAGGCAATAGTTTGTCTAAATTTTCTTAAAAAAGGAGCATTACACATCATGAAAACGATTAACACTAACAAAGCACCAGAAGCATTAGGACCTTATTCACATGCTACAGTCATTAATGACTTAGTTTTTACATCAGGTCAAATTCCATTAACACTTGATGGAACAATTGTAAGTGACGATGTACAAGAACAAACTAAGCAAGTTTTAGAAAACTTAACTGTGGTATTAAAAGAAGCAGGTTCTGATATAGATTCTGTTGTAAAAGCAACAATCTTTATTTCTGATATGAATAATTTCCAAAAAATAAATGAAATCTATGGAAACTATTTCGGCGAAACGCAACCAGCACGTAGCTGTGTTGAAGTCGCACGTTTACCAAAAGACGTGAAGGTTGAAATTGAATTGATAGGTAAAGTTAAGGATTTATAATTTTCTTTTAAAAATATTGTCAAGCTTCTAATAATATAAAGATATACTAGGGGGGCTCACTACATGAAAGTGACAGATGTAAGACTTAGAAAAATACAAACAGATGGCAGAATGAAAGCACTTGTTTCCATTACACTTGATGAGGCATTCGTAATTCATGACTTACGTGTAATCGAAGGAAACTCAGGTCTATTCGTCGCAATGCCAAGCAAACGTACACCAGATGGTGAATTCCGCGACATCGCGCACCCTATCAACTCTGATATGAGACAAGAAATTCAAGATGCCGTGATGAAAGTATATGATGAAACAGACGAAGTCATTCCAGATAAAAATGCGACTTCAGATTCAGATAATGAAGAAACAGATGAAGCTTAAATAAAAATATAAAATTAAAGTATGAAAAATGGTCAACGTTTCGAGAGAGGGGCGTTGACCTTTTTTTGTCCATGGTACGTGTAATTGTTCATTGATACTTACAAAAGTAAAAATGTTTATAAAAAATTAACGATTAGTTAACAAAAACTTTTAAAAGTTGAAAGTCTATTAGTTGTTAAATTATAATAATTATGAAGTGTAAATTTTTATGGAGGGTTAGCATTCATGCAAAGACATGCGATTATTTTGGCAGCAGGTAAAGGCACAAGAATGAAATCAAAAAAATATAAAGTGCTACATGAAGTTGCTGGCAAATCAATGATTGAACATGTTCTCAACAGTGTTAAACAATCTGGAGTTAATCATATTGTAACTATCGTTGGGCACGGCGCAGAAAGTGTCAAAGAAACTTTAGGCGAACAATCATTATACAGTTTTCAAGAAGAGCAACTTGGAACAGCACATGCTGTAAAGACGGCACAAGAACACTTGGCGGATAAAGAAGGAACAACTTTAGTTGTATGTGGAGATACGCCATTAATTACATCTAAAACACTACAATCTCTTATCGATCATCATGAAGGTACAAATTCACAAGTCACTGTTCTTTCAGCCTCAACTAGCCAACCACATGGCTACGGTCGAATTGTTAGAGATTCAAACCATTTGCTACAACGTATCGTTGAGGAAAAAGATGCGAGTGACACTGAACGTGAGATTAACGAAATTAGCTCAGGCATTTTTGCCTTCGATAACCAAGTATTATTCGATAAATTAGCACAAGTGAAAAACGACAATGCACAAGGAGAATATTATTTACCTGACGTCTTATCACTCATCTTAAAGGATGGCGGTAAAGCTGAAATTTATCATACAGATGATTTTGATGAAATTATGGGCGTCAATGATCGAGTGATGTTGAGTGAAGCTGAAAAAGCATTCCAAAAACGTATTAATGATTTCCATATGAGAAATGGCGTAACGATTCTTGATCCAAACTCAACATATATTGGTCCAGACGTGGAAATTGGAATGGATACAACAATCGAACCAGGTGTGCGTATTGGAGGCCATACAACAATCGGTGAAGATGTACTGATTGGTCAGTACTCTGAAATTAATAATAGTACGATTCATTCGAATGCTAACATCAAACAATCTATCATCAACGACTCAATTGTAGGCGAGAAAACAAAAGTAGGACCATTTGCCCAATTGCGACCAGGCTCAAATCTTGGTGCAGATGTAAAAGTTGGAAACTTTGTTGAAGTGAAGAAAGCAAGTCTTAAAGATGGCGCGAAAGTATCACATCTAAGCTATATTGGCGATGCTGAAATTGGAGAACGTACGAATATTGGTTGTGGTTCAATCACTGTCAATTACGATGGGGTAAATAAATTTAAAACTATCGTAGGTAAGGACGCATTTATAGGATGTAACACAAATCTAATTGCACCTGTGACAGTAGGTGATCATACACTTATTGCAGCAGGTTCTACGATTACGGATGACATTCCTGAAGACAGTTTAGCGTTAGCGCGTGCCCGACAAGTTAATAAAGAAGGTTATTTGAAAAAGTAAATAGCGAAAACGTAAAGCGTGTAATCAAATGATTAAAGTGGAAATGAGTTTATCATCGAAATTATTTTGATTCGTCTGATAACATAGTAATAAAGTTCTATTTTCTATATAATAAAACTGTGTAAGTAAATAATTGGAGGACTATAAATGTTAAATAATGAATATAAGAATTCATCATTGAAGATCTTTTCGCTTAAAGGAAATGAACCCTTAGCACAAGAAGTAGCGGATCATGTAGGAATTGAACTAGGGAAATGTTCAGTAAAACGTTTTAGTGATGGAGAAATTCAAATCAATATTGAAGAAAGTATTCGTGGTTGTGATGTATTTATTATTCAACCGACTTCATACCCTGTAAACCTTCATTTAATGGAGTTACTTATTATGATTGACGCATGTAAACGTGCATCAGCTGCAAATATTAACATCGTAGTACCTTACTATGGTTATGCGCGTCAAGACAGAAAGGCACGTAGCCGTGAACCAATCACAGCTAAGTTAGTAGCGAACCTTATCGAGACTGCGGGCGCTAATCGTATGATTGCGTTAGATTTACATGCACCTCAAATTCAAGGATTCTTCGATATTCCAATCGATCACTTAATGGGTGTACCAATTCTTGCTCAACACTTTGAAAATGACCCAGATATCAATCCAGAAGAGTGTGTAGTTGTTTCACCAGACCATGGTGGTGTAACGCGTGCACGTAAATTAGCAGACATTTTAAAAACTCCAATTGCAATTATTGATAAACGTCGTCCTAAACCAAATGTGGCAGAAGTCATGAATATTGTTGGTGAGATTGAAGGACGTACAGCCATTATCATTGATGACATTATTGATACTGCTGGAACAATTACATTAGCTGCACAAGCACTTAAAGATAAAGGTGCTAAAGAAGTTTATGCTTGTTGTACGCACCCTGTATTATCAGGTCCAGCAAAAGAACGTATTGAAAACTCTGCAATTAAAGAATTAATTGTTACGAACTCAATTCAATTAGAAGAAAGTAGAAAACCTACAAACACTAAAGAACTTTCAGTTGCCGGTTTAATTGGAAAAGCAATTATCCGTGTGTATGAAAGAGAATCAGTAAGTGTATTATTTGACTAAAGGTTACAAATGCGTTTGACGTATTCACTATCAACGTGTATAATACATTCGTTCGTGAATTTACGGACAAATAAACACTTGCAAGCAACGATAACGTTGATGGGCAAGTGAGGAGCAGATAAGACAATCTGATGATTGCTCGAACTGCAAAATTTGAAAGGTGGAAATTTGAATGGCTTCATTAAAGTCAATCATCCGTCAAGGTAAACAAACTCGTTCTGACCTTAAACAATTAAGAAACTCAGGTAAAGTACCTGCAGTAGTATACGGTTACGGTACTAAAAATACTTCAGTTAAAGTTGATGAAGTTGAATTTATCAAAGTCATCCGTGAAGTAGGACGTAACGGTGTTATCGATTTAGGCGTTGGTTCTAAAACAATTAAAGTAATGGTTTCAGATTACCAATTTGACCCATTAAAGAACCAAATCACTCACATTGACTTCTTAGCAATCAACATGAGCGAAGAACGTACTGTAGAAGTACCAGTTCACTTAGTTGGTGAAGCTGTAGGCGCTAAAGAAGGCGGCGTAGTTGAACAACCATTATTCGACTTAGAAGTAACAGCTACTCCAGAAAATATCCCTGAATCAATCGAAGTGGATATCAGTGAGTTACAAATCAACGATAGCTTCTCTGTTGCTGACGTTAAAATTTCTGGTGACTTCACTATCGAAAATGACCCAGAAGACTCTATCGTAACAGTAGTTCCTCCAACAGACGAACCTTCTGAAGAAGAAGTAGAAGCTATGGAAGGCGAATCAGCAACTGAAGAACCAGAAGTTGTTGGTGAAGACAAAGAATCTGAAGAAGACAACAAAGAAGAATAATTCGGACTTGTCATCTAACAATCATCACTCGATGACTTTAGATTAATAATTACAAACAAGCACTGTGCTTATACTAATAAGCATGGTGCTTTTTGTGTTATTATAAGGAATGATTAATTATTTGAAATTGGATGAAGGATAGGACGTATTGGCATGACACTCTCGTGTTAGGAGCCGTCCCTTCATTTTCAAAAATAAAACTCACGTAGATGAATATAGATTAAGAATAACGATGGAGGTAGCAAGATGAAGTGTATTGTCGGTCTAGGCAACATAGGTAAACGTTTCGAACTTACAAGGCATAATATTGGCTTTGAAGTGATCGACTATCTATTAGAACGTAATCAATTTACGTTAGATAAACAAAAGTTTAAAGGCGCGTATACGATTGAACGTTTAAACGGTGACAAAGTATTATTCATTGAACCGATGACAATGATGAACCTGTCAGGCGAAGCAGTTGCGCCATTAATGGACTATTATAACGTAGATACAGAAGATTTAATCGTATTATATGATGATTTAGATTTAGAACAGGGACAAGTTCGTTTGCGTCAGAAGGGGAGCGCAGGAGGACATAATGGGATGAAATCAATCATCAAGATGCTTGGTACTGATCAATTTAAACGTATTCGAATTGGCGTTGGACGACCAACGAACGGTATGTCAGTTCCTGACTATGTACTACAACGCTTTTCAAAAGAAGAAATGGTTACGATGGAAAAGGTGATTGAGCACTCTGCTAGAGCTGTCGAAGCTTTCATTGAGTCATCACGATTTGATCATGTCATGAATGAATATAATGGTGAAGTCAATTGAAATCAATGATTACAGATTATATAAGTGAAGATAAACGTTTTCAGGAATTAGATGACGTTTTTGGTCAAGATAACATATTAGTTACGGGATTATCCCCTTCTGCTAAAGCGACAATTATCGCTGAAAAGTATCTTAAAGATCATAAGCAATTGTTACTCGTAACGAATAATTTATACCAAGCAGACAAAATTGAAGCAGACCTTTTACAATACGTTGATGGTTCTGAAGTGTATAAGTACCCAGTACAAGATATTATGACTGAAGAATTCTCAACACAGAGTCCTCAATTAATGAGTGAACGTGTGAGAACATTGACGGCGCTAGCCCAAGGCGTGAAAGGGTTATTTATTGTGCCATTAAATGGTTTCAAAAAATGGTTAACCCCTGTAGAAATGTGGCAGAGTCATCAAATGACGCTTAAAGTAGGAGAAGACATAGATGTCGATGCATTTCTAAACAAATTAGTGAATATGGGCTATCGCAGAGAAAGTGTGGTTTCTCATATTGGGGAATTCTCACTACGTGGCGGTATCATCGATATTTATCCACTTATAGGTACGCCTGTAAGAATAGAATTATTTGATACAGAAGTCGATTCAATTAGAGACTTCGATGTTGAAACGCAGCGCTCTAATGAAAATATTGAAGAAGTCGAAATCACTACTGCGAGTGACTATATCATTACAGATGAGGTTATTCAGCATTTACAGACACATCTAAAAGAAGCGTACGAACATACACGTCCTAAAATTGAAAAATCTGTGCGTAATGATTTAAAAGAAACGTATGAAAGTTTCAAATTATTTGAATCTACATTCTTTGATCATCAATTATTACGACGTTTAGTTGCGTTTATGTATGAACAACCATCTACAATTATTGATTATTTCCGAGATGATGCGATTATCGCAGTAGATGAATTTAACCGTGTGAAAGAAACGGAAGAGACATTAACAACAGAAGTGGATGACTTTATTGGCAACTTAATTGAGAGTGGAAATGGGTTTATAGGACAAAGTTTCATGAAATATGATGGTTTCGAAACATTACTTGAAAAGCGTCCCGTGGCCTATTTCACATTATTCACATCCTCCATGCAAGTGCCGCTAGAACATATTATTAAATTCTCATGTAAACCTGTTCAGCAATTCTATGGTCAATACGACATCATGCGTTCAGAATTTCAAAGATTTATTCATAATGACTATACAATTATGGTACTTGTGGAGACGGAAACGAAAGTTGAACGTATTCAATCCATGTTAAATGAAATGCACATTCCGACGGTCTCTCATATCCATGAAAAGGTTGATAGCGGACAAGCCATCGTTACAGAAGGTAGTTTGTCTGAAGGCTTTGAATTACCTTACATGCAATTAGTGGTGATTACGGAGAGAGAACTTTTCAAGACAAAACAAAAGAAACAACGTAAGCGTACTAAAACGCTGTCTAACGCTGAAAAGATTAAATCTTATCAAGACTTAAACGTGGGAGACTATATCGTTCACGTACATCACGGGGTTGGACGTTATTTAGGTGTTGAAACGCTTGAAGTAGGCGATACACATCGTGATTATATTAAATTGCAATATAAAGGTACTGACCAATTATTCGTGCCTGTAGATCAAATGGACCAGGTTCAAAAATATGTTGCTTCTGAAGATAAATCCCCAAGATTAAACAAATTGGGCGGCACAGAATGGAAGAAGACGAAAGCCAAAGTTCAACAAAGTGTTGAAGATATTGCAGATGAATTGATAGACCTTTATAAAGAACGTGAAATGTCGGTGGGTTACAAATACGGGGAGGACACTGCAGAACAATCAGCATTTGAACATGACTTCCCATATGAGTTAACACCTGACCAAGGCAAATCAATTGAAGAAATCAAGAGCGATATGGAACGTGAACGACCTATGGATCGTTTATTATGTGGTGATGTTGGTTATGGTAAGACAGAAGTTGCTGTGCGTGCAGCATTTAAAGCAGTGATGGAAGGGAAACAAGTAGCCTTTCTTGTTCCTACTACCATTCTGGCTCAACAGCATTATGAGACGCTGATTGAACGTATGCAAGACTTCCCTGTTGAAATTCAGCTTGTGAGTCGTTTCCGTACTACAAAGGAAATTAAAGAGACGAAAGAAGGCTTGAAATCTGGATACGTGGATATCGTGGTCGGTACTCATAAATTGCTCGGCAAAGATATCCAGTATAAAGATTTAGGTCTACTCATTGTCGATGAAGAACAACGATTCGGTGTACGACACAAAGAACGCATTAAAACGCTCAAAAAGAACGTGGATGTGCTCACTTTAACGGCGACACCTATACCAAGAACCTTGCACATGAGTATGTTAGGCGTTCGTGATTTATCTGTCATTGAAACGCCACCGGAGAACCGCTTCCCTGTCCAAACTTATGTGTTAGAACAAAACACTAACTTTATTAAAGAAGCATTAGAACGTGAATTGTCCCGTGATGGGCAAGTGTTCTATTTGTATAACAAAGTTCAATCTATTTATGAAAAGCGCGAACAACTGCAAATGCTAATGCCAGATGCTAATATTGCGGTTGCGCATGGTCAAATGACTGAACGTGATTTAGAAGAGACAATGCTTAGTTTCATCAACCATGAATATGATATCTTGGTTACAACAACGATTATTGAAACAGGTGTGGATGTTCCTAATGCCAATACACTGATTATCGAAGAAGCTGACCGTTTTGGTCTTAGTCAACTGTATCAACTTAGAGGACGTGTAGGACGTTCAAGTAGAATCGGGTATGCTTACTTCCTCCATCCAGCTAACAAGGTCTTAAATGAAACAGCTGAAGAACGTCTACAAGCGATTAAAGAATTTACTGAACTTGGTTCTGGCTTTAAAATCGCAATGCGAGATCTCAATATTCGTGGCGCTGGAAACTTACTAGGTAAACAACAGCATGGCTTTATCGATTCAGTTGGTTTCGACTTGTACTCACAAATGCTTGAAGAAGCGGTGAATGAAAAGCGTGGCATTAAAGAAGAAACCCCAGATGCGCCAGAAGTAGAAGTGGAATTGAATCTCGACGCTTACTTACCAGCTGAATATATACAAAATGAACAAGCTAAAATTGAAATTTATAAAAAATTGCGTAAAGTTGAGACCGAAGATCAATTATTCGATGTTAAAGATGAACTTATCGACCGTTTCAATGATTATCCAGTTGAGGTGGAACGTCTTTTAGATATTGTTGAAATTAAAGTACATGCCCTCCATGCGGGTATTACATTGATTAAAGATAAAGGCAAGACAATTGAGGTATCGCTTTCTACAAAAGCTACTGAAAATATTAACGGCGAAGAGCTATTCAAACAGTCGCAACCACTAGGTAGAGCCATGAAAGTAGGCGTTCAAGATAACGCAATGCGCGTGACGCTTACTAAATCTAAACAGTGGCTAGATAGCTTGAAATTCTTAGTTAAATGTATCGAAGAAAGTATGGCGATTGAAGATGAAGCGTAAATCACAGCCTAAAACAGCGTTTAATGGTGTCATCATACTGACGTTAGCGCTCATTATTGTTAAAGTTTTGAGTGCCATTTATCGTGTGCCATATCAGAATGTACTTGGAGATCAAGGATTATATGCATATCAACAGGTCTATCCCATCGTGGCATTAGGTATGATTTTGTCCATGAACGCGATACCGAGTGCCGTCACTCAAGTTTTAGGTATCAATAGCTCTATTTCGACTTATTCGAAAGTGATGTTACGTTTACAATATGTTGGATTTGCCATATTTGTCGTCATCTTTATTTGTGCACATCCTATTGCGGTTTGGATGGGTGATGACAGATTAACGCCAATGTTAAGAATGGCGAGTTTTAGCTTTATATTAATTGGTATCTTAGGCGTGTTGCGTGGATTTTATCAGACGAAACAAGAGATGAATATTCCAGCTATTTCCCAGGTAATAGAACAATTCATTCGGGTTGGCTTAATTATTATTGCGATTGTCTTATTTTCTCTTCATGGCTGGTCAGTTTACCAAGCAGGGACATTAGCAATCCTGGCTTCATCTATTGGGTTTTTAGGTTCCATGCTTTATTTAGTGCTGACACGTCCATTTTCCTTAAAATTAAAGCGCAACACAGTGCATGTAAATTGGCGACAATTATTCGTATCTATATTAATCTATGCATTGAGCCAACTTATCGTCATCTTGTGGCAAGTTGTCGATAGTTTCACAGTCATACACACGTTACAAGTGAGTGGGCTCTCGTTTAAAGAAGCTATTCAGCATAAAGGTATATATGATAGAGGTGCATCCTTTATCCAAATGGGCTTAATCGTCACAACAACATTTAGTTTCGTGCTCATACCTTTACTCACTGAAGCTATTCAACATCGTAATGATATCCATAAGAATCGCTATGCGAATGCATCAGTTAAGATTACCGTGTTGATGAGTTCGGCCGCAGGAATAGGTTTAATCAATCTGCTACCGCTGATGAATCGTGTCTTTTTCAAGAACAATGCACTCACTGCAACACTAAGTGTCTATATGGTTACAGTAATGTGCGTATCACTCATTATGATGAATATTGCGTTGTTACAAGTCTTAAATCATATACGACCTATATTGATTGGCATTACACTTGGATTGATGTCTAAAGCTATTTTAAATGTTATATGCATCAGTCAATTTGGTATTTTGGGTGCCAGTTTAAGCACCGTGCTATCGCTATTTATATTTGTGGGTGTGTTACAAATAGAAGTACTGAAGTATTATCGTTTTAGTCAGATGCGCTCGTTTATTATTAAATTAGTAGGTGGCATGGTTGTTATGAGTGTTGCTGTGCAAGCGGTAATGTTCTTGATTCCGAGTCACGGGCGAATGATGGGATTGATTGAATTATTCATCGGTGCTTTCGTAGGAATTGGCATTCTGATTATATATATCATGATGTTTGATGTATTAAGCTATAAAGAGTTGAAATATTTACCTTTTGGAGATAAACTTTATCATTTTAAGAAAGGAAGACGTTCATGAGTCACACTATTACAATTGTTGGTTTAGGTAATTACAGTATTGATGATTTACCGCTAGGCATTTATCGCTTTTTAAAAAATAAACCCAAAATCTATGCGAGAACTTTAGATCACCCCGTGGTCGAAGAACTGAAGACAGAACTTCACTTCGAAAGTTTTGATGATATTTATGAGGATAATGCAACTTTCGAAGAAGTGTACGAAACGATTGTGAATGAATTGATACAACGTGCACAATTCGAAGATATTGTTTATGCGGTTCCGGGTCATCCTCGCGTGGCTGAGACGACGACGGGAAAGTTGCTCGAATATAGTCAATCGCATGATGATATTAGTGTAGAAACTTTGGGTGGTAAAAGCTTTATCGATGATATCTTTGAAGCGGTAAATGTGGACCCTAACGATGGCTTTACGTTGTTAGATGGCACAGCTTTAGAAGAGTCAATGCTGAATATACGCACACATACGATGATTACACAAGTGTATAGTGCAATGGTGGCGGCTGATCTGAAGTTAACGTTGATGGAACGCTACCCTGACGATTGGGAAGTGAAGATTGTGACAGGTGCGCATAGTGGTGGTTCTCAAGTAATTACATGCCCACTTTATGAAATTGATCATTATGAAAATGAATTCAATAATCTTACAAGTTTATACATTCCTAAAGTGAACGATGATAAAGCATTTTATCAAGACTTTGACTTTGCGGTACAAACAATTGATTTACTTGTAGATGACGAGAAAGGTTGTCCTTGGGATAAAATTCAAACGCATGAAACACTTAAACGGTATTTGTTAGAAGAAACGTTTGAATTATTCGAAGCAATTGACAATGAAGATGATTGGCATATGATAGAAGAGTTAGGTGACATCTTACTACAAGTCCTACTCCACACAAGTATCGGCAAAAAAGAAGGTTATATGGATATCAAAGAAGTCATTGAAAGCCTTAATGCCAAGATGATCCGTCGTCATCCTCATATATTTGGAGAAGCACAAGCTGATTCTGTGGAAGACTTAAAAGAGATTTGGTCTGCAGCGAAAGATAAAGAAGGTAAAAAGCCTCGTGTGAAATTCGAGAAAGTATTTGCAGAGCATTTCTTGAAGTTGTATGATGAAACCAAAAATAAACACTTTGACGAAGACGCCCTCAGAAATTTTTTACAACAAGGGGAGAATCAATCATGAGATTAGATAAATATTTAAAGGTTTCACGACTTGTTAAACGACGTACGTTAGCTAAAGAAATTAGCGATCAAGGTCGTGTAACTGTAAACGGAAATGTAGCGAAAGCAGGAACCGATGTTAAAGAAAATGATGAACTCGTCATTCGCTTTGGCCAGAAGTTAGTTACTGTTAAAGTTACGGGTTTAAATGAACATGCCACAAAAGAAAACGCCAAAGGCATGTATGAATTAATTAAAGAAGAACGCATTAATGAAGCGTGAAATGTACAAGGAGGTGACAAGCAATGAGTAATAAAGTAGAGAATATAGGCAATCAGTATACCTCACAAGAAAATAAGAAAAAACAGCGTCAAAAAATGAAAATGCGTGTCGTACGTAAACGTATTGCTGTATTTGGTGGTATACTTTTAGCAGCTATACTGATTTTAATCGTGTTGCTTGTCATTCAAAAGCATAGTAACGATCAAGATGCGGTTGAAAGAAAACATAAAGAAGCCCAATTCCAAAAACAACAAGATGAGGAAATTGCTCTAAAAGAGAAATTAAATAACTTAAATGATAAGGATTATATAGAAAAAGTAGCTCGAGATGACTATTATTTAAGTAATAAGGGCGAAGTTATATTTAGATTACCAGGTGACAATAAATCCTCTAAATCTAAATCATCCGATGATGACGATAACTAGGATGATAAAATAATCTGATTATAGCATTGTTAAATTACGCGAACAGGAATATAATAAGAATAAAATCGAATCTAACCAGGAGGATTTATTTAGAAAATGTCAATCGAAGTAGGAAACAAGCTTAAAGGTAAAGTTACAGGTATCAAAAAATTTGGTGCATTTGTAGAATTACCTGAAGGAAAAAGTGGTTTAGTACATATCAGTGAGGTTGCTGACAATTACGTTGAAAATGTTGAAGACCACTTATCAGTTGGTGACGAAGTTGAAGTAAAGGTATTATCAATCGCTGATGACGGTAAAATTAGTCTATCGATTAAAAAAGCTAAAGATCGTCCTCGTAAACCTCACCATAATAATAAATCTAATCATGGAAAGCCAGTTCAAAAAACTGAAGACTTTGAGAAGAAATTAAGTAACTTCCTAAAGGATAGTGAAGACAAATTAACTTCAATCAAACGTCAAACAGAGTCACGTCGTGGCGGTAAAGGTTCAAGACGTTAATATAAAATAGATTTAGACATACATCGAGCCATATTTAATACAATGAATAATGGTGGATAAGAACAAAATGTGGTGGCCATCAAAGAGAGATGTTGGTCGGTGATTGAACACATGTATCACTCTTACGGGGTGGGACGACGAATTCAAATATAACTCTTTTGAATTCTCGCCCACTCCTATTTTATTTTCGAAGTGAGGTGAGATAATGGAGCTTAACACAGAAGGATGGTCTAAAGATGCACACTTAGTGGTTGCTGTTTCAACAGGGGTTGATAGCATGTCTTTATTACATAGTTTGTTGCATGATTATCATAATACATATCGCAAACTAACTTGTGTTCATGTGAATCACGGTTTGCGTCATCAATCTGTTGAAGAAGAACAGTTTCTTAAAGATTATTGCAGAGCGCATCATATTGAATTATATGTGAAACATCTCGATTTATCTCAAATAGTAGAAAAGGGTAATAGTATTCAGCATGAAGCACGGCAACGCCGGTATGATTGGTTTGGTGAAATAATTCAAAAAATCGATGCTGATGCCTTGTTAACAGCACACCATCTTGATGATCAACTTGAAACGATTTTTTATCGTTTACTAAGTGGTCGATCTACTCGTAGTGCTTTAGGTATGTCACTCATATCAAATTATAAACATTATCGTGTTTGTCGTCCTTTATTAGAAGTATCAAAAGAGGATATTTTAGCTTACCAACATTCGAACACTATTCCTTACTTTGAAGATGATTCCAATCAAGACACGAAATATGTGCGGAATGATATTAGACAGCGAATCCTTCCGACAATCAATCGCAATCCATTTCTCGATACACATCATTTGTTGAGGTTAAAGGACTGGCATGACAATGAATTACAGTTATTAAATGAATATGCGCAACATTTTATCACTCACTTCGTATTTGAAAATAAAGACGAGATGGGCTATTCATTTTCAAGAGAAGCCTTTAATACGCTCAATTCAAATGTTAAAACAATAGTAATGGATCAACTATTTGAAAATTTGAAACTTCACTTTGCAATACCTCAAAAAACATACGATGAATGGTTTCAACAATTTCAAAATAACAAATCTCAATTTAATATAGATGTTACAGAAAAATGGATAATTCAAATTGCATATGATACATTAATAATAATGGCTAAATCAGTAGACAGAGAAAATAGCATAACAAGTATTACGATAGAACAGCCAGGTACATATCGATTCAATGGCTATAAAATTGATATTAATCAACACTTACCTGAGACGTCATACCCTCTAAAAATTCGAGCGAGACGTCATGGTGATGTGTTTAAACTTAACGGTAAAAAAGGGCATAAAAAAGTAAGTCGTTTGTTCATAGATCAAAAAATTATCGCTGATGAACGAGAGCGTATACCTGTAGTGGTTAATAATTCTAATGAAATCATAGCTATAGGGTGCTTATATGTCCATGAGCGTTTTAAAGACTTAATAATGATTACGGATAATGGAGATGAATAATAATGCATAACGATTTAAAGGATGTTTTATTAACAGAGGAAGACATTCAAAATATTTGTAAAGAATTAGGTGAAAAGATTACAGCAGACTATCAAAATCGTCCGCTTGTATGTGTAGGTATTCTTAAAGGATCAGTCATGTTCATGGCAGATTTAATCAAACGTATCGATACACATTTATCCATCGATTTTATGGATGTTTCAAGTTATCACGGAGGTACAGAATCAACGGGTGAAGTTCAAATTATAAAGGATTTAGGTTCATCAATTGAAAATAAAGATGTACTGATCATTGAAGATATTTTAGAAACAGGAACAACATTAAAATCTATAACTGAGTTATTACAATCACGTAAAGTTAAGTCTTTAGAAATTGTAACACTACTTGATAAACCAAATCGTCGTAAAGCGGATATAGAAGCGAAATACGTTGGTAAAAAAATCCCAGATGAATTTGTTGTTGGTTACGGCTTAGATTATGGGGAATTATATAGAAACTTACCGTATATTGGTACGTTAAAACCTGAAGTTTATTCTAAATAAATGTAGGGATGGAATATAAGTGAATACAAGCACTATTGATTTGCGTATCGCGTACATTATAACTATGCGTCTCGCTAGATATAGTGTAGACTCGATTTATACGCTATAGGTCCTTTTTGAAGTGAGTCGTATTTGTCTTTACATGGTAAATGAATAAGATAGCAAAATTTAAAGAAATATATAGTTGGAATTGACTAAAATTGAAGAATCAATACGAAAGTTGAAATACTAGCCTGTCTAAGAAGTATTGTGTTACAATTTTTGTTAGTTTTATTATTGGAAGTAGGAGGAAATGACGCATGCAGAAAGCTTTTCGCAATGTGCTAGTTATCGCAATTATAGGCGTTATTATATTTGGGGTATTTTCGTTCTTAAACGGTAATGGAAATATGCCTAAACAACTTACATACACTCAATTTGTTAATAAGTTGGATAAAGGCGATTTAAAATCTTTAGAAATCCAACCTGAACAAAATGTATATATGGTAAGTGGTAAAACTAAAAGTGGTGACGATTACTCATCAACAGTTTTATATAACAATGAAAAAGACTTACAAAAAATTACAGACACAGCTAAGAAACAAGATGGTCTGAAATTTACAGTTAAAGAAGAAGAAAAACAAAGTGTCTTTGTTAGTATTCTAACAACACTGATTCCAGTATTAATCATTGCATTATTATTTATTTTCTTCCTTAGCCAAGCCCAAGGTGGTGGCGGCGGAGGTCGTATGATGAACTTTGGTAAATCTAAAGCTAAAATGTACGACAGTAATAAACGTCGCGTTCGTTTCTCTGATGTTGCAGGTGCTGATGAAGAGAAACAAGAATTAATCGAAATTGTAGATTTCTTAAAAGATAATAAGAAATTTAAACAAATGGGATCTAGAATTCCTAAAGGTGTCTTACTTGTTGGACCTCCAGGTACAGGTAAAACATTATTAGCACGTGCGGTTGCAGGGGAAGCTGGCGCACCATTCTTCTCTATCAGTGGTTCTGACTTCGTAGAGATGTTTGTTGGTGTTGGTGCAAGCCGTGTTCGTGATTTATTCGAAAATGCTAAGAAAAACGCACCATGTATCATTTTTATTGATGAAATTGATGCAGTAGGTCGTCAACGTGGCGCTGGTGTAGGCGGCGGTCATGATGAACGTGAACAAACGCTTAACCAATTATTAGTTGAAATGGACGGCTTCGGGGAAAATGAAGGCATCATCATGATTGCTGCGACAAACCGTCCTGATATCTTGGACCCAGCCTTATTACGTCCTGGTCGTTTCGATAGACAAATTCAAGTTGGACGTCCGGATGTTAAAGGTCGTGAAGCAATTCTTCACGTACACGCTAGAAACAAACCACTTGATGAAACAGTTGACTTGAAGGCAATTTCTCAAAGAACACCTGGTTTCTCTGGTGCTGATTTAGAAAACTTACTTAACGAAGCATCATTAATTGCTGCTCGTGAAGGTAAAAATAAAATTGACATGCGTGACATTGAAGAAGCAACAGACCGTGTGATTGCAGGTCCAGCTAAGAAATCTCGTGTTATTTCTGAGAAAGAACGTAATATTGTTGCACATCACGAAGCAGGGCATACTATTATTGGTATGGTTCTTGATGAAGCAGAAGTCGTGCACAAAGTAACAATCGTTCCTCGTGGACAAGCCGGTGGTTACGCGATGATGTTACCGAAACAAGATCGCTTCTTAATGACTGAGCCAGAATTACTAGATAAAATTTGTGGTTTACTTGGTGGACGTGTTTCTGAAGATATCAACTTTGGTGAAGTATCAACAGGTGCTTCAAATGACTTTGAACGTGCAACACAAATTGCCAGATCAATGGTTACTGAATATGGTATGAGTAAGAAACTCGGACCGTTACAATTCTCTAGTAGTAGTGGCGGCCAAGTATTCCTTGGAAAAGATATGCAAGGCGAGCCTAATTACTCTGGTCAAATTGCTTATGAAATTGATAAAGAAGTTCAACGTATCGTTAAAGAACAATACGAACGTTGTAAACAAATCTTATTAGAACATGAAGAACAACTTAAACTGATTGCTAAGACATTGCTTACTGAAGAAACATTAGTTGCAGAACAAATCCGTTCATTATTTAACGAAGGTAAATTACCTGAAGTTGATTATGACGCTGCAAAAGTAGTTAAAGATGAAGATACAGATTATAGTGATGGTAAATATGGCAAATCTTACGACGATATTCGTAAAGAACAATTAGAAGAAGGCCATAAGGAAGAAGAACAAGATCGTAAAGAAGATCGTGAAATCGATAAAGAAAAACGTCAACAAGAAGATCATGATCGTTCAGGAAGCGAATCAGACCATGATTCTGATTCAGAAGCGACTGGACATGAACAATCACCAAATATCGATAAACCATATGATCCAAGCAATCCTGATAACAGACATTAGTTAAGTTGAATTAAGTCTCTTTCTACTCATTCAATCATTGAAGTAGGAAGAGGCTTTTTTTAGTGTGAGATGATGCTCAGTGTGGAATGATAGAAACGTAAGGTATTTCGAAGGTATGCTTGTTTAAAATTAATCATAATGAGGTAGGCTTATTTGATTTATTTCGGGCTACTCGAATGTTTATTTTCAAAATGAGCAACACATTTCATATTACTAAACAACAGATGTATAATAGTCAATCAGTAATGAATTTAAAAATAAAACTTATGAAATAGATTAAAAATTAAAAGGAGAATGACAAATGACACATGATTATATCGTAAGAGGATTGGCATATGATGGCGAAATCAGAGCCTATGCAGCAATCACTACAGAATCTGTGCAAGAAGCACAAACTAGACACTATACATGGCCTACAGCATCAGCTGCAATGGGACGTACGATGACTGCAACAGTTATGATGGGTGCAATGTTAAAAGGCGATCAAAAGTTAACTGTTACAGTAGACGGCAAAGGGCCAATAGGACGAATTATCGCAGATGCAGACGCAACAGGAAACGTACGTGCATATGTCGACCATCCACAAACACACTTCCCACTAAATGCGCAAGGCAAGTTGGATGTGAGTCGTGCAGTAGGTACTGATGGTTCAATTCAAGTGGTTAAAGATGTAGGAATGAAAGACTATTTCTCAGGAGCAAGTCCGATAGTATCCGGTGAACTTGGAGATGACTTTACTTATTATTATGCTACAAGTGAACAAACACCATCTTCAGTTGGATTAGGTGTTCTAGTTAACCCTGATAACTCAATTAAAGCTGCAGGAGGTTTTATTATCCAAGTTATGCCTGGGGCTAAAGATGAAACAGTGACGCGTTTAGAGAATGCAATTAATCAAATGCAACCAGTTTCTAAGTTAATTGAACAAGGATTAACACCTGAAGGTATTCTTAATGAAGTTCTAGGAGAAGATAATGTTCAAATCTTAGATACGATGCCTGCACAATTTGTATGTAATTGCAGTCATGAAAAATTCTTAAACGCGATCAAAGGCTTAGGTGAAGCAGAAGTACAAAGTATGATTGATGAAGATCATGGTGCTGAAGCAGTTTGTCATTTCTGTGGTAATAAATATCAATATAGTGAAGGCGAATTAGAAGATTTATTAGCGACAATGAAGTAAGTGTGGCGCTAAATGGGATTGAATAATAGCTGAAAAGTATGTTTAGGGGAGATAGTTGAACCCATGAAATTTAAGATTGACGGTCTTAATATCACCAATTTGACGGTATCGTAGTAGTTAATCTTCATTCATGGTTCAGTTATCTCCTTACGTTTAATTTGATTTCTGTAGGGAAAAATTCTAATGTATATGTTAAGTATAGGTTTTTTATTGAGGACAAGACAATTCTGTTTCTCTTTTTAGAAAATTCTGATAGAATAAATCTATATCCGATAGGAAAACTAAGTTTTATAATTATATAACAAAAAGGAGTGTTTTTAATGGCACAAAAGCCCGTAGATAACGTTACACAAATTATTGGTAACACACCTGTAGTTAAATTAAGAAACGTAGTTGATGAAGACGCAGCAGATATTTATGTCAAATTAGAATATCAAAATCCAGGTGGCTCAGTTAAAGACCGTATCGCATTAGCAATGGTTGAAAAAGCCGAACGCGAAGGTAAAATTAAACCTGGTGACACAATTGTAGAACCAACAAGTGGTAACACAGGTATCGGTTTAGCATTTGTATGTGCAGCAAAAGGTTATAAAGCTGTCTTCACAATGCCTGAAACAATGAGTCAAGAGCGTCGTAACTTATTAAAAGCTTATGGTGCAGAACTTGTATTAACTCCAGGGTCAGAAGCAATGAAAGGTGCTATTAAAAAAGCAAAAGAACTTAAAGAAGAACACGGCTATTTCGAACCTCAACAATTCGAAAACCCTGCTAACCCTGAAATCCATGAACTTACAACTGGTCCAGAATTAGTAGAACAATTTGAAGGTAAAGAAATTGATGCTTTCTTAGCAGGTGTAGGTACAGGTGGTACACTTTCAGGTGTTGGTAAAGTCTTAAGAAAAGAATATCCTAACGTTCAAATCGTGGCGATTGAACCAGAAGCTTCTCCTGTATTAAGCGGTGGCGAACCTGGTCCACATAAATTACAAGGTTTAGGTGCAGGATTCGTACCTGATACACTCAACACTGAAATTTATGATAGTATTATTAAAGTTGGTAATGAGACTGCAATGGATATGGCTCGTCGAGTAGCTAGAGAAGAAGGTATCTTAGCTGGTATTTCTTCAGGTGCTGCAATCTATGCTGCTATCCAAAAAGCAAAAGAATTAGGTAAGGGTAAAACAGTTGTAACAGTATTACCAAGTAATGGTGAACGTTACCTATCTACTCCTTTATATTCATTTGATGACTAATATTAAATAATTAAAGTGATATATAGACGAAGATGTTGGCTAAGTTGTTATGATATCGATGTATTTTGAGCATTGATATTGTAAAGACTGATTGGCCCTGCATCTTCGTCTTTTTTGTTATTGTGAAAACATATCATGTTCTGTAATTTTATATTTTTAATTAAGAATGAAAAATATACTCAAAAGCGTAGTCTATGAATGATATGATTGATAGTAAGTCGTGTAGTATGTGTATTTTAATTTTCAAAATTAAGAAAAATACATATACATCTACAAATAAAGTTATAAATTAGAAAAAAGGTGAAGCAAATGGCGAAAACAAAAATTATGGGCATACTGAACGTCACGCCTGATTCATTCTCGGATGGAGGTCAATATAATTCGGTTGATAAAGCGATTGAACGCGTCAAAGAGATGATGGATGAGGGCGTGGATATTGTCGATGTAGGCGGCGTTTCAACACGACCAGGCCATGAAGAAGTAACATTAGAGGAAGAAATGGAGAGAGTGATACCAGTTGTTGAAGCAATCTCACAATACGATGTACAAATCTCTGTAGATACATTTCGTAGTGAAGTTGCTGAAGCATGTCTTAAATTAGGTGCTTCGATCATTAATGATCAATGGGCTGGATTATATGATCCTAAAATGTTTAAAGTTGTAGCTCAGTATGAAGCGGAAATCGTCCTAATGCATAATGGAGACGGACATAGAGATGACCCAGTTGTAGACGAAATGCTCATGTCGCTCATGGCTCAAGCTAACAAAGCAGAAATGGCTGGTATTCCTCAAGAAAAGATATGGTTGGATCCAGGTATTGGATTTGCGAAAACGCGCGAAGAAGAAAATGAAGTAATGGCACGTTTGGATGAGCTTGTAGCGACCGAGTATCCTATATTACTAGCGACGAGTCGAAAAAGATTCATTAAAGAAATGATTGGTACGGATACCACGCCTTTAGAAAGAGATGAAGCAACAGTAGCAACGACTGCCTATGGTATAATGAAAGGTGTTAAAGCTGTTCGAGTTCATAACGTTCAATTGAATGCCCGTTTAGCTCAGAGTATGGATTTCTTAAAGGAGAATGAATATGAACGACATAATCTTTCTTAATGGTATGCGTTTTTACGGGTATCATGGAGTATTGCCAGCTGAAAATGAAATCGGTCAAGTATTCATTGTAGATGTTACTTTGAAAGTCGATTTGAAAGATGCAGGCCAATCAGATGATGTAGAAGATACA
>NZ_KV827774.1:0-3129 GCF_001836225.1 Staphylococcus sp. HMSC036D05 | reverse complement strand
AGATGATGTAGAAGATACAGTGAATTATGGAGAAGTGTTTGAAGATGTGAAGACCATCGTTGAAGGTGAGCCTTCTAAGTTAATTGAACATCTGGCTGAACGTATTGCAAAACGTATAAATTCACACTATAATCGTGTAATGGAAACGAAAGTTAGAATTACGAAAGAAAACCCACCCATCCCAGGCCATTATGACGGCGTTGGAATTGAAATAGTGAGGGAGAATTGCTAAATGGTTAAAGCTTTTTTAGGTTTAGGGAGTAACATTGGAGAACGTGAAGCTCAACTCGATGAAGCGATAAAGATTCTGAATAACTTTGAAGGTATTAAAGTGACTCAAGTCTCCGATATTTATGAAACTGAACCGGTGGGATATACTGAGCAACCTAACTTTTTAAATTTATGTGTTGAAATAGAAACGACATTGGCACCTCGCGAACTATTGTCATGTTGCTTAGAGACCGAGCAACAATTACATCGTGTGAGAGTCGTACGTTGGGGGCCAAGAACTCTAGATGTAGACATATTATTATATGGCGATCAAATTATTGAAGAAGAAAATTTAACGGTACCACATCCGAGAATGAATGAACGTTCGTTTGTACTTATACCTTTGAATGATATTGCCTCAAATCAAATCGAACCTCGTTCCAATCAAACTATTGGAAATTTAGTAACGGCAGACGATACAGTTAAGAAGTATAAGAAATGAGAGATAAAGTAGAAATTGCTTTATTACATTTGCGCCGTCTTGTAGAATTAAAAGGTGAGAAGATTGGCGTTATGGAAATGAGGAATCATGCTTCATGGTATCTTAAGGGTGTCAAAGGTAACGGTCAAACAACTGAAGCTCTAAACGAAGCTGAAATCGAACCTGAAATAAGAGATGTTTTACAAAATTCCCAACAAGAACGCATGGAACAATCTATAGAAATACAAGAAGCTTAAAGGAGAGAAAGTTATGTCAGAAGAAATGAATGACCAAATGCAGGTCCGTCGTCAAAAACTACAAGAATTAATTGATTTAGGAATTGATCCGTTCGGACATCGTTTCGATCGTAGTGCGACTTCTAGTGAACTGAAAGCGCAATGGGATCAATACTCAAAAGAAGAATTACATGAAAAAGAAGACGAAAGTCACGTTGCAATTGCAGGTCGTTTAATGACAAAACGTGGTAAAGGTAAAGCTGGATTTGCTCATATTCAAGATCTATCAGGACAAATTCAAATATATGTAAGAAAAGATCAAGTTGGAGAAGAACAATTTGATATTTGGAAAATCGCTGACTTAGGTGACATCGTAGGTATTGAAGGTGTCATGTTTAAGACGAATACTGGAGAAATATCAGTTAAAGCTAAGTCGTTTACATTATTATCTAAATCATTACGTCCTTTACCAGATAAGTTCCATGGCTTACAAGATATTGAGCAAAGATATCGTCAACGTTACTTAGATTTAATTACAAATGAAGACAGTACACGTACATTCATTAATCGTAGTAAAATCATTCAAGAAATGCGTAATTATTTAAATAAACAAGGTTTCTTAGAAGTTGAAACACCTATGATGCATCAAATCGCTGGTGGTGCTGCAGCACGCCCATTCGTTACACACCATAATGCATTAGATGCTACGTTATATATGCGTATTGCCATTGAATTACACTTGAAACGTTTAATTGTTGGTGGTTTAGAAAAAGTTTATGAAATCGGACGCGTATTCCGTAACGAAGGCGTTTCTACTCGTCATAATCCAGAATTTACAATGATTGAATTATACGAAGCGTATGCTGATTATCATGATATTATGGATTTAACTGAAAGTATGGTCAGACACATTGCTCAAGAAGTTTTCGGTTCAGCTAAAGTTCAATATAATGGTGAAGAAATCGATTTAGAATCTTCTTGGAGAAGACTTCACATTGTAGATGCAGTTAAAGAAGCAACTGGAGTGAACTTCTATGATGTTCAATCAGACGAAGAAGCGGTTGCACTTGCTAAGGAACACGGTATTGAAATTACTGGAAACATGAAATATGGTCATATTTTAAATGAATTTTTCGAACAAAAAGTTGAAGAAACATTAATTCAACCAACATTCATTTATGGTCATCCAATTGAGATCTCTCCTTTAGCTAAAAAGAACCCAGAAGATCCAAGATTTACTGATCGTTTTGAATTGTTTATTGTAGGTAGAGAACACGCGAATGCCTTTACTGAACTTAATGACCCAATCGATCAACGTGAACGTTTCGAAGCACAACTTGTTGAGAAAGAGCAGGGTAATGATGAAGCGCATGAAATGGATGAAGATTACATTGAAGCGCTAGAATATGGTATGCCTCCAACAGGCGGTTTAGGTATCGGTATTGATCGTCTAGTAATGCTACTTACAGATTCACCATCAATCAGAGACGTATTATTATTCCCATATATGAGACAGAAATAATAAGTCTAACATTATGTTATATACAGCACTGGTCGCATTTATGTGATCAGTGTTTTTTATTATGAAAGTCGACCTAATTAATTGAGGTGGTTAAGGAAATAGATGAACTAAAAATACATATTCAAGTCATATGTTGTAGGTAATTGTTACTAGATCGAAAGAGTTGTTTCGTTTCGATTGGTTAGTTATTGAGTTATCTTTGTTGAAAAGACTGGTTATTTTCACAATAAAATATACAAATGAAGTATAAAATTGAAAATATTGATATAGATTTAGCTAATATCATGTGATAGAATATTACGAGTGAAAAGAAGCAAGTTATATAAAGAACTTTTTCGACATTAATTTTTAAAAATGTTTATAAAAGTGTTGACTTGTTTGTCTGAATGAAGTAACATATAAAAGTCGTCAAAAACGAGCGCACTTGTTACGAAAATGTAAACGGAATTTTAACGGAGTGTAAAATTGACCGTTGCAAAGACTTTAAAAAGTGTGTATTATTAATAAAGTAAGTTAATTTTGTCTGGTGACAATGGCAAGGAGGTCACACCTGTTCCCATGCCGAACACAGAAGTTAAGCTCCTTAGCGCCGATGGTAGTCGGACTTACGTTCCGCTAGAGTAGGACGTTGCCAGGCAATATTATAAATCGGAGAATTAGCTCAGCTGGGAGAGCATCTG
>NZ_KV827773.1:475782-549096 GCF_001836225.1 Staphylococcus sp. HMSC036D05 | reverse complement strand
ATATTGTCATTCAGTTTTCAATGTTCATTTGAATAAAATCAATCTTTTCCATCATATCTTTTTTATAAACAAAAGTCAATGACTTATCAAGATTACTTTATTTATTTTAAAGTGTTTTAATCACCTTTGCAAGGGTAAGTTTTACACTCGCTTAACAATTGAAACAAACACTTTACAATCGCTTTTCAGCGACTTTTTTATAATATCAATTTTATGTTTTTAAGTCAACAATTAAATTGCATTATTTTTTAAATTTTGTGAGTGTCGTTTTCGTAGCTCACAAAGAAATATTCTACCATGATTTCTAAAATTTGCAATAGAAAAATCATACAAAAACGAAATTCGTCTTTGTATGATTTAATAAAGCTCTTTTAAAATTGTTTATTTATTTTTGAGTGCTAGCAATAACCTTTCTAGCAATAGATGTATAAATCTCACCTAAGCGATCATCAGGTTGATAAATAGATGGTGAAAAGTCCTTTGGATTCCATGTTGGTTGTTCTAATGGTAATTCTCCAAACAACTGAGTATCTAACTCATCAGCGAGTTTAGTTCCCCCACCTTTACCAAATACATATTCTTTATTTCCAGTTTCTTTACTTTCAAAGTAACTCATATTTTCGATAACGCCTAAAATTGAGTGGTCTGTATGTTTTGCCATAGCTCCAGCTCTAGCTGCAACGAATGCTGCTGTAGGATGAGGTGTCGTTACAATAATTTCTTTACTAGATGGCAACATAGAATGAACATCTAATGCAACGTCTCCAGTACCTGGTGGTAAATCAAGTAAGAGATAATCTAAATCTCCCCATTGTACTTCTGTAAAGAAGTTTGTCAACATTTTACCTAGCATAGGCCCTCTCCAAATAACTGGGGCATTTTCCTCAACAAAGAATGCCATTGAGATGACTTTAACACCATGACGTTCTACTGGAATGATTTCTTTACCATCTACACCAGGTCTTTCATCAATACCCATCATATCTGGAACACTAAAACCATATATATCAGCATCTACAAGTCCAACTTTTTTACCTTCTCTTGCTAAGGCTACAGCTAAATTTACTGCTATGGTTGATTTACCAACGCCACCTTTACCTGATGCAATTGAAATAAATTCAACTGGATTATTTTGAGAAAGAAGTCCTTCAATTGTTTTTGGTTTTTCAGTTCCCTTACCACGATATTTCTCAACTGTTTCAGGTGGTAACTCTTCAAAACGGATACCAACTGTATTTGCACCATTTTCTTTTAAAGCTTTTACAATTGCCATTTGTAAATCTAATTGTGGTTGGCCACCTAATTGAGCCATTGCAACTTTAACACTTACGTGCTCTATCTCTTCTTTGATGGTTACGTTAACAATTCCATCAGTTTCTTTTAAAGGTACATCAATAATTGGATCCTTTAACGCACCTACTATCTCTTCAACTTGATTTACCGTTAACAAAGTAAATCCCCCTTAATCAATGTTAATTTATCTACATAATAACAAAAGTTATTCATTTACGTAGTTCATCTGTTTAAGTATAAGGCTTTTTTAATGATAAAAAAAGAAGTTAGCCTACATAATTAAGTAGACTAACTCGATAAATATATTTATACTTCTCTAATATTTTGAGATTTTCTATTCGGCTCTTTGATAAATAAGGCTAAAATAAAGGCAATAACAACAAAACCTGTTACTAGTGCAAATGAAACATCGACACCAGCAGCGACCGTTTGTCTTTGTAATAATTCTTTACTAGCGTGTGCTGATGATGAAGGTCCTAGCCATTTTGCACCTATACTCATAAATGTAACCATTAATGCTGTACCAAGTGAACCTGACATAACACGTCCAAAGTTCATTATAGCAGTACCATGTGAGATGTTTTTATTTTCTAAGGCGTTAATACCTGTAGTATTAATAGGCATCATTAGTAATGAAACTGCGAACATTCGGATCGCATATATAATGATGAGATACGTATATGATGTATCTGCTTTTAGGAAACAAAGCAACAGCGTACAAATAGTAAGTAATGTAAATCCTGCAAATATCAGAGGTCTCGGCCCATATTTATCATAAAATCTTCCTGTAAATACTGACATGATACCGTTAATAATAGCGCCTGGCATAATAACTAAACCGGATAGTAATGCGGATAAACCTAATGCATTTTGAACATACAATGGAATAAGTAAAGCAGGGCCAACCATTGAAAGCATGACAATCATAGAAGTAATTGTACTGAAACAGAAGATTTTACTTTTAAATACTTTAAGATTAAGTAACGGGTTAGCAATCGTTATTTGTCTTCTTATAAAGATTAAAATAATCACGATACTAATCACGAGTGAGCCAATAACAATCGGATTTGAAAATCCTAAATTACCGGCACTACTGAAAGCATATAACATTAATCCAAAGCCAATTGTTGAATATATAACCGATGGCTTATCTAACTTTGTATCTTTCGTTTCGTTGTAACTTGAAATAGAAACTAATCCAAATATAAATGCAATTAGAGCAATTCCAACAATAATGATAAATGGAACTCTCCAACTTGCATTATCGATGATAAGTCCTGTGAAAGTAGGTCCAATCGCAGGAGCGAATTGTATGACCAATCCAGCTAGCCCCATGGCGAAACCACGATGTTCTTTTGAAAATAATGTAAATAACGTGAATTGCATTAATGGCATGAGCACACCAGCACCTATCGCTTGTATGACTCTTGCAGTCATTAATACACCGAAATTTGGAGCAATAGCAGCTATAATTGAACCTAATAAAAACGTCCCCATCGCTCCAAGATATAGTGGTTTAGTTTTTATTCTGTCCATTAAATAAGCAGTCAAAGGAATCATGACACCATTTACCAGCATGAAACCTGTTATTAACCATTGCGATGTATTTTCGTTAATTTTTAATTCACGCATAATATGAGGTAAGGCAGTATTTAATAATGTTTGATTTAATATTGCAACGAATGCACTAATTAACATCACTGCCACTATTAAATTACGTCTATGTTTGGGTAATTTTATAGTGTCCATAGATAATTACTCCTTCTTGTTTGATAACAGTTTTTTATTTAACCAAAATTAAGATCTCGAATCAATCTAATTGCTTATTTGATTATTTTTTATTATTTAAATTTTTACTTTCCGGATAGAAGATTTCCTTACAGACAAATAAAAATCCTATGATTATCATAATTACCCAAAATTGAATATTTATATATACATAATGGATATGAACGATGAAATAAAACATGATAGTTGTGACTATAAATGAAATGAGATGATAAGTGATACCTTGAAAGTATAGGTTGTTTGGCAATTTTTTCTTAAAATAGTCCATTAAATGTTCAATCGCAAACAGCGTAAAATATCCAAAAATAATATAGCTACCGTAATAAAATAAATTATCGTAAAAGCCTTTATTATATTCAAAGTATCCTAAATGAAAGAATATTAAAATTCTACTCAAACCATATAAACCAAAACCTAAAAAAGTTAAGAAAATTGCCCCTGACAGTACAAAGATAGCGAGAACAATAAGTGTTACTGCTAAATTATAAAATTTATTTTTAAACGACTTCACTTTAATTGTCCCCCCTCCTTAATCAATACATATTTATAGTATCACGTATACCCAACCTTATAAAATTTAAAAAACGCCCACACACATCGTAGACGTTTTTAATGTTTATTCAATTAGGATTTAAGTATTTGATAATTCATCATTTCTATAAAGGAATGTCCATATAAGCGCAAGGCATATCGAAATAACAGAAACTAAACCTAATACATTGTGTAAGTCTGAACCAAATAATCCTGCTTTCAAAGCATACATATATCCCATAATTGTTGATCCAACTGAAGAACCTAAATTTTTAGTTAATGCATAGAATGACATCATCTTTTTCATATTTTTTGGTGAACTCTCTTCTTGGACGATAACGCTATCTTTAGTATATACAAAGCCAAAACTGAGTCCCGCAAAAATAACTGCAAAAGCGATTAAAAGTGGTACTTTCAAACCAAATATGATAACAATGCTACATATTAACAGTATTGTGAATGCACTTATATATAAGGCTTTTCTAGTAAAATGCGCTTCAATTTTAGCTAAATTAAAGTTCAGTGTAATCCATGCTACAGATAATGGAAATATAACAAATCCACTTTGTAATGGAGACAAGCCTAATTTTTCTTGTAAATAGACTGGTATATAGAGATTGTACCCCATTAATGACATAGCGATAAATAAATCAGTAATAAATGCAAGAACGATTGATTTATTAAATTCTGCAACTGGTAAAAATGGATTTTCAGTTTTCTTTTCCATTTTGAATAATAAAATCATAACAATCATCGCTAATATAATAGAGATAATGTTTAATGAAATGTGTCCTTGATTTAAAAGACCGAACATAAGTAATGCTATAAAGATATAGAAAACTGTTAGTCCCTTTACATCAAAATTAGTTTTATTGACATTTTCTTCCTCTGGAAAATGAAAAGTAATGAGCACTAAAATGATAGCGATAATAGCAATTGGTATATTAATGAAGAATAACCAATGCCATGTAGCAAATTCTAAAATTGCTCCTCCTAATAAAGGACCTACAATACTTGAAATCCCCCAAACACTACCGACGATTCCCATTATTTTATATCTGAGAGGTATTTCAAACGCTAATTTAGGAACAATTTGAGATAGTGACATCATTACCCCAGCACCAAAACCTTGGATTACTCTAGAAATAATTAAGAAGGTAAATGTTTCACTTAATCCCGACATCAAGCTTCCTATTGCGAATAAAGCCACTCCTGTAACTGCAATGTAAATAATTTTAAATCGCGACAATAATTCCCCAACAATTGGGTTAGCAACAACTAAAGCTATAAAATATACTGTAAATACTAACGAAACTAAATTTCCAGCATGTAAATTGTTTTTAATTGTTGGTAATGCTAAAGAAATAATGGACGTTTCGATTGCAGCCATAAACATAATTAGTATGAGTGCAGTGACTGTAATTATAGATTTTAATTTCATTTTAGTTTACCTCCCTTTCTATGATTTGTATCGAACCTTTAAAATATTAATACGTTATATCGATTAACACAATCGTGCATTAGTATTATTTTAAATCGTTAAAAAACAAAACGGCAGAGTAATATAAACTCTACCGCTAACATTCTTAAATGAAATATAAAATACCTACCATATGTAATAATGAAGCTATAACGATAAATATATGCCATATCATATGGAAATAAGGTCTATTCTTTTGAGCATAAAACCATGCGCCAATGGTATATGAAAGACCACCAAGAAATATAAATAAAATAAATAGCCAAGACGTTCGTATAATGATGATTGGTAAAAATATAATACCAATCCATCCCATCACTAAATATACAATTAGGCTTAATTTATGATTCACTTTTGTAGCTATAGATTTATATAATATTCCCCAAAGCGTAGTTCCCCATAATAGAATCGTTACCAACCAACCTATCCAACCGCCTACGACAGTTAGCAACACAGGTGTATAGGTCCCAGATATAGCCACATATATCATGCTATGATCAATAATACGTAAAATATACTTATGTGCCGTATGATTTTGCATCGAATGATACACTGTTGATGAGATAAACATCATAAATATACTAATTATATAAATAGATACACTTACAGACTCCAATGTGCCACCATTATTAAAGCTGTGCACCGCTGCATAAGGTAATATAAATAACGTCAGTAATGCTGCAGCACCATGAGATGCTGCATTACCAATTTCTTCCCCAAACGTTAAAGGAATGATGTCCTTAAATGTTTCAACAACAGATTCGTTTTTATGCTTAGATGATTGAGACATCTATTCCACCGTCCTTATTTAAATCAATCCCATTCTCTTTAAATCTTCAGTAGCTGTTTCTACACTATCTTTGCCTTCTTTATTTTTAAGTGGTGAGAACTCTTCTTCTCTAGGTACTTGTAAAGTAATGAAACTTGTTCCATATTTAAATATATCAAAATAGAACAACTCAAATTTTAATGTAGGTCGTTCTACTACTCCAAAATCCTCATCCAATTGCTTTAATTTTTTGATAGCCAAATGATATGGTAATTCTCTATCTACCGCACTTTTAATAAATGCTAATTTAAAGGCATGAATACCTATGTTAGCATTGTCAAAATCATTTGCTACTTCAGGATTTAACTCAGAATACTCGAGAACAGTGTCTTTGCAATCGATGTTAACTAATCTACCTACACTTTCTCCTTCACGGGGTTGTATGGTCTTCGAAGTAACATCTCTGTTATTGCTAACAGTATATCCAGCGAATAATGGATCTAAGACTTTAACTAGTACATTATCTATATTGTTTAAGAATATATACTGAACATGATCTTTCTCCATTTTATCTAAATAACCTGCATCTTTAAGCGATTTAAAGACGCCTCCGTTACCATTTGGCGTTTCCATAATATGACCATCTCTATCTAATACAAGCTTTCCATCTTCTCCTAAAGCGACCATGTTTGCTTGTTTGAAAAAGTGTATATGATTCGCATCATATTCAAAATAATTATGCTGTTTGAAGTATTCCAAAGTTGCTTCATGGTTAATATCGCTTGTCATTATATACCAATTGATAGTGTGACCTGTTTGTTCCTTTAAGTTAATTAACTGACGTGCTTGTAGTTCGAATAAACTTACCCCTTCTATTTCAAAAGAACCTTTAGGTCCCTTATAGCCTAAACGCGTACCTTGGCCTCCAGCCATTAAGAGTACAGCGAATTCGCCATTTCTAATTGCTTCATAACCTTTTTGTTCATATGTATATCGTTCTTCATCTGTTAATTTGGATTTCACTTCATATTTAACTTCAGAAACCGAAGAAACATCTTCAATAGATTGTCTATTCACATATAAATCTTGATATAAATTTTGAATCGATTCTAAATCAAGCTGTTTTACCTTATTATCTAAAGATTCTTTCTCATTATTACTCATCAATTTCTCATATTCATACAAATGCTCTTGGTTATATTTTTCCAATCGATTTTTGTCTAACATGATTACGCTCCTTATGTACTAATAATTCTATGTTCTTCATTCCATATTTTATTTAATTTAGAAAAAATGGCTTACCCACTGATGCGTTAATTCGTTAACAAAGGGTTGAAATAAAACGTAGATAGCTCCAAAGCTCAAAGCAGTAGCTAAAGATAAATCTACTAAACCACCTGTCTTAAAATGTATCGGTGATACTATATTAAATGGTAACGGGTAAAATAATTTCACACCTCTAGGAGTTAATATATCTAGTATAACATGTGATATCATTCCAATAACAATCGCAACCATATAATACATGGGAGTATGAATTAAGTACAGTAAAAAGCCAACTAAAGCTATGAATACTAGAGAATGTGTAAATGTCCTATGTCCAAATAAAAGTCGAATGATAAAACTTAAAATTTTAAAACGTCTACCAATTTTACTTTTAGTATGGCAAATATCTGGTAATAAGCTTGCAATCGTGGATAGAACTATTGTGGTAATCGAAGTAAATAAATCTGTATGAAAGTATTGTGTTGTGAGGGCTCCTACTAGAAAGCCACAAGATGCATGTGTTTTACCTGTCATTGAACGTCTCCTTCTTTATTAATCATATCACATTCACCCAATAAATGCGAACATACTTTCGCTATATTATATTCAAATCATTAGTATGACATAATTTATTTAAAAGTATCACACAAATGCTTGAAAACGATTTCAATATCATTTATGATAAATGTACAAATTATTTAAAGGATGTGTTTTTAATGGCAATGACAGTAAAGAAAAACGATAATGAAGTACGTATTCAATGGAGAGTTGCAGATATTAAAATCCCAAATAATGAAATTAAAAATATTTCACAAGACCAAGACATCCATGCCGTTCCAGACGAAAATGGTAAAGAAATTTCACGTATTGGATCTACATTTGGGAAAACAAATCGCGTAATTATCGATACTGATGACCATAAATACATTATTTATACTCAAAACGATCAAAAAGTTTATAATGAACTTACAAAATAATAAAGTACATAAAATATGATATGGCAATGAGCTGTCGACAAGGTCAAACTTTGTTGGCAGCTTTTATTAGTTATAGAAAAATTCCGATAGTAAATAAAATTTTCAAAATCTTTAAAAATTGATAATCTCAAATATACATATTATATTTAAAGTAGTATTTAATTGGAGGTATCAGAGCTATGTTCGTTGTGACTAACAGAATCACTGTAAAAAAAGGATTTGCTGAAAAAATGGCACCTAGATTTACTAAAGGTGGACAAATTCAATCATTACAAGGATTTAATGGAATTGAAGTTTGGCAAATTGCTAGAGATGATTATAGTGAGGACATGTATGTTAATACTTGGTGGGAAACTGAAGCAGACTTTAAGAACTGGGTAAACAGTGATGCTTTTAAAGAAGCACATAAAAATACTGGAAAATCAGAAGATTCTCCAGTAATTAAAAGCGAAATTGTAAAAGCGAATGTCTTATCTAAACTAGATAAATAAAAACGATTTAAAGATGGCCATCGATTGGAATTGAAACGATGTGTCATCTTTTTTTATTTAATAAACAAGTGTGCTAATAATGCGATAATAGGAAGCGTAATTAAAGTACGAATTAAGAAGATCATAAATAGCTTTCCAATGCTAACCGGGATTTTTGATCCTAGTATAACGCCACCTACTTCTGATAAGTATATTAATTGAGATATACTTAATGCGCCAATGACAAAACGTGTAATGTCACTCTGAACACCTTCAATGAGAATAGATGGTAAAAACATATCCGCGAAACCAATTAAAATCGTTTGAGACGCATGTGATGCTTCGGGTATTTGTAGTAACTCTAAAAATGGCACGAATGGCTTCCCTACTATTTCAAAAATAGGTGTATAATTCGCAATGATTGTAGCTATTGTTCCGATACTCATAACTACTGGTAAGATGACAAACCACATATCAACTACTGTTTTAAAACCAGAAATAAAGAAATCTTTGAAGCCAGGTGCTTTAATACCAACTTCTGTTGCCATATCAAAACCATGTCCCAACGCTGTTTTTCCTTCAGGTAATTGTTCTGTTCTAGCTTCTTTAGAAACATCTTTGGCATATTCGTCAGGAATGTTTTTAAGTGGCCATATTCTAGGCATAATCATTGCTGCAATTAAACAAGATATAATGACTGTGATATAAAAATAAAAGAATTGATCTTGCATTTTTATAGTTGAAGCAATGACAATTGCAAAAGTGATAGAAACCACACTGAATGTAGTTGAAATAACAGTTGCTTCTCTTCTCGAATAGAACCCCTCTTCATATTGTCTGCTGGTAATGAGTACGCCTACTGTCCCATCTCCGATAAATGAAGCAAGATTGTCCACTGTAGATCGACCAGGCAATGTAAATAATGGTCTCATCACTGGTCTAAATACTGGTCCTAGTAATTCTAATAAACCATATTCCATTAATAATGGTAAAAATAAAGCCGCAAATAAAAATACAGCGACTAATGTTGGTAGCAAACTAGAAAAAACGAGTCCTCCAGTATCTTCTGAATAAATCATCTTTGGACCCACTTTCAAATAAGTAAGCCACACAAATATCACTGCTAAAACTCTTAATATTAACCATCCTATTTTAACGTTAAATGCATTATACATTAAACCTTGCGGATTCAATTTATTTTTAAAAATTGTAGAACATAAAATAGTTAAAATACCAGAAACTGTGATAATTAAAACTATGAGTGATGACATCACGCCACCTATCCAATCTTTAAGACAATTAGCTAAAAATGCTACAGGTAATGTTGTTTGTTTCTCTCCATCTTGAACAACAGGTATAGGAATTAAAAATAAAATAATTCCTAAGATAGACATTGTTATAAATTTTATTCTTCCTTTAATGATCTCACTTTGGGTGTGTTCTTTCATTACTTTCAATCCATTTCTTTCTATTTATATTAAGCTTGAATTTATCAAGATAAGTGCATTTGTTAATGATTATATATGCAAAATTATGAATAAATACGTATAATTACTATACGCTATTCTTCCATTTTTCGCAATCATCAAATTTAAAAAAAGACCGATTTCAACGTATTATAAATTGAAATCGGCCTTGTTATACCCTTGAGCACACCCATTTATAATTAATGAATAATTTATTTCATTCTACGTAATAAGAATAAGAAATATGGTGCTCCAATAACTGCAATAACCACACCCACTGGAATATCGAGTGGTGGTTGAATTCCCCTAGCTAAGCCATCACCAAGTGTTAATAATATGGCACCTATTAACCCTGACATGATGATGACATGTAAATTCTTATGCCCCACAAGTTGTCTAGCGATATGAGGAGCAATAAGTCCCAAGAAACTGATACCTCCGACTACTGCAATTGAAGCTCCAGCTAACATAACAGCTAAGATAAGAAGTATCATTTTTAAGAATTGCACACGTGCACCGAGTGCAGTGGCTACGTTGTCACCTAAGTTTAAAATGTCCAACTGATAACCAAGTAGAAGTACTAAAGGTACAGTAATTATAAACCAAGGTAGCACGCTGAAAAAGTTAGAGATATTATGTCCATATAAACTACCCGTTAACCAAATTAATGCATTGTTAGCATCCATTGGATTACGAATAAGTAGAAACTGAACGATAGCTGTACAAATTGCCCCTATCGCTAAACCTATTAATGCTAGCTTCGAACCTTTAACATCAAATTTAGATATTAGGAAAGATAGAATTAAACTGATAATTAAAGCGCCTGCAAATGATCCTAAAGGTAAAACAAAGAGAGGAGCTGATGGAAAAATCATAATAATGATAACAGCAGCAAGACTTGCCCCTTTTGTAATACCAATCACGTCTGGTGAAGCAAGTGGGTTTCTGATAACACCTTGAATAACCGCACCTGAAATAGCTAAACTACTACCTATCACTAATCCCAATAATGTTCTAGGAATACGGTATTCATTTAAAATAAAATCATCTTGTGTAAATAAACCAGCAATTGCATGAATAGGGTCAATCATGACAGAACCTATACATAAACTGAATAAAGTACTCACTAATAAAATTAAAATTACAATACCGTAACGTATACTATTTCTTCCTTTTATCATACGCGATTCACCCCTCTAACTGTAATAAATAAGAAGTAAAAGGCGCCGACAAATGATGTCACAATACCTACTGGTGATTCAAATGGATATGTGATTAATCGACATAATACATCTGAGATTAATAATAAATCTGCACCAAAAATAAATGTTAGAGGAATCATAACTAAGTAATTTTTACTTACATAGCGTTTAACGATATGAGGAACGATTAAACCAACAAATCCTATAGGTCCTGCAATTGAAACAGACATACCTGCTAAGACAATGACTAATAAACCGATAATCATTCTTACGATATGTGTTCGTTGACCTAACCCTCTAGCTATATCGTCACCGAGCTCCATAATTGTAAGTTGACGTCCCATGAAAATGGTCACAATCACAGCAATTGCTAAACATGGGACAATCATCATGATTTGACTCCACTTAATACCAGCTAAAGATCCTACTAACCAAAACATCACTGTATCGTTAGAGTCCTCATTTAAAATGATAATTCCTTGGGTCATACTACTAAAAAATAGATGAATAGCCATACCTGCAAGTGCAAGTTTAACGGGTGTAATAGCTTTTGTAGAACCCGAGAGCGTATAAACAGTAAAACCACCGAAAAAGGCACCAATAATAGCTAAGATAGTTGAATATGAGCCTAAAGCTGGAATTAAAACTGTTATTAAGACAATGACAAACGAAGCTCCTGCGTTTACACCAAATATCTGTGGAGAGGCCAGTGGATTTTTAGTAATTGCTTGCATAAGTAAACCTGCTATCCCCAAAGCGCCACCTATGACTAATCCTGCAAGCATTCGAGGCATACGTACGTTGTGTATTAAGAATGTTTGCTCTGTTCCGATGTGTCCTGTGAAATAACTTAAAATATCATGAAATTGTATTTTCGAAGAACCAATCGCTAAATTCAAATAGATTGAAATAAAAAGAAGGCACACACCCACAATATAAGTGAGTGTAGTGCGCTTTCTCTTTTTTTGTTCAATAGCGGATTGACTATCTTTATAACCTATAGTCATTGATTTCCACCTTACTTGTTATCTTTTTTAGAATCTTTCTTAGATAATTCTACAAGTTCTTTTGCCATTTCTTCAGATGAGATTAAACCACGTGATCTAGCCCATAAGTCACGGTCTAAAACGTCAACGCGATCTTTTTTAACAGCATCTAATTTTTTCCAAACTGCATCTTTTTCTAATTCTTTTAATGATGGTTCATTTGGACTTGCTTTGTCAGTCATAATAAACATACGTTCTGGGTTAACTTTAGATAATGTTTCTGTGTTCATTTGTAAGTAAGGTCCTTTAAGATACTTACTTAAGCCTTTAGTTACGTCATCAGTTAATGCTTCTTTGAATCCAAGTTGACTTAAGAATTGACCTACATAAGAATTACTTGGATGTGCTAATAAACCAGATTTGGAAGCAACTGCAGGTAATACTTTCTCATCTTTGTTCATTGTAATTTCTTTTTTATATTTCTCGATTTTTTTCTCGTGTTCGTCTAGGCGTTTTTTACCTTCATCTTCTTTACCTAATGCTTTAGAAATCGTTTTGAAAGCATCGATGTTTTCATTATAGTTACCATCGAAACTTTTCAGTTCAATTGTAGGAGCAATTTTATTTAAATCTTTATAAATGCCTTTATGTCTATTACTATCTGCAATAATTAAATCCGGTTTAAGTTTACTAATTTCCTCTAAGTTAGGTTGTTTACGAGCACCTACTGAAGTATAGTTCCCAATTTTATCTCTTAATGGTTTAATAATACGTTCTTTCTTCTTATCATCTGCAACACCAACTGGTTTAACATCTAATGCAGCTAATGCATCAACGAATGAATATTCAAGAACAACAACACGTTTAGGGTGTTTAGGGACTTTTGTTTTCCCTTCTTCATGCTTGATTTCAACACCATCTTTAGATGCTGATTTATTATTTGAGTCATTAGAACCATTGCTTCCACATGCAGCAACAAGAACTAAAACTAGCATTAAGCCAATAACACTAAAAAATTTGAGACCTCTCATAGTTCCACTCCTTAATATGTATATGCTTACATTAATAGTTTATTGATAACGATTATCATTGTCAACATTTTATTGTATAATTTTGTGAATAAATTTTACTCATTACTATTTAAATCAAATGTCTCTTTAACTTCTTATTGAGATTAATCTGTATATAACTCAATATAATTCTTAAATTAAATAACTATTTAATAAAAAAGGCTGGGACCTTTAACGTTTATGCTATGGGAAACCGATAAACAGCGTCCCAAAAACAGGATTTTCAGCAATAACACTCACAATTCGACAAAATTTGAGAAACAATTTTGCTCATCGTTCGGTTCTGCTCAAATCCTAAACACTTTTGTCCCAACCTCTTGATTCATATAATAACGTTAGTCTAATTGAAAATCGTATTATGATTTCACATAAACTGGTGTATGGAAATTTTCAATTAGTGTTTGAATCTTTGAATCATAAATATAACTTTTGGTTAAGTTTTTCATATACATACTTTGAGAGACTGCTTCGTAGTTCAAACTAAATTGAATTCTATCACCGATTTGGTAATGATCTTGATTGTTTAAATCAATCATTAAATGGTCACTTGAAGCACCAATAATTTTAATATCATTAGCAATTGGTTTAATCCCCTCGATAAATGTATCTAAATATCCAATATCAACTATTGCTTGTAAATAGGATTGGTGTGTAAGTTGATTAATCCGTGGTTTAATCTCAATAATTTCCGCTTCTAACACAATTGCATCTTGATATAAACTAGCAATCGGTTCATTTGTTGTTGTGTCCACACCTCTAAATAATGCTTCTCCTATTCTTAATTCATTAATTTTTCCTAAATCATTATACATTGTTTGCGGAAGCATACTTGAATTACCACCAGAAATAATTTTAAATCTGTAACCCATTTCTTTTTCAACTGCGCTCACAAATTTATTTATCATAAATACATCGTTTTCTTCTGGTGCAGCAGACTTAAAGCACATAAAGTTAAATGCAACACCTACAAGTTGTATATGATTTAAATTCATAATTTCTTTAATGAAATCAAGCGTATCATATGTTAAGACACCTTCACGACCATCTTTCCAATCAATCATCAACATAATTTGATGTTTCACATTAAGTTTCTTAGCTATGGTATTAAGTTTCTTAATTGTATGTAATTCAGTTTGAATACTCATTTTAACTTTTGAAACCATTGCTTCAAACTCAGATTCTGTTGTTGGTCGTAATAGAGTAAACGTAACATCTAAATCTTTTAATCGTTCAATATTATCAAGTCTAGATTCAGCAAAGTGTGTAATACCTAAAGATTGAATTGTTGAAACAATACGTTCATCTCCGGCAACACATTTCACTACAGGGGTAAAATGAATCTGTTTACGCTCAAGTATAGTTTGAAGTACTTTGGCATTATATTTAATTTTAGATAAATTAACGTTGATTCTCGCCATGTACTACACCTCTTTTTTTATAGGATTATCTAATTCTGTATTCAAATATTTCTTTACTTTATTTTCCATTCTCATACTCAATAACGCTTTAACTGTTATTGTGGGTCCGAATAATACTTTCCTTAAAATGTCGGCATGTGCTTTGTCATCGTCAATAGCTATTTCAATCTCTTCACGTACAATATCGAAAAGCTCTTTTTCTACCACATCTTCATATTGATTAAAATGGTGAATTAATTCCGCAAGCTGATTTTGAACGACGGCATGTTGAAATTTCGCAATGACCTCTTCAATTGATTGCGCTAATAAGCTTTCATTAGTCACTTCTATGTTATCTATTTTTTGTTGCAATGTTGTTAAATCTATACGAGAGCCACCTAAGTCACGCACTAAAAATTTCATTTGATAATTAGGTCCCAGATTCACTATCGTGTTTTGCATATGAGCTTCAAGAGCTATTCCATAATCTTGAATATATGCAATCAAAGGTTGTACTAATGTTTGTGTGTAAGTCGCAATGAAATATTTAATATGATCGATGGTTACGTCATTTTCTAACCATTCTAAATAACTATCAACAATGGCTTTATGATCGATTGGATTAGGGTTAACCAAACTAGCAGTAACAACTGTTGTGCCATTTTCAAAGATAACGGGTTTCTGACGAATAATGCATGCGAGTTGTCTAGCTAAATCAGGTTCGACGTCAGCATAAGCGCCAAATGGTTCCATTGCAACTTGAAGCCCTGGATATTGATCTAGCAAGCCTTGTAAAGCATAACTTAACTTAGGGCCGTCGACAGTCGTAACTGTAGAGACCGTTCTAACTGCACTCGTTGCTTGAACATTTACAGGTAGTTTCACGTGGTAAGGTTTATGGATTAAATCCATTGTTCTAAATGACAATGTCGCTTTAGATTCTAATGTAAATGGGGTAGGTATCAGAATCTTATCTGCAATCCATTGTTTAAATTTTTCACCAATTGTGTGCTCGTATTGCCACGGATGTACAATCATTACCCGATAGTCATCTATATCTAAATTGAGTGGTTCTAAAAATGTACTCAATTGACTACGATACTCTGGGATAACTTTATTTAATATATATTGTGCATCATTCTCCATAGATGTTGTAACGATATGGTTCTTTTCTATCAGCATGATATTTAGAGGGATGACCTTTTCGAATTCGGGAGCGTACGCTTTTAATTCATTCGTTGTCAAAGGCAGTTTCGTCTTTGTTAAAGGATGGGTAGGATGTCCTTCAACAATTAAACTTTCAGAGTAACTTAAATCATCGGCAATGCCATTTTCTTGTAAATGTTGTAGCCAAGAGATGAAATTTAAAGATTCAGGTAATCTAGCAAATTTCATACTCTGATGTATCAGTGATTGTCTATTATTAAAATGTTTGTACGTTTCAATAAAGCTATCCCTACTATGAATCAATTCTTCATACAACCGCTCTGAAATTTCTATATCAAAGTCTTGCGTTAATGTTTCAAGTAAATCTTCTAAACTTTCTATCGGTTGAGATACATGACCACAGCTATAAATAACATCCCCACTGAACACATATCTTTCCATGGCGCTTTTTCGTTCTACATGAACTGATAAAATTTTACCGTGATATTGAAGTTCAACATGATGGCTTGTTTCTGTCATTGTCATACCATCTGGAGAAATACGCTCTTTGATTATTGCGTTCATGATTCTATATTGTATATTTTTATCTGCTAAAAGCCATTCGTTACGCTCCATTGTTACTTTCCTCCACCTTCGAAATGCGTTGTATTAAGTAGAAAATGACTGAGATACTGACAGTTGCAATACCCATAATGAGGAATGTTGTTAATATTCCAAAGACATCTGCAAAGAAGCTCATTACTAAACTTCCAAGAGGTATCATACCGCGATCCATCATAACGATACTTAATACCTTCCCTCTCTCATAGTCTTTAACACTATGTTGAAAATAAACTCTATTGGTAGTTCTTGCCCATTGGCTAAATAGTCCAATTAAAGTAATACATATGAACATGATAACCAAATTGTGTATAACGACGCCTAGTAAAGCAAGTCCAAATAGTAATGAACTTAAGTAATACATTTTTACTGAACTTAAATGGTTTAAGATCGTCGGTAGTACTACTGTTGCGACGATACCACCAACAGCACAGAACGTCATCGCTATACCAAATACTTCTGATTTTCCTGGAAAAATATGATTCGTTAGCACGGGTAATACTGTTGTATATGAAAATCCTGTCGCCATGATTAATAGTGAGGTAATAAATATCTTACTTCCTTCTAAGTTTCGTTTAAAATAATTCATGACGACTTTTAAAGAAAATTCTTTATCTTCAACATTATTTGATACAACTTTAAAGTGAATCGGTATACAAAATGCGACTGCAATTAAATAACATACTGCTTGCGCTAAGAATGTCACTGGCGCATGATAAGCAGCTAAGATGACACCTGCGATTGCTGGACCGATTGAACGACAAATATTTATAATAAATGAATGAAACGATACAGCTTGTGTAGTAGAAATCTTATCTGATAAGTCAGGTAAGACAGCTTGTCTCACAGGTGTTTCAACGGCACTTAATATACCTCTTAAAGTCGCATACACGAGTATTACAGCGATTGGGATAGAATCAATAGTAAATGTTAAACCACATAATATTGCAGTCACGACAAACGATGATGAAATTGTTATTCTGAGTAAATTTCCTTTATCATATTTGTCAGCGATTGAACCGGCCCATACACTTAATAACAAAATTGGTACGAGTCGGCAAAAATTAACCAATCCTAAATAAACTGCGTTATGATATGTGGTAAGCACAAACCAGTTTAACCCTATTTGCCCAATCCAATTCCCCAAAAACAGAAGAAATGAACTGGAAAAGAAAAATTTTGCCATTTAATTTCCACCTGTCTTTTTAATTGATAATAATTATCATTATCATTAATATGGATTATACAAATCTTATTTATTTTTGTAAAATATTTTTTAGAGGTGAATTATGAATTTCAATCAATTTATTAATAAACAAGACATCGAGATGACCAAAGATGAGCAAAATGTTTTTCAGTTTTTACAACAATATGATGAACAATGGGCATCTATTTTCCAAGATAAATTATTAAAAGGACGAGATAAAGTAACTCAACGTCTCGTAACTTCTATACATAGGGAAAATCTAGTCAATGGGACTGACAATAGTCAATTATTAAATCGCCATAAATTTGCTGGTTATGACGTGAATGTAACTGCTATCTTAGAAATTCACTTTCCTAAGTCAGATGTTTATTTATATGCACCGGTCACTGGACAGCATGCATTTAATCGTGTTGACGTGCAAGGTCCTTTCTATTACAAGCAAGGGAAACATAATGATGACTTCAACCGTATTCTACACCCGAATGTGGTCTTAGATTGGATCCTTACTGAAGCACCTGAATTAGATAATGAAGCAAGCCAGCAATTTAGAGACGACCAAACAAATAGTGCTGCGAACATGACATTCGCGTTGAGCTATCAATATTTCAAAATGTGCGATGATAGAGCGCCACTTTATGACATTATTAAAAATCATCAAGACAGTTATCTTCGATCAGAACAAGCTGTCGTTGAAGGCCACCCATTACATCCAGGTGCCAAACTTCGTAAAGGTATGGATGCATTCGAAACATTTAAATATTCTTCTGAATTTGCACAACCTATAGAATTAAAAGTCGTTCTACTCCACCATTCTGTAAGCCGTGTTCAAGCTTTAAATGCAAATTACAATGATACGATGAAACATATGTTTTCAGATATTTATTCACATTTGGAAAAGGAATTCGACAACACAATCAATTTAGATGATTACAATCTGATGATTATGCATCCATGGCAATACGATCATGTCTTACACCAAGATTATATGGGAGAACTGAATCAACAACTTGTGATAATAAGTGAATATTCCATTCCGTATTATGCCGGCTTATCATTCAGAACGTTAGTACCAGAGTTACCAAATGAAGCCCCTCACATCAAGTTATCTACCAATGTGCATATTACTGGTGAGATTCGTACATTATCTGAACAAACAACGCATAATGGCCCGTTAGTAACTCAAATTTTAAATGACATTCTGACAAAGGATACAACATTTAATCAATATGCCTCAAATGTCATTGACGAAGTTGCGGGTATCCACTTCTATAATCAAAACGATAATCCGTCAATACAAACTGATCGAAGTGAGCAATTAGGTACTTTATTTAGAAATAATTTTTATCGCTTTATCCCTGACAATGTTGTACCTGTCATTCCTTCAAGTTTAGTAGCAACCTATCCTTTCAATGATGAAAAGCCGATTGAAACGTTAATTAAAACGTATCAAGATGCTCGAGGTTACGAAACATTTGAAGATGCAGCGCAATCATGGATGCGTGAGTATAGTAAAGCGATTTTAGGATTAGTCATGCCTCTATATTCTAAATATGGTATTGCTTTAGAAGCACATTTACAAAATTCTGTCGCAACATTTAATCATGATGGCTCATTAAATACCATGTATATTAGAGATTTTGAAGGCTTACGTATTGATGCTGAACAATTGAACCAAGCAGGCTACGCAACTGATCATTTCCATGAGAAATCTCGAATTTTAACAAATTCTAAGACTTCTGTATTTAATAAAGCTTTCTATTCTACTGTACAGAATCATTTAGGTGAACTTGTACTAACGATTGCTAAGTCTTCTAATTCTACTACCCTTGAAAATGAAATCTGGCAAGAGATGGCTACAACATTAAAAGAGATATTCAATGACATCACTGACTTATCTGAAGAACGTCGCACGGCGATTGAAGATATCATCTTCGCGCCAACTATTGATTATAAATGCGTTACAACGATGCGTTTAGAAGATGAAGCACATGAGTATACGTACATTAAAGTAAATAACCCGCTTCATTAAGTAGTGATTAAATATAAAACATTAAAATAGTTTGTGCATTCACACAACAACTTCATTTATATCAAAAAAAGCACTAGAGCGATTGCCCTAGTGCTTTTTACGTTTAAAGGTTAATTATTGTAAACCTTGTCTGTCGTGGTTGTTTTCTTTGTTGTCTTTTTCATTTTTTTGTTGCCATTCTTTTTTAGTCATAACATCGTCAACTTGCATATTGACTTCTACGACTTCTAAACCAGTGATATATTTCACTTGTTCTTTAACTAAGTCAGTAACTTTACGGAAGATTTTAGGTGCTGATTCACCATATTCTAAGATTACTTTTAAGTCTACAGCAGCTTGTTTTTCGCCAACTTCTACTGATACACCAGTAGTTACATTGTTTCCGCTTGAGAAAGCGTTAGTGACACTGTCAGCGAAACCGCCTTTCATGTCTAAGATACCTTTAACTTCGCGAGCTGCGATACCAGCAATTTTTTCAACTACTTCATCTGAGAAAGTTAATTTATTTTCGAATTGTGGTTCTTGGTTTTCTTGAGCATGTTTTTGTTGTTCTTCTCTTTCTTTTTCGTTTACTCCAGTTTGATTATCATATGCTTGTTTTGCTTTATTGTTATCTACTGCCATAATTCATTCTCCTTTATTTTAAATATTTAAAATGAGTTAATTGAAAATTTCTTAATTTTTAATGCTAACTCCATCTATTCAAGAAATTCATAAAGTCTTGTGTACGGTCTTTCATATACCCGATTCCAATTCCAATTAAACACAAGACAATAATTAAAATTGTTTTCCAAAATCCAAGAGTTAGGAATAATATAGCTATAATTAAGAATGCTAGAAATCCAATAATACGCCATTTGAACGCTTTAAAGATATTAATCAATTGTTGCGTAGAGTCTTGTCCGTTTTGATTGTTATTATCAGCCATGATATCCCTCCCTTACAACACTCGTGGGCCAGATGTTTTCTGGTCACGTACATTAACTTCTAATTTTCGTACTGGAATTTCTGTAAAATGTTCAACATTATTTTTAATGTCAGAACGAATGCTTTCTGTTAACGATTTAACTTGTACATTATTTGGTACAAAGAAATCTGCTTTAATGTCGATAAATGATTTGTTTTTCTTGTTGTAAAGCTTACTTACAACATTAGGTTGTCTTACTTGATCATATTTAGTGATTGTATCGTATGCAGATTTTTCAACTGCTTTTCGTGATACATAAATATGACCATCGTCAAAGTCTTTATAAAGTCCAGGTTTGCGATACGTAGGTTTGAATATGCTTAGTACTAATATGAGACCAATCAATATTAGTAATCCAGCAAGCCCTATTAATAATGGTTGGAACCAATTGAATTGAAGGAAATAGTCTTGGTAACTTTTAATACGACTATCCTTTATGTACATAAACAATAGGAATCCAACGATTGCGACTATTAATAGGCCGAGGATGAAATTCTTAAGTCTTTTCACCTCGCATGGCACCTCCTTTAGTCATTGTTGAATTTTGTTGTCATGTGAACTAAGTACCCTATAAATATTTTTTTAAAACATAAATAAAACATTTTTATATCTAATTTAAAAAATATTCAAAGAAGTACCACTTACATTGATTTATTCCCACTTTGTTTAAGTGAAAAACGTATATTTAGAAAAATTTGATAATTTTTTTCGTTTTTAGAATATAAAAAGAAATATTGTTATCAGCACATCCGAAGGAAAACGAAGTATTAAAGTAGAGATGGCTTATGGAAAACGGATTATAGAAATAGAGATAAAAAAGACTCTAAGATGGTTTTTATAATAATACAACCGCATAAAGTTAGATCTTGTGTCCTACTTTAGTGCTTCTGTACATCATTAATAACCATCTTAGAGCTATTGATTTGGAGATTGTTATTCAGGTTTAGCTAGTTTCATTGTCATATTATTGATTGTCTACATTAATGACTAATTTACCTATCATCGTACTAGATTCTAAAATTTGATGTGCTTGGTAAAGTGTCTCAGTAGTTAAACCGTTGATAACCTTCGTAGTGGTATGACGATATTGTCCTTGTTCAACTTTTTCAGCAATATCTTTCAAATACTCATGATGTTTAATCATATCTGGCGTACGATTGACTGGTCGCGCAAACATAAATTCATGTGTAAATTTGACACTCTTTGGTTTGAGCAGATTTAAATCTTGCTTGTCATTAAATGCTACAATCGTTGCGATATGACCTAGTGGTTTGATTAATTCAATCATCTTTTCATAATATAAATCTGTATTGAATGTACAGAAAATGTAATCTACCTCATTGATGTCATGTTGTTCAAATTGAGCCTTTAAATCTTCTTTATGGTTTAACACAATATCTGCGCCCATGGACTTAGTCCATTCAATTGTTTCCGTTCTGGAAGCCGTGGTAATCACTTTCAAGCCATATTGCTTTGCGATTTGAGTCGCTATACTTCCTACGCCACCAGCCCCGTTAATGATGAGAAGAGATTTACCTTTATTCTCTTCAGGGTTATGTGAAATTTGAAAGACGTCAAATAGCGTTTCTGAAGCTGTGAGGCCTGTGAGTGGCAAACTTGCCGCTTGTTCAGGCGTAAGATTAGCTGGTGCTTTCGCTACTAATTCTTCCTCAATTAATTGATACGCTTCATTAGACCCATGTGGTGTGGGTGATCCGGAATAAAAGACATTATCTCCCGGTTCAAACATTGTGACATCTTCTCCAACTTGTTCGACGATACCTGCTGCATCAAATCCTAATATACGTGGCGGATGCTCGACTGGTAAGATACGTTGTTTCGTATCCACAGGATTGACACTCATACTTTGAATCTTGACGAGTAACTGCTTCCCTTTTGGCTCAGGAATATTAAGTTCTATTTCTTGAAATTGATTTCCATCTTCTAATTTAAATGGTGCGTTAAATCCAATTGCTTTCATGATTCCACCTCGATGTTCGTTCTATTAAATTAATTATAGCATTTTATTTAATTCACACTTTTGATTCTTTTTTTGAAAATGAAGCGCTTAAACGTCAGCAACTTTAATTACTTGTTTACCGAAATTATCGCCAGTGAGTAGATTTCTAAATGCTTGTGGTACTTTATCGAAACCTTCTTCTACAGACACTTGTGTTTTAATCTTGTCTTCTTGGACCCATTGTGCGAGTTGTTCGCTAGCATTTTTAAAGTCATCAGCGAATTCTGCAACTAAGAACCCTCTCATCATTGCTTGTTTCTTAATGAGGGTACTTTGAATACGAGGGCCAATATCGTCTTCTGGATGGTTGTATGAAGAAATGGCACCACAAACAGGAATTCTTGCATGTGTATTTAAATGTTTGAATACTTCATCGCTAATTTTGCCGCCTACATTTTCATAATAGACATCAATACCGTCTGGAACTGCGTCTCTCAATGCTTGAGAGAAGTCATCTTTCTTATAATCTACGGCTGCGTCATAATTTAATTCATCTGTAAGATAGTTCACTTTCTTATCTCCGCCAGCGATGCCGACAACTTTACAGCCCTTGATCTTAGCAATTTGACCTACAACTGAGCCTACCGCACCAGATGCGGCTGAAACAACAACGGTTTCACCTTCTTTAGGCTGACCAATGTCTAATAAACCGTGATATGCAGTTTGGCCTGGCATGCCGAGTACGCTTAAATATAAATCAAGTGGCACGTCTGTTGAAGGGACTTTGTCTATATTTTCTGTAGATACGGTGTTGATTTTCTTCCAAGGAAGCATACCTACTACAATGGCACCTTCACTGTAACCTTCAGCATTGGATTTAAGCACTTTGGATACGATGTGACCATTGAAAGGTTCACCTTTTTTGAATGGCTCTACGTATGAGTCTGCGTTTGTCATACGACCTCTCATATAAGGATCCACGGATATATATAATGTTTCTAATTGGACTTCATTATTTTCGGGTTCTGTCACATCAGTTTCTTCATATTTGAAGGTATCATCTTGTGGCATTCCATCTGGAACTTTGTTAAATACGATTTGTTCATTTTTCATGGTATCACCCTTTTATTAAAATTAATTCTGTATGTATCATACCTCGAACATGGTCATCGCAATCATAGAAAATCACTTGTATAATGAGAGCAAACGTTGAGAAATGACGTAATTCGTGAGGTAAGGGAGGTTTAATTTTCCTAAAATGAGATTGAGCATATTAGACTATGTACCGATATTTGAAGATAGAAGCGCGCACGAAGCATTTCAGCACAGTGTAGAATTGGCACAACGCGCTGAACAACTAGGTTATATGAGATATTGGGTAGCTGAACATCATCAAGTACGTTCTGTGGCATCAAGTGCGCCAGAAATGGTCATGATGTCCCTATTAGAACAGACAAAGAAGATAAGAATCGGCAGTGGTGGTGTCATGTTGCCTCATTATAGTCCTTACAAAGTGGCTGAACAATTTAAAATTATGGAGGCACGACATCCTAGACGCGTCGATATGGCAATCGGTCGTTCACCTAGTTTCAAAAATGTCAATGCAGCGTTAAATGAGAATAAAGAAGAAAAGCTAGACTTTGAGACACAATTAGATGATTTGAATAAATACTTTAGTGATAATATTGATGACGCGCACCGCTTCAAGTCGTTATTAGCTACGCCGTTAATCCCTACTGCACCTGAGAAGTATATCTTAGGTATGAGTGAACGTAGTGCTAAGTTAGCTGGCAGACGAGGTTTACCATTCGTTATTGCTCAAATGGGTCAATCCTCAAAGTCTATTGATGAAGTGATAAAAGTATATAGGGATGAATTTGAACGATGGCATGGAAGATATGGTGGAAAGTCAGATGAGGACGTTAGTGATAGTTTTGTTGGGAAGATTGGCGAAATTTTAGAGCCAGACGTTAGTGAAAGATTTGATGCGGATTCTGAAGGCCGTTCAAATGATGGAGGGGCTGAGGAAAATTTTGGTGGTGCGAAACCATATGTGATATTGGCTACGTTTGTTGTAACTGCTGGAAACGATGAGAAAGTAGAACGTCTTTTAAGTGCTTTACAACTATGGTTATTACGTATTCACTATTTGGATCAACCTCATTTTTATCCATCTATTGAAACCGCTGAAAATCGAGTTTATAGCGAACGAGAAAGTGAAAAACTTGAGAAGAACAAACGTCGAATCATATACGGAACACCTCGTGAAGTCTCACGCGAGCTATTAGAGTTGAAACATCGCTATGGTGTGGATGAACTCATGATTTTACCTCATGTATATGGAGAAGACGCACGATTAGAGTTGATTGAGTTATTAGCTCATGAATTGAATTTGGGATGATGATTTAAAATAAGCGCACTTATGTTTTAAAATTTGCGGCGGAAAACATAAGTGCGCTTCAATTGTGGGGGTTATCGGTTCCACAAGAACTGTATGATTTTGTTAGCAACGTCTTTATTTTCATGTAATTGACTATGTTGCGCCTTTTTGCCAATATATTTAACTTCTTTATAAGATTTAGGGCTATCTCCTAATAAATATTTTAATGACTTGGATGAACTATTTGATACACGTTCATCTGAATGTGTGCCATCTTGAACATCTCCGTATATATTGAGAACATCTATTCCTTTGTTTTTGTATATATCTTTCAGTGATAGTAAATTTTTGAAGTCTTCGTTCATTTTACTTGGTTTGCCATTTTGATCTACACTAATTTCGTTTACTTTTTCATTTAAATGTAATACACCATTAAATGTCCCGGCAATATTGACTTGCTTTTGAAGTCGAGGTAATTGTTTATCATCGCCATAATTCTTCATATAATAGGCAAATGACATGTTTCCCATTGAATGTGCTACAAAATTAAACTGTTTAATACCATACTGTGATTTTAGTTGAGTTAAAACATTTTTAATCCATCTCGCATTTTCATTAAAATCACCATTCTGATTATTCTCAAATTCAACTTTTACGATAGGATTTTTACTATTTTTATCTAAGTGTCCATCAAATGTAACCTCTCCATTTTGTGCTACCTTTGCAGTTATCACATCTTTAGTAACACCTTTTTTAACTGCTTGATTAACCATAAATTTTTCAGAGTTCTCACTACCTCCGTATCCATGCATAAATAAAGTTACGACCTGATTTTGAGTATATTGGCTTACTTTAGAATGATTGTTTTGCTTTGTTTCACGATTGTTTAATGCCATCACTAATATTAATGTCATTACGGCAATCATTAAAAATACTATTGCTGTTAATTTTGACTTCATCATCATCCCTCATTTTTATCTAGTTCATATATTATATATCATTCAAGTATGATTTGCTCATAATTAAAGACCCACCACTTATTAGTGATGAGCCTTTTTGATAAATTTTTGATGATTGATTCGTTTATGTTAGTTATTTAATTTCTTTTGTTTTAGCTAATTCTTTGTACCAATAAGCACTTTTCTTAGGATATCTTTCTTGTGTATCAAAATCGACGTAGAAAAGACCATATCGTTTTTCGTAACCGTTTGACCAAGAGAATACATCCATAAGTGACCAAATGAAGTAACCTTTCACATTAGCACCATCTGCAATTGCATCAGCAATTACGTTTAAATGTTGCTTCACATAATCAATACGCGCATCATCATGTACAGTTTTTTCTTTTTCGTCAAATTCATCTTTGTATCCTAAACCATTTTCAGTGACATAAATTTTATGATAGTTTGGATAATCTTTAACCACTCTCATAATTTGATCGTATAATCCTTTAGGATAGATCATCCAGTCCCAATCTGTTCTTGGTACATCTACATCAAATTCTCTTTGACCGACGCCTTTAAGTTGATATTTAGAACCGCCTTTATCACCAGTCGCATTATGTGTGATTTCAGATTCACCTTCATAACCTCTCATCCAATCACTCATATAGTAATTGATGCCTAAGAAGTCATTTAAATCTTTAGCAGCATCTAAAATTTGATAATCTTCTTCTGGAATATTTAACTTACCACCGTTCACAGATAAGATGTGTTGTACACCTTCCATTGTTTCACGAGAATATTTACCTAAGTATGTGGCATCTAAAATAAATTTATTATGAATGATATCCTCTAATTCGGCAGCTTTAACATCTTCTGGATTAGAAGGGTCGTAAGGATATTTAGTTGGTAAGGCATGTACAACGCCTATTTCACCTGAATATTGGCCATCTTTAAATAGTTTCACTGCACGTGCGTGTGCAACCATCATATTGTGATGAGATTGAAATACCTTTTCAAAGTCATATTTAATGCCTGGAGGGAATTTACCTACTAAGTATTGACCATCTCCTATTGGACCAATTTCATTAAATGTTGTCCAATAGTTAACTTCTGTGAATTCTTTAAAACAGAATTCCGCATATTCAACGAAATAATCAATCGTTTTGCGATTTAAGAAATCTCCATCTTTATGAAGTACTTCTGGTGTATCAAAATGATGCAAAGTGACAAACGGTTCTACGTGACGTTTATGACATTCTTTGAATAAGTTATGGTAGTATTCCACGCCTTTAGCGTTTACCTCGCCATAACCTTTAGGGAAAATACGTGACCAAGCAATTGAAATTCTAATACCATTAACTCCAAATTTTTCACTTAATTCTAAATCCACTGGATATTTATTATAGAAATCACTCGCTGGTTCTGCTGTGTACCAGTAATTTTCCTCTAAATACGTATCCCAAGCGACACGTCCTTTACCATCAGTTTGAGTCGCTCCTTCTGCTTGATAAGCTGCTGTTGCTCCACCAAAAATAAAATCTTCAGGTAATTTCTTAGTCATGTATAAAACTCCTATCTAATTTTCAAATTGTTTTTTTACAAACTCAAGAGCTGCTTCTCCATCTCTTGTCAATTTGATGTATTCAGCGCCTTGTGTTTTAGCTAATTTTATACCTAATCTGTCAGTGTCTTGTTTAATATCTTCATAGTTTGATGCGACTTGTGGTGCTAATATAATTAATTGATACTCTTTCATAATATCCATATGTGAACCATAACCGCCAGCTGCTGCTTTAAGTGGTACATTATAATCTTCAGCGGCTTTATTAAGTGCGTTTGCGAGAAGACCACTTGTACCTCCACCTGCGCATAATACTAAAACGTTCGTTTGTTCAGTAATCTGATGGTTAGATTGTTCTTTTGAAATTGCTGGTTGATCAACTTGAGTTTGTGTAGCTTCACCAGCTCCAGCTGTAGCTAAAATTGCGTCAGCTTTTTTTGTATCGAAGTTAGCTGAAACTTTTTCTTTTAATTCATTGTTTGCTTCTTTATTGCCTAACTCTTCTTCTAAAATTTGTTCATCATAAACTTTAACGAATGGATAGTAAATAATGACATCGACAACGATTAAGACGATGGCTAATACAAATGACCAGAATGCAAAACCAGTACCCATCACGATACCGAGAGGACCTGGTGTAGTCCAAGGTAAGAAGATACTGAAACTATTCATATTCAGTACATCTACAAAGAATTTAAATATCCAAACGTTGACGATAGGCGCTAATATAAATGGAATAAAGAACACTGGGTTTAATACTAATGGTGCTCCGAACAAGATAGGTTCATTTACACCAAAGAATGTTGGAACTACTGATGCTCGTCCAATTGCTTTATTACGTTTAGATTTAGTCAGCCACATAAACATAAAAGGTACGACCAATGTTGCACCGGTACCACCCATTGTTACTACGAACATTTGAGTACCAGGTGTAATGACTTTATCTGCATGCTCTCCTGCTTGAATCAAATGTAAGTTTGTTTCAAGGTTAGCGTAAGTAATCGCTGCAATCGCTGGTTCAACGATTGATGGTCCATGAATACCAACAAACCAGAAGAATGCAAATGCACCAAAGATTATCGTTACTCCAACCCAACCATCAGCTGCTGTAAACAATGGTTCAAATACTTTTAATACTGCATTTGCCACATTTGTATGAACAAAAGCTCTAGCAAGTAAATCTAATGCATATAGAATGATGATTACTGCTGATAAAGGGAATATATCTTTAAATACTTGTGAGATATTTGGAGGAACTTCTTTAGGCATTTTTATTGTGATATTGTGTTTAATAAAGAAACTATAAACAATCACAGTTACAAATGCTGAGATGAACGCTGTTAATAATCCTTTAGTACCCATGAAAGCACTTAGGAATCCTCCATCTTTAACAGGATCAGCGGCTAAGAATAAGAAACCACACATCGCAGCCATCATTGTCGAAATAAAGTTAATTTGATTCGTACTGTCCAACTTTCTATTGAATGAATCGGTCAGTGACTTGGCTGTTGTTCCTGCTACAATGAACCCAACAATACCCATTGTATAGTTATAAGGTTTCATCAAGATGCCTTCCATAGTTTTACTCCAAGTAAATCCAAATACGTTTGGCACATAAGCTACTAAAATAAATATACTTGAGAACAAGATAATTGGAATTGCTGCAATAAATCCATCACGAATCGCTCTTAGATAAATATTACGAGATATTTTTTCGAAGAACGGTTTTCCTTTTTCTATCCATGCTATTAACTTATTCATAAAGGTCAACTCTTTCTTTTATATAATTCGATTAAGTGCTTCATTAAATCTTTTAATAGAATTGTTGTCATTAAGTGATCTTGGCCATGCATCATTGTTACGCTATAGGCAATATCATCACCTTGTGCTTCCTTTTGAAGTAGGCTTGTTTGAGCCCGATGTGCTTCAGCGATGCATTGATTTCCTTCTTCAATTAGTGATTCTGCCTTATCATAATCTCCCTCTTGTGCAGCTGTTAGTGCTTCTAAGAATTTAGACCGCGCATCCCCAGCGAATGCAACAATCTCGAATCCTAATAATTGTACTTCTTCTCTATTCATGATGTATTCGTCCCCTTTCGAGAATTAAACTCTCTCTTTCCATGACGTTGCAGTTGTTTCCAAAACTTTGTTTAACTCATCAATATTTTTAAATCCTGTTGAACGTAACCATTCTCGAGCCGCTTCTTCACCTTGTTCGATATAAACTTGAACAGCTCCAGCCCATGTCGCTCTACCACAAAGCACACCATTAAATTTAGCTCCCGCTTCATGCGCAAATTTTAGAGTCTCTTGGAAAAGTTCAGCTGAAACGCCAGCACTTAAGTAAATATATGGTAAGTTTGTTGAAGCGTCTTGATCTTTAAAATGTTGAGCTGCTTCTTCTTTTGAATAAACAACTTCTCCTTCAGCGAACCCTTCAACATATTTCATGTTGACTGGAACTTCTACTTTTAAGACATCAACATTAAAGCGCGCTTCTGAGAATAATTTCATTGCTTCGTTTACTTTTCTTGGTTTCACTTTTGCAAATTCAACACTACTATTATCTGGAATATTATCGTCGTAAGTGAGTACCTCTAAGAAGAATGGAATGTCTTCAGCTACACATTCAGAGCCAATTCTTTCAATGTAAGCCTTCTTCTGAATATTAATTTCTTCTGCATCATCTACATCGTAGTAAAGTAAGAACTTAACTGCATTAGCACCTTGTTCTTTAAGTCTTTTAGCTGACCATTCAACTAAACAGTCAGGTAAACGACCTTTAGCGTTAACGTCGTATCCTGTTTTTTCATAAGCAAGTAGTAATCCACAATCTTTATTGCGGGCTTCAGATGCAGGTAGTCCGTATTCAGGGTCTAGGAGAATTGATGACGCGTATTGTGTTAATTCTTCTGATACCAAAACTTTTAATCGTTCAATTTGCTCAATTGTAGGTTCATCTGTTTGATGTTTTGCCATCATACGTTTTAATGCACCGCGTTGGTCAAAAGCTAATGCTGAGATGACACCTTTATCATTACTTAGATGTTCAATTGATGCCGTTTTTTGAGTTGTTTTTACCATTTTTTACACCTCTATAATTTCAATTTGGTCAAAGAGCTGAGTATAATTAGACATGTTTACATAACCAGTTTGTGCCTCTAGCGCATTTAACATCCCTAAGGTGTTTGCCTTCTTAAGGAGATGCTCATCACTTTCATGATGAACAATTGCTGAAGCTATACCTGCTACTGTTGAATCTCCGGAACCCACAGGATTAAGTACTTTAATCGAAGGTATGTTTACTTTGTAAAATCGTTGGTTATGTTTAGCGAAAGCGCCATTTGCGCCCAAAGAAACAATAATCCATTCAATTTTTGAAAATAACTGATGATTTAAAGCATTTTTCAGTTCTTCAGTAGATTCATTAAGTTCCAATGAAATCAACTGTGATAATTCTTCAATATTTGGCTTAATGACTGTCGGTTTGTGAGTGTTTTGTAGCGCTAATTTAAGTGTTTCGCCAGCACAATCCAATACGACTGGTTTAGCATTTTCGTGACATATATCAATAATTTTTGAATAGTAATTTGAATCTAGACCTTTTGGAAGGCTACCAGAAATAACTACCGCTTCAGCTTTCGGTATTAAATCATTCAAATGTTTCAAAAATCCTTTTGATTCATCCGTCGCAATGGTTGGTCCTTGTTCCAAAATCTCTGTTTGGTTGCCATTATGCAAAATAGCAATACAATTTCGTGTTTCACCTTTAATTTTGAAAAATGAATGTTCCACTTGATTGTGATTTAACTTTTCTGCAATAAATTCACCTATTTTACCACCTAAAAAGCCTGTCGCAACAACATATTCATTGAGTTGTGATAGCACCCTAGTTACATTGAGTCCCTTTCCGCCAGCCGTCTTGCTAACGTCTTGAACTCTATTCACTGTGTTAATGTGTAATTCATCTAATGGATAAGATATATCTACCGAAGGATTTAAAGTTAAAGTTAAAATCATGTTGATCTTCCTTAATCGTGATATTCGCCTTTATCCCACTTTTCTAAAAATTCATCAAAGAAATGTGGATCTTCTTGTTTAGCATTATGAGTTTCAAGATGATTTATTTTTGCGATTAATTTTTTATTTTCTTCTGTAGGTTTATACTCAGCATTGATAAATGCATCAATAATATCGCACATTAGAAGTTCGCCGATGATTTTCCCACCGAAACCAATAACATTTGCATTTAACTCTTCTTTCGCATATAAAGCTGAAGTCATATCACGTACAAGTGCGGAACGAACGCCAGCAACTTTGTTAACCGCATTATTAATACCAACACCTGTACCACAAATACATACACCTAAGTCAGCATTACCGCTTACAACTTCTTCTCCAACTTTCTTACCAAAAATTGGATAATGTGTACGTGTGAAGTCATAAGTCCCAACATCAATAACTTCATGTCCTTTTGATTTTAAAAACTGTGATACTTCCATCTTTGTATCAGTGACAATATGGTCACAACCTATAGCAATTTTCATTTGTTCTCCTCCTATTAGCACATTTTATTCAGCATATCTACACGAATTTGATGACGTCCGCCGTCATAATGTCCGTTAACAAATCCCTTAACTACATTTTTAGCTAAAGTATCTCCAACAATTTCAGAACCTAAAGTAATCATTTTGGAATTATTATGTCCTCTAGTCATGTATGCTGAACGCTCATCTGAAACTTCAGCTGCAATCATTCCTTTAATTTTTGTAGCAACAATAAAACTACCTGCACCATAGGCATCGATGGCAATTCCCAAATTGTCATCGGATTTTTGAACTTCACGTGCAACAGATACTGTCGAATCTACAAAATCTAACTCTTTACCTTCTGTTACATCTAGAACTTCGAAATCGTTCTCTTTTAAATAAACTTTAATTAAATCTTTTAGACGTTTACCGTCTACATCTGAACCGATAATAATTGTCATTTTAAGTCTCCTTTTAAAATGATTTTGAAAGCACTAAATAGATGAATGAGAGAAAAGCGCTTTCAATTAACTATGTTTAAATTATAAACACTACACAACAATAAATCAACAAATACTGTTTGTATTTTGTTTGTTTGATGTTTGATTTCAAACATTTAGTGAACTTATTGTTTAAACTACTCCTTTAAATCAACAGAAAAGGAGCGGAGAGTGAAATCTCATTCTTGTAGAATGATTTCACTTTCCGCTCCATAGAAGTTGACGAGGTATAAGAGCACTTTCTCTTAAACTATATTTTATTAAGTTTTAAGTGTTAGTCTATGACTTCAACATATTTTTCAACTTGTTCTGTCTTTTCCAAATCATTTTTATCCATTAATACTGCATTTAATTCTTTCAATTCACAGAAAGAAGAGAAATCATCTTTCCCTATTTTCGAAGAATCAATAAGTAAATATTTCTCAATTGAATGATCTAATGCTAGATGTTGGGTATAAGCTTCATCCATTGATGAAGTCATCGCAACGCCATCTTTAACTCCATTACTACTAAAAAACATCTTACTAAATCGCAAGTTATTTAATAATTGATTCGTCATCTCTCCCACAAATGCTTCAGTTAAATCTCTCATTTCTCCACCCAACAAATACACTCTAAAATGTAGACTCTGTTTTTTCATTAGAATTTTAAAAACTGGCAAACAATTTGTGATAACTGTGAGCGTATGATGATTAATTTCTTCAGCTAACTTTTGAACAGTCGTACCAGGACCTAAAAATATAGTATCTCCATCCTCAATCAACTCAACAGCTTTTTTAGCTATATATCTCTTTTCCTCAATATAGTGCGTATGTTTTTCCTGATGGGACATCTCTTTATATTGAAATGCAGAATTACTACGTGCGCCACCATGAATCTTAGTAAGCACACCTTTCTCTTCCAACTCTGCTAAATCACGACGAACTGTCATATCTGATACATTTAAATCTTCTACAATTTCATTTGTTCTAACAGTCCCTCTTTTATTAACAAGTTTTGTAATTTCGTCTAGCCTATCATATTTGTTCATATCTATATCCACTTCCTACGATAACGTCATTTACATACTTAATTTGTTTTAACTTTAATTTACTTTTCTAATGTCTTAATATAATTTTATAACACACTTTAAATACTTTAAAATGATAAAGTAATCAATTATGTAAATATGTTGCTACAAAAATCATAACATGGAAACTTGATATTCACTTATAAATTATTTGTGGTGAAAACGAACAGTTTTCGATTAGTTAAAAAGAAATTTAAAAACTGAGGTGATTCTATGGATACGGCAATTCAACGATTAAGGAAAATGATAGAAGAATCCGAAAAAATTGTATTTTTCACTGGTGCAGGCGTTTCTGTAGCAAGTGGTATTCCTGATTTCCGCTCAATGGGCGGTCTATTTGATGAGATTTCAAAAGATGGACAATCTCCAGAATATTTACTAAGTGTAGATCATTTAAATGATGACAAAGAAAGTTTTATTGATTTTTATCATAAAAGATTATTAATTGCTGATAAAAAACCAAATATTGTACACCAATGGATTGCAGAATTAGAACATGAAGGTCAATCTTTAGGTGTTATTACTCAAAATATTGATGGCTTACATACAGATGCAGGTAGTCAACATGTTGATGAATTACATGGCACTTTAAATCGTTTTTACTGTATCAATTGCTACAATGAATACTCAAAATCTCAAGTGATGGACAACCACATTCGATATTGTGAAAAGTGTGGTCAGATTATACGACCTGATATTGTATTATACGGTGAAATGTTGAATCAAAACACAGTATTCAAAGCTTTAGAAAAAATACAAAATGCTGACACGCTAGTTGTCCTTGGTTCATCGCTTGTAGTACAACCAGCAGCAGGCTTTGTTTCAGAATTTAAAGGTGACAATTTAGTAATTATCAATAGAGATCGCACACCGTATGATCAAAGTGCTGACTTAGTCATACATGATGATATGACAGAAGTTGTCGAAAACGTCATGAAAAATAGATAATATTTTGAGGTTGGGAACTTTATAGTTAGTCTCATCATCATTGTAATAACATAAAAAAAACACTTCCCAAATAATGGGAAGTGTTGATGTGTGTTCGCCAAAATTAACGTTTTGAGAATTGAGGAGAACGACGAGCTTTTTTAAGACCTGGTTTTTTACGTTCTTTCATACGTGGGTCACGAGTAAGTAATCCAGCGCGTTTTAAAGAACCTCTGTATTCAGGGTCAGCTTCTAATAATGCACGAGCAATTCCGTGACGGATAGCTTGAGCTTGTCCTGTGAAACCACCACCGTGAACGTTTACTAAAACGTCATAGTTACCTTTAGTTTCAGTAACATCGAATGGTTGGTTTAAGTCTAAGATTAATGATTCAAATGGTAAGTAGTCACGTACGTCACGGTTGTTAACTGTAATGTTACCTTCACCTGGTACTAAACGTACACGTGCTACTGAGTTTTTACGACGGCCTGTACCTTTATATTCAACTTGTGCCAATGTAATTTCCTCCTTCTAATTAACCACGTAACTCGTAGTTTTCTGGTTGTTGTGCAGCGTGTGGATGTTCAGCGCCACCATATACAAATAATTTTTTACCTTGTTTTTCACCTAAACGTGAACTTGGTAACATACCTTTAATAGAAGTTTCTAATAAACGTTCTGGGTTAGTTCTTCTTAATTCACCAGCTGTGATTGATTTTAAACCACCTGGATGATTTGAGTGGCGATAGTACATTTTATCTTGTTCTTTATTACCAGTGAATTCGATTTTAGATGCATTGATGATGATTACGTAATCACCAGTGTCAACGTGTGGTGTATAAGTTACTTTATTTTTACCGCGTAAGATAGCAGCTACTTCAGATGATAAACGACCTAATGTTTGGCCTTCAGCATCAATAACATACCATTTGCGCTCAATGTTTGATTCATTTGCCATAAATGTTTGACGCATAATAATTGTCCTCCTAAAAATAAATGCTTCATTCTTAATTGTTTTGTCAATTGATCACATTCGAACCTATGATCATTCAACGCACAATTTTAATTATTGTTACGATTTAAAAGCGTAAGTTTTCATTTATTTTGTTAACTGTTGTTCTGCTTTGCTTATATATCTAGTAACACAATAAGTTTCCGGGGCTTATCGTGGGGTGATATAAAACAATACCGTTAATAATCTTATAATTTCACAATGCTTTTGTCAATGACATTCAATCATTTTCCAACGATTTTTTAAGATGTATTTTAATATCATTTCCAAACTCTTCCTTAAGTGATTCTGGTGATAGGTAAACCTTTTCTAAATAGAGTCCTTCTGAGGATGCAGTGAAAGGTACATTGTTTCTATTTTTTTCTTCAAGTAGTTGTGGAACCTCGTCAGGTTGTCGCTTCCCTTTTCCCACCTCTATTAAAAATGCCACAAGAACACGAACCATGTTATAGAGAAATCCTGAACCAGTAACCACATAATCAAAACCTGCTTCAGTTTGAGCCACTTCACTTTGATATAGGGTTCTCACTTTGCTTTCCACTTCAGTTTTCTGAGAACAAAAACCTGTAAAATCATGGGTTCCAATAAAATGATGAGCCGCTTCATTCATTTTAGCTAAATCTAAATCATTATCTATAAATGTTTCGAGACCACTTTTAAACGGATCACGATGTGCGCCTTGATAGACTTTATAACGATATCTTTTACCTACACAGTCATATCTACAATGAAAGTTTTCATCTACTGTTTGAACGCTTTTAACGTAAATATCATTAGGTAAGAAACGATTCATCGCATATTGCCATTGTTGATTATCAATATTTAACTCAGTGTCAAAATGAAAGAATTGTTGATACGCATGCACGCCTCTGTCCGTACGACTTGTAGGATGTATTCGTACATGGCGCTTGTGCATACGTTTAAGAATCTTTTCAAATTGTTGTTGTACTGTTCTCCCCTGCTGTTGAATTTGAAAGCCAAGGAATTGATTACCCTGATATGCAATTTCTACTAAAATTCGCAATGTTTACACTCCTGAGTATTTAATAATAAATAAGATAAGTCCAATTGGTATTAATAGAATTAACGTTATCGTGTCTTTTAATCGCCATTGTAGTAATCTGTAACTAGTTCGTTTAACATTCATATCATAGCCTCTTACTTCCATAGCTATTGCTAATTCTTCCGCTCTTTGAAAGGCAGAAATAAACAATGGAACCATAAGAGGGATAAAAGCTTTAATGCGTGTCACAATACTTCCTGAACTTATTTCAGACCCTCTTGATTTTTGAGCTAAAATAATTTTTTCCAATTCATCCATTAAAGTAGGTATAAACCTTAACGCGATAGACATCATCATACTCAATTGGTGAACGGGAATCTTAACCCATTTCAATGGTGCTAATAACTTTTCAAAGGCATCAGTTAAATCTATAGGACTTGTCGAAAGCGTCATAATTGTCGCAATCATCACTATAAAGATAAGACGTAATGAAATGTAAATTCCTTCTATCACCCCATTAGACTCTATTGTAAAGAAGCCCCAATGTAAAAGTGTCTTTCCTCCATTAGTAAATAAGATATGCATTAAAAAAGTAAATATTAAGAAGAAAAAAATAGGCGTGAGCCCTTTCATTAGAAATCCGAATGGGATTTTAGCCAATTTCATAGATATAATGATAAGTAAAAATATCCAAGCGTATGTGCCAAACGAATGACAAAAGAAAATAAATATTATAAACACAAAGACAAATATGAGCTTTGCTCTAGGATCAAGATGATGTACAGTCGAATGATTTGGGAGATAGCGTCCAATGATTAATTTATTTTTCATTTTGCCACTCCTTATACATCTCAATAAACTCCTCTTCATTTAAAGCTAGTTTAGGTAAGGATATTTGATACTTGTGCTCAAAATCTATTTGTAATCTAATAATGTTTGGTAGCTTAATATGCCACTCAGCTAACTTATCAGTATTTTTAAATAGTTCTCTAGGTTCTGATTGTTCAGCTACCTTACCATTACTTAATACAACAACTTCATCAGCATATCGCGAAACATCATTCATATCATGTGAGACTAGAATAATCGTCTTATTTTCTTCCACTTGAATTCGCTTAATAAGAGTCATAATCTGTTCTTTACTTTGAGGGTCCAAGCCAGCTGTTGGTTCATCCAATATAATTACTTCTGGATCCATAGCCAAAATAGATACAATTGCAATTTTCCTCATTTGTCCACCTGACATTTGAAAAGGAGAAAGTGACATGATATCTCTTGAAAATCCTAAATCAAGTAATAATTGATAAGCCTTTTCTTTAGCTTTTTCTAAGTCCATATTAAAGTTTTTCGGTCCAAATTCTATTTCTTTTTCTACACTATCTTCGAATAGTTGAGATTCTGGGAATTGAAATACAATGCCTACTTTTTTACGGATGGGTCGTAAATATTTATCCTTAGTTTTATGCGATATTTCAATATCCTCGAATTCAATTGACCCTTTTGTTGGTTTTAATAGCGCATTAAGATGCTGTATCAAGGTAGATTTTCCACTACCTGTTTGTCCTATAATTGCGTAATACTTTCCTTTTTCCAAAATCAAAGATATATCTTCTATAGCATTATATTCATATGGCGTCCCTTTTTGATAAGTATAGCTAACATGATTTAACTGAATACTCATAATCGTTTGACCAACCCTTCGTATGTCACAAATGATGAATCAAATCCTAGTAGTTGATTCATTTTCATAGAGAAAGGTAAATCTAATCCAATAGAAGTTAGTTCATCAGTATATTTAAATATTTCTTCAGGTGAATCCTGTTTAAAAACAGTTCCTTTATTCATAACAATAACATGATCAGCTTCCATCGCTTCGTCTAAATCATGAGTTATAGAAATAATTGTTACTTCATTATCTTCTTTTACTTCTCGTACGAGCTTTAAGAGTGATACTTTCGCATCAGGATCTAACATAGTTGTTGCTTCATCTAAAATAATAACAGATGGATTTAGTGCTAATACACCAGCTATCGCAACACGTTGTTTCTGACCTCCAGAAAGTGAATGTGGCTCGTAATCAGCTTTATTAAGCATATCTACTTCTGATAAAGCTTTATCTACTTTAATATGCATCTCATCATGAGGAACTGCATGATTTTCAAGACCGAAAGCGACATCAAATTTTACAATTGAGCCGACAAATTGATTATCTGGATTTTGAAACACAATACCTATTTGTTTTCTAATTTTATGTATATTTGAATTGTCTATTTTTTCATTTTTAAATAATATTTGACCTTCGTTAGCTTCTTCTATGCCTACCATTAATTTAGCTATAGTAGACTTCCCAGAACCATTATGACCTACAATCGACGTCCATTTTCCAATAGGAACAGAAAAAGATACGTTATTTAGTGCAAACTCAGAATCACTTTGATATTGAAAAGATACATTTTTAAATTCAATGATATTCATTGGCTCATTCACACTAAACAACTCCTTCTGTTAAATATTGTCGTTACTTTAAATATTTTACAATAATTCAATTTATCTGTATATCACATACGTTCTTTTCACACAGATAATCTTATATTTTAACTATGTTAGACAAGAAAACAAAAAAGCTATAGCAATCTCTGACTATAGCTTAAATAAAAAAGCGCGCACCCCATCGTATTGTTGAGTTCACGCTTATAAGAAATATTTAGTTAGATGGGGCACTCTGAGCTAGACAATATTTGTATGTGGCAAACATTATCGTTGCACTCATTTGCTTTATATATAAGTAGTAAGTGTATTTATTAAGGTAAAGTGACTGAGACATAATTTAATGTCTCAATCCCTAAATTAAACTAATTCGATAATTACTGATTCAGCACCGTCACCACGACGAGGGCCTACTTTAAGGATACGAGTGTAACCACCTTGACGTTCATTATAACGTTCAGCGATTTCACCGAATAATTTTTGAAGAGCAGTTTGTGTTGATTCATCTTCATTTAAGATTTCAACGTTACGTAAAGTTTTAGCTGCATTACGACGAGAAGCTAAATCTCCTTTTTTACCTAAAGTGATTAATTTCTCTACTACGCTGCGTACTTCTTTAGCACGAGCTTCTGTAGTTTCAATACGTTCACTTACGATAAGAGAAGTCGCTAAGTCACGTAACATTGCTTTACGTTGATCAGAAGTACGACCTAATTTTCTGTAACCCATGAGTTAACCTCCTTTATCAATCTTCTTTTCTTAATCCTAATCCTAAATCTTCTAATTTGTATTTAACTTCTTCTAGAGATTTACGACCTAAATTACGCACTTTCATCATGTCAGCTTCAGATTTATCAGCTAACTCTTGTACAGAATTGATTCCTGCGCGTTTTAAGCAGTTGTAAGAACGTACAGATAAGTCTAATTCTTCGATAGACATTTCAAGTACTTTTTCTTTTTGATCTTCTTCTTTTTCGATCATGATTTCAGCATTTTGAGCTTCATCAGTTAGACCTACAAAGATGTTCAAGTGTTCAGTCATTATTTTAGCTGCTAATGAAACTGATTCTTGTGGAGTGATTGAACCGTTAGTCCAAACATCTAAAGTTAATTTATCGTAATCACTACTTTGACCTACACGTGTGTTTTCTACTGTGTAGTTAACACGTTCTACAGGTGAGTATAGTGAATCAACAGGAATTACACCAATTGGTAAATCACTAGTATTATTTTGTTCAGCTAATGCGTAACCTCTACCCTTATTAGCAACAAGACGCACTTTAAGATGTCCACCTTTAGACACAGTTGCGATTTTAAGTTCTGGGTTTAAAATCTCAACATCGCTGTCGTGAGTAATGTCACTTGCAGTTACTTCGCCTTCATCTTTAACATCAATTTCAAGAGTTTTATCTTCTTCAGAGTAAATTTTTAATGCTAATTTTTTAATGTTCATAATAATTGTTGAAACATCTTCTACAACATTGTCTACTGCTGAAAATTCGTGTAGAACTCCTTCGATTTCGATGTACTTAACGGCTGCACCTGGTAACGAAGATAGTAGGATACGACGTAAGGAGTTTCCTAGTGTAGTACCGTAGCCACGTTCAAGTGGTTCAACAACGAACTTACCGAATTTAGCATCTTCACTAATTTCAATTGTCTCAATTCTAGGTTTTTCAATTTCTATCATTTACAAATATCCTCCTTAAATACGTCGACTAGATTTAAACTGTTTGCTCAGTGACCTGTAACAATACAATCCTAAATTAGACGCGACGACGTTTTGGTGGACGACAACCGTTGTGAGGTACTGGAGTAACGTCTCTAATTGCAGTTACTTCTAATCCTGCAGATTGTAATGCACGGATAGCTGATTCACGGCCTGGTCCAGGTCCTTTAACTGTTACTTCTACAGTTTTTAAACCATGTTCCATAGCTGATTTAGAAGCTGTTTCTGAAGCCATTTGTGCTGCGAATGGTGTTGATTTTTTAGATCCTTTGAATCCTAATGCACCAGCTGATGACCAAGATAATGCATTACCGAATTCATCAGTGATAGTTACGATAGTATTATTGAATGTTGAACGGATATGTGCTACACCGTTTTCAATATTCTTTTTCACTCTACGTTTACGAGATACTTGTTTACGTGCCATTATTTTTGCCTCCTTTACCTATTATTTTTTCTTATTAGCTACTGTTTTAACCGGGCCTTTACGAGTACGTGCGTTGTTTTTAGTTTTTTGACCACGAACTGGTAAGCCACGACGGTGACGAATACCACGGTATGATGAAATTTCCATTAAACGTTTAATGTTTAAGTTTTGTTCACGACGTAAGTCACCTTCTACTTTGTAGCTATCTACAACTTCACGGATACGACCTAATTCGTCATCAGTTAAATCTTTAACGCGAGTATCTGCTGATACGTTTGCTTCTTCAACGATTTTGTTAGCAGTTGAAGTACCGATACCATAAACGTATGTTAATGAGATAACAATGCGCTTTTCACGTGGAATATCCACTCCTGCAATACGTGCCATATTAATTTACACCTCTCTTTTATTAACCTTGTCTTTGTTTGTGCTTAGGATTATCACAAATTACCATTACTTTACCTTTACGTTTAATGACTTTGCATTTTTCGCAAATTGGTTTTACTGATGGTCTTACTTTCATTTTTATACCTCCCTATATTATGGAGTGACGATTATTTATAACGATAAGTAATTCTACCGCGTGATAAATCATACGGAGACATCTCAACAGTTACTTTGTCGCCAGGTAGAATACGAATGTAATTCATTCTGATTTTACCACTAACATGCGCTAAAATCTCATGACCATTTTCTAATTCTACTTTAAACATTGCATTTGGTAAAGTATCTAATACAGTACCTTCTAATTCAATTACATCTTGTTTAGCCATTGATTAACTTCCCCCTTTTTGCAATAGTAAGGTAATCGTCAATAGACAACTTAACAATACGAATCTATTCGTGACTAGTTATTATAAGTTTAACAAAAATACGGGAATTACAAATCATTATTTGTCACTCACTCTATTAAATTTCACTCAAATATTCACTTAGCAAATAGATCGTAAATCGTTGATCTATCTATAAATGATCTAAAATATCAATGACATCGTTCGTTACTTCATCAATCTCTTTTGAACCATCAATGTTTTTCAAAATACCTTTTTCATCGTAATACTCTAAAATAGGTTTTGATTGTTTAACATTAACGCTCAAACGATTTGATACTGTTTCTGGATTGTCATCTTCACGTTGATATAACTTTCCACCATCGATATCACAAATACCTTCAACCTTTGGAGGATTAAATACAAGATGATAAGTTGTACCACATTTCTCACAGATACGACGACCTGTAAGACGATTCATTAACTCTTCCTCAGGAACTTCAATATTGATGACAGCATCAATTTCTCTATCAAGCTCAGACATAATGTTATTTAATGCCTCAGCTTGTTCGATTGTTCTTGGGAATCCATCTAATAAGAATCCTTTTTTCGCATCGTTTTCAGAAATACGTTCTTTAACGATACCTACAGTAACTTCATCAGGAACTAATTCTCCACGATCCATGTATGATTTAGCTTCTTTACCTAAATCAGTTTCATCTTTAATCGCTTTTCTGAACATGTCACCAGTAGAAATATGTGGTATTGGGAATTTCTTAACAATTTCACTCGCTTGAGTACCTTTACCTGCGCCAGGTAAACCCATTAAAATGATATTCATAAATGCCCTCCTACAAATTATCTACCACCAAAGCCTTTGTATTCTTTTTGACTTACTTGAGCTTCTAATGTCTTCATAGTTTCTATAGCTACACCGATAACGATTAATAAACTTGTACCACCAATTTGAATTGATTGTGGTAAGCCCATAAATTTAGTTGCTATAATCGGCAAAATTGCTATAGCTGCTAAGAATATAGAACCAACAAATGTCAATCTGTAAAGAACTTTAGTAATATATTTTTTTGTTTGTTCACCAGGTCTGATGCCTGGGACATAACTACCTTGTTTTTTAAGGTTATCAGCCATTTTTTCCGGATTAACTTGTACAAATGCATAGAAATACGCAAATGCAATAATTAATACGATATATACAATCATTCCAATATTACTTGAAGGATTGGCAGTATCAGCAATATTCTGTGCCCATTCAGCTTTAGGGAAGAATAATGTTAACGTTCTTGGTAATAAGAAAAATGCCATCGCAAAGATTACTGGAATAACACCTGCTGAGTTAACTTTTAAAGGTAGATAAGTTGCTTGTGAACCTAATCGTTGAGCAGATTGTTTCTTCGCATATTGAATAGGGATCTTACGTTTAGCTTCAAGTACAAAAATAGCACCAACTGTTAATAAAATTAATGCTACAACTAAACCTACAATTTTTAACCATGCTAATGAAGTATCATCTTGACCAACAAATAGAGATTGGCCAAATTGTTCAATACTTGATGGTAAAGTTGATAAAATCCCAGCAAAGATGATAAGAGAAATACCATTACCAACACCAAACTGAGTGATTTGGTCACCAAGCCAAATTAAGAAAGCTGTTCCTGCTGTTAAAACAACTGCAATCAATAAATAACTCATAACTGATTTATCAATAATCAGTTGTCCTTTGAGATAATTATTGAACTGAAAAGCCATACCTATTGATTGGATAAAAGCTAAAATAATAGCGAAATAACGTGTTACATTATTAATTTTTCTTCTACCCATTTCACCTTGTTTAGCCCATTCTGTAAACTTAGGCACTATATCCATTTGCAATAATTGCATAACAATGGATGCGGTGATATAGGGCATAATACCCATCGCAAATATTGAGAAACGTTTCAAGGCACCGCCACCAAAAGTATTTAATAACTCAGTGGCACCTTGAGAACCTTGTGGATGGTTAAATGCTTCAGGATTAACTCCTGGAGCAGGAATATACGTTCCTATTTTAAAAATAACTAACATTGCTAGAGTGAAGAAAATCTTGTTACGCACTTCCTTAGTTGTAAAGAAACGCACAAGCGTTTGAAACATTAGATCACCTCGTGTGCTCCACCTTTAGCATCAATAGCTTCTGCTGCTGAAGCTGAGAATTTATGAGCTTTCACTGTTAATTTTTTATCAAGTGAACCATTACCTAGTACTTTGATACCAGATTTTTCATTCTTAACAACACCAGATTCTACTAGTAAAGCTGGAGTTACTTCAGTACCATCTTCAAATTTATTAAGTTGGTCTAAGTTAACAATAGCATATTCTTTACGGTTAATGTTAGTGAAACCACGTTTTGGTAAACGACGGAATAAAGGTAATTGTCCACCTTCAAATCCTGGTCTTACTTTACCACCTGAACGTGCTTTTTGACCTTTTTGACCACGGCCACTAGTTTTACCGTTACCAGTTGCAGCACCACGACCTACACGATTACGTACACGGCGTGATCCTTCTGCTGCTTTTAACTCATGTAATTTCATTTCGGCACCTCCTTAATTATTTTTCTTCAATTGTTAATAAATGTTTAACTTTGTTGATTTGCCCACGAATAGCAGGGTTATCTTCAACAACTACTGAACTATTAGTTTTTTTAAGACCTAATGCTTCAACAGTTTTACGTTGTGTTTCAGGACGACCAATAACACTACGAGTGAGGGTAATTTGTAATTTAGCCATAACTTATTTTCCCTCCTTAATTGTATAATTCTTCTACAGATTTGCCACGTAATTTAGCAACATCTTCTGCATTTTTTAAGTTTTGTAAACCATTGATAGTTGCACGAACCATGTTAATAGGAGTGTTAGATCCTAATGATTTACTTAAGATATCAGTAATTCCTGCTAACTCTAATACGGCACGAACTGGTCCACCAGCGATTACCCCAGTACCAGGTGCAGCTGGTTTCATGAATACGCTACCTGAACCGTAGCGACCAGTGATAGTGTGAGGAGTTGTACCTTCAACACGTGGAACAACTACTAAATCTTTTTTCGCTGCTTCTACAGCTTTTTTGATTGCTTCAGGTACCTCTTGTGCTTTACCAGTACCGAAACCTACACGACCTTTTTTATCACCTACAACTACTAATGCAGTGAAACGGAAACGACGACCACCTTTTACTACTTTAGCAACACGGTTAATCGTAACAACGCGTTCTTCAAATTCTTTAGTTTCTTCTTCTCTACGAGCCATGAATGTGTCCCTCCTTTAAATTAAAATTCTAATCCGCTTTCTCTAGCTGCTTCTGCTAAAGCTTTTACACGTCCGTGATATAAATAACCTCCACGGTCGAACACGATTTCTTTAATACCTTTATCGCTTGCTTTTTTAGCAATTGCTTGACCTACTTTAGTTGATAAATCAACTTTTGATGTAGATTCACTAGCGATATCTTTATCTTGAGATGAAGCTTGAGCTAAAGTTTCGCCTTTAACGTCATCAATAATTTGAGCATAGATGTGTTTGTTTGAACGATACACATTTAAACGTGGCTTTTCAGCTGTACCTGATAATTTAGTACGAACACGAGCATGTCTTTTCAAACGTACTTTGTTTTTATCAATTTTACTGATCATTTCAATACTCCTTTCTTTAGAGTGTTATCTATTATTTACCAGTTTTACCTTCTTTACGGCGAACATATTCACCTTGGTAACGAATACCTTTACCTTTATAAGGTTCTGGAGGTCTTACTGAACGGATGTTAGATGCGATAGCACCAACTTGTTCTTTAGAAACACCAGATACTTTAACAGTTGTGTTTTTCTCAACAGCAAAAGTAATACCGTCTTCAGCTTTAATTTCTACTGGGTGAGAATAACCAACATTTAGTACTAAGTCATTACCTTGCATTTGAGCACGGTAACCAACACCAACAAGTTCAAGTGTTTTTTCGAAACCTTGAGAAACACCTAGTACCATATTATTTAATAAAGCACGAGTTGTACCATGGTCTGTTCTGTCTTCTTTAGAATCAGATGGTCTTACAACTTCAACTGTGTTTTCTTCTTGTTTGAATGTCATTCTTTCATTTAAAGTTCTTGCTAATTCACCTTTAGGACCTTTAACAGTTACATGATTACCATCAAAAGTTACTGTTACGTCACTAGGGATGTCAATAATTTTCTTACCAACACGACTCATGTTATGGCACCTCCTTATTAATTATTACCAAACGTATGCGATAATTTCTCCGCCAACGTTACGTTTTCTTGCTTCTTTATCAGTGATAACACCTTCAGAAGTTGAAACTAATGCGATACCTAAACCGTTTAATACTTTAGGTACTTCATTTGCTTTAGCATAAACACGTAAACCAGGTTTTGAGATACGTTTTAATCCTGTGATAACACGTTCATTGTTTTGACCATATTTTAAGAATAAACGAATAACACCTTGTTTATCATCTTCTACGTATTCAACGTTTTTAATGAAACCTTCGTTTTTTAAGATTTCAGCAATTTCTTTTTTAATATTAGATGCAGGTAATTCTAACTTCTCGTGACGAACCATGTTTGCATTTCTAACACGAGTAAGCATATCTGCGATTGGATCTGTCATTGTCATTGATTGTTGCCTCCTTTCAGACTCTTAATTATTACCAGCTAGCTTTACGTACGCCAGGAATTTGGCCTTTATAAGCTAATTCACGGAAACAAATACGGCATAATTTAAATTTACGATATACAGAATGTGGACGACCACAGCGTTCACAACGAGTGTATTCACGAACAGCGAATTTTTGTTTTTTTTGTTGCTTAGCAACCATTGAAGTTTTAGCCACTTAATTAGCCTCCTTTTTAGAGATTATTTACGAAATGGCATACCGAAGTTTGATAACAATTCACGAGCTTCCTCGTCAGTGTTAGCAGTAGTTACGATAACAATATCCATTCCTCTAACTTTAGTTACTTTATCATAGTCAATTTCAGGGAAAATTAATTGTTCTTTAATACCTAATGTGTAGTTACCACGTCCATCGAATGCTGTTTTTGAAACACCTTGGAAGTCACGTACACGAGGTAATGATACTGCAATAAGTTTATCTAAGAATTCATACATTCTTTCACCGCGAAGTGTAACTTTTGCACCGATTGGCATACCTTCACGTAAACGGAATGTTGCAACTGATTTTTTTGCTTTTGTTACTAATGGTTTTTGACCAGTGATTAATTCTAACTCTTCAACAGCATTATCTAATACTTTAGAGTTTTGAACTGCGTCACCTACACCCATGTTCACAACGATTTTTTCAATTTTAGGTACTTCCATTACTGAACTGTAATTGAATTTTTTAACTAAGTTCTCAGTAACTTCAGAATTGTACTTTTCTTTTAAACGGTTCAAAGTGGATCCTCCTTTCAACTAGTTATTAATTATTAGATTTGATTTCTTCGCCTGATTTTTTAGCAACGCGAACTTTTTTACCATCAACTGTTTTGTATCCTACACGTGTAGGTTCGTTAGTTTTAGGGTCTAATAATTGTACGTTAGAAACATGGATTGCTGCCTCTGTTTCTAAGATTCCACCTTCAGGATTTAATTGAGTTGGTTTTTGGTGTTTCTTAATTACGTTAACACCTTCCACAACGACACGGTCTTTTTTAGGTTCAGTAGCAACTACTTTACCTTCTTTACCTTTGTCTTTACCTGCGATAACTTTTACGTTGTCACCTTTTTTGATATGCATGTGGGCACCTCCTTAAATAGTATGATTGGTTAAATTTGTATTAAAGTACTTCTGGTGCTAATGATACGATTTTCATGAAGTTACCTTCACGTAGTTCACGAGCAACAGGACCAAAGATACGAGTACCACGTGGGCCTTTGTCATCACGGATGATAACACATGCATTTTCATCAAATTTGATATATGAACCGTCGTTACGACGAACACCTGATTTAGTACGAACTACAACAGCTTTGACAACGTCGCCTTTTTTAACAACGCCACCTGGTGTTGCATTTTTAACAGTACATACGATAATATCACCGATATTCGCTGTTTTGCGACCAGATCCACCTAATACTTTAATTGTAAGAACTTCACGAGCACCAGAGTTGTCTGCTACTTTTAAACGTGTTTCTTGTTGGATCATTCGTTAAACCTCCCTTATCTCTAATCTTGATTAAATAATTACTGACTCTTCAACAATTTCTACTAAACGAAAACGTTTTGTTGCTGATAAAGGACGAGTTTCTTGAATTTTAACAATGTCTCCTAATTTAGCTGAATTGTTTTCATCATGAGTTTTGTATTTTTTAGAGTATTTTACTCGTTTACCGTATAATTTGTGAGTTTTGTAAGTTTCTACAAGAACTGTAATCGTTTTGTCCATTTTGTCTGAAACAACTCTACCTACATACACTTTACGATCGTTTCTTTCGCTCACTTTTGTAACCTCCTCTTTCGATTATTATTGATTAGCCTTACTTTGTTCAATTTCTCTTTCACGAGCAACAGTTTTTAGACGTGCAATCGTTTTTCTTACTGTGCGAATACGTGCAGTTTCTTCTAATTGACCTGTAGCTAACTGAAAGCGTAGGTTAAAAAGCTCTTCTTTTGAAGATTTGATTTGTTCTTCGATTTCTGAAGTGGTTAAGTCTCTAATTTCCTTAGCTTTCATTTGTTTCACCACCCAATTCTTCACGTTTTACAAACTTAGTTTTTACTGGAAGTTTGTGACTTGCTAAACGTAATGCTTCACGTGCAACTTCTTCAGATACACCAGCTACTTCGAATAAGATTCTACCAGGTTTAACGACTGCAATCCAGCCTTCAACCGCACCTTTACCAGCACCCATACGTACTTCTAAAGGTTTTTTAGTATACGGTGTATGAGGGAAGATTTTAATCCAAACTTTCCCACCACGTTTCATGTAACGTGTCATTGCAATACGAGCAGATTCGATTTGACGAGAAGTGATCCAAGACGTTGTAGTAGCTTGTAAACCATACTCACCAAATGTTACATAGTTACCGCCTTTAGAACGACCAGTTGTTTTTGGACGATGTTGACGACGATATTTTACACGTTTTGGTAGTAACATTATTATTTTCCTCCTTCACTAGTGTTCTTAGTAGGAAGAACTTCTCCACGATAAATCCATACTTTAACGCCTAATTTACCATAAGTAGTATCAGCTTCAGCGTGTGCGTAATCAATGTCAGCACGTAATGTATGAAGTGGGACAGTTCCTTCTGAATATTGTTCAGCACGAGCGATGTCAGCTCCGCCTAAACGACCTGATACTTGAGTTTTAATACCTTTAGCACCAAGTTTCATAGCTCTTGTAATAGCTTGTTTTTGTACACGACGGAATGAAGCACGGTTTTCTAATTGACGTGCGATATTTTCAGCTACTAAACGAGCATCGATATCAACTTTTTTGATTTCAATTACGTTAATGTGTACTTTCTTATCAGTTAAAGCGTTTAATTTGTTACGAAGTTTTTCAATTTCTGAACCGCCTTTACCAATAACCATACCTGGTTTACCAGTATGAATTGCGATGTTGATGCGGTTAGCAGCACGTTCGATATCTACGTGAGAAACTGATGCTTCTTTTAATTCATTATCAATAAATTTACGGATTTTTAAATCTTCGTGTAATAGTGAAGCGAAGTCTTTTTCAGCATACCATTTAGCTTCCCAGTCACGGATGATTCCGACACGAAGTCCGATTGGATTAATTTTTTGACCCACAGTATTCCCTCCTTAGAAAGTTTATTAAGCTTCTTTAGCTTCTTCTTTACCGTCACTTACGACGATTGTAATGTGGCTTGTACGTTTGTTAATTGCACTTGCACGACCTTGTGCACGTGGGCGGAAACGTTTTAAAGTTGGTCCTTCATTTGCATATGCTTCTTTGACAACTAATTCATCTGTGTTCATGTCATAGTTATGCTCTGCATTTGCTAAAGCGGACATTAATACTTTTTCAATTACTGGTGATGAAGCTTTGTTAGTTAATTTTAAAATAGCAATAGCTTCAGCAGCATTTTTACCTCTGATTAAGTCAAGAACTAATCTAACTTTACGAGGTGCGATTCTTATTGTTCTAGCAACCGCTTTTGCTTCCATTAGGATTTCCTCCTCTACTTATTAAAAATTATCTTCTAGTTTTCTTGTCGTCTGCAGCATGTCCTTTGAATGTACGAGTTGGAGCAAATTCACCTAGTTTGTGACCTACCATATCTTCTGTTACATATACAGGTACATGTTTACGTCCATCGTATACTGCGAAAGTATGACCGATGAAATTAGGGAAAATTGTAGAACGACGAGACCATGTTTTAATTACTTGTTTTTTTTCACTTCCGTCTTGTGCTTCTACTTTTTTCATTAAGTGATCATCGACGAAAGGTCCTTTTTTAATACTACGAGCCATTTGGGCGCCTCCCTTCTTATTGTGTGCGTGCAGCAGTTAAGCCGCACACCCAAATAAGTTGTTATTATTATTTTCTCTTACGTCCACGAACGATAAGTTTATCTGATGATTTTTTACCACGACGTGTTTTCTTACCAAGAGTTGGTTTACCCCATGGTGACATTGGAGATGGTCTACCGATTGGAGCACGACCTTCACCACCACCGTGTGGGTGATCGTTAGGGTTCATTACAGAACCACGTACTGTTGGACGAACGCCTTTCCATCTAGAACGTCCTGCTTTACCAACATTTACAAGTTCATGTTGTAAGTTACCAACTTGACCGATAGTAGCACGGCAAGTAGATAAGATCATACGTACTTCACCAGATCTTAATCTGATTAACACATATTTACCTTCTTTACCTAAAACTTGTGAGCTTGCACCAGCTGAACGAGCAAGTTGTCCGCCTTTTCCTGGTTTCAACTCAATATTGTGGATTACAGTACCTACTGGAATGTTTTGTAATGGTAAAGCATTACCTACTTTGATATCTGCTTCAGCACCACTTTCAACAGTTTGTCCAACTTGTAATCCTTTAGGTGCGATGATATAGCGTTTTTCACCATCAGCGTATACTAATAATGCAATATTTGCTGAACGGTTAGGGTCATATTGAATTGAATCAACTTTAGCAGTGATTCCGTCTTTGTTACGTTTAAAATCGATAACACGGTATTGACGTTTATGTCCTCCACCATGATGGCGAACAGTCAATTTACCTTGGTTGTTACGTCCCGCTCTTTTCGGTAGCGGTTGTAATAATGACTTTTCAGGTGTTGTCTTTGTGATTTCTGCGAAATCCAAAGTAGTCATATTACGACGACCATTTGTTATTGGCTTATATTTTTTAAGAGCCATTGTCGCTTACCTCCTTATTGGTAATTTATTTTTAGTTAAATAAGTCGATTGAACCTTCTTTTAATTTAACAATCGCTTTTCTTCTTTTGTTTGTATAGCCTTGGTAACGGCCCATACGTTTTTTCTTAGGTTTATAATTCATGATATTTACACTATCAACTTTTACATCGAAGATTTCTTCAACAGCGATTTTAACTTGTGTTTTATTCACACGAGTATCAACATCGAAAGTGTATTTATCTTCTGCCATAGCTTCTGAAGATTTCTCAGTGATTACGGGGCGCTTAAGAATATCTCTTGCATCCATTATCCGAGCACCTCCTCAACTTTTTTAGCAGCAGCTTCAGTGATTACTACACTGTCAGCGCTAGTAATATCTAAAACGTTTAATCCTTGAGCAGTTGTAACTTGTACGCCAGGGATGTTACGTGCTGATAATTCAACATTTACATCTTCGCCTTCAGTAACAACTAATACTTTTTTAGGTTGTTCAAGTGTAGTTAACACATTTTTGAATTCTTTTGTTTTTGGAGCGTCAAAACCAAAAGTATCAACAACAGTGAATCCTTTTTCTTGAACTTTGAAAGATAATGCAGAACGTAATGCTAAACGACGCATTTTCTTAGGCATTTTATATGAATAGCTTCTTGGAGTTGGTCCGAATACGATACCACCACCACGCCATTGTGGAGCACGGATAGTACCTTGACGTGCACGACCTGTTCCTTTTTGTCTCCATGGTTTACGTCCACCACCACGTACAGCTGAACGATTCTTAACAGAATGTGTACCTTGGCGTAATGACGCACGTTGTAAATTAATAGCTTCGAAAAGAACGCTATTATTTGGTTCGATAGCGAATACTGCATCGCTTAATTCAACTGAACCTGATTTAGATCCGTCTACTTTTAAAACATCATAATTAGCCATTATGCAATTTCCTCCTTTCGCTTTTTAAATTATTTGTTACCTTTTTTGATTGAAGTAGTAATTTCTACTAAACCTTTTTTAGGTCCAGGTACATTACCTTTAACTAAAATAACGCTATTTTCAGTGTCGACTTGTACGACTTCTAAGTTTTGAACTGTAACAGTGTTTCCACCCATACGGCCTGGCATTTTTTGACCTTTAAATACTCTTGAAGCATCTGAAGCCATACCTACAGAACCTGGTGCTCTGTGGAAATGAGAACCGTGTGCCATTGGTCCGCGAGCTTGTCCGTGACGTTTAATTGCACCTTGGAAACCTTTACCTTTTGAAACGCCTGTAACATCAATGATGTCGCCAGTTTCAAAAGTATCTACTGAGACTTCTTGACCTACTTCGTATTCATCAACGTTAACGTTGCGGAATTCACGAATGAAGCGCTTAGGTGCTGTGTCAGCTTTTTTAGCGTGACCTTCAGCTGGTTTATTTGCATATTTATTAGATTTAGAACCTTTTTTGTATGCTTGTTTGTCTTCAAATCCTACTTGAATTGCGTTGTATCCATCAACTTCTTCAGTTTTCTTTTGTAATACAACGTTTTGGCTAGCTTCTACTACTGTTACTGGGATTAATTCACCGTTTTCACCGAAAACTTGTGTCATCCCGATTTTTCTTCCTAAGATTCCTTTGGTCATCGAAAGTCCACCTCCTAAATTTTTCTATTATAATTTAATTTCGATGTCTACACCTGATGGTAAGTTTAAGCCCATTAGAGCATCAACTGTTTTAGGTGTTGGGTTAACAATATCGATTAAACGTTTATGAGTACGTTGTTCGAATTGTTCACGAGAATCTTTATACTTATGCACGGCACGAATAATTGTATAAACTGATTTTTCAGTTGGTAACGGAATTGGTCCAGACACGTCTGCACCAGAACGTTTTGCAGTTTCAACAATTTTCTCTGCTGATTGATCGATAACACGATGATCATAAGCTTTTAATCTGATTCTGATTTTTTGTTTTGCCATAATTTTCCCTCCTTATTCGTCTACATTTAAGTGATAGACTTCTCCACGAAAACTATCTCACACAACGCCATGGCAAAGCGGCCGGGTGTGTCAGTAACCTTTCGCTTCATCGCTTTTCTTAAAGTCCAACATTAGATATATTACATGAAAAACACTGATAAATCAAGGTTTTCCAGTAACTTTCTATATATCTGTCTAACACATACTTGATTATTGTACTTGAAATAGAGTGGTTGTTCAACCGTTTTATTGAAATTTTTTACTTTTAATTTATCTCTCTGTCGAATTTGAAAACATATTAATATATTTATAATGGTAGGTTTTATATAATAGGAAGAGAATAGGAGTGATTTAATGAAAAATGGAGTTAAAATAACTTTAGCGATTTTGAGTGTATTTCTTATCATTTGTGAATTTTTCTATGGCATTCCATTTTTAGGTGGCAGTGTCATCATGAGTTTTGGCTGGCAACCTTTATTATTTAATGCCTTACTTTATTTCATCATTACAATCATTTTACTTGTAGATAGTCAAAACGCCATAAAACCTATGGTTATTATACCAATCGTTGGTCTTGTAGGTTCATTTATAGCATTTATACCTTTTGTGGGCATGATTATTCATTGGATTTTATTCTTCTTAATGATTTTCTTTGTCTTTATCGTATTATCTGCTCCAACCTATCTACCAAATAAAGATGCTAAAGTGATATATACACAATATAAAAATCAGCACAAAGACGAATATGATAATAAATAATTCTATTTCTATAGTATAAAATGGTCGGAACCTACAGAAGGAACCGACCATTTTCTTTATTATTTATGAACAAATACAAAGTAAAGAATAAATAAAGCCATTAATACGTACATAATTGGATGTACTTCTTTGTGTCTTTTTGAAATGAGCATTGTAAGTGGATAGAATATAAACCCACATGCAATACCGGTAGCTATCGAATAAGATAATGGCATCATAATAATAGTAATAAACGCTGGAACTGCAACCTCAAAACGTTTCCAATTAATTTCAGCAAAATTAGATGCCATGAGTACACCTACTACTACAAGTGCTGGTGTCGTTACGGCACTTGTCACAACCTCAATGAGTGGACTAAAGAATAAAGCGAGTAAGAAACAAATACCAGTTACAATACTTGCAAATCCTGTTCGTGCCCCCACTGCCACACCAGAAGTAGATTCTATGTATGACGTTGTAGTTGTTGTACCAAAGATAGCTCCGACAATCGTTGCTAATGAATCAGAGAATAAAGCTCTACCCGCTCTTGGCAACTTATTATCTTTCATCATACCTGCTTGAGTTGCTACTGCTACTAAAGTTCCAGCAGTATCAAAGAAATCAATAAATAAGAACGTAAGAATGACAATTAAAAATTGTACCGTAAATAATTGTCCTGGATCTTTAAATGATTCAAATGCAGCACCAAAAGTAGGTTTAATACTTGGTATATCTCCAATAACTCCAGATGGTGCATGAATTTGACCAGTTAACATACCAGCGATAGCTGTAATAATCATACCTATAAAAATAGAACCTGGAACTTTTTTAGTGTATAAAATCACAGTTACTATAATACCAAAAATCGCTAGAAGCACTGGTGCTTTAGTTAAATGTCCTAGTGTAACTAATGTAGAATCATTTTTAATGATGATTCCAGAACTTTGAAGTCCAACAAAGGTAATGAATAATCCGATACCTGCTGAAACAGCCATTTTCATTTGATAAGGTATGGCATTAATGATGATTTCCCTTAATCCGGTTACAGTGAGGATGGCAAAGAATATTCCTGAGAAGAGAACGCCAGTTAAACCAACTTTCCACGGAATACCCATTGTGAGTACGACTGTAAATGCGAAGAAGGCATTTAAACCCATCCCCGGCGCCAAAGCTATTGGATACTTAGCGATGAGTCCCATAAATAACGAACCAACAAATGCTGCTAATGCAGTTGCTACAAATATCGCACCTTGGTCCATCTTCATATCGCTCGAAATACCTTTAACTCCTGCTAAGCTTAAAACTTGAGGGTTTACAGCAAGAATATAAGCCATTGACAAGAATGTTGTAATGCCGCCTAAAATTTCATTTTTGTAATTTGTTCCATACTTATCGAACTGAAAGTATTTTTTCACGGTAAATGCTCCTTTATTTGAAATACTTTAATATTTTAATACCTATATTCGTAAAAAACAATACTAAACGCGAACTTTTAATTTTAATATCATGATTTTGTTCGCTATTTATCTACAATTTCAAATTTTTTAAAGCGTCTTTGAAAGGATTATTATCTATTTCTTCCTGATTTCCCATATATTTTTTCATCTCTTTACGGGAAACTTTACCGCTAGATTTTTCTTTCATACGTTTATCCATTTGAGCTTGAGTTTCAGAATGCCCACATACACATCGATATACTGCTTCTTTCCCTCTACCAAATAACGTCATTTTTTTCTTACAATTTGGACAGCGTGCATTAGTCTTACGCTGAACATTTTTCTTCGTTTTGCGTGAAGGATCCTGACAAACTAACATTTGTCCATTTTTAGTTTTTACTTTAATCATAAATTTACCGCATGTAGGACACTCGGTTGTAGTTAAGTTATCATGTTTATATTTTTGTTCACTGCTTTTAATTTTCTGCACTATATCTTTAGTAAAATGCTTCATTTCATCCATAAATTTCTTTGAATTATATCGGCCCTTTTCAATTTGTGTAAGTTTTTCTTCCCATTGGGCCGTTAGCAATGGTGAAGTTAATTCACTTGGTGCTAATTCTAATATCTGTTTCCCTTTGGATGTTACTTTAATTTTACCGTCACGTACTTCAAGTGCATTCATATTAAACAGTTTATCGATGATGTCAGCGCGTGTTGCGACAGTACCAATTCCACCTGTTTGTTTGAGAGTTTGAGCATATTTTTTATTATCCAACTGAATATAGTTTTGAGGATTTTCCATTGCTTTCAATAATGAACCTTCATTAAAGTATTCAGGCGGTTTCGTTTCATGCTCATGTATATCAACTTTTTGAACTTTAAACTGTTGTCCAATCACAAATTGATGTGATTTTGATGGCTGTAATGTATCTTCTTTTAAGGCTTTGAAACCTAATTGTTTAGGAATATTCTCTTTTAAACTGAACATCAAATCGCCCACTTCAAAGTTAACCGTTACGCCTTCATACTCGTATGGTTTCATTAAAGATTCTAGAAATCTTTCAACAATAAGCATATAGATTTTAAATTCTCTTTGGCTCAATTGTTCGAAAGATGGTCTCACTTCAGTTGGTATAATCGCATGGTGGTCTGATACCTTACTATCATTAAATATAGACATTTTAGGTGAAAATGATTGACCAATAAGTTCACGCACATGAGATTTATAATTTGTTGCTAGCAATGCTTGTAAACGTTCTTTAATTGTACTTACCATATCATGTGTTAAATAATTAGAATCTGTACGTGGATACGTTACAATCTTATGTCGTTCATATAAATGTTGTAATGTGTTCAATGTTTCTTTAGGTCCCATTTTGAAACGACGATACGCATCTTGTTGTAAATCTGTTAAATTGTATAGCTGTTGAGGATACAACTTCTTGTGCTTGGATTTTACATCTATTACTTTCCCCTCTTGATTCTTCACTTGTTGTTCAATCGTTTCTAGGTCTTTTTTATTTTTAAAATGCTTTTGCGTATTAAACGTGAACTCATATCCATCTACTTTAATTGAGAGCGTATAATATTTTTCAGGTTGAAAATGATTAATGTCATCTTGTCTGGACTGAACGAGTTGAATAGTTGGTGTTTGTACACGACCTAAAGATAATTGTGCATCGTATTTCGTCGTTAATGCACGTGTCGCATTAATCCCTACTATCCAATCCGCTTCACTACGAGCTAATGTCGCATGATACAGGTTATTATATGCTCGACCATCTTTTAAATGTTTAAATCCTTCTTGTATTGCCTTTTTCGTTACAGAACTAATCCATAAGCGCTGAATAGGCTTTTTATTTCCAACTTTATCTAGAATAAGTCTCGCTACAAGTTCACCTTCGCGTCCTGCATCCGTCGCAATAATAATATCTTTTACTTTTTTATCTAATATTAATGACTTAACAATTTTAAATTGTTTACTTGTTTTACCAATAACTATCGTTTTCATATATTTAGGAATCATCGGTAAATCTTCAAGTTTCCACTCTTTATATGACGCATCATATTGTTCTGGTGTCGCATTTGTGACCAAGTGTCCTAGAGCCCAAGTCACTATATATTTTTCGTTCTCGATATAGCCATTCTTTTTATTTTTAATATGAAGTGCATCGGCTATGTCTCGCGCTACCGATGGCTTTTCAGCTAATATTAAGGATTTCATCATAACTTCCCTTTCTGAAAATGAATTACATCAATAGTTTATATTAAATAAGTAATGATTTAATTCTTATGTTCATTCTATTTAACACTTTTCATAAATAAACTATCTGATCGATTGATTAGTATTAGTCATATTGTAACATGTGAGTATATCGATAAACTTTTATTTCTCTAGAAATATAATATAATTAAGGAAGAACTTATCGGCAAAATACATTTAAATTAAAGACGTGAGAGACGGAGGTAGATTAATGGATATCATTCAATTGAGTGAGCCACAAGAAATAAAAGCATTTATTGAATCATCTCTATACCTATCAACATCTTATTTATATAAACTTCCACAACAATATGAAGACTTTGATACTTTATTAAATGAAGCAATTAGCAATTCTGGAGTTGTTGCGTTAACAGAAGATGGAACAATTTTAGCTTTAATGCTCGCTTTCTCATATGATCATCATCGATATAAAGTGATAGGACCTTTTATAGCACAAGATTTCCAACTCGATGACGACCATTTCCAATTACTTTTCGACAAGTTAACTGAACATCAACCCGAAGAGACTATTTTTAATTTTTCATTTGAAGAAGGTGTGCAAGAATACAAACCTTTCATGAAGCAAATACATGCAAGCTATAATTTTACAGATTATTATTTAGAAGCTCACCAAGATCTAGGAGAGACTTTTAATAGTCAGAATATCATTGAATATCAAAGAGGTTTTTATCGTGCATTCAGTAAGTTACATTTAATGACTTTCAAACATGATGCGATGACACCGGAGGAGATTATAGAATCACTAGATGAACATCACCGATTGTTCTTATTTGTTAGCGAAGGGTTACTTAAAGGTTATTTATATTTACGAGCAGATGCTGAACGACATAGTGCTGAAATTAAATATTTTAGTTCTCATATTGATTATCGACTTAAAGGGATTGCCTTTGATTTATTAGAATATGCGTTGAAATTTGCTTTTGAACATTATTCTATTCATAAGGTTTATTTCAAAATCCGTAATAAAAACAGCAAACTTGTGGAACGCTTTAATGAACTAGGATTTCAAATTAATTACGAATATAAAAAATATAAATTCGAACCTCAACATCTGCACCAAGATTTCACTCAATAACTGAATATCATATTTTTAAATAAATATAACAATAAACCTTGACTGTGAATCAATATTGTTTTTAGAGCTTTAACCTATAGTTCTAAAACTAACGTGTGATTTACAGTCTTTTTAATTTCTATACCATTTGTCTTCTTATTTCGAAAACACAAACACTAACCTTTCCTAATGTTTTAACATTCAAATTGTTTCACTTAAATACAATGATTAGTAATTACAATTATTGCAACTTCAAGTTTTTGTTTTTTACTTATTAATTTTTATGCTTTAAAATGATTTCAAGTGTTAAGGGGACACTTAATCATGTTTTAGGAGAGTGAGTAATAAGTGCAAATTTTAGACTTTCTTATCGCACTATTACCGGCCCTTTTTTGGGGTAGTGTTGTAATTATAAATGTATTTGTAGGTGGTGGCCCCTACAATCAAATCCGAGGCACGACATTAGGAACATTAATTGTCGGTATCGGTTTACTATTAACTGGTAATGCTGCTTTTGATAATTTTACTGTCATTATTGTAGGTCTGATTTCTGGTGCGCTTTGGGCATTTGGTCAAGGCAATCAATTGAAATCAGTCAATTTAATCGGTGTATCAAAAACTATGCCAATCTCTACAGGTATGCAACTTGTTGGCACAACCTTGTTTAGTGCTATTTTCTTAGGAGAATGGAGCACAATGGTTCAAGTTGTCATGGGCTTAATTGCAATGGTATTACTTGTAGTCGGTATTGCTTTAACCTCACTTAAAGCTAAGAATGAAGGTACATCTAACAATCCAGAATTTAAAAAAGCAATGGGGATTTTACTTATATCCACAGTTGGCTATGTAGGTTATGTCGTACTTGGCGATATTTTCGGAGTAAGTGGTACAGATGCCCTATTCTTCCAATCAATTGGTATGGCAATCGGAGGATTTATTCTATCAATGAATCATCAAACCTCTGTTAAATCTACTGCGCTCAATCTCATACCTGGCGTCGTATGGGGTATTGGTAACTTATTTATGTTCTACTCACAACCTAAAGTGGGTGTAGCAACAAGTTTCTCATTATCACAATTACTTGTTATCGTATCTACATTAGGTGGGATTTTTATTTTAGGAGAGAAAAAAGATCGCCGCCAAATGATTGGTATATGGTCAGGTATTGTTGTTATTATTATCGCATCAATTATTCTAGGTAACTTAAAATAGTAGTCTAGGGGGAGTCAAAATGTTTCAAGAATTAGAAAACAAAGTAGTCGTTATTACCGGATCAGGCAGTGGTATAGGTAAATCATTTGCTGAAAACTTTGGTAAAGCGAAAGCAAAAGTTGTATTAAATTATCGTTCTGATCGTCATTTAGATGAATTAGAAGAACTTAAAAATACGATTCAAAGCGCTGGCGGACAAGCTATCGCAGTTCAAGGCGATGTATCTGTAGAAGAAGATGTGAAGCATCTTGTTCAATCTGCAGTGGAAACGTTCGGCACCATTGATATTATGATTAATAATGCTGGTTTTGAAAAGCCAATCCCAACGCACGAAATGTCATTAGATGAATGGCAAAAAGTGATCGATATTAACTTAACTGGCGCATTTATCGGTTCACGAGAAGCCATTAATCAATTCCTTAAAGAAGATAAAAAAGGCGTGATCATTAATACTTCGAGTGTTCATGATACAATTCCATGGCCAAATTACGTCAACTATGCTGCAAGCAAAGGCGGAATGAAGTTAATGATGGAAACGATGTCTATGGAATATGCGCAATATGGTATTCGAATTAACAATATTTCTCCAGGTGCCATTGTCACTGAACATACGAAAGAGAAATTCTCTGATCCTAAAACACGTGAAGAAACTTTAGAAATGATTCCAGCACGTGAAATTGGAGAAGCTCAAGATGTAGCCAATGTTGCTTTATTCTTAGCATCTGACTTAGCCAGCTATATCCATGGCACAACTTTATATGTTGATGGTGGTATGACAAATTATCCTGCATTTATGGGTGGTAAAGGGTAATTTGAAGTGACATCCTTGGACATAATTATCCAAAATTAATAGAGGTCGGGATAAAAGTGTTTAGGATTTGAGCAGAACCGAACGATGAGCAAAATTGTTTCTCAAATTTTGTCGAATTGTGAGTGTTACTGCCGAAAATCCTACTTTCTGGGACACCGTTAATCGGTTTCCCAGAACACAATTCCCAACCTCTATTTTTATATACAATATTTCGTTTATTTTTAATGAATGAGAATTTAGTTCCCTTCTCAAGTGATTCATCCCACGTTAAAGGTATCCGCACTTAATTTTAATTTTCAAAAGGAGCAAATACAATTATACAAAAAGTGCTTGATAAATATAGAGTATGACAATACTGATCACAATCGTTAAGTTGGTGACCATACCTATAAAGGGCAATGTCTTATATTTAAATTGAATAGAATAAGGAATGATAGCTACGCCTACAGGTAACAACCATGTAATTAGCAATGTTGTTTTAATCATTTGATCTGAAACCGGTAAAAAGAAATGAACGAGTGTCCCAGCTACAATCGCTAAGCCGTAATGTAGACATAAATATTTAATTGTCACAGGCAAGTATTCTCTATCAATGCTAAAACTTAACATGACACCTAGTAAAATCATAGATAAAGGCATATTGGCTTTAGAAAGAATACTAAAGAAATCTATCGCCGGTTTCCAAATATGAATATTAGACATATTCAGTATAAACATCACAATATATGTCACGAGTGGTACAGATTGAATCAATTTTTTCCCTAAGAATTTAAAATTGAATTGGTCTGCACCTTCACTAAAATAACTCCCTACAAAGTAAGTTACTCCGAACATAATGACTGCGCCACCGATATCCGCCATACCGAAATATACCATACCCTTTTCAGGCCAAATTGCATTAACTAATGGATATGCGAAAAGTCCGATGTTCATTGACCCTGTCATCATACCCACTGAGCCACGCATGTGATTGTCATACTTTCTGAAAAACCATACAACAATGATTTTAGCAATCACACCATACACAATCATCATGATTGGTAATATAGAGAATGACATATTTAAATCGGCACTGTTTAAGTTAACGATAACGAGAGAAGGTAATGTGACATTTAATACGAGTGTTGAAAGAACTTGGCTATCTGTAGCTTTTAAATAATTGATACGCTTTAGGAAATAACCAAGTGCAATGAGTAATATAATCATGACAAATTGTTCAGTCACATGTATTCCCTCTTTCCCAAAAATTTCACTTTTTACAGTTGATAACTTTAACATATCTCTTTCAATTTTTAGAAGTGTCTTGTTTCATGATATAATCTTATTTAAATATAGTTAATAATCAATTTCAATTATAAAAGGAGATTTGTTTCTATGGATTTAGAATCTAAATTAACAGAACTTAAGTATGATTACGTACGTTTACAGAATGATTTAGATAAACGTGAATCGCTCAATCAAAATATTGACCCACTACTTAATCAATTAGAAGAAATTGAAAAAGAAATAGCAGATGTCCGCGCTAAAATGAATAGCTAATTGAGTTGAATTTAATAAAAAGATTGCGCGCGTCGACAAAGTAATGTGCATGGCATTAATAAAGCAAGTTGTTATCACAGGTTGCATCGGACAAGCTCGATCATACAAACACATCATCACATTCTAATTTGAACATTCAATGGCTATTTTTATAATTAGTTCAGGATTTACATATACCGTTGACTAGACATCCTAGTCAGCTACTTTTTATCGTGCTAATATAATATTCGTAAAGGAAAGGATGTCTCAGATGCTACTGTATCTTATCTTATTGCCCATTTTATATTTAATTGTCGCTTATATTAGTATTTTTAAAATGCGTTCAATTTTTACTAGAATTTTAAGAATTATCATGGGTGTTTTATTATTATTTGTAGTTGCTATCACTACTTTGCAATTCCCTAAAGAAAACTGGTGGGTATTTATCGTCTTATTATTGCTTGTAGGTAATATTGAAGTCACTGGCTTTAAAAAACTGAAAGACGACGAAAAAGGCGTTAACATTTTAAATATTATATCAATTATTTTGATAGTGATTTATGTGATATTGGCGCTATTCTTATATTAATAATGGAAAATCGACTTAGGCTACCATGGTGAGCGGCCTAAGTCGATTTTTTCGTTTTGTGAGTCTATTTTCTAAAAAGTTTGTTTTTAAGCGTGAATAGTATTTCGTAAATGACTGGCACGACGATGAGTGTCAGAATAGTTGATGACACAAGACCACCTATCACAGTAGCGGCCATCCCTTTTGAAATAAGAATTGAACTATCTTGACCAAATAATAGTGGTATTAAGGCACCAATTGTCGCAATGGCAGTCATTAATATCGGTCTAATACGTGTACCACCCGCTTCAATTAATGCTTCTTTCATTGCCATACCTTGCTTTTCATTATTAATGACACGATCTATTAATACAACCGCATTGGTAACAACAATACCTATCAACATTAACATACCTATAAGACTTGGTACGGAAATTGTCTCTCCGGTAATCACGAGTGCTAGCACAACCCCTATCACTGTGAATGGTAGTGAAAAGAGTATCGTAAATGGCGCAAGTCCACCCTTAAATGTAATCACAAGTATTAAGTAAACGATAATAATTGCTGCGATCATCGCTATAATAAGTTGAGAAATAGCTGTATTGATATCATCTGTCGCACCACCCACATTCAATTTAACGTTATGTGGTTTATCAATATCGTTTAATTTAGACATAACCTCTCGGGATTTTCCGCCTACGTCTTTATCAGTGACTTTGCCTGAGACAGTCGTAGCATAGTCTCCATCTTCTTGAGTTAACTTACTTGGCGTTGTAGTCTTTTGCAATGTAGCAATTTCACTTAATTTAATCGTTCCGCCTGTCGGTTTCTTCAATTCTATGTTATTCAATTTCTTCGCTGACCAATCAGTTTGTTTATTTTGCTTCACTTTAACATCGATTTTCTTACCTTTTTCTTTCACTGTTGTAATCGTCTTTTCAGGTAAGTTTTCATTTAGATTCATAGCTAATTGACTCGCAGAGATGCCGTTATCTGCTGCTTTATTTTGGTCAACTTTAATTTCATATTGATCATAAGTTTGTGTTAAATCGGATTTAACATTCGCAATACCATCAATATCTTTCATCGTTTTCTCAACTTTTTCTACAGTGCCTTTGATATCATCGGTAGAAGGACCTTTCACAGTTACTTCAACAGAATCATTTCCTGCTCCTGTACCTAGATCTTGGTTTTTCCATTCTCCTGGTTGTTTGAATTGATCAATATGTTTTAAAACTTTATCCGGTTCTTCATCGAAATTAGGTGTATCCGATTTATATTTAACCATGATAGCCATACTATTTGTACTTCCAGTTGGATCTTGTGGTGTCGGGCCTCCAACAGAATATTGCACAGTTTGAACCTTATCTTTACTATCCAAATATTTTTCAACTTCTTCAGCATGATTGAGTACTGCTTTTTCAGTTTCCCCAGGTTTAGGTGTATAAGTAAGCGCTAAGAACTTGTCATCGCCAGATGAAATGTAACTTGTTCCTAAACTTGTTGCCCCTAACCCGATGCTGCCTATGAGAATCACGATACTTACGATAATGACTATCCATTTGTGATTTAACGACCATTTAAGTATTTGACGATATCCTTGACTGATGGCGCCTAAACCTTCATATTGACGCTTTGTTTTCACACCTTTTCTGAAAAGGGTCGCACCTAAAGAAGGCACAACTGTAATAGATACAAGTAACGATGCGAGAAGACTAAACGTAATAGCCAAAGCAAATGGTCTAAACATTTCACCCACTGATCCTGATACAAATACAAGTGGTAAGAACACGACAATAGTTACTAACGTAGACGACATAATGGGTTTAAACACTTCAGTCGTAGCATTGATTATTAAATTTTCGCCTTTCAACTTTTCATTTGGATGGGATAATCTTCGGTAGATATTTTCCACTACTACAATAGAGTCATCAATCACACGACCGATGGCTACTGTTAAGGCACCCAACGTCAAAATATTTAATGATACATTACTCAATTTTAAAGTTACGAGCGCAATTAAAATAGACAATGGGATAGATACTACGGAAATCGCAGTTGTTCGAATATTTCTTAAGAATAATAGGATAACGATAATAGCCACAATTGTTCCTAATGCTGCTTTTTCAACCATTGTATAAAGAGAGTCTTGAATAGGTTTAGCCGTATCCATTGTCTTAGTTGAAGTCATGCCATGATTATTCTTAACAAATTCGTCCACTTTTTTCTGAACATCTCTTGCGACTTGAACCGTATTCGCATTTTGAGCTTTTATAATTTGTAAGTTCACTGCATCTTTACCATTCGTTTTAGAAATGGAGGTACGTTCATCTCCTACAGAGACTTGTGCAACATCTTTTAGAGGAACAGATGGCATTTTACCATCGCTACTAGATGCCTTCGAATTAGAATTTGAAGTATTTGTATTATCTTTCGGCATTAAGCTACTGTTCTCATTTTCACTATCACTACTAGAATTATCATTACTTTGACTACCTTGGCCTGCAGCAGACATTGGTATTTTAAGATTTTTCAAAGCGTCAACCGAATTGAATTCGCCATCTACAACTATAGATTTATCTGTTTTGTCGAATTGGAATAATCCTAGCGGTGTCTCACGTGTTGCAGTTTTTATGTAGTTTTCAACATCATCTGCTGTTAAACCTTTTTCATCTAATGCTTTTTGTTTAAATTTTAATGTCACTTCACGATTGGTTTGCCCATTTAATTGTGCATTTTGTACACCGTCAATCGTTTGAAGTTTTGGAATGAGTTGTTGATTTAAATCTTTGGTCACATCTTTTAAATCGTGTTGGTTGCTGGTGAATGAATAGGCGACCATAGGAAAGGCATCCATCGAATTACGTGTTAATTCTGGATCTCCTACACCATCTTTGAATTTAATTTTATCGATTTCTTTTTTAAGTTGCTCTTCTGCTTTATCCATGTCTGTGCCATTGTCATATTCAACAGTTACGATAGACGCATTTTGAATTGACTCTGTTTTGACACTTTTTACATATGCTAAGGAACGCACTTGGCTATCAATTTTACTACTAATTTCATCTTGTGTAGATTGAGGTGTCGCACCTGGCATCGTTGTTTGAACTGAAATCATTGGATTTTCTACATCTGGTAACAATTCAAGTTTTAATTTCGCGCTCGAATACACGCCCCCTAGAACGACTAATACAACCATGAGAAATATAGCAAATTTATTACCTAGTGAGAATTGTAATAATTTTTTTATCATCCTATTATTCCCTTCCACTTATAAATTCATTTATAGTAAAAAATCTGAACGTTCTAGTAATATCATAGACGCGTTCAGATTCTCATTATGTTAATTATTTACCTTTTAGTTTACGTGATAATTTAATTTTAGCTTTAGTTAGTCGTGGTTTTACTTGCTCAATAAGTTGATACAATGGTTGATTAAGTACATAATCAAACTCACCTATTTTTTCACTTAAATATGTGCCCCATACACGTTTGAATGACCACAATCCATAATGTTCTGAATCTTTGTCTGGATCGTTATCCGTACCACCGAAATCATACGTTGTTGCACCATGTTCTCGCGCATATTGCATCATAGTAAATTGCATATGATGGTTAGGTAAGAAATCACGATAATCATTCGAAGATGCACCATATAAATAATAAGATTTATTACCAGCGAACATTAACAATGCACCGGATAAGTAAATACCATCTGGATGTACTTTTTCAAGTTCGAGCATATCATTTTTAAGTTCATCCGTCTTTTTAATTTTATTATCTGTATCGTTGATTTTATTTAGTGTTTTTTTGTCTTGTTTTTTAGCTTGTAGCTTTTCTTTTTCGTTATTAAGCTCTTCCAAGTCTTTGTTAATTTTTTCTAAAACAGGCTTTGGCTCTAACTTAACTAAGAAAAGTTCGGCATCTCCATCTTCATGAAGTGCATCATAAATATTTTCAAAGTAACTAATATCGCGCGTTAAGAAGCCATCACGTTCTCCTGTAATCTTCATTAAGTTCGCAAAAGTTTGAAGTCCTTCTCGTCCTACGCGTTCTACTTTAGTGCCTCGTTTAAGAGCTAAACGTACCTTAGAACGATTACGACGTTCAAAACTTTGAATAAGTTCATCATCAGATTTATCAATTGGCGTAATCATTGTCATTCGTGGTTGGATATAATCCTTAGATAAACCTTCTTTGAAGCCTTTATGTTTAAATCCTAAATCACGTAGATTTTTTAATGCATCAGTCCCTTTATCGACTTCTACATCTGGATCAATTTTGATTGCATAGGCTTTTTCTTCTTTTGCAATTACTTTTGTATATTTTAATAATGCTTCTAGGGCCTCTTTATCACTATAATCTGTGACAAACCCTCTTGATACGTAACATAACGTATAAGGAAGTTTTGGTATTTTTTTAAATAATAATTGCCCTACACCTTTGATTTCACCATTTTCACCAACCGCAATTCTTCTAGAATACCATCCAGTCAATTTCTTAGTATCTGCCCATTTAGATAATTGCAGTAAATCGCCATTTGGATGAGATTTTACAAATGCGTCATGTTCTTGATTAGTGATATTCATCTTTTCCATGGTTTATAATATCTCCTTTATTTTACAGTAATTTTAATTATACATCCTATCTTAATCGCTGTCGATTAAGTATGCTATAAACCTTTTTAGTTCTTACATCCTGTTAATTCTTGATATAATATTTATTATTATGGGATAGAAAGAGGTTTTCTTAATGAGAAAGATTATACTATCTGTATTTATATTATTAAACATAATTGCAATAATAGTGACATTAAGCCATCCGCTTACCGTATCTTATTTTAGTCTTAGAGTGATATGTGTTGCATTAACTTTCGTTCTGTCTCTTTTCTTCTCACTTATAAGAACATCTCGTTTTGACACGATTTTAAGTATCATTTCTATTTTTATTGCGCTCATCCATATCGGCATTATCGCACAAAGTACCTACCAATATTTATACTAATTAATAGGTTCAAATCTGTATTTGGCACCTCTAATAAATATTGAATATGGCGCTGTCGCATTAGCATCTTTAATAATTAGTGTGCGGTAGCCTGATTCTTTTCCATCTTCAATTCTGAAAAGGATATCATCATCTTTCAAGATTAGATCTGTATAAGTATCATATTCATGTAAGATTTGCATATCATACCATTGCTTCCAATCCTCAACAGTTTTGTGTCGTTGACTACTACTAATTACTACTGCTTCAATTGAAAACTGCTTTTGATAAAAATCTTTCAGATGTGCTTCTCTAGACGCTTCGCTTTCGTCCCATTGTATGAAAAACGGCGGTTTAACCCTATAGTCAGGATTAGCAATATACAATAATTGCCAACCTACTTTATCGCCTTTTTTATTATCTCTTTCCATTCTTAAAGGCCCTATCGTATCAATACCTCTATCAGTTAAAGTTTGTTTTACTTGCTCAATATCATTCGTTCGCAAACTGATAGTTTTAAAACCTTGAATAAAGTTATCTTGTGCAATCTTAGTGGCAAATGATACGCGTCCCTCTTCAGACTTTGCTAACTTCTTCAATTTTTCTTTATCCTCAACGTCTAACATTTCAATATAATTCCCATTAATATAAGACAATTGGTTAAAAGTTCCAAATTTATGATGCTTACCACCGCTATGTAATTTCAATAATTTCCCAGGAAATTGAAATCGCTCGAGTTGATCGATGTAATGGATGATATGATCAAATTTGAGCTCCATCTATCTTCCCCCTCTACCTCTTATTAATGCTTATTTTAACAAAAAGCCGACCATTTTACTTTTAATATCAAAAAGAATAAAAAAGTATTGCAAAATTCATATTTCAGTCATATAATACTTTTTGTGCCAAAAAGGTTAGCTAAGCTAACTATAATGACAAAATGAGGTGTCGGCCATGTTAAACAATGATTTCTTTAATAGTTTCATCGGAGTTTATAGACCTTATATAAAATTAACACAACCTATTCTAGATAAGCATGATATCCATACAGGTCAGTGGCTTGTGCTGAGAGATATAGCTAATTTCCAACCAACTACATTGGTTAAAATTTCTCATCGTCGTTCAATTGAAAAACCTACAACTCGTAAAATTGTTAAGGTCCTACTTGAAAATAATTGGATTGTTGCTACTCAAGGTAATGACAAAAGAGAAAAATTATTAAGTTTAACGCCTGTAGGTAAAGCATTGTTCGATGCAATTAATGAAGAAGTAACGGTTGTTCAAGAAAACATTATTAAAAAAGTAGGTTTAACAGAAGCAAAGCTCTCAGAAATTATAGAGATTATGTCTCAAATTCACGAGACATTAATTAAGGAGGATAAATAATGAACGAAGCGATACCTACTAAGGATCCTATTTTCACCAAAAGTTTTAATCTTAATTTTGCGATTAATTTTTTCGTATACTTATGTATGTATTTATTAATCGTTGTCATCGCTGGATACAGTAAAACTGAATTCCATGCTTCCGATTCACTTGCAGGTCTTGTAGTAGGACTATTCATTGTAGGATCTCTAATCGGCCGTTTTATTACTGGTAAATATGTGAATCAGTTTGGTCCGAAAAAGATACTTATATTTGGATTAATTTGTTTAATCATCACACAATTACTTTATTTCATACCAGGTTCAGTTTGGTTCTTAATGATTGTGAGATTACTCAATGGTATTGCCACAGCAATCGCTACAACTGCTACAGGTACCATAGCCGCCTACGTCACACCACCTACACGAAAAAGTGAAGGTATTAGCTTATTTTCATTAAGTTTAGTATTAGGTACCGCCATTGGACCATTCTTTGGTATGTTATTAATGAATTCATTTTCAATTAAGATACTATTTATTATCTGTGTTGTTCTTGGTGTAATCAGTGGTTTGTTATCATTATTTATTAGAATTCAATTTCAAACTGTTAAAGCTAAAAATGATTCAGTAAATCAAAAAGGTTCGATTATGAGTCACTTTATTGCAAAAGAAGCGATACCAGTTGCGATTGTTATGATGCTCATTGGTGTGACTTATGCAGCAATTTTAACTTATTTACAAGCATTTGCCGTAGAAAGAAACTTAGTCACAGCGGCAAGTTACTTCTTTATCTTTTATGCGGTAGCATCTCTATTTACGCGTCCGATTGCCGGTCGTTTAATGGATGATAAAAATGAAAACGTAGTAGTATACCCAGCTTTTATCTTTTTAGTCATTAGTTTCGCAATGCTAATGTTTAGTTTCAACGGTTGGATGTTATTAATTGCTGGTATTGCCCTAGGTATTGGATACGGTAATCTATCATCATCTATGCAAGCCATTGCAATCAAAGTATCTCCATCTACAAAATATGGATTAGCTACATCTACGTATTTCATAGGCTTGGATATTGGCATAGGATTCGGACCATCATTCTTAGGTTTATTTACACATATGATTACTTATAGTCAATTGTTTGGAATTATGGGTATTCTAGGAGTAGTTACTTTGATTATTTATTTACTTGTTCACGGACGAAAAGTAAAACATCAAAGTATTTAATAACTTAACTTGATTAAGCAAAAGTAAAAATAGAAATTTCTATCATAATATATATAAGCGCCTCTAAAATGAATTTTTGAATCAATTCATTTTAGAGGCGCTTTTTATATCAATACTTCATTTATTTAGTTCTTTATTTTTACTTAGTTCGCAATACTAATGGTTTCAATTTCACCAGTCATTTTATCTAATAATTTCTTTTGTTTAGCGTCAAAGAAATAGAATACTTGTCTTTCATCTGTTTCTGAACGTAATTTTGAAATGAGTTCTTTTTTATAGATTTTTCGAATAATCACATCAATTTTACTTGTGTCCCATAACATTTCGAAATGTAAAGTATCGCGTAATTCTTTCCCACTAATCTTTGTATCTGCATATACTTTATATAAAACCACAAACTCTTCAATCGAAATACGATAAGTTGTCTTAAGCCAATGCTTTAATTGGCTCAACTCTCTTTCAGATGCAATAAAACGTTGTACTTTGTTACTCATAATAAAATGCCTCCTATGTTGATTCTTAGATGTAATGTTTGCATTATAAAATTCAATTGCTTAACTTTATTATATAACAAAGTTTGCATTTATTCTATTACAAATATTAAAATAGCGTCTAAATCTTGTTAAGAATTTAAACAATTTAAACAATCAGTTATATATTGAAAGGCATATAAAATATCTAAATAGATTTTGCCACAGCAAAGTTATCTAACGAATTGCTTTTAAATATATACATTTAAAATTCAAACAATACACAAAGCAATATTTTGAGGTTTTTAAAGGGGATTCTCATTGCTGAGAATCTTTATGTCGGGAACCCTAACCCCAGCTTGCATTGTCTGTCGATTCTCTTTTCGAGAATCTCTTTGCTGGGGCCCCTACCCCCCAATATAGTTCATGTTGATTTTTTTGTGTTTGCGGTTGGCTACGGTTTGTTCTGTTCGTTCGTCTGAGTAGCGGTCGTCTCGGATGTTCCATAGTGCTTTGAATTGGTCTTTTAATTCTTGGTCTGTAACGCCTGATCGCATAAATGATTTAACGTTGAAGCCGTCTACGGTTGCAAATAAGCAACCATAAAATTTCCCGTCTGATGATAGTCTTGCGCGTGTACATGTAGAGCAAAATGATTGAGAGACACTTGTGATTAATCCAAATTTTGCACCGTTTTCTTTGTGTCGATAATATTTAGCAACTTCCCCATAATATTTTGGCTCTACTGGTTCTATATCAAAGTGTTGTTCAACCATATTTAACATTTCGTCTTTAGTTACTACCTTACTAAAATCCCATCCATTATCATTACCAACATCCATAAATTCTATAAAGCGTATTTCAATATCTTTATCTTTAAAATAATCAATCATTGGAATAATCTGATCATCATTTACGCCTTTCTGAATCACAACATTGACTTTGACGTGAAAACCTATTGATACCGCATAGTCAATTTGTTCTAAAATGGTTGAAGCTTTGATATTTCGATTATTAATTGCTTGAAAGACTTGATCATCAATAGCATCTAAACTCACATTGATACGACGAAGGCCTGCGTCATATAACTTTTGTCCATGTTTCTTTAAGAGCAATCCATTTGTTGTTAAACCAATATCTTCTATACCTTCAATTTCATTCAATTGCTCAATCAATTGATATAAATTACGACGTAATAAAGGTTCTCCTCCAGTAATTCTGATCTTTTTCACACCTAATTCAGCATAAATACGAGAAATACGAGTCATTTCATCAAACGTAAGTAATTCATCTTTAGGTAAAAAGACAAAGTCATCACCGAATACTTCTTTAGGCATGCAATAATCACATCTGAAGTTACATCTATCCGTAACAGATAACCTTAAATCACGAATGGGTCGGCCTAACTTATCTTTAATTTGCTCTACCATAATTGGACCTCCCTATTTTTTTATTTCTAGTTTTAAAGAGTCCAAATCTTGCTGATAGTTAATATTGTTATACCAGTAATGAGGTGAATTGATTTCTGAAACGTCTAACCAATCAGTGGATAATTGTTTATAAACATTCTTCATACTATAATCACTAGATTGTAGTGCTTGTTCTATAACCTCTTTTGCGTGCGGTCCATAAAATGCAATCGTGGGTATCTTCATGTCTCCATCTTTAAAAGCTGCAATGTCTAAATGATCTTCAATTAAATGAGATATCATAAATTGATATAACCCACTGACAGCCTTACTCGTAATCATGGGTGTGTCTACAGAAACAACGAAGAACAGTTCCTCATCTGAGTACTGCTTCATTACTGAATAAATTCCTGCTAAAGGGCCCTTATCTTTATTTTCTTTATCATCAACAACTACATGTGCATACTTAAATTGTGATGCTAATTGTTGATTTGTACTAATTATAATTTCATTAAACATATTTGTTGTTGTTAAGGTTTCTATGATTTTCTGATAAAAGGTTGGCCATCAATTTCGGCGAATGCTTTTGGTTGACCAAAGCGTTCTGAATGACCACCTGCCAGTATAATTGCTTTCATTAAATTTATCCTCCACTAACTGGTGGAATAAGTGCGACAGTATCTTGTGGTTGTATGATATCGTCTTTTCTTACAAATTCCTCATTTACTGCAATTTGAAATTTTTTAGCATCAATTTCTGGATGTTGATTAAAAAGGTGAGCTTCAAACTCTTGAACCGTCATCTCTTTTTTTATATCTATTTCTTCTGATGATTGATTTAAAATCTCTTTCAATTCTGCGAAGTAAAGTACTCTCACATTATTCACCTCTCTTCGCTTCTTGATGTGTGCCTTTT
>NZ_KV827773.1:437316-475682 GCF_001836225.1 Staphylococcus sp. HMSC036D05 | reverse complement strand
TTTTGATGGCCTTGCCATTCTGCACCATCTTCCCAAATTTCTTTCTTCCATATTGGTACAATTTCTTTAATACGTTCAATCGCATATTCATTTGCACGATACGCATCTTTTCTATGTGGTGAAGAAACTGCAATGAGTACAGCAATATCTGAGATATTCAATGGTCCAATACGATGGACAATTGTAGTAATTGTTCCAGGCCATTGTTGCTGAATTTCATCACCAATTTGCGCTAATTTCTTCTCTGCCATAGGAATATAAGCTTCATATTCTAGATATTTTGTGCGCACACCTTTTGTCCATTCTCTAACATGACCTGTGAAAACGACAACTGCACCTTGATGCTCATTGACTGTGTACTCTCTATATTGCTCAGTTTGAATCGGTTCAGTCACGATTTCAAATTGCTTCATTTATCTTTCAATCCTTCTATAATTAATCAATTCTAACAATGCTGTTTCAAAATGTTTATAGGCATTCGGCTCATTCAAATTCACTTTAAAACGTACATGCGTTAATTTTGATAATTTTTCTAATTCCTTATCATCTTTGTATACAACAATTTTGTCGTAATGTTCATTTTTAAATCCTTCAACCAAGATGATATTACAATCAATTGTAACAGATTCGTTAATAATATCAGTAAGATTCTGTTTATAGCAACGTGTCACTGTCTGTTGATACGTAGCACCTTGAACAATGCTTTGGTCAGCGCCTGCATTGAAATGTTTCATATGGTCTACACTATCATTTTGCAAGGTAATATCTTCACCTTGATGTCCATGATGCTTAATCGTTACAACTGTATATCCTTTTTCCTTTAAAAATGAAACCGCATGTGCCATTAAAGTCGTCTTGCCAGAATTTTTAAAACCGACAATTTGTAAAATCATAACAACAGTTCCTCTTCAAAGGCATTGGATTCCGTCAGTAACACATCAACAGTATGACCGGCTTTAAATCCACGCGTACCTCCTGGCAACATAATCATCGCATTCGCATGCGCAATCGCAACAACAGCACCTGATTTATTAAAACCTGAAGGGACTACTGTCGCACCTGCTGGAGTTAACGTCGCTTTCGCACGAATGAAACGCGTAAACGGATTCGCTTTAGTAAAATCTTCCATTAATGTCGCTTTAATCATTTGAGGATAACACGCTTTTGCACCCATGATTTTATTCACAGCAGGTTTAACGTAAAGTTCAAATCCTGTAAAACATGCTGAAGGATTACCAGATAGTCCAAATAAATACTGACCATTTGCAAATGCTACAGTTGTTACACTGCCAGGTCTCTGAGCGACTTTATTAAATAAGACATCAGCGTTGATTGCTTTATAAATCTCTGGTAAATAGTCAAAATCACCTACTGAAACACCGCCAGTAGTAATCACCATATCATGTTGTGACAACGCTTCTTTAACAACTTGAATGCTACTTTCAAGATCATCTTGTTGGATTTTATATGCGCCGACCTCTAAACCAAAACTTTCAGCTAACGCCTTAATCATAGGCCCATTCGAATTCCTAATTTTACCAGGTTCAAGTTCATCTTCTACTTCAAGTAACTCACTACCAGTAGCAATAACTGCAACACTCGGTTTCATTGCTACTGGTACTTCTGTATAACCATAAGTTGCTAATACGGCAATAGTTCCCGGATTGATATGTTGACCTTTTTGTAAGACAATGTCACCTGTCGTCGTTTCTTCCCCTTTTAATGATACATTTTCAAAATGTTCAAATGGTTTACGTATCGTAAATGTTGTTTCAGATTCAACGGTTTGTTCAAACATTACGACAGCATCCGCGCCTTCAGGTATTTGTGCACCTGTCATAATACGGACTGCTTGATTCTTCCCAATTTTCTTATCAGAAACTGATCCAGCACCGATATGATCTATTACTTCGAATTCAATACGATGTTCACCACTTGCGCCTTTAGAGTCTTCACTACGAATCGCAAAGCCATCATATGGTGATTTATTAAAGCGAGGTATATCATATGTCGCCACGATATCTTCAGCTAATACATATCCTAAGCTATCATCTAATTTTACTTGAGTTTTACGTACTTCTACATTTTGCTTCATCACTCGTGAAATAGCTTCTTTTACTGGTATTGGGGTTCTTTTCTCAACTGACATATTTTCATCTCCAAAAAATAAATATTTTCGTGATATACTAAGTTCTGCTAGGAGGTATATAATGACTGACTTTACACACATTAACAAACAAGGTAATGCTAAGATGGTTGATGTTTCTGAAAAGGAAGTGACCAAACGTCAAGCTCGTGCTCATTCAAGCATTACTGTAAATGAAATCATTTATCAACAAATTATCGATAATACAAATAAGAAAGGTAATGTACTGAATACAGCCCAGATTGCTGGAATCATGGCAGCTAAAAACACGTCTACGATTATTCCAATGTGCCATCCTTTACCATTAACAGGTATTGATGTGCAATTTGAATGGGATACCACTCAAGCACCTTCTTATGTTCTTAATATTACTGCCATTGTTTCAACCACTGGTAAAACAGGTGTTGAAATGGAAGCCTTAACAGCAGCTTCAGCGACAGCTTTAACTGTCTATGATATGACGAAAGCTGTTGATAAAGGCATGATTATTGGTGAAACATACTTAGAATCTAAATCCGGTGGCAAATCCGGAGATTACAAAAGAAACGACTAGTCTTTACGCTAGTTGTTTCCTTCATATTATTTAGTCAATTCATGCACAAGATGATTAAGTTCTGGCTTAATTAATCTTTCTATCGCAAGTTTAACCGCACCTGTGGAACCTGGCAACGCAAAGATAAGTTTATCTTTAGCAGTTCCTCCAATTGCACGTGATAATAGTGAACGTGTGCCTACATCTTCTGTATAACTTAAATATCGGAATAACTCTCCAAAGCCTTCTAATTCTTTAGTTAACAACGGTCGTATTGCTTCAATCGTAACATCCCTTTGAGAAATGCCAGTCCCACCTGTAGTAATAATGGCGTCAATTTCTTCATGTTCATCTAACCATTGCTTAAGTTGTAAAGTAATTGCATTTTTATCATCTTTAACAATTTTATAATTATCTTTCTCCACGGTTACGTTAATCTCTTTTAAAAGAGATTGTACCAATTGACCACCTTTATCAGTCTCTTCATCTCTTGTGTCAGAAATGGTTAGAACAGCTACATTAATATTTCTTTCTAATTTAACATGTTCGTGTTGATGATTGTGCATCATATTCAACTCCTTATTTTATCCAAATAATTGATTAATTAATTGCATAGCGTTTTGAGGATGCGTCATTTCATGAATCAGGAATCTGCCTCCATTAAAAGCAACAATGCGATGTCCTCTAAATTTGAAAATCGTCATATAATTGTTGGTACGATAATGAATTTGATGTTGCTCAAGAAAAGCAATGAGCATTTCCTGGGAAATATTACGATTCTCATATTGAACTGTATCACGACCACACAATGTCGCATAACTTTGTTTCTCTTGGTTTAAATGTGGATAGTACGGATGATGACCACACGTAGGACAATCCTCTCGATACATTTTACTAAACCCAATTGTGAAGTGATCGCCTTCCCAAATATCTCCATAAGTTAAACGCGTTTTGATTTCATTTTGGGTAAGTAATTTTAAAGCATCTTTTAATTGTAAACTTGTAGTCATTGTAACTGCGGGTTGAATCACACCCACTGTGTCACAAGTTAAATTGACTGAAGGAAGCTGTGGCATAAGGCAATTAAAGCATGGCGTTTGCCCAGGTATAAATGTTGCCTCTACATACGTACTTTGAACTACTCCACCATAAATCCATGGTATACCGTATTTATACGAGAAATCATTAATCAATTGTCTTGTATCAAAGTTATCTGTCGCATCGAGAATAAAGTTCACATCTTTACCATGCTTCTCTAGAAATTGATAATTCACATGTTCAATTAATGCATGAATTTCAATATCATTCCTAATATGTGTGAGTGCACGTTGTGCAGCAATCACCTTTGGCAAAGCTTCTCTTGCATCATTTTCCGTGTATAAGGTTTGTCTTTGTAAATTACTATATTCAATATAATCTCTATCTACTATAGTTAATTTACCAATACCTGCTCTCACTAAACCTTCAGCAAGATGCGTACCTAGTGCCCCCATCCCGATAATCAGCACATGTTGTTGTTCGATTTTCTCTTGGCCTCTATTACCGATATGTTTAAACAACATTTGTCTCGAATAACGTTCTTGATTCATATGAGTTACCCTTTCATTTATCATTGTTTCCATTATATAAGCTATCTTGATAAGTCACAAAATTTAAACACTAAAAGAGGTCGGAACAAAAGTGTTTAGGATTTGAGCAGAAACGAACAATGAGCAAAATTGTTTCTCAAATTTTGTCGAATTGTGAGTGTTACTGCCGAAAACCTTGCTTTTGGGACGCCGTTAATCGGTGTCGCAGAAGCGTAAACTTTAAAGTTCCCAACCTCTTATATTTATAATTATTTACTTTCCAATATTAATGATTTCGTGTGCCATCTTTTCAGCTTCATAGTTTGAGTGCGTAACAAATATAATAGGTATCTTCCATTCATTAAATATCTTTTGAACAAGTTCAATACTCTCTTCTTTTGTTGCATCATCCAAACTTGAAAAGGGCTCATCGAGTAGAATTAAATCTGGCTTCGTACTCAGTGATCGCGCTAAAGCTACACGTTGCGCTTCACCGCCAGACAATGTCATCGGGTACTGATTCATCAAGTGACCGATGTTGAGCGTTTGTATTAAATTATCAATATGTTCAGATGGTTCAGCCATAAAAGTAATATTTTTATAAACACTCATATTAGGGAATAATTGATAATCTTGAAATAGGTAGCCCACGTGACGTTGTTGAATTTTGACATTGATTTTATGCTCCGAATCAGTCAACACACGTTCATTCACCTTAATATAAGCATAATCTGCTTCTCTCAAACCAGCAATCATATTTAATACTGTAGTCTTCCCAATTCCAGATGGTCCACGAATAGCGTAAATCTTAGGGACATGATCATCGATATCGACATGGATTTGTGTGTCCTTTAACAAGTATTCTAATTGAGTTCTTAACATCTAATCGACCTCCCTATATTTATCCCGATTAACTAAATTAATTGTAGCAATCACTGTTATAGAGAAAGCGACTAGTACAAGTACCCAGAGCCAAGCTTCATTTTCTTTACCTTGTTCAACTAAGAAATAGATTTCAAGAGGCAATGTATTCGTCTTATTAGGAATATAACCTGCCACCATTAATGTTGCACCGAATTCCCCAATGGCACGTGCAAAGCTCATCATTATACCAGATAAAATTGAACGTTTAGATAAAGGTAAAATTAATTTAAAAAATATTTTAGATTCACTCGCTCCCATCGTTCGTGCAGTATTCAACATCTTTCTATCAATACTTCTAAAGCCACCAATTGTATGTTGATACATAAGTGGAAAACTAACAATGACAGATGCAATAACTGCACCTGTCAATGTGAACACTACGGGTAAGTGTAAAATATTTGTAAAGAATTGACCTATAGGTCCTCTTGTTGAGAATACAATTAATAATATAAAACCTAGTACCGTTGGTGGTAGCACAATAGGTAATATAATAAAACTTTCAAGGATTTTCACCCAATGCCCTTTCTTATTGTATAACCATTTAGAAATAAGAATCCCTAGTATTGTAACAATAATTGTACTGATTATTGCAACACGTAAAGATATCCAAAATGACGTTAAATCAGGCATGGTTTATAACTCCTTATGCTGAGAATTGGTATTCTTTAAGAATTTTTTTAGCTTTGTCAGATTTTAAGAATTTCATCCACTCTTTAGCTAATTTCTTATCTGAAGTTGCGCCAGCTTCATACACAATTGGTTTACTTAATTGAACTTGTTTAATTTCTTTTACTTTATCAGTTTTTTTCTTTTGATTGTATAAGTCAGTTTTATAAACGAAGCCTTCTTGCGCGTTACCTTTTTCTACATAGTTAAGAACTTGTTTAACATCTTTAGCATAGATAATTTTATCTTTAACTGAATCATATAATTTGTTGTCATCTAAGTATTGTTTAGCATATTTACCTGCAGGCACAGTTTTAACTTCGCCTAATGCAAGTTTGTCATTACCTTTTAAATCTTTAACTGATTGATAGTTTTTATCTTTATCGCCTACAAGCACTAATTTGTTTTTAGCATAGTTGTATGTATCGTGTGCTTTCTTTTTATCTTTTAATGCATCGACATCTTTTGTATTAGCTGACATAAATACGTCTACAGGTGCGCCTGTTTCTATTTGTTGTCTTAATGCACCAGAACCACCGTAGTTAAATTTAATGTTTGCATCTTTATGGTCTTTTTTAAATTCTTTCTCAAGTGCTTTACTTACGTCTGTTAAGCTCGCTGCTGCAGAAATTTGTAATTCTTGTTTTTTACCATTGTCAGACGAACTAGATTCTTTTTTATCGCCATCTTTATTGCTGTTACTAGAATTAGAGCATCCTGCTAATACTAAGCACACTGCAATAATTAAAGCTAAAATGTGTTTACTTTTCATGAATAAATCCCTCCACTCTGTTTTTATTATACTCTTTTGTTTTACTTTGAAAAGGATATTTATGTAAAAGTTATTGAACAAATTCGTAATAATTAATGAATGCTAAGCTAATTTATTTAATAACATTTTTAGCAATATAAACCTATAAACAAAAGAATTTAAATTTCCAACATTTAGTTTTATGATTATATTATGACTAAAGTGGGGGCACAATATTATGAATAAAGACGTATCAACTGACCAATCAATTGTGCGTTATGAGAATGGTGAATTATTTGAAATAGAAGATAATTACGTAACAGAATTCCCATTAACAATTATGGTCAATGGCGAAGAGTTCGCTACCGTTATTTGTAGTCCTACAAATATGGAAGAACTTGTTCTAGGATTTTTAGCTTCTGAGGGCGCTATTTTAAAAAGAGATGAATTAAAATCAATACAAATTGACGATAGTAAAGGGTTTGCACATGTCGAATTAACAAAATCATTAGGCGATCGTTTTGAATATTCAACTAAAAGAATGATTGCTTCATGTTGCGGAAAAAGCCGTGAATTTTATTTTCATAATGATGCAGCCATTGCAAAAACGTCAATGTCAAAAATCGAATTACAACCACAACAAATTCTAAGAATGATGACACAACTTCAAAGTGCAAGTGTGATATTCAAACAAACCGGTGGACTTCATAATGCTGCAATCAGTGATGGAGATACATTCTTTGAACATAGGCAGGACATTGGACGTCATAATGCGCTAGATAAACTATACGGATATTGTATACAAAGACATATTTCAGTTAGAAATAAAGTACTTATATTTAGCGGGCGTATTTCTTCAGAAATTTTAATCAAAGCTGCCAAAATAGGTGTTGGAGTGATTCTATCTAAATCTGCACCAACTACGCTTGCTGTGCAATTAGCTAAAGATTTAAATATTACCGCAATTGGTTTCATTCGTGATGGTAATTTCAACATATATAGTCATCCAGAACGTATTAAAGCGAATTAGATTGGGAACATACATTCCTTTTCTAATTCGCTTTTTATTTAAATATTTTCTTTTAAAATTTGATACCGATAACCAAGAAACGTATAACCTTGTTTAAGATACATATCCTTGGCAGTATCTTCTCCATCTGCGACAAGTATAACGGGTTTCTTTTCAGCCAACTCACCTATATAAGCTTGTATCGTTGAACCAACCCCTTGATGACGATAGGTTTCTAGTACACCAAAGCCATCAATTTCAATTGATTTCATTGAAACAATCAAATCCACGATGCCAACAGGTTGTTGGTTAATATATGCGATAAGTCTTTGTGGAATATCGTTCTCATAATAAGCTCTTATATGTTGTGCACTTGCAATGGCGTATGATTCACCAAACGGTTGAGCAAAGTATTGATAAATTTTTAAATAATCCTCAATATTTTGTTCAGAGACATGCCGAATCTCTACTTGCTGATTCTGTGGCAATTTCGATAAATCTTCGCCCTCTACAACATATAATTCCATTAATCCTAGCTCAAACCCTCGCTCTTGAATGAAATTCATCCATTGCTGAGTGAGTGGTTCATTTTCCGGAAAGTAAAACGAAAGATGTTTCGAGCCCTGTTGAGTATGAAGCCGTTGCTGCACCTTGATATCTTCTAACCATTGATTCATAGAAGGCATCACCTTGTAAAACCAAGTATTACTCGAAAATTGTAATGGTTGATTCGAAGTTAAATAAATGACTTTGCGTTGATCTTCAGACCACTTTGTACCATCGACATAGATATCTTCAAACGTTATCCGTGACATACTTATCGCCTCTGCAAATATTTCTAAAATTGATTACCCTTATTGTATCAGACTTCTAAATCGTGTGTGATTTAAAACTGTGGCACCAATTAAACTAGCAATAATTGCTTTAATGATATCCCCTGGCATAAATGTAAATGACAATAAAATTGCCTTAGAAACCGGTATATGTATAATGAATCCCATAATAATGGTACCGAAAATATCTAATACTAATACGCCAATGATTAACGTAGCTACTAGAAGTACGCCAAAATTAATTTTCCCAAAATAGCGATCTCTTACTAAGCCTATAAAATAGGCAATAAATGGATACAAGAATAAGAATCCAGCTGAAGGACCAGCAAAGACACCAATACCTCCGCGTCCTCCTGATAATACTGGTAACCCAGTTGCAGCTAATAGTAAAAATACGATGACACTGGTAGCTCCCAACTTACGTCCTAAAATAATTCCTGCTAAAAAGATCCCAATATTTTGCAATACGATAGGCACTGGCATAAATGGTAAGGGTATACCAGGAACCAATCCTAAAATGCAAATAATTGCCGTCATTAAAGCTGTATAAACTAAGTGTTTCGTAGTCATTTGTTCATCCTCCTTACATGAGAATGATTATATCATCATTGTAAACTTTAATAAATAAAAAGTTTACATTAGTTAACTGGTCTTTTTCTTCTTTATAAAAATGCTTAATCACTATACTCGTTTAGCAAGCTGTGAAATATAGTCGAAAAACGCATTTCTTTCTACGTAGTTAACTACATTCACTTTGCGCCCATTTTCATCTTTATAAGTTTTACCTTGACTAGGACCATGGCTTATAACCTCTACATTCATTTTCACTGATTTAACGAGTTTAGGTTTACCTACATAAGCTGTTGTAAGTACGTCCCATAAAAAGTAGGTTGAGTTCGTTACGAAATGTGTTAATGGAGGCACGGCAGCATAACTTACCCCTAGAAAATCTATACCTACATGTTCTCTCTCATCAGCCCAACGTTGACGTACATCTAAGGTTAATGGCACCTGATTTGTACTTTCGAGAGCGACCATATCAATCTTAATCTTACTATCGAAAACCGTTTTCACCGCTTCAGGGTCCCAGAATGCATTCCATTCTGCAGTTCCATCGTGTTCTGGTTCTTCTACATTACCTTTATCTAAAAATGTACCGCCCATCCAAACTAATTTTTCAACATTCGCTAAAAAGGCGTCGTTGTGACGAATTGCTTTGGCTAAATCTGTAAGCGGACCAGTAAATAATAATGTCACTTTTTTAGAGCTCATATTAACCTTTTGAATAATATCTTCATACGCTTCATAATCACTGACTTTAGCACGGTTAGGCGTACGTGTTTCATTCAAAATTGGTAGTGCATCCATAAAGAATGCATGCATTCTCCATTCTTTCGGGAAAGGATTCTTACCTCTTTCGTGTGAGGGGGCAACTTGAATACCTTTATTTGAAAATCTATTTATAATTTTAATAGATGCGCTAAGTGAAGGTTCTAGATAACAATCCGCTCCAATAGTACTCACACCAATCAGATCCACATCTTCCATTTGGAGTAATAAAAATAAAGAAATTAAGTCGTCTACGCCACCATCATGGTTAAAATAAACGTTAGTCATCATTCTTCCTCCTCTATTCTTTTAATTTATTTTAACAAATTTTAATTATGTTGATTTTAAAAAAGAGGCTACCTTTTATCGGCAACCTCTTCCATTTACTCAATTGATATTCGTTAATTCCCTTTTATTTTGCATCCATTAATTTTTTCTTCAAGTCTTTACGCATGAAGTCTAAAGTATATGGATCATTATACCAATACGTCTCAGCTTTAACTTTTATAACATGGCCTTTTTTCACTGCTGGTAAGTTTTTCCAAATATTTGTTTTCTCATAACCTGGAGTAGACTTACCTGCACTTGTTGAAACAATGTAATCACCAGCAACTTTTTCAATTTGCTCTTGATTTACTTCAGCCCAACCCGCTTTTTTAGTTAAGTCATGTTGGCCTTTAGACATTTTCAGACCAAATGCTTGGTATAAGACTTCGCCACCGCGGCCCCAGTTATCTCCGTAAGTATATAATTTTTTATCAAATTCATCGAAGATTGAGACTGTAGAATCAGCACCAATTTTGTTTTTGATTTCTTTGCCATCTTTAGCTGTTTGATCTTTCCACTGTTTTTCCCATTTTTTAACTTCGTCCTCTTTACCTAATAATTTACCTAATTCTTCTTGTTGTTCTAAATATTTATGTTTTTGGTAATTAAATGGTACTGTAGCTGCGATTTTTTTGTATTTTTTAATATTTTTATTTTGATCTAAAACAATGATTAAGTCAGGTTTTTGTTTAGCTACCTTTTCTACATCATCGTCTCCCACTTTAGTTACACCTTTGAATTTATCTTTTAAGATACTACTTTGGTCAACTTGATTACTTACTGCGACAACATTTCCGCCTAATTTTTTAATTCCACCAGCGTATGAAGGTGCCACTACTGCAATACGCTTAGGATTTTTAGGCACTTTAATTGTTTTGCCGTCATCCGTTTTGTATGACTTTGTTTCTGCTTTTTTATCTGAATCCTTTGACCCACTACCTGAATTGTTACCACATGCGGCTAATACTAGGATTAACGCAATCAAAGGTAATAATAATTTTTTCATAACTTCCTCCTAAATGATAACGATTATCAATTTCACGATTAATTATACGTAAATATTTGTAGTTTTACAATAGTTTGTTAAGTAAATATTTTTGGAAAATTAAAAAGAGACTAAGCTACAATTAATAATCTTAGTCTCCTTTAACATATTGGCAGTAGATTCACATTTAAAAGTGCACTTATATCAAGCTTCGTTCAATCTTAAACATTCCTTACATCTTACCTGTAATACTTTTAGCTATATTCGTATAGGCCATATCTTCCATTGGAGGATTGTGTAGCCCCGCACGCATATCTCTATAATATCGTTGTAAGGGTCGATCCATTTCTAAACTTTTAGCACCAACAATTCTCATTGCCAAATCAATCACTTCTAGTCCTTGATTCATCACCATCACTTTACTCGCAGAGGTTACATTCCATATCTGAGCATCTTCTTCATATAATTGATACCCATGTGCAGTACTCCACAAGAAATGTCTTGCTGATAGTAATAAACTTTCCATTTTTCCTAAATTTTGTTGGACAGTAGGTAAATCTGCAATTGTTCCCTCGATGCTATTTGGACTATAATTTTTCGCAAAATGAACAGCATAATCACGAGCGGCCTGTGCGATACCTAAATAACAACTCGGAATATGAAGAATCCAGCCATTCGGTTGAGGTTTACGTCCAGCTTCAACAAAGTATTCTGTTGGTACATGAACATCATTCAATACAAGATCATGACTTTCAGTTGCACGCATACCAACCATATTCCAGTTATCAGCAACCTCTACACCTGCATATTCTCGAGGAACTAAGAAGAATCCAACTGAATCAATCTCTTCAACATACGCACCAACAATATAGTGCGTTAATGCCTTACTCATTGATGTAAAAGTTTTAACCCCATTTAATACGTAACCATCGTTAACTTTAACCGCATGTGTACCTGGGCGACCACCTCTTGTTGGACTTCCTGTTTCGGCTTCACTTACTGCTCGATTTACAAGTGCACCATTGACTACTTCTTTAGCAAATGCATCAAGCATTCGTTGATCCCACATATGTTGCTCATATAATTGGCCCACCACACTTAAGTGCCAACCTATCGATAAAGCAGTAGCACCATCTATGGCACCTAAATAACTTTGAAGAATAACCATATCTTCAATGGTTGCCCCTTCGCCTCCATAGGCTTTCGGTAATGTTAGTTTTGTATAGCCTTCTTGAATAAGCCATTCGATATTTTCATATGGAAATTGCGCTTTTTCATCGTTTTCAGTAGCGCGTTCTTTAAATACATCTTCCACTTCTTTAAATTTTTGAATCCACCGCTTTTGAATTTCTGTGCGTACTAGAAATGACTGTACCACAACTCTCACCTCGAATATTCATAATTACATCCCTTTAATTATTCCTAGTTTAACACTCGACTTTTATATATGGAAGTCAACTGACATCGAAAATGATTCAAATGTAAAGAAAGTAGTAACATAAGCATACGTATAAACAATCTCACTATGAGCAGATGTCATATGAATTGCTAAAAGTATCAAGGATAAAAAATTAATCGCAATCTAAAAGCTCCTAAAATGAATGTTTAATCAATCCATTTAGGAGCTCATTTTATATCATTTATTTTATTTTAAATTTAAAAATTCTTTTTCTGTATGCATATATGATTATCACTTTTTATAAAAACAAATGCGACACCTTATGCACGATTTTTCATACCAGCAAATAACATGATCCATGTAGCTAAAATAAATGGCATGGTAAGTGCAGGTAATCCAAACGGTTCTAATAACGTATTTAATCCTAAATGGATAAAGACTGTTAAAACAATGCCAAGCACTGTTGCTAAATATGCGTTCATTGTAGATTTAAAAGTGACTCCTAAAGCAATCGCTGTTAAAACTAAATTGTAGCCGAACAAGCCCTCATTAATATCGCTATAATTACCACCTAACAATCCTACAATTAAGAAACCAATAATATTAGCAACAATTGATAAGATAGCTGCCTTTATTGAGCCTATAAAAATTCCAATTATAATCAACAAGCCGCCTATCACGCTTGGCACAAGAAATATTTGGCTAAATCCTTCAGTTAAAGATTGGAAAAATTGTATTGTTTCATTCCCCGTATCAAACGATGTTTTCTTAATATGGCTAGGGATGATATCAAGTTGTGTATTTAACGATTTAACTTGACCAGGTATCAACACAGTAATCCATGTCATCATCACAAAAGGTGATGTTAACATCGCTATACCATAAGGCTTTAACAATTCTCTAATAGCCGAACCTACTGGTAGCGTCAAAATGGTTGCAATTAAAGTAATCACTAAGCCACTCAAATTATGATTAAGGAAAAGTGTGAGCGCTACAGCTGTTAAAACAGGACTAAAACCTGCGAGACCATTGTCAATCTCATCTTGTGAATAATTCATGTATGGAGCCAAAATAAATGAGATAGCACTAGCGATGAGTGCACTTAAACCAACTTGCCAATTTGCTACAAACAAACCAATTAATACAAACAATCCGGTCCACTTATTATTAATTAATAAAACTTGAGAGATATTCTTTAACATAATACTAATTGTTTTCAATTCTTTCACCTTTATTCTTAAAATTTAAAAGCATTTTCTAGCATATTCATAAAATGCTTCTGATATTAATAATACTTTTTCTAATAGAACTTTTTTAAACATTAGATAAATTTTATATTTATTGGTAAATATATACTAAGTTTAAACCATCTTTATATAAATAACCAAAATTTTCTTCTCGTTTTACTTGTTAATTTAATTAAATCGTCTTAATATTAATTTTGCAAGGCAAATTTTTTGAAAGAAGGGATTATTTTGCACTTTACACAACGAGAGCAAGACAAGTTAATGATAGTTGTGGCTGCAGAAGTCGCTCGTCGCAGAAAAGCACGAGGCCTTAAACTTAATCATCCTGAAGCGCTCGCTTTAATTAGTGATGAACTACTAGAAGGAGCACGTGATGGTAAAACTGTTGCTGAACTTATGAGCTATGGAAAAACGATTTTAAATGAAGAAGATGTCATGGATGGCGTTGCAAGTATGATTAAAGAAATAGAAATCGAAGCAACATTCCCAGATGGAACTAAATTAATTACTGTCCATCATCCAATAGTTTAAGGAGGACAAAAATGATTCCTGGAGAAATTAAAGTTAAAAATACTGAAATAGAAATAAATAAGCATCATCCTGAAACAGTCTTAGAAGTTAAGAATACTGGTGACCGACCTATTCAAGTTGGTTCACACTTCCATTTTTTCGAAGCTAATCAGGCATTAAAATTTGATCGTGAAAAAGCTTACGGTAAACATTTAGATATTCCTGCCGGTGCTGCGGTAAGATTTGAACCCGGTGATGAAAAAGAAATTCAACTCGTTGAATTTTCTGGACGTCGCAAAATTTATGGATTCCGTGGTTTAGTTAATGGAGATATAGATGAAGAACGCGTATATCGCCCTACTGGTAAGGAAGATGAAAATGCTGGTGTCTTCGGGGATGAAGGCGAGCAAAACGCAAATAAAAAAGGTGGTAAGTAATCATGAGTTTTAAAATGACACAATCTCAATATACAAGTTTATACGGTCCAACCGTTGGAGATTCAGTGAGATTAGGTGATACAAACCTTTTTGCACAAGTTGAAAAAGATTATGCCAATTATGGAGATGAAGCTACTTTCGGTGGTGGTAAATCTATCAGAGATGGTATGGCTCAAAACCCTAACGTCACTCGAGACGATAAAAATGTTGCGGATTTAGTACTTACCAATGCACTTATTATTGATTATGACAAAATTGTCAAAGCAGACATTGGCGTTAAGAATGGTTACATTTTCAAAATTGGTAAAGCTGGAAACCCTGACATTATGGATAACGTAGATATTATTATTGGTTCTACTACAGATGTCATTGCAGCAGAAGGTAAAATCGTTACTGCTGGTGGTATTGATACACATGTTCACTTTATTAATCCTGAACAAGCGGAAGTTGCGCTTGAAAGTGGTATCACAACTCATATTGGTGGAGGAACTGGTGCCTCTGAAGGTGCAAAAGCTACTACTGTAACACCTGGACCATGGCATATTCACCGTATGTTAGAAGCCGCTGAAGAATTACCTATTAATGTAGGATTTACTGGTAAAGGTCAAGCCGTTAACCACACTGCTTTAATCGAACAGATTCATGCAGGTGTTATTGGTCTTAAAGTACACGAAGACTGGGGAGCTACGCCTTCAGCATTAAGTCATGCATTAGATGTTGCAGATGAATTTGATATTCAAATCGCATTACACGCAGATACGCTAAATGAAGCAGGATTTATGGAAGATACGATGGAAGCTGTTAAAGATCGAGTACTTCACATGTATCACACTGAAGGTGCTGGCGGTGGACACGCACCAGACTTAATTAAATCCGCTTCTTACCCTAATATTCTACCGTCATCTACGAACCCTACCCTACCTTACACACAAAATACTGTCGATGAACATTTAGATATGGTTATGATTACACACCACTTAAATGCTTCTATACCTGAAGATATTGCATTCGCAGATTCTCGTATACGTAAGGAAACAATTGCAGCAGAAGACGTACTCCAAGACATGGGTGTCTTCAGTATGATTAGTTCAGACTCTCAAGCAATGGGACGTGTTGGCGAAGTTATCCTTCGTACTTGGCAAGTTGCACACCGTATGAAAGCACAACGTGGCTTCCTTGAAGGAGATTCAGAATATAATGATAACAATCGTATTAAACGTTATATTGCGAAATATACTATCAACCCAGCGATTACTCATGGTATTTCTGAATACGTAGGTTCTGTTGAAGCTGGTAAATTTGCAGACCTTGTAATGTGGGAACCTGCTTTCTTTGGGGTTAAACCTGAACTTATCGTTAAAGGCGGTCTTATCAATTCAGCGGTTAATGGTGATGCAAACGGCTCTATTCCAACTTCTGAACCTCAAAAATATCGTAAAATGTACGGTCAATATGGCGGAAATATTACACATACAGCAATGACTTTCGTTTCTAATACTGCTTATGAAAATGGTATCTACCGTCAATTAAATTTAAAACGTATGGTTCGTCCCGTTAAAAACATTCGTAATCTGTCTAAAGCAGATATGAAAAACAACAATGCTACACCTAAATTAGATGTAGATCCGCAAACTTATGAAGTATTTGTTGATGGTGAAAAAATCACCAGTGAGGCGGCAACAGAATTACCACTTACTCAAAGATACTTCTTATTCTAGGAGGCATACACAAATGATTATTGAAGAAATTCAAGGCAACATTGCAAACTTATCTCCAGAAGAAAAGCAAAAGCACGTTGAAAAAGTTTACTTAGAAAATTCTGATTTAGTTAAACGCATCCAACGTGTTACAACTGATCATGGCAATGAAATCGGTATTCGTTTAAAACAACCTATCGATCTGCAATATGGAGATATTTTATTTCAAGACGATAAGAATATGATTATTGTCGACGTTAACTCTGAAGATTTACTAGTTATTAAACCTAGAAATCTTAAAGAAATGGGAGATATCGCACATCAACTTGGTAACCGTCATCTCCCTGCTCAATTTACAGAAACTGAAATGTTAGTTCAATATGACTATCTCGTAGAAGATTTATTAAAACAACTAGGCATCCCTTATAGCCACGAAGATAGAAAGGTAAATCAAGCCTTTAGACATATAGGACATTCTCATGATTGATCATCAAAAATTGAGATTATTTCAGTTCTGTGATTCACAATTTCCAACCGGTGCGTTTAGTCACTCATTTGGACTTGAAACATATATACAACGAGAAACAGTCAATGATGCTGAATCATTTACACGTTGGTTAAAACTATTCCTAAATGAACAATTAACGTATGCTGATGGCTTAGCCATGAGAATCGTATATGACGCATTAGAAAATAATAACGAGAGCAAAATACTAGAAATCGATCAAAAAATTTTCGTACAAAGTTTACCTAAAGAAACACGTGTGGGTACCAAACAGATGGGTACACGTATGGTTAAATTAGCATTGGAACTTTACGATGCGACTTGGATTCATTGGTATCATGATCAGATGAAACTTAAAAAAGCGAAATTGCACCCTGCGATTTGCTTTACCATGTTAGGACATCACCTAGGTCTCGATATCAATACGATTATCGATTACTATTTATATCAAAATGTTTCAAGTCTAACGCAAAATGCTGTAAGAGCTATTCCTCTCGGACAAACAGCTGGACAAAAAGTAGTCAAAGAAATGATTCCATATATTGAAAAAACACGTGATCACATTATAGATTTAGAAGAATCTAACTTTGGCATGACCGCTCCAGGTCTAGAACTTAATCAAATGGAACATGAAAATGTTAATGTAAGAATATTTATTTCATAGGAGGCCAAATTATGGCAGAACCAATCAAAATTGGAATTGGCGGACCTGTAGGTGCAGGTAAAACTCAATTAATTGAAAAAGTCGTTAAACGTCTATCAAAAGATATGAGTATCGGTGTTATTACAAATGATATTTATACTAAAGAGGACGAAAAAATATTAGTCAATACGGGCGTATTACCTGAAGATAGAATTATTGGTGTAGAAACGGGTGGATGCCCACATACTGCTATTCGTGAAGATGCTTCTATGAATTTTGCAGCAATTGATGAATTATTAGAACGTAACGATGATATAGAACTCATTTTTATTGAATCAGGTGGCGATAATTTAGCTGCTACATTCAGTCCTGAACTTGTTGATTTTTCAATTTATATCATCGATGTTGCGCAAGGCGAAAAAATTCCACGTAAAGGTGGTCAAGGGATGATTAAATCTGATTTCTTCATTATTAATAAAACAGATTTAGCACCATATGTAGGCGCATCTTTAAATCAAATGGCTGAAGATACTAAAGTTTTCCGCGGTAATCGACCTTTCGCTTTCACTAATTTGAAAACAGACGAAGGTTTAGACGAAGTAATTGAATGGATTGAACGAGATACACTACTTAAAGGGTTAGCATAATGACACAATCTAAATGGACAGGAGAACTTGACTTAACAGTATTTCATAACGGTAAACGTTCAGTTGCACGAGATATATTTTTCGAGAAAGCACTGAAAGTCATTCGTCCTGTCTATCTTAATCAATCTACAATTCCAACCTTTTACATTGTAAATGTAGGTGGCGGATATTTAGACGGCGACCGATATCGTTTAAATATAAATCTTGAAGAAAATGCACAAGTCACACTCACATCACAAGGTGCAACTAAAATTTATAAAACTTTGAATGACCGTGTGGAACAATATCAGACATTCAATTTAGAGAATGATTCATATATGGAATTTGTGGCAGATCCTATTATTGCTTATGAAAATGCTAAATTCTATCAACATAATACCTTTAATTTGAAAAGTGGAAGTTCAATGTTTTACACAGATATTTTGACACCTGGTTATTCTTCCAACGACCAAGACTTTACCTATAAATATATGCATTTAGTGAATGAAATATATATGGATGGTGAATTAGTCACATTTGACAATATGTTATTAAATCCTGAGAAGAATCAAATCGACTCAATGGGTTATATGGAAGATTATACACATCTAGGTTCAGCGTATTTCGTTCATCCTGATGTCAATCAGAACTTTATAGATGACATTTATGACACGATTTCTCATTTTGAAAAGGAAATGGATTGTAGATTAGGCATGTCTCAATTACCTACTCACGGTCTTGCTATCAGAATACTCGCGCACCGCACTCAAGCAATTGAAAAGATATTAACACATGTTCAATCCTTCATTGCACAAAGACTTTATCATCGTCAACTTGATTTTTTAAGAAAATACTAAATAATTTTGTTCAATTTAAAAAGACTAGGTACACTATATTGGTAGTATACCTAGTCTTTTTTAGAAATCTTCATCTTAAAACACACATGAAACTTCAGTTCTCTAGTATTATTAAATATATTTTTCTAATTCTGCAATTAACTTTTTAATTTTCTCTCGTTGTTCTGCTGTTACAAATACAATAACTGTTCTTTCATCATGCACGCTTCGCTTTTTTGATAGTAAATTCAAGTCTTTTAACTTTTGTAATGCTTTCGTTAAATAGTACGGTTTAAATTCTGAACATGTAGCAATTTCTTTTGAAGATATTTCGTTAGATTCACTTTTTAAAATGTGATTAAGAATATAAATTTCTTCATAATTTAAATTATACTGCTTTTTAGTATCTCTAAAAAATTTCTTCACTTGAAATGTAGCATTGACCAAATCATTGATGTCTTTTATTTTTCCCATTTTAAAACCACTCCTCTGATGCACATCTTGTTGTAGAAAGGTTCACATGTATTTTATCTAATCGAAAATTTCTCCGCCCATGTTACAAAATACATTTTAAACAAATAGGTATAAAAATTCAATATTTTTATTACTACAATATGCATTTATAGATTTATTTCTAAACCCAAACATTTATATTAGTGATTTTGATGTAATTAAAATTTATAATCCAAATGATATAACACTAATTACACCAACGTATTTTTTAAATTTTTTATATTACCTATCAGTTTAATTGGACTTCACATAATATTTTGTTAAGAATGATTAAAAGGTATTTTGACATCAAAGTTTATATTCAAATCAATAGCTACACGTTTTTATTGAATCTTTTGCTTAACGTAATCTACAAACGCTTGTACATCCTCAGTTTTTATTTGTTTCATTGGGACCTTCCCAATATTAAATTCAAACATGATATCTTTACCGTCATAATCAACTTGATTCACTTCATCATAACGAATATTTCTATAGTAGAATTGACCATTCATATCTACATTCATGATTAAGCGTTCATTCGTGGCAATAAAAGCACCTTCGAATTCATTTTGACCTTGCACGCTATACTCAATCACACCTAAAACTGATGGTCCTTTCTTTTCAGTTGGAAATAAATCGTCTGGATTTACATTGTCTAGAATCATAAGTAATTACGCTCCTTGCTATATCTTTCATTATAAATTTAATTATAATTGTTCTATTCCCTTTTCTAGACATCTGTAACATTCCTCAATTGTAGATTTGATATAAGGTACCTTCTCTTCTTTAATAGTTAATACGATATTTCGCTCATCTTCCTTACTTCTACTTTTATCTACATAACCTTTTAATTGTAATTTCTTAATAATTGGACTCACTGTAACAATCCCTTTTAACGAATGTGCTTTAATATTTTTAAAAGTGGTTTGCTTGTTGTTAATAATAAGTAAACCTAGAATATAAAGTTCTTCCAATGATAAGTGTTTAAAGTTGGCGGATTTTTGAATTTCTTCAAATTGTTCATGACACGTAAAATAGTATGGAATGATGGTGAAGTGATGTATATGCTTGATTGACTTTGACTTCATTTCTAGAAATGCTTTAAAATCTTCAAACATTTGTAATACTTTTTCTCGTTGATGCTGAGTTAAATTAATGACTAGTCGCCTCTGATCTAATGGATCGCGTTCTTTTGAAATCCAATTAAAATCATATAAATGGGTAATGAGCTTAAGTAAATGATTTTTTTGATAATTTTTGTAAAAAATAATAGCATTCAAACTTAAGCCTTCGCTGTGATGATGAGTAAATTGATAAATAAACTGTAATAGTTTAAATTGTTCTATTGTTAAGTAATAGGAAAATCTTAAATATTCTATTGATATGTGATCTAATACAAAGTGCGCAAGAAAACTTTTAATCTTCTGTTGATGCATTTGATGACAATCCTCTCTTAGCAATCAACCACGCTCTACAATGAACTAAGAAATTTGATGTGGGCAATACTAACTTTAGGAATATCGATTGAAGAATTTATTACGTCTTTATGATTTAATTTAGCTAACCAATGCTGTTGATGATACAGCATAAGATTGTCCAGACTTTTATTCTCATTCATCGCATATTGTTGAATATCTATATATTCACTGTCTGCATGGCTGAGTTGTTTAATATCTGAAAAAATTAATCGATACTGATGCACATTCATTTTTACCTTACTATTTAAAAAGTAAGTTACCACTTGATACTCATGTTTATATCGTGTCATTATCATCTCATCGCTTCTGTAAACAATATATCCTCTTAACTGATTTAGCATACTTAATACATATGTTAATAACTGAAACGAGTTTAATTCTTGTTTGACTGCTTTAGTTATTTCATATTGTTCAGATTGTGGTAACACTAATCCGCCCAATTTATCATAATGCGTCATCAATAATTTAAAATGATTAAGTATTGTTTGATTTAATATCGTTTCTTTACTATTTACTAAACAATCTACTTCAACAATTAATTTGGAGAGTGAAATGTTTACTGTTTCAAGTTGCATGACAGGTGTCATGATTTTATCCACTTTTGACTCTATTTGTGTTAAATCTACTTCTTCGTATTGACCCTTTTTAAATCGATAAATCAATTGATACTCTTCAAAATATCTATTAATCATTTGTTTAAGTTGTTCAACAAAATGACTTGTCACCCTTTCAATAAGAAATCCTAAATGAAGATGGTTAAATTGTCTTAATACTAAAAACAATACATCTAATGCATGATTAAAAGACATTTTTTCATTTGAAGTAAATACATCTGACCTTTGAGTTGTTATTTTAAATATTGGAGACATATTTGAATCTGCAATAAAGTGTAAGAGTTTGTATAACTCTTTGATAAACACTTCTCTTTCTTTTGAAATATTTAAATAATCCAACTCTACAATATAGTGTATCGTTCTTTTATTGATATTTAGCGCTCGTTTCATATTTAGAAAAGACAATTGATCAAAATAATTACTTTTATTTTGTTCAATGTAGATGTCTGACGGATGATATCTCACATGACTTTCTTTCATCTTTATTTGTCGTTCTTCTATTTTATGCTGAGTTGTTTCTTGTATTGAACTCACTAACTTTAGAATATGTCGATTTAAATCAATTTCTTCAGATTCATTTTGGAAGATAGACGTCGTTCTATAATCTTTTCTAATCAATTTAGGTGTTTGTCCATATGTATCTTTAAATAACTGTATAAATCGAGAATAATGATGAAATCCATGCTCAATAGCTATATCTTCAATTGGTCTATGTGTAGTTAAAATATCGATAAGACAAAACTTTAATCGAATATGATTAAGATATTGATTAAATGTTTGAAAAGGCGTTTCCTTAAACATATGCGTAAGTGTTTGATTAGATATATTTACTGCATTAACCAAATCTTGTTTATTTATCTTATTATCATGATGGTTGACTAAATATTCATGAACTTCTTCAGAAAAATACATCCTCTTATTAAACTTTAAATATTCAACTTTACAAGTACTTAATTCTACAAGAATATATTGAATTAATTTATTCGTTTCTACTTCATCTGTTTTCTGGAGACAATGCATTTCTAATAATTTTAAAATCCAATATTTAGTTCTACCTTTTTCATCTTTATCAATTTTTGAACCACTGGATAAAATATGATGCCCAGTAATTCTCATATATAAATGAATAGGTATGTCGATCACGCAGCATATCGAATCTTTACTACTTTCTATACTATAAATATCATTTAGAATCACAAATGCGATTTCATCTTTGCTTAAGTCAAATTCTTGTAAATTGATAGTCATTTTACAATTGCCTTTTAAACAGTAGAATACTCTTATACTTAACGCTTTAGTTGTTTCTATAGCTAAATGGTTAAAAACACGTATCGAATAATTATCTCTCATATGTCTTCCTCGCGATGTATTAATGTGTTTTTGTTTAATAAACTTCTCCCCGACTGTCAAAACTAAATTTAACTAGACAACATCTATTTTTCACTAATAATTGTACAATGTTCAAAATTTTAGCTGTAACAAATTAGATTAATATTATATCAATTTTCATTTTTATTTAAATAGCCTAACTCAATATTTTTACCTCAATATCCTTAATAAATCTTTTAATATCCACTCTATTTACTCATTCGTTATATTTTTTTATATTTTAATTCATTAGAAAAATCGATTATTAACAAATTCAATTGTCCTAAAGAATTTTCTGTAAATTTACAGTGTTGTAACAAGGAAATATGTTCTAAAAATATAAAAACCTGTCATCATCGAATTTAACCAGTTTAAAATTAAAAATTGAGTTAAATGAAATCGTGTAACAATATTAGCAAAAAATTACAAAACGTTAACAAGGCACACAAGCGTACTTTTTTCTGTTAAAGTATTGCTTGTCGTTAAGAGAACGAAATAAAAAATGAGTAACCTACTGGTTACATTTCTATTAAATAAAAAATTATAATTTAATTTTCAGGAGGATATTTATCAATGAAAAAAATCGCTACAGCTACAATCGCAACTGCCGGAATCGCTACTTTCGCTTTTGCAAGTCACGATGCTCACGCAGCAGAACAAAATAATGGTGGTTACAACCCAAATGATCCATCTTCTTACAGCTATTCATACACAATCGATCAAGAAGGTAACTATCATTACACTTGGCAAGGTAACTGGAGCCCAGATCGTTTAGACAATAACTACAATAACTACAATAATTACAACTATAACAACTACTCTAACTATAGTAATTCAAATAATTACTACAACTACAATAATTATGGTAATACTAATCAATCTTATTCAAACGCTTATAATCAAACTGGTGGTTTAGGTTCTAGCTATTCTTCAACTAGCAGAAATATTCATGTTACATCTACATCAGCACCATCTTCAAATGGCGTTTCATTATCAAATGCTTCTTCAGCAGGCGGTAATTTATATACTTCAGGTCAATGTACGTATTATGTGTTCGATAGAGTTGGCGGAAAAATCGGCTCAACTTGGGGCAATGCAAATAACTGGGCAAACGCTGCCGCTGCAGCAGGTTACACTGTAAATAATTCACCATCTAAAGGTGCAATTTTACAAACTTCACAAGGTGCATTCGGTCATGTAGCATATGTTGAAAGTGTAAACAGCAATGGTACAATCACTGTTTCAGAAATGAACTACGGACATGGTGCAGGTGTTGTAACTTCTCGTACAATCTCTGCTAGCCAAGCTGCTTCATACAACTACATTCACTAATATACGCACTTCATTAAAAGCATTCATCCTTTTAACAGGATGAATGTTTTTTATTTTTCTATAAAAAAAGACCTATTACCTCAATAGGCAATAGGCTAAAAAACTATTTTTTCTTAAACAAATTCAAATATTCATGTACAGTCATTCTAAATCATTATCACGTATGAATAAGATGTATCAAAAGAATTCGTTACTTTCATATAGTTATGTATCCATTCCGCTACAAAATAAATACAACAACTATATAGAAGGATATTAAAATGTTAAAACTATACGAGATATAATCGCTACATTTATATCTACAAATCATGTTTCAACATATTAAATATATTCCACTTAAAAATAAGATTAAACTTAGTTTTTACTTAACTTCTTTATTCCAATACCTGTAAATCCATAGATAATTGCAATGAAAGCACATAAATAACAAGGTACAGTCCAAATAAAGAATTCTCCAACGGATACATTTAGCTGTTGAGCATAGTAAATACCTGAAGTTCCCCATGGTATAAGTGGTAAGACCATTGTACTAGAATCTTCTAGTGTACGTGACAGTACTGGTCTAGACAGGTCCATCTTTTCAAACATTTCCTTCATCAATACGCCGACCATAATAATTACAATTGAAGCCACTCCAGCAGCAAAGACAAGCATCAAGCAACATACAACAGTTATTAATATAAGTGTACCTACAGATTTCACACCTTTTGCTACCGTCTCTAACATCACGTCTAGGCATCCGGCTTTCTCCACAATACCAGCAAATGCATAGCCACAAAAAATCGTAACTATAATTTGTGTCATACTCATCATGCCACCTTGCTCTATTAACGATATTACATTCTTAGATAAATGAGACTGATGAACCATAGTATGACTGAAACCTTCAAATGTCGCTTTGAAACCATCAATCATATTAAAATGATTATTAAACGTTCCCACTAATAAAGCACTTAGACTTGAAATGAGCATGGATGGCACCGTAGATACTCTCAATAATAAGCATATCACAATAACAATAAGTGGTATCCACACAATTAAATTTATATTATAAACCTTATCTAATTCACTCAGTAACATTTGAATTTGTTTCGGGTTAGCGTTACCTCCAGAGTGTAACCCAGCAAAGAACCACACGATTAGTCCTATAATTGATGCAGGGATAGTGGTCCACATCATCGATTTAATATGAGCAAAAATATTTACCCTTGTCACTAAAGCAGCCAAGTTCGTCGTATCAGAAAGTGGCGACATTTTATCTCCAAATACCGCCCCTGCAATGATGGCCCCAGCTGCCATACCAGGAGCTACACCTAATTGATTGGAAATAGAAATTAAAGCAATACCTGCTGTTGAAGCAGATCCCCATGCTGTACCTGTAGCAACTGATGTTATTGCACTAATGATAAACGCAGATACTAGAAAATAGCTTGGGTTAAGAAACTTTAATCCATAATATATCAATGCCGGTACTGTTCCTGAGAACATCCAGCTCCCAACGATAATACCTACAGCCAAAATAATGAAAATGGCAGGCATGGCAGTATTAAGTCTCTTTGAAATACCTTCTTCTAAATCTTCCCATCTTAATCCTACTCGATATGCTATAAAAGAAGCATATGCTGATGAAATTAATAACAGCACTTGAATAGGTATATTAAAAAAGATAAATCCAATTACAACGACAATAACCATCACAATAATCGTTGAAATTGACTCCAAAAATGTAGGCTTTCTATATTTTTGTGTCATACGATTACTCCCTTCAGCAGTGATTTGATGCAAAACCTCTTTTCTTAATATTTAATCGTGTTCAATTATTCTAAACCTAATTTATCAAGGCCTAATTCTTCTACAGTAAGACCTTCCTCAAAGAAATCACGCTCTAATATTGTAGATGCAATAACAATGACTGCATCTATATTAGGCGTTGGTACGTCTATCACTCTTCCTAAACTTGACCATAGAACTAAACCAAACGCAATATCCTCAGTTAGATAACGATTTTCAACGTGGTTAGGACCCGGAATTTGTGAAAATACTGGACTCGTATTAAACAAACGATTTAATGGTTCATCTTCATCTTGGCGTTCTAAATAGCCTCTTTGAATACGAGATTCTTTAGCTGTAGACAATTCAAACCCTAATTTTCTTCCTAAATTTAAACGTTCAATTTCAATTGCATGGAGTAAACGAACCGTGTGCTTTGTAATCCCCTCTTTATAAAGTGAGAAATTTTCCGCATAATCAATACGACCAACATTCAAGAGTGTTGGACCTGGATGCACTTCAGGGTTACCATTTTCAAGATTTGTTTTTAATAGACTTTCTTCTTTAACAAGATGATCATAAATTTGTGATACTTTCTCATAACTTTCATTAAGTTCGCTACGATCAAATGTTGAGAAAAAGACTCTTCGTACATTTAATGATAAGTCTACACGTGCATTGTCGAAATCTACACGCGTTCCATAAGTGAGTGTGTTTGCTTCAGCAAATTTAGGATGTACATCAATGTGACGGTCTTCTAATACATTCATAAAACGAATAGACCCCATAGATGCAGCAATATTGAAGAAAATAAGATGTTCATTTGTCACATAATGAGACATCACCTTAGCATAATATTCAATAAATGATGATGGAATAATAACTTGAACGATATCAGCATCTTCTAGAACATATTCAATATCATCACTTATATTAGTAAATTCTATAAACTTTTCTTCGCCCTCATTATTAAAATCAAATCCGCCTTTTTCGAAAGCATTATTAAATTTTTCAATAGATTCGTTACGACAGTATAATTTCACGTCATGACCTTTATCTACCATATCTACTGCAGCTGTTACTGCCCCGTTACCTGAACCAACAATAGCTATTTTCATACTTTATCCCTCTTTCATCTTAAAGTTGTTAAATATTCTCCTATGTATGGTTTCTATCATTTTAAATCTTTTCATAAAAAAGGAGTGGGTCTGAATTCAATCTTTATGTTATTGAATTCTGCGGCCCGCTCCGCGGTTATTTAAAAGTTATTGCTCAAACGTTATTTTCTAATTCATTATTTCAGATTCTCGACAAACCTTAATATGTCATGTCGATTAACAATACTATATAACCGATTAAAACATATTTTAAACTTATTTGGTATTTTAAGTTAGAAATTTAAATTTATCATTTAATAATATATTTTGTTTTGATATAGTTATAAGTGTATTATGTGTGTTAAATTATTTATTTTGGAGGATACATATTATGGATAACAGTGAAAATCACCGTTTCAACGAATCAGAATCAAATTCAAACCCAATGTATACATCTGAGTCAGAGCGTAATAACAACGAGCGTCATTCCGAGAGTTTAACTCAATCGCAACAACAGAATCAACATACTTCAGATGAACACAATTCAAAAATTAGACAAGATGAGGATCAAGACGCACGTTTAATGTCAATGCTCATCTATCTACTAGGTTTATTCACAAGCTTTATCGCACCTCTTGTCATTTGGTTAGTAAAACGTAAAGACTCAAAACTTGTTGATACAGCAGGTAAGACTTATTTAAATTACTTTATTTCTTATTTTATTTATGCAATTGTAGGTGTGATTTTAGTTTATGTTTTCATGTTTATAGCTATGTTAAATCCGAATAATACTGTAATAGCAGCTATTGCAGTTATCATTACGGTAATAATTGCCTTGGCTCTAGTTGTATTATCAATCGTTGCTTTAGTTTTCAATATTATTGGTTGTGTGAAATACATGTCAGGCAAAACTTATAAAATACCTTTTACTATTCCTTTCATTAAATAGTAAAAATGGTTTATTACAAGACCTTGTAATAAATCCATAAGCTTTTTTGCCTAATTATCTACACAAATGAACTAGCTATGCCCCACAGAGAATTTGTAACACACTGTAACCTTGATGGTCGTTTATTACAACGATGGTCAAGGTTTTTTTAATTGGTTTACGAAACCGTAACAACACCCACAAATAAAAATTTATCTGTTAGAGTATGTTGTGTCGTTACAGATGACGTCAAACATTTAACGAGATGTATTCTTAATACAAAGTCGCTACATTTTAAGATGTATCAAATTATCGTTATCAACTTTGGGAGGATTTTTAAATTATGAAAAAATTAGTAACTATCACTACATTAACAGCGGGTATTGGCGCATCATTATTGGGAACAACATCAAATGCGCATGCCGCAGAAAATACGCAAAATATACAAAACAACACTCAATACAAAACTAGTAATCAACAATCTTATAGTACAGAAACTACATCAGCATCTTCTACTTCAGGTAACTTATATACAGCAGGTCAATGTACTTGGTACGTGTTCGATAAAGTGGGAGGACAAATTGGTTCAACATGGGGAAATGCTAACAACTGGGCTTCTGCAGCTGAAGCATCTGGTTACACAGTTAATCACACACCTGAAAAAGGTTCTATCTTACAATCATCTAATGGCGCATATGGTCACGTCGCTTATGTAGAAAATGTGGGCAGCGATGGATCAGTTACCGTATCAGAAATGAACTATAACGGTGGCCCTTATGTTGTAGATACACGAACAATCTCATCTAGTGAAGCAAGTTCATACAATTACATCCACTTAGACTAATCAGTCTCTAAGATGATAAATAAAATCATTTCATCCCTTTAAGGTAAAATCCAAAACATTTATACCTTAAGGGGTATTTTTTAGTCTTTTTTAAACTAATATTTTACATTAACCAATTTTGAATGCCACCGTACTCAACCTTCTTAGATTGCCTATCCCCTTCTTATTTGAGAGAATAGTTTTATCACTATCAATTGGAGGCATATACATATGCAATGGCTAAAAGTCGTCATAGCAGGATTTGTGGAAATCATCTGGGTTACAGGTTTAGATAATGCACATTCTTTATTAAGTTGGGTAGTTACCCTCTTTTTTATTGCTTTAAGTTTCTATCTTGTTATCGATGCATCTAAACACTTACCAGTAGGTACAGTTTATGCCTTTTTCGTAGGTATTGGAGCAGTTGGCACTGTGCTTGTAGATATGATTTTCTTTAATCAACCTTTTACTCTTGCTAAAGTCATCTTAATGATTATCCTCATTGCAGGTATTATCGGTTTGAAACTTACTACAAATGAAAATGAAGAAGGAGGTCAATAAAGATGTCATGGATATTTTTACTTATTGCTGGCGGACTAGAGGTACTTGGTGTCGTCTTACTTAACGAATTGTCTCGCACCCAAAATAAGATATATGTCATTTTTTTAGGCCTTGCTTTTATATTAAGTTTTAGTACTTTAAAGCTTGCAATGCATGATATCCCAATGGGTACAGCTTACGCAATTTGGACTGGTATAGGCACTGCTGGTGGTACCATCATTGGCATGTTATTCTATAAAGAATCTAAACATGTTGGAAGAATTATTTGTATTTTAATGATACTTATAGCTGTAGTAGGATTACGTTTAATTAGCTAATTACAACACATGTAATTAGCTTTATTTATTGTTTGCGCTTTCCTCTTTTACTATACTGATATTAAAAGAAGGAGTGATAATGATGGAAAAAGTATATATCGCAGGCGCAATTCCTGAAGTGGGATTAAATTTATTAAAAGAACATTTTGAAGTAGAGATGTATGATGGGGATGGCATTATAGATAAAGAAACGTTAAAAGAAGGCGTTAAAGATGCCTCTGCTTTAGTTAGTTTACTTTCAACAAACGTCGATAAAGAAGTTATTGATAGTGGCAAAAACCTTAAAATTATCACTAATTATGGTGCTGGCTTCAATAATGTAGATATTGATTATGCTAGAGAGAAAAATATAGATGTAACGAATACACCAAAGGCTTCAACAAATGCTACAGCTGATTTAACAATTGGTTTAATTTTAAGTGTAGCACGCAGAATCGTTGAAGGTGACGAACTATCTAGAACTCAAGGATTTGATGGATGGGCACCGCTATTCTTCCGTGGTAGAGAAGTGTCAGGAAAGACGATTGGTATTATTGGTTTAGGAGAAATTGGTGGTGCAGTAGCTAAACGTGCACGTGCATTTGATATGGACGTTCTATATACAGGACCTCATCGTAAAGAAGAAAAAGAACGTGAAATTGGTGCCAAATATGTGGATTTAGATACGTTATTAGAAAATGCTGATTTTATTACAATCAATGCAGCGTATAATCCAGATTTACATCACTTGATCGATACTGCACAATTTAAACAAATGAAATCTACTGCTTACCTTATCAATGTGGGTCGAGGACCAATAGTAAATGAACAGGCACTTGTTCAAGCTCTTGAAAATAAAGAAATCGAAGGCGCAGCTTTAGACGTTTATGAATTCGAACCAGAAATCACTGATGAACTTAAATCATTTAAGAACATTGTACTCACACCTCATATTGGTAATGCAACATTCGAAGCTAGAGATTTCATGGCTAAAATTGTAGCAAATGATACAATTAAAAAATTAAATGGTGACGAACCACAATTCGTCGTAAATAATAAATAGACGATCACTCTAAACAAAAAAGGAGGACGAGAAATCATTAGATACTCCAGCCTCCTTTAATATATTGGCAGTAGATGTCTGAATTGAAAGTGCGCTTATATCAAGCTTCTCTCAATCCTAGCCATCCTTGCCGGGGCGGAACAACGAAAATAATTTTGCTAAATTATTTTTCTGTTCCGCTCCCATCTTTCTTTTTATTTTTCCTTTGATTTATATAAAAATTTAGTTTGTGCGGATGCGTAAGTATTAGGCATCACTTTCATCATTGCATTACGTAATTTAGCAACGAATCGATTACGTTTTTGTGCGACTTTCCCAATCTTTCTAGAACGCTTAATCACTTTAGCAGTGTGTTTAACGCGTAATTTATCATATCTTTCAATCGCTTTATCAAAGTCATAAGCTTCTAAGCAATTAACTAGCACAATCGCATCTTCCATTGCCTGCCCTGCACCTTGTCCCATATTAGGTGTCGTTGCATGAGCTGCATCTCCTAATAATAACGTTCTACCGTAGACAAATGTTTTCAAAGGTTTCATATCATAGATATCATTTAATAAGATGCCTGTCTCACTTTGTTTATCTAATATTTGACGCACCTCATTAGGAAAATGATTAAAGTAAGCTTGCAAATGTGGCTTTCCAAATGTTTGATATTTAGGATCCTTTTCTTTAGCAGGTACAGTAATAAACCAATATGCTTGATTATTAATCAGTGGTACAATGCCCACTCTACCTTTAGTACCCCAATACTCATTCGCCACATGTTCATCTTTAAGTTGAACATCATCTACAAGTCCTCTAAAACAAGTATAGCCTTGATAATTAATTTTAGTAGGCGCCTGCACCGCTTCTCTTACTTTAGAATGAAGCCCATCAGCGCCAATACATAAGTCGAATGCTTCACTCTCTTGTTCTGAAAAATGCACTGTGACTTTAGAATTCGTTTGCTCTAATCCTGTTACAACATGCTCAGTATAAATAGAGGATGGCTGAACATAAGATTTGATGATTTCTAGTAACGATTGACGTGGTAATGTGACATTTAACGTTTGACGTTTTAATTGTGCAGACATTAATTCACGTCCATTTTCATCGTACACATTCATCGCTGTCAAATTTTGCCCAGCGTTTTTAATCCCTTTAGCAAGATCATGATTACCCAACTTTTTAAGGACGTTATCGCCTATTCCGATTCCTGCGCTAACCTCACTTAAAGATGCTTTTTTCTCAAACACCTTTACTTCATGACCATGCTCTTCTAAAAGTGCAGCAGCTGTTAATCCACCAATACCTGCACCTACAATTGCAATTTTCATTCGTATACACCTCAAATTTATCATTCGTTAATATTTTATCATATGTTGTAGTGTTTAAAAGTTCGACTCAGTATTTTAAAAGTTAAATTTTACATATTCATAAAAGGAGGTTAGCAACATCTTTGACCATGTGCTAACCTCTATCTTATTTATAATATTTCTTTCTAATATCTTCTTTTTTAATACCAAACTTATCGTAATACTTTTTCATCATATCAGCTATATTGTCTACCCAATTAATATCACTCGCATATTGATGTTGACCGGGATTTTGCGGGTTCCAACGCATTTGATACAAGTTAAGCTGATTATTTTTAAAGTAATGATATCTTACAAATGATGCACCACCCATAATCGCCTTTTCAGGAGAAGTCCATGATTCTTGTTTGGCATAACTCTTACCTGTATGAACGGCATTTTCATCAAATGCACCAATACCGAAGAAATTATAATAACGATGATGTCCATCTTTCACACCTTTAGCAAGCTCAGACTTACCATTTCCAGTTTCTACTAGGGCGTGACTGATTAAATATATAATATTGACCTCATACTTATCTTGCGCCTTAATAAACGTTTGGCCTTGGTTCTCAAGAATACCCTTTCCCTTCAGAATACGATTAACTTCCGCTTCTGACATAGGGACTTTCTCAGAAATATCCATATATTTCAATGGATTATCGCCATGTTTAATCTTCATCGCTCGCGCAACATCACTATCTTGTGCATTTACAAATTTGCCATCTTTTTCCTTAGTATTAATGACACCTTCACCTTTTTGTCTTTCGACAGCTTCATTGAAGGTGTATTTTATATCATTTTTAAAAAGATTAGTATCGAAAATTAGGAAAAGAACCACAAAAATGACTAAAATAGCAATGATTAATAGAGATGTCATGCGAAACTTAGGATGCTTCATCATTTATATCTAACTCCTAAATCACTATTTTGATAAAACGAAATAGGCTATGACAATTGCTATAACAACAATAAAGAATGATACATTAATAGCAATCTTCATACCTGTACGGTCTCTAAACATGACATTAAATATCACTAAACTAATTGCTAAAGATACTGCAAAGAAAGCAATCGCTAGCATGAGTTTAAGCATAATTAAAAATACGATTCCAATAACTAACAAGACATTGGAAGTTATTGCCATGGCTTTCAATATATTAGGATTGATACGTCTTCACTCCTTGAATTTAACTTTTTCATATACATATCATCATACATGAAGTTGAAAGTAAATGTCGAATTAAAAAAAGGAAGCTGAGATATATTTAATTATCTCAACTTCCTTAAACATATTGCTAATGAACTTTAATCGCGAGACATGCCTTTAAGTAAATTCAACATATAAGTTAAACTACGGTTCATGTCATCGTCTTTTAGAATACCCATAAGATTTCGAATAGATGTACGTGCATTAGGACTTGCTTGGTTCGCTACATGTAAACCTTTATTCAAGCGATTAAGCATGTCGCTTAAATCTTTTACATTGAGATCTCCAAGTAGAAATACCATTTGCGCCATATTAGATAATAAACCTGTATAGATATCTTTATTTAATTCAACGGCAAACTTATTAATAATCACTTGTCGTGCTTTAAATCCACCATTTAGTGCATCTAAAATTTTCGCTTCATCTAAAGTATTAATTAAACGGATTGCCTTAAGAATACTATCCTTATTCTCTGCTATAGCATCAATGACTTCATTTAAATTTTCGCTCTTAATTTGTTCAGGTGACTTTTTCAGACGTTTAATTTCAGTTATTCTTTCAGCCATTATTTATCACTCTGCTTCCCTGGGAATACGTAATCAGAACGATTCCATTTTTTCTGTACTTGAACACTATATTGTGGATGACGCTGTTTATCTACACGGAAGTTTGTAGGATTCAATGGTGACTTACCACGTTTAGAAATGACTTCCATACGTGCGCTTGTACGTTTGTAAGATGGTGTATCTGTGTATTTATCAACGTCACTGTTAGTAAGTAAGTTAATTGCACCCATATCGCCATTTGCCATTGCATCGTTATTCAACGGAATATAAATTTCTTTGCCTTTCACTCGATCTGTAATATGTGCTAACAATGTTGCCTCTCCAGACTCAGAGATAAGTTTAATTTCAGCACCTTCATGTATATCGCGATCTTGAGCTAATTCAGGTGAAATTTCAACAAATGCATGTGGCATTTTGTATTTAATCATTTCAGTTTGATATGTCATGTTACCTTCATGGAAATGTTCAAGTAAACGTCCATTGTTAACGTGAATATCATATACTTCATCTTCTTTGAAGAAGTTATCAAATGTAAGTGGATAAAGTTTTGCTTTTTTATTTTCAAAATTAAATCCATCTAGATAAAGAAGTGGCGTATCCTTACCGTCTTTATCGACAGGCCATTGTAAACTATTGAAACCTTCTAAGCGATCGTAACTTACACCCGCATATGAAGGTGTTAGTCGAGCAATCTCATCCATCACTTCTCCAGGATGACTGTAGTCCCAATTAGCACCAAGTTGATTCGCAATTAATTGGAAGATTTCCCAGTCAGCTTTAGAGTCACCAAGTGAATCTAAAGCTTTATATAAGCGTTGAACACGACGTTCAGTGTTAGTGAATGTGCCATCTTTTTCTAATGAAGGACTTGCAGGTAATACAACATCTGCATAAGTCGCTGTAAATGTTAAGAATTCATCTTGTACGACCATGAAATCTAACTTTTCAAAGGCAGCCTGAACGAAGTTAATATTAGAGTCAACAATTCCTGTGTCTTCACCATATAGATATAGTGAGTGAACATCGCCATTATGGATACCTTCAATCATTTGATGATTATCGCGACCTGGCGTTGGACTTAATTCCACACCGTATTCTTTCTCAAATTTAGCTCTAATTTCATCGTCAGTTACAAGTTGGTAACCTGGGAATTGGTCTGGCATACTTCCCATATCACTACAACCTTGAACGTTATTATGGCCACGAAGCGGATAAGCACCCGCACCAGGCTTTCTATAGTTACCAGTTACAAGTAATAAGTTAGAAATTGCTGTACTTGAGTCACTACCAATATCTTGTTGCGTGATACCCATAGCCCAACAAATTGCAACGGATTCTGCTTTCGCAACTTCATGGGCAAAGCTAATCAAACGCTCTTTAGGAATACCAGTTGTGTCTTCTGCAAATTCCATTGTAAATGGTTCTAGTGATTTATAATATTCATCGAAATAGTCAACCCATTCATCTAAGAATGCCTTATCATGAAGGTCATTATCGATAATATATTTCGTTACTGCACCTAACCATACTAAGTCCGTACCTGGTTTAGGTTGATAGAATGCATCTGCACGTTCAGCCATTTCATGTTTTCTAATGTCAAACACATGAGATTTTTGACCAAATAATTTTTGTGCACGTTTCATTCGTGAAGCAATAACTGGATGGGCTTCAGCAGTATTTGTACCAATTAATACAGTCATTGCTGCTTTTTCTAAATCATCAATACCACCAGCATCGCCACCGATACCTACTGTACGTGTTAAACCTTTCGTAGCAGGTGCTTGACAATAACGTGAGCAATTATCTACATTATTTGTTCCAATCACTTGTCGTGCTAGTTTTTGCATTAAGTAAGATTCTTCGTTCGTAGCTTTTGAAGAGGAAATAAATGATAAGCTATCCGCACCATGTTTCTCTTTAATATTATTGAAGTTATCAGCGATGACTTCTAGCGCTTCATCCCATTCTACTTCATGGAAAGCACCATCTTTTCTAACTAATGGTTTAGTTAAACGTTGATCTGAATTAATATGTCCCCAAGAGAATTTACCTTTAACACATGATGCAATTTTATTTGCAGGTGAATCATGAGATGGTTGAACTTTTAAAATTTCTCTATCTTTTGTCCATACTTCGAATGAGCATCCTACGCCACAATATGTACATACTGTTTTCGTTTTATTGATATGCTCTTTACGCATTTCAGATTCTGAATCAGAAAGCGCTAATAAAGGACCATAACCTGGTTCAGATTTTTTAATTAAATCAATCATTGCTACAAGTGAACCTGGTTCAGTATCAGTCATATATCCAACGTTGCCTTCCATATTCACTTCCATCATCGCATTACATGGACATACTGTGGCACATTGACCACATGACACACATGATGATTCATTAATTGGTACATCATTATCCCAAATCACACGTGGATGTTCACGATCCCAATCAATACTGATTGTTTCGTTCACTTCTACGTCTTGACATGCCTCTACACAACGTCCACATAGGATACATTGATCAGGGTCATAACGATAAAATGGACCATAATCTTTTTCATAAGGCTTCTCTTTGTATTCATACGTTTGATGTTGAACGCCCCACTCATCCATCGTGTTATGAATTTCACAGTCGCCATTATTATAGTCACATACAGTACAATAAAGCATATGTTTTTCTAATATACGATCTAATGCTTCTTTTTGACTTGATTGAACATCGTCGTTGTTCGTTTTAACATTCATTGGACGGTCGATCGTCGTACCACAAGCTCGAGCAATCTCTCCATCAATTTCAACCATACATGTATCACATGTTTGGATTGGTCCCATTGATTCGTTATAACAAATCGCAGGTACGAAAGTATCTCGAGATCGAATGAACTCGAGTAAATTTGTGCCAGGTTCCACAAGATAATCAGTGCCATCTAATGTGACGACTAAATGTTCTTGCATAGGCTTACACCCCATTTATATATTTTTTACCGTAATAGACTTTTCATGTTTGCTTTCTCTATCTGAAAAATACCCCACATATATTTCAAGATAGAATTATCTAAATTGTATTACTTTCTATGTAAAAAGTTAAGTGTTTACTAGTATTTTGTATTTTAAAATTATTTAATTGAAAATTAATATCAATTAGAACACTAATTACCTTTTTAGTTACTATAATTATACCTAGTAAAATGACACCTCAAACAAAAAGAAGAGGCTAAAACAATCAATGATGTTCTAGCCTCCGAACTGCAGGTAAGCATTTAATAAAGTTTTAAATATCGTACCTCTTTTATAAATCTAGGTTATTTTTTAATAATTGAGTATTTTCATTTTTAGATGAATCACTTGGTACAAAGTAGTATAATCCATCATCTTGAATACCGCCTTCACCATCTAATTGATGACGATTAACTGTTTGATTCGCATCTTTATAGTTCTTTCTAATTAAGTTAAGATCTCCAAGTGTTAAATCTGTTTTTACATTATTTTGTATTTCGTCCATTAATGAATTGAAATGTGTGATTGATGAAGCACTCGACATTTTATTAGCCATCGCTTCTAACACAAGTTGTTGACGTTCTTGTCTACCAAAGTCACCGCCAGCGCCTTCTTCTTTACGACTACGTATGAATTTCATTGCTTCATCGCCATAGACATGTGTCTTTGCTCCCTTTTCAAAATGAAGACCATCAACTGAGAATGTGTCATTACTTACAACATCCACACCACCTAAAACATCAATCATATCATGTAATCCATCCATATCAATGGTTGCATAATGATCAATAGGAACGTTCATTAATTTCTCAAGAGAATTAACTGCCATATTTGGACCACCATAAGCATAGGCATGAGCAATTTTTTCTGTTGTTCCTCTTCCAACAATTTTCGCTTGAGTATCACGAGGTATACTTACTAATTCTGTTTTCTTCTCTTTAGGATTAATTGATAAAATCATGATGGTATCACTACGTTGACCTCCACCTTGCTGTTTACGTTCCGCATCAGAGTCCACACCAAATAAAGCAATTGTAAAAGGGTCTCCATTTTTTAAGTTTACTTTTCCCGAACGTAATTCTGAATGACTTCTATTTAAAGGGTTATGAATTTTATCTCCCGTAATAAATATTTTTGCACCTACATAGATGACTGCAATAACTGTAAGTAAAAATAAAATTCCCACTACCCAAAGAAGAATTTTAGTTGGCAAGCTCATTTTTCTTTTATCTGAACGTCGCATTCCAACCACTCCTTTTCGTTTTATTTCATATTCATATTCTTATTCCATTGATAAGTATATTATAAAATAAAATATTTACTATACATCTGTAGACCTATTCATTGATTTATTTTAGAGGAATAAACAAAAATGAATAATTTTATATATATAATCAAAAAATGAGGATGAAATATAATTTAATATCTCATCCTCATTTAACATATTGGCAGTAGATGTCTG
>NZ_KV827773.1:363021-437216 GCF_001836225.1 Staphylococcus sp. HMSC036D05 | reverse complement strand
TTGCTAAATTATATTTCTGTCCCACTCCCACCCTTATATCATTTATTTTCTATGTGTAACGGGGTTTATTTTTGATACCCTCTGCCTTTATTCATGATTTCTAGTACTTCTTTATGGCAACCAGGATTACTAATAATAAATGGCCCACCTTGTCCGAAATCAACTTCTCCACCATCTAAGCCTGTCATTTTCAAGCCAAGTTCTTTCGCAAATAAAAATTGAGCTGCAATGTCCCAAGGCTTAGGATTCGTGTTGATGTGTGCCCCAAATTGCCCCTTAATCACTCTTATTGAATCTAAGCCGCATGAGCCAATAATTCTATAACTAAATGACGATTGGAATAGATCTTTAATCGTTTCATCATTCAATACATGAGGGTTAAATGACAGTATCGCATCTGCAATTGATAAGGTTGGAGGAGGTAGTAACGGACTTTGATTTACATATGCACCTTCCCCAGCAATCGCTTTATAAAGTTTGCCATGAGGATAATCATATATATATGAAAGTTGTGGTGCTCCATCTACAAAATATCCTAAAATAATACAATAGTCTTCTTGTTGTTTTACCAAATTAGCTGTTCCATCAATTGGATCCATAATCCATAAATGCCCCTCATAAGGTTGAATATCATCATTATTCTTTTCTTCAGCTAACAATTGATGCGTTGGTAGTTCAGTTTTGAGAAACGCTTGAAAGTGATCTTGAATTTGCTTGTCTACATTTGTAACAAGATCGAATCTATCCTTTTTAGTATCTGTATGCATTTCTTCAATTAACTGAGGCAAAATATCATCTACAATATTTAACCAATTACAAATCAATTGATCTAGTTTTCTTAAATCTTCTGAAACCATTTTTCCACCACCAATTAAATATGTATATGAATCTCCCATAACCCTATATCACTTTTTAAGCAAGGTGATATTGATGAATTGCTCTTCGTTTTGCTTAAATATTATTTTATACGAAATTTACTATTATTTGGAATGGTATTTTGAATTTTATTTTTGAAAAAGAAAAATCGGCTAGTCACGAGCTAGCCGACAAATAGAAAGGAAAGTAAGTAATAAATATTGAAGATGTTTTGATGTAACTTGAACGATTACACAGCTATCTGTTACATAGCTCTACCCCTTTGTCTAATCGCTCCCCCTGTTACAAATAATATACTAACACAATGATTTTTAAATTGTAAGCGTTTTCCAAAAGAAAATTTAGTAATTTTACACTATAACGGTTGAAAAAAGCAGAAAATGTCATCATTGTCGCTTATATGTTATAATAAATGTAATATGTAATGTTTATGGAGGTGACTTTCATTGAATAAATTAGAACGACAAAACCGAATCATTCAGGCTATACAAAATTCTGATAAAATGACCGCTTCGCAACTCGCCAAAGAATTTAATGTTTCTAAAAGAACGATATTAAGAGATATTGATGATTTAGAAGAACAAGGTGTAAAGGTATATGCACAACACGGCAAGCTTGGTGGTTATCAAATTAAAGATGCCCAATCAAAAATTTCTTTATCATTAACTGAAAATCAATTGTCAGCGTTGTTTCTTACACTTAATGAAAGTCAATCTTATTCGACACTTCCTTACCAGTCAGAAATTCAATCTATTATTAAACAATGTTTAAATTTGCCTCAAACAAGATTAAGAAAACTATTAAAGAAAATGGATTACTATATCAAATTTGAAGAAAGCACTAATGTCACACTACCTCAGTTATTTTCAGATATTTTGATTTATTGTACTGAGCGTAATGTCATGCTCGTAGATTATTTGGAAAATGAGAGAATGCAAGCAGAAAATGTCATCTTTATAGGCTTATTATGCAAATATGGACAATGGAATGCTGTCATATTCGATATAGGCCGAGGGCATACACGCGAGCTACCGATTATGGACATTCAAGACATTTCTTATTCCTTTGAAAAGACCATTAAAACGCAAGATATTTCAATCGACAATTACCAGCAATTTTTAAACCCAGCCGACACTACAAATTAAAAAGTGTCAGCTGGGCTATAAATAAATTATTTATAAAAAATGGTCCATACTGTATATATAAATGAAACGAGATTATTTAACATATGTAAACCAATTGAAGCCGCTAAATTTCTCCCCGAAACCAAATAAACAAACACAAGAGACAATGCTAGAATAAAATATGCTCCAAATTCAAATGGCGATTTAGCATCAGTGACATGAATCAAAGTAAATGTTATCGCTGAGACAATCCCCATAACGATAAAATTAAATTTCTTCCCTAATTCTCCTATAATAATATGTCTGAATACTAATTCTTCAACTACTGGCCCTGCGATAACAATCATTAAAAATGCAAAAGGAATAAATGCATGTGTCTCAAACAATTGATCCAACGCCATTTCATTCTGTGTATCTGAATACTGCAAATGTTTAGGTAAGAATTGCATTAAATAATCATATAAATTTGATAATCCAAGTGCTATTAAAAATACGATAATAATGATAAACCAACGTTTTTTTAGATATGTTATCCCCTTCTTAAATCTTTCACCAAAAGTATGTATATGTAAAAAATAAAATACAAAAATAACAACCACATAAGCCATCAGTTGACCTAGTGTTCCTATCATAGCTAATTGTAACTCAGATATATGTCCTAAATAGAGCCACCCTAATGCTAAACCTGCATAGCTAAATATAAATAATCCAACAAGTGCTATAGGTATTAGATTTAAATCTCTCCACGCAATATCACTCCATTTATATTTTTTCTTTCTTTCATTCGCTTTCATTCACGTATCCCTTTCTTTTTACAAATTTATGTTCAAAATTAAATATTATTGGAGGTACTATGAATTATTTAGAAACCACACAACATATCAAACTGCAAATTGTAAATCTGCTCACTTTGAGTGAAACTGCTAAATATTATGCACTCATTCATCATAACAAATTTGAAGAAACTTTGAACGCATTTAATCAAAATGTTGAAACGGAACATCAATGGGTTGAAGATCATAAAGCTATCTTAGGCACCACTCCTGAATTTACTTCCTACTATGAGGTCATACAGCAATTACATAACCATCCCCTTTTGACAGTTACTCAAGGTGATATACTTTTTTATATCAATACGAAACAAATACTATTGTATGAACAACTTTTAAAATTAGATCATCAATATCAAGTAACTCCCCACAACATTTCAAATAAACATTAATCATTTACTCCACAAAATTGTACTTATTTTTATTTTATACTACTTAAGAAACAAAATACTTTAAATTTTATTGTTATATTATTTAAATTATACCTCAAATTGTAAACCTTTCTTAATAGCGTTATAATCGGTACTGATTAAGTAGTACAAAGGAGTGTTAGATGTGCTTGGCTTTTCAGTATATTTAGGTAAAGCATTAGATAGAGAATACATTCTAGATATGGCATCATTGGGATATCGCACGATTTTCACGTCTTTACAAATTCCTGAAGAAAGTAAGCACCATCAGTTGGCATATCTGGGAGAATTATGTCAGCTTTTATCTTCTTATGACATCACTTATATCATTGATGTTAATCCTTCTTTGCTTAATCAATCATTATACAGTTATTTAAATCAATTGCCTCATGGGGCTTTTACGATACGCATTGATGATCAATTGAATGTTGACCTTATTGATGAGGTACAAAGTCATGGATTCCAATGTTGCTTAAATGCAAGCACGATCACTCAAGAGATGTTGGAACGTATATATGAACATGATCATCAGAGACAATTAATTTACTGTCATAATTACTATCCACGACCTGACACAGGTCTTTCACGCTCTTTTATTGACAATAAAAATCAACTTATTCATGTCTACGATAAACATGCTAAAATATATGCCTTTATTCCAGGTACAGAATTAAGAGGTCCTCTTTTTAAAGGATTACCTACTATAGAATCACATCGCTCAGCACATCCATTAATTTCAGCTTATGAGTTACAGAACAGTGGTGTAGCTCACATTGTAATTGGTGATAGTGCTATAAGTATCGCTCTAGCACAGCAATTGTCTGATATGGTATTCAATCGTCACTTTACAATACATCTCAAAGATTTGGATGCTTCATTTTCAAAAAGAATTCTACGAACGCATACATCACGTATTGATGCACCCGAGCATCTTATTCGTTCTCAATATTCTCGAGCAAACAATGATGAAGATATTAAGCCAATCGGTACAAAACAACGAAATGTTGGAGACGTTACAGTAGATAATCAACTTAACGGGAGATATGAAGGGGAAATTCAAGTAGTGAAAACAATGCTTCAAGGGCATCCACATATTAACCGTATCGCTCGTATAAGCGATGATGACCTCCCATTGTTAACACTGATACAGCCTGGGGATACTTTCAAATTTATATACGAAGGAGAATGACAATGAAGCGTTTAACCACCGAAACACGAAATACTCAGACGATGCATTTAGATGAAATGGATATTCAAGATGCTTTAAGAACAATGAATCTGGAAGATCAAAATGTACCTAAAGCCATTGAATCGGTTCTTCCTCAATTAACACAAGTGATAGAAAGTGCCATTCAACGCTTTAATCATGGCGGTCGCATTATTTATATCGGTGCAGGTACAAGTGGTAGACTCGGCGTTTTAGATGCAGCTGAATGTGTGCCGACTTTTAATACACGTCCTGAGGAAGTCGTGGGTATTATCGCAGGTGGCCAAGAAGCAATGATGGTTGCAGTGGAAGGTGCTGAAGATAATATTGAACAAGGTGCACAAGATTTAAAGGATATTCATTTAAATGATAAAGACATTGTCATTGGTATTTCTGCGAGCGGTCGTACACCTTACGTTAAAGGCGCGCTCAACTTTGCAAATGACATTCAAGCTGATACAGTTGCCCTTTCATGTAATGCTCATAGCGAAATCAGTAAATATGCCAACCACGTCTTAGAGATAAATGTAGGCCCAGAAGTATTAACAGGCTCTACTCGATTGAAATCTGGCACCGCACAAAAGCTTGTATTGAATATGATTTCTACTATGACCATGATTGGTGTAGGAAAAGTATATGATAACTTAATGGTTGATTTGCGACCAACTAACAAGAAATTAGTCAACCGTTCTATCCGCATTATTCAAGATATTTGTGATTTAAGTGAACAAGATGCACAAAACTTGTATGATGAAGCGGGGCATCATATTAAAACTGCAGTTGTCATGCATTTATGTAATACGACTAAAAAAGACGCTAAATTGCGTTTAGAAAAGAGTAATGGAGTGATTAAGCAAGCCATCAACGCTTAAGGGAGGAATTTCCATGAGTAAAGAAGAACGTCTTGCTAAAGATATTACTCATGCAGTGGGCGGTATCAATAATATTGATGATATTATCCACTGTATGACACGTATTCGAATTAAAATTCATGATTACGATCAAGTCAATTACGATGAATTAAAAGGTATCGATGGTGTTTTAGGTGTCGTTGAGGACGAACGTCTTCAAGTCGTCGTTGGCCCTGGTATTGTGAACAAAGTCGCGAACTATATGGCTGACGAGAGCGGCGCACCATTAGGTAAAGATACTGCTAATTCTGAAAATAAAAGTTATAAAACACAAGCTGAAGAACGTGCTCGTGAAAATAAACAGAATTTTCAAAGTCATCGTAAACAAAGCAAATGGAACAAAGTTTTAAAGTCTATCGCTAACATTTTCATACCTTTAATCCCAGCATTTATTGGTGCCGGATTAATTGGTGGGATTGCAGCGATATTAAACAATTTATTAACCGCTGGTGCGATTTCTGGAGATTGGATCAAACAAGTTGTAGCAGTATTAAATGTCATCAAAGACGGTATGCTTGCATACTTAGCCATCTTCACAGGTATCAACGCAGCAAAAGTATTCGGCGCCACACCTGGACTAGGCGGTGTTATCGGTGGTGCGACATTACTTACAGGAATTACAGATGAGAATCCAATTAAAAATATCTTTACCGGAGAACATTTAGTTGCTGGTCAAGGCGGTATCATCGGTGTTATCTTTGCTGTTTGGCTACTCAGTTTAGTTGAAAAGAGATTACATAAAGTGGTCCCTAACTCAATTGATATTATTGTGACGCCAACGATTTCTCTATTAATAATTGGATTATTAACTATATTCATCATCATGCCACTCGCTGGATTTATCTCAGATGGACTTGTCCACGTGATTAATTGGGTGATTGGTGTAGGTGGCATATTTAGTGGTTTCATTATTGGTGCATTTTTCTTACCTCTCGTTATGTTAGGTTTGCACCATATTTTCACGCCAATTCATATTGAATTAATTAATAAAACGGGATCTACGTATTTATTACCTATTGCTGCAATGTCAGGTGCTGGTCAAGTGGGGGCTGCATTAGCGCTATGGGTAAGATGCCGTAAAAACCAAAAATTACGCAACACTTTAAAAGGTGCCCTTCCAGTTGGATTCTTGGGCATCGGCGAACCTTTAATCTACGGAGTGACATTGCCACTAGGTCGACCATTCTTTACTGCATGTATTGGTGGCGGTATTGGTGGCGCTGTAGTTGGAGGTATTGGTCATATCGGTGCTACTGCTGTGGGGCCTAGTGGTATCTCACTATTACCATTAATTGCAAATAATATGTACCTCGGTTATATTGCCGGCTTACTTGCTGCATATGCTGGAGGATTCATTTTCACTTATTTCTTTGGTACGACTAAGGAAATGAGAAATTCTGATCAAATGGGTGATTAAATTGCCAAACATTTTGAATGAAATTGACAACCAGTACCCCTACCTCACTAAAAATGAAAAAAAGATTGCTCAATTCATATTGAATTCACCTCATAAAGTGGTGAATATGAATTCACAAGATATAGCTGAAACTTTGAATACCAGTCCTTCATCGATTATTAGATTTAGTAAAAAAATTACTGAAGGCGGATTTCACGAATTAAAAATTGGTCTTTCAAAGTTTCTACCTAAAGAGGCGTCTGTGTATAATGTAGAACTTGTTGACAATGAAAACACTGACTCTCTTAAAAAGAAGATGCATTCACGGGCTAAAGGTGCACTTAATAATGCGAATGAAAAAATTGACGATAAGGTTATCGATCAGATATGCGACTTATTTAAACAAGCTGAGACGATTTTCATCTATGGTTATGGCGCATCATTTGTAGTAGCTACAGATTTATATCAAAAGTTGTCTCGCATCGGTTTAAATATTCAACTTGTACAAGAAACACACATCTTCACAACAATGTTAGCAACTCATAATGCTAAAGATTGTGTTGTGTTTATTACAAATAATGGTATGCAAAGTGAAATGCGTTCCATTGCTAAGGTTGTATCTGATTATCATATTCCTGTGGTGACAATCACAAGTACGTCAGATAACCCTGTTGCCAAGCGATCTGATATTATTTTATCTTATGGTCAAACGGATGAAAATGAAATGCGCATGGGTGCTACCACTTCTTTATTTGCACAAATGTTTACAATAGATGTACTTTATTATCGTTACATCGCATTGAATTACCAGTCATCATTAGATTTCATTACGCAATCTAAAATGGCTTTAGATAATTATCGAAAGCATTTATCAAATATTGAATTTAAACATTAGACAAATAGAAAAAGCGATTCGTCATACTTAAAATTTCTTAAGAGAAAATGTATGAACGAATCGCTTTTTCATTTTATTAATCAGACATTTATATTTTATTGACGTTCTTGCGTCATTCTAGCTTTCTTTGCATGTTGATCTTTTTTATTATAACGAATGAAATAATAAAGTGTCACAAAAGCTAAGAATACGATACCTATAACAACAGAGACAACTGTTTCTTTATTAAATAACATGCCTATGAGTACTAAAATCAAGAACGCAATTGTTAAGTAGTTCGCAAACGCGCCTCCTGGCATTTTGAAAGGATGCTGTTTCACTTCTTCAGGATGTAATTTTCTAAAGCGTAAATGACTAAATAAAATCATAAACCATGGAATCATACCAGGTAAGATTGAAGCACTATATACGTATACGAAAATACTATCTGCCCCTTTAATCAATAAAGGAAGAATAACATTTAATAAGGCTCCAATTAAAATACCAATTGAAACTGCTAATACTGTGTAGAATGGTACACCATTTTTCATTACTTTAGAGAAAATCTTAGGCATTTGACCATGTCTAGATAATGTATAAATCATACGACTGGCACTGAAGATACCAGAGTTACATCCTGATAATGCTGCTGTTAATACAACAAAGTTAATTAAACCAGCTGCAAATGTAATTCCAACTTTGGCAAATGTAGCTACAAATGGACTTCCGATATCCCCTAATTTGTCCCAAGGATAAACAGAAACGATGACAAAAATTGCACCAAGATAGAAGATTAAAATTCTCCAAATCACCCCATTGACTGCCTTAACAATATTCTTTTGAGGATTTTTAGTTTCACCTGCTGAAATACCAATAAGTTCAACACCTTGATATGAACCGATAACAATTGATAAGGCGAAGAAGAATCCAACAATACCATTTGGCATAAATCCACCGTGTGTCCATAAGTTAGAAATACCTACTGCATGTCCACCATTTCCAATTCCAAATAAGATAAGTCCAAAACCTGCAATAATCATTAAAATAATTGTAACGACTTTAATTAATGCAAACCAGAATTCAAATTCACCAAAGGCTTTAACTGAAACTAAGTTTGCTCCCATTAATAATGCAACTGCAACAATTCCCGGTATCCAGTTTGGTAAGTTTGGGAACCAATAGTTCATATACTCACCCACCGCGATAACCTCACTCATCCCTACAACTACCCATTGGAAGATATTACTCCATGCTGTCATATAACCTGCCGCTGGATGGATATAGTCACTTGCAAATGTTGCAAATGATCCTGTCGTAGGATTGATATAAATCATTTCCCCCATTGCTCTCATGATTAAGAATAAAAAGATGCCTGCAATTAGATATGCAAGAATAACTGATGGGCCAGTCCATTTAATAGTGCTAGTCGCACCCATGAAAAGACCGACACCGATTGTTCCACCAAGTGCAATCATTTGCATTTGACGTGCACTTAGTCCCCTTTGTAATTCATTATTTTCCATAATTTTACCCCATCTCTAAATCTAGATTATTATTTTAATGATAATCTTATTTTCGTAATTATACTACAAATTGACGAAATTGAAACAAAATTTTTACAATTTATTGAAATCGCTTACAAAACTATAATAGCAACCTTTTTGATTTTTGAAAATACCTATTTTGATTATTTTTCTGAAAATTAAATCTATTAAAGTGACTAAGCCTACAATCTGTTGGTCGATGAGATTGTTAAATATTTATTGCGTTTCAATGTGTTGATTTTAAAAATTGAACTTAATTAAGTTTTTATAAATAGCTTGAGGATATCACCTCATAAATGGTTTCATTCTAAATGACTGAGTGAGTGTGATATACTTTCTTTAAATAGTTAAAGGAGATTGATTATGGATAAAGCACTTATACAACGTGCAATCAAAGTTGCTTTGATTTTTATGATTGTGTTTTTCTTACTAAATTACTTTACTATGAAGCATTCTGATTTAATGCATGTTGTGGGTCGTACGCTTTTAGCAACACTGGCTTTCTTCATCATTTATATAGTGGCTTTTACAATCTTAAGTTCTGATGAACGTAAAATGATTTACGGTACTACCCTTCCAATATCATTAGTCATTTGCTTACTTATTGGAACATTTTTCTTTACAACGCAAATTGGCGTGATAAGTGGCTTAATTATTGGAATCGTAGCAGGAATCATATGGGAACTGATTAAGAGAAGAAAAAATGGAGGTCATTTGTCATGACAATTATTATTGGCGTTGTGATTTTAATATTATTAATCATCAGCTTAGTACCTAATTATCAAGCGATGAAATTAGCTAAAAATCAAGGTCAAAAATCTACTCGATATACTATAATGGTGGGAATTGATTTAGTTTTAATTGTACTCATACTCGTCACGTTAATTCTAAAATTAACCACATAATCTAAAGTATGTTTAAGTTAGTTACATACTCAATATCAAATTCAAATTAATAGCACTAAGATCATTTCTTTATAAGATACACCTTAAAAGTTGGACTAAAAAATCTAACTTAAGTGCGGTCTGTAAGTAAAAGAAGTGTCTTAGAGCTTATTTCATATCGCTATTTTGTTTATCTAGGAATAACTAAACGTTTTATCTTATCTTCTAAGTTATTTTATAGTCTCCCCTGTAATAGAAGAAAGTAGCCTATCGTTGCAATGATAAGGTAAACGATAGAACCAATGATAAATGATCTAAGTTGAACACGAAATGGTGTTCTTTTATTAAATATAGGTCCTAATACGAGGTTCCCTATGGCTAAGATGATAGGTCCTGCTATAAAGAATAGTATGGTATAACCCACGTCATGTACCTCCTATTTATTTTCAAATAATTGCGTCACGATATCTTCAAGTGACATGTCCTTACCAACATAATTCACGGTTGAAAAGTCTTGATGCGCAGTCATCACATTTGTATTAACGACAACATCTAATCCTGCCATCATAGCAGCTGTAGCCCCGTTCACTGAGTCTTCAATTGCTAAACAAACAGTTGGATTATAGTTTAATTGCTGGACAGCTGTTAAATAAGGTTCTGGGTCAGGCTTAACGTTCTCAACATCTTCCCTACCTACGATCACATCAATATAGTCGTCTAAACCTAACTTTTTAAACGTTGGCAATATATCTTCTCTATAACTACTCGTTGCAATTGCCATCGGAATATGTCGTTGTTTGAGATAGTTCATTAACGCTTTAATCGTGTCGATGATAGGTAAATCTCCACTGGTTTCATGATGTTCCTGATAAATTTTCTCTTTCTTATCTATACCGATCTCAGTTTCTAAGTGATTATGTAAATCTGTAGCTGCACCACCTATTGATTGTCTATAGAAATCAATAGAAATCGGTTCGACTTTATGAAACTTAAGATGTTTATTAATTGTCTCAAATAAATGACGTTCTGTATCAATAATAGTTCCATCAAAGTCAAAGATCACTGCTCTATACATCTTGTTTTCTCCTTTTTTAATCACTGTTATTACACATACTAACACAAACAACGCCTACTGTTACTAGATGAACTGTAGACGTTGTTTTCAAAATTAAATCACTTGCCTTAATACAATGATTTCAAATATTATCATAGGAAGTCATTTATCTCAATATGTTTTCAGAATATTCATTAAATTAAGCGGTAAAAACTCTATTTTTTATAAATTTTGTTAAGAAAAGATTACAAAAGAATAAATTTTAACTTCGTTCAAAAGTCTTAGTGAATATACAAAAAAAGAGTGGTACAATCTATTTAAACGGACAACGTACGCTTTTGTTTTACGCTAGTTTGATACCTATATAAAGAATGTTAAAGATTGGGAGGTCATAACATGTTGATTGATAAATTTGAAACCTACATTATCAATATTGCAGGTTTGAAATCTCGCTCAACGCGAAAAAAATTAACTCATTTGTGTAAAGAAATAAAATTCTGTGAGTCATTACAATTTTCTATATTCAAACAAAATAACATGTATGCTTTAGAGGTGAGCCTACCTAAGCAACAATTACCTTATTTAATTAGTTTTTTAAGCTTCCATAATTATTCTATTTATCAAATTTTATCTCCTAAGCATGTCGATGAACTTCTTGATTCTGAACATCTTTATCAATCAGCCAAACGATTTGATTTAGCTATCGACGGATTACAAGACCCTTTTATTAAAGATAAAGTGATTGATATCATGAATATGTTTGCTAATCATCATGATGTTAACTATACATTAAATAATAATTGTGCGAGTGTGTTATGTGCTCCTGAGGTGTTCACGCAATTACTTCATACTATTGCAACACGTAATATTGATATTTTATCTGCAAGTTATCGTGCTAAGATGTTGCATAAAGCACGTATTTCATAAATGTACCATCCAGTGAATAGTCACTGGATTTTTTAATATAAACAATCATTTTTGGACATAATACCTCAAAAAATAATAGCAGTAAGATGATTTCAATTACGAATCTTCTTACTGCTACTTTTATATTCAAAACTCACTAATCATTACTTTTCATCAAAAACTAAGTGTTCAAATGCTTCTCGTACTTGTGGTACGGTCATACCCACAACAACTTGGACATTTTTGCCACTCTTCACTAAGCCGTGTGCCATTTGGTCATGAGTAAAGTAACCACTATCTTCTACTTTAGATTCATCATTTACTGTTAAACGTAAACGTGTGGTACAGTTCGTCACATCTTTAATATTTTCTTTTCCACCTAAACCTTCTAGGTAATAGTATGCTTTCGCTTCATATTCATTACTAGGTTCAAAACCTGAATTGTCAGTATTACCTTCACCCTTTTTCTCTTTATAATCTTTTTTAGAGAAAAGTTTAACTTCTTCTTCAGCACGACGACCTGGCAATGGAATATCGAATTTTAAGATCAAGAATCTAAATACAAAGAAGTAAATTCCTGAGAATATTAAACCAATCACAACTTGTGCAACATATGTCATCCAGTGATTTTGACCTAATGGAATCCAGTTTGTAGCAATAAAGTCTAATAATCCTCCGCCCATATTACCTACAACACCAAAGCCATACATGATTGTATCCATTGTAGCAGCTAATAATGCGTGAATGACAAATAAATATGGTGCGATAAATAAGAATGTAAATTCTAAAGGTTCTGTAATACCAACCACTACTGCAGTTAACGTAGCAGGAATTAACAATGCTGCTACTTTTTTGCGGTTTGCTTTAGGCGTCGTAGAATACATTGCTAAAGCAATACCGATAGCTCCAAAGACTTTACCATTACCTTGCAACATAAAGCCATAATGGAATTGATCTTTTAAAGGTTTGCTACTTTCTGCAAATTGGTTTAAGTGTCTAAACCATTCTGCTTTTAATCCATCTTTTGCAACGACAGGACCAACTTCAATTGGTGCGTAAATAAAGTGATGCAATCCTGTTGGGATTAATACACGTTCTAAGAAATGATACAACCAAACACCAATATAACCTGATCCAATAATGAAATGTTGTACAGATTCAATACCATTTTGAATCGTTGGCCATACAACGCAAGTAATTGCAGCAATCGGTAACATAACAAAGAATGAAATTGTTACAACAAATGTTAAGCCTTGGAATACACCTAACATCTCAGGCAATTTCTTACTATAATATCTATTATGTATCCATGTCACAATTGCTGAAATAATGATAGCACCCAAGATGTTCGTATCTAACGTTTCAATTCCTGCAATTGCTTTTAAACCAGTGACATTTTCTACACCTTTTTTAAGATTTGCGCCAAAGGTATGTGGCCATTGCGTTAAAATTGCATTAATAAATGTGTTGAACATCAAATAACCCATTAATGCGGCTAAACCAGCATGACCAGGAGCCTTTTTCGCTAAAGATAAAGGCAAACCAACAACGAATACAATTTCCATATGATTAAAGATAACCCAGCCACCAGATTCAATGACTGACCAGAATTTAAACCAGAATGTATGTTGATCTGCAAGTCCACCCATAATTGTTGGATTTTTGAAAAGTGTTGCAAAACCGAGTACGATACCGAAAAATGCAAACATTAATACTGGAACAATCATCGCACTACCAAAACGTTTAATTGCGTTCATAATTAAAACCTCCACATCCCATATGATTGTTTCACTTTAACTCCCTCTATCATCTTTTAATGGTGAAACTTTATAAAAATAAATAACTTAATTTCAATATATAGTAAACGCTTACATTACTACAATGACGTTGACGGATTTTGAAACTATTTTGTATAATCAGATTATATTTTCATTGTGCGGAAATTTTTTCAATAAATAATATTGAGGTGTTGAGATGATATTAGATGAACGTGTAAATTCTAATTTCGATAATTTAAATGATAACGATATACAAATCGCACATTATGTAAATACACATATCGAAGACTGTAAAAATATGAAAATTCAAGATTTAGCTATACATACGCATGCTTCTAATGCGACGATTCATCGTTTCACACGTAAGTTAGGATTTGATGGTTATAGTGACTTTAAATCCTTTTTAAAATTTGAAAATGAAAAGAAAAATCAACTCCCCTCTGATTTAATTGAACAATTCAAACAAGAAATTGAGAACACCTTTAGTTATCTCGATCGTGTAGATTATCATTTATTAACGAGCAAAATGCACGAAGCGACAACAATCTATTTATATGGTACTGGTCGTGCTCAAATGAATGTGGCAGAAGAAGCGCAACGTATTTTACTGACCATGCACAAAAATATCATTCTTCTTCACGATATTCATGAATTAAAAATGGTTTTAAATAAAACTGTTCCCAAAGATTTGTTCTTTATTATTTCATTATCTGGGAAAACTTATCAGTTAACAGAAGTAACACAACTACTTCAATTAAGACAAAAGTATTTCATTTCCGTCACGACAATGAAGGATAATTCCTTGGCACAACAAGCAAATTATAATGTTTATGTATCTAGTAATACGTTTTACTTAAATGATGGTACAGATTACTCAAGTTTTATCAGTTATCATATCTTTTTCGAAACACTTTTAAGAAAATATAATGAACGCAAAGAGAAAAATGAATTAACATAAAAAAATCGCAAGCAATCGTAGTAAGGTCAACATGCTTACTACTTTAATGCTTGCGATTTTATTAAGTATGACTTTGTTGTTCTTCACGTTCTTCTAGAACATTTTGCATCTGATCAATCATTAATTCAAATCCATGTGCTGTTGAATCATGATATTCTTTTTTCTTTTGTTTATACTCCAATGTAGTTAAACGTCTTTCTTTCTCAACTAATGAGCGATAGTAGAAGAGCATTTGAGTGCCACCATTTTCACGTTCGAAGAATTCCACTTCGATAATATCCTCTTCTTCACTCAATCCTGGCATGCCAATTGTCATCTTCACATACTCATCTAACACTAGTTCCTTGTATGTACCTTCAATCACATTTTGTTTGCCATTTCTACGGTCTACAATTCGATACTGTCCGCCTTCTTGAATATCCGCTTCAAAAGATTGATTTGTACGTTGCGTAGTCATAAACCATTGTTTGAGAAGCTCTTCTTTCGTCCACGCTTCATACACTACTTCTGGAGTAAATTTTAATAATCGTTCGATGTCGATTTCTACGTGTTCATTCTCTACATTATATTTTGCCACTATCTTTCACCTACTTTCACTCTTAATTCTATTCTAACGTATTTAAGCTGTGTCACAAACTATGAATGCTCTTAATATTAAAAAGAAGCTAAAAACGACTGAGCACTTTTAGCCTCCTTCAATTTTGCTATTTACTTTTTGGATTTATGGTCCAGTCGTGGGACCCTCAAAATAATCGCTACTAAGCCACATACGCCAAGTAAAATCGGATAGATACTGTATGGAACAAGTAAAAATGGAGATATACCTGCTACGCCAGCTGCTGAAATCACTTGAGGACTATACGGTAATAATCCTTGGAAACAACCACCAAAAATATCTAGTATACTTGCCGATTTCCTAGGATCAACATCATATTCATCTGCAATATTTTTAGCTAACGGTCCTGCCATAATAATAGAAATCGTATTATTAGCAGTAGAAATATCAGCCGCACTCACTAAACTAGCAATGCCTAATTCAGCACCACGTTTTGATTTCACTTTAGAACGGACGAATTGTAGTAACCAATCTATACCGCCATTGTGTTGAATAATACCTACGAGTCCACCTATGAGTAAAGCTATCATTGCAATATCTTCCATACCAATAATCCCTTTAGATACAGCACTAAGTAGCCCTTTCCAACCGAATGAGCCATCTATTAATCCAATCACACCTGCTAACGCTGTACCGCCGATTAATACAATAATGACGTTGACCCCTATGAGCGCAAGAATTAATACTAATAAGTATGGAATGACTTTGAATAAGTTATAGTCATAATTTTTAGCATGATCAATTGAAATACCATTAGTTAATAAGAACAGGATAATAATTGTCAGGATTGCTCCAGGCAAGACAATTTTAAAATTAACTCTAAATTTATCACTCATTTTAGTTCTTTGGGTCCTAACAGCAGCAATCGTTGTATCTGAAATCATTGAAAGGTTATCTCCAAACATTGCACCACCAACAACTGTGGCCATCGCTAAAGCTGCAGGCACATCCGTGGCTTGAGCAAATCCAAAACCTACTGGCGCAATGGCAGCTACTGTACCCACAGACGTTCCCATTGAAATAGACACAAACATACATATCACAAATAATCCTACTATGATTAAATTCTGTGGGATAAGTGATAATCCTAAGTTAACTGTGGATGTGACACCGCCCATTTTTTCTGCTGTAGTTGAAAAGGCACCCGCTAAAATGAAGATCAACATCATCAAAATAATATTCGAATGTCCAGCACCCTTTGTAAATACTTCTACCTTCTTAGCGAAGGATTCCTTTCTATTCATAAGTAAGGCAACAATTACTGTAATTGTAATCGCTACATTTAAAGGCATCGTTGTGAAATCGCCAGAAACGATTCCCACGCCTAGAAATAGTAATACAAATAGAAGTAATGGGAGTAGCGCCCATGCGTTACCTTTCTTTATTTTCTCCATTATTCAACCTACTTTCCATAAAAATAGGAGCGAAACAGAAATCTGATTCTCAAAGAACGATTTCGGCATCCCGCTCCCATCTTGTAATGCTTGTAGAACTTCATTAATGAAATTCTCTATCTTGAGACTTGGCGCCAAGGATCATTAAGATTGTAAGTCATTGTATACGATACAACATTGCAGAAACTTCTTTGTCCAGCTCTCAACTTATCTTGATAAGCTACGCGAATTGTGTCTAACATTACAAGATTATAGTTACAACGTCAATACTTAAAATACATAGCTTTTTAAAAATTATTCTTCAATACGCGTAGTAAAATATTTTTCATAAATTGATAAAGCAATAGCGACTAAAATTAATAATGCTATTGATACGCCAAATAAAATCCACCATTTTAAATACAAACTCAAAATGATAAGTAAAATACTCATTACCGTTGTGATAATTGAAGTTATTTTAAATGTTTTTTCAGCGCGATGTGACACAACCTTATAGTCAGCCATGCTCGTATCGTTTACATATTTTTCTTGCTCCCCTTTTTTATCATCAATAATTTTAAGTTTATATTCTAGGTAAAGTGTAATTAAACCAGTCAATAACACTATAAAAAATACAGTAGGAAAGGTAATATGTCTTAAAATCACCCATGAAAATATACCCAAATAAACGATAGCGGCTATCGCTCCTAATATACGATCAATAATGGGGTGAAGCCAAATCATGCCCTTTGTTATATTTTCATTAACTAAATAAAGATTGACTAAAACGTTATATATACAAAGTACAAGAAACATTGAAATCGTAATAATTGGATTATAATTAAATATTATAATACTACCTATTCCTATAGTTAATAATATGTAAGGTAAAAATCTAATTAAGAATGTTCTCACGCAGTATCACCTTGTTCTTTTTATTTGCCCATCATCTTACTTAGAACCATTATCCTTACATACATGGTACATGAAATCATCTGCGTTTATCAAATCGCTTCCATTCGCTTCAATTGAGGAAAATGCCACACTTTCTACTCAAAACAAACTGGCACCTCTATCAAAGTAAAAAAGCTCCTAAAATGAATTTTAAATTCTTCATTTTAGGAACTCGAATGACATTGTTGAATGATAATTTAATAAAAACGGTGTCCGTAACCTTTTAGTCGATTTGTGTACCGCCAGTGACACCAAACACTTGTCCTGTAGTATAGCTAGAATCCTCTGAAGCTAGCAATACATATGTGCCTGAGAGCTCTACGGGTTGACCTGCACGTCCAAGAGGTGTTTGTTGGCCAAATTGAGGTATAGCACTTTGTGGTTGTCCGCCTGTAATTTGAAGTGGTGACCAGAATGGACCAGGTGCCACACAGTTTACTCTAATTCCTTTTGCGCCAAGTTCTTCTGAAAAACTTTTCGTTAATGAAATAATAGCAGCCTTTGATGCAGCGTAATCATGTAGTATCGGACTCGGGTTATAACCTTGGACGGATGACGTTGTAGTAATTGATGCGCCTGGTTTTAAGTATTCTAAAGCTTTTTGAACAGTCCAGAACACAGGATAAACATTCGTTTCAAACGTTTCCGCAAATGCTTCTGTATTAAACCCATGGATATCATCATGATATTGTTGATGGCCCGCAACTAAAGTAACATTGTCTAAACCACCTAATTTAATATAAGCTGTTTCAACCATATCGTAGTTAAATTGTTCATCTCTTAAATCACCAGGAATAAGGATAGCTGTTTGTCCAACACCCTCAATCACTTGTTTCACTTCTTGTGCATCATCTTCTTCACTAGGTAAATAGTTAATAGCGACATCTGCGCCTTCTTTGGCATAGGCTATTGCAGCAGCGCGTCCGATTGCAGAATCACCACCAGTGACTAACATCTTATAACCTTTTAATCTCCCATGCCCTTCATAGGATGTTTCTCCGCAGTCTGGTTGTGGCGTCATCTTGGATTGTAATCCTGGTAACGCTTGCTCTTGTTTTTCATAATCCGTCGTTTTAAATTTGTTTCTAGGATCTTGTGCTGACATCAATCATCATCTCCTAATTGTAGTTTCTATTATTTATACCCACAATTTCTCATTATTTAATCATATTTTATTTTCGGAAAATGAATTTAACAGCACGAATTTATCACAAAAACAATATTTGAAATCAATCATTACCCCTTTAACAATTTCTGCACAAGTTTCACAAAGTATGTTGGTACTTTTTCAAGGATACGTTCATCAGGATCATATTTAGGATGATGTAAATCGTACTTACTATTTGAACCAATGAACGCAAAAACACCAGGATAATCTTTCGTGTAACCTGAGAAATCTTCTCCGATAGTGAGCGGTTCTGTCATCATATGAACGTGATACCCTACTTCTTTAGCAACTTCTATCGCTTGGTCTGTTAAGTTCTCATCGTTGACGACAGCACCTGGTAACTGTGTATAGGTCAATTCCATTTCAACATTAAATGCTTGGGACAACCCTTCAGAAATTTCGTGCATACGCTGTTCTATATATTGGCGTTTTTCAGCATCAAATGTACGCACCGTACCTTGAATATACGCTTGGTCAGCAATCACATTCCAAGTATTACCACAAGATACTTCACCTATTGTTATGACTGCACTATCAAATGCTGATAAATTACGGCTTACAATCGATTGTAAACTATTTATCAACTGACCTACTACGATAACTGGATCATTACCTTGTTCAGGTTTCGCAGCATGTGCGCCCTTTCCTTGAATATGAAATTCAAAACGATCTACTGCTGACGTTGTCACACCACTTTTGATTGCAAATTCTCCAATATCTAGAGTTGGATAATTATGATAACCTAGCACCGCTTTCACACCTTCAAGTGCCCCCGTTTGACTTAGTTTAATAGCACCATCGCCTAATTCTTCCGAAGCTTGGAAAAGTATTCTCACACGTCCATTCAATTCACTTTCTATCGCTTTAAGTTGTGTTGCAACAGCTAATATACTCGCCATATGAATATCATGCCCACATGCGTGCATGACACCTTCATTAGTCGAAGTAAATTCATGCTCCACTTGTTCCGTTATAGGTAAGGCATCAATATCAGTTCTCACAGCTACCATGGGTTCTCCTTGTCCTATCTCAGCAACTAAACCTGTCTCTAAAGGTAAATCCAAAATCGAAATATGATAACTTTCTAATATTCGTTTTAAACGTTTTGTTGTTTCAAACTCTTTTTTGGAGAGCTCTGGATATTGATGAAATGTACGTCTCCAATTGACATAATCTGAATAATTGGCCATCTTTGATTCAACCCCTTCTTTTCGAAAATGACTGTAAAACAAATATAAAATAGAACCTGAAATGACCGAGTTCTAATAAACGGTCTTTACATTTCGAATATTTCGAATTTTCTTAAATTATATACATAGCATTTCTAATAAGAAAAGTTTAATCGTTACGTTATTGAAAAATATTCACTACATACTTTTATTTTCATCAAATATTTTAGTAATATTTTTATCTGAAAGCTTTATTGATATAGAACGAGCCCCTAAAACGAATGTACGTCAATTCATTTTAAGGGCTCCTTGATTAAGTTTAATTTCCTAGTGCATTTGTGATTCAGACATCAACTAATCTAATTTAAATTCATTATCAACAATAACCTTGCCATCTTTGATCACTTTTTGAGCGTGATTAATACCAAAATGATATGGAATATATTCATGGTTAGGTGCATCCCAAATGACGATATTTGCTTTGTCACCTTCATTAATCGTACCTGCATCAGCATCAATAGCTTTTGCAGCATTCACTGTCACAGCGTTCCATACTTCATTAGGAGATAATTTTAATTTTAAAGCTGCAATAGCCATGGCAAGTTGTAAGTTATTTGTTACACTACTACCTGGATTATAATCAGTTGCCACTGCAATCGCGCCGCCATTATTAATCATGCCACGTGCATCAGCATAATCATTCTTATCTAAATAGAATGTCGTAGCTGGTAATAACACAGCCACTGTATCACTATTTTTTAATTTGGCTTTACCTTCTTCACTAGATGCTACTAAGTGATCTGCAGAAATAGCATCCTCATCAATTGCCAATTCTAAACCACCTAATGGATCAATTTCATCGGCATGAATTTTAACTTTAAATCCAGCTTCTTTAGCTTTTTCCATATAACGCTTAGATTCTTCCACTGAGAATACTCCCGTTTCACAGAAAATATCTGCAAAGTCAGCATATTTTCTAACTTCAGGAAGTAATTCAATCATTTCTTCTAAGAATGCTTCATTCGATTCAGCTTCTTCTGGCACCGCATGAGGCCCTAAGAAAGTATGTTTGATATCCAAATTATATTTATCAGCTAATTGATTAGACACTCGTAATTGTTTCAATTCATTATCTTTATCTAAACCATATCCACTTTTACTTTCTATCGTAAGCACACCATGTTTAATCATAGTTAATAAATCATGCTCTGCTTTTTTGAAAAGGTCTTCCTCACTAATTTCTCGTGTAGATTTAACAGTTGAAAGAATGCCTCCACCAGACTCAAGAATTTCTAAATATGATTTACCTTGACGTTTGAGAGACATTTCATGCTCACGTGAACCGCCAAATATAAAGTGCGTATGTGCGTCAACAAGCGCAGGTGAAACAACCTTACCAGTAGCATCAATTGTTTCATTTGCTTCATATTCATCTGTATGAGGGCCAGAATAAACGACTTTGCCATCTTTAACGACAACCGTTCCATTTTCAACAACTTCTAATTCATCTAACTCTCTACCTTTTAAAGGTTTGTCAGTAGATTTAGGTAAAATCAATTCTTGAATATTTTGGATAATTAAATCATTCATTATTTATCACCTGCTTCATCAATCATTGGAATTTTGACACCTTTTTCTTTAGCTGTTTGAATCGCAATATCATAACCTGCATCAACGTGTCTTGCTACTCCCATACCCGGATCTGTAGTAAGTACTCGTCCTAATCTTCTCTCCGCACGTTCTGATCCATCAGCCACAACAACCATACCGGCATGTAGTGAATAGCCCATACCTACACCGCCACCGTGGTGGAATGAAATCCAAGAACCGCCAGCTGCAGTATTAATTAATGCGTTTAATACAGCCCAGTCACCAACTGCATCACTGCCATCTTTCATACCTTCAGTTTCTCGGTTTGGACTAGCGACTGAACCAGAGTCTAAATGGTCACGTCCAATAACGATTGGGGCAGATATTTCACCGTCACGTACAAGTTTGTTTAGAGCTAACCCCATTTTTGCACGTTCTCCATAACCTAACCATGCAATTCTAGATGGCAATCCTTGATAAGATATTTTTTCTTCCGCTAAATCTAACCATCTTAACAATTTTTCGTTTTCTGGGAATAACTTTCTCATTTCTTCGTCAGCACGTTCAATGTCTTTTGGATCACCACTTAATGCTGCAAAGCGGAAAGGCCCTTTACCTTCACAGAATAACGGACGAATATACGCTGGAACGAACCCAGGAAAATCGAACGCATTTTCAACACCATTATTATAGGCAACTTGGCGAATGTTGTTACCATAGTCGAAAGCTACAGCACCATTTTTTTGGAACTCTAACATGAGTTCAACATGTTTAGCCATTGAAGCCTCAGCTAATTCAACGTATTTTTTAGGATTTTCTTTACGTAATTGTTTTGCTTCTTCCACTGAATAACCTTGTGGCACATAACCATTCAATGGATCATGCGCACTTGTTTGGTCAGTAATGATATCTATTTTAAAACCTTTGTCTAAAATTGCTTTATGAACATCTACAGCATTTCCTACTAAGCCAATGGATAATGCTTCCCCTTTATCTTTAGCTTCTTGTGCCATTTTCAATGCTTCGTCTAAATCTGTAGATTTAACATCACAATAATTAGTTTCAACACGTTTATCAACACGTGTTTCATCTACATCTACACAGATGGCAACACCATTATTCATCGTAACTGCTAGTGGTTGTGCGCCACCCATGCCGCCTAAACCAGCAGTTAATGTAATAGTCCCTGTTAAATCGCTATTGTATTCTTGTTTAGCAAGTTCAGCGAATGTTTCATAAGTTCCTTGAACAATACCTTGAGAACCGATATAAATCCAACTTCCTGCAGTCATTTGTCCATACATGATTAAGCCTTTTTTATCGAGTTCATTAAAGTGATCCCAATTTGCCCATTCAGGAACTAACACAGAGTTTGAAATTAATACACGTGGTGCTTCTTCATGAGTTTTAAACACTGCAACTGGTTTACCAGATTGAACTAACATAGTTTCATCTGCTTCTAAATCGCGTAATGTGTTTTCAATTGCTTCGAATGCTTTCCAGTTACGAGCAGCTTTACCAATCCCACCATAAACAACTAATTCTTCAGGATGTTCAGCAACTTCAGAATCTAAGTTGTTATATAACATTCTTAATACCGCTTCTTGTTCCCAACCTTTACACTCAATGTCTAACCCTTTTTTAGCGTGAATTTCTCTCATGTCAATCTCTCCCATCTGATTATTGTTTACATGCATTTTCAAATTGATTGTTATTCATTTTTTCTAAAAACAAATTTCTTTTGTGATTGAATATTATAAAATAGGGAAAAGAGTACTAAAATTAATTAAATTATTCAAAATATTCAATGCGTTAAACGACTTAACACAGCAAATATTTTGTAATTACAGTATAATAGTCTGAGATATAGACAACAAATATAAATAAACTAATCATTTATAACTTAAAACTATAAATACGGGGTGCTTTACATGAAAATCATTCAGCTAGAATATTTTTTGGCTATAGTTAAATACAATAGTTTTACAAAAGCTTCTAACTTTTTACATATTAGTCAACCTTCATTGACCGCTACAATTAAAAAAATGGAAGCAGATTTAGGTTATGACTTATTTATGAGGACTACAAAAGATATCAAAATCACCGAAAAAGGCATTCAGTTTTATAAGTATGCGACACAATTAGTTCAGGAATATCGTTCCACTGTTGAAAAGATGTATGATTTAAACATTACATCAGAACCAAGAATTAAAATGGGCATATTGGAGTCTACAAGTCAGTGGATAGCTAAAGTTACACAGCTACATCATAAAAATTTTCCAGATCAACAATATCGTATGTATGAAGTTCACGATAGAAGCGATTCTATTGATCAGTTACTTAATTTCGATGTACATTTTGCGCTAACCAATGAAAAAATTAATCACGAAGATATTGCGTCTATCCCTCTATATGAAGAACCATATGTTTTACTCACCCCTAAAAATGAATTTCCAAATCAAAAGACAATTAAAATAGAAAATCTGCCTCTCATTATGCCAAATAAAAATTCGCAAGTACGCAAGCATCTAGACGATTATTTTAATAGAAGAAATGAATTTCCAAATATTGTAGTGGAAACAGATCGTTTTGAATCTGCTACAAACTTTGTGCATTTAAATCTCGGTTATGCAATTGTGCCTCGCTTTTATTATCAGTCTTATTTTGCCAAGAATTTAGATAGTATAAAAATACGTCCTAACTTAGGACGCAAGATTTTTATTAATTATTTAAAAAAACGTAAACATTCAGAACAAGTCATGTCTTTAATACAACAATGTTTAGATTACTGGGATATATAAGAAACACCTGTAAAAGTGGGAATCATCATCCTAACTTTTACAGGTGTTTTATTTATAATTAACGTAGTCAATTTGCTTACATTTTCAAAGCGTTAAATTAAGAAGTGATGTACTAAGTTTGCTACAAGTTTCGCAGTGCGATTGTCTAAATCATATTGAGGATTCATTTCAGCAATACTGATTGAAGCAACCTTCTCACTTGGTATAATACGTTTAGCTAATTCAAATACAGTGTGAGGATAGATACCTAGTACAGCTGGTGCACTTACCCCTGGCGCAAAGGCGCTATCGACAACATCCATACAAACGGTAAACATAATAATGTCGTGATCATGAATAAAATGTTCTATCATATCTTTAATCGGGGGAGAAACTTGGTTTAATAATTCATCAGCATAAACATATTGAACATGTTTCTCTTTAGCATAATCAAATAATCCTTGAGTATTACCACCTTGTGATATACCTAATACCATGTAATCAGCGTTATCATCTTGCTCTAATATTTGTCTAAAGCTTGTGCCTGAAGTAGACTCACCTTCATCACGTGTATCAAAGTGGGCATCAATATTGATGACGCCAATAGATTCGTTAGGGTAAACCTTACGCGTAGCTAAGTATTGTGCATAAGCAATATCGTGTCCGCCACCAAGTAAAAATGTTTGCTTATGATTTTGAATAGATTTAGCAGCTAACTCTGCATATTCTTTTTGAGTATCAATCAGGGCGTCGTGATCATGCTCAACATTGCCATAATCAACAAGTTCTTCACATTGATTTAAATCTGGCAAACCTGCAAATGCCTTTTTAATCGCATTCGGGCCTTCTTTTGCACCTACACGTCCTTTATTTAATTCGACGCCTTTATCAACAGCATACCCTAATATACCTACCCCTTTTCGTGTCCCAGATTTTTCAACTTTCGATAAATCACCAAATTTTACAGTTTGAAAGTGTCTAAATTGTTTTACATCTGTTTCACTATCTAGACGACCTGTCCATAAATCACGTTCAGCAAGTCTATACATGATACTTCCCCCTTGATTTGTTAATCACAATAGTTAAATAAAGTATAACTATTGGTGTATTTGAATTCAACGCTTGTAATATTTTGATACCCTGAAAAGAAAATATTTAATTACGATTAGCTAACAAAATGATTCAAGACTATTACATTTTGATGATAATTAAAATAGACAATTTAAACATCTCCTTGTAAGATGTATAATTGTAAATAAAATAAATTTAGCTTGTTACCTAATGGAGGTTACATAAAATGAAGAACTCTCGAATTTCTGGGTTTCAATGGGCTATGATGGTCTTTGTCTTCTTTGTTATAACAATGGCCTTAGCCGTTATACTTAGAGATTTCCAAGTATCCATTGGAGTTAAACGATTTGTTTTTGACATCAAAGATTTAGCACCTTTAATAGCATCAATTGTATGTATTTTAGTATTTAAGTATAAAAAAGAACAATTAGCAGGGTTAAAGTTTTCATTCAGTTTAAAGGTTATTGAACGAATTATTTTAGCGCTTATCTTACCATTAATTATTCTTATGATTGGTATGTATAGCTTTAATACTTTTGCTGATAGTTTCATCTTATTACAAACATCAGATTTATCAGTATCATTAATTACAATATTAATTGGTCATATTTTAATGGCTTTTGTTACTGAATTTGGTTTCCGTTCATACTTACAAAATATTCTTGAAACAAAGATGAACACTTTCTTTGCAAGTATTGTTGTAGGTATTATTTATTCAATCTTTACTGCTAATACTACATACGGTCTGGAATATGCTGGTTACCATTTCTTATATACATTTGCGTTCTCAATGATTATCGGTGAATTAATCAGAGCTACTCAAGGACGTACCATTTACATTGCTACAGTCTTCCATGCTGCGATGACATTTGCATTAGTATTCTTATTTAGTGAGGAAACTGGCGATCTTTTCTCGATGAAAGTCATTGCGATCTCAACAACTCTTGTAGGTGTTGTCTTCATCGTGTTAAGTTTAATCATTCGTGCTATTGTTTATAAAACAACAAAGCAAAGTTTAGAAGAAGTTGAACCTAACAACTATTTAGACCATACTGAAGAGGATGACTTCGGAGGCGTGAACAATCGTTCCAAAGAAGCTGACTCTGAAAAGGAAAATGTTGAGAAACCAAAAGATGAATCACACTCAGCAGTTGATTCTGAACAAACGCATACTGACAACTCAGATTTAAAGGATAGTGCGTCTTACACAGAAGACCGTCATTCATCTGTAGTTAGCGATGTGAAAGATGAAATCAACGAAGCAGAAGAACAAACTACCGAAGATTCAACTAAAAAAGAATAACAAAACCTATAAAAAGAACTTGAGGCATTTTGTAACCCTCAAGTTCTTTTTATATATTCTACACTTTATTCATAATTTTAACGCCATCTTGTGTTCCCACAATTACCTGATCCGTCATATCAAGGAAGTAACCTGTTTCTAATACACCCGTTAGATGTATTAAAAATTCATGCATGTCATAAGGGTCAATGCCTTCTGGCAATGTACAATCTAATATGTAATTTCCATTATCTGTCGTAAATGGAACATCCTCATTCACGCGTCTATTAACTTTCACACCTTGAATGTCTTCTATTCTTTTCGCTACTTGATACCAATTAAATTTATCTACCTCAACTGGTAATACAAACGTTTGCCCTAAATAATCAACAAGTTTATTTTCATCAGCAATGACAACGAATCTTTCAGCCATTTCATCAATCACTTTCTCTCTGAATAGTGCACCGCCACCACCTTTAATAAGGTTAAGGTTTGGATCTACTTCATCAGCACCGTCGATAGCTAAGTCAATGTGATTGACATCATTAACCTCAACAATTTTAATATCTAATTCTTTCGCCAGAAAGGCCGTTTTATTTGATGTACATACACCAGTAATATCGTAATGATGTTGATGAACCAATTCAGCAATTCTAGGTACTAGCAATTCGATTGTACTTCCAGTCCCTATCCCAAGCGTCATACCATCTTCTATCTGACTAATCACATCATCTAACGTCATGAGTTTAAGTTCTTTTACGTCTTTCATTTGCTGATTATCCCCTTTTCTCTAATTTCCTTAATTTCATTTTACATGAGTTTAATTATTTTTAAATACCTTTAGATAATGAAATTAATTTTCATACTTTTTCTCTTTTAAAATTAGAGTTCAATCATCTCAATATTTAAAAAGTAAGCAACTGGAATTGATAGCAGTGCCTCATTTAAAACATCCCCATTCACTTAGAGATAACACACTCTGTAAAGTCAAAATATTAAAAACGTCGAGTTACCATTCCAGTTTCATAAAATGGAGACCCGACGTTTTCAATTAATTATTTACTTTTCATTAATTTGATAGCTTGTTTTAGAAAGATAAGGCGTATGTGCTTCTAAAATAGACTGCGCTTTCTCACCATACATGTTGATATCATTAGGGAGATTTTGAGTTTCCACAGTAAATCCAGAATGAGATTTATAAATATTGAAATCATTATCCCAATTTTGTGGTTCATTAAAAGTATATATCACCATATGTGGCATATCTGTTTCGACTTTTAATTCAAACTCATTATTATCAATAAGAAGTTGACGCCCTCCTACCTCAAATGGATGATCTAAACCTTTATATCGTTGCATTTGCTGATGAAGTTTTTCATTTGTACTATTAAATATATCTTTAAACAGTACACCCTTTTCTTTAAATACATCATAGAAATCAAGTGGTGCTTCTTGTTTCACAATATGGTTATCATCCAAAGTAAACATTTTTAAAGAAGAACTTGATATTTTGTGATTATCAACAACATTATTATCTCGATTTAAATTAAAGTACACATGATTTGTTGGATTAAATAGCGTTTTTTGCGTGGATTCCGCTTCATATTTTATCGTCCAGCGTTGATCAGCATCGTAAGTGTGTGTGACTTTAATAGTCATATCGCCCGGATAATGATCTTCCTCTTCTTTAATCGTGGCTGTGAAAATGACTTTGATCTGGCCAATTTCGTCTACAATTTCATAATCAAAAATTCTAGTATCTAAACCTTTAGAGCCACCGTGTATATGGTGTGGATGCTGATTTGCTTCTAATTCATATGTTTGTCCCTCTAATTCAAATGAAGCGTTGGCAATTCTACCTGCATAGCGACCGATAGTGGCACCAAAATTAAAAGGATTTTCAAAATAGAATTCATCAGCCTCTACAACATTCCCTAAAATAATATTATTGTCGTGATACTTCCAAGAAACGATTCTAGCCCCGTAATTCGTAAATACAATCTTCGTTTCATCATTATCAATTTTAATTAAATCAACATCATGTCTTTGATGCTCAACTTCAACTATCATTACATAATCTCCCTTTCAACCACGTTAAATTAAGCTCTGCTAGGTAATAACATCACTAATACGCCTATCATACAAATTAAGCCGCCAATAATGTCATATTTATCTGGAGTCTGTTTATCTATCACAAAAGCCCAAAGAAGGCTCATAATAATAAACACACCACCATATGCAGCATATACTCTACCGAATGTCGGAAACGCCTGAAACGTGGCCACTACGCCATATAGTATGAGTATCATACCACCTAATAAACCTAGCCAATATGAATGGCCTTCCCTTAACCATAACCATATTAAATAGCCTCCACCAATTTCACAGAGGCCTGCTATGATGAAAATAAACGCAGAATAAAACACGATACAATGCACCACCTTTTAAATTTATCTATTCACTATAACGAAGGGGTAGTTCAGTTATAAATAAGAATAGTATTTATTTTAGATTGATATGATAAGTAACATTGTATCAATGTTAGATTCTATAAATCTATCTTTAATTTAACGACGGTATTTTCACTTACATATTGTTACACTTTTTCTTTTAATATTCCATAGGTTTAGAACATAAAAATAAAAGTGCTTGACTTAGTTTGATTAATTCTTTTTCACAAGACGTTGAATTGATTTGAATAATCCCTTTTCAAAAGTAAGCACAGAATCTTTATACGTTTTAACAGCAATCCATAATAATAGTGCGACTACAATGATTGAAATCCCCATACTCACAGCGATTTCCCAAATTTCTAAATCTGAGGATTGAGCACGTACTAATAACTCAAACGGTGCTAGGAATGGGATAAAACTTGTAATCTTAGTAAGCAGCATATCCGGCTTCATGATGCTAAATATTGCAATATAAAATGCGATCATAGCTAATAAAGTTAACGGCATAAGCGTTTGATTCATATCTTCAATTCTCGTTGCTAATGAGCCAAGAATAGCTGCAAGTAATACATAGCTTAAGATACCAACAATAAGGCAAAGTATGCTTACAATGATAATTTGCCAAGCAAGATGATTCATTTGAATGTCAAATTCTTTAAATAAACTTTTTAAATCAAATGCATAGACACAAAGTAATGCCATGATAATAATCATAATAACTTGAGTAAATGCCACAGCAATGACGCCTGCAATTTTAGCTAAAATATGAATCACTGGTGACACACTTGTAATTATCATCTCAATGACGCGAGAAGTCTTTTCCGTAGCAATTTCCATTGCAACTTGTCCTGCGTAATTAAATACAATAAAGAAGATGAGCATTAACGTCGCATAAACTAATATGTAATTTAAAGTTTGTTCTCCTGAATTTAATTGACTATCCTCTTTATTAGAGATGACTTTACTGTCTACATGACTTCTTGCTTGTAATTGTTTCAATTCATTTTGGCTTAAATTGAGATTCGAAGCGACCAATTGAGATTGGATAGAAGTAAGTACCTCAGTCAATTTTTGCTCGTCCTCAGCCTCTACGTTGTCTTTACTCAATATCGTTCCTGATAATTGATGATGCTTATCTTGTTTCACGATATAGGCTTTCTTTAATTTTTCATTTTTTACTAACTTATGCGCATCTTTTTCACTGACTTTTTTAAAAGTGGCGTCATCATCGAGTGCATGACTTTGTTTTTTCAATACTTTATAAATTTGTTCATTTTGCGTCACAACGCCTACTTTATCTGGGCCATTGTCAAATAAATCTATAATTTTATCTATATTTGAAAGTGCAATCATCAGTATGACGATGATAGACATAAAAATGATAAATGCTTTTGATTTAATTTTACTGAGATACGTGAGTTTAAAGGTCGACCAAAATTTATTCATGTGTTTCACCTACTTTATCTATAAAAATGTCATTAAGTGAAGGTTCTAAAACTTGAAAACGTCTTACAAATCCTTGTTCAATCACTTTCTTATAAATATCTTTAGCGATATCTTCATTTTCAATTGTTATTCGAATATCACGTTTATGTTGCTCAATATTTAAAATACCGGCAATCTCATCTAAGCCATCAATGTGATGATCTGCTTCAATAATCACACGCTTATTACCATGTTCAGAGCGAACATGTTGAATGTCTCCAGAAACGACTAACTCACCCTTATCAATGATGCAAACGTCATCACAGAGTTCCTCCACATGTTCCATACGATGTGAACTATATATGATGGTAGAACCTTTATCATTTAAATCTTTTACCGCACGTTTTAATAGCTCTACGTTAACTGGATCCAAACCACTGAATGGCTCATCTAAAATGAGTAGTTCAGGATTATGAAGCATACTCGCAAGTAATTGGATTTTCTGTTGATTTCCCTTTGAGAGTGACTGAATTCGCTTTTTTCTATTTTCCGTAATCGCAAAACGCTCTAACCAATAATCAATACGTTGTCTAATTTCCTTACTAGATAAGCCTTTTAACGTCGCAAGATACGTTAATTCTTCTTCGACAGTCATTTTAGGATGTAAGCCTCGTTCTTCGGGAAGATAACCAATCGAGTTATACATGTGCTTACCTATTTTTTTACCTTCATATGTAATGGTACCTTCTGTCGTCTCACTCAACCCGAGTATCATTCTAAATGTGGTTGTTTTACCTGCACCATTTCTCCCTAAAAATCCTAACATTTTTCCTTTTTCAAGTTTTAAAGAAATATCATTAACTGCAGTGAAATCTCCAAATTTCTTGGTGACATGATCAATTATCAAACTCATATTTTATACTCCTATCAATATGATTTTTTGGTTTAAATTCTTTTTTTAATATAACATTATTCAATTAATTCTTATATGTAAATTTTGAAACTTAATAAACTTTACAAACTTTTTTGTAAGCCCTATCATTATCTATAAGTTTCGTAGCAATACATACTTTTCAAATTTAAAGGGGTTAGACAAATGAGCTACAGTATTGGCATTGATTATGGTACAGCTTCAGGTCGAGTGATTCTTGTGGACACATCCAATGGTGAGATGATCTCAAGCTATGAAGAAACTTATGAGCACGGTACAATTGCCGAGACATTGAATGGCGAAGCACTCCCGCGTAACTATTTCTTACAAAATGCTGACGATTATCTTCATGTTTTAGAAAATGGCGTTAAACATGTATTAGAAGAGAGCAAAGTGAATAAAAATGATGTATTAGGCATTGGTGTGGATTTCACAAGTTGTACGATTGTCTTTCTAGATGAAAATTTTGAACCATTACATCGACAAGATCGTTTAAAAAACAATCCACACGCTTATGTTAAATTATGGAAACATCATGGCGCTCAAGATGAAGCGACACAAATGGTTGAAGCCAGTGAAAAAACATCTAATCAATGGCTCGATTATTACGGTTCAAGCGTCAATAGTGAATGGATGATTCCAAAAATATTAGAAATGAAACATGAAGCACCTGAATTACTTGAACGCACGAGTTATATCATGGAAGCTGGCGACTACATTACAAGCTTGCTTACAAATAAAAATATTCGTTCCAATTGTGGTATTGGGTTCAAAGGTTTTTGGGATGAAGTGAACGGGTTTAACTATGACTTCTTTGAAGCTGTAGATACAACCTTGCCTACCATCGTTAAGGAAAAATGTGAAGCACCGGTCGTACATATAGGTGAAAGCGCAGGAAATTTAGCGGTATATTATCAACAATTATGGAACTTGCCTGAAAAAGTGCAAATCTCTCCATATATGATTGATGCTCATTCAGGTGTACTAGGTGTAGGGGCTATTAAACAAGGTGAATTTACAGCTGTTATCGGCACAAGTACCTGTCATTTAATGCTAGACCCTAAACAAAAACCTATCCCTGCGATTACTGGTTCTGTGAAAGATGCAGTCATCCCAGGTTTATATGCATATGAAGCAGGTCAAGCTGCTGTCGGAGATTTATTTAGTTATTCTGAGCAGTTAGCTCCCAAACATATCGTTGACCAAGCTTTGGAAAAGGAAGTTTCAGTACTTGAATATTTAGAGGAGCTCGCAAGCGACATCGATGTAGAAGATCAACATGTCATTGTACTCGATTGGCATAATGGTAACCGTAGCATATTAAGTGACAGCCATCTTTCAGGTAGCGTCTTTGGCTTAACATTGCAAACACCCTTCGAGATGATTCACCGTGCATATCTAGAATCGACAGCGTACGGTACTAAGATGATCATGAAACAATTTGAAGACAATGAAATTCCAGTTCATACGGTTTATGCCTCAGGTGGCATTCCAAAGAAAAGTCAATTATTAGTGGATATTTACGCAAATGTGTTAAACAAGAAAGTAGTAGTACTTGAATCATCTAATGCTACCGCACTCGGTGCAGCAATGCTGGGCGCCAATGTTGGCGGTGCGTATCCATCATTAAAAGAAACCGTAAAACATATGAAACAGCCTATTTACTACGTCAAAGAACCGGAACCTGATAAAGTCAAAGCATATGACAAACTGTTCGATAAATATCGAAAACTACATGATATTTTAGGTCGTGAAAATCCAGAACTATCCTACATACATGAATAATTGAATCGTCAGATTGGAATGTAGATTTCAAAAAAATATCTCTAAGAGAGTGAGACAGAAATACAATTTAGAAAAATTAATTTCGTCGTCCCAACCTCTTAGAGATTTTTATATGACTATTAAGCTTTACTTTGATGAATTAAGCCTTTTGACTTATATTATTCTTTTTTATTGAAATGACTTTTAAAGTAGCGATAATGATTAAAATGGCATTGAAAATAAGTGTAACTATTGATGCATAAGGTGTATGATTCATCACTATTTCAATGACAATATCTATAATAGAAATAAGACTAAGCGAGATAACCAACCATACGAAGTTCTTTGCGTACTCCATTTCTATCCTCATTCGTTCATATTCGTCACTAAAATGGTATTGAGGTATAAGATGGAGCAATGGCTCCGTGTGATTAATCTTTTCCTTAACTGGAGCAGTTGGTTTATCTGATACTTTAATTCTCTTATCTCCAGTGAAAATAAAGACAATTAATGGGATAAATATGATAAGCGACGAGGGTTGGAAACCAAACATCTTGTTACCTATTAAAATAGGAATGATGATATTGGGAATCAGGTATAGATATGCAAATGCTAGAATTAAAAAGATCGCTCTTTTTATAAAGCTCATTTTATTAAGCATCTTTTTTTCGTTGTCATTTCTAACATATATTTCTTTATTAGTATCACTATATCCATTGGTCACTAACATACTAACTAAGACAACGATACATAAAATGGTGCCTATTAAATATGGAGATAAATACGCGCGTTCAACATCAAGCATGACCTCAAAATAAAACATAGCTATCAAAAAAATAAAAATGAGCGCCCCAAATTTAGCAAATAAACGGTTCAATCTTTGTAATTGATGCTCATCTGTTACTTTAAATAACCGACTAATCATGGTCATCCTCCCAAAATAAATCATTTAATGTCACATTTAGTTCTTTCGCGATATTAATGCATAATTTTAAAGATGGATTATATTTGTCATTTTCTATCATATTAATTGTTTGTCTAGAAACACCAACAGCTCGGGCTAGAGAAAGTTGAGATATTTTCTGATGTGCTCTAAACTGTTTCACTTTATTCAAATCAGTAGCCCTTCTTTCACAATGATTAAGTACTTTTATCATAATCAAACAAATAGGCAGAAGTCAAATATATATGACACTTTTATTTTAAAAAAGCGGCCTCTTTGAGAGACCGCTAGTGAAAAGTCAATTAATTAGTTTTAGCTTTATCAACTGGATTATGGTTTTTACCTTCATAATTAGTTGCGTATTCAGTGAATTTAGGACTAGGTCCATATTTATTTGTTTCTTTCTTACCGTTAAGACAGACCATGACCAAAAGAACAATTGAAAATACCCACTGTATTGCAAGTAATATATATAATAAGAGTAAAACAAAACCATTGTCTGACCATTTGTCATTAAGTGAAATAATGTTGGCAGTAACATTGACAATAAATATTACTATTACACCACTAATTGGTAACCACATTGAAAATGATAAATCATGAAATCTTCTAACTAAAATAGCCAAGTTAGGTATTAAAGTGGCTAAAGCAAAGATAATGCAGTATAAGTAACCTAAAATGAGTAAAGATCCACCAATAGTTAAAGCGGCTTCATCGTGACTTGCCGATCCTATCATCGCAAACATAAAACCTATAAATAGTCCAATTAATCCTGGAATTACAAATATTAAATTCCATAACGTTGCATACCAATACTCGCTTCGTCTTGAGCGACCTTTAAAGTTAACATAATTACTCCAAAATAATTTAAGTGCTCGCCCAAAACTTACTTTATCTCGCATCATTCATTCTCCTTTTTCTGTGTCATGTAAAACTGTTTTAAAATCTTCTACTCTTTGATAAATTAAAAAAGAGTGAACTATAGTAGAAACTTGTATATTGAGTATATCAAAACATTTCTTTAATAAAAATGTATATTTTAAATTTTAATTCTCAATTCAAATTTTCTATAAAGTATTCTTATTATATTTTAAGGTGAGATGATTGTGGACTTTATCAATAAAGCAACAACACAAACTGCTAAAGATTTATTAGGCGTTAAAATCATATATCAAGATGACAATCAATACTACTCTGGCTACATCGTGGAAACTGAGGCTTATCTAGGTTTCAATGACAGAGCCGCACATGGTTACGGTGGTAAACAGACGCCTAAAGTAACTTCCCTTTATAAAACTGGAGGAACGATATACGCACATGTGATGCATACCCACTTACTCATCAATTTTGTCACACGTACACAAGGCGTTCCAGAAGGCGTATTAATTCGTGCTATTGAACCAGAAGATGGTATAGAAGCGATGAAAATGAATCGTGGTAAAACAGGTTATGAAATAACGAACGGCCCAGGAAAATGGACAAAAGCATTGAATATTCCTAGAGCTATAGATGGTTCAACGCTGAATGATTGTCGCCTTTCCATCGATATTAAAAATAGAAAATATCCTAAAGAAATAGTAGAAAGTGGAAGAATTGGTATTCCTAATAAAGGAGAATGGACACACAAGCCACTTCGTTATACTGTTAAAGGCAATCCATATGTATCACGCATGCGTAAATCTGACTTTCAAAATCCTGATGACACATGGAAATAAAAGTAAAGCGAGGCGCTCTTCTGATGTGCACCCCTTAAAGTTAGTTTTTTAGTCCAACTTTTGGGGTTCAGTACATCATCATAGAGCATCCTCGCTTATTTATTATTTAATATCGATATCTCCTGAATCGTTTTGAATATCATGTCTACTATATTTTAATTTATTGTTAACTCTGAATATAATTTAAATTAATATTTTCAGAATTTTAGATATATATGATTAATATTAATTGAATATCTAGATTTATTTTAAATACGTGTGTATAATGGTTAACATGGCCATTTTTATAACGCTTACATAATTATATAGATTAAGTATTAAACATAGGTTTTGGGACTACTTCTAAGGGGGCATTTTATGATAGAGTTAGATGCAATCACAACCTTGTGTTTAGCATGTGTTCTATATTTAATCGGACAATCAATTGTTAATCATGTATCGATATTAAAGAGAATTTGTATACCTGCGCCAGTGATTGGCGGATTACTTTTTTCAATTCTCGTAGCCATACTCGATTCTTTACATATTATTAAAATCAAACTTGATGCATCATTTATTCAGGATTTCTTTATGTTAGCCTTTTTCACAACAATTGGTTTAGGTGCATCATTTAAGTTATTTAAAATTGGCGGAAAGGTCATGTTACTTTATTTCATGTTCTGTGGAATTATGGCCTTTTGTCAAAATATTATAGGTGTTTCATTAGCCAAAGTTTTAAATATTCAACCACTATTAGGTTTAACTGCTGGATCAATGTCAATGGAAGGTGGTCACGGTAACGCTGCTGCATATGGTAAAACAATTCAAGATATGGGTATTGACTCAGCCGTCACTGCTGCACTCGCTGCCGCTACATTAGGACTTGTATTTGGTGGTCTAATCGGTGGACCCGTCGTCAAATTTTTAATTAAACGTTATAACCTAAAACCTGAACATCGTGATGAGTCATTTAAAAATTATGGCGAAGTTGAATATAACAAAACGCTACACAATAAATTCAAACCTACTCAAATCTTTTTCATACAGTTTACAATCTTAGTATTTTGTATGGCATTAGGTACTTATATTGGAAATACTTTTACTGATTTAACAGGTGTAAATATTCCAATGTATGTAGGTTCCATGTTTGTAGCTGTAATTATTCGTAATGTATCAGAACTCTCTGGATGGAATATTGTGGACTTAAAGATTAATGATCAAATCGGGGATATCTCCCTAGGTATCTTCCTATCATTAGCTTTGATGAGTATTCAACTAACTGAAATATACTCACTTGCGATTCCACTTCTGATTATCGTTCTGATACAAGTGGTATTTATGGTCTTATTCTCTATTTTTGTTTTATTTAGAGGTCTTGGTAAAGACTATGATGCCGCAGTAATGGTAGGCGGATTCATTGGTCATGGTTTAGGTGCCACACCAAACGCAATGGCTAATTTAGATGTTATAACTAAAAAGTATGGTAGCTCACCAAAAGCATACTTAGTTGTACCGATCGTAGGTGCTTTCTTAATCGATTTAATTGGCGTTATCATTGTGATGGGCTTCATACAGTTCTTTAGTTAGATACAATATTTACATCAATTATTAGAAAAGAGACTGGGACATATTAAATATCTCAGTCTCTTTTAACATATTGGCAGTAGATGTCTGGATTGAAAGCGCGCTTTCATCAAGCTTCTTCAATCCTAGCCATCCTTGCCGGCGGGGCCCCAACATAGAGAATTTCTTTTTAAGAAATTCTACAAACAATGAAAGTTGGGAGAGGGAAAACGAAATTAATTTTGTTAAATTATATTTCTGTCCCGCTCCCTTTTTATTTATCATCCTCTATGAATATCTAGACTACGTTGCTCAATCCATGAAGTTAATTCCGGACTAAATACGATATCCTTATGTCTCAATGCTTCAATATCTTTTGCATCTAACATCGTCATAATTTTCTTCATATGGTCTAAGAATGATTCAACATATTCAATTGTATTCGTAATTCCTGTTTGCTCCACTTGATTTAAGAATGGTCTCGACATACCAACTGCTTTAGCACCTAAAGCTAAGCTTTTCACGGCGTCTAATGGTGTTCGCAAGCCTCCACTTGCAAAGACATTCAACTTATCCTGATAATCTGTACTTTCAAGTAAAGATTCTACTGTTGATTGTCCCCATTGTGTTAAATAATTCATATCTTTGTTTGTGCGACGTTCATTTTCAATATCAACAAAGTTTGTACCACCACGACCACTTACATCTACATATTGAACACCGATTTCAACTAATGATTTAAAGGTCTCTTTACTCATTCCGAAGCCAACTTCTTTAACAATAACCGGTACATTCACACGTTTCACAATGGATTCAAGATTGTCCATCCATGTTGAAAACTCACGATTACCTTCTGGCATAACTAATTCTTGAGGAGAGTTTACATGAACTTGTAACGCTTGAGCTTCAAGTAAATCAACTGCTTGGACAGCCTTCTCTACAGGTACATCTGCGCCAACATTACTAAATATCATTCCCTCAGGATTGATTTGTCTTGCAATACTGAATGATTCAGCCATTTTAGGATTTCTTAAAGCGGCATGGGTAGAGCCTACTGCCATAGCTAAACCTGTTTCTCTGGCTACAATAGCTAACTTTTCATTAATTTGTTTCGTCCACTCACTGCCTCCAGTCATCGCATTAATATAAACTGGAAATTGCATATCGAAATGAGATGTATGACTCGTTAAATCGACCTGATTGACATCAATATTAGGTATTGAATGATGAACGAATCTCAATTTATCGAAATCAGATTGTGGTGCATCAGTTTGTGACATTGCAATTTCTACATGTTCATTTTTTCTTTGTTCTCTCAGTGAATCACTCATTGAAATACCATCCTTTGTTAAAGTTCATAATATGATTGTTCCTCTTTTAGAACCATTTTTTCCTTTTGAAAAAGATTATTAAAATAATTGTTATCACGAGCATGACGCCTAGACAAACAAAATAGGCATAATGCCATTTTAATTCAGGCATGTAATCAAAGTTCATACCGTATACACCAGCTATAAAAGTTAACGGAGAGAAAATAACTGATACTAGTGTTAAAATTTGCATAATACTATTCATTCTAAATGAAGTAAATGACTCATAGTTTTCACGTATTTCATTTGTCATCTCTTGCGCTGTTCTAATGACACTTCGTTGTTTGATCAAATGATCGTCGATATGTTGAATATACATTGAGTGCTTAGCATCTTTAATGATATTGCCTTCACTTTTAATCGTATCAACCACTTCTTGCATCGGAAACATGACACGCTTAATTTTAATCAAATCAGAACGTAATTGAAAGACATTTTCCATCACACTTTTACTATACCGATCATCAACATGTCGTGCTTCGAAATTATAAACTTTATCCTCGATGCCATATACGAAATCAAAGTATTTATCCACCATACTATCTAGTATATGTATTACTATATCTGCGCAGTCCAAATCAGCATTATGATTTTCAGCATTATATTTAGCTACTCTCTTCAATGATCTAAAGGGCTTATGATGATACGTTACAAGAATTTTATCCTGTAAAAAAACGTTAAGCGCAATTGGAGAGTAATCTGAGTCTATAATACTATGGAATATCATATACTGATATGCTTTATATTCCTTATACTTCACGCGAGGTATACCAGTAATGGCATCATCAATTTCTAAATAGTTGAAATTAAAGTTATTTCTGAGAAAATCATTCTCCCGTTCTGTAGCATTTTCAAAATCATACCAAACAATTGTCGCATCTTTAGGAACATCCCGAACATTTGCTACTTCCGTAAGAGGTTGTGTTAATGATTGATATCTTACGGTTAAGGTCATTTTACTTCCCCCTCTTGTTATCTCTGTTACATTTTATCATGAATTTAATTACGTGTATGTGTTAATTTTATCTAGTAAGATAGTGTTAGGTATAAGGGGAGGAAAAAGAGATGTCTCACACATTCAAGGTTACTCGAAATGTAACCGAAGATTTAATTGATAATAACAATCATATGCATGATGCGTATTACAATATGATATTTAGTGAAGTGGTTAATGAATTTAACTATAGTCATGGCTTATCTCTTGAAGAAAGAGAAGCAAGCCAATATACCGTTTTTACTATTGAGGAACATACAACGTATTTAGCAGAATTGTCATTAGGTCAAACATTCATAGTTGAATTATACCTTTATGATTATGATTATAAACGTACGCATTTCATTTTAAGAATGCTACATGAAGATGGTACTGTTGCAGCTACAAATGAAGTCATGATGATGGGGATTGATACAAAGCAACGTCGTTCTGCGGCATTTCCTGAGAAATATATGAATTTCATTAAAGCATATGAATCAGAGCAAGAAAAAATAGAATGGCCAAAACAACTGGGACATCGAATTGGTATCCCTAAAAAAGGAGAATAAATATGCCTACACGTCAACGCATTAAAAGTGAACTTATAGATTTAAAAGATGATGTTAAATTTGAATTGAGTGAATTAAATAATCAAAAAGAATTGGTTATCAATGGACCGGCGTCTCAACTCGTCAAGCGTGCAATTCATATGAGCTACTTACAAGGGCAAAAGTTTGCGATTGATGAGATTTCAACGTTAATTGAGGAAAATCATATCGATGAAGAATTTCTCATTCAATATAATAATTATGAAAAGCACGTGAGAGATCAAAATCTAGAAAAGAAATTTACTTTTAGTAATTTTACTGATATACCACATCAATTTGATGAATTCATCGCTTCATTTTATTACTTAAAAGGCCAAAACTTTATTGTAACTCATATCAATTCAATCATTGAATAGGATAATGAATAAGGACTTTGGAAGTTTGAACCACCTCCAAAGTCCTGTTTTATTGTTGTATTGCTTTTGTAATTTGTTTAATGACTTTATGCGATTGTCTAATAGGATAAATCGGGAAATCATGAACCATTTTAGGATATTCTTTAAAATCAATGTACTGCCCATTGTCTTCTAATAAATGTGCAAACAACTTCATGTCCGGATTTCCAATTTCCTTACCACCACCATACATATATACAGGAGGTAGACCTTTTAGTTCTCCATACAATGGAGAAACACGCTTATCAGTTAGTGGCAAGCCATTAGACCATGCTTTCATCAACTCATTAACCCCAAATCGACTCACTAAGATATCTTTGTCTTCTAATTCTTCAGTAATATCTTTATTTGATAATGTGGCATCTAATAAAGGTGATATTAAGAATAGTTTACTCGGTACAGGTTGCTGTTCTTCAACCAAGGATTGAACGAAACGCAATGCTAAACCTCCACCAGAACCATCTCCCATAATCACAATATGCTCATTACCTACTTCAGAAACTAATTCATCGTATACTTTTTTGATAGCTTGATAGGTATCTTCAAGATGATATTCCGGCGCTTTTGGATAGATTGGTAATACGACTTCATTTAATGTATTGAGAGCCAATTTATCTAATAATCTCCAATGAAACGGTGACGGTTGTAATGTGTTATATCCACCGTGGAGGTATAAGATTTTATGTTTGGCTTCATGTCTAAAATTAAATCTAAACACTTGCATATCTCCTAGAGATAATTTATCAAGATTAGATTTTACATTTAATGTAGACGGTTGTTTATGCTTTTTACTATTTTCAGTTCTTCTTTTCTCTAAAAATTGTTCTACTTCTTCATCATTGTTAAAGAAAATAGATCTGTTATGAAGTATATATTTATTAACGACTCTATTCATTAAATAGTTTTTCATAGCGTGACCAACCTGCCCCTTTTCAAATTTTAAATTTAGAAAACAATTTGCTTAAATCTGTATATTCGTTTTCTTAAAAAAGATATAATAATACATATATCAATTGCATCTTTAAATAATGATGTCTATTACTGATAGTGATACTTGAATAAAGCCAATTATAACAGACATTATATTAAAAAGATAAAAATAGAAAAAATGTGATTGAAGGAGGCATCATAGTGACTGAAGCAAATCAAAATTCAAGTGATTTCAATTCACAATTTCGTAATCAAGAAATGCATCGTGGTAAAAAATATGGAAAGAAAAAACGTTCTTGGGTAAGTATCGTTATTCATATTATTGTATTAGTTTTAACTGCTATTACAGGATATAGTATGTTAAAGCAACCTATTTTTAATATAGTCTTCGCTAATCAAAAGATTAATTTTCATGAAATACGAAATTTCCAAGATACTGTTACTAAAATTGGAAATTTAGATATTAATTTAGGTGATATGAATGATCTACAACATTCAATAGATAACCTTATTTTAGTTTTTAATATTTTCTTTGTTTTATGTCTCATTAGTATGTTTATAACTGTGATTACTATCATTCTTAATCGAACATTATTAAAAATTTTTAATATCATTATTTTAGCGGTAATGCTTTTTATTACTATGTATTTCAGTTATATCATTCATACAATTGCTCAAAATATTTCAGAGTCTCTTAAGAAATATTATTTAAGTGTTTCACCAGATCAAGTGATTACGGAAGCTGATGCAATTCATAATGGATTAATTCTACTTGCTTGTAGTATTGCGTTATTATTTATTAGTTTATTCTTCCGTAACCGTCTAGCTCGTATACGATAAATTGAAGGCCTATCAATCACTCTTAGTTGAGTCATCGATAGGCCTTTTTATTATGGTTCGCCTGCGCTTTTTGCGCATGCATAATAGTCTAGAAAATATTAAATATATCAGTCTCATTTAACATATTGGCAGTAGATGTCTGAATTGAGAGTGCACTTGAATCAAGCTTCTCTCAATCCTAGCCATCCTTGCCGGGGCGGGACAACGAAAATAATTTTGCTAAATTATATTTCTGTCCCGCTCCCAAAAAAGAATCGATAACGACGGAACGTTACCGATTCTTCAAAAATCGTGCCCCCACAACACAATTTTTTATCTCTTAATTAATATTTACTCTTGGTGAGCTGCTTTATCTTCGGCATTTGCTTTTTCAGCAGATGCTTGTGCTTTTTTCTTACTTTGTAAGAATAAGCTTAAGATTAAGGCAATGGCACTAATCACAGTTGCAATGATAAATGCATCATTAACACCTTCTACAGATGCAAGTTTATTAATATGTTCTAATAACACTTTTAATGCGCCTGATTCGCCACCATATTGTTGTGCTAATTCACGCATATGATCTTGAATGACAGGATTTGTTTTATCTAATTCATCGCCAAATGCTGCAACATGATTAGTTTGTTGAGTCGTCATTACAGTCACCAATATCGCTGTACCTATTGATCCAGCTAATTGTCTCATCGTATTAACAAAAGCATTACCATGAGAAATTAAACGGCCAGGTAATGCATTCATACCTGCTGTCATAATAGGCATCATGATAAATGCCATACCAAATGAACGTAATACATAGATACCCATAATATGAAGATAAGGTGTGTCCATGTTTAATTTACTTAGTTCCCAAGTTGCATAAGTCATAATACCAATCCCAAAGATGGCTAATGGTTTAATACCAATTGTATCTAATAACTTACCTGCAACAGGTCCTAAAGCACCCATAACTAAAGCACCAGGAAGCATAAGTAAACCTGAATCGAGTGCTGAGAAACCTCTTAAATTTTGTAAATATAATGGAAGTAAAATCATACCACCATATAAACTCATCATAACAATCATATTGATAACTGTTGTAAGTGTATATGTTGGATATTTTAATACTTCAAGGTTTAACATTGGTGCTTTCATTCTTAACTCTCTAATAACGAATAAGATAATGAAGATTGTACCAATAATAAACATTGTCACGATTTCAGTTGAACCCCAACCTTTATTACCAGCTTCAGAGAAACCGTATAATAAAGCACCGAAACCGATTGTACTATATATAATACCAGGAATATCAGCTTTTGGATTTGTCGTACGTTGGTAAAGTTTAAACCAGAACATACCAATTACAATTGCGACTAATCCGATAAAGAACATACCATAGAACATAATGTTCCAATGATAATTTTGAACGATATAACCTGATAAAGTAGGTCCAATAGCTGGAGCTAGAATCATTGCGATACCCATTGTCCCCATTGCGACACCACGTTTTTCAGGTGGGAAAATCGTTACAATAACGTTAGAACCTAATGGCATTAAGATACCTGCGCCAATCGCTTGTAGTACACGACCACCCATCATAATTGGGAAGTTAAATGAAATCGCACAGATAAGTGAACCAATTGTAAATAATGCTAAACCTACAATAAATAATTTTCTATAAGAATATTTATTAAATAAGAATGCACTGATTGGAATCAAAATACCATTCACTAACATGAATCCTGTCATCAACCATTGTCCAGTTGAAGCAGAAATATTAAATTCCGTATTAATTTTAGGCAAAGCAACGTTTAATAATGTTTGGTTCAAAATCGCAATGAACATACCAAATAACATTGCTGCTAAAATTTTACCTCTTGAAATACCTTTACCGAAAATGAAGTTAGATTCTTGTTTTTTAATCTTTTCATTGACTCTACCCTCTTCTGAGTTAGGGTCAATTGGATTTAAAACTTCATCTGATTCTTCATTAGGTTGTTCAGTATTATCTTTTTGATGATCTTGTTTCTCATCATTCGCTTGATCTTCGTGTTGATCTGAGCGACGTAGAGAACCAGGATATGCATCATATTTGCTATTTGCATTAGTAGCTTTAGAAGATGTTTGATCTCCCTCATTAGTAGTTTCGAAGTGATGTTTTCTTTTATCATCTTCGATATTATCAGAATGATTTCTGATTTGACTTGAAGCATTGTTAGACTCAGATTGTTTATCTAGATCACTTGCTTTAAATTTAGATTGATAACTTTGATTCTCAGAATCCTTAGTCGAACGTTGTTCCACTTTTTGATCTTTAGCTTTTTTTCTTGATTTTGAAAAAAGTACGTTAATTAGACCAATAAGTATGAGCGCTATAACAATATAAACAATAATGAAGGTCGTTGTCATGAAATGACCCCCTTAATTTTTATGGATTTTAACTTCAGCGTTCATACCTGGAACAACATTTTTAGATGGTTCAGAATCTAGAGAAATTTTAACTGGTACGACTTGTGACACTTTAGTGTAGTTACCGTCACTGTTAGATGAAGGCATTAATGAGAAACTAGCTGCAGTTGCTTTTCCAACTTGTTCTACTTTACCTTTAATAGAAGCTTTTTGACCATCGATATCGATGTCTACATCGTTTCCTTTTTCTACATCAGAAATGTCTTTTTCATCAACGTTTGCAGTAATGTATAAATCATCTAAATTATATGCGTAAGCGATTGGGTTACCAGCTTGAGCCATTGAACCTTCCATGCCGTCAGTTTTAACGATTGTACCGTTTTGAGGCATTTTGATGCTCATATCTTTAGATTGACCACCTTCGCCTTGAGCTGAAACTTCAGCTACTTTATCACCTTTATCAAGTTTATCTCCTTGTTTCACATCTAGAGATTTAATTTCTCCTGAAGCTGGGCTAGAGATTTTGATTTGATCTCCGTCTACTTTTGCATTGTCTGTAGTTACATAGCTTGTTGCATTATTCCAGAACCAGAAACCTAGAACACCTATTACTACAAGAACAATGATAGTAATGACATTCACTAATACCATTTTCTTCATGAATATATCCTCCTATTTGCTTTTAAAATTCACTTTATCTATTATAGAGATGTATCACTAAAAAAAACACCAACATTTTTCACAATTGTGTTGGTTAGCATTTTATATAAAAATATTATTCAGATTGATCAGGTGAAACAATGAAACAACGTGCGAAATATAAAATAATAAAAAGCCTTATTGAATTGATTGAAGAATACCCTTTTGAGGAAATCACAATCAAAATGATATGTGCTTATAGTGGTGTAAATCGTTCGACATTTTATGATCATTTTCAAGATAAATATCATTTATTAGAGAAAATTCAAAACTATCATTTAAATAAATATAAGGCTATATTGAATTCATTCTATAAAGATTTTTATAATATCAAGCAAGATCAAAAGAAATTATATAAATTTTTCTTACTCGTTGCGCGATATATTAAGCGTAAAGAAGCATTTTATAAAGCAACGCTCATTATTCATCCTAATAAGGAAATTGCCCTTGATTATATTAATGAAACAAAGCGATGCTATGAAAAAGTAATGGATAGATATGAAACAACCATTCAGAATAAGCGTATGTTTGTAATTTATTCTGTTGGTGGTCAAGCTGGCATACTTTTTGATTGGTTACGTCATGGTTGCAAAGAATCACCTGAAGATGTCGCTAGCGTCTTACTCGCAAATACAATTAAACTACAACGATAAAATAATAAAAGCTAAACCTAAAATGAAATTCCCCTCTTCAAAGTACGACTTTCTAACAAGCACTTTGAAGAAGGAAATCAACATCATTGATTAGGTTTAGCTTTTTTAAATACTTTCATATTTAATAACTGTAAAATGATTAAAATAATCGCTGTAATGACGATAATTGTTATATAAGGGGTAGTATCATTTTCACCTTTAATACCAACTAAAGGAGACATTAAACCACCAAGAAGCGTTTGAAATAATCCTAATAAACTAGATGAACTCCCTTTACCACTCTTACTTTCATCCATCGCAATTGAAAAGCCTAGTGTGGCAACACCCGTGACAGGTGCCACGAGTATAATGAAACCGATGGCTAATAACCAGAAATTCAAATGATTGATCAATATAAGTGAAACAAGTATCACACCTATAATTTGAATGGCCGTCATGATTCTAAGTAGTTGTTGACTATCCATATAATCTACTAACTTACCTGTCAGTTGACTTGAGATAATCAATGTTATGCCAATAAACGCGAACATGATACTAAATTGGAATGGAGATAAACCATAAATCTTCTGTACGATAAATGGAGATGCTGAAATATAAGTAAATAATAATATAAATGACACGCCCTGTATCAACATAGGTAGAACAAATCGTGGCGTGGCAAATAAATCTTTGAAATTTTTAAACATTGTTCCAATATTGCTATTGGCGCGGTGTTCATTTTCAAGAGATTCTGGAACTTTAAATAAAGTACCTACGAACATGAGTAACCCAAATACAGTCAAAATGATAAAAACCATACGCCAACTGGCAAAACTTAAGATTATCCCACCGAGTGCTGGCGCAATCACAGGCGCAACACCATTTACAAGCATTAGTAAGGATAAAAATTTAGTTAAATCATTGCCTGAATACATATCACTTGCAATGGCTCTTGATATCACTGCTCCTGCGCCACCAGTTAATCCTTGAATCAGTCTTAGTGCAATCATAATCCAAATATTCGTAACGAAAATAATACCTAAACTCGCTAACGTAAATATTATCATTGCTATGAGGAGTGGCTTCTTACGTCCTGAAGCGTCTGAAATTGGACCTGCAAATAAGTTACCGAATGCTAAACCGACCATAAAGAGTGAAATCGTTAATTGTGCATTCGATGCTGTTGTATCAAAATCATTTTTAATATTAGGCAAACCTGGTAAAAACATATCAATCGATAAGGGTCCTATTGCAGTGAGTGCCCCTAAAATGACAATAAATAGTATAGATTTATGATACGTTGAGCGAGAATTTTCCAATATTAACTCCCCTTTTTATTTTTTAAAGCGAACCAACATTTACTATTTCATAAACGTGTTCCGATAATTACTAATATTACTAAATGGTAGCAATAGGGAGTGGGACAGAAATATAATTTAGCAAAATTATTTTCGTTGTCCCTCACCCAACTTTCATTGTTTGCAGAATTTCTTAAAAAGAAATTCTCTGTGTTGGGGCCCCGCCGGCAAGGATGGCTAGGATTGAAAGAAGCTTGATATAAGCGCACTTTTAATTCAGACATCTACTGCCAATATGTTAAAGAAAGCTGAGACAATTAATTATGTCCCAGCCTTTATTTAGACCGCAAACGAAAGCGCTCACTCATCGTCGTCTGCTTTTGTAAGTTGCATGTTACTGTTATCAGAATCTATTTCTAATTCATAATCTTTATTAACGTAATTTCCTGTTAAATCAATTTGTTGGATAGTGGTTTTAATCTTATCTCCACTTCTACTTGCACTCAGTACTTGAGGAGAAATCATTGATACTTTTGTTTGTGTCAGAAAATTATTTTTCATTTGTTTATAAATAGAAGAGTTTTTCTTGTAATAACTTGAAATAAAATCAAAATCATTGATGTCGAAAGCTGTATTAATTGCTGTAGAATAGCCGGTAAAGAACTGAGTTAATTTATTTTTAAGACTATTTTCCTCTTTTTCTTTCTTCTCAACATAGCTGCTAATTTTATCACTTTCAAATTCTAATGTCACTTTGGTATTATCTTTTAAATCATCAGCACTGATTGTTTTAGTTTCAGACTTAAATGTACGTCCTTTAGCTTTACCAGTCGCTGAAATAGTAATATCTTTCGTTTTAGGATATGGTCCATATTCTTTTGAGTTTGAATATGACATTTCTCGATCATTAATTTTAACTTTTTCAGAGCTATCACTTAATTTGCTCGCGCCTTTTAATTTAATATTTAAATACGCTTGATCAAAGTCTTCGGATGCTTCAACTGTCTCAGAACTACTATCTCTAAAATCGAAGTTCAAATTACCGTTAAACGTTCCATTCTGTGTGGTTTTCTTAGCTGGCAATTCATAATTACCTGGAATGAAATTACCAAGTGGGGTGTTTTTGTGCGCGTCTGCGATGACTGTTTTACTTTTACCGCCAGCTTTAAATTCATACTTAGTTTTTTCTTTTGGTTTAATTATCGGTTGTTTTGTTGGAGCCGTAAAACTCATATTATCGAAGAATAGATATCTCGTTCCATTTTTACTTATTCTTAGAACATCTTGACCGCTTCTTGTTTGAATATAAGAAGCGACACTAGAATTATTTTTATTTAATTTACTGACGGTCTCTTTGATATCACTCTTAAAGCTTTTCATGCCGACTTCACTTTTAATATATTTAATATATTCTTTCGCTTCATCCGGATCCACTTTATTATCTTTTGTACTCAACACTGTTGCAACCTTTTGCGTATCATTATTATCAACCGCATTAACTAGAATCTTAGTTTGCGCTTCTGGAGAATTAAAATTCTTTAAAAGGAAGAATAAAATGACAATAAGTATCAAAATAAAAAAGATAATTCCTAGTGGAACAATTCTACGTAATTTAAGGTTCGTAGCGTTATCATTGAATGAATGAGATGATGTTTGTTTAGCTTTATTATTTTTTGGTAGTGATTGCCCACATTTAGGACACTGATTATTATCATCACTGACTGTCTGACCACAGTTTGGGCATTGTTTCATTCTATCACCTCTATTTCTAACACTACATTCAATTCACATTCATATTATATAATTATTTTATCTACCCGTTTTATTTTACAGAGGTTAGATTAAAATTACAATTCTCATTATATGTAGTTTTCATTGTATTTTAATTAAAAGAAAGTTACATACTTATTTAAATTATATAAACAGTTCATCATCAAATAAATACTTATTTAGTCTTATCTCTTAACGATTATCTACACATACATCATTATATTCCTACGAGTGATTCTATGTATAGTCTAAATCTTCGAATAAATTAAAATTTAGAGTTGAAAGATTTGATTCGATGATCAATAATCTCAAGTACTTGTCGTACCTTTTCAATTTCTTCAGTTGAAAAGTCGCTCGTCATATCGTTAGCAATACTGCTCGTGATTGCTTTTCTTTTAGCGATATATTCTTTACCTTTTTCAGAAAGATTAACAATTTTTAAACGTTGGTCGATATTAGCATCAGATTTTTCTAATTTAACTAGGTCAGCATCTAATAATTTTTTAACTCTTCTACTTACTGCCGCTTTATTTACACCTTGTTTTTCAGTAATTTGACTCACTGTTAAAGACTCATTTTTCAACATACTAAGCACATTCGATTGTTCTAATGAAATGCCATACTCATTTTGTAAATCTTTAAGTAACTTAGCCGTCAATCTATTTACATCATTAATAAATTTCTCTAAAAATACAATATGATCTTCTATTCTTCTAACCATGTAGAATCTCCTATATTATTTTATCTATTTCTATAAAAAAATTATTTTTCATACTTTTAAATAATAGCAAGAATACTGGATAATTGAAACCTCAAATTCTCTGAGCAATACTTTATCTTTAAGATTGCTAATTATGATTGGTTAGTCTACATTTATAAGTACAATATAAAAAGAGGAACATCAATCATGATTTCAATCATTTTAACCATCATCGCATTTATTCTCATTGTATCTTTGTACTTTGACCAACCTTTAACACTTAATTTATTGAGCTTTATTTCAACAGTTATTTTAGGTTTCATCATCGTGACGTATCATTTAATCACTTTAACACTGCCCTATGATTTATCCATTATAATGATTATTGCTTCTATACTCATTATAATGAAACATCGTCATTTATTTAACTTTAGTCGTGGTCGTCATTTTCTAAAAAATATGTGTATTAACGCCTATCAACTTGCTTTATTTTTAATAGCTTGTTTCTATATCAGTACAGTTTCAATCCCAGTTATCAATGGACTGGCGTTATGGCTGAGTGCAATTGCTTTTAGCACTTTTTTTGCATTTATATGTTATGTATCTTGGTCATCTGCCTTTGGGAGTCATTCATTTCATAAAAATGTAGATTTGATTATGGTGCTTGGCGCTGGTATCTTCACAGAGCAAGTTACACCTATGTTAGCTGAACGGTTAAACCGCGCAATAAATGTTTATCATTCACAAGCAAAGCCTGTTTATTTCTTAGTAAGTGGCGGGCAAGGTCTTGATGAACCGATTACTGAAGCTTTAGCAATGAAACGTTATTTAATAGCAAAAGGTATACCTGAAGATATAATCTTAATGGAGAATCAATCCACGAATACGTATACAAACTTCTTATATTCTAAACCAATTATTGAAACGCATTTCAAACGTCAGTCGCAACTTCTTTGTGTAACAAGTCAATTTCACATTTTAAGATCGTTACGACTCGCTGAAAAGTTAGGTTTAAAATTTGATGGTATTGGCAGTCATACACCGTACCACTTTTTCAGTAGAGCATTAATCAAAGATTTCTTAGGTGTTATGTATCAATATCGCTTATTACTAACCATTTATTTTGCAATCACTTTTTGGATTAGCATTCTCAGTTTAATTCTAAATTAAAAAGCAAGAGAACCTAATGATGTATGGTTTGCGACATCAACTGATCTCTTGCTTCATTTTTATTGTTTTATAATTTGTCCATCATATAATTCTATGACGCGATCTGCGTATTCAAATAAACTTGTATCATGAGTAATCATAATTCCAATCTTATTATGTGCTTTAATTTGTTGACTTATCATTGATACTACTTCTTTAGCTCGTTTGGCATCTAAACTTGCTGTAGGTTCATCTGCTAGAATGATTTTAGGTTGATTCATAAATGCGCGAGTAATTGCCACACGCTGCTTTTCCCCACCAGATAACATATGCGGATAACTGTGAAGTCGATGCGCCAATCCTATATTATTAAGTAATTGTGTTGCTCTAGACTTAGCACTTTTCTTAGGCATTCCCGCTTCTTTACCTACAATAAGTAACTGTTCTTCTACTGTCAGATAAGGAATCAAGTGTGAGGATTGAAATATAAACCCTATATCATTCAGTCTAAATTGCGAATTGTCCTTACCGTTAATGAATAACTGTTTCTCATCATATAATACATCTCCAGAGGTTTGAGACAGTAAACCACCTAATATTGTTAATAATGTCGTTTTACCTGAGCCGGAAGCGCCATTAAGGATGACAAACTCCCCTTTTTTAATTTCAAAGTTAATACCTTTAAGTACTTGAGTTGCTGAATCATTTTCCCCAAAAGTTTTAACGATATTGTCTACGATTAAAGTCATTATTCATTACCCCCAATAGCTTCAATTGGATCAATCTTTAATAATTTAATAAATGACAGTGATGCACCGATTAAACCTACGATTAGAAATATCACTACCACTGAAAGCAGGTTACCTAAACTTAGATGAAATGGCATAGTCACCGGCATAATTTGATTTATCATCATGATTAAAATCTCTGATAAGGCTATGCCAATAAACGTAATTAAAGAAATTTGTAAAATCAGTGAGATTAACAAATGTGGTGTTGAGATACCTATAGCTTTAAGCACTCCAATTTCAGATGTTTTTTGAATGGTCATGACATAAAAGAATGCACTTAACACAATTGCAGTAATCACATATAAACTATAAATCATCATTTTTAATGGACTTTGCTCAGCCTTATAACTCGCAATATGGTCTGTTAAATCATGGGTGTTGACGATTTGAGTGCCTTGAATGGATTGAATTTGTTTTTTCTGTATTTTGCTGAGTTGATTTGTTGAATAAAATGATGCTACGGCTTTACTTTCATTTTGAAAAACAGATTGGTTCAATATTACAACATTACTATGTGCATACATTGCATCATTTAAAATGCCTACGATTTTGTAACTCTGATTACTATTTTTAAATTTAACTGTACTTCCTTCTTTAAGACCTTCTGCGAGCAGCTTCTTATTGACTACAATTTCATTTTTATGTTGCGGATATCTACCTGAAGTTAATTTCCAGTCACTGTTTTTAGTACGATTTAATGCGACCACATTTTCTTCATTTCCATTAATATTTAATGTCTTCTGTATCATATTGACTGGTTTTGCTTTAACTACCTTATCGATTTGTCGTTGTTGGTCCTCTGACAATGCAGACTTTTCAATTTGTGGTTCTTTCATTTTCTGAATGATAAATTGATTCCCTTTAAACTGTTCAAATATAGAAATATTTTCTCTAGCTAATCCTTGAGCTAAACCACTAATAAATAGAACCATGATTGCCATTAAAAACACAATCAGCATGATTTGTATAAATCTGAATTTATAAAATTTTATTTCCTTCCATGCCAAATTCATGTATCGTCACTCCTTTATCTTTATAGTTAAAGATTCTAAGCAGTGAATGTGAACTCAATATGAACTAAAATCAATATGTTAAAGTTAAATTTGAAATAGTATAATGATAGAAAAACTTAGGAGCGGACATACTATGGTTAATTGTTTAATCGTTGATGACGATCGTAAAATCTTGGATTATGTAGCAACCCACCTCATCAATGAGCATATTCGCACACATACATTTTTAAGTGGCGAAACGGCACTTCATTTTCTAGAAAAGGAGAATGTAGATATCGCGATTGTCGATATTATGATGAAGGGCATGGATGGTTTCGAATTATGTCAAAAACTGAAAGAAGATTATGGATTACCTGTTATCATGTTAACAGCAAGAGATGCGCTAAGTGATAAAGAACGTGCTTTCTTAAGTGGTACTGACGATTATGTGACTAAACCGTTTGAAGTTAAAGAATTGTTATTCAGAATCAAAGCAGTATTACGAAGATACCAAATCAATGCTGAAAGCGAACTGAAACTTGGCAATTTGACACTCAACCAGTCTTACATGGAACTTAGCGTCGATTCGAAAACAGTGAATCTGCCTAATAAGGAATTTCAATTGATATTCTTATTAGTATCAAATCCTAAACATATATTTACTCGAGATGACATTATTGAGAAAATTTGGGGCTTTGATTATGAAGGTGATGATCGAACTGTCGATGTACATATTAAAAGGCTGCGCAAAAGATTAATGCAATTAGAGGCTTCAGTATCCATCCATACTGTGCGCGGACAAGGATATATGGTGAGTCAAAATGTTTAAAACACTCTATTCCAGAATAGCTATATATACGATTACTGTTATACTTTTTAGCGCTTTAGTTAGCTTTTTACTTACGAATGTTTATTATCACTTTAATTTGAAGTCCTCTAACGATGCTAAAATTATGCAAACCTTAAAGCAAGCGCGAGAGTATGAAACAACACAAAATAGTAAGCAATTGACGTCCTATTTTAAACATTTAGGTGACATGAATTACCAAATTCTTACCGTGGACGCCCATCAATCGAAGCACTTTTACGGGGAAGCTTTTCGAAAGGATTCATTATCAAATCACGCTATACAATCCGTCTTGAACGGCAAAGATTATCATGGTATTAAGAATAAACCTTTCGAACTATTCGTAACTGGATTCTTCGATAACGAAACAGACAATACAGTGGGCGTGCGTTTTCATACTCAGCACGGACCATTAGCCGTATTTATGCGCCCTGATATCGGAGAAACATTTAGCGAATTTAGAATATTTTTAGCAGTTTTACTTTCATTATTACTGGTCATTTCAATTTCATTAGTTATTGCGTCTACGTATTCTATTATTAAGCCTGTTTCTGCTTTGAAAAATGCGACCAACAGACTCATGCATGGTGATTTCCAAACGCCAATCAAACAAACGAGACAAGATGAAATTGGAACTTTACAATTGAGATTTGATCATATGAGACAAAGTCTAGGACAAGTTGACCAAATGCGACAGCACTTTGTACAAAATGTCTCTCATGAAATCAAAACACCATTAACACATATGCAAAGATTACTTACTCAGTTACAGTTTTCCAAAAATAAAGAGGAACGCACATCTTATATTAATGAATTATTTAGTATCACATCACAAGTGAGCGAGTTAACAAAAGAATTACTGTTACTATCAGAATTAGACAATGCTGCTCATCTAACATTTAACGATCATATACACTTAAATGCATTAATTAAAGACATCGTAAGACATGAACACTATCGTTCAGAAAATAAAGATTTAGTTATCATGACTGAGTTGGAAGATGTGTATTTCCTAGGAAATGATCGTTTGATACATCAAGCGTTCAGCAATTTAATTATCAATGCGATTAAATATTCTCCGCAACAAGGTATGATTCAAATGCGTTTATTTAAAGAAGCATCCAATATCATTTTTACAATTGAAAATGAAGGTACCATTTCAAATCAAGATAAGGCTCACATTTTCGAGAGATTTTATAAAACAAGTACTGATAACACGAGTAACGGTTTAGGTTTAGCTATCACTCAATCAATTATTGAATTACATGGAGGACATATCTCCTTACATTCAAACGATTCTACAATATTCTCCATTCAATTGAATATGTAAATAAAAAGGAAGCTGAGACATAATTCCCAAAAATAATAGCAGTAAGAGGATTTCAATTGGAATCTTCTTACTGCTACTTTTATATCAAATACTACGTATTAACATTTAATTTTATATGCCTACACTCTATTCACCTATTAGCGGAAAGTGTTTGAATTGAAAGTACACTGATACCGAGCTTCTCTCAATCCCTCTTCGTTTAAAATTTATTTCACATTTAAATATTTTTTAATTTCTTTATTAACTGCACGGTACACATCTTCATGTTCAGAAAGTTTCAAACCAAATGATGGTACCATTTCTTTAATTTTAGATTCCCACCCACTAAATTCAGATTTATAACAACGTTGTAATACATCAAACATGATATCTACTGAAGTCGAAGCGCCTGGAGAAGCACCTAATAATGCTGCTAGCGTACCGTCTTCAGAAGTAATCACTTCTGTACCAAATTGTAGATTACCTTTCGATTTATCAGTGTCTTTAATAACTTGAACACGTTGACCGGCCGTGATAACTTCCCAATCTTCATCTTTCGCTTCAGGAAGGAATACTCGTAAATCATCGACACGCTCTTCGTTAGATAACATCAATTGTGATACAAGATATTTAGTTAGGTTAAATTCTTTCACACCTGCACTTAACATCGTTACAATGTTATTCGGTTTTACAGATTTAATTAAATCTAGGTATGAACCTGTTTTTAAGAATTTAGGTGAAAAGCCTGCGAATGGTCCAAATAATAATGAACGCTCACCATTCACAAAGCGTGTATCTAAGTGAGGTACTGACATAGGCGGTGCACCTACTTCAGCTTTACCATATACTTTCGCATAATGTCGTTGAATCACATCAGGGTTCTTACATCTTAAGAATAAACCACTTACCGGGAAACCACCAATGTGTTTAGATTCTTTAATACCTGTTTTTTGTAATAATGGTAAACTTGCGCCACCTGCACCAATAAATACAAATTCAGTCTCATAGTGTATGACTTGGCCAGATTTTAAATCTTTTACGACAACATGCCAATTGCCATTATCTTGTTTCTTAATATCTTGAACTTCGTGTTTATAATTAACTTCAACGTTTTTATCTTGTAAATTACTGATTAATTTCTTCGTTAATGCGCCGAAGTTCACATCCGTTCCTGTTTCATCGTAAGTAATAGCGATCGGTTCCTCAGATTGACGTCCTTCCATCATAAGCGGTACCCATTCTTTAATCTTTTCAGGATCTTCAGAGATTTCCATTTTTTCAAAAAGAACGTTCTTTTGTAGACTATCTACACGGCTTCTTAAGAAACGTACATTATTTTCACCTTTGACAAAACTCATATGAGGCACAGATTGTATGAAGTTTCCTGGACTTTCTAATTGGCCAGTACGTACTAAATGCGCCCAAAACTGTTTAGACACTTGGAATTGTTCATTAATTTGAATCGCTTTTGTAATATCAACTGAGCCATCTTTACCTTCTTTAGTATAGTTCAATTCACATAATGCTGAATGCCCTGTTCCTGCATTATTCCAAACATTTGAACTTTCCTCTCCTGGTTGTTCTAATCTCTCAAATAATTTAATTTCTCTCTCAGGTGATAATTCTTTAAGTAATGTTCCTAACGTTGCACTCATAATACCGCCACCAATTAAGATGACATCTGTTTTGCTATGTTGTGTACTCATAACAAATACAGTCCCCCTTTTCAATGAATAAATGGAACGATTGACTCTAATGGATTTGTTTTAACATAGATTTTCTTATTAAAATTAAAGCGCTTTCTAAATCTATAAAAAAAATATATCCCAAGAGTTATTTAAGAAGTCTATATACCTTCTCATCATAACCATTGATTAGACTACTTTAATTATATACATAAATTGTATTTCACAAAAGGATAAAAAGTCAGATATACATAAATAATTAAACTTGTAGTCTTAAATTTTAACCACTTAACCATTTTAACATATTACCTGAGAAAGCAAGTCTAATGTTATAATTATTTATAATAACAAAGAAACAATGAGGTGTTTAAATTCATGAAGTCGTTCACGTTGTTCATGCATAACATTTATGCAATGGGTGGAACGGTAAAGTCTGTAACACAACTTGCGAATACATTGGCACAAAAAGGACATCCTGTTACTATCATTTCAGTATTTAGAGGTGCTGAAACGCCCTATTTCCAACTGCATAAAGATATTAAGATTAAAGTACTTGTTGACTATCGTTTTAAGCCTAAAAATTTAAAGGCGATTGTTGCGAACCGCGTTAAAACATACACGCCATTCTTAAAGACGAAACATATTTCTCAACACGAACCGGGACTCAATCAATTTTCAAGTTATGTAGAAAAGAAAATAATTAAAGCTATCAAAAACGTTTCTACCGATGTGTTAGTAGGAACACGCGCAAGCTTCAACATACTTATTTCTAAATATGCTAAAACTGAAGTCTCAACCATTGGTATGGAACATATGAATTTCGAAGCCCACCCTGAACAATATCAAAGAGAAATCATAGCAGCGTATCGCAATCTAAATAAGATTACAACGTTAACAGAAGCAGATCGCAAAAGATATCAATCTCAAATCAAGACGCCTGTCTACGTCGTTCCAAATATGATTACTGAGAAAAAGATTGCAGCGCCAAAGAAAAATATCATTGTAGCTGCTGGACGTCTTGAATATGAAAAGGGATTTGACTTACTTCTAGAAAGCGTCAGACTCATTCAAGATTATTTGAGAAGTTTAAATTACGAGGTTCATATTTATGGAGATGGTAAAGAAAAATTACAACTTCAAGAATTTATCAATCAGTATGATTTGGGGGATATTATACAACTCAATGAATCTACACAAGATTTAAATAGTAAATTAGCTCAAAGTAAAATTGTCGTTGTTCCTTCTCGCAATGAAGGTTTTGGAATGGTCATATTAGAAGCTATGGCTCAAGATAATATCGTTATCAGCTTTAAAGGGAATGTGGGACCAGATGCTATTATTAAAAATGGAAAGAATGGTTACCTTGTTGAGTATGAAAACGTCTCACAACTTGCGAAACAAATCGATTTAACCACTCATAACTACCATGAGCTTGAACACATCGTTCAAGGTGGCAGAGAAACTTTAGAATTATATCAACCTGATAAAGTATATGAAGACTTTATGTCGATGTTTAAATAATAAAGTAAACCGCTTCGAGCAATTCCCTTAGTTCATAACTGGCAAACGATATCTTGACATTAAATAAGCTCTAAGAGGAGTTCTTTGATTAGAAATCCTCTTAGAGCTCTTATTTTAGAATTGATATTTCGAAAGTGAGATAGCAATATCGTTCTAGTAAAATTAATTTTCTTGGTGCAACCTCATTGATAAGTGTATTTCATTTTTTATAATAAAAGTGATAATACAAATGTCCAGAGACAGACGAATATTAATAATCCAATGCTATAACGTAAAGTCATTTTTAATAATTCGGATTCCTTACCAACTTCTTTAACGGCAGCTGTGGCAATCGCAATAGATTGAGGTGAAATCAGTTTAGCTGCTACCCCACCTACTGTATTAGAAGCAACAAGTAAAGAACCACTCGTTCCAATTTGTTGTGCAACCGACGCTTGGATAGGCGCAAATAGAGAGTTGTTATTTACTACAGATCCTGTCATAAATACCCCTATCCATCCAAGTATTGGAGATAAGATTGGGAAGACACTACCCGCTTTAGCAATACCTTGTCCCATTGCACTACTTAAGCCACCGTATGTCGTAATCTTAGAAATAGCTAGAATGAAACAGATCGTTAAGACTGGTAACCATAATTCTTTAAATGTTACGCCAAATAAACGTCCGGCATCTCCAAAGTTTACTTTCTTAGACATTAATATCGTAATGATAATTGTAAGTAAGATGGCTGTACCTGTCTGTCCAATAATATTAAGTGATAACACGATAGGTTTATGTGCAATTTCACTAAAGGTACCTGGCAAGTTAAAGTTAAATACTAAACTTGATAACTTCCCTTTTGGTAAGAATAATCCTTTAAATGATGGAGAACTCCAAATCATTACAATGACTGTTAATATGATGAATGGACTCCATGCGTATAATATATCTTTACCTTTATGATGTTGAACGGGTTCTGGTTCGACATCTTTTTGAATTCTGAAGATATTTTTCGGTTGGAATTTCTTAGAAAATAATGCTAGAGCTAGCATAGATGCAAGTGGCGGTATAATATCAGCTAACTCAGGACCATTGAATACAGTTAAGAGTGCTTGCAATGCGGTATACGTAATTGAAACCACTAAGATAGAAGGTAATGTTTCTTTAATACCTTTAAAACCATCAATAATAAATATTAGTAAGAATGGAATAAAGAAGTTAATAAAGGCTAAAGTTAACGTAGATGTCTGAGATACACCCATCGCTGAAACATTTCCAGGTAAATGTAATGTGTCTACAACACCAACTGGAATACCAATGGCACCAAACGCACCTGAAGCAGCGTTCGCAACTAAACATAACATCGCTGCTTGTAATGGTCTAAATCCAAGTTGAGATAATAATAATGCACAAATGGCAATAGGTACCCCAAATCCTGCTGCTCCTTCTAAAAATGCATTAAATGAGAAACCAATCAGCAATAATTGAATACGTTGGTCTTGAGAAATACTTGTAATACTATCTTGAATCGTAGAAAACTGTCCTGATTCTAATGTGATTTTATAAAGTAGAACGGCCATCATAACGATATAACCAATCGGTATAATACCTTGGAAGAAACCTTCTACAACTGCCCCAGATGCAATACCAACTGGCAATTTGAAAAATGGAACGGCTATTATTAATGTCACGACAAGTGTCGTTATCGCGGCATAAATTCCTTTCATTTTAAAAACAGTAAGACATAGTAAGAATAGAACAATAGGTATCGCTGCGATTAAACTTGATAATATTAAATTATCAAATGGATTAAATGTTTGTACTAACATATTTTGACTCTTCTTTCCTAAAATTTTCTATAAAATTACTAGCTAGTCACATACTGAAAAAATTAAAAATGTGTTATCGATAACTAAAAATCATCTGTATGCTTTCACAATTTTGTGAAGTTTTTCACAATTAAAATATATCATCTTCCTTTTAAAAATTCAACAGACTTTTCACTCTTTATTCAGTTGCGTTGGAAAACGTTTCAACTTATCTTCACTCAAGATTATAGAATTTCGTCTTTAATCAATTTTAAATTGTGAAATGATGAATCATAACGTCCCTCGTGTTAAAATATATACATTAAAAAAGTTATGAGATAGAAGGAATTTGAATGATAAAACAAATTAATATTTCCCATATGGAAAAGTTAGAAGGACAATTAGAAAGAGCAATACATGAAGGTTACACACATTTTGTACCCTATTCAAACGAAATTCAAATTCATCAATCAATGTTGAAATCGATTGAGTTACCATCAACATCATTTGTGGTCGACTATACAATACATAATCAGTATCTTAATGATTGTAGATACTTTGGTAAATCGTATATCGAATTTGAAGATTGGGTACAAAACATTAATTTATATCCGAACGTCATTTATGAAATGAAATCAACTATTGCCTTATTACATAAATTTGAAGTTGAGACTATCTTCGATTTAGCATTATTCACCATTCTTAAAGGCCATGTCGCTGTAGATGGACATGTAGCATTAGATTTCAAAGATTCGCTTCGAACAAGTAAAGTATTTTGGAGAAGTTTTGATCGTAATCACTTGAGTTATAGGGACAAATTTTTCTTAAATAAAATTGCCTATGAACATCAACGTAGAATTCCGTTTACACGTGTACCTTTTAATGATCATGACAGCATTCGTTATTCTGATTCAGTATTGCTAAGCACTAAATTTAAAGCACCTAGATGGCTAGTCAATCCAATTAAAAATTACTCTCTAAGAAAGCATAGAGAAATTAGTTATCTTTATGACAAAGATGAATCTAAAACGAAAGACCATGTCATATTCTTAGGTTTTGATTATAATTACAGAGGAAACTCGAAGTATTTGTTTAATTATTTTGTTAAACATAACCCTACTGTTGAATCTTATTTTATAACAGAGGATAGAACGGGGCCTCATTTCTACTCTCCTAAGGATGAAAAGGCTAAAGAATTAATTGAAACTGCTAAAGTGGTTATTATCGAGAGCTACTTACCTGATGACATACGCCCTAACGGTAAAGTCATTCAATTATGGCATGGCACACCGATTAAGCGTCTCTTCTTAGATAGTAAAGAGCCACATCAAAACTTAAATATTTATAACTATCGTGCACGTAAATATAATAAATGGGTTCATCAAGATTATCTTGTCGTTGATTCAAAACCTGTTGTTACGTATTTTGAATCAGCTTTTCCAAGTCAGAAATTAGACATCTTGCCTGTAGGTTATCCAAGAGTCAACTATTTATTGAATAGAGCACAGGATCTATCATTACGAAAACGAATTATCAAAGGACTAAACTTAGATCCATCGAAACCTGTACTACTCTATGCACCTACCTGGAAAACGAATCCATCCGAAGAGGATATTTTACCTATTTCAGAGCAGTTACTCGCTAAATATAATGTCATATTTAAAGGACATGTTGAAAGTGAGGATATACACATACCCGAACAAGTCATTGTCCCTCCTGAAAGTGTGGAAACTCAAGACTTAATTATTGTATCTGATATCGTATTGACGGATTATTCTTCTATTATTTTCGATGCACTCACGATTAATAAAAAGGTATGTCTTTATACACCTCAGCATGCTGAATATGTTGAAGAACGTGGCGTGTATGAAGATGTACTTGAGAGCCTTAAACAAGTATGGTACACAGATGCAACATTACTCACAAATAATTTAATTTCTGATGAAGTGCCTCATATTGACAGTAAATTGGTAAACAGACATAATCAATCATTAGAGCAACTAAGCCATTTAATTACACAACAATTAAATTAAACATATTAATTCTTATTTAACAGCTATAGATGATATGTATGCTAAAGACGAACGAATCCCTCAAAAAAGATTGTACTTCAATCTTTCTGAGGGATTATTTTTATCAATATAGTTTTGATTTTAACCTGCAATTGGTATTTTACTTCAATTTATATTATGGTTGATAATTTGGATCAATAAGTGTTGGCTCGCCTTGACGGTTAACAGTTACAATAGAATAATTATCCTTTTTAGATGAATCTTTAAAGCTAAATACATATCTAAAGCCATCTTCAGTTGCTTCTATTGAATAATCATTATACTTCTTAGTTGAATTACCAAACATATTCGCTTCTTTACGCGCGATATCAAGGGCTGTTTTGAAATTTGGTAACTGCTGTAATGCTTGCCCTTCATTACCTTTGAATGGTGATAGACCTCTTGCTACCTGTGTCGCATCTTTACTTTGATATGGCGCTACATAATCTTTGTGATTACTATTATCCTTTCCTGTTTGTGAATGGTCACCATTATTCGCTTGATCACTGGATGATGCTTGATTATTGTCTCCATTATCGTTAGATTTTGAATTTTTATCATTTTGCTCTTGAGATTTTTGATGATTTTTAGACTTATCTTTTGAGTTACTGTCAGATTTTTTATCTTTATGTTCTGTTTTTGAGTTGTTGTCCTTTTTATCATTCTCATTATTTTCATTATGAGAACATGCTGCGAGTAATAAGGACAGTACAGTGATGCTTGCTAATAATCTTTTCATGTGAATCTCCTCCTGCTTCATATAAAAATCAAACGCTTGTTACTCTGATTCTATAGCTACTCACTTTCATAAAAGCATAAAAAAAGAGTATAATATTAATTCCTTATTAATATTATACCCCACTTTTATTAACTAAGTATTAAATTTAACGTTTCTTTTCAATATCTTTATTAATTAATTCTCCGATATATTGAGACGCTTTACCATCATCCACTGAACAGAATCGATCGTAGAAAGCATCAATTTTATCTTGATACTCATTTTGTACCTTATCTAAATCTTTTAACTCTTTCGCTAGACCGTATGGTTCTGTATAGATTGGACCAGGTAAATCTTTCATATAATCCATATAGAAGCCACGTAATCCTTTATCATATTTGTCGATATCATATGCAAAGAAGAACTGTGGACGTTTTAAAATACCGTAATCAAACATCACAGATGAGTAATCGGTGATTAAGCAATCACTAATTAAGAATAATTCTGAAACGTCGTTATAGTTGGAAACGTCGATGGCAAAGTTTTCATATCCAGATAAATCTAAAGCATTTGAAATAAGATAATGCATACGTAATAGGATAACGTAATCATCACCTAGTTCTTTATATAAATTTTCTAAATCAATTTTCAATTCAAATAGATACTTACCTTTACTCACAAACTCATCGTCTCTCCATGTTGGTGCATACATGATGACTTTTTTATCATGTGGTAAATTGAGATTCGTTTTAATTTCCTCAATAAACTTTTTATCATTTGCTCGATTTACCAATACATCATTTCGTGGATATCCAATTTCTAAGATTCTAGGTTCATCCATCCAGAATGCACTTCTGAAAATTTCAGATGAATATCTATTAGGAGAAATAAGGTAATCCCAACGTGAAGTTTCACGATTGAAATTGCGTTTATATTTAGAAGTTGTTGTTCCAGGCATACGAACCACTTTCATGTCGTTAGCAAGACGTTTCAATGGTGTACCATGCCAAGTTTGAATATATGTTTGATTCTCTTTTTTATTTAAATATAAAGGCGTACGCGCATTAGAAACCCAATGACTTGCTTCAGAATAAGCTTGATAAAACTCAGTTGAACCACGTTTCACTTTAATTGCATTACCTGGAATTACGCTCTTGTCAGGGTTTTTAAGTGACCAAACGTAGCGATAATTTGGATAGTATTTTTGCATATATTCATAAATATATTTAGGACTATCACTATAGTTTTTACCGCCAAAGGCTTCGAATACAATTGTTTGAGGCTTAACATTCTCTTCCTTATCTGTTAATTCATACATTGAACGTTCTTTATTTTTTCTTCTCAACACAACGTTCTTCACATGGCGCAATGTCTTTCTGAATTGATTCACTTTAAAGGCTTTATACGTATCATCATTCATTAATAGTATTGTTTCTATCATATTGATAAGTTTTTGTTGTTTAACAAGATGTACATTGAGGAAGCGTGATAGTTCTACAAGTGTGTTTTTATGTGCCTCATATCTTTGCTTAATATCATAGTGTGTAGGATCGAAATCTCTCGCAATTCTATTTTGCATTTTATAAATAATAAATTCACGTGTCATTTTGTTTGAAGTACGTTCTAACGCATCGTAAAAACTTCTGACGTAATCTTCAAATAATACATCAAAATTCTGTTCACTTAACGTTAATGTCTCAAATGGATCATACACTTCGCCACGGAAGTAGAATGGAAAATTCAGGATACGAATGAATTTGTTGACATATTTCATGTATTCAAGAAGGAATGACCAATCAATATAAATATCCAAATCTTCATTAAATCGAATATGATGTGCTTTAACAATCGCTGTTCTAAAAATAATATTACAAGCTGTCTGCTTTCTTAAAAATGAATTTAAATTTTGAGCGGCATGGTAATATTCAACTTTTACTCTATCTAAATCGACATATTGCGGACGTTTAATTGAAAATGAATGTATTGGAGCGACTAATCCATCGGTTGAATTTAACTTTTCCAAATAAAATGTTACCGCATAAGAAGCTAAATCATCATCAGCGTCTAAAAACATAAAATATGGTGTATCTACTTCATCTAATGCAACGTTGCGCGCGTGTGCATGTCCTTGATTATGGTCTAATTTAATATAATTGACCTCTTTGTCATAGTCCTTTAAAGCTTCTTTCATTAGTTGTTCGCTTTGGTCCGTAGAACCATCATTAACGATAATGACATCGAAATCTTGAGTTCTTTGTTGTTTAATACTTTCCAAGCAACTTTGAATATATTCCTCAGAATTATAATATGTGACAATAATTGTCAGTGTATTCATACTATACGTCCTTTCTTTCTACTATATAAAAATGATCCAACATGTAAGTTCTAGATAAATTATGTAGGACTACTACCTAATGGTTTACTATAAATTAACTTATAATTAATGGAAATTTAATGTTACAATTATATCTAAAATTTGCCACAAACGCTAATAATAATAGGTACACCCTTTTATATTTTAATGCCTTTAATATAAACACAGTAAATTCTATTCCAACATTTATATCAATGTCTTCTCCATGATTAAATCTCTATCAATCACATCTCCTGTATAAAATTCATGAGACCCCGTGATTTCAAATCCTCTTTTTTCGTAAAAGCGAATCGCTTTAGGATTATGTTCCCACACACCTAACCAAATTTTAGTTTTGTCATGTTCATGTGCTTTTTTAATAGCTAAATCAATCAAACGGTGGCCTCTACCTCCACCTTGATAGTTCTCATCAAAATAAATGCGCTGCACTTCTAAATACGCATCACCCATTTTTTCAGTTTGAGCGTCATTAATATTTAATTTTAAATAACCCACTACCTGTTCGCCAACCTCGTAAAAATAATGAAACGATGCTTTATTTTGGAGTTCATTTTCTAATTTATCTAGATGATACGCGTCATCAAAAAATTTATTAAAGTCTTCGTCACTATAGGATGATTTAAATGTATTATAAAACGTTCTTTTAGCTATATCTTGTAAAATGGTTACTTCATCAATTTTCACTTCACGAATACGTTCATTCATCATCAACATCCCCTTTTTATCGTTTAAACCACTTTAACGTATTTTAATAAAAATGGCACTGTTTTTTATTCGTAGCATCAAACCTAATTATTTTACAATACTATCATTTGGGTATTGATAATATTTATCAATGAGTATAAAGTTATAGATGAAAATCGTAAAAAATAGAGTGAGGTTATATTATGTTAGGAAGTATGTTTGTCGTAGGTATCACTGGCCCAACGAGTTTAGTCGTTATTGCAATTATTGCATTAATTATATTCGGACCAACGAAATTACCACAATTTGGTAGAGCAATCGGTTCAACTTTGAAAGAATTTAAATCAGCAGCTGAACATATAGACGAAGATTCACACGAAACTCCCAGTAAAGCATCCAAATCACAACGAGAACAATCTAAGTAATTCTTCATTAATAGAACATTTTGGTGAATTGCGTCATAGACTAGTCGTTGTCTTCATTGCATTTATTATTTCAGTCATCATCGTTTACATTTCATCTCATTGGTGGATTCAATCATTGATTAGATATATTAAACGTGCACATGTTACGTTGCATACTTTTTCGTTTACAGAAACAATTCAAATCTATGTCATGATTATATTCACAGTTGCGATATGTATTATTATACCAATCATTTTTTATCAACTCTGGTCATTTGTTGCACCAGGTTTACATGCATATGAACGACAGTTTATATATAAATACAGTTTTTTCTGTGCAATTTTATTTATTTCAGGGGTTGCCTTTGCCTTTTTCATTGGCTTCCCTATGATTATTAACTTTTCGGAAAATCTATCTCACCTACTAAGTATTGATCAAGTTATCGGATTCAAAGCTTATTTAGGAGAACTAATAAGATGGTTACTCGTCTTTGGATTTATATTCCAATTACCTATATTATTTATGGGATTAGCACATTTCGGATTAATTGATGTGACTCAGTTAGGACGTTATAGAAAATATGTTTACTTCGCATGTTTTGTTGCAGCAAGTATTATCGCACCACCAGATTTAATTTTAAATTTGGTATTAACATTGCCGTTAATTATCTTATTTGAAATCAGTATGTTTATTGCGAAAATTACATCCCGAAAGCAAAAAATCACAAATGAACTCTAACTCAGAGTTTCATTTGTGATTTTTTATTTATGAATGATTCTTTTTACGTTGTTTAAATACAAAGAAAAGTATCAACACAATAAGAATAATTTGAGCAGTAATTGTTTCAATGCTTGGATAGAATCCAATCCAACTGATTGTAGGAAGGCCTTCAATACTATGTTGAGGCATCCAACCTAATAATTGTAATTTTTGAATACTTACACCTAACATTTTAAATGTCATGATAAAGATAAGTATTGAAAGTACTCTAAAGATATAGTGTACTGGAATTAATTTTACAATGAATCTAAACGCAAAGGCGAAGATGATTAAAATCACAATAGCTATTGCAATACCGATAATGAAGTCTTGGGTTTTAATACTTCCTATCATACCCATATAGAATATAATGACCTCGACACCTTCACGGAGCACTGAAATTAAACCAATTGTACCTAACAATACGAGATTACCATTACTAATTGCATTCTGATACATCGATTGAATCATTTCATTCCAACGTTTCGCACTCGAGCGATTATGCATCCACACGCCGACAACGTACATCAAGATAACTGCAACAATGCCTAGCACAGCCTCCATACCCTCACGTACAATACCATTGTTACCAATCGTTGCAATGAAGATGACTGCAAGTGTAATACTTAAAACTAAACCTAGAAGCGCTCCACCAATAACGCTGGATGTTCCTTTATGGTCTTTAACTTTACGTGTCATTGTTGTTAACGTCATAATAATAAGTAGTACTTCTAAACCTTCACGTAAGAAGATAATCATCACATCGACAAAGGTATAATCACCTGTTCCAACAGTGTCTTTGATATCGTTATTAATATCTTTTAAACCATCTTTAACACGTTCTTTATTACTATGATCTAATATACTTTGATAATAAGGAATCTTGTCTTCAATCGTCGTATATAAGCTACTATTTTTTGTTTGGATTTTCCCTTCGACGTATGGCCAAATTTGAATGAATTTAGATAAGGCTTCGTCAGTTTTATTTAAATCGTTGTTGTTAATACCACTAATCGCTTTATCTAATTCGTCATTTAATTGCGTTACTTTGTACTTTCCATTATCTTCAGAAGACTGTTTCTGATCTACCGTGTCGATACTAGATTTAAAGGTATCCCATGCATTTTTAACTTTCTTAGTATCTAACGGATCCTTTTGAACGGCAACACGAAGTTGCATTAAATTGACTTCGATTGTGCCATATTTTCCTTGATCATAATTACGAATTACCGTCTCATGACTTGTCCATATTTGATTTAAGCTATTATTAATTGATTCTAATTCTGAACGATTTTTACTTTTAATCGCTTTTTGTATAGGCGCATCTTTCGCATCTACTGCTTGTTTAAGCTCTTTGATTTGACCTGACGCATCTTTAGAAGACTGAGAATCTTCATAAGCAATTAATGCTTTAGTCAATTCGGATAGCTTATCTCCCTGTGTATCTGAAGATTTAGCATTTTCAACTTCTTTTAATTTACTTTTAACTGCTTTACCTTCTTTGTTATCTTTCACATTTAAAGCATCAATTTCTTTTTTTACATTGCGAATCGCTTTTTGCTTGTCGCTATCTTTTTTAGAATCATCATTAATTGTTGATTTAGCATCTGTAATCGATACATATGCTTCACTCATTGAAGCATCTTCTGCATGTACAGGTGCTACTTTTAATACAGTTAATAATAGAATTAAGATGGCAAGTATCTTAATCGAATAATGTTTCACCGAGGTATCCTCCCTTTTTTACACCAGGTAACACGATAAATGTTGCGGAGGCACGATGTGTAATATATTCGTTTAATTTATCTTTATGACCTAAATGATTTTGAATATCAATAAATTGTTGTGTTGATTTTTGGAAGCAAATAAATAGTAATCCAGTTTCTAATGCACCCGTCTTCTCATTTGTTCCTGCAACATAGTTATAGGCACGACGTTTAATAGAAGTCTTGGCTTCATGCGCTAAGCGTGCATGTGCATCTTCAGGAATGACGTATTGACCACTGCTATCTTTTGCTTTCAAATCGAGTTCGTCAAACTCTTTCTTACCTGTAAGCGGCGCTCCAGATTGACGTTTACGACCAAACGTAGCTTCTTGTTCCTCAAGCGCAGTACGGTCCCAAGTTTCAATATGGATTTGAATACGACGAATAATACAGTATGTTCCATTTTTAGCCCATCCATCATTAATAAATACATAATCTTTATATTCATCAGTATGACGAGGATTAACTGTACCATCTTTAAATGCCATTAAATTACGTGGCGTTTCATGAAGTTGGCCTGAAACGAAACCTGTTTGAGACCATTTGACTTGTACAACATCTCTAAATGGACGTATTAAATTATGAATGGCATGGAATGTGACTTGATCGTCCATTGAACACGCTTGAATCATAATGTCTCCATCACTATAATCATCAGAAAGTTGATCATTTGGGAAGTGTGGTAAATCTTTATAGTCTTTAGGTATCTTATCTGACATACCTATCTTCTTAAGAAATGATTTACTTACGCCAAACGTAAGTGTGAGCTTACTTGCACTTAAACCAATCGCTTCACCTGTATCAACAGGAGGTAGTAAAGGATTGTTGCTTTCCTTTCCTACAGCATCACCATCAGTCATTTGTGCCGCCATCTTAGTCCACTGTTTAAACATCTCTTTAATTTCAGATTTATCTTTTGTCTTCAAATCTAAAGCGACGAAATTAATAGACCGCTGTGTTGGCGTAGTTATTCCAGCTTGAACTTTGCCATAGAACTCATATGCATCCTTCTCTTCATCTTCAGGTGTATCAAACATTGATTTAAATGAGAAGATACTTCCGACACCACTTGCTCCAATCATTACGCCAGCCCCACCGATGCCTAACATTTTTAAAAATGAACGGCGTGACATTTGCGATGATTGATCTTTATCTAATTTACTCATTCTGTAACCACGGCCATCTTACTTAACGGTTCACCTAAAGAGTTAACAGCATCAGATAATGCCTTTCTATCCTTCTTAGTTACTTCATTATATGATTTGTAACCGTCACCGTCTTTATATTTATCTAACAGTTTATTCACTTTATCAAAGTTCTTTTGAATATCAGCACTTAACTTTTTATCTTTCTTCTCTAATGTAGGTTTGAATAATTCATAAATTTTTTGTGCACCTTCAATATTAGCTTTGAAGTCGTATAAGTCAGTGTGTGAGTAGATTTCTTCTTCACCAGTAATCTTAGATGTTGAAACTTCGTTTAATAAGTCAACTGAACCTTGCAACATTAATTTTGGCGTAATATCTAAAGTGTCTGCTTTCGCATGTAACTCTTTCGCATCTTTTAATAACTGATCTGCATCTTTTTTAGTCGTGCTATCAATTTTATTATCTTGATATAATTGTTTTTCGATTTTATGATAACCAGTCCATTGATCCGCTTTTTTCTCTTCTTTCATATCAGCTAAACGAGCATCAATTTTAGGATCTAAATCACCAAATGCTTCTGCTACAGGCTCAGAACGTTCATAGTACATACGTACTTTAGGATACAATTCTTTCGCTTTTTGCATATCATTATCATGAATCGCATCAACAAATTTTTGAGTTCCTTTTAAGAATTGATCAAGTTGACCATCTGTATATTTCTCATACTTTTTAGTTGCTTCGTTTAATTCTTTTTTATTACTACTGTTGCTGCTATTATTATTTGAACTTGAACTATTTTTATCGCTGTCATTATTTCCACATGCTGCTAATAACAATGATGATGCTAATAAAATCACTGGTAATTTCTTCATTACTTCACCTCATAAAAAATTTAAACTATGTATTGTTAAGACATTCAATCTCCCAATGAGATTCATGCAAAACTTCTCAATTGATAATCATTATCATGATAATTATATTCGTGGGTGTTATTTGTGTCAATAACAACTCTTTTAACTTTTTATCAAAATATCATTTTAATTTTTAAATGAGAAAAGGTACTTTATAAAGATAGTCATTTTAAAAAGTAAAATTACTGGGTAAACAATAATTAAGTAAATTTAGAACCAATAAATACATTTAACTATGCGACGTTGATATATAAAACATTTGAAGGAGTGACTGATAATGGTTGAAAAATTCAAAGCTTTTATAGTTGATCAAGACGAGAATGGCAAAGTCTCACAAGAATATAAAACCCTAACAAAAGATGATTTACCTGAGGGAGATGTCCTTATCAAAGTACATTATTCAGGTATCAATTATAAAGATGCGTTAGCTGCACAAGATTATAATGCTATCGTGAAAAAGTATCCAATGGTCCCTGGTATCGATTTGGCAGGAACGATAGAAGAAACAAATGCACCTGGTTTTGAAGTTGGAGATAAAGTCATCGTCACAAGTTATGATTTAGGAGTAAGTCATTATGGAGGATTTAGTGAATATGCCCGTGTTAAATCAGAATGGGTGATTGAATTGCCTGAAGGTTTAACTTTAGAAGAAGCGATGATTTATGGAACAGCAGGTTATACTGCTGGTTTAGCCATTGAAAAGTTAGAAAAAGCAGGCATGTCAATTGAAGGTAATGAAGTGCTTGTAAGAGGTGCGACTGGTGGTGTTGGTACATTGGCTATGCTGATGCTAGATAATTTAGGATACGATGTTGTCGCAAGTACAGGTCGTAAAGATGTTGATAACCAACTAAAACAATTAGGCGCCACTGAAGTAATTGACCGTTTACCTGATAATGATGATAAATCACTTGCTTCTCGTACATGGCAAGCTGCCATTGACCCAGTAGGTGGTAAGAACTTACCTTATATAGTTAAACGCTTAGATAATAATGGTAGCGTAGCTGTCATTGGTATGACTGGTGGAACGGAATTCGAAAGTTCTGTCTTTCCGTTTATTTTAAGAGGTGTGAGTATCATCGGTATTGATTCTGTATTTACACCTATTAAATTACGTAGACGTGTATGGAGACGATTAGCAAGAGATTTAAAACCTGATCAATTACATGATATCAAGCATATTATCTCATTCGAGGACATTCCTGATGCTATTGAAAAAGTCATTAATCATGAAAATACTGGACGTATTGTCATTGATTTCAATGCTTAAGTATAAAAAATGTATGAAAAAGCGCGCGAGTGAATCTGATACCCACTCGCGCGCTTTCAATTTAATATTTGATGTACATTCCTTTTGAATAGGGTTCTGTACTTTTGAAACCGAACTTTTCATAAAGTTGATCTGCTGGATAATCTGCCATCAAGCTGACGTACGTTCCTTTTTCTGCAACACTATCAATGTAAGTCATAATTTCTTCCATTATTTTACGACCATAGCCTAAACCTTGATGATTTTTATCCACTGCGATATCTACAATTTGAAATGCGGTACCGCCATCACCAATTACGCGTCCCATACCTATTAAAGTTTCTTGCTCATAAATTGTGACGTTAAAGCAAGCATTGGGTAACCCCTTTCCAGCCGCTTCAATCGATTTAGGACTCATACCTGCGTTCACTCTTAAATCACAATAGTCTTGAACTTTAGGCGCCTCAAATTTAACTAATGCCATCTCTATTTCGTCCTTTCATTCAACTCAATACAGATATTGATTAACGATATCTTCATTAGATTCTTTAAAAATGTCGTTATGACTTGATACATAGCCTTCAGTAGCTGCCTCCGGATTTATATATGTTTTGGCTAAATTTGCAGCATTACCTGCGTCACTAAACGCACTTGCAATAAGATGAACCTTTGCATCATGATGCACAATATCTCCACAAGCATATATACCTTCGACACTCGTTGTGGTATTTCCAAATCCTTTAACACGATATTCGTCATAAAGTTCAAATTGAGATGTACAATCTTTGAGAAGTGTATTCTCATGATCGAAACCATGACTAATAATCACCTCATCAAAGTCTTGAGTTTCTGTTATACCAGTCTCAATATTTTCTAATTGAACTTGACGGATGCGTGTCTCATTGTCGTCTCCAATGAGTTGTTTAATTTTAGTATTTGGCAATAATTGTACACCAAGATTTTCCAAAATCCTATTCATCGCTTCATAACCACTCGTTTCTGCTTTTCGATAAACGACTGTAACACGATTGGCGATTTTAGCAATATCTCTCGCCCAATCTAATGCTGTATTGCCGCCTCCTGAAATGAGCACATTTTTGCCTCTAAATTTTGAAAATGATTGCACTACATAATGAAGGTTAGTGAGTTGATATCGTTCTGCTCCCTTAATATCAAGTGGTTTAGGATTGATTATACCTCCACCTATGGCGAAAATAACTGCTTTAGATTCGTAAATATGTCCCTCTTCTGTTTCAATTTCAAAATGTCTTTCTGAAACTTTGCGTATATCAGTTACACGTTCATTCAAATTGACTTTAGGTTGAAAATGCAAACCTTGTTGAATCATATCTTCAATAATTTGATAACACGGCTTAGGTGCCACGCCACCGATATCCCAAATAATTTTTTCTGGATAAATTTGCATTTTGCCACCCAATTTATCTTGCACGTCTATGATTCTAACTGACATCCCTCTTAATCCAGAATAGAAACTTGCAAATAATCCAGCTGGACCGCCACCAATAATTGTAACGTCTTCCATATGATTTCCTCCTATGATGTATGTAAATTACATCAGATATTCCCCAATGATAATAATTATCATTTAACACACAATCATTATACTATAGTGAAATAGAAGATTGAAAATATTAAAACGACGCTCGCAAAATAAAAAGGGAGTGGGACAGAAATATAATTTAGCAAAATTATTTTCGTTGTCCCACCCCGGCAAGGATGGCTAGGATTGAAAGAAGCTTGATATAAGCGCACTTTTAATTCAGACATCTACTGCCAATATGTTAAAGAAAGCTGAGACAATTAATTATGTCTCAGCCTCTTTAGACTATAGATAACTCTTCGAAATATAATGTTAAAATCCAATACTTCTTATTGACTAGCTCCCTTGCCGCGGGCATGG
>NZ_KV827773.1:270615-362921 GCF_001836225.1 Staphylococcus sp. HMSC036D05 | reverse complement strand
GACTCATGCTATTCCTGCAGGCGTGTCGCACTCAATACTACGTATTTCTTTCAAAAAAATATGTCTTCTCGAATGACAGTAATTTTCTAATATTCTTTATACTTCAATTTTCCTTACGTTAATCTCTGGGTTCTGTAATGATGGCTTGTCTGAGTAAAAAGAAGAGTAATAACAGTCCTGCAAGCATTCCAGTGTGTCCTATACCTGCAAAGCCTGCTAATGCTTCTGGAGAGTATTTAGCACCAACAACTTGTAGTGTGCCTTTAACTGTCATCATTCCAATTGTCACAATGACACCTAAATGATAAACGATGAAGAACCAATTAAATAAATAATAACTACTTAATTTAAATACCTTTTCAAGTGGTAATAATAGTAAGAACATAAACATTCCCAATATGAGTGTATGAGTATGCACAAGCGCTAATTGTGTATCGCCCGTAAAATGATGCGCTTTCGTTAATTCTCTATAATAAAAACCACTTAGTAATCCTATAATCATATAAAAAAGAAAAGAATATAGTAATCTACGCATGATGAGTCCTCCCTCACGATTATATTATAGAACATATTGTTAAATATTAAAGTGACAAAATCACGAAGAATCGTTGTAGTAATAATAAAAATCCCTGAAAAGGATTACTGAGATCCCCTCAGGAATTTTTAGCTAATACTTATTTTTTATTACGTGCATGTTTGAATAAAGCAACTAATGAAATAATAATTGCAAATATAGATACTATCCATAGAGCGATAGATCCACCACCAGTGGATGCTGATTCATCAGCTTTACTATCATTTGCACTCGCACCTTTTTTCACTGTAGTTGTTGGTGCTGGATGTTCGCTGTCCTCTTTACCAGTCCATTTTACAACATCACCATTGTCATATGTTTGATATGCCTTCCATTTAAATGTACCTTCATCTTCTGGATTAGCTGCAACGATTGGGAATTCGATAAATTCATTAGGTCCAATACCTTTCCCTGTTGCTGTCCAAGTAATTTTATTGATATTGCCTTTTTTATCTTTCTCGAAATGATGTTTGAATCCCTGTACTGGTGCAACATTTGCAACATTTACACCTTTAGGTACTTTTAATTCAACTTTTACAGTATTATCATCTTGTTCGACAGGCACACGCACATCGTATTTATCATAAGATCCTGGTTCACTTTGATTAGGATTTAGCGTGACATGGGCGTCAGCGTATTTAATGCACCCTATTGCAAAGAATAAAATCACTGTCATAGATATTAATTTTCGTAACATCATTGTCCTCCTTAACCTGGAATATTAATTTGACTCATCATCACGCCAGCAAAGATTAATGCTATACCGATAATAAGTTCTATATATAATGTCGGTTGATTTACTTTATTTCTTTTACCTAAAGCTTTGGTTGTCTGATAGAAACCTAAAATCATCATGATTAAAGTACCAATCACTTTGAGGATCATAAATATTGTCCAAGCTTGTATATGACTCCAAATTGTCAGTATGTTTGTTTCATCTATCGCCATCAACACACCAGAAATAATTAATATAGCTACAGCTGTGATATTTGTTCTTAACAACATCTGTCTCACATTAGTTAATTGATTTCGGCGTTCAGTTTTGGCATAACAGATGAGATAAATTAAGGCACCTAGCCATAATGTCATACCTGCTAAATGTAACGTTCTTATGATGATAGACCATAAAGGTATATGTTGTGACCAAGCATGTCCTGACATCGCTATTGCTAATATCATCGCAAATGATACCAACCAGTACCATACTTTTTCCATATCTTTAAGTGTCATCAATATAAATAACACGATTAGAGCAATTGAACTAATAATATATGGAAATTGCATAATGACATCTGCTTTTAACGTTAAAATATCATTTAACACATCTGACGTGAGTGTCATCATGTAAACAATCATCGACATGAGTAATGTCATTGCCATTATCCAAGTAACGCCTACTTGTTTAGGTAAGACATTAAATTGTCGTAAACCTCGTCGTTTGGCAATACCATTTACCCAGAACAAGCCAACTAAAATAATTGTCGCGCCCTCTGTCAGATATCTAAAGACACCGAACCAAAAACTTGGTTGCGCATAAAAAGCATCTGAAGTGTCTACATTTTTGGCAGTCACTTTTCCAACAGAGAATTCAAATTTATTACTGACCTCGTGGCCATCAGCAGAAATTGCATGCCATTCAACCGTATTTGTGCCTTTAGCAATTTGATCACCAGGGAACTCTAAAGTTTTAGACCATCCTGAGGTCGTCGGCTTGACTTCACTGATTTTCTTACCTTTATCATTATATAATGTTATATTTGAATATTTTGCATTCACAGGTTCGTTATATTCCAATTGAATTTCTTCTGGCTTTTCTTTAACAACACCCTTTTCTTGAGGTGTAGTCTTTTCTAAAGTTGCATGTGCAGAAGCTTGATGTTCAAAGGCTGGAACCAATGTCATGAAAAATATAATTACCAATGCAATGATGTACTTAGACATCTTATTACGTAGTAACATTGAAACCTCCTCTTATATGTCCTTATAAATTTTGCCCTGTTTTCAATGATATAGCTTACATTTTCACTTAACAATAACAATTCTAATTTTTCACTATTTAGACAAAAAAGAAGGCAAGTCAGAAACCTTCATTAATACTGTTTCTAAACTTGCCTATAGATTAATTTGAATTATGCTTCTGCAAGTAATTCGTCTCTATCAACAGCTAATTGATTACGTAATAAATAAACGATGAGCATAGCTGCTAAAGCACAAAGTGTTTCAGCAATTAATAATGACCATACCACACCAGTTAATCCGAAAAGATGGTCCATTACAAATAGTACTGGAATGATTACAGTTCCTTGTAGTATCGCCATGATTGTGGCACCTCGTCCTTGACCTGTAGCTTGTAACATACCAGTGAATAAAAAGCCAATGCCATTAAGAAGTAATGATGTCATAGTGACTTTTAACATGAAGGTCGCAAGATGAACGATGTGAACATCTGTACTAAATAATTGTATAATTTGATGACCGAATAGTAATACAACACTCATACTTATCACAAAAATGACCGCAATAGAGATAATAACCGCTTTAATTGTATCTTTCATTCTATCTTTGTTCGATACGAAATTATATGCAATAAGTGGAATTACGCCTTCACTCAATCCCATAATAATTAACTCAGGAAATTGAACAAGTCGAAACTGTATTCCATAACTTGCAATCGCATAGTTTCCATATTTCGCTAAGAATAGGTTTAATACTAATCCAGTCACGCCCATCAATACGACCATCAAGAATGCTGGAATACCTATTTTAAAGATTTCAGCTAACATCTCAGATGTAGGTGTTGCATCTTTTAGTCGAAGTGATATAGATTCATTATTTTTTGAAAAGTAAATCACAAAAAAGAGTGCGGCAACTACATTAGAAATTGCTGTTCCTAATGCTGCACCAACGACATTTAAATCTAAACCAAAAATGAAGATAGGATCTAAAATCATATTTAAAACTACACTAGATAACATACCAATCATTGAAATAATAGGTTTACCCACAGCACGTGCAAATTGTTCTAAAATAAAGAATACAATGACGAAGGGTGAGCTTAAAAACATCACTTTTAAGAAGTTACTAGTATACGTTAATGTTTCACCGCTAGCACCTAAAATATGTGCGATTTGATCTGTAAAAGGTAAAGCTATCATTGCAATGATAATACCTAGAATAAAACCTGCATATGTTGAGAAGCTTCCTACATGTTTACCTTTACTATAATCTTTTGCGCCAAGTAAACGAGAGATAAATGTACCTCCCCCGACGCCAAAAAGATTACCAAATCCCATTAACACAGCAAAAATAGGTAAAGTAAGTGAAATTGCCGAAATCATATGGCTATTATCTAAAAATCCTATGAAATATACATTTAAAATACCATAAATAACACTAAGTAATGACCCAATCATCATTGGAATTGAGAAGTGCATCATTGCTTTAAAAATTGGAGATTTCTCAAAATAATATAGTTGTTCGTCTTTCATTTCATAAACTCCCTTTTCTTTTTGTTTAGATACCTAATAATTAGATATCTAACTATATATTCAAAATTTAAGATTAGAACGTTTGTGCCACATACTAAAGTACAGATGATTTCAACACTATAGTTCTAATCCTGCATTTATTTTAAATTGTTCATCATTCTATCAAAATATTCTCTTAACTTTTCTTTGTCATTGTCGGTGAAATCTTTTAACATATTTTCTTCAATCTCATCAAAGATTTTAATAAATGATTCAACCAGTGTAATACCTTCATCAGTGAGTTTCAAAAGTTTGCTTCTGGTATCTTTTGGGTTGACTTTACGGTATATAAGTCCTTTGCTCTCAAGAATTTTCAAAGTACTACTTACTGTAGATCCTTTTCGATCAAAGGCTTCTAATAATGTTTTTTGGGTCATTCCCTCTTCTTGATGTCGATAAATGTAACCGAGTGTATGGCTTTGTTCTTGAGTAATACCAAAGTCATCTAACCTTTTATCTGCGTAATTCTTCATTTGATGTGCAAGACTACGAATCAAATATTGAAATGTTAAATTCATTGTTCCACCTCATTTAGTTAGATATCTAAGTAATATAATAGCACGTATATCGAAAACGTCAATCCGATATATTAAAGTTCTAATTTTCTGATAAATTAGTGCGTATTGCTCTTTACTTTGTCCACATAAAAAGTTTGGGCTATTACACCCAAACCTTTTCCTATTTATGAACTTTTTTCAACTCAATCAAAGTGCTGTGTATCCGCCGTCAACTGTAATAACAGAACCTGTTACAAATGATGAGGCATCGGATGCTAAATATAATGCTGCGCCTTGTAATTCTTCTGGAACGCCAGGTCGTTTCATTGGCGTCATATTCATCCACGTATCTATCATGTCGCCACCTTTTGCAAAGTAGTCTTTAGTGAGTTCTGTTTTCATATAACCTGGTGCAATCGTATTGACTCGAATATTATGTTCAGCCCATTCATTCGCTAGACTTTTCGTAAGCATAATAACAGCTGCTTTAGATGTATTGTATGCAGCTTGTGGTTGAGGTGAATTAACAATTACGCCAGACATGGAAGATGTATTTACAATCACACCATATTGTTGCTTGCGGAATACTTCACCTACCGCATTCGTTACAAGCACCATACTATTTAAATTCACGTCCATCGTTTTCTCCCATCTATCATAAGGCATATCTTCAAATTTCACATGCTCATTAATACCAGCATTATTGAATAAGATATCTATGTGACCGAAAGTATCCATCGTTTCTTTGACCATTGCATTGACTTGTTCTAAATTTGTAACATCTACCTCACAAGCAATTGCTTTATTACCTGTTGCTTCTTCAAATTCTTTAGCAGTTTTTTGACCTACCTCTAGATTCATATCAGCGATCACTAAATTTGCTCCCGCTTCTGCTAAAGCTTTCCCCATTGCTTTGCCTAAACCAGATGCACCTCCTGTCACAATTGCGACTTTGTGATCTAGTTTAAATTGATCTAATACTGACATCATTCTCCATCTCCTTGTCTTTATGTATAACAACATTTTAGCTTATTTATGTTCGTTTTCATAGTGCAAACGCTTACTTTTGTTCATTTATATTTCTTTTAGTTCGCCAAATATCATATATATGCTCAATGAATTTATTTTTTAAAATAAAAAACAACGCTAGCTATTATTAAGCTAACGTTGTATTGGTCATATTATGATGGTACTTCAGTACGTTTAGTGCTGTGTTTTCTAACAATGGCAGCAACTAAACTTGAAACGATACCGAAAATCATAAAGCCGATAAACATCCACATTGTTCCGTTTAATTCTATGGCTTTATTCATATATATAAGTTCTTTTAAGCTTGTAGTGTAATGAGTAAATGGATTCCAACCGTATGCCCATTTTTGATAGCCTCCAGGGAGCATTTGTTTTGGTAATGTAACCATTTGCATACTGAAGAACATGAGCAAGATAAAGATAGGTAATGATTTCATTCCTAACCAAACCATAATTCCTAAAATAAGTCCAACGAATCCCATAATTGCTAGAGCGATAAACAACGCCACTCTATTAGGATGATCGAAGTGGAATCCTAAGACACCTTTCATAAAGTAAATATAAGCGAAACTTCCTAAGAATGCAGCTATAACAGTAGTAACCATTTGTCCTACTGAAGCGATAATTCTATGTTGAATTGCAAAGTTATTACTTGTTCTAAATGCAAAGAATAATAGAACTGAAGTAATCATTGAGCCCATCCACACTGGCATGAACATTAAGAATGGTGCATTACCGCCACCTTGATGGTCTTTAACTTTATTGACTTTTTGATTATCTACTTTAACTGGATTAGTAATACCTTGAATGTCTTTAGGACTTACATCTACATTTTGCTTTTGGAGTGTAGCTAAACTTTGTTTTGTAATTTGTTTATTTAAGTTTTCACCGATGCCAGATAAAACGTTAGTCACAATATTTGATGCTTGTAAGTTAGAACCTTGACTGACAATCGTTTTAAGATTTGCTTGTTTCACATCAACACTTTGATTACCCATTTTTTGTTTCATTTTTTGAGCTTGTTGTGCTGGAATTTCACCAGATTCAACTTTCTCTTTCATTTCTGCTTTTTTACTATCCATGACAACTTTTTGAGTTTTACTCATCGCATTTTTTGAAAAGTCTTTTTCAAAGACAATTGCTCCGTAGTATTTCTCATTATCGAAACCTTTTTGCAAATCAGATTCTTTATCAACTTTGACCCATTTGATTTTATCTGAATCACTATCTAATAATTTATCTTCAATTTTTTTACCGATATCTACTTTATTACTTTGAATTGTTGTACCTTCGTCATTATTCACGATGGCAATTGGTAAATCTTTAGGTTTAGGATTAAATGCCGGATAAAATGCTAAAGAAAAAATAACTAAGATTACTATCGCAGCAATAGGCGCGAACCATAATAATTTACTTTTAAATATATTCATGAAATGACCTCCCTATTTTTATTGAACAATGTGTTGAATAATTTTCACGTTGTCTATTATAATAGGTAAGAACAATTTAACAATCATCAATTTATAGAGATACGTCTGTTATTGAACACATTGTTGTAAATTGTCTATTATTTTACGGGAGGTTATATATAATTGAAAGAAGATAGGCGCATTAGAAAGACAAAATCTTCCATTAAGAAGGCATTTACAACATTATTACAGAACAAAGATCTAGATAAGATTACCATTAGAGATATTACATCTGAAGCTGACGTGAATAGAGGGACGTTTTATTTACATTATGAAGATAAATATATGTTGCTAACTGACATGGAAGATGAATGTATTTCAGAGCTTTCTCATCTTACACATTTCAACCATATAAACGGAGAAACTGTTGAAGAGATTTCTCAACTCTTTATTGAAAATGTACTGACAAAAATCCTTCAACATATTGATGATAATTTGGAGTTTTATCATACAATCTTACAGTTAGAACGTACAAGTAAACTTGAAGAAAAAATAAGTGAACTGATGAAAGAAAATATGAATAGATATATGAGTATCAATCATGAAATCGATGGTATACCGGAAATGTATTTTCATAGTTATGTCGCTGGAGCTACAATTAATACAATTAAATATTGGGTTTTAGATCCTCATCGTATTTCAGTTGAAGAACTCACTCATCATATCTATAAAATTGTTTTTAATGGACCATTACGTATCATGGCTGAATATAAATATCAAAAGAACAATGCTTAAATTAGACGCTTAAGAATCTAACTGTTAATCAAGTATAGAATATAAAAGATTTTGAAAGGAATAATAGTTATGATTACTGCTTATAAACATGCAAGTAGCAATTCAAATGAAATCATAGAAACTACAGTGGATCATAGCGCGTCATGGATTAACGTCGTTGAACCTGAACGTGAAGAAATCGAAAATTTAATGGAGTTTTACAATATTCCTGAAGACTTCATTCGTGACCCCTTAGATTCTGAAGAAAGCGCACGTATTGAATACGATGAAGATACAGGTTATTCACTTATCATCATCGACTTACCTATTGTCAATTCAACCAACCGACGTGTGTTGTCATTTGTCACAATCCCTCTTGGTATCATTATTGGTAATGGTATGATCATGACTGTTTGTGACGCTGAAAATGAATTCCTAGAGAATTTCGCACGACAAGATGACATTCATTTAAATTTTCATAGTCGTTTTGCACTTGAAATTTTATTAACGATTGCGAATCACTATAATAGGAATTTACGTTTACTCAATAAATCGAGAATCCGTATTGAAAAAGATTTGAAAAATAATATTACAAATAAACAACTATTTAAATTAATGGAAGTTGAAAAAAGTTTAGTTTACTTCTTAGCAGCTTTAAAAGGTAATGATACCATTATTAAAAAGTTATTCCGCTTACCTGCAATTAAGCGTTTTGAAGAAGACGAAGAATTACTAGAAGATTTAGTAATCGAGAACAATCAAGCGATTGAAACAACCGAGTTACATCAACGTATCCTTGAGAGTATCACAACCTCGTATGCTTCATTACTCTCTAATGATATGAATACGATAATGAAGACATTAACGTTGTTCACAGTACTTCTCACACTTCCAACATTAGTGTTTAGTTTCTTTGGTATGAACGTACCATTGCCAATCGATGCGCATAGTTATGCTTCATGGGTTATTGTAGTAGGTATTTCTCTTATACTTGTTGCAATTGTAAGTATTTTCTTATGGCGCAAACAGAAATTATAGATTAAATATATGAATCATTTAAAACACGAATGCCTCAAAAAGACTGTAAGTTACAATCTTTTTGAGGCATTTTTATATTGTTTAACTCTATTAACAAACAACATGCTAAACTGTCTAAAATCAAAGGTTCTAATATATCTGACTACATACCCATAATACGCATTAAATGGTGTTTCAATATTCACGTAATTTTAAAATCATGTGTAAGGGTATTGTTAAATATATGAATTGAGGTGAGTGAATCATGAAAGAACGAGGAAAAATTGAGAAACTATGGCGTGAAGAAAAATATCATGTTTTATTACATCATCAACATGCATATGACAATATTAGAGATATGTTAAAAGGTGACCCCTCCCTAAAAGAGGTCCAAAATGAAATTACAAATGCATTAGCAATCACACCAACTAAAGGCTCTTTTATTAAAGCGTATGATCATATGTGGGGATATTTCAAAAAAGTAGCAACAGATGAAGAACAACACAAAGCATTATTATTAAAAAATAAATTTAATGATAATCAGCTCAATCAATTAACACTTCTTAATTATTTGAAAGAACTCGCAGACAAATATGAAGTGCGTTATCTTCAAAATAGTACTGTATTGAAACAATTAAAATAAGGCCAGGATATAATTATACCCTAGCCTTTACTGCAATTATGTACGTGCTATTTGATTCTGAAAAAAGATTTGGATTTCTAAGATGTGCCCCATATTTTTGATATAAGACTTGATGATAATAACTTTGATGTACTGACTCGTCTTATTGTTAATGGGTTCTAATAACTAAAACATTAAGCTGATATTTAATAAGTTATAAAACTTATCATGGCACCACAAGAATTGTTTTTCTTTTAAATTAATCGTACTTCGGGGGAGAGTAATTTAACTAAAAATTTTCTAATTGTTGCTACTAAAACAATTGTTGTTGATCGATTATACTTTAAATGTTCATAGATGTAGATTCTAGTTGTTTAATTAAAGTTGTTTTATACATTTTAATAATTTGTCTTTACATTAGTTTGTCTTGATGTTGATTCTGGTTGTTAAAGAAAGAATGTTCGTCTCATGATGTAATTGATTCTTAGTTGTTTGAACATTTTCTCATTCCATGGTGCCATTACTTTCTAGATGCCTATTTCTAAGATGATTGATGAATAAGTTTCGAGAAAATTATTAAGTATAACTGAATTCTTCTTGTTGTTTATTCTATTGGTATAGTTAAACAATTAAAGGTAGAAAAATATGTGTTGTTTTTGATGTTTCTTTTTTTCTGTTGTCGATTCTAGATGTAATAAACAAACATCGTACATTTAATTGCTGTGATTTCTCTCCAAAAATTAATTCAATTTAAAATTAATCGTAAATCGTCTAAGACTTTACATCAACTTCTTTTTTGAATTTACATTGTGTCGAAATCTATATTTATTATGTACCAAAAAATTCATTTGCACTCTATCTAAAATTTCCAAAATAAGAACTCTATATTCCTAAATAATTATTTGTATTGTACACTACTTATAATTTTGAATGGGTTGCTTAACATCACGAACAAAAAATTTTATTTTTCACTATTACCATTTCTACAAGAATACATTATAATAACATTTAATATTCAATAAGGAGCCTATTTCTAAATCATGACTTGTCTTTTAAATATATATAAACATCATCATTCGCCCCCTACTCGCAATATTAATCGAATCATTCTCATGTTTTCATTAACAAATGATCTTAAGATTACAATCAATGGAGAAACGAAGGATTTAGACAACCATATCGCTATTATTAATCAAACAGATATTTATTACGTTAATCAATCCTCGAATTTAGTTACGCTCTCTATACCTGTTTTTTATTTTTATAATGAAGATAATCAATTCTTTAAATGTTATTTTGACAGACATTTATTGCAATCAAGTGGTTTCGTTAAAAATATTATTTTACAATCTATCCATCGATTTATGAATAATGAGGAACAAGATAATCAAGCAATCTCAAAAATTATACAAACTTTATATAAAGAGTCAGTAATTAGGTACAAAGGAAAATATATTCCTAAAGTTGCTATCAACCATCCTATATTTGTCGAAGGTTTAACTTATATCCATACCAAAGTTTCAGAAATGTTATCACTACGGCAAGTGGCACAGCACTGCAATATTTCAGAATCATATTGTTCAAACTTATTCGTAAGATATTTAAATATGAACTTTAAAGACTACTTCACAAGTTTAAAAGTGATACATGCAATTAAATTACTATTATCTACTGATGACTCTATCAATGCGATATCTGAACATTCTGGCTTTAGCAGTCACACAAATTTTACAAATCAATTTAAAAATTATTTAGGATTTAGTCCTAAGCAATTCCGATCTTATATTTCTAAAATTGAATTAAACCCTACGATTCAATTTAGTAATGAAAGTTACTCAGAATTTAAAGATTTAATTAACCAATTTGAATTTAATGACCAACTCGCTACTGAAATTACTGAAAAAGATATTGACCATTTTAATCCTAAAGATCGTACCAAAAGTTCTAAGGCGTTTATTCGTTTCGAAAACTTTAATGAGTTATTTCAGTTCGTATTCAATGAGTATTATGACATCGATTTTTCATACTTACCTCAACCAGTCGTATTCATTCAAGACATTAGTGACATTGTCGTGAGTCATATCAATTTCAATTTATTAAATCGTTGCTTTGAAAAGTTATTCGAAAAAGATATCGGCCTAGCCATGAAAATAAAAACTACACAACAATTTGAAGCTATTAATCAAGTGATATTGTCATTTTTACAAAGTAACCAAGATTACAAAACTAATAAAAAGTTAGTTAAACTCATGCTTGTCTTCGATTCAGAGAGCATGTCAGTGCACGAAATTCATCTATGTCATTTGAAAATTAAAAATAAAAATAGAGAAATCCGATATGGCATGACTGTGGAAGGCCTACTTCGTGAATCTGCGTCGATTGATCATACCTACGACATCATGAAACGTTTAAATTTCGACTATTATTTTATTGATATCGAAAATCTTGAAACTAAAAATTTATTATTAAATAAACGCAAAACATATCATCACTCATCTACACATTTTGAAAATTATAAACAGTTTATGTTAGATTCTGGAATCTCTTCCACAAGATTTGTCTATAACAATCTATCATTAAAATGCTTTAAATATACGAATAATGGCGCTAACCCTCTGCAATTATCAGATTTAGTATGTCATTTAATCGCTTTAATGAGATACGGTGGTGGAATTAGCTATCAACTTATTGATGACGATTCACAATATATTTCTTTATTCAATAGCTATGGTAGCCCGCTACCTTTAATGCATATCTACAAAATGGTTGCTTCATTTGTAGATGAACCATTGGAAGTTGGAAACAACTATTTGATGAGTCGTAAAGGCGGAAATTATCATTTTCTATTATTTAATAAAATTAATGACCGTTACTTATCTGATAGTAAGCAGAAATTCATTTTCAAAAATCAATTAAATGTAAATTCTCTCATCATTATTAATACTTTAAACAATGAACATGGTTCAATTCAGAACTTACTACCGAAAAGTAAAGAGTTATTATACATTGAACGAAGTATTCTTGAAGAATTAGATAAATGTAATCATCCTAAAACAGAATTGGCTGTCCAAGAGGAAAATCACAAACCATTTCAACTTACACTGAAACATGATGAGGTGAAATATATCTGCATTAAACCGTTATAAAAGTCAATAAAGCTTTGGTTTAATATCGTCTCCGATTGGATATATGAATGAATAAGGAGATGATGAGTGTGGATAAACAACAAGCAACTCAAGCAATAGAAAAAGTATTAGACAATTCAAAAGTCGGTGTATTATCAACTGCATATAATAATAAACCTAATAGTAGATATATGGTTTTTTACAATGATGATTTAACTTTATATACTAAAACAAACATTAATTCAGTAAAAGTGGAAGAAATTGAAGATAACCCTTATGCCTATATCTTATTAGGTTATAACGAGACTACAAATAATAGTTTTGTAGAAATTGATGCTCAAATTGAGGTTGTTAAAGATCAAAAAGTGATTGATTGGTTATGGGAAACTCAAGATAAGACGTTCTTCGATTCAAAACAAGATTCGGAATTATGTGTATTAAAAGTACAACCTACATCAATTAAATTAATGAATGATGATGATTTAGATACACCTATTACAATAGAAGTTTAACTGTTTATTCGAACCCTTTGTCATGAAATTGATGGCAGAGGGCTTTTTGATTATCAAAATGTTATCATTCTATGAATTTTTAACGTTTTTAATTTTAAAAATGTTTTAAATACAATTGCAAAGTGATTAGAAGTTTTGTATAAATGAAGTAATATAGATAAAGGAGTTTTATACAGCTATGAAAAATAAGAAAGCCTTAGGTTTCGGACTTATCGCAATCATGTTGATTGTATGTATTGTACTTGTCATTATGATGATGACTGGAGGTAAAAAAGATACGTATTACGGTATTATGAAAAATAGTACTACAATAGACAAAATGATTAGCGAAAAAGATGAAAAAATAGAGAAAAATGTTAAGTTACCATCAAATGCTAACGTTTCAGTGAAAAAAGAAGATTTTGTCATGATTTTCAAAGATGAAAAATCAGGTAAAATTACTAAAGTTAAAAAAGTAGATCATGATGATGTTCCACATGGATTAATGTCTAAAATACATGATATGAAAGGTATGCACCACGGCATGTAATACGGCCATACCTATATGATAAAAAAGACCTTGAAATGAAAGAATCTGTTTCATTTCAAGGTCTTTTTTTAGCGAATCTAAAGTTTCCATATGTTTACATTTGTCTTTGGACAAATGCATAAGCGAATCTAAAAACTAAAGTTTTAAGATTCGCTAAAAATGTCAGATATAAATTTTTATAGTGTTTTAAGGTACTCTTGGCCTTTTTCTTTATCGTAAACATTTTCCCATTTAGAAATAACAATAGTTGATAATGCGTTACCCATCACGTTAACACATGTACGAACCATATCTAATAAACGGTCAATTCCGATAATTAATGCGAGACCTTGTGCTGGTAAATGCATAGAACCTAGTGTTGTTAATAAAACTACAATAGATACACCAGGCACGCCAGCCATACCTTTTGAAGCGATCATTAAAGTAGCCATCAACACGATTTGTTGTGTTAATGATAAATGAATATCAAACATTTGAGCCACAAATAATGCTGCGATAGATTGATATAATGCTGAACCGTCTAAGTTAAATGAATAACCAATCGGAATAACAAATGATGTCACATCTTTTGGTGCACCAAATTTTTCCATTTTCTTCATAATAACTGGTAGTACTGCTTCTGAACTTGAAGTTGAAAATGCAAGCAACAACTCGCTTTTTAAAATCTTCATGATTGAGAAGATACTTACTCCAACCATTCTTGCAACGATGCCTAATACAACTACCACAAAGAAGATCATTGCAAAAACAACAACAACTAATAATTTTAACAACGGAATTAAAGCTGATGCGCCAAATGTCATAACAGTAGTACATATAAATGCAAATACTCCAATAGGAGCGAGTTTTAAAATTTTATTAATCATCCAAAATACTGCTTCTAATGTACCATTTAAGAAACCTTTAACAGGTTCTGCCTTTTCACCAATAGCAGCTAACCCTAAGCCGAAGAAAACAGCGAAGAAGATGATTGGTAATAAATCACCTTTTGCTAAAGATTCAAATAAATTAGTAGGCACAATATTTACGATAGTATCAATTAAATGATTACCGTATGTTGTAGCTTGTTCAGCTGATTGTGCTGAAGATTGATATTTAGAAATATCGCCTTTAGGTAATTTATCAGGATCTAAACCTGAACCTGGTTTGAACAAGTTACCTATGATAATCCCTAACCCTATAGCGACTGTTGTTATAATTTCAAAGTAAAGGATTGCCTTCCATCCATAGCTTCCTACCTTTTTTGAATCCCCTAAATTCGAAATAGATAAGGCTAATGCACAGAATACAATCGGGATAATAATCATTTTAATTAAATTTAAGAAAATGTCACCAAATGGCTTAATGTAATTTGCTACATTATCTTGTCCAAATAATAAAAGCCCCGCGATGACACCTAGTACCAATGCAATAATAACTTGCGTTGGTAAACTTATTTTTCTCTTGAATAGAGCCATAATGCAAACTCCCCTTCATCTGACATCACCTAATTATATCAGATAAAATTAAAATATCTACATAAATTTTAACTTGGATAATGAATAAAAGTTTTAAGGTTCCGCATGAAAAAACAATAAATATTGTAAAAAACACACGATTCCAACGTTTATTTGAAATCGTGTGTCATAAAATCTACTTATTTAGAGGGTTTATAATTTTTATCGAAATCACTGTGTTTAGCTTTTTTGATACTTTTCTTAGTTTCACTATCAAAACCTTCAGAGAAAATACCTTTATTCGTACTTATCGGTTGAAGTACATAAGTCACATTGGGTTCGTCTTTATAAACAATTTGTTTATAATACATACCTTTTTTCGCACTATATAAAGTCTCTTGCTTTTTGATTTTATCTTGAAGATGGTGTTCTTTAATATAGCTATCCATAAGTTCAATATTTTTATGACCTTGATAAGTTTTTAGCCCAAAGAAAAATACAACAGCTAAAATAAGAGAAATGATTAATATAATTATAATTCTAAAAATAACCTGTTTTCTACTCATGATAGAAACTCCTTTTATACTTATCTTGTTAAGTATGAACTAATTATGATTGTTGTTAAAGAGATTCATTCATATTGTAACAAAATGTTCTCATCTTAATTCATCAATAGCAAACTCATATTATAAATATTCTCTAATTTCATGAACAGGTAATCTAACAGAGCTATGTGCTTCTTGAGCTTTTTTACCAATAGCAATTGCTAACACAGGTATATATCTTTCTGAGTCGTAACCGATAATTTCAGCAATATTTTCTTTATCAAAACCACCAATTGGATTTGTATCATATCCATAAGCTTTAGCTGTGAGCATGAATTGCATTGCCATTAAACTACTATCGATATTTACAATATCTTTCATACCTTCTTTTGAAAGTCCTTTGTAATAAGGAAGAATCCATTCTAACATTTGCGTTTTGATTTCTTCAGTCATGTGTTGTTGGTCTACAGCATCACTATAAATTTGTTCCGCTTTTTCATAATTTTGCAAATCACCAAATATAATAATCATTGCTGATGATGTCGTCAGTTGTCTTGAATTAAATCCAAATGCATCTTTAAGTTTAGCTTTACCTTCATCGCTATCAACAACGACAATTCTCCATGGTTGCATATTAACTGAAGAAGGTGCCTTTGTAGCTTTAGTTATGATTTCATCCATTTCTTCATGTGGAATTTTATAGTCACTGTCAAATACCTTTACCGATTTTCTTTCATTAAGTATTTCATTAAAATCATTTATTCTGCTCATATCTCAATTCCCCTTTTTCTATATTCGTTTGAGTTTTACAATCAAATAAATTTGATTCAATTGCACCCTAAATTTAATTTAAAACAATTTGATTATAGTGATGAAATCAGCACTTGACAAGTCATACACTTCATAATATTGTTACTTTAACAAGGAGTGATTTAATGTATGTAGAGAATAGTTATTTAAGTAAACAATTATGTTTTTTATTTTATGTTTCGTCCAAAGAAATCATTAAGAAGTACACGAATTACCTTAAAGAGTATGAACTTACCTACACAGGTTACATAGTACTAATGGCGATCGAAGATGATGAGAAACTTAATATTAAAAAACTTGGTGAACGAGTATTTCTAGACTCGGGAACACTGACCCCCTTACTGAAAAAGCTTGAAAAGAAAAACTATGTCGTTCGAAGCCGTGAAGAAAAGGATGAACGTAATCTTCAAATTTCACTAACAGAACGAGGTAAAGAAATAAAAAAGACTTTATCAGATATCTCGATGAAAGTTTATAGTGAATTTAATATCAATCAAGATGAAGCTAAAGAGTTAATTGCGAACTTACAAAATTTTGTTTCTAAAAATTTTGATAAAAATCTAGAAAAGTAATACTAGCAGAGAAGAGACAAAAGTAGACTTTTTGAAAATCTTTGACACATTCAACTTCGGCATAAACGGCACAACTTAATAACAACAGTATGTATAGTAAGCTTTTGTCTTATTCTCTCGTACGAACCAAATATTTTTTTACTCATAATCCCTACTAAACTTATATAAATACCTCTTTTTTAAAAGTGTTCTTGCTTTACCTATTTCAACTCAATTTATATAATGAAGTTGAAATTTAGGTGTCCTATCGTCAATTGATTATCTAACACTTTTTAAGGGGTGGAGTATAATGAATAGTAATGAGTTCTTTAATAATAATTTTTTCAAAAATGATCCTAGCGAATTGTTTAAAGACATAGGCAAACAAGTCTTTAATCAATTTTCATCAAGCGCCTTCCCTACAAATATTTATGACACAGACGAGGCATATATCGTAGAGGCAGAATTACCTGGCGTAAGTAAGGAAGATATTTCACTCAAATTTGAACAAAATATATTATTGATTAAAGCCAATAAAAAGCTTAAAAATGAAAGCCAAAAAATACAGTTAAACGAACGTTCAACTGGTGAATTAGAAAGACATTTTAAGTTCGATGACATTAATAAAGAAGCGATTACCGCTAACCATGCAGAGGGCGTTTTATACGTTACATTGCCTAAAGTCATCGATGAAGACGAGAAAGCTACAACGATTGCAATTCAATAAATAAAATTTAACCCTCAACTCTATCTAGAATTGAGGGTTATAATGTATATGCTTAAGCAATCGTATTTTAAACAAATAGTAAAATTAATTTGTCATATATTAGCTATTTGTCGTATATCGTTGAAATGTTAGAGACGTTTTCCTTTTTATATAAATGAATCATTGTCATTAACGCAATCAATGCGAATAACACAAGTAATCCAAAGGCAAGATGACTAGATCCTGTTAAACCAGTCACAAACGTGATGACTAAAGGTGGGAAGAAACCACCTAGTCCTCCCATCATTGACACGATACCATTAGCTGAGCCAGCTTCTTTTGAAAAATATGAGGGAACTAATTTAAAGACAAGACCATTACCAATACCCGCACAAATACTTATCGCTAAGCAACCAATTGTGAAGTGAATCATACCATCAAATAAACTTAAAATCATGCCTCCTATAATCAGGAACATAAAGTCTATGATAAGCATTTTTACTGCATTAAATTTATCCCCTAACACTCCACCAAGTGGTCTTAAGAACGTTGCAAGTGCAATAAATACTCCTGAACGAATACCCGCATCTACTTTATCAATTTCAAAATGATGAACTAAATAATTCGGTAAAAATAGACCAAATGCAACAAAAGCACCAAACGTAATAAAATACCACAAACTTAAATAATATAATTTATAATTTTTCGATAACACTTTCACTTGTGACATTAAAGGTACTTTAACTTTCGTCTCTTTATTATCTCCCAATAAGAACATTAATACTGCAAATAAACCAATAATAATTAAGTAACTTCTTACTGTACTTTGCCAACCTATTAAACCAGCAAGAACAGGTGCACAAAAAGATGAGATCGCTGTTCCTATATTTCCCATTCCGTATATACCGTTAGCTAGTCCTACTTTATCTTTAGAGAAATATTTTGGTAAAGCCGTTACACCTACTGAAAAGATTGCACCACCTACTCCTAAGAAGAAGCCACATACCATAAGCATTGTCGTACTTTGTGCTTGTCCCAAAAAGAATATAGGAAATAGCAAAATAATAAAACTGCTAAAAAATACCCATTTAGCACCAATTATATTTGTAAGATAACCAAATGGTACACGCAAAACTGATCCTAAAATGACCGGAATAGCTAAAATCACAGATACTTGGCTAGCCGAAATTTGAATATCTTGAGTTATAAACGGCATCAATGGAGAAATAATACTCCATGCCATAAATCCAACTATTAAACTTAGCGTTTGTAATGTAAGCTGATAAACTCCTTTTTTCATGTTGTTTTCACCTTCATAAAATTTATAGTAAACAAATATTAGTACCGCGCCTATCATCTGATAAGAGGTCAAAATTAAAAGTCGTTAAAAGCGAATAAGTGATATAGACACAGTACTAATTACAATTTAATTTTAAGATGATTGTGAAAAAATGAACATAAGGATTTCCCCTGATTTAGAGCTTCTTTTTCCCTATAATAAATTGAGTTATTAATGTGCTGAACGTAGAGATGAGTTTCCTCTCTTTAAAGTCGCGACTCAGCCTTTAAATACAAAAATAGCTATGAAAACCGTTATCGATTTCTCATAGCTAATTTTGGTTTGTTATATTCTTAAAAGTGAGCGTTCTATTCATTTAAAACTCAAGCAATTTCTTTTTCAACGCATATTCAACAAGTTCTGGTTTACTTTTAAGATTTAATTTATTCATTATATGCGTTTTGTGTGCTTCGACCGTCTTTACAGACACAAATAACTTTTCAGCGATTTCTTTATTACCGTATCCTTTGGCAATTAAAGGCAAGATTTCAAGTTCTCGTTTAGACAAAACTTTAAATGGGTCTGATGAATAATTAACTTCTTCTTGGTTAGATTGATTAATAAATTCATTAACTAAAGAAGTGGTTAATTTCATATCAATATATGTTTCCCCTCTATATACCGTTCTCACAGCCAATATTAACTGTTCATCAGGCGCATTTTTCAAAATATAACCTTTCGCACCACTTTTCAGTACATGAAACAAATATTCTTCATCATCATACATTGTTAAAATTAAAATTTTTGTCTCTGGGAAGCTTTCAGAAATTTTGCTTGTAGCGACTAAACCTGATTCGCCAGGTGGCATACTTAAATCTAATATTAAAACATCGGGTCTATACTCTAAGACCTTTTGATATGCTTCCACACCATCTGCTGCAGTTGCTACAACTTCCATATCTTCTTGATAGTTTAATATCATTGAGAATCCAGTCCTTACTACAGCATGGTCATCTGCTATAACAATCTTCACATTAATTCCCCCAAGATTTTTATATAGGTATATCTAACGTTACGATGGTTCCCTTGTTAATATGAGATTCAATGTTAATATTTCCATTAACTAATTCAGCACGTTCTTTCATGCCGTAAAAGCCCAACCCTGATCCTTTAGGCTTATCCTCAATATTGAAACCCTTTCCACGATCTACAACTTCAGCTAGTAATCTATTGTCACTTTTATTAATATTCACTTCTATTTCGTTTACTTCAGCATATTTTAATGAATTTAATACAGCTTCTTGAATCACACGATATACCACCGTTTCAACCTCATTATCAAAACGCATACCTTTGATATTAGATTGATAATTAATTTGAATACCATAATTCTCTTCAAACTGTTTGAAATAAGAATTAAAGGCAGCCTCAATACCTAAATCATCCAATGAGGAAGGTCTCAATTCGACTGATAGATTTCTAATATCATCAATGAGTTGCGATACTAAACCCTCAATATGCTGCGCACTGTCTACTAAATTTTCATCTTGATATTTATACTTTAAAAGTCGCAGTTCAACATCAATATTTAACATTTCTTGAATCACACTATCATGAAGTTCACGAGAAATTCTTTTTCGTTCATTTTCTTGTGCTTGAATCGATTTATGCAACATCTTTTGTTGATACATTTTTTCTTGTATCTCAATTTGAGGAGATACATTTTGTAAAGTAAACGCACTAATCCCTCTGTCTGAATCAATCGTTTGATACGTAGCCGTAAAAGGTTCTACTTTATTATCTTTCGTCTTCATAAATACTTGGAAATTTGATTTCTGTAGTTGATTTTCTTCTAAAAAACAATTCTCACAAGATTGAATATCATATTCATTAGAATATCCTTCACAACGATTGCAAATTGCATGAGTCATCGCATTATAATTATCTTCTTCAGATAAAATATCGCTAGCGGCGTCATTCATCGCTATAATTTTACCGAGATGATTCACAAAGACAATCTTTTCAGTCGTCGCATCGTAGTACTTATGCAATAGTGCTTCAATACTGCCTTCTAGTTTACTTTGCATAGTTATCACCTAATTCATTTCTGTAAAAAATCCAATTTGGCTTTGTATATCAAGTTGTTCTAATGTCTGTGGAAGAGGTTGATGATTTCGTTGACCTAACAATAATACGCCGTACATTTGTTCATCAAGCCATAATGGTACTGCCACTACTGCTGTTAGTGCTTCATTCAAGATGATGGGGAACTTTATTTTCTCGGCTTGAGTTAATGCCATATCTACATCTGCAATAACCATACGTTTCCCTGTCTTCATAACAGTACCAGCTAAGCCTCTGCCCTTTCTTAAAATGATAAGTTTGTACCGTTCATTCGTATTACCTGAGACATATTTCCATTTAATAGGAGAAGATCTATGATAATGTTCATACATTGCAATTGCGCCAAAATCATAACCTTCGTTCTTTCTCAATCGATCTAAATTATCTTGTAGACTTTTGTTGTGTAATAAAGATTCTGGTTTCAACTTACCCATCCCCTCTTCATTAAACTTTATTTTTCCGATAAATAATATATCTTCTATTCATATATGAAAGCGGGACACTCCACACATGAACCAATCTCGTAAATGGCCATAATGCAAATATTGTGAATCCTAATAAGATATGAACTTTAAAAGATAACGGTACATTTAACATAAGGTCAGCATTAGGTGAAAACATAAATAAATGTCTAAACCAAATGGCTATTGTTTGGCGATAGTCAAAATCAGGTTGGACTGCATTCGTGAAAATAGTTGAATAACAACCCATTATCAATATGATACACAGAAGAATATTAACGAATATGTCTGAAAAAGAACTTAAACGTCTTACATTTTTGATTGTAAGTCTTCTTAACGTAAGTAACATCATACCTAATAATGTTATTATACCAAAAATACTCCCTATATATACCGCACCAATATGATAAATATGATTGTTAACTCCTACCGCTTCAAGCCAATTTGCAGGTACCAATAAACCTACCACATGCCCAAAGAATACTGGAATAACACCTAAATGAAACAATAAGCTGCCCCATTTTAATTGTTTCTTTTCAATTAATTCACTGGATTTCGCCGTCCAAGAAAATTGATCATATTTATAGCGTGCTAAATGCCCAATAATGAAAATAGTTAAACACAAATACGGATAGATAATCCAAATAAATTGATTAAGCATGGCTTTCCACCTCTCTAGGCGACTCGATACACGCTTTTAAAGTTTTTCTTAAAGCTTTAATTACATACGCATAAGGGTTATTATTTTTAGCAAGTTCATTAGCCATTTCGTAAGTTCCATCTTCAATAATCATAATAATTAATTGCAAATTTTCCTGTGCTCGGTCATCATTCTCCCAATCGGCAATTTGTAAGAATTGAAGCATCAATGGTAGATAATCTGACAACTCATTATCTACCATTTTTAGTCCAAACATTTCATACAATACTTTCAACTTAGCTAACATTTGTCCGCGTTCTTTCTGAGTATCAAATTTATTATATGTCATGTATAAAGGATAATTTTTACTAAAATCAAACGTATCCGTATAGATGGCTTTGATTTCAGATAAAGAATATTGCATCATTATATTTCGATAATGACTTAATTCTTCATAACCTGGGTGCGACTGTGTAATGGTTTCTTCGAATGTTGTTGGATGAAAGGTTAGCTTCTCCGGAAAATTAATTTGTTGTCCTAGATAACCTAAGCTTTCTTGAAAACGATGTAATTTCTGAAGATTAATCACGGAAAATCCCTCCATAGAAATTATCATTATAAATCTCTTGTCCTGTTTTACCAGAACCTACTGCGACGCCACAGCCTTCACAATTAGCGCCAAAGTATTCTCCACCATACCCTTGACTTCCTTGAGCTTTATAAGTGTCCAAATACGTTTCTTTATGTGATGACGGAACAACAAATCGATCTTCATACTTAGCGATTCCCAATAATCGATACATATCGTTTAATTGGCTTTCTGTTAAACCTAAGCGTTCAAGTTTAGAATAATCAAACGGTTGTTGAGTCACTTTTGCTCTCATATAACTTCTCATCATAGCCATTTTTTGTAAGCCTTGTTTGACAGGTGCCGTATCCCCTGCAGTTAATAGATTTGCTAAATATTCAATAGGTAAACGCATTTCTTCGATCGCAGGAAAAATCATATCTGGATTTTGTCCTGCGTTTTGACCTTCGAAATAACTCATAATCGGACTTAAAGGTGGGCAGTACCAAACCATAGGCATTGTTCTAAATTCTGGGTGTAATGGAAATGCCATTTTATATTCTACAGCGAGTTTATATACTGGAGAATTTTGAGCTGCATTAATCCATTCATGACTTAATCCTTGTCGCTCAGCCTCAGCGATTACTTCTTCATCAAATGGATCTAAGAATAAATCTAGTTGTTTTTCATATAAATCTTTTTGATCCACTGCAGAGGCCGCTTCTTGAACGCGATCGGCATCATATAATAGAACGCCTAAATATCTCATTCTACCTGTACACGTTTCTGAACAAACTGTTGGCATACCTGCTTCTATTCTAGGGAAACAAAATGTACATTTTTCAGCTTTATTCGTTTTCCAGTTGAAGTAAACTTTTTTATAAGGGCAACCAGTCATACAATAACGCCAGCCTCTACACGCGTCTTGATCGACTAATACGATGCCATCTTCATCCCTTTTATACATAGCGCCTGAAGGACATGATGCAACACAACTTGGATTAAGACAGTGTTCACATAATCTCGGCAGATACATCATAAATGTCTCATCAAACTGGAACTTAATATCTTCTTCAATTTGTTGAATATTTGGATCCTTTGGACCTGTGACATGAGCCCCTGCTAAGTCATCCTCCCAGTTTGGTCCCCATTCTAAATCTAATTTTTCGCCAGAAATCAGTGAATGCGCCTTAGCGACTGGTGAGTGCTTACCTTCTTTTGCAGTTGTCAAATGTTCATAGTTATATGTCCAAGGTTCATAATAATCTTTGATGAGCGGCATATCAGGATTGTAAAAGATCTTTCCTAATGCAATTTTTGACCATCTATTACCAGACTTTAATTCGAGTTTCCCTTTTTTATTTAGAATCCAGCCACCTTTATAATGACTTTGATCTTCCCAGCGCTTTGGATATCCCACACCTGGCTTAGTTTCTACATTATTGAACCACATATATTCCGCACCAGGTCTATTTGTCCATGTATTCTTACATGTAACACTACACGTATGACAACCAATACATTTATCTAAATTTAAGACCATCGCTATTTGAGCTTTAATCTTCAAGCCAATTCACCTCTTTCATCTTTCTTACCGCCACATAAACATCCCTTTGATTCCCGATTGGTCCATAATAATTAAAGTGATAGCTTATTTGAGCATATCCTCCAACCAGTTGCGTTGGTTTTAAGTGAATTCTTGTTGGTGCATTATGTGAACCACCTCGTGTATCAGTAATTTCTGATCCTGGTGTTTCAATGTGTTTATCTTGAGCATGATACATAAACATTGTGCCTCTTGGCATACGATGTGATGTAACTGCTCTAGCAGTAACCACACCATTTCGGTTATAGACTTCTAACCAATCATTATCTTTTATATCATGCGCTTCTGCGTCTTCATTAGAAATCCAAACGACAGGCCCACCTCTAAATAAAGTAAGCATGCGTTCATTATCTTGATATGTTGAGTGGATATTCCATTTGCCATGAGGCGTTAAATATCTAAGCACTAAGGCGTCTTGTCCGCCTTTAACCTTCTTATCACGTGTACCAAATACCATAGGTGGTAAAGTTGGTTTATAGATAGGTAGGCTTTCGCCAAATTGTTGGAATATTTCATGGTCTAAATAATAACTTTGTCTGCCAGTTAAGGTTCTAAAAGGTACAAGTCTTTCAATATTTGTTGTAAAAGGTGAATAACGTCGTCCATTTTTATTTGAACCTGGGAAGACTGCCGTAGGAATAACTTCTCTAGGTTGTGATGTAATATTTAAAAACGATATCTTTTCATACGCACGTGCTTCTGAAATATCTTTTAATTTCATACCAGTTTGATTCTCTAAATCTTCATAAGATTTTTGAGATAACTGTCCATTTGTAGCCGAAGAAATATTTAAAATCACATCAGCTACCTTTCTAGCTGTATCAATACGTGGTTTACCATGTCGTATTGAATTGTCGTTATCAGCATTCCAAGTTCCTACCATACTTTTTAATTCTTCGTATTGTTCAGAAACACTAAAACTTACACCATGTGCCCCGACTTTAGCCTTTTCTAATAAAGGACCAACTGTGACATATTTATTGTAAATTTGAGTATAATCACGTTCTACAATAGAGAAATTAGGCATTGTTTTACCTGGTATACCTTCCACTTCTCCTTTAGACCAATCTTTGACTACTCCATATGCTGTACCGATTTCTTGTTTAGAATCATGAGCTAAAGGCGTTGTTACAACATCTTTAAATGTTCCTGGCAAATAATCTTTAGCCATCTCTGAAATAGCTTTACTCAAAGTCTTATAGATATCCCAATCTGAACGTGATTCCCATAATGGATCAATGGCTGGATTAAATGGATGGATGAATGGATGCATGTCAGTTGAAGATAGGTCATGTTTTTCATACCAAGTAGCTGCTGGTAAAACAATGTCAGAATATAGTGGTGTGGCAGTCATTCTAAAATCTAATGACACCAACAAGTCTAATTTGCCGACTGTGTCTTCTCTCCATTTAATTTCTGATGGTTTATCGTCTTCATTAGGTTCTGCCATTAAACCTGACCGCGTACCTAATAAGTGTTTCATGAAATATTCTTGCCCTTTAGCTGAACTAGATATTAAATTAGATCTCCAAACAAAGAGTGTTTTAGGATGATTCTTTCTTAAGTCAGGATCTTCAACTGCGAATTGTGTTTCCTTGTTTTTAACCGAATCTATCGCTCTTTTCAGAATGGCTTCATTTGAATTGTCTCCAGCCTCTTTCGCTTCCTCACCGAATAAAAGACTATTCTTATTGAATTGAGGATAGGATGGAAGCCATCCTAATCGTGCAGCCGTCACATTATAGTCAGCAGGATGTTGATGTTTAATATTTTTGGCTAGTGGAGATTTAAATTGATCTACATTTGATTCCTCATATTTCCATTGATCTGTTGCAAAGTAGAACCAACTTGTACCATTTTGCAAACGTGGTGGCCCTTGCCAGTCTTTAGCAAATGCAATTGTGTTCCAACCTTCTATTGGACGACACTTTTCTTGACCTACATAGTGCGCCCAACCACCTCCATTTACGCCTTGACAGCCACATAACATTACTAAATTTAATATGGCACGATAAATCGTATCGGAATTAAACCAATGATTAATACCGGCACCCATAATAATCATAGAACGTCCATTCGTATCGATAGCATTTTGAGCAAATTCTCTAGCTACTTGAATGACTAATTCTTTTTTGATGCCTGTGATTGATTCTTGCCACGCAGGTGTGTATTTAGATGTACTGTCTTCATATGATTGTGCTTCTAATTCATGATTAAAACGTTGGATGCCATATTGACTTGTCATCAAATCATAAACAGTCGTTACACAAACTTCTTTACCATTTGCTAATTGAATGGTTTGAGTCGGTATAGGTCTTTCAAATATGCCATCACCATTACTATCGAAATAAGGAAATTGAATTGTCTGTAATTCGTAATCATCATCTGTCATTGATAAGGCTGGATTAATTTGAGTACCATCTTCTGTTTCTAATTTTAAGTTCCATTTCTTACCTTCTTCCCAACGTTGTCCCATCGTTCCATTTGGTACGACAAACTGTTGGCTGACCATATCTTTAATCACTGGTTTCCATTCACTATTTTCACTTTCAATTCCTAAGTCGCTCTCTCTTAAGAATCTACCAGCTTTATAACCCTTTTCATCTTTGTCCAACATAATAATGAAAGGCATATCTGTATATTGTTTTGCGTAATCTATAAACATGTTATTCGGTTGATTAACGTAAAATTCTTGTAAAATCACGTGCGTCATCGCTTGAGCTACAGCAGCATCAGTACCAGGATGAGGCGCCAACCAATTGTCAGCAAACTTTACATTCTCAGCATAATCAGGTGCTACTGAAATTACTTTAGTCCCTTTATATCTGACTTCTGTCATAAAATGTGCATCAGGCGTACGTGTTAACGGTACATTTGAGCCCCACATAATAATGTAAGCAGCATTAAACCAGTCACTTGATTCTGGTACATCCGTTTGTTCTCCCCAAATTTGTGGCGATGCAGGAGGTAAGTCCGCATACCAATCATAGAAACTAAGCATCTCTCCACCTAATAAATTAATAAATCGAGCGCCTGAAGCATAACTAATCATCGACATTGCCGGTATAGGTGTGAAGCCTGCGATTCGATCTGGTCCATCTTTTTTAATTGTGTAAAGGATTTGCGCAGCAATAATATCGGTGACATCTTTCCAATTCGCTCTTACATGTCCACCTTTACCTCTAGCTTCCTTATAAATTTTAGCTTTCTCTTCATCTTCAACGATCGAAGCCCAAGCAGCAATGCGATGACCGTTGTTCTCCTCTAATGCTTCAGTCCATAAATCCAATAATTTACCTCTTATATATGGATATTTCACTCTAAGCGGACTATATTCATACCATGAAAATGAAGCCCCTCTCGGACATCCTCTAGGTTCAAATTCAGGCATGTCCGGTCCGCAACTCGGATAATCAGTTTGTTGATTTTCCCACGTAATAACACCATTTTTCACAAACACCTTCCATGAACATGAACCTGTACAGTTGACGCCATGCGTTGTACGAACAACTTTGTCATGACTCCATCTTTCGCGATACATTTTCTCCCATTCTCTACTCTTATGTTCTAAAACCGACCAATTTCCATTAAACTTTTCAGTCGGTTTAAAGAAATTTAATCCAAATTTTCCCATCAATAATATCCTCCTACTATCAAATGCATTTGCTACTTTCACATTCCTATCATTGTTATTACGTTCAAATAGATTGTATATTTTTTCACAAAGTTTAGATATTAGGGAAATGCCTAATTAAACATGTTTAATCCCTAAAAAAAGACCATGAATTCGAAATTGAATTCATGGTCTCATTTCATCAGCAAAGTAAATTAAAATAAGAAGGATAGCGTCTTCTAAACTTCAATATATTCAATATGATATTGATTGATTAAATTTTGATAAATGGTTTGTTGTGATGGGTGATATTGCTCATCATAATCTAATAAACATTGTTTCCCTTCTTCATACAGTTCTTCAGCTTTTCTTAAAGCAAGTTCTTTATCACCTTTAATAAGGTATAACGTTGGCACTACATCCTCAGCCATTTTCTCCATATTAAAATTGGATTGATCGATATATTTCACTAACGAACCTAAAATGCAGATACCTGGTTGTCCATCGAAATGCGTTTGACTTAACGTTTCTTCAATCGTACTTAAATAACCTGTCACTACCTGTTGGTTGTAACATGTGGCATTAAATACAATTGCTATAGGGTAGTCTTCGTTTGTGTAAGCTGTAATTTGTTCAATAATATGACCTAATCGTTTAATTCCCATATAAATAGCCAAAGTACCACCGTTAATTAAATTACGAATATCTGTTTCTCGATTGGACGAATCTTTAAAATGACCTGTTGAGAAAGTGACACTTGGTACGATTGATCTCATTGTTAAGCCAGTATTTAATGATGCAACTGCTGCACTCGCTGAAGTCACTCCAGGTACAATCTCATGTTCAATACCATACGCTTTAAGCGTAGTGATTTCTTCAGTTACTCGCCCAAATATTGCTGGATCGCCGCCTTTTAGTCTGATAACGCAATGATATTTTTTAGCCATTTGAACCATTTTCATATTTATTTCGTCTTGTTGAATATGTTTGAAATAAGGTTTCTTGCCTACATCAATCATTTCAGTATGTGGAGGTGCATATTGTAAAATCAATGGGTTAACTAAGCGATCATAGAGAATCACATCAGCGGCTCTAATTAATTTTTCTGCTTTTTTGGTTAGTAAATTAGGATTTCCAGGGCCTGCTCCGACCAGGTAAACCTTGCCCATTGAATCTACAGACATAGATAGACATCTCCATCAATCACTTCAACTTGATATGTGCTCACACATCCTGTATCAGGCTCTTGAACTTCTCCTGAATCCAAATCTATTTTTTGGTCATGCAACGGACAATACACATATTTACCACTTACTGTCCCTTCTGACAATGGCCCTTGTTTATGCGGACATATATTACTTACAGCGTGAACCTTTCCATCTTCAGTTAAGAAGATGCCGATTTCTTTTTCGTTTACGATAACCTTTTTACCAATAAGAGGCGTTAACGCGTCTATAGTAGTGACTTTTACCTTTTCCATTGCTTTCATTTATTACACCTTCTCAACTTCAAAGATTTTTTGTGCATTGTTATCTTCTACAATAGCTTGCCATGGCTCCATTTCAATTGCTTTTTTAGCTTCCATAATTCGATTGAATAACTCTTGTTGTCTATCTTTATCCAATAAAACTTCTTTAACATTTTCAAAGCCTAAACGGTTGAGCCAAGGTGCTGTTCTTTCTGCATAGATGCCTGTTTCTCTATAATATTGCATGAGCGCACCACATAATTGGATGACTTCATCTTCTGTTTCAACTGTTGTGAGCAATTGTCCCACAGTGACATCAGTGCCACCATTACCTCCAATATAGATTTGGAAACCGTTCTCGACTGATATGACACCAAAGTCTTTGACACCAGACTCAACACAGCTTCTTGGGCATCCTGAAACGCCCATTTTAAACTTATGAGGTGTATCAATATATTCAAATGTTTTTTCAAGTCTAATACCTAAACGTGTTGTATATTGCGTACCAAAGCGGCAAAACTCTTTCCCTACACAACTTTTAACTGAACGTGTTTTTTTACCGTAAGCCGAAGCTGAACGCATGCCTAAATCTTCCCATACTTTAGGTAGTTCTTCTTTTTTCAAACCATATAACCCTACACGTTGTGACCCAGTAACTTTAACTAATGGGACGTTATATTTCTTAGCCACTTCTCCGAGTCTAATTAATTGATCGGCATCAGTCACGCCGCCTCTCATTTGAGGTATCACTGAAAATGTTCCGTCATTTTGAATATTGGCATGATAGCGTTCATTCGCAAAGCGTGATTCCTTCTCATCTTGATGTTCGAATGGATATACCATATTTAAATAGTAATTAATGGCTGGACGACATTTTGGACATCCATTTTTATCTTTGAAATTCAGAACATGTCTGACTTCTTTGGATGTTTTAAGTCCTTTAGCTCTAATTTGTGTTACGATCTGATCTCTAGTTAAATCTGTACAACTACAAATACCTGCAGGCTTCGCAGCAACAAAGTCATCTCCTAAAGTGTATTGAAGTATTTCTCCTATTTGTTTCTTACATTTACCACAAGAATTACCCGCTTTCGTTGATTGCGTTACTTCATCTACTGATGTAAGTCCTTCTTTAGTAATTGCATTAACAATCGTTCCTTTGTCCACGCCATTACAACCACATACTGTTTCATCATCAGCCATATCAGCAACTGACGTACCAGATGCTTCATTTCCTTTGTGTAATAATGACACAAGGGTATAGTCTTCTAATGATTCATGCTTTTTCATCATATTATAAAAACGAGAACCATCGTCTGTATCACCATATAATACCGCACCTACGACTTGTCCATTGTTTAAATAAACTTTCTTATAGATATTGTCTATACTATTAAAGATTTCAATGCCATGTACTTCTTCATTTTCCACAATTTGACCCGCACTATATAAATCGCAACCTGAAACCTTTAATGAAGTAAACGTTGTAGAACCTTTATAGCCCTTCGTTTCATTATCAGTTAAATAATCAGCTAGTACTTTACCTTGTTCATATAAAGGAGCTACAAGGCCGTATACCTTACCATTATGTTGCGCACATTCACCTATAGCATAAATATGAGCGTCAGACGTTTGTAAGTAATCATTAACTACAATACCTCGCTCAACGTCTAATCCTGCATCTTTAGCAACTTCTGTATAAGGTCTAATACCTACCGCCATCACAACTAAATCTGTCTCGATGACTCGACCATCGGCGAGTTGGACAGCTTCAACATCGTCATTTCCTATAATCTTTTTAGTGTTCGCTTGTAATTCAAAATGCATACCTTGCTTTTCTAAATCTGCTTTAAGCATGTCGGCAGCTTTACGGTCTAATTGCATTTCCATGAGCCATTCAGCAAGGTGTAAAACTGTGACTTCCATGCCTTGATCAAGTAAACCTCTAGCACATTCTAAACCAAGTAATCCCCCACCAATTACAATTGCTTTTTTCTTTTTGTTGGCAATATCGATTATTCGTTCAGTATCTTCAATTGTTCTCCAGCCAATCACGCTAGGTAAATCTGAACCTTCAATAGGTAAAACGAACGCTTTTGAACCAGTCGCAAAAATACAAATATCATAATTAACTTCTTTGCCACTTTGCGTCGTAACACTTTGAGCTTCTCTATTCACTTTTACAACTGGGTCATCATTAATTAAAGTAATACGATTTTCAGCATACCAATCATAACTATTCATTATTGTTTCTTCTACAGTCATCTTATTCTGTAAAATATTAGATAACATGATGCGGTTATAGTTAGGATAAGGTTCTTTACCAATGACAGTGATGTCATATCGATCTGCATCACGATTGATAATTTCCTCTATCGTTCTGATTCCTGCCATACCATTGCCAATCATTACTAATTTTTGTTTAGACATATATATGCTCCTCTAACATTAAAAATTACTTTACCATCTGTTGCTAAAGGATTGGTAATAAGGTCTAAACTAAGGAAGTAGTGAGTCAAGTAACATTAAACATTCAATTGTTCCAAACGCTCACGAATAATCAATTTTAAAATCGTATCAAAATTGATTGATGGCGTGATATGCAAATCACAATGAATGTCCATTTCTGAAATAAGACGTTTGACTTTATTTACTAAGCGACCATCAAATAAAAATAGAGGCACGATAATCAGGTCGTCATAGTTCTTCGAGATTTCGTCTAAGTCATTTCTAAATGTTAAAACACCATATAACGCTCTAGCGTATACTGGTTGATTTGAATCAATTGTTTTAACAAATTCTTTAAGTTCATCATGTGCCTTCGTAAATCGACCACTTCCGTTACCATGTGCGATAATAACCGTTGCAGCATTTGATGTTTCTTGTAATTTTACGTCAGCAATTCTTTTTTCTACAAGTTTTTTCATATAAGGATGTGTACCAAGTGGTTCACTCATTTCACTCTTTATGTGAGGGTGTTTGACCTTCATTTCTTTTAAAATTTCAGGAATGTCACCGATATAATGCATCGCTCTAAATATGAGTAATGGAACAATTCTAAATCTTGAAACTCCTTTTTCAATCATTTTTTCCATTGTAATCTCTAAATTTTGAGTATCACTTTCTAGAAAGGCCAACTCATAATGGTAGTCTTCATTTTTCAGGAGTGTAGTAATAAATTCTTCTAATGCCCTGTTTTGTTCACCTTTCCTCATACCGTGCGCGACTAATATGTTACCTATCACTATTACCAATCCTTTCAACTGCATTGTATAACAATTTTTCGAATATTTGTGATTATTTTCACATTATTTTAAAAAGTAGGGAATCCCCTTATTCCAAACATGAGGGAATGTCCTCACGAAATTATTTACGTCATTAAATCTGACAAAAATTTTTAATTTTTCATTATAAGTTATATAATCAATATGTTAGCGAATAACAAATATGTCTAAAATTAAAAATAATAATATTTAAAACTATGATTGTTACTAAGTAAAATTAGTGAAGCAAACTACTAGAAACCCTTCTCCATCAAGAACTCACATTTGCTTAACGGAGTATTGATGGCGACACGCCTGCAGGAATAGCATGCGTCTTGAGACTACAGGCTCAAGCCATGCCCGCGGCAAGGGAGCTAGTCAATACGAAGTATTGGTATCAAAGCATTATCTTTAAAGAGTTGGTTTAGAATTTGTATTTAAAACTATGCTATTTTACTTAACAACATGTATACCGAATAACGGAGATGGGTTATAGAATTGACTTTGTGGACGATTCACTCTTTGATATACACTTTGATCCACTTCTATTTTAGATACATTACATTTATCTAGAATCTGACAGTCATATGTTGGTCGAGTGTGCTGATTAATATCTATCGCATTTTTTAGATGTTCACTTTCTTTGAGCATTGAAAACTCTAAATCGTTATGCGCATGACTATTCGACAAATCTGATATTTGCGTAAAATTATCTTTTCCATAATCCGCATCAAAATTTAAAAGATGACCGTGTGGTTTCAATACTCTTAACCACTCTTCATATGCTTTGAAAGGATTTGTCATTAACCAAGTTACATTGCGGGCTATAACAAGATCAAAGGAGTCATCCGCAAAGTTTAAATCTTCAGCATCCATCACTTTGAATTGAATATGAACGTTTAATTCTTGTGATAAGTTCTGAGCTTGATGAATCATTTCAGGTGAAATATCAATACCAGTCACATCACAATCGTGTTTGGAGCATAAAATGGCTAAAAACCCAGCTCCCGTTCCAATATCTAAAATGGTTTGTATACTATCTAGATGAACATAGCGTTCAATTTCGTTAACCCAAATTTGTGCCTGTTCACTGTGAAGCTCTTCTTTTTTGTGTTGTACGAAAGATTGAGATCGCTTATTCCAGTAGTTGATAATGTTACTTTTAATGTTAGACATATCGTTCTCCTATCACATATTATGTTCATTTATTTATAGAAAGGACTTGTTTTATGAAAAAGTTTATAATTCTTATTGTAATGGTATCTTTTATTTTAGCAAGCTGTGGTAATCATTCAAAAACTGATAAAGATACCTTAAACATCGATATCCCATTAAAGACAAAGTCAATTGCGCCTTATGAGACTGATATTCCTGTTAAAGTAGGTGCTTTAGAATCACTTTTCAAAATGTCTAAAGATGGGAAAGTTAAACCTCTATTAGTTAAAAGTTATAAACAAAAATCAGATAGTACATTAGAACTGACTTTAAAAGATAAAATTAAATTCCAAGATGGAAGACAGTTAACTGGTCAAGCAGTGAAAGAAAGTCTCGAAGAAGGTATGAAGAAAAGTGATTTATTAAAAGGTTCACTACCGATTAAATCAATTCATGCAGATGGTCAAAAAGTCACAATTACAACTAAAGAACCTTATCCTGAATTGAAATCAGAATTGGCGAGTCCATTCGCAGCGATTTACGATGTGAAAGCGAAAAGTAAAGTGAGTGATAAACCAGTAGGTACAGGACCTTATCAAATTGATAATTACAAACGTTCACAAAAACTTGAACTCTCTAAATTCAAAGATTACTGGCAAGGAAAACCTAAATTGAAGAAAATCAATGTAACTTACCACGAAGATGGTAATACACGTGTAGATAATCTATTGTCAGGCAAATCTGATTTAACGACTGATGTGCCAATAGATCGAATCAATGATGTAAAAAATTCGAAAAAAGCAGAAATCCAAAGTACATCAGGATTTAGGACACATTTACTACTATATAATCATGAAAGTAAAAAGATGAATAAAAATGTTAGAAAAGCATTTGACATGATTATTAATCGTAAAGAAATTGCTAAAGATGTATCTAAAAATTATGCTAAGCCCGCTTCAGGACCTTTCAATCACAGACTAAAAACAGTTGAAAATGGAAAAGTTCAAAATCAAGATATTAAAAAAGCGAAGAAATTATTAGAACAAGAAGGATATACGAAATCTCACCCACTTAAAATCAATATGGTCACTTATGATGGACGCCCAGAATTACCTAAAATTGGCCAAGTCATTCAATCTGAGGCTAAAAAAGCAAATATTGATATTCAATTACGTAATGTAGATGATATTGATGGTTACTTAAAAGATACGAAAGCATGGGATGTGTCCATGTATAGTTATTTAACTGTACCTCGTGGTGATACAGGTTACTTCTTCAATACAGCGTACTTACCAAATGGTGCACTCAACAAAGGTCATTACAACAACAAAGAAGTTACTCAACTTATTAATAAGTTAAATACGACTTTTGGAGAAAAACAACGTGCGTCAGTGACAAATGATATTTTAGAAAAATCTAAAGATGATATACCGAATAGTTATATCACTTATAACAGTCAAATAGATGGTGTAAGCAACAAAGTTCAAAACTTCAACGTTACACCAGAGTCTATATATTTAATTGATTATAAAGTAAGTAAAAAAGAATAATCTCTTAAGTAGAATTTGAGAAATTAATCTTAATTTAAGAGAGTTCCAAAAAATAATAGCAGTAAGAGGATTTCAATTAGAATCTTCTTACTGCTACTTTTATATTCAATACTTCGTATTGTATGGCTTCGCGTTCCTAGGGTGCCGTCTCAGCCTTGGTCTTTAAAGCAATTCTTTGATTTCAATCATTAGAATTGCTTACTTAAGTGCTTCGCACTTAAGTTCATTTTTAAAGAAATCAGGAGTCTCGCCATAAATACTTCGTTTATCTTTTGAGAATAATTCTTTTGAGCCAATCACTCGTTTATATATTATTGATTTAAAATGTGATGGTTTTTTTAATCAATCTTAGCTCAGTCTTTAAAATGGTGGTTGTCCTAGTATTTTCTCTTCAAATCGTTCAGGTATCAATATTTTACGCATAATCACACCTAAATCGCCATCGTCATTCTCATGTTCTGCGTATATTTCATACCCTCTTTTTTCATAGATTTGTAGCAACCAAGGATGTAATCGAGCGGAAGTACCTAATGTGACCGCAGCAGCTTTTAATGTATCTCTTAAGAAATCTTCTTCTACATACTTCAATAATCGACTCCCATATCCCTGTCCATCGTAAGCAGGCTTTGTAGCAAACCACCATACGAAAGGATATCCAGATATACTTCTTACACTACCCCATGGATATCTAACAGTGATTGTTGAAATCATTTCATTATCTTTTTCCATCACAAAGGTCGTATTATTCACGATATTTTCTTTGACCATATTTAAATCTGCATTCACTGATGGCCAATCAATGCCTAATTCTCTTAACGGTGTAAAGGCATCATACATTAATTGATGTAATGCTTCTGCATCTTCTGTATTTGCTATTCTTATATTTATTTCTGACATATTTTCACTCCCAAACGTTAACAATGAACATGAATCATAGCCTACCTTGTCGGCTTATCGATGTCCATTAATTGAGCTTATATGATCTAATTAATCTTTTTAAATATGAAGGCGTACTCATGTCATTAGCTGTCATTTTATTATTTTCCAAAAATAAAAGCAGGTTCAAAAAATGAACCTGCTAAAGTTTATTGAGATAAACTGTCACGTTTACCGTTTAAATATGCATACACTAAACCTACGAAAATGCCGCCACCGATATAGTTACCAATAAATGCAAAGACAATATTCTTAATGACGTCAATCCATGATAGCGCATCTGCATTAAAGAAAATCATACCAGCGTATAGACCAGCATTAAATACAACGTGTTCGTAGCCCATAAAGACAAAGACGATGACACCACAAGCAATGAAAAATGCTTTGGCTAGTCCTTCTTTAAATTGTAAAGATATAAAAATACCTATGTTGATGAAGAAATTACAAAAAATACCTTTAACTAATATGTTGAGCCATGTCGACTCGACTGTTTTCTTGTGAACGAGTGTAGTTAAACTGTCTGTCATCTCAGGTGTCATCACGTGTGAAAACTTCATTAAGAAGAATAGAATAAATCCACCAATAATATTCCCAATAAAACAGAAAATAAAAATCCAAACGACTTTCTTCATACTTATTACTTTATAGTACCAACCCACTGTTAAATACATAAAATTACTTGTAAGTAACTCAGAGTGAGTAAGCACGACAAGTACAAGTCCCAAACTAAAAGAAATGGCACCCATTAAGTTAATTAATCCATCATTATGTGTAGACGCAAATTGTGTTTTAATTGCGAGCATGAAAACCGTAACAATAGATAGTAAGAACCCAGCCATCATTGATTTCAATGCATAACGAGTTGGTGTCTTATCCGCCATAACCTCCTTCATTTGAACTTGACCTGCTATGTTGTGAACAATAGCTTTTGTAGCATATGTATCTTCAATGTTTTTCTTATTCTTGAACATATTTACTTTCTCTCCCTACCTCACGCATTTAATGATACTTTTACATTATATTAGTTAGCGCTCGATTAGTGTATATTAAATTTTATTTTTCCATAAAAAAGAACGCCACCCTTACTTTAGAGTGACGTTGATATTTATTTGCGCTTACGTTGAGCTAAAAAGTGTAAGCAATATGCAAATATGCCGTATCCGAGTGCTGTTCTTAAAATAAATCTTAATGCCTTATTAGATACGCAATTAGAAGTAACTAACATTGTGGATATGCCAGTAGTTAATGTGTAAAGTCCCAATACTTTCAAATATCTTTGTTTCATCATATATACCTCTCTTGCATGATATTTTCTTAATTCTAATTATATATGATATAAGACTTTTTGACTCTGACATATTTATGACATCTATTTCTCTAATAGCGCTTCTAAATTGTCTAAGGTACCGTTCATGCCTTGTTCCACACCCATATCTAAAGCTTGTTGAGCAGCATCTTGTGTTGGAAAAACAGATGTAGAAGTTACAGTTGTCTTGCCATTACTCTCTTTAAAATCCATTAAAATTTGCATACCTGGCATAGATGTATCTTTCTCTCCTTGTGGCGTTGCAAAATAATCTAAGTATTCAAGGCGATGTGGCTTTTGTACTTTCTGATATTCTGTAATTGTATAACTTGTCATATTCGGTGCTTTAATTGCGAAAAATGCTTTTCCACCCTCAACAGCATTAAATTGATACACTTCTATAGAAGCACCTTCAGGATAAAACCACTGCTCGAAAAGTTCTTTCTGAGTATATGCATCAAATACTTTATTCGCCGGTGCATTAAATGTTCTAGAAAAAATAATTCTGTTCTTTTCTTTTTTTATTGGCATAATTAACCCTCACATTTATCTCTGTTTTATTAGTGACTTTATCGTAACAGAAATACTTTTTAAAAGGTATTGAGAGCCCTCAATCATTCGACTGAGGACTCTATGTCATATTACTATTTTGCTTTTGTATTGTTTGATAAAGCTTTATCTATATTTTTAATATTTTCTTTCATTAATGATTGATATGATAAATCTTTATCATTTTGCTGATCTTTATTTAAAGATTCCATGTTGTAAAATTTGAGTGGTTGCGCATCTGTTTCTTTACGGATTGTTTCTGTCACTTTATTCGCAACGTTATCTTCATAAAGAATATATTTCGCTTTACTATCTTTGATTTCTTTAACAATTTGAGTTAATTCTTTCTGTGATGGATCCTCAGCATTCATATTTTGAATACCTTCTTGTTTGAATCCATATCTATGTGCTAAATAACCCATTGATTCATGTGAAATGAATACGGTATGGTCCTTTTTGTCTTTAGTGACCTTTTTCATATCTTTATCTAAATCACTAAGTTGTTTGTATAATTTTTTATAATTGTTTTCATATTCTTTTTTATGTTTAGGGTCTTTTTTAACTAACGTATCTTTGATTTCTTTAGCAAATGTTTGATCCATTTTAGGGTCTAACCAGATATGTGGGTCATATTCTCCGTGGTGATGATGTTCATGTTCCTCATGCCCCTCATGTTCTTCACCGTGATGATGGTGGTCAGGAAGTAAACTTGATTTGTCTAATTTATCTTGAAGAGAAAGTTTTTTGTTTTTATCTTTGATTGTGCTTGCAACCTTTTTAGCGACTGGATCTAAATCGTCACCAGTATACACAAATAAATCTGCCTTACTCGCATTTAAAATATCTTTTTGAGTAGGTTCATAACTATGTAAATCCGTACCTGCTGGATAAATTGATTTCACATCAACATGCTTTCCACCTATTTGTTCTGCAAAAGATTGAAGTGGGTACACTGTCGTGTTAATAGTGACTTTCCCATCTTGCTTTTGTTATCATCATTTCCACACGCTGTTAAAATTACAGCAAATAACGGGATAATGAATAATAAACTTAATACCTTTTTCATAAACAGCCTCCTAAATAGTAATTATTACGATTTAAAAGTATAAACCTAACTTCACTAAATTACAAGGTGTTTTTCAAAAAAGTATGATTGATATCTATTTGAATGGTAAAAAAGTTCTTCAAAATGAATCAAAATAAAATAATGGCCCCTATAATGAATTTTTAACATTCACTATAGAGGCCAATTTAAATCAATACTCTGGTCGTTTATTAAAAACGTTTATATCTTCTTTTTAAGACAGTATTATTTGTCTTTCAATAATGTTTCATAACTACTGAAATGGTATGGATCTTTAACTTTTTTACCTTCAATAAATACTGTTGGCGTTTGTTTAATATGATGATCCTTACCTATTTGTTTATCTTTATCAGCAGCTTTCCATGATTCAGAATCTTTAGTTTTATAGTCTTTTTTAATTTTATCTTTACTATTTTGACTTATATTTAATTTATCAATTTGTTGATCTACTAATTTATGAGTAATCCATTGCTTATCTTCATCTTGTTGTTGTTCAAACATTAACTTTTGAAATTGGAGTGAATACTTAGGTGCATAGTGATTGACTGCATGTTGTGCCCTAGAACCTATAATAGAATCCTTTCCTAAAAAGGCTAAATTCACATATTGAAATTTTACTTTATCTTTATCAATATAGTTGTTCTTTAATTTAGGCATCACATTGTCTTCTACTTTCTTACAATATGGACATTTAAAATCACCATACATCACTATGAGTGGCTTTCCATTTTGTACATCATTAGTAGAACTGGGTTGTTTTGAACATCCAAACAATAGAATAATAGCTATGACACTCATGAATCCAATTACTTTTTTCATTGGTGCTCCTTCTTGCTAAAACGCGATTATTTCATATTCTCTTCTTTATAGTCAGGTTCATGCGATTGGTAATAACCTTTTGAATTAAAGTTTTCTTTGTAATGTGCCTTTTTACCTTTAAACTCATAAGTATAATAATGAACTTCTGCATCATCACTTAATGGTTTATATGCTAGAATGACATATTTCCCTTTATTAAAAACATAGATATTTGCATCTTTTTTATCAAAATGTTTGACTTCATCGCCTGAATCGTTTTTAGCAATTTTTTCTTGTTTTTTGTCTTGCATTTTCACAGCTTTATCAATTTTATCTGTGTATTTACTACTACTGCAACCTGCTAACAATAGTGCGATTACAGCTAAAGAAACTGCCAATTTCTTCAAACTACTCACTCCTGCCTCTCTACTTATTCTAATTAGTAGAAAATTAAATTACCGTGAAAGTCTATACATTATACATTCATTGAATTCCTTTTCAAAAATGAGCAATGCTAGAATCTCACTCTTTCATTATAAATTCTATCATATAACGAATAGAGCTACGATGCTAGTTATTCTTAATTTTATGATTTTATTAAGATTATTTAAGTTGGGGTAAATTTATCTCATACAAAAGTATGACGTTATTATTTGTGTTATTATATGTAATGATGCCTTTAGTTTGGTAAAATAGATAAATCATGACAATATTGATAACGAAATCGACATAGAGGGGAAGATTGATGATGAAATTTGTTAACTTGACATCTGAAGAATTTGATCGATTTACTTCAGAAAACTTTTCTCATTATACACAATCCAGTATACATTATAATAACCGTAATAAAATGAAAGGTGACGTTCATCTTGTGGGAGTTAAGGATGACAATGATAAAGTCATTGCTGCTTGTCTTTTAACAGAAGCACGTTCACTTAAATTCTTTAAATATTTCTACACACATAGAGGTCCAGTGATGGATTATCGCAACTTGACATTAGTTCGTTTCTTCTTCAAATCCCTCACAGATTATTTGAAAAAGCGCAACTGTTTATATGTACTTGTTGACCCTTACTTGTTAGAAAACTTAAGAAATGCTGAAGGTGAAATTATCGAATCATTTGATAATCGACCTTTCATTAAAACGTTAGAAGACTTAGGTTATAAACACCAAGGCTATACAGTTGGTTACGATACGATGAGCCAAATTCGCTGGCTATCCGTTCTAAATCTTAAAGATAAATCCGAAGATCAGTTATTGAAAGAAATGGATTATCAAACTCGCCGTAATATTAAGAAAACATATGAAATGGGCGTCCAAGTTAAAACACTTCCTATCGAAGAAACTGATACGTTCTTTGAACTCTTCCAAATGGCCGAAGAGAAACATGGTTTCAAATTCCGTGAAAAACCATATTTCGAAGATATGCAAAAAACATATGAAGACCATGCAATGCTTAAACTTGCTTACATTGACTTACAAGATTATTTAAATACGTTACAAGACAAACATAAAGAATTAGAAAAGCAACTTAAAGAGGTTGAACATACGCTTGAAGAGAATCCTAATTCTAAGAAAAATAAGACAAAACATACTCAAGTTAAACAGCAATTTGATAGTAATGAACGTAAAATCAAACAAACTAAAGAGAAAATTGACGAAGAAGGTCAAGTATTGAACTTAGCTGCAGCATTATATATTTATAATGAACATGAAGTATATTATCTTTCAAGTGGTTCAAACCCTAAATATAATGCGTATATGGGTGCTTATCGTTTACAATGGGAAATGATTAAGTTCGCAAAAGAACATAACATTGATCGATATAATTTCTATGGTATTACTGGGGACTTTAGTGAAGATGCTGAAGATGCAGGCGTTCAAAAGTTCAAAGAAGGCTTTAATGCTGATGTTTATGAATATATCGGTGACTTTATCAAACCGATTAAACCTATTTTCTATAAAGTAAAAGAAACACTAGAAAACCGTAAATAATATCAAACCGCCCTCAAGGTCTCTGACTTTGGGGGCAGTTTTTATATACAGTCATATTTATGATTAAACTAATTTTATTTTTAAAGCTACAACGCCGTGATTTAATTCATCATTTTGATTGTAAATTTTATAAATACTAGCTACTTTTTGTGCTAATGAGACATTATCACTATAACCGAGCTCATCATTATCATAATAATTAAATAACTGTTGGAAAGTATCGAAAACTCTTTTTTCTAACACTTTTACTATCATTTTTTTCTCAGGTGATTCTATATTTGTAAAGACTATCGTGTCTCCTATTTTAATTGATTGTCTTTTTTCATCATTTAATCTTATTTCTATCGTCTTTCTATTGTTGCGAACCGCTTCAAATGGCTCAACATAAAGTTTCATCGAGTGTTCCATTCTTTCACTCCTCAAACTGTTCTTTTTGAAAAATTAAATTACACCTATTCTAACATAAAATAGCCATGTAAACGTCTAATTCACGTCTACATGGCTACTTCTACTATTCTTCGTTAATTACATTTAAAAAGCGTTTTAATTCTTCAGTTTTAGGATGATTAAATAATTCATCTGGTGCGCCTTGTTCTGCGATTACACCTTCATGAATAAAGACTGTTTGATTTGAAACTTCTCGAGCAAAGCGCATTTCATGTGTAACAATGACCATTGTCATGCCTTCATCAGCTAGTTCTTTAATTACCTTTAATACATCATTTACTAACTCTGGGTCCAGTGCAGATGTAGGTTCATCGAAAAGCATGACTTTAGGATTCATAGCTAACGCTCGAGCAATGGCTACACGTTGCTGTTGCCCTCCTGATAATGCATGAGGACGTTGGTCTTTAACATGCACTAAACCTACCTTTTCCAATAATTCCATTGCTTTACGTTTAGCTTCAGCTTTTTGCATTTTCTTAACTGTAACAAGACCTTCCATCACATTCTCTAATGCGGATTTGTGTGGAAATAAATTATAACTCTGGAAGACCATACCAGATTGTTGACGCACTTCGATTTGTGATTTTTTATCCTTTTCAGTATAGGTTTTACCATTAACATACACTGAACCTTGAGTGGGTATTTCTAATGCATTCATCATACGTAGTAAGGTTGTCTTTCCTGAGCCTGAACGTCCTATTAATGTCACAACTTCTCCTTTATCGACTGTTAAATCGATACCTTTAATCACTTCTGTATCATTAAAAGACTTATGGATATTTTTTAATTCAATCATGAGCGATACCCTCTTTCAATGCGTGATTCATACCATCCTTGAATAATAGAGATGATAAAGCATACAACCCAATACATGATAGCTACAAGAATATATATTGTTAAATATTCATACGAAGTTGAAGCTACTTCCTGAGCCTTTCTGAACATTTCAGCTACAAGAATAAATCCTAATAATGATGTATCCTTGATTAACCCTAAAAATGTATTACCTAATGCAGGGATAGAAACACGTATCGCTTGTGGTAGAATAATACGCTGAACTGTTTGGCGATAATTCATTCCGATTGAATATGCCGCTTCAGTTTGTCCCTTCGGAATTGAAATAATACCTCCACGAATAATTTCAGATGCATAAGCGCCTACATTGAATGACAATCCTATAATTGCTGCTACAACTGGTGCTAATGTCCATTGATTATCCGCATCATTGGTAATAAGTCTTCCAAGCTCTGGTATACCATAAAATATAATAAATAACTGAACAATCATTGGTGTACCTCGAATGATTGAAACATAAACGCGTGCGATACCTCTTAAAATTTTACTTGTTGAAATACGCATCAATGCAGTAAACAAGGCAATAATAAGTCCTAATATAAATGTAACTATAGTAATAGGGATTGAGTATTTCACCAATCCCTCTAACATTGGACCAAATGCTTGTTTTGCTGCATCTAAAGCGTGTTGTTGTTCACTATTTAGACTTAGAAACATCTTGACCAAACCATTTCTTACCTATTTTAGCTAATTCACCATTGTCTCTAATTTTCTTAAGACCTTCGTTGAATTTTTGAACTGTTTTATCGTCTACTTTTTTAGAAAATGCGAAAGCTGATTTGTTTTGTTCAGCATTACCTTTAATTGCTTTAATCTTAGCATTAGGCTTTTGTTTCTTATAATCTAAATAAGAAAGACTATCATTGAATGTACCATCTACGCGTTTTGATAATAATAAATCCATTGATTGGTTAAAACCATCAACTTTAGTAATGTCAGCACCTTTATCTTTAGCTAACTGACCATAATTTGAAGTAAATGTTTGTGCTAGCTTTTTACCTTTAACATCATTAAATGATTTAATATCTTTCTCATTATCACGAACGACTAATACTGCACTTGAGTATGTGTAAGGATCTGAGAATTTATATTTCTTCTCTCTGTCTTTATTGACACCAACTTGGTTAGCGATAACATCGAAACGTCCTGCATCTAATCCAGCGAACATTGAATCCCATGATGTTTCATTGAATTTCAATTTCAAATTCTCTGCTTTAGCTACGGCTTTGATGACATCAATATCGTAACCTGTTAATTGGTCTTTTTTATTGTGGAAAGTGAATGGTGCATATGTACCTTCAGTACCTACACGTAATGTATTATCATCTTTGCTGCTTGATTTACCATCTTTATTACTTGAAGAATCGTTATTGCCACATGCGGCTAACACGAAAACTAATGCGATAACGCAAAATAAAAGTCTCTTCATTTATCTAAACCCCTTATTCTTATTATTCTAATCGGAATAAAAATATTTTATCCTTTAAAATTATAATAGTCAATAAGAAGTTCTTTTATATCAAGTGTTCAGAATGTTCTAATATATTTTTTATACTCAAAAACACGCACGCATGTTTACTCTTGAGTCTTAGATTTGGAAGTTTTCTTAATCATAAATGTACATAGGAAACTAATAACTGTAATAATAACCGCAAATAAAAATCCAGCATGGTAACCATGAAGCATCGTATCAATTTTAATTTGACCAATCATTTCTTGTTTATTCATACCTTTATAGTCACTCATTTTAGGTGAAAAATGTTGACTCGCCTGACTCAAGATTGTAATTAAACCTGCCGTACCAATTGAACCGGAAATTTGTTGGACTGTATTCGTCATGGAAGATCCATGTGCGTTCATTTCTGGTGTTAATTGATTCATCGTATGTGTCATGACTGGCATTAATCCTAAAGCAATACCTATCATACGAATCGCATAAACGGTTGCTAACATAATTGTTGATGTATGTTCATCCATCACTACGAAATAAGAGGTTGTGATAATCACGATTAACATACCGATGATAGCTAATGGCTTGGCACCAAACTTTTCATACATAGCACCAGAAGTCATAGACATCACTGCCATGACAATCGCACCAGGTAAAAGTATAAGTCCTGAATCAAGTGCAGACTCATTTAATAGGTTTTGAACAAACATAGGTAGTACTGTTTCTGAACCAATCATGGAAATCATCGTTACTGCCATGATTAATAATCCTATAGCAAATTGTTTATTTTTAAATACTCCGAAATTAAGTAATGGCGTTTCAAGATGAGATTGTCTCCAAATAAATAATGCTACGAGTATGATACCGCCAATAATTGTTGTTATGACAATTGGATCATCCCATCCATCGTGTGAAATCGAACTTGTACCATATAATAGACCACCAAATCCAAAGACAGATAATATAATCGAAATGATATCAATAGGCACTTTCACGTTTGTGCCAACATTTTTAACGGTAAATAAAGCAATGATAAATGTGATTGCCGCAATAGGTGCAACGACATGGAATAACGATCTCCAGTTAAAATACTCCACTAAATAACCTGATAGCGTAGGTCCTATCGCAGGCGCTAAACCAATGACAAGTCCGAAGATGCCCATGTATTTACCACGTTCATGTGGTTCGAAAATATCAAGAATGGTTGTCATCATTAATGGCATCATAATTCCTGAACCTAAGGCTTGAATAATTCTTGCGAATAATAAAATTGTAAAATTAGGACTGAAACCTCCGACAATTGTTCCTATAAAGAAAATCAGAATTCCCGTTAAGAACACTTGTCTTGTTGTAAAGCGTTGAATGACTAAAGCTGACAATGGAATGACTACCCCATTCGTGAGTAGAAACGCTGTCGTTAGCCATTGTACTTGGGAATATTGGATATGAAAATCTTTCATAATACTTGGTAATGCAGTTGTTAATAGTGTCTCATTTAATAATCCAAAGAATCCACCAAGTAACATTGTAATAATCATGACTAACTTGGTTTTTAAAGACATGATTATCCCTCCTTTTTATAAATTATCAATTAGATATTTGCCTATTATACATATTTTGAGTGCATCAATCATATAATTGACTCATTTTACTACTGAAAATAACTTCAAAAATTGTTAGTGCCTTTGAGAAAGGATAACTATTTTTAGTAAATCGTAATAATTACTATTTACAAACAAACTTTTTTCTTCCATAATATAGCTAGAAAAGGAGGAAAATGATATGAAACTAGATTTACAAACTGCACGACGTAATCTTAACAGTCCAAATATCAAAACAAGAAAACGTGCTTTAAAGATTATTAAACAACATAAAAGAGCTAAATAATTTTTAAAATTTAACTATGCAAATATCATTAAAAATATTTATTTGAATGTGAATCAACTTACGATATCGTTATCATTTCCCCGAATTGGGTAAGCTATTAAACATTTTATTCTTAAATTTCCTTACTATCAGCTTATAACTTCACAATAGAAAAGCCATTAAATGATAATTTAATACTTTATCATTTAATGGCTTGCGTTATTTTTCTATATTATAAATAGTATTTATCTTTAACATCCAAATCATCTGTTAATTCATAAACAAGTGGTGCACCTGTCTTAATTTCATATCCGACGATTTCCTCATCTGATAAATCTTCTAAATATTTGATTAATGCTCTTATAGAGTTACCATGTGCAGACACAAGTACTGTTTCTCCATCTAATAGATGTTGTGAAATTCGATCAGTCCATATAGGTACCACACGTTCTAAAGTATCCTTTAAACTTTCAGAGTACGGCATCATTCTTTTATCTAAGTGATTATATCTACGATTGCGTAAGTAATCATCACGTTGTTCTTCACTTTCTGCAGGCGGTTGAACATCATAAGAACGTCTCCATTGATGCACTTGCTCTTCGCCCCATTTTTCACGAGCATCATCTTTATTCAAACCTTGTAGTGCACCATAGTGTCGTTCATTGAGACGCCAACTTTTATGAACTGGAATCCATTGTTGATCAGAACCAGCTAAAATATATTGTGTAGTTTCTAAAGCTCTTGTAAGTAATGATGTATAAGCAACATCAATTTCCAATTTATTTTCTTCTACTTTTTTTCCTGCTGTTTTCGCTTCCTCAATACCTTGTTCCGATAACTTAACGTCTGACCACCCTGTGAATAAGTTTTTAGCATTCCATTCACTTTGTCCATGACGACATAATATTAATTTTGGCATAAGAAAAACACCTTCCTAGTTTAAATTACTTAATTGGCCACACTTTTCTCTCACTACTTTTATTATAAAACGCAATTCCCATATTTCCCAAACAATTGTATGGCTATTTTAGTAATATCCTGTTCCCTTATCAATTTTTAAAATTCATCATCCTAACTCATAAAAAAATAGACCCCACTTACATTAACAAAGAGCAAGGTCCAGATTATCGAAAAATTATTGAGAATATTTTATGATTTTTAATTCGCTCATAAATGGGTTAGAAATTATTAAATAAATAGAATACATAAGATGACTCCCTATACAAGATGTGGTTTGGAATTTTAATAGATATACGAAGTATTGACGGCGACACGCCTGCAGGAATAGCATGCGTCTTGAGACTACAGGCTCAAGCCATGCCCGCGGCAAGGGAGCCTAACAATACGAAGTATTGATATGACAGTCTAATTTTAAAAGGGGTTCTGCAGTCTGAAATCTATTGATATGTTATGATATTGAGTCATCATTTATATGGTGTTCCTTATCATTAGGTTCTGGATGAACATATACTGATGAAATGCCTTTACCATGTAAATGATTTTCAACTCTATCACAAATTTGATGCGCTTCATATAAAGATAAATCAGATTGAACCACAATCGTTACATCAAGAAAAATACTACTACCATGATATCTACCTTTAATGCTATTCACATCAATAACATCTTCCACTTCCAAGATATCATTACGATACTCTTCCAAATCCTTTTCATTAAAACCATCACTTAAAGTAAATATAGACTCCTTAAAGATTCCAAAACCTGTATAAATAATTAACAATCCTAAAAATGTCGCTAAAATAATATCGACAATCGGAAATCCAATTTGTGTAAATATTAGACCAATTGCTGTTCCGATACTAACTAAACTATCAGATAAATTATCTTTTGCGGCTGAACTTAATGAACTACTTTTTGTTCTCTTAGCAAGTCTGTGATTAACGTAAAATACACCTAACATAATTACACCACTTATAACACTAACAATAATAGTCATGATATTCGGGACATGTCTATCATGCGTGATTAATCTTGGCGCATTTTCAATAACGACTTGAATCCCTACAAACATAATAATGAACGAAACTAATAACGTTGAAATATTCTCAGATTTCAAATGACCATAAGGATGATTTTTATCAGCTGGTTTGATAGAAATTTTAAGACCTACAATAACAGCAATTGATACGAGAATGTCCGTCATATTGTTTAAAGCATCTGCTCTTACAGCAGCTGAATTATATATATATCCAACTACATACTTGGTTATCGATAAGATGATGTAAACGACTAAACTGAGGTAGGCACCACGTTGGGCTATCTTCAAATTTTCACTTTGAGACATGCGAACTTACCACCTTATTTTCCTTTAGTAATCATAGTATGAATCAATATTCGAGCTATTACAACGTTTTTTTATTTCTGTATTTTTTATGTAAACAAACTAATTAAATTTTTAGATTTACCTAATTTATTAATTTAATTTTATCAAATATGCCTCACTTTTATGGCACTTTCTTAAATCATTTTTCATATAAAAAATACCACCTAAGCCTCAATCGACTTAGATGGTATGGTTAACAGTTTAATCTCGCAACAGCCATTTAGATAAGATAAAAGTAATTGGAATGGTAATCACTAATCCTGCAAATGGTGCAATTTCTGAAGAAATATGAAACCATTGCACGAATATGTATAACAATAGCGTTTGCATCCCCATATTCACAACTTGCGTTAACGGAAAACTCAAAAACTTTTTTAAGGTAGGTTTGACTTTATAAACAAAATAACAATTTAAGTAATATGAAATGATGAAACTCACAATAAATCCTGTGACGTGACTGACTAAGTAATTAACATTTAATAACTTTAGAAGTAATAAATATACAATATAGTAATTTAAAGTATTGATTCCACCCACTATTACAAATTTTATAATTTCATAATGTGTTTGGGTTAATCTCATTATGTGTCTCCTTTATTTATTCTCCATCTACTCCAAAAGGTACTACTTTAAATTTTAAATCTTTAGGTAAGTCATAATATGCCTTGAGATCATTTAAGTCCCTTTCCTGTGTAGGCGTTGTTAAATGTGTGTATCTTTCAAATGGTAAACGTTCTAGAATGATATTCTTATGACTTTTACCATTTTTAAGTTGCGTTTCAATATTTTCAATTCTATGTACACTATTATTATAAATCAAACTAAATCCTACAATTAAAATAAAGCTTAGTATACAAACTAGCGTTTTTATAAAAACTGTAGCACTGTTAATACTTTCACCATATTGCTTTGCAAAACAAAGTACAAGTATCATCCATAGTACATAAATAAAGTAAAAGTTCCGAGGGCCTATAGGCGCGACAAATAACAAAGGTAACGTTGCTAATACGATAGACACGAGACAGCCTATTGCGATGGCTCTCAGATGTCTTTCATTTATCACTAATACAATGAAGTAAATCAAACTTACAAAATAAACGGTACATATTAGTAAATTTAAAACGGCGATTGAAAATGATTTCGTATACAATTCGAAATGAAATTGATTATAAATCAATACCTTATAGACAGGTAGACTAAATAAACAACTGAATAGTACTATTTTTAAAATGATATGCTTCGTTTTAAATATTATATTTTTATGTATTAAGCCCGCTACTAGTAGTGATATAACAGTTAATATTATATATTGATCAAGAAAGATATAATTTGGTAATTGCATCAACAATGTATAGCCTGCTTTATGTATGAATCCCCCTTTATCTGAAATTAAATAATATGCCGCTTTCCCTTCAATAATTTCAAAATAAATCGGATTTAAAAACATGATAATCGCACCTATACAACTTAGCATAAATCCTACAATTAAGTAATAACTGAGCTTTCTATGTTGAAAGAAATAAATAATTGAACCTATGAGAATCATTAAACTGTTGTATATTGTCATATTCTCAATGAATAATTGGCCGAATAAGCATGCGATTAAAAAAAGCCAAAGATGTTTGATACTCGCTTCTTTCTCACCATAAAGTATATATATAATAGAATATAAAATAAAAAGCGAAACGATTGATGAAGGGATATAATTATAAAATCCTGCAAACCATCCATAAGTCTCACTATAAATTGAGCTTGGGATAATAATAGATAAAGTAAAAGTTATAATAATAAACAATAATTTTCTGTTCACATTTACTATCATGGTGCATAAATAGATGATGAAACATGACAAAAACGTATAGCTTAAACATTTGAAGATTGCGCTATGCATAGCAATAATTTCTAAAAAACTCCCTAAATATCTTCCATTATTCTGCATGAGATCGTGACTCAATGAACTCAAATGAGAATTTAAGTACCAATGCCAATCTACAAACGATAATGGCGTTAAAATAGCCATAATGAAGTAGAAAACAATAATACCTATATACCAATAAAGTTGTTCGTGTTGTTTAATTTGATTCATAACTTATCCTTTCTGTGATGTCTTGATGTTCTATGAAAAACATGATTTATTTAAATTTTATTATAGACATATAATATTATAAAATACATCCTTTTACTAAAGATAATTATGAACATTACTTTAGTTGAAGTTCATTTTTATATAAAATAGAAATAAGACATACTAATAGGAAGTGATATCATGTGTCACATTTAAAAATTGTTATTGCACCTGATTCATTTAAAGAGAGCATGACAGCGAAAGAAGTAGCACAAGCCATTCAACAAGGATTTCAAGAGGTCTGGGATAATTATATTACATTCGATTTAATTCCTATGGCTGATGGTGGCGAAGGTACAACTGAGGCTTTAAAAGAAGCTTTAAACGCGATATCATACACCGCTAAAGTCAAAGACCCGCTTCATAGAGAGATTGAAGCAATGTACGCCATAAGTAATCAACATCAAACAGCAATCATCGAAATGGCGGCTGCTTCCGGCCTTGACTTATTGAAAGAATATGAAAGAAATCCACTTTACTCATCTTCATATGGAACTGGACAACTCATTAATCATGCACTTCATCATGGTGTTAAAAAAATCATCTTAGGCATTGGAGGAAGCGCAACGAATGACGGTGGCGTTGGAATGTTGCAAGCATTAGGCGTTTCCTTTAAAGATGTTGACGGTAAAGAGATTGCACAGGGTGGCGCAGCATTATCTTCTATTCATCGTATTGATATCTCTCAAATGAATCCATTACTACATGAAGTAGAATTTAAAGTGGCTTGTGACGTAACTAACCCACTGTTAGGTGAAAATGGCGCAACCCAAGTATATGGACCTCAAAAAGGCGCAACAGAAAAGATGATACCAAAGTTGGATTTCGCACTTAGTCACTATCATGATAAAATTGAAGTAGAATTACACAAGTGTGTTAAAGATAGCCCTGGCTCAGGTGCAGCTGGCGGAATGGGAACTGCATTACTCGCTTTCTTAGATGCTAAGCTACAACCAGGAATCGAACTAGTTCTAGAGGAAACACATTTTCAAGAAAGAGTGAAAGATGCACATCTTGTCATAACTGGAGAAGGTCAACTGGATAAACAAACGATTTACGGTAAGACACCTATAGGCGTTGCGAAATCAGCCAAAGTCTTTGACATTCCAGTTATCGCAATTTGCGGTAGTCTCGGAACCAATTATCAAGCAGTGTACGAGCACGGCATTGATAGTGTCTTTAGTATTGTTGAATATCCATGCGATATTAAGACTGCTCTTGAAAATGGACCCAAATATCTTCAAAGAACTGCATCAAACATCGCACGATTAATCAAATTAAATTTATAATTAAATCTAAGACATTGAAGTTTACCATTATTAATGAGGTGACATTATGAAAAGAACGGACAAGTATAGAGATTCTTACAAATATGATAACCAATATCAAAATCATAAAAGACGAGCAGAAGAAGATGAATATCGAAACAGAGCACAATCTCAAAATCGACCAAACGCTCAACGACCAAATCAACATAGAGATAACAGAGGCTTTGAAGATGAACCGGAACGTTACTACAATGGCCGTGACTATCGTCGAGAACAACAATTAGAAGAAGAAAATGAAAAATCAAGTAGAACTAAAAAATGGCTGATCGCACTTGTCGTTATATTATTAATTGTGGTAGCGATATTCGTAACACGCGCAATCATGAATCACAATGATGATAAAGTAAATAACGATCCAAACGTGTCTCAAAATTATAAAAAGCAAGTGGAAAGTCAGAATGATGACATCAATAAACAAGTGGATTCTGCTAAAAGTGATATTAAAAATAATAAAAACAGTGAATCTCAAATTGATAAATTACAAAGTGAAATTGACAAATTAAAACAAAAAGAAGAAAACAATGCCGACTCTAAATTCACTCAATTTTATCAAAAACAACTAGAAAAACTTAAAAATGCTAACAACGCAAAACAAAACAACGAAAACCAAAGTAAAATCAATAGTATGCTTGACGATATCAACACTAAATTTGATAGCATTAAATCAAAATTAGAAAGTATTCTTAACGGTAATAGCTCAAATTCAAATAATTAAAGTAACTCAATTCATACCCAATCGTCGAATCCATTTAAATCCTAGAAAGCAATGTAATCAACTAGCTTTCTAGGGTTTTTATTTATTTTAAATTTCAGATTAAAGTTTAATACTTACAAACATATGTAAAACGTATATAATTAATGCTGTAACTTGTTCAAAGGAGATTATTTATGACAAATTCAAGTGCCAAGCACTTCTCAATGATATTAATCATTATTCTAGGAGTAATGACTGCTTTCGGCCCGCTCACAATAGATACATACACACCTTCATTGCCTAAAGTTCAGCATGATTTTGGTACATCAACCTCAGAAATACAACTTACATTATCCTTTGCAATGATTGGTCTCGCACTCGGGCAATTTTTATTCGGTCCGATTTCAGACGTTTTTGGTCGTAAACGTGTCGCAATGATTTTAATGATAGGATACTTCATCGCATCAATGATTTCTGTATTCACTACACATCTCACATTATTTTTAATCATGAGATTCATTCAAGGATTAACAAGTGGCGGCGCGATTGTCATTGCCAAAGCTTCAGTTGGAGATAAGTATGATGGTAATGCGTTAGCTAAGTTTTTAGCATCTTTAATGGTAGTGAATGGAATTATTTCTATATTAGCGCCACTTCTAGGCGGATTGATATTATCCATTTCTAATTGGAGAATGATATTTGCATTTCTAACATTCATCGCTGTCATTGTATTGGTTGGTGTTTTCTTGAAAATGCCTTCACACATACACACAGCCCAAAATCGTCTTAATTTCAAAGATATTCTACAAGATTTCATATATTTACTTAAAAAACCAGCATTTGTGATACCTATGCTATTACAAGGGTTAACTTACGTGATGCTATTTAGTTATTCATCAGCATCTCCTTTTATTACTCAAAGGATTTATCATATGAGTGCTCCACAATTTAGTGTTATGTTAGCGATTAATGGTGTAGGTTTAATCGTTGTAAGTCAGCTTGTCGCACTCATAGTTGAAAAAATAAGTAGACATAAGATTTTAATTTACTTAACACTTATACAAATTTCAGGAGTGATATTACTCGTCATAACATTAACTTTCCATCTGCCCTTATATGTGTTACTTATTGCGTTCTTTATTAACATTTCACCAGTAACCTCAATTGCGCCATTAGGCTTTTCAATGGCAATGGAAGAGCGTACAGGTGGAAGTGGTAATGCTTCAAGTTTACTTGGATTGTTTCAATTTATCTTAGGTGGAATCATATCTCCCCTCGTCGGTTTAAACGGAGAACATGACATGACACCCTATTTAATGATTATTAGTATCACTGCAATATTACTTGTTTCACTACAAATCATATATTTCAAACTGTATTCTAAAAAGGTTTCCTAATATCAAAATTTCCGCATTCAAAATATCGTAGCCTCTAAAATGACTTTTAAGTAAAATCATTTTAGAGGCTATAATCATGTCTATTATTCAAAGTCTCTGTCATATCATGTTAGAAATGATATTTAGACAATTATGTTATGGTTAAGCAAATCAATGAATTGGCATCCAAATTTCTGTAATATAGTTATCGCTTTCTGTGTCGCCTTCTCTATATAATTCGAAAAATGGTGCTTGCTTAACTTCGATATTTTCATTTGGAATCAACTCGCGATGAATGTGATTCATTGTTTGTTGAACGCTTTTAGGAACAGGTCCTTTCGCTTCTACGACTAAATATTTTCCACCTTCCAAATAAAATGTATCTAAACCATCATGTGGGTCGTCAGCGCTAGTAACACCAATTGCATAGTCCATCGTTTTATCTTGATGAGGTATACATACACCTAAAAGTCCGTTGAGTTGTTGATCACTTTTTTCAATTAATCGTTCATCCAATTTCATTGAATGTACATCTTCCCAGAAATCTGCAATATTACTTTGTGCGTGTCCACCACTTTTATAATGTCTGTAAACACCAATAATCCTAGTTTTATCAAGATTTTTTATATTATAGTCCATTTGATATACCCCCGTTTAAAATTTTACTCAAATATCTTATAACCCCTTTTCACAATAATAACCTTATGAAAAAAAATAAACATTTTAATATACTAAATGAATCGTACGTTATATAATATTTAATACTACATAAATACTAGTACGTTGAGGAAAAAATTATGAAGAAAACGATTCTACCAGTTAAACCTATAAGTCAATTATTCCCGATACCTATGGTGATGGGTTGTGAGGGTGTATCTGCAGCAATGCTACTCCAGTTTAATCATTATTCAATCAAAGCCACTCATATCATGAGTCAATGGCCTACCCACCCAAATAATCCATACAAAGGTTACGTGGGACATCCTTTACTAGTTAAGTTTGGTTATCATCAAACGATATTTCCAGATGCTTTTGTCCCATTTTTACAACAATATGATCAACGTGTAGTAAATGGTACAGGCACGAGTTTGGAACAACTTGAACTAATTATCAATCGTGGTCAACCTGTCATTATTTATCATACAAGTTTAGGCACCCGACCACTTCATCGCGTTTTTCATTTAGATAATCAACCTACACGACTCGTATCTAATATCCATGTCACTTTACTTATCGGTTATGATGACACTCACTACTATTATATCGACCCTCTATGGACTCGGATAGCAAAAGGTATTATCATACCGTCGATTATCCCCAATAAAAAACAGATTATTAAGATTAAAAAATCGAAATTAAAACGTAGTTATGATGCACCCGGTCAAATGTGTGTGTATATCAATCCTAATTAAATGAAAGAGGTCGGGATAAAAGTGTTCAGGATTTGAGCAGAACCAAACAATGAGTAAAATTGCTTCTCAAATTTTGTCGAATTGTAAATGTGTTACTGCCGAAAATCCTGCTTTTGGGACGCCGTTAATCGGTTTCCCAGAACATAAACGATAAAGTTCCCAACCTCTTTACGTTTATATTATATTTAAATACTAAATATCAAAATCTACTAGTGCGTGATTCATTTCCATCTCCATATCTGGCGTTCTCCATTGTCGCTGATACCCTAAGCACGGACAAATATAAGTTATTCCATTTTCCTTAATTTCCTTTCTAAAATGAACATGCCCCATAATACTATATATGATAGGATATGCTTCATAGATAGCATCAAAATCATGAGTCCCTATAAACGCATTGAAGAAATCAAAAATACGATGTGGTGTTGGCACAACAAATTGAGGATGTGTAACAATATGCGTCATTAATATGATATTCCGATTACCCACTTGCTTGATATCCTCTTCTACTTTATTCGCTGCTATTTTAGATAGTTGTTGATCAGAGAGTGACCAATCCATTCTCACTTTATCTTGCCACGTTGCCCCGTAATGTTTACCTTTTTGGATTTTATCTTGAGTAAACCGTGTATCGGCATAGCTATAATCATACCAACCTGTATTTCCAACTATTGCCCATTCGTCATTAATAATGAAAGGTCGCCCAATTAGACATTCTTCTTTTGACTTGTAGTAATCTAAAATTTCAGTTGATGTTTTATCTGAATCATCTGACCATAAGTCGTGATTCCCAGGTATAAAGTATGTCGGAATATTAATATTATCCTTTAATTGCTTTATAAAATGATAACTCATTTGATAATCGTTAGAAATATCTCCCGCAATTAATAAGATATCTAGCTTTCTTTGTTGAATAACCTGACTCAAGACATTTAAATATTCATCTTGCTCCAATTTTGGATGACGGTCTACATGTAAATCTGAAATTGCTCCTATTTTCATCGTTTAACCCTTCTCAACTATGATTAAATTAATATTTATTATTACATATCAAGAAATCAAAGTTAATTAATCAGTATTGTATAATAACTTGCTATTTGAAAAATAAGGATTATAATTAAGTATAATTTTTAGCTTTAATGAATTTTTATAAATTAAAATGATTGCGTTCGAATATTTTGATAATTCTAATAAATCATAAGTATTTATTATCACAAAAGTTACAATAAATGTATTTACTTATATTTCTGAAAATTATTGCTTTATTCAACTCATTTCTATATTATTAAACGAAAGAAAACGCTTTCATATTTGCTTTTCTGAGGAGGAAATCTATGGCTAGACAGTTGCATAGAGAGTTGAATAACAGACACATTCAATTAATCGCAATTGGTGGCGCGATTGGTACTGGATTGTTTCTAGGTTCTGGACAAACGATTTCGTTAACTGGACCTTCACTGTTATTTACCTACATGATTATTGGGATTATTTTATTCGCATTTATGCGCGCATTGGGAGAATTGTTATTAAGTAACTCTAGGTTTAATTCATTTGTGGATATTGCAAATGAATACTTAGGGCCATTCGGAGGATTCGTCATTGGATGGACATACTGGATTTGTTGGGTAGTATCAAGTATGTCTGATTTAACAGCTATGGGGCAATATTTTGCATATTGGTATCCTCAAGTCCCCCATTGGCTCACTGTATTATTTATTGTATTGATTTTAATTTCATTTAACTTACTTGGTGCCAGATTGTTTGGAGAACTTGAATTTTGGTTTTCAATTATTAAAGTGGTAACGATTGTCGCGATGGTCATCGTTGGATTGGTTTTAATTTTCCTATCATTTAAAACGCACTACGGTCATGCATCATTTACAAACTTGGTTAAACACGGTGGCATGTTCCCACATGGTACATTCGGATTCTTAATGTCATTCCAAATTGCAGTATATTCATTCATTGGTATTGAGTTAATCGGTGTAACTGCAGGTGAGACGAAAGATCCTGAAAAGACAATACCTAAAGCGATTAACAACGTACCTGTCAGAATTTTACTCTTCTATATTGGTGGTTTATTAGTCATTATGTCAGTGATACCTTGGGATAATATTGATCCGGACAGTAGTCCATTCGTTAAATTATTCAGCTTAATTGGTATTCCATTTGCAGCCGGCATCGTTAACTTCGTCGTATTAACTGCTGCAGCTTCAGCAACTAACAGTGGTATTTATTCTAATAGCCGTATTTTATTCGGTTTGGCTAAACAAGGTTTAGGACCTAAAGTGTTAACTAAAACGAATAGCAATGGTGTACCTTACCTTTCAATGTTTGTTTCATCAATCACGCTATTAGTGGCTGCATTATTAAATTTCATCTTCCCAGACGCCATCAAGTTATTCATCTACGTCACAACATTATCAACTGTTCTATTCTTAGTCGTTTGGGCGATGATTATCGTTTCATATATTGTTTATGTTAGAAAGAATCCCGAAGCACATAGAAATAGTAAATTTAAATTAATTGGGGGTCAAGGTGTTGCATTTGTCGTTTTAGCCTTTTTCTTCTTCGTGTTTATATTATTATTCTTTAGTAATGACACGCGTGCGGCAATATTTATCTCACCAATTTGGTTTATCTTCCTATTCTTCTACTATAAAAAGTACAAAACGAATGCTAAAGCATTAGCCAAAAAACAACGCATACTCGATAAAAAGCAGGCAGAAAACACATAAATCAAATTTAATAAAGCTGATTGGGGTAAATCCATTCAAATACCATGGGAGTGGGATGGCAATATAATTTAGTAAAATTATATTGCTGTCACTACTCCCTTTTTTATATCAATAAATCATCATCTGTATGTATCTCTTCTTTTACGGGTAATAATCAAATAGATGATTATATTTTCTTTTAAACATTGCAATCATGCTATTTATACGATGAAATGGTAAAATATATGTTATTGATTTTATAGAGGAGAATCATATGGAACTATTAGAAGCTTTCTTAATATTTATATTTGCAGTAATCGTAAGTTCTGTTTTACATAATATGTTTCCGAAGATACCTACTGCATTTATTCAAATCGGTTTAGGTGTGATTATCTTCATCCTACCTATCCCAATGCACTTCGAATTTGATTCCGAAGTATTTATGATGGCCGTCATTGCGCCCCTCCTCTTCGTTGAGGGGACACATGTTTCGCGAACTAAATTACTCGAATATCGCAAACCAATTATATTGATGGCAATGGCATTAGTTTTTACAACTGTCATCGGCGTTGGATATTTTATACATTGGATATGGCCTGATCTACCTACGCCAGCCGCTTTTGCGATTGCAGCCATCCTATGTCCAACTGATGCTGTAGCTGTTTCTGCGATTACACAAGGAAAGGTTTTACCTAAAGGATCAATGTCGATTCTTGAAGGTGAATCTTTACTGAATGATGCAGCAGGTATCATTTCCTTTAAAATTGCGGTCACTGCACTTGTGACAGGTGTATTTTCTGCAATGAATGCCATTGAACAATTTATTATTTCTACTATTATTGGAATCTTAGTTGGTGCAATCTTTGGCATTATTGTTGTCAGAGTCCGTATCTACCTTACAGCGAATAAAGGGCTTAAAGACAATAATACTTTGACATTTATCCAACTACTTACACCATTTGCTGTTTACTTTTTGGCCGAAGAACTTCATGCATCAGGCATTATCGCTGTCGTTGTAGCAGGTTTAATTCATGGTTTAGAACGAGACCGATTAATCCGTGCTCAAACAGAATTGCAAATGAACTTTACGCAGATATGGAATACTCTGAGTTATGCATTAAATGGATTTGTATTTGTGGTGCTCGGCTTTATGGTACCCGAAGTGGTGATGGAGATTGTTAAAGAAGAACCTGAGAATATTAAATTCCTAATTACGATTACTTTGTTAATTGCACTTGCAATCTATGTATTTCGCTTTATATGGGTCTTCTTATGGTATAAAGATTTTTATTTCCCGAAAAATATCCAATATTATATGAATGAGTCGGAGGATGAAGAAACACCTCCAAAGCGATCACATTATGCATTCATTATGACAATGTGTGGAATACACGGTACAATTTCACTCTCAATGGCATTAACCTTACCGTATATGATTAATCATGGACATCAATTTGAATATCGCAATGATTTATTATTTATTGCATCGTTAATGGTCTTAATTAGTTTAATTTTAGCTCAAGTCATCTTACCTCTGATTACGCCTTCTGAGGAGGAACCTCAATTCAAAGGTATGAGTTATCAATCGGCTAAGATTTTCATCGTTCAGAATGTGATAGATCATTTTAAAAAGGAATCTAAAGAACAGCCAACAGTAGATTATAGACAAGTGATGAACCAATACTTCCAAGAATTAGGATTTCTGTTAAATATAGAGCCAGATAATAAGAATACGAAGGAACTTCGGAGATTAGAAGATATTGCTGAAGATGTTGAAACAGAGACATTGGAACGACTTATCAATAGTGGCAAAATCGATGCAACAAATTTACGTGATTATCGTAGCGTCATGGATGCAACGCAAGCGTATAATGAAAAAACTTTCGTTGAAAAATTCACACGTTTCTTCAGAATGATTTACTTACGTTTCAAAGCTAGAAAAAATCGTAGAAAAGAAGAACGCTTAGTTCATAAACAAGCGCATGCAAAATTAAAAGAAGCACATCAATCGTCTAGTGAAAACAAAGAAAAAATTAGAGAACAACGTGAAGCTTATAAAAATTCTCGAAAAGAATTGAAAGAACAACGTGAAATTAGGAAGCAACAATTTTACGGAAGTTATAAACAAGTTCAAAAGATATTAAGAATTGTTAATCATCATATCGTTCTAAGAATGAAGGAAGAACAAAATAGTTCAAATGTATTAGAAGTGAGTTTAGTCATTAATCAATACTATTCACTATCCAGAATGTTACGTAGCCGTTCCCGTCATCTCACGAAGACATCTAAAGAAAACGGTCAACATACAAATGAACTCGTTCCTGAAATTCAAAGAGAGTTGAAATTAGAAGGCTTATATACACAAAGAAGTGTATTAGATGAATTAATTAAGCGTAATAAAATTACAAATGAAGTCGCAACGCAAATACGTGAAAACATCAACTATAATGAAATTGTCCTATCACATGAATCAGATGAATAGAACTTAATAAATCATTGGATACCTCAATATAAAAGGCTCAGAAAGATGATTAACACATTCTTTCTGAGCCTTTCTCTATTTTAAATGGTGAAAATTTTATTTTTTAAGTTTAAATGGAATTGTACATAAAATAACGTTCTTTTGATAGATGAGGTGCATTTTCAATCTAAAACTTGTTTGGTTATGCAATAAATTATGCCACGGTTTCTTTGGAATAAATTCAGGCACAACCACTGTAATTAAATAATTTTGATCATTTGCTTTCTTACGAATTTTGTCGATGAATCTTGAAATAGGACGAATGATACTTCGATATTCTGAATGTAGGATGACTAATCTTACATCTGGGAAGTGTCGTTTCCATTTCTCCATCAACGCTTTATCGTCTTCATCACCAAAAGTCACATGTACTGCAATCACATCATTGTTAGCCAACATTTGTGCATAATAAATCGATTTATCAACCGCAGTCGTAATACTAGGTATTGGCACAATAGCCAAATTACGATCCACTACAGGAATATCATGTACATCGATATCTGAACGCAATTCTTGAGCTATATTTTTATAATGCGTATTAATTCTGATAAATACGGACACAACAAATGGTAAGAACAGTAATATTGGCCATACTTGAGTGAATTTAGTAATTAATAAAATCATAAATACGATAAACGTTATTGTTCCGCCTACTAAGTTAAATGATAATTTAATCCCCCAACCTTTAGGTCGTTCTTTTGTCCATTTTAAAACCATTCCAAACTGAGCGAGTGTAAATGGGATAAACACACCGACGGCATATAAAGGAATTAAATTTTCTGTCATTCCATTAAATACAATAATCAAAATTATTGCCAATACACCTAATACAATAATCGAGTTAGAATAACCTAAACGATCTCCACGAACTATAAACATACGTGGCATGTATTTATCTTTAGACATTGATGCAGCCAACATCGGAAAAGCAGTAAATCCTGTATTAGCAGCTAGTACTAATATCATTACTGTCGTTGCTTGGACGAAATAGAAAGCAACATTATTACCAAATATTTTTGATGCTAATTGAGATAATACTGTTGTTTCAGTTTGTGGCATAATGCCATAAACGTAAGATAACCCCACGATTCCTACAAGTAAGACAGCAAGGATTGAACCCATTGCGATAAGTGTTTTAACTGCATTTTTAGGTGCAGGATCTTTGAAGTTAGTCACGGCATTAGAAATCGCTTCTACACCAGTTAAAGATGATGCCCCAGAAGAGAATGCCTTCAATAATAAGAATAATGTCACTCCTGGTACTGCAGTCCCCACAGTCGAATGCATATGTGGTTGAATGTCTCCAATTGCTACTCTGTATGTTCCTACAATAATTAATACAATTAAACCTATGATAAATAAATAAACTGGATAGGATAACACTGTTGCCGATTCAGTTAATCCTCTCAAGTTCATGATTAATATGAATAAAACTAATAAACAAGCAATTAATACTTTAAAATGATATAAATTCGGAAATGCAGCTACAAATGCATCTGCACCCGATGAAATACTTACGGCAACTGTCAAAATATAGTCGACTAATAGCGAACCACCTGCGAGCAATCCCCATTTCTCGCCGAGATTCGTCTTAGATACCATATACGCGCCTCCACCTTTAGGATAGGCGTATATCACTTGTCGATATGACATGATTAAAGCTACAAGTAAAATAAGTACCGCACCAGCAATTGGCAAAGTATACCATGAAGCAACGGCTCCAACTACTGATAGAGTAATTAAAATCTGCTCTGGCCCATATGCCACAGAAGATAATGCGTCAGAAGATAAGATTGCTAAACCTTTGAATTTAGTTATTTTCTCATCCTTCAAATCTCTATTTTTCTTTGGTCTACCGATCAAAAGTCTTTTAAATTGATTGAACATGACTCCTACCTCTTTAACTCTTTATCAATGGCTAAACTATACTCCCATCTTTAGAAAATGTATAGGATTTCATGATATCTTTTATTATATAGTTTACTCAATTAGTGTTATAATACACTTATTTTTAGTTGTAAATTACCAATTATTTTAACTACAAAAAGATTGTCAACAACGTGATGAGCCTTCTTATGAAGTAATCTTTACGAAAACTGTTATAATAAACACACTTATTACATCTAGGTTGCGTACAATCAAAAATATAAAACATAATTGATAGAGGATGGCATAATGAAAACAAAACCTTTTATTATCACTGCTTTCGTAATGATGGTGCTTTTAATGAGCGGTATATTAACAAAACACTATACAGCACATAGTAAAACCGAAACGATGTTAACACATCATTCGCTAAAGCAAATCGATAGCATTGTTCATTCAGCAATGCGAAATGGGAAAATACCAGGAGTTTCTGTATTAATCATTAAAGATAATAAAATCTTCTTAAATAAAGGTTATGGTTATGCTAATGTAAGTCAGAAAACAAAAGTAACACCCCGTACTCGATTTGAAATTGCTTCAAATACAAAGGCATTTACTGGATACAGTGTGCTACAACTTGCTAAGGAAGGTAAACTGAGTTTAAACGATAAAGTATCAAAATATGTACCTGGTTTTTATATGAATTATGATGATGAAAAAAAGGACATTACAATAAAGCAACTACTCGGTCATACTAGTGGTATACCTAGCGATATCACTGAAGAAGATCATTATTCTGAAGACTATAATAGTATTAAAAATATAGTAGACTATGCGAAAGGTAAAGAACTGAATGAAACGCCTGGAGATGCCTTTGAATATTCTAATATGAACTACGATATTTTGGGTCTCATTGTTCAGAACGTTTCACACCAATCATACCAATCTTATATTAAGGAACATATATTATCACCTTTAAACATGAAAGATACGACGTTTAAAACTACAAGTAAAAAAGGTAAAAATGAGGCTTCCGGTTATGAATTAATCAGTGGTGACACTGAAAAAACCACACCAGAATTCAATATTGGGGATACACCTTCAGCATTTATGATGTCTAGCACAAAAGATTTGGAAAATTGGATTAAAATGCAATTGGATCCTTCCGACAAAACACAATCAATTGTTGAACAATCCCATCAGTCTATTTCTAAATCTGAGGGTGTAGCAGATGCAAATGGTTATGGTGCAGGTTGGTTTATTAATTCGAATGACCATACTATTTATCACACAGGTACTTTAGACAATTTCTCATCTGAAATTTTATTAAATCCGAAAAAATCATATGGCATTGTCGTATTAGCGAATATGAATTCTTCACAAGTTACAAATTTAACTGACAATTTAAATTCGCAAATTTTAAATAATGAGCATTATACAACTATTGAGCAAAAAATTGATCAATCAGCAAATTTTAATCACACAATTACAATTCTTTCATGTATTGGCACATTTATATTTCTGATACTGAGTCTAAGTCGCTTAAATAAATTGAAACTTAAACGAATCGTATATGATAAAAGAAAAATTGCGTTTATCAGTTTTTTACTCCTACTGACACTCTTTGTTTTATTTAGTATCGCCATTTACTTGCTTCCATTATTTATTTTAGGTAATGCTAGCTGGACATTCGTATTATCATGGTTACCGATTCATGCTAAGTGGCTCATCGCTAGTTTTTATATTTTCATGCTCATGATTATGATATGGCTTTCTGTTGTTATTTTGACACGTCAGCCAAAAACATAGATTGCATTTTATTGCATCTAAGCAAAGATTTTTAACATTTAGGAACGATTGCACATTCAAAAGTACGTATTTTGTTACTTTTAGGATGTGCAATTTTTTGCTTTTTTTAATACTTTGTATGTAATTTTTTGATAAAATTTAGTTACCCAAATAGAGATAGAAAGAAGAAGGAAGATGACGATGCATAAACGACTCACTCTAGTATTGTTAAGTTTGATTATATTTTTAACTGGTTGTGATTATTCTAAGAAAGAAAATCAGACCGGCATTTTCTACAATACATTTGTTAAACCTATGGATGGTTTACTTCACTTTTTAGGGAGACTCTTTCATGATAATTACGGTTTAGCCATTATTGTGATTGTACTCATCGTTCGGTTTATCTTACTTCCTTTAATGCTGATTCAAGTGAAAAATATGCATATGATGCGCGAAAAAACAAAAGTAGTAAAACCTGAATTAGATGCAATTAGAGAGAAAATTAAAAATGCTGATTCACAAAAAGAACGTAACGCTGCAAACCAATTACTAATGAAGAAATATAAATCATATGGTATTAATCCATTTAAAAATATGATCGGATGCTTGCCTGTCATAATTCAAATCCCTATTCTTATGGGACTATATATGAGCTTAAAATACCCTACTAGCGATGGTATTACAAAATATCCTCATTTCTTATGGTTTAATTTAACAGAACCTAACTTAATTATGACTATTATCGCAGCGAGTATGTATTTTATTCAGCCGTTAGTCAATTCAATACATTATCCTAAAGATCAACGAACAACGTATTATGTCATCATGGTTGTGTCACCCTTATTTATTACATATGCTTCATTGACTTCAGCTTCAGCTCTAGGATTATACTGGAGTATAAGTGCGGGTTTCTTGATTATACAGATGCATTTTGCCCACTCTTATTATGGTAAACTGGCACGTCAAGAAGCTGCTAATCTTAAAAAGCATTTAAATCAGAATCAAGAAAAGGAATTAGAATAAATATAAAATTAAAAAGCACGATTTAAAGTGAAACGTAAACGCAATCAATGATTGCGATGTCTTACTTTAAATCGTGCCTTTATTTTATTCTATAGGGTCCATACCATCTTTCCAACTTGGATAGATTAAAGTACCACCTTGTGCTTTAAATTTATCATTCGCTACGCCTCTTTCAAATGGTTGCGCAGGTTGAATATTGATTTTTGGATCAACTTGCAATTGATTTTTATACCATTCTGCAAAATCAGATCCTTTAACTGGCTCATCATCAGCAACATTATAAATACCACTATCAAAATGAATCGCTTGAATTGATGTTTCTACAGCATCATCAAGATGAATGAATGATGTTACACCATCACTTAAAGTAACATCTCCATCAATAAATTGATTATAAATCATACCATCTTTACCGTACCAAGTTCCAGGCCCATATAACCAACCGAAACGTAGTACCACATATTCATCAATACGTGCAGTTTCTTTTTCAAGACCCTCAACACCGTCTACAGTAATCTTTCTGTCACCTGTTGAATTATAATCTAAAGGCGTCTCCTCAGTCGCTAAACCTTCCCCAGGTTCATACGTAAATGCAATACTTTGAGCAATGACTTTTCTCACATTATGTTTAAGTGCGGCATCCATAAGATTTTTAGAGCCTTCAATTCTCACTTTAGTATTAGCACTCATATCTACATTTTTTAAATCAGTAATTTGATTAATGATGATTTCAGGCTTGAATGCTTCAATCGCTGCATCAATCGTTTCAGCCTTTAAGATGTCTCCTACATAGGGTTGAACTCCAGCACTTTCTAATTTTTGCTTGCCGTGTTCAGATGTTGTGAAACCTGCAACTTCATGTCCTTCCTCTTTGAGACGTTTTGTTAATCTTGTTCCAATTAATCCAGTTGCACCTGTTACGAATATCTTACTCAATTTATTCACCTTCTCTTTCTATTTTTCTGAAAATGAATTCCCAAATCTACTCTACTTTTGAGCGGATCTGACATAATCAATGGCATTCATCCAAACGATATGTCCTAATAATTCTGAAATACGTTCTTCTTTCGGTAATTCCTCAACTTTTGGAGTTAATCCCATTTGCGGTAAAAGATATTCATGGAAAAAGGTATTAACAGCAATTCCAAATAAACCACCTCTTAATGCAGTTACTTTGGAACACTTTTCAGCTAAGACGGCATACGCAAACGCATGCACAATTGAGAAACCATAATGAATACCCATGACCGTCAGAGGAATTTCATTCTGATTGTAAGTATACGAGGCATTTTTAATTTTTTCAGGTAATCCGACTTGATTTAATAATGTCAAAGGCGGTGGTTCTTCTTCACGTTCAGGTGTTCTCGGGGGCATAAGCGCTTCCCAGCCCATTTTCACAGCTCCACCAATAAAACCACCGACAATTCCTGTAACTATGATACGTCGACATGTACTGGACATGATTTCATCTCCCTTTTTATCTTACGTGTATTTGTTTACCCTTTTGTAAAATACTAAAGCATGAGATAGCGTTTAAATTAATAAAAAAGAAACAGCATACGTTCAACCTTATATCTGAAATCATTAATTAGGCTATAACTTGTAAGCTGTTTCTTTAATTTTATTGTGCATTCAATTGATTTTCCTTTGAATGAATAAGATTTGTTACAAAGGCATTAACTGGCGCTGGTATATTATTTTCCTTACCTAATTGAGCCACAGCACCATTAATATAATCAATTTCTGTTTTACGGTGATCTTTAATTAAATCTTGATACATAGATGGATAATGTGGTCCTACCTTCTCATTTAAATTAATCAGATACTCAAATACTTCATCTACATTAAGATAAACATCATCTGTTGTAGCCACATGAACAATTTCTTGTGTCAGTTGATAAATTAAATTTTTAGCATAACTACTGTCATTTAATGTTGCTAAATTACATTCCAAGATACTACATAACGCGTTGGCTGTTCCATTGACGCAAATTTTTTTCCATATAGATTGATGCAAGTTATCACTCTCAATACCATTTAATTCAGCTTTCTTTAAAATATCCACCACAACTTTAACATTATCTTTTCCTTCAGGAACGAGACTTCCTATTTCAACAGGGCCACTTCCCATGAGGTGCGTATGTCCTGGTTTGTCTATTCCTGCTGTCCATGTTGTTACGCCACGTACAATTCTATATTCTTCAACATAATTTCGAATAAGACGTTCATGCTTTAAACCATTCATTGTACACACAATAATTGTTTGATTGTGTATATGAGGTTGTATGTCTTCCAAAACATGCTTGAGTTGCATTGATTTAGGAAATAGGAAGACAATATCGTAGACTTCAGATTGTGGAATTTGAGAGAAACGATACATAGGAATATCAAAATGATACATTGAACCGTTGATATCGATGTGTAACCCTTCTTGTTGAATTGACGTGACTTGTGGTTCCCATCCATCAATAAGTGACACATCATAACCATGTTGGAATAATTTAGCTCCGAATCCACTACCGAGTGCGCCTGAACCAGCAATTGCTATTTTCATGCAAGCCATCCCCTTTAATTGAGTGATTTTGTTTTTAAAGTACAACTTTTGTTACTGCGCGTCAATGCATCATAAGTATTTTTTCTAAATTTTCTGTTAATTTTACCTGTAAAATAAGACTAGGAGATTCAATATAGTTTCACAGTTCCTAAAAGGCTCATGCTATTCAGCAGGCAACTTGCCTTCAATGCTTTGTTTACCTTTTAGAAACAAAACTATTTTTCCTAGTCTTAAATCACTTATAAATTTGATTGTTTTTTCGGTACTAAAATTAAAATCGATACTAGAGCAATGAATGCAACAATGGCATTGAAAATGACGCCGGTAAAACCGCCTAATGATAAGTTTAATTGAGAAGCAAGCACACTATAAACTGTACTTGAAATTGCAACACCAAAGGCATTACCTAAAGAGGAAGCCATTTTGTATACACCTGAAGCAACACCAACTTTATCGTCTGGTGCTTGAGCTACTGCAGTATCTGTTGATGGCGTGGCATAAATTCCTAAACCTGCACCAAATAGTAAATATCCTACAACGCTTGCTGTGATATACCAGAAATCTGGGAGAAATGTTAACGATAGTAAAATTAACCCTAACACCGTTAGACCGCTTCCCATGAGTAACGGGCGCTTAGGTCCTAACTCTTGCAAAATTTTCTCGCCTACACGAATCATAATTAAGACGGCGATTAAATATGTAAGTGAAATATAACCTGTTTGTTGAGAATTAAAATCTAATTCTTGTTGGTAGTAAGTATTAACTACTATTAAAGCACCACCAGCTACACCATTTAACATAAAGTTAGAAATCGTCGCGCCTGTATAGCCTTTATTTTTAAATATCTCGAAATCAACAAGTGGATGTTTGACTCTATTTTCATATATCACAAAGGCAATTAAAGAAATGATAAACACTGCGATTAAACCCAAGATGATAGGAGAAAATAGACCATAATTTGATGTTTGCGTAATGATAATATTAATACTTAACATACAAACGACAAGAATGACTAAGCCTATGACATCAAACTTCTTAGACTTGGATGGTTGGTTTCCAATAGGTTCTGCTTTCGTTTCAGGTGTGTGTTTAATTAGAAACATAGCCAGTATAGTCAATACAATTGAAACGATAAAGATAGAACGCCAACCTAAATTGGTAGCCATCATACCGCCAAATAAAGTACAAACGCCACTACCGCCCCATGATCCAATTGACCAATAACTTAAAGCACGTTGCCTAGCTGTACCAATATAATATTCATTGATAATTGCTAAGGTTGCCGGCATAATACAAGCTGCTGACAAACCTTGAACGGCGCGACCAATGATTAATAGACTTGGTAAAGGCGTGATGATAATAAGAACTGAACCAATGATATTTAAGGCCAAACCGATATACGTGAGTTTGACACGACCAAATTTATCCGCAAAGTCTCCGGCCCCAACAATAAATAAACCTGAAAATAGCGCTGATAAACTTACGGCGATATTTATCGTACCAATATCACTGTTATAAGATGATTGCAACGGCACGACCAAATTAACCAACGACTGCGCAAATAACCAAAATGTGATAACCCCTAATATGATACCTAATAATAGGCGGTTATCTCCCCTAAATGCTCTTGAATTATCCATCAATCACTTTTCCTCCTATTGAATTAGAAACCCTATTCATGAAAGACTAACTCATCTTAATATAATTTCCCGAAACAACTTTCTAAAAGTTTCCCCTGCTTTTTTAGAAATAATACATTAAGAAACTTTATCACACATCAATTCTCTTTTTAAATCATATAATACTTAACAATAATTAGCTTAAATAATGATGTGTCACGTGAGTTATCTTAATTTGTACATTAATTTCTTATAATTTTTAGAAAATTTGTAAATATAGAAACATATTCTACACTATCTACTTTGATTTTTCCATACTCTACTGAATACGTATATCAACATATTTAATCATCCATGCCAGTCTTTATAGGAATGTAAGTGCTTTATTCAACGATCTTGAAAATTTTCCCCCGTTACTATACATGAAGAAATAAGTCTAAAAAATATATTTTTTATGGCGATTTATTAACGTTTTAAATATTTGTATAAATTAAACACCACTTAAAAAATAATAAGTATTACAATGTGTTTTATAGAAAGTAAAGGAGGAATTATTGTTTTGATAAACTCTAATTCGAATAATGAAGATACGAAAGTTCAACAAGGAAAAACATATCATTTTTTCCAACAAGCTTTAACATTAGCTGCCGTCTTACTTATTGCTAAAATTATCGAATCATTTATTCCGATTCCAATGCCAGCTTCAGTGATTGGTCTCGTTTTGCTATTTATTGCATTATGTACTGGCATCGTCAAACTAGAACAAGTTGAAACAGTAGGAACAGCACTAACGAATAATATCAGTTTCTTATTCGTTCCAGCTGGTATTTCAGTAATCAATTCTTTGCCTATTTTAAGCAAAAGCCCAATATTAATTATATTATTGATTATTATTTCTACTATCTTGTTACTCGTCTGCACTGGTTTCGCCTCTCAACTCTTAGTGACGAAATCATTATTCCCTTCTAGAGAGAAAAATAAAGAAACGAGTCAAATCGGAGGTTAAACAATGATTGAACATTTAGGAATCAATACACCCTACTTTGGAATTTTACTGTCATTAATTCCATTTGTGATTGCTACATATTTCTATAAAAAGACGAACGGGTTCTTTTTATTAGCACCTTTATTTGTCAGTATGGTTGTGGGGATTGTATTTTTAAAAGTAACTGGCATCAGCTATCAACAATATAAAGTTGGTGGTGACGTTATTTTCTTCTTCTTAGAGCCGGCTACAATTAGTTTCGCTATTCCGTTATATAAAAAACGTGAAGTATTGAAAAAATACTGGCTTGAAATCTTTGGTGGCATTGCAATTGGAACAGTGAGTGCACTGATGCTCATCTATCTAGTAGCAAAAATATTCCAATTTGGTTCTCAAATTATTGCATCAATGTTACCTCAAGCTGCAACGACAGCTATCGCCTTACCTGTATCTGAAGGTATCGGTGGGGTTAAAGAATTAACGTCATTAGCCGTTATTCTTAATGCGGTTGTGATTTCTGCGCTAGGTATTAAAATAGTTGAACTATTTAAAATTTCTAATCCTATCGCTAGAGGTTTAGCATTAGGGACAAGTGGTCATACGTTAGGTGTCGCTGCTGCTAAAGATTTAGGAGAAACGGAAGAATCAATGGGTAGTATTGCCGTAGTTATCGTAGGTGTTATTGTGGTAGCTGTTGTGCCTATACTCGCACCCATCTTACTATAAAAAATTTATATCATTTCTTATATAACATCTTAAGATATTAATCACATGATAATAGCTCCTAAAATGAAGTTTTGTAATAACTTCTTTTAGGAGCTATATTTTGTATTAAGTATTCATTTTTTGATATTAGCTTAATTTTTGAACTTGGTGTTCTTGTCCTTTATTTTTACGGGTTGGGTCTAAACGTTTTTCTAAGAAACGTAAGCCAATATCTATAATAATAGCTATTAATGCGATTGGAATGGCGCCAGCTAAAATGAATGTTGTACCATCAGTTGAATTCGTACCACGAATAATAATATCTCCGAGTGTTGGTGCCCCGATAAATGAACCGATCGCTACAATACCAATGGCTACGACAAGCGCAATTCTAATACCTCCAATAATTACAGATAGTGAGAGTGGTAATTCAATCATACGGAGTACTTGGTTACCAGTCATACCCATTCCTTTGCCAGCATCTTTAATATTGTCATCTACTTCGACAATACCTGTGTACGTATTTTTAATAATAGGAAGTAAAGAATATAGGAATACGGTCACTACCACTGTCGTCGGTCCAAGACCCATTGCCAACATTAAAATGGCTAACATCGCAATAGCTGGTACAGTTTGAATAACATTTGCAATTGTTATGACGATCCATGATAAACGTTTATATTTCGCTATAAAAATACCAACCGGTATTCCAATGATACATGCAAATAAGACACCATACACTGACATCAATAAATGCTTAAAAAATAACTCTAAAAGGAAGGCCCAGTTGAGAGAATAATACTCTAATATTGAATGTAATAAATTACCTTTCATTATTTTTGACCTCCTTTTTCATCATCAAAATAATGATGTTTCTTCAGATACTCTTCTGCAATCACTGCTGGTTCTTTCCCTTTACCATCTGCTTCATAATTTAATTTCTGCATTTCTTTCGTCGTAATTCTACCTTGTAATTTTTTCAAAGCTTTATCGATTTTTGGATTATCTTTTACAAGTTTTTCTGTAGCTAACGGACTGCCGTCATATGGTGGGAAGAATTTACGATCATCTTTTAAGATTTTCAAATCATAAGCAGCGATACGACCATCAGTGGAATAACCGACGGCTACATCTAACTTTTTATTTTTGAGTGCATCATATACAAGTCCGATTTGCATAGGACGTGCACTATCAAATTTAAATCCATAATCTTTAACGAAAGCAGGATAACCATCTCCAGCACGGTTCATCCATTGTGTGTCCATACCTAAACGTAATTTGTCTTTATACTTTTCTAAATCGGACACTTTTTCTAAATGATACTTTTTAGCAGTTTCTTTTGTGACCATAAATGCATAAGTATTCGCAAAACCTAAAGAATTGTAATATTTTTGGTCATATTTCTTTTTAAACAAACGTTGTGTTTCTGACATTGCTTTTTTAGGATCTTTAGTCGGTTTCGCATCAAGTACACTCGTAAGTTCTGTACCGGTATAACGAACCGCTGACATATTGACATCTCCACGTTGTAACGCATTATGTTGGATAATACTAGACCCTAAGTTACCTATTAAAGTTGGCTTAATTTTACCTTTTGTTTCATGTTCAATCATTAACTTTTCCATGTTAGCTATAATCTTTGTTTCACTTGTTTCTGTTGTTGTAATTTTGACATCATCTTTTGCATTGCCATCACCAAGGCCTGGTAAACTACATCCAGATAATACTAAGAGAGACAATGCAATGAGAATAACTGTATATTTCAAATGTTTCATCAATGACGTTTCCTCCCTTTTTAATTATCTAGATACTTTAAGACCTTTAGGCACTACCCACTTTTCAACTAATGAAAGTAAAAAGTCGACGATTAATGCTAAAAGTGTAACCAAAATTGCTGCACTAATAATCATAGGTGGTTGATAGAGATTTAAACCATTAAATACAAGGTCTCCTAAGCCACCTGCACCAACGTAACTTGCAAGTGTAGCCCAACTAATGACATACACACTTGAGAGACGTATACCACTGATAATTAAAGGCAACGCAAGTGGTAACTCCACATCTTTCATTAACTGCATCTTAGTCATTCCCATACTTTGACCTGCTTGAATGACGTTTTTATCAATATTTTTCACACCTAATACTGTATTATTTAAAATCGGTAATAATACATAGATAAATAAAGCTACAATTGCGGGTGTTTTACCTACACCGAAAATCGGAATCATAATAGCTAACACTGCGAGCGTAGGAATCGTTTGAAGCACCCCTGCGATTGTTAACACAACATTAGCTGTACGTGTCGTTTTAGATAACAAGATGCCTATAGGTACTGCTACAACAATTGCGATGAGTAATGCAATAATAGAAATATAGAAATGTTCTATCGTTTTTGATACTAGTTGACCGCCATACTCATGGAAGAATGCACCCATTATTGATCAACTCCCGTTTTCTGAGTATCGTCAGGCTCGTTGGCTCCTTTATGTTGTAACTCCGATTCTTGCGCAATATTCTCTTCTTGCTCTTGTTGTACACGATTGTGGGAACCATTTTCAGAAGAGGTCTCAACCTTAGTAGTCTCACTTTCGTCTTCACCCCAGATGGAATCGTAAACGATATCTACTAAGTTGGCGCGGGTAATCAAGCCAATGAGTTGGTTATGATCATCGACGACTGGCACATTTCTTACATTACGTTTAAGAATGGTACGCACAGAATCTTGCAATTTCGAATCAATATGTACTTTATATACGTCACGTTGCATTGTATCGATAAGTTCTTTACCTGTTCTTAAACCTTGATTAATGTCTTCGATATCTAAGAACCCTAACAACGTGTTGTGATTATTCACAACGAAAATCGTATCTACACGACGTTGTCTCATCACATTGACCGCATCATTTAATGAATCATCTGCATGAACAGTTACCGGCTTAATCATGGCACCTTCTACTGTCTTCATGTTCGGACGATCTTGAATAAGACGATTTTGACCAATGAAATCTTTAACGAAATCATTAGCTGGATTTCTTAAAATATTATCTGGCGTATCGTATTGAACGACTTGCCCTTTTGACATGATACAAATTTTATCTGCCAATTTGATGGCTTCATCCATATCATGTGTGACGAAAATAAATGTTTTACCTAATTTTTGTTGCAATTCTTTAACTAAATCTTGTAACGTGTCACGAGTAATTGGATCAAGTGCTCCGAACGGTTCATCCATTAAAATGATGTCTTGTTCAGCAGCCAGTGCACGTACGACACCGATACGTTGTTGTTGACCCCCTGATAATTCTGCAGGATAACGATCCAAATATTCTTCAGGTAAATCTACTAATTTAATTAATTCTTTCGCTTTAGCATCTTTCTTTTCTTTAGACCATTTTAAGAGTTTAGGTACCAAAACAATGTTCTCTCTAATAGTCATATGTGGCATTAATCCGATTTGTTGAATGACATAACCAATACTTCTACGCAATTCAACAGGATTCATATTACGCACATCTTTCCCATTCATCGTAATTTGGCCGTCAGTTGCCTCAATCATACGATTAATCATACGTAAGGCAGTCGTCTTACCACTACCACTTGTCCCAATAAATGCGATAAATTCTCCTGATTCAATATCCAAAGAGATACTATCAACCGCTTTTTTATTCCCTGAATAAATTTTGGTTAAGTTTTTGATACTTAACATAGTTGTGTTCCCCTTTCTTGTGGTTAAAGTAACGAAGCTCATTTTCAAAAATAAAAGACCTCAAGAGCAGTTGTTAAACAAATAGTTTCATAAGTTAAACAAGAGCGCAGAGGCCTTTGCTTTTAAAATTTTAAATATGTAATCATACATGAGTAATAACAGAGCTTGCTCAAAACTGTACACTCATGGGCTAGCTTGAACTTCGACCGTTACATAACTATATACCCTATATTATTTTATTAAACATTGCTCACGGGCACATAGTAACAATTTTTTAAGTTAAAGTTTTTATAAAAAAGCAATGATATCTACATTTATAACATTGGAAAATTAATTTTCAGTGAGAAAAAATAGGAAATTAAAATTTCGTGAATTATTTCACATAATTTTGCCGTAAACTATTGAAATCCCATAATAATAGTATTATTCTCAAAGTGTAATAAGAATTATTACGCTAATCAAAAGACTGAAGAAGTTTCGGATGTCAAATTTACAATTGAGGGGTTGTTAAATTATGAAGGCAGCAGTCTGGTATGGACAAAAAGATGTACGTGTAGAGGATCGCGAACCTAAAGCATTAAAAGATAATGAAGTTCAAGTGAAAGTATCATGGACAGGTATTTGTGGCACAGACTTACATGAATATTTAGAAGGACCTATTTTCATTTCAACAGACAAACCCGACCCACTATTAGGTCAAAAAGCACCTGTGACGTTAGGTCACGAATTTTCAGGTGTAGTAGAAAATGTCGGTAAAGACGTTACGCGTTTCAAAAAAGGTGACCGTGTTGTTGTAAATCCTACAGTTTCTAAACGTGAAAAAGAAGAAAACATCGATTTATATGATGGTTATTCATTTATTGGTTTAGGCTCAGACGGTGGATTTGCTGAATTCACAAATGCACCTGAAACAAATGTATATCATTTACCTGATAATGTAACAGCACGTGAAGGCGCACTTGTAGAACCAACTGCCGTTGCAGTACAAGCAGTTAAGGAAGGCGAATTATTATTCGGTGACACTGTTGCAGTATTTGGAGCAGGACCAATTGGTTTATTAACTGTTATCGCAGCGAAAGCGGCTGGTGCAAGTAAAATCTTTGTCTTCGATTTATCTGAAGAACGTTTAGAAAAAGCGAGAAGCGTTGGTGCAACACATACCTTCAATTCTGCAAATGTAGACCCAGTGAAAGCAGTTTACGAACATACTGACAATGGCGTAGATGTATCATTTGAAGTCGCTGGCGTAGGTATTACATTACAACAATCTATCGAAGTAACACGTCCTCGAGGCACATCTGTAATTGTGGCTATTTTCGGTCATCCGGTAGAATTTAACCCACTACTACAAATGAATAAAGGTGTTAAATTAACAACTACAATTGCTTACACTCCTACAACGTTCCAACAAACTATCGACTTAATCGCAAACGGTAGCTTAAATGTTAAAGATGTAGTTACTGATGAAATTGAGTTAGATAATATTGTTGAAAGTGGATTTAATCAACTTGTAAATGACAAATCTCAAGCTAAAATTTTAGTACGTTTGAATGGCGACCAAAAATAATTCTATAGGAATTTAGAGTGAAATAAAAAAGAGTGAACAAGTTGGAATCTGTTCACTTAGAACTGTCGATAAAGTCTTTGGCTTTATCGGCAGTTTATTTTGATTCGGGTTGAGTCGATGTGATTTTGTCGTGCTGTCGTGCTGTCGTGCTTTAGATAAATTCCGTTTTATTTATCTTGCATACCTTTTCCATTTAAAATACGATCCACATACTTTTCAATTCGATTAATACGTGTTTGACTGCGTTTTGCTTGTGAGAAATGGTACAGGTATTGATGTTGTCGTCCAGGTGTTAACTGATAAAAAGCTTCTTTAAGTTGTGGATTATCTGCAAATTTCTGTTCTAATTCTTCAGGTACTTCATAGTCTTCATTTTTCTTCATCTCAACTTTTTTACCTGCTTTTTCAGTTTTAATTGCTTCATTTAAATAATATTTAATTTCCTCTTCGCGATTTTTAATTTCATCTAAACTTTCGAATCGAAGTTGACGTGCTGCTTGTACTTTTTCAGTTTGTTGAATTAATGTCCCATATTTGTCTTCTAAGATGGCACCTTTATGGAAGAGAAGCGCCACATAATGTTTAAAGCCGTGAATGAGAACCACGTTCTTTTCATTTAATGTATAACACGGGTGCATCCATTTATAAGTTTCTTCAAGTTCTGTATCTTGAAAAATTAAATCTCTAAGAAATTGATAACATTCTTGCCATTGACTATCTTTATTCAAAAATTCTTCTACTTTTTCATTTTTTTGTTTATTCACCATTATTTAATCTTTCCAATCCTTTTATTTAGTATTAAAGCCTATTATATAATTAATTTTCAGAAAAATCGAATTATGCAAAGTTTATTAAATTTATACAAATACACAATTTGACTATTAAATAATCTAGCGTATAATTGTAGCGTAGTAATTTGTTGAATTTTTCAGCATATAAAAAGGAGTAATTATGGAAAAAAATAATAAATCGAAAAGTAGTAAGATTAACCTCTCGCAACTCGTCTTACTAGGACTTGGTTCTCTTATCGGTTCTGGTTGGTTATTCGGTGCATGGGAGGCTTCATCTATCGCGGGTCCAGCCGCCATCATTTCTTGGATTATTGGTTTCGTAGTTATTGGTACGATAGCTTACAACTATATCGAAATCGGAACAATGTTCCCTCAATCAGGCGGTATGAGTAACTATGCACAGTATACTCACGGATCACTACTTGGATTCATTGCGGCATGGGCCAATTGGGTTTCACTCGTAACAATTATCCCAATTGAAGCTGTTTCTGCTGTACAGTATATGAGTTCTTGGCCTTGGGACTGGGCTAAACCTATGGGAGCTTTAATGAAAGACGGTTCCATCAGTACGATTGGTTTATTTGCCGTTTACATCATTATCGCAATCTTCTCACTTTTAAACTACTGGTCAGTTAAATTATTAACTTCATTTACAAGTTTAATTTCAGTGTTTAAATTGGGAGTACCTTTATTAACAATCATTATGTTAATGATTTCAGGATTTGATACAAACAACTATGGTCACTCAGCAAGTACGTTCATGCCATATGGTAGTGCACCAATCTTTGCTGCAACAACAACATCAGGTATCATTTTCTCATTTAATGCATTCCAAACAATCATTAATATGGGTTCTGAAATTAAAAATCCTGAGAAGAATATTGCACGTGGTATTGCGATTTCACTAACATTAAGTGCAGTGTTATATATCATTCTTCAAAGTACATTTATTACTTCAATGCCAAGTTCTATGATTCATGAACATGGTTGGAATGGTATCAACTTCAATTCACCATTCGCAGATATGGCGATCTTATTAGGAATTAACTGGCTTGCAATTTTATTATATGTTGAAGCCGTAGTATCTCCTTTCGGTACTGGCGTATCATTCGTCGCAGTTACTGGTCGTGTCTTACGCGCTATGGAAAAGAATGGTCATATTCCTAAATTCTTAGGAAAAATGAATGAAAAATATAATATTCCGCGTGTTGCCATTGCATTTAACGCGATTGTAAGTATGATTATGGTTACATTATTCCGTGATTGGGGTACATTGGCAGCTGTTATTTCCACTGCAACACTCGTTGCTTACTTAACAGGTCCAACAACAGTTATTTCATTACGTAAAATGGCACCTAAGATGACACGTCCATTCAAAGCGAACATCTTGAAATTTATGGCACCATTGTCATTCGTTCTTGCGTCACTTGCAATTTATTGGGCAATGTGGCCGACAACTGCAGAAGTTATTTTCATTATTATTTTAGGTTTACCAATTTATTTCTTCTATGAATATAAGATGAATTGGAAGAATACTAAAAAACAAATCGGCGGTAGTTTATGGATTATCATTTATCTTATCGTTCTAGCCTTCTTATCATTCATAGGAAGTAAAGAATTCAAAGGTATGAACTGGATTCATTATCCATGGGATTTCTTAGTGATTGCGATCGTCGCATTAATCTTCTATCAATTAGGTACAACAAGTTATTTCGAAAGTATATACTTCAAACGTGCTAATAAATTGAACAAGAAGATGGGCGATAAATTAAGAAAACGCCGTAGAAAAGCAAGACATAAAGATTGGAAAGAAAGAGACCGCCAAGAACAAAACAACTAAATCACATGACCTAACGCTCGAGATCAATGTCTCGAGCGTTAAGTTTGTCAACAAAGTAAAATAAATTAAGCAGACTGATAGAAAACCCTTGTCAATGGAGGATTCGTACTTACTTAAAGGAACGTCTGAATTTTTAATTCATACGTAAGTTTCACTAACTTCTATAGAAGTAGTGAAGCTTTAGATTTTACTACTAGTAAATGAGCTAGGCATGCATAAGACGACGATGAGTGAAAGGGTTTCTCTACAGTTTGCCGCTCGAGATCAATGTCTCGAGCGTTTTTTAATGTTAATATTTAAAATAAGATCATTAAGGAGATGAAGAGATGGTAGAAGTTAAAGTTAAGGGCGGAACGATTAAAGGAATCAGCGATGGTCAAATTGATAGTTTCTTAGGTATCCCCTATGCGCAACCATTCAATACAGCTTCACGTTTCAAACATTCTCAATTGAACCATGGAATCGGCAACTCAAATATTGATGCAAGGAAGGTCCAATCTATTCCACCTCAACCTTATAATGCGCTTGAAGATTTCTTTTCAACTCAACAAAATGGTTTTAACAGTTTTATACAAAATGAAAATTGTCTGTATCTCAATATATGGAGAAAAAGTTGTAGCAATAAGATAAAACCCGTAGTTGTTTATTTTTACGGGGGTGGATTTACGCAGGGCCATGGAACAGCAGAGTTATATAATCCTTACCATATCGTTGAAAAAGAAGATATCATTGTCATTACATTTAATTATCGCCTAGGTGCATTAGGCTTTCTAGATTGGTCAGCGCTAAACCCTCAATTTGATTATAACAACGGGCTTTCAGATCAGATGAATGCTTTAAAATGGGTGCATCATTATATTGAATACTTTGGTGGTGATCCTAACAATGTGACTTTAATGGGACAATCTGCAGGGAGTATGAGCATCCATGCTTTAATGCAAGTACCTGAATTAGATACGTATTATCATAAAGTCATGTTGTTAAGTGGTGCGTTATTTAATGAAACTAAAGAGAACGCTCAATTAAAGGCGAATCAATTTTCAACGTTGATCAATACCTATTACCCAGGAAAATCTCTTGAATCTCTTACTCACGAAGACATCTTACACCTTATGGATTTACATGAATCAGAACGAGGTAAATCGAGAAGTCTAGATTTAATTTATCGTCCTATTCAAAGCTCTATAATGACAAGAACGATAGATGACTTTCCGAAACCAGTATTCATGAATTTTACAAGTTCTGAAGGTGACATTTATATTGAAAATGAATCAAGAACACTCTCACCTTCACGTTTTGTCGAAGTAATGAAATTGTATGATATAGAAATCTCTAAAAATCATGCACAAACTGCACAACAACAAAGAGAGCTCATCACTCAATACTACTTTAAAGAACCAACAATCGACCTTTTACAACATATACATACACCTCATAAATGGCTCGCACGTTTTGATTGGTGCCATCCGAATAGTACACATTTTAAAACTGCTTATCATATTCTCGATATCGTGTTTTGGTTTGGCCATTTAGATATTTTAACTACAAATCAATATGACATCATTAAAAGTGATATAGACTTAAGTCAGCGCATGATATCAGATTTAGCATATTTTGCAAGATATAGTGAAATGCCTTGGTCTCCGTATCAACGTGATACGCAATTTACTTTTATATACAAATAAAACTGGTACGCTCATCTTCTCTATTCATGAGCGTACCAGTTTTTAATTTTTAGCATAATGAATATTCTTTAAAGTTAAAACAACAATCAGGCCTAATAATCCAATAATTGCACTTGTATACGTCACAGCTTGAACGGATAAATGTGACATGACTAATCCACCAACGATGCCACCAAATCCAATTCCCGCGTTAAGACTGGACATATTCCAACTCATAACCTGACTCGTATCACCTTCAACATGTTCAATGATACCGCTTTGAATAGCTGGATTCGTGCTCCACTGCATAATATTCCAAATGAATAACCCAATCAGTAATATCACAGTTCCAGCTAGAATTTGATTTAATATAAGCATCATGATGATGAATATCGATACTGAGATGATTAACCATCGCTTACTTGTAATCTTATCTGAAAAGACACCACCAAGTGATGTGCCAATGACACCCGCAACACCATTAACGAGTAATGCGAGAGAAACAAATGACAATTCATGCCCCTTAGATAATATCAATGGATTGATATACACAAATGTCACTGAATTTGCTACAAGCACGAGAAATGTGATAATGAGATATTTTACTATTTCAGCAGGTCTTAAAATACGTGATGGTGTTTGCGTTTCATTTTCAGAAGAAGGATTGGCATGTGCTAATTCATGATCTTTAGGAAGATACATCATCATTAGTAAACCAACTACAACACTGACCAGCATAATAAATAAGAACGTGAAACGCCAACCAACCCAATCGCCTATCATCGTTCCAATAGGCACACCAAAAACATTTGCACCACTAAATCCAGTATAAACCACGCCTATCATCTTACCTCTATTCTTAGGTTTAGTCAGCATGGCCGTAAGTGCTAAGACTTTAACGATGATTAGCGACGCTGCTGCTGAAGATAAAATTCGTCCAACCACTAGAATTGGGAAATTTGGCGCAATCGCAATAATACCATTACCAATAATAAAGACGAATAGCGTCCACAATAAAACAGGTCGTACTGAAAATCGGTTTGTCAGCTTCACTAAAATTGGACCACAAATTGCGAACGTGAGGGCGTACATCGTAACGAGCTGTCCAATGACCGCTTCTGAAACATGAAGATCTTGACTCATCAAATTCATGATTCCAGCAACCATCATTTCGACCATTCCCACAATAAAAACACTCAATATAAAAGTTGCAATTCGCACAATAGACATAATGAATCTCCTTTCTCAAAAAATAGATTGTCTTAGAAAGATTTGTAGACAAAAATAAAAACAGCTACAAACTATTTTAAAGATTCGTAACTGTTTCATTATATAATATAAAATTCATTTTTGGTGTCTATTGCGTTAATTTTTATTTTCACCTTCATTTAAAAAGTGATGTCTTATATACTCTTCGATAATAATGCATAATACCATACTTATCATCAGTGTGTACATTAGATAATCATTGTAAATGAGGTCTTTATACACAATATTAAAATGATAATATTGATTTAGTAATATACAAATAAATCTTGTAAATAAAACGACTCCAAATAGTGTCGCTATAATACTTAATACATTTGCAAGTCCTCTCATCTTATTACCTCTCTTTTAATTATTAATGCCAGTATAGAGAGGTAAACTTAAAATCATTTTATACTTACCTTAATTCTTCCTTAAATCTTGTAATATTCATAGTTTATTTAAGTATTTAGAATTAAACTAAAGTTGAGGTGTCTATATATGAGTAGAATTTTAATTATAGAAGATGATAGAGATATCCAAGAACTTATAAAGCTATCTTTAAGCAATCAGGGGATTAAAAGTATTGATTGTGCATCAGAAATTGATAAAGCAAAAGAAATGATTGAACAAACACATTACCAAGTTATTTTGTTGGACTTAAATTTAAACTCTGAGGATGGTTACCAACTTATTAAATACGTGAATTTAAATGAAACTGCCATCATAGTAGTTACAGCCAAAAACACTTCCATTGATGTGTATAGAGGGTTTGAAAATGGTGCAGTAGATTACATAAAAAAACCATTTGATCCAATGGAATTATACTATAGAGTAGCATTGCATTTAAATAATGATAAAACGAGTTATTGTTATAAAAATCTTAAAATTGATTTTAATTCTACAGAAGTTAAGGTAAAAGATAAAACTATAAATTTAACTTCAAGAGAATATGATTTATTACTTTTTCTTGTAAATAATAGAAATCAAGTTCTTTCTAAAGACCAAATTTATGAGAAAGTTTGGGGATTTCACACGAGTGTGGATGATAATACTTTAATGGTTCATATTAGAACGCTTAGAAAAAAGATTGAGTCCGATGCCAATCATCCTCAATTAATAAAAACAGTGAGAGGCAAAGGATATATGTATAAGGAAGTTAAAGATGAATAAGAGATTTACACTTAAGTTCTTTAAATACTTGGCGATATTTTTATCAATCAATTTAATATTAACCCTTACTACTATTATATTCGTTATATTTTTTTCGTTTAAATATATTTACGGTGATTTTAGAAATTTGGATCCTGATTACTTCAATTTGTTCTCAAACAAAACTGAACCAGATAACCACCTAAAAAACTTAGCTAGTAAAACCAACACTCAGATTTATATAATTAATAATAAAGAAAAAGTAATATATCCAAAAAATAAATCAAATATATCCATAAAAAATGAAATATCAAAAAATATCAATTACGCTCATTCTATCCCCTTCTATAAAGGTGGTTACTTCGTATTTATTTATAAGAATAAATCTCATACTTCAATAAAAAATATTGATGATGTTAGTACAAGTAAATTATTAGATAGCATTGCAACTCAAGACTTTAATAAATATCGTTATAATCTAAATAACAATCAACAAATAAGTTTTTATAAAAATACCAATCAAAGACCTGTACTAGGTCCTGATGAAGTTTCAACTTCAAATGATATTAAAGGCTATGAGCTTTATATCGTATTAGCTATATTTATCATATTAGATATCATCTTAGCATTAATTACAGCCTATTTTGTATCTAAGCGACTAACTAAACCTTTATTTTTCTATACAGACTGGATAAAAAATTTATCCAATGGAAAGCTGTTCAAGCCTGAAGAAGGTAAAATCAAGAAAAGATCAAAAAAATTATACACGGAACTTAATGAATCTTTGTCTAATCTCAATGATCAACTTTTGAATGACAGAATCTATCAAAATCAAATCAATTATTATAAAGAAAAATGGTTAAACCAGATATCTCATGACTTAAAATCTCCTTTAACTTCGATATATGGATACTCTAAATTAATTAAAGTAGCAGATACCCAAAAGCATTATCAGAATTTAATTATTGAAAAAGCTCAATATATGAATAAATTAATTGAGTCTTTAAGTACCAATTTTGATGTGGAAACTTCTCAAATGAAAAGTGACAAACAATCGTTTAATATACAACAAACTATTAATAAACTTATTTCTTCCTTGAATTACTCAAAAATTCATGTGGGCTATTTATTCGAAGCTAAAACAAATTTTTATGGAAATAAACTATATTTTGAAAGGTTGTTCATGAATTTAATAGATAATAGTATTCAACATAATAAATTTAATCCTTCAATTGAAATAGAACTAGAGAAAAATGAATCTCAGTTAATCATAAATTATAAAGATAACGGGGAGGGATTTGATAAAAATATTAATCTAGAGGATGTTTTGGAAAGAAGTGTCACAACAAAAAGAGATAAAAAGAATCATGGTGTGGGATTCTCTGTTATCAAAGAAGCAATTAATTATCATGAAGGAGACATTCAAATTTTACAATGTTATGATGCTATTCATTTTAAAATAACACTTAAAGAAAATATCTAAATATGGCAAAAAATGGAACGCTTATATGCAAATTCAAAGCATTAGATAAGGCGTTCCATTTTCATTTATTTATCAATCATCTTCTTTAACATCTGCGGTTCTTGCGATAAGTTGGTGTCGTGCATTAAAGAATTGTCCGTAACTCATGTAAGTTGCGATTAATGCTGACATAATCGTTGCGGTTGTATGTATAAATACAACTAACAATTGGAATTTAATAGCCTGTAAAGGTGGTACGCCCCCTATAATCAATCCTGTCATCATTCCAGGAATTGAAACAAGACCATACGTTTTAACTGAATCAATCGTAGGAACAATAGCTAAACGTATACTTTCTCTAATAGAAGATTTCGATGCCAACTTAGGTGTAGCAGCAAGGGTTAACTTCGATTCTATGCCTGAAATATCTTGAACAAATGCCCTATCTAAATTCTGATAAGCTAGGTTAATCGCAATTAAACCATTATTCGCCAACATTCCTCCGATTGGAATGACTTCGTTAGCTGTAAACTTAATCGCGCCTGTAGCAATCGTACCCGCTAATGGTAATGCAGTACCTACAAAGATAGCTACGAATGAAATCCAAAACACATGATGCATCACTGGTGAAGCACGACTAATTGTATTCCATGATGCATTAATAATAATCACTAACACACAAATCATTAATAACCATTTTTCATTAATTTTGAAAATATAATGTAGTAAAAAGCCTAAGATTATTAATTGTATAGCAGCTCTTATAGTAGCTATGACTAAATCTTTAATAATATGTAAGCCTTCCTTGTACGAAATAAATATTGGAATTAATAATAACAGTGCTGTTAAACACAATGCTGTACTACTCATGCCCGCTCAACTCCTCATCATTCGAAATTTTACCATCAGTGATTGTAATCCTTCTTTGAAAATGACGCATACTTTGGTCATCACTATGAGTAATCCAAAGAATCGCTATCCCCTTTTTAGCGAATTCAAAGATAATCTTTTCGATGTTTTCTTTATTTTTAGTGTCTAAAGCACTTGTTGACTCATCTAACAGTAAGACTTCAGGTTCATACATAAGTTGACGTGCAATCGTAATTCTTTGTCGTTCCCCACCTGACATGTGTTCTATCTCAGCATCTAAATCATAATTGCCTAAACCTACTTGATTGATGAGTTGCTTTGCCTTTTCTTTATCAAACTTATCCCCTCTTGCTTCACAAGGAAATTTCATATTATCTTCAATAGTTGAGCCAATCAACTCACTCTGTTGCATAAGATAACTTACACGAGATCTTAATTCTTCTGGAGAGTATTCTTCGTACAGCTTATCATGCAAATAGAGTTTTCCTTTTGTAGGGCTAATTAAATTGTTAAGCTGTTTTAATAACGTACTCTTCCCACTTCCAGAAGGCCCAATGATAGCAATCGTTTCTCCTTTTTCAATATTAAGGTTGATGTCGTCTAATATAGTTCGCTTATCCGCTTCATATGTAAGATTTTCTACTTTTAATAGCAAGACTAACGCTCCTTTCTCTGAACCCATTCGTATTTATATTCCCTAATATAAGATTTTTAACTAGAGTCATTAAATATTTATATTTTCTGATTATTTAATTTATCTTGAAAATAAAAAAGCACACGCCTCAACGTGTGCCATCAACTTATCAAGTAAATACCATCATAATAAATGATATTGTATTAATCGTCATATGCATTGTAATTGTAGTAGCAAGGTTCCGACCACTAAAGTGATAAGCGGCCACGATACCTGTCGCAATAATTAAGTATGGTCCTATTTCAAAAGGTGATTTCGCATCAATACAATGTACGCCCGCAAATATAACAATAGATATCACGTACATCACACCATACGTCAGTTTCTTACCTAATTCGTGAATCAGTAAATGTCTAAATAATAATTCCTCTACAAATGGTGTAAGAATTGCGATATCAATGTAAAGAAATGGAATTAACCATCCATGCGTGAACATTTTTGCTATTTCTTTATTATTTTCAGTGTCTTCAAATTGGAACCTTTCTGGTAAAAATTCCATAGCGTATCCATATAATGCACTGAATAAATAAATGAGTACGATTGTGCCTATAATTAATATAATATGTTTTCTAAGTGCTTTAAAACGAGATATCGCAATGGGTACAATTGTTTTACGATGCATAAGATAAAAAGATAATAGGAAAAGTAATTGTCCTATTATTGTACAAACTGATGTCGCATTCATAAAGTAGTCAAATAGATAATTCTCTGATAAAAGCGGATTTAATGCTCCCCAAAAAATAGTAATTAAAAATCCTAATATTATCGGTAATACCATGTACGAAAATACATAAATTGGGATTAACCAAAAATCTCTTTTAACTAATCTTTTTGAAGCAAATTCATTATTAAATGAAGGATAAGCTTGATGATGTTGTTCTTGTGATTCGCTAACCATTTCATACTCCTTTTATTTTTTATAAGACAAAATGTATATATAGCATTTCTATAAAAATGAGCAATTGAATGCTCGCCTGAAAAATATATGCTGAAGCCAGATTTTCACCTGATTTCACATAAATATATGTCGCACCGCTCGCAATTAACAAATAAGGTATCAATTCAAGTACAGATGCCATATCGTAAACATGAACCAATGCTTCTGCAACAATTGAAACAGCAATCGCTAATTTTTTATTCAATTTCTTACCTAGTTCATGAATAACAAGGTGACGATAAATCAACGCTTCAACCATTGGGCGTAAAATAACCATTGAAATAAATGTGAAACCTATTGCGATAGGATGTAAAAATAAGCCTTCCACGCGACGTTCATATTGTGTCGCATTATAACTCAATGACAATGGTAAGAATTGTACTAGCCACTCAATAAGTAACATTAGCACAAATACAATCATCACCACAATAACGATGTGATTTACATGTTTTTTGGCAAAATAAAATTGTCGGCGTGCAATATTCGCAATATGCCGTTTATGTATAGCAAAAAATAAAAATAAGACTAAAAATTGTGCTAGTACAAAACTGATACTTAATGAAAGATTATAAAACCACTCTGGCGGTGCATGTTGTGTAAGCATCGCAGTAACGCCAAGTGTTCCGAATACAATGATAATAGGTATGATACTTTGAAAAATGATAAATGCGGGTATGAGTATGAAGTCTTTTTTGACTATATGATTACTTCCCCATAACGGCGTAAGTTGTTCTTTCTTTGTCGACTGTTGTTCCCTATCCATAGTTCACCTCTAATCATCCAATATCATTACATTACCATTTAAATGTACTTAGGTAATAATTTCAATCTAATTTTTAAAATAATTTTACTCTCTTTCATTGTAAAACGCATACATTGTTGTATCATAAAACTATATAAATTGTTTTAGGGGGAATGTTTATGTCTTTATTGACTACGATGCAATTTATAGTCAATATCATTATCATGGTTGTGCTATTAAGCGTCGTTATTATAGGGTTAATCTGGCTATTTAAAGATAAAGGTCAAGATCAACATAGTGTACTTAGAAATTTTCCTGTTTTAGGACGTATTCGTTATATTTCTGAAAAAGTCGGTCCTGAACTACGACAATATTTCTTCGCTGATGATAATGAAGGAAAACCATTTTCAAGAAATGATTATAAACACATTGTGCTTGCAGGTAAATATAACTCTCGAATGACGAGTTATGGTACTCAGACTGAGTATAAAGATGGATTCTACATACAAAATACAATGTTTCCACTTCAAGCAACTGAATTACATGTCGATAATTCAGACTTAATTTCAACATTTTTATACAAAATAGAAAATGAAAGATTATTTAGTCGTGATGAACATAGAAAAAGATCAGAAATTGATCCTTTCTTCTTATCAGATGAACATGCAGTTGTATTAGGAGCTGAGCTCAAACATCCATTTAAGATTAAACGTCTCGTCGGTCAATCAGCAATGAGTTATGGTGCCCTAGGTAAAAATGCTATTACTGCATTATCTAAAGGCTTATCTAAAGCAGGTACGTGGATGAATACAGGTGAAGGTGGCCTTTCTGATTATCATCTTAAAGGTGATGGTGATATCATTTTCCAAATTGGGCCTGGACTTTTCGGCGTGAGAGATAAGGAAGGACGCTTTAACAAAGACATGTTTTTACAATTGGCAGATCGTAAAAATATTCGTGCGTTCGAATTAAAATTAGCTCAGGGTGCTAAAACGCGTGGTGGCCATATGGAAGGCAATAAAGTCACAGAAGAAATCGCTAAAATCAGAAATGTTAAACCACACGAAACAATTAATTCACCTAACCGCTTCGACTTTATTAATAATCCAGAAGAGTTACTTAACTTTGTACAAAAGATTAAAGATTTAGGTCAGAAACCTGCAGGATTTAAAATTGTCGTAAGTAAAGTTGAGGAAATCGAAAGTCTTGTAAAAACAATGGTAGAACTCGATATTTATCCAAGTTTTATCACTGTAGATGGTGGCGAAGGTGGTACAGGGGCTACCTTCCAAGAACTTGAAGACGGCGTTGGTTTACCTTTACTAACTGCCCTTCCAATTGTTTCAGGTATGTTAGAAAAGTATGGTATCAGAGATAAAATTAAAATTTTCGCTTCAGGTAAATTAATTACACCAGACAAGATTGCTATCGCATTAGGATTAGGTGCAGATTTAGTTAACGTCGCAAGAGGCATGATGATTAGTGTAGGTTGTATTATGAGTCAACAGTGCCACCTTAATACATGTCCTGTAGGCGTAGCAACGACAGACCCTAAAAAAGAGAAAGCACTTATCGTAGATGAAAAGCAATACCGTGTGACGAACTACGTGACAAGTTTACATGAAGGATTGTTCAACATCGCAGCGGCTGTCGGCGTAACAAGCCCTACTGAAATTTCAGCAGATCATATCATTTATAGAGAACTTGATGGCGCTACACAAAAAATAAAAGATTATAAACTTAAATTAATTTCATAAATAAAAATAAAAAGAGTGCGGTGATTCAACTGAAACATCGCACTCTTTCTATAACTATAGGTTTATTGTATAACCTATTCTTCATCATTCATTTTACTTTTTTCTTTTAGACCATTACGTTTGAGCTGTTTAACAATTTTATGCATACTCACATGATCATCTTTAACAGCTTTAGCAGACTCAAATCCTAAATTTTTCTTCAATTTATCAACGTCTACGTCTTTATAATCAATTTCAATATGCTCTACAGCCTTTTGATCTTTGTAATCAACCTTGTATGTCACACCTTTAAGACCTTTAAACGTTTTCTCATCTTTCTTAAATATCTCTTTCGCTTGTGACTTATCAATTCCTAAATCATCGTACTTCAATGTTCCAATCGTAGACTGCTTAAGTACTTCATCATCTTTATATGTCAGTGATGTAATGACGTTCTTACCATTGACATCGCCTTCATATGTCTTCGTACGTTCTTTACTACATGCTGTAAGTGCAACAGTACTTAAGACTATCACTACTAAAAGTGAAATCACTTTTTTCATTGTTGTCGCCTTCTCTCGTCTATTTTTCTTATATAAATTATACCACCTTCCCCTCGAATATGTTACTTATTCACTCCACTCATTTTTTCGGAAAATTAAATTCAAAACATCACAATCACAAATAGCAATTCTCACAAATGTTATACTATATTCAAAGACTTATTATTGGAGGCAATGGTTATGCCAGAATCTAAAGCATTACTCAAGTCATTAACCGACGTTAATGGCATTGCTGGACATGAACAGCAAGTAAAATCATTAATGAAAGACTATTTAACACTTGTGAGTGATAACATCATCGAAGACAACTTGGGTGGCATTTTCGGGAAAAAGAACGCTCAAAATGGTTCAAAATCTTTAATGATTTCAGGCCACTTAGACGAAATTGGATTTATCGTGACTCAAATTGATAAAGATGGCTATATTTATTTCACGCCTATCGGAGGTTGGTGGAACCAAGTGATGTTATCTCAAAAAGTGACAATCACGACTGAGGATGGTAAAGAAATCAGAGGTCTCATAGGTTCAAAACCGCCACATGCACTTACACCTGAAGAACGTAAGAAACCCGTTGAAATTAAACATATGTATATAGATATCGGTGTGGCAAGTAAAGAAGAAGCTGAAGCAACAGGCGTGGAACTCGGCAATATGATTACACCTTATAGTGAATTCGAAACGCTAGCGAATGAGAAATATTTAACTGCGAAAGCGTTCGACAATCGTTACGGTTGTGCATTAGCTGTAGACGTTCTCAATCGTCTTAAAGATGAAAGCATTGATATTAACTTATACGCTGGCGCAACAGTTCAAGAAGAGGTTGGTTTACGCGGCGCCAAAGTTGTGGCCAATCTTATCAAGCCAGACTTAGCCATCGCAGTAGACGTTGGCGTGGCCTTCGATGTTCCAGGTATGACAAATGAAAAGAACGAAGGTAAATTAGGAGATGGACCACTTGTGATTATGATGGATGCCACTAGTATTGCCCACGATGGTTTCCGTAAACATATTAAATCGGTAGCTCAAGCTCACAATATTCCTGTTCAATGGGCTACAACTCCAGGTGGTAGAACGGATGCAGGTAGTATCCATGTTGCCAATGAAGGTATACCTACGATTACAATAGGTGTCGCACTCAGATACATGCATTCTAATGTTTCAGTTTTAAACACGGATGACTATGAAAATTCTGTCCGTCTTGTAACAGAAATTGTCCGTTCACTTAATGATGAAAGTTATCAAGCATTAATGTGGTAATTCAAATTAATTAAGGAGGCGAATCATGTTTTCTAAAAATGATGACAAAAAAACATCAATTTTTGGAGCAATGAAATGTTCAAATTGTGGAAAAGAGATAGGTAAAGAGGAACAATTAACGCTTAAAGTAAAAGCAAAGGATTTGAAAGGTTATACGCATTTAGCAAATTGGGCTGATGCACAATACAAACTATGTGAAGATTGCGCCCAATAACTACAGAACTCAATATTCATAATCTAAATAAACCCCAGTCATTTGAACATTGACTGGGGTTTTGACTATAGACAAATCCTTTTAAATATAAGGTTAGTATACCAATACTGCGTATTGCTTAGCTCCCTTGCC
>NZ_KV827773.1:247099-270515 GCF_001836225.1 Staphylococcus sp. HMSC036D05 | reverse complement strand
CTGCAGGCGTGTCGCCATCAATACTTAGTTAAGCAAATGGGTTTCTTCTTTTGAGAAGTGTATTCTAACAATTTGCTTAATTAGTTTTTAGAATAATATTATTTCGTTGATTTTTTCCAACTGTCGTCACTGAGCATTTCTCCTGGCCATGTGTATGCCATGACGCCACCATCGATACGAATAGTTTCACCTGTAATGAATGAACTATCATCTGAAGCTAAGAATGTGACAAGTTTACCCACTTCATCTGGTGTACCTAATCGTCCTAAAGGTGTCACCCATTTTTGATTTTCACGGAATGTGCGACCCGCTTCATCTTCAGAAGTACCTGCCAAGTTATCAACTAGTGGCGTTTCTATCGTACCAGGCGCTATCGCGTTTGCACGAATATTTTCACGACCATATTCTATCGCAATCGATTTCGTAAAGTTAATAACGGCACCTTTTGCGGCATTATAACCTGAGCGGTATAAGTCTGCAGCTTGTCCTGAGAAAGAAGCCGTATTAATAATAGAACCTCCATGATCCATCATCAATGGCAATAAGAATTTAGTGACTAAGAACGTCCCTCTCATATCTACTGCCATAATCTTATCAAACACCTCTACTGGGTATTCATGAATACGACCTGCTCCGTTATCCACTCCGGCATTATTAAATATCACATCAATACGACCATATTTCTCTTTCGCCTCATCTGCGAATTGTTGCACTTGTTGATCGTCAGATATATCTACTTTGTAAGCTGTTGCTTGTCCACCTGCGTCATTAATTTCTTGCACCGTATTGTCCAACTCATCAGAGATGTCTAAAGCTAGTACGTGCGCACCCTCGCTCGCTAATACCATTGCAGAGCCTCGTCCGATACCTGTACTTGCACCAGTCACCACTGCAATTTTGTTCTCTAATCGTTTCATTATCTGTCACTCTCCCGAATTTTTAGATTTCTACATGAAACTTTTTCGTTAATTACAATGTATATTCCACATTTAAATTTACCTTAAACGCCGACATCACAATGATAACGCTTTAATATGTGATATCCATTTTCCGTAAAATGAACCATCAAATTAGTGGTAACGTTTACATATCATCAATAATCCTGTATGCTAAGTTTTAAATTTCAGAAAATTCTTACCTGAAAATGGCAAATATGGGTATGGTTGTTATAACTAAACAAAGGGGGCAGTCATTGATGGTGGCAAATACAAAGAAGAAAAAGTCTTTTGTAAGTAAATTTTTAAATGGCGTTGAATTTGTAGGAAATAAATTACCTGATCCAGCAGTACTCTTCTTCTTAATGTGTGTAGGGCTCGCAATCATCACTTGGATTGTTTCTTTATTCAATGTGTCAGTCAAACATCCAGGTGACGGAAAGACCATTCACATTAAGAGCATTCTGAGTCATGATGGATTTGCTTATATCATGAACAACGCGATTAAGAACTTTTCCGAATTCCCAGCACTCGGTTTAGTATTAGGTGTCATGATTGGTATCGGTGCAGCTGAAAAGTCTGGCTACTTCGATAAATTAATGATTTCAGTCGTCAACAGAGCACCAAAGAAGTTGATTGTTCCAACGATTATACTTATCGGAATATTAGGCAGTACCGCAGGAGATGCAGCAACAATCATCCTGCCACCACTCGCTGCAATGTTATTTATAAAGATTGGTTACCACCCTATTGCAGGTTTAGCCATGGCATATGCGTCTGCCGTTGGAGGATTCGCGGCGAACTTAGTCGTAGGCATGCAAGACGCTCTAGTCTATTCGTTTACAGATCCAGCCGCACGCATTGTATCCAAAAATATTAAAACCAATGTCGCTATGAACTGGTACTTCATCGCTGCGAGCGTAGTCGTTCTATTGCCAACGATTCATTTAGTTACAACGAAATTGATCATCCCTAGATTAGGAAAATATGACGACAGCCAAGCACACGAAGATACAGAAGAAACCTCTTCACATATCACACCCAAAGAAAATAAAGCACTCTTCTTTGCAAATATCAGTTTTGTCGTACTTATCGTGTTACTTATTATATGTGCAATACCTGAACATAGCTTTTTGAGAAATGCGAAAACAGGTAGTTTGTTAGATGACGCCCCACTCATCAATGGCGTGGGATTAATTATCTTAGTCGTGTTCTTGGTACCGGGCACGATTTACGGCATATTAAGTGGAGAAATTAAAAATACTAAAGACCTAGGTAGCATGATTGCAGATTCTCTAGGTTCGATGGGTTCCTTTATAGTGATTGTATTCTTTGCTGCACAATTACTTGCCTTTTTAGAATGGAGTCATCTAGGTGTGATTGCTGCGGTTAAAGGCGCGAAATTATTAAAACATCAGAATGGCATAGTGTTAATTATCGGCATTATTATTTTAAGTGCAATGGTCAATATGTTGGTTGGTAGCGCTTCTGCAAAATGGGGCATCTTAGCACCTATCTTTGTACCGATGCTCATTTTAGTCGGCTTCCACCCTGCATTCACTCAAGCCATTTATCGTGTAGGTGATTCCATCACCAATCCTATTACACCTATGATGCCATACTTACCTTTATTACTTTCTTATGCTCAAAAATATGATAAAAAGATGAAGCTCGGCACATTACTATCAAGCTTAATGCCGTACTCTATCGCACTTACAATTGTTTGGATTGCCTTTACTCTCATTTGGTTCTTACTCGGAATCCCTGTTGGACCAGGCGGACCAATTAAAATGTAAAGCAAAGAGAAATTCTACAAACATTGCAAGTTGGACGTGGGCTATGAAACTAATTTCGCTCAATGCTATTTCTCTCCCACGTCCACTTTTATATTTACTTCTAGTATGAAATCTTCGATAAATTAATCGGACAATGATGCCCTTCATCCTATCTTCTTTACTCCTTTTTATATACATATTGCCTAAAATATTATAATTCTCTCAAATTACATTAAATCTTTAACAAAAAGTTTCTTAAAAATCTTTTCAATTTATCTATATCATGTAAAATAAAATTAAACAGGGGTATTTAGAACTTCCCGTATCAAACACAGGAGGCAGAGATGGAAGAAAGAATTGGATTAATAGATATTGGTTCAAATACAATTCGACTTGTGATATTTGGTTTCACTAAAGAAACGGGTTTGAATGAAATCTTAAATATTAAGACGCCCGCACGTCTAAGTCAGTATTTGACCAGTGACACTGAAATGAATGATGACGGTATTGCCGTTTTGAAAGAAGCACTTTTAAGTTTCAAGAAAGTTGCCGACAAATTTAAGGTTCAAGAGCTTCATCCTATTGCGACAGCTGCGATTCGTCAATCTAAAAACAGTAACGACATTATCAAACAAATCAAAAAAGAACTAAATATTGAAATTCAAATCGTCCCTGAAGAAGACGAAGCATTTTATGGTTATTATGCGATTTCACATACTACAGATATTGAAAATGGTATATCCGTTGATATCGGTGGTGGTTCTACCGAAGTGACACTTTTTAAAGATAAGAAATTAAAAGAAGCACATAGCTTCCCATTTGGCGTTGTCACATTGAAACGTCAGTTCTTCGGGGATAAAGACCATAATGATAAACCAGCAATTAAAAGTATGGAAAAATTCTTATCCGAACAATTCAATCAATTAGATTGGTTGAAAGAACAAGAGATCGCGCTTGTAGGTGTAGGTGGCTCAGCACGTAACGTTGCTCGTATTCATCAATCTGAACATTCTTATCCTATCGGTGGCGTTCACAACTATACCATGTCATTAAAGGATATAGATGAAGTTTACTATATCATTCGTAAAAGTTCTCGCGATGAATTAACCAATCTAGACGGCTTAAGTCGGGATCGTGTAGACATTATTCTACCTGCCGTGTCTGTGTTTAAGACACTTTTCAAAAAAATAGATGCGACACAATTCACTTTCTCAAGAAATGGTATTCGTGAAGGATTTGCAATGAATCTGATTCGCAAACGTCACCCTCATGAATTTAAAAAAGAACATGTGCGTAGAGATGCTTTAAAACATTTAGCCAATGAATATCACATCGAGGAAGAAAGTGCGAAGCGTCGCTTAAAATTAGCACAATCCCTACTCGATCAACTATTAAAACATAGTGATTTAAAAATTACAGATCATGATAAGCACTTATTCGTTGAAGGTGCGTATATGTATTACTTAGGTAGCTTTATCGATTCAGATTCAAGTTCACCACACACGTATTACCTTATTGCGAATTCAATGATTAACGGGTTCCCTCATAAAGATCGTGTGAAGTTAGCCCTTCTCGCAAGCTTTAAAAATAAATCATTACTTAAATTTTATTGTAAAGAAACGCAATGGTTCAGCGGTAAAGAAGTTGATACCATTCAAGCCTTAGGTGGCATTATTAAATTCGTAAACGCGTTAAATATCTCACATACCAGTTTTGTAGAAGAAGTTAAACTCAAAGAGAAAAAAGACGATAAATACGAACTCTATGTTTACTACAAAGGAGAGCCTATTGCTGAAGAGTATCAAGCGAATAGGCAGAAGAAACATATTGAAAAGATTTTAAAGGGGAAAGTAGCAATTATCTTTACAAAATCTTAAAATTCGTATGATATTTTTAGACTACACAAGAACAAAGATTAAATAATGAGGTGTATTGAGAGTATGCAAACTCAATTGGGAGAAAAGGATATTAATTTACCACAGTACTATAATAACAGGGAGTTAAGTTGGCTCGATTTTAACTATAGAGTCCTTCAGGAAGCTTACGATAAGAATAATCCATTACTCGAAATGTTAAATTTCGTCTCTATTTTTAGTTCGAATTTAGATGAATTCTTTATGGTGCGCGTAGCTGGTTTAAAAGACCAAGTGAAGTTAGGCTATGACAAACCTGAAAATAAAGCTCAAATGACGCCTCAAGAACAACTTGATGCGATAAAGATAAAAAATACAGAATATGTTCATACTCAATATCAACGCTATAATGAACTGATTGAAGAGTTACGACATTATGATATTGAAATGGTCAAACCCGACTGTTTATCTGAAACACTCATCGAAAGATTAGAAAAAGAGTTTAAATCACGTATTCTACCTACACTTACACCACTAGGTATCGATGCGTATCACCCTTTTCCAAAATTAAACAATAAAAGTTTAAACATATTTGTCGATATCGATACTGAAGATGCCATTAACTCAGCAATCGTACAAATTCCATCATTAATTCCTCGATTTCTAACACTTAATGAAGGTGCTAAACAATATGTAGTAATGGTCGAAGATGTCATTACTTACTTTATCAACTATCTATTTACCGGTTATGAAGTTTTAAATACTTTTACCTTCAGAATCACAAGAAATGCAGATTTGACGATTCACGAAGATGGTGCCGAAGATTTACTTATAGAAATCGAGCGCTTCTTAAAAGAACGTAAAAGCGGCTCAGCTGTGCGCTTAGAAGTGGATGGTCGCACTGCACAAAGAGAGAATATCGAATGGCTGATTGACCAATTAGAAGTTGAAGAGAATGACGTATACTTCCTAAATGGTCCGCTTGATCTAACATTTTTATTCGGTTTAGTGAGCCACCTCTCTAATAAACTCAAATATCTGACGTATGAGAAATATACGCCCCAAGTACCGAGATCTTTAGGAAATAACAATATTTATAAATTGGCTCTAGAAAGAGATATATTCTTCCATCATCCATATGAATCATTTGAACCTATTGTAGACTTCATACGTGAAGCGGCCGATGATCCAAACACCATTGCCATTAAGCAAACATTATATCGTGTAAGTAAAGATTCACCGATTATTAATAGTTTGAAGGAAGCTGCTGAAAATGGTAAGCAAGTCACTGTACTTGTAGAATTGAAAGCACGTTTCGACGAAGAGAATAACGTTCATTGGGCACGTATGTTAGAAGATGCAGGTTGCCACGTGATTTACGGTATGACGCATCTAAAGACTCATAGTAAGATTGCGCTTGTTGTTAAACGCATTGGTGGAGAGCTAACATCATTTGTACATCTTGGTACAGGAAACTATAATGACAAAACAGCTAAACTGTACACAGATATGGGGATAATTACTACAAATAAAGACATTGCTGAAGATGCGATTAATTTCTTCAATTATTTAAGTGGCTACTCTATCAAGCCTGAGTATAATAAACTGATTGTAGCGCCATTTGATATTCGTGACGTCTTTATTGACCGTATCGACAAAGAGATTAGTAGTCATTTAGAACATGGAAATGGCAAGATTATGATGAAGATGAATTCACTCACTGATAAAACGATTATTGAAAAGCTCTTTGAAGCTTCTCAAGCCGGCGTGAAGATTCAACTTATCATTCGTGGTATTTGTTGTCTTAAACCAGGTATACCTGGCATCAGCGAGAATATCGAAGTCGTAAGCATCGTAGGACGACTACTCGAACATTCACGTATTTATTATTTCCATAATAATGGTGATGAACGTATCTACCTATCATCAGCAGACGTGATGACACGTAACATGATTAAACGTGTCGAAATCTTATTCCCTGTTGAAGATAAAAATATTGGAAAACGTTTAGTAAATTACATGAACTTGCAACTTTCAGATAATGAAAAAGGACGCTTCCAAGATGAAAATGGTGTCTATCACTATGTTCAAAACAATTTATCGCCATTAAATTCTCAAGCTTACCTCATGCAAGAAGCAATTAAATACGGTAAAGAGCTAAAAAAGCAGACTGCTCAGCCAACAGGTCAACCCGTTCGTTCAAAACGTGGCGGTAGTTGGATGAGCAGATTAAGAGATACATTTAAAAGATAGAATGAATAACCTTATAAAATAATATTAATAAGCAAGAGCGGGATAGAAATAAAATTTAGCAAAATTATGTTCTATCCCGCTCTCTTCATAAATAATAGTTTCCTCACTTACTAGGTGTTTCATACCAATGTTTCAGAAACTCATATAATACATTGCTATACTGTTCTAATTCACTTTTTTCAATCTTTTCATCAACGCTATGTGCCTCTTCTAGACTACCTGGACCATATAATATAGTTGGAATATCAAAATGAGCAATCCAACCGCCATCAGTAACTGTCGTACTCATGCCATGTTGTAATGAACGACCATGAACGTGTTGATGCGCATTCTCTAACAGTTTAAAGCCTGGATGTTCTACCGGCACTGTAAAGCTTGGGAAGATCTCTCCTTTATCTTCAATCATAGATTCTCCACCCCACTCAAACTCAAGTGGATTCTCTCTCAACCAAATATCCGCATCTGCCACACGATTTAAGTCATCTTCAATTTCTTTAACAACATCTTCATATCGCTCGTTAGGTAAATAATGAACCGTAATCCATAAACGACATTCATCAGCGATAAATGCTGGATGACGACCACCTTCAATCACTGCTGGATTAATCGTATTCGCACCTGGAGGCATACCTGGACTTTCTTTCATCACAGCCCAATGACGTTCAAGTTCGTTTAATGCTTGGATCACTTTCATCATTTTCTCAATAGCACTGGCACCGAATAATCCACCGCCCGCATGAATCGTCTGACTACGTGCGCCATCGTGTATCGTATTTTTACTTTTCACTGTAATCCAACCAGTGATCACGCCACCTTGGCCCAGCGCTTGATTTTCACTTGTATCCAGAACCAATGCCAAGTCGCCTTCAGGACCTATTTCACATGCGCGTTTGGTCCCTGCCTCGCCAACTTCTTCACCGACCACTGATTGTACGATAATGTCACCTTTAGGTCGTCGGCCTTCTTGTTTTAACCTTTCTAGAACATAGAATAATGATGACATGCCACCTTTCATATCACTGACGCCTCTGCCATATAACCAGCCATCCACTTCCGTTAATTGAAAAGGAGGATACTGCCAATACTGATCATCATCAACTGAAGCTACATCTACATGACCGTTGAGAATCAACTTCGGTGCGTTTGAATCTTCACCTTTCAATGTCGCAACAATCACACTATCATTGTCATACAGATGTTCACGTTGAATTGAAAACCCTAAACCTCTCAATAAAGATTCAATTTCATCTTGAAGTGGATCCGTGTTACGACCTGGAGGACTTTCAGTATTAAATCCAACAAGCATATCTAAAATCTCAAATTGACGATTATCCAATTCAAATCCCATCCTTTATGTAAAATAAATGAATCTAAACATTTACAATTCAAGTTTAACATTATCTTTTCTATTGTGATTTTTCGCTTCTGACCTTGTGTCCATTTTTCTTAAACAGGTCTAACCGTTACTTCATTGACATTTACATGACTTGGTTGTGTCAATGCATATACCACTGCTTCAGCAATATCTCGTGTTTCTAACTTCTTACGATCGCCGAAATCCATATGTTCTGTCATTGGTGATTCAACCATACCTGGTGAAATGCTTGTCACTTTGACACCTGTACGGGCAAGTTCTTTTTCAAGCGCCTGAGTAATTGTATGGACCGCGGCTTTAGTTGCACTATAAACCGCATTCGATTTTGTAACTTCAAATCCTGAAATTGAAGCAATGTTTATAATATGCCCACTTGATTGATTTAATAAGTACGGTAAGGCTGCTTGTAACACATAGAGTGTACCTTTCACATTGACATCTATCATCGTATCCCACTGTTCGACATCATAATCTGTAATCTTTGAAGATAAGCTTTGACCAGCGCTATTTACCACGATATCGACTTTGCCAAAGTGACCTTTCACTACTTGTAGCATTTGATCGACACTATCTTTCTTCGTTACGTCGGTTGGAATCACCTTGGTGTCGACGTTAAGTTGTTGTGCAACAGCTTGTAATTTATCTTCATTACGTCCGGCAAGTGCAACGCTTACCCCATTATTGCTTAAGACCTTCGCGATGGCTTCACCTATGCCACTACCTGCGCCTGTAATCACTGCTACTTTATCTTTTAACTCTACCATTTTATTCGACTCCTTTATTGCTGAAAATGAATTTCAACGTAGTTAAGTTCATCTTAACGCTTTTCGTTACTTTAGAAAATTGAAGTGATTACCTATATTAAAAAGTGTTATAATTTCATTGTATGTTCTTAATAATCATTATAAAGTAGATATGTAACTTACATATATGGGCATATATATGAAGAAGATAGAGGGAGGTAATGTAAGAGATGTCTTATCATGATCGTGTTTTAGAATTAAGAGAAATGAAGCATCGTACTGCATTTGAATTTCACTTTGAAGATTTGTTTACTGAAGAAGAATGGTTAAATATGTCTTTGAAAGAGAGACAAAAAGAGGAAAAAGCTTTTAGAAGCGCAGTTGAGAAAATGAGTGATGTGAGATTACCATTTGCGAGTAGAGATGCTGCGAAGAATAAGTTATTCAATATCACATATGCATACAATGGCATTAAAAAGAACTTTAAACAAAATGATAAAAAAGAAAACCCAAGAGGTCGAATAGTTCAATAGTTTAAATGCTAGGATAAGTATATTCAATTATTTGATGAACATCTCTCAACCTAGTTACGACGCTTTCTTGCGAGGGAGGTTCGTGCCTGTAGTCACTCTCACTTCCTTCTCCGCCAAGCGTCACGCAACGGTTTTCGATGAACATTTTTTAGGTCATCACGCTTTCCGTGGGGACAGTCTCAACCTTGCTATGCAAGTTGTCGACTTGTCCTGTTCCCACAGGAGTCGGATGACCTTATTTTTTTGTTCGATTTGTGGAAGTCCTTGTATATCTAAAATTAATTTTGATTTTTCATTTTATTGAAAAAATTGATTGAATAACAAAGCATAATGAAAACCACATCTCACGGGGAAGTAAGATGTGGTCTTCAAACACATTATTCTAGATTTTAGGGGTATATAGAGTATGTTTGCCCTCAATTACTCTTTGAGAGCAAGGCGCGTTTTCATCATTTTCGGGAGTTATCAATAGCTTAGGTTAACTAGTAACAAGGGATTTACGTTCGAGACTATAATAATATAATCTTTCGGCGTCAACATAAGGGATTGAGTCAATTGTTAAATAACCATCTTTAAGGTCTCCAATAAGACCTTGATTTACGCCAGTGTGTACATAAATGTCATAACTACTTGCATCTGAGAATATTAAATCCTCAATTATATTTCTCATAGTCATCACTCCAAAATTTATTTCTTATTCCTTACAATTCATATACTACACCTTTTCATGTAAATTAAAAGTATTTTGTGATACTTTTCACAAAATCATCACTTTCTATTTGCTCATAATATTAAATTATGTGTTAATCATTTTTATTTTGTAATTTCATAGAGTGTTTTAGATACTTTATCTGAGATTCAATTATTTTTAAAGATGTTAAAATTGGTAAAAAATATAGAATAGTAAAATACATCCACATAATTTGATTGAATTCAGCTGAACCATCATTTTTTAACTTGCTATAAATAAGTATCACTGAAGAAACTGTAGTAAGAACAGTAACTACCATTTCCAACATAACAACATACTCATTAACTTTTTTCTCACTATTGCTATTTTTGAAATTAATATTTAACCGACTAAACTTTTTTATAATAAATAAATTAAGACAAGTAGAGACTATAATAAACAGTACTAATATCATTAAAATTTTAGGATAATTTAAATGAATGCTGTATATTATTTCTGGGATTTCAGCTTTTTCAATATAATCGTTAATTTTAGAACTATAATCTTCAGGATTACCTTTCAAATCTCTAGTTAAGGGCATTAAAATACTTAATATTAAGAAATTTATAACTGTCAATAAAATAGTTATACATAAAAAATTAAGTCCATATCTTTTATTAAAAAAATATGCGAGGATTAAAAATATTACGCAAAGAACTATTGAAATAATAACGTTGAAAAAAACATAAAATAAATTAACTCTCTCATAAAGAAAGCCAAGTGTGAATATCAATTTTAGATAATTGAAATAACAAATATTAATCACCCCTATTTATTTTCAGTTTTAAATCTAAAGCCAACTTAATTGGTAACATATAAATTAATAAGCTGGACGTAAATTGTTGAAAGTTATCATTCCAAACGCTGGAGTTAAAGCTAAGTAAAAGGGTTAAAACAACAAGTGTGCCTGCTATTGATAAAATTAAGTCAACTAAAGTTTTACTTAAGTGTAAATTGTATCTACTTGCATTGTATTTTTCCTTTTTCAAAAAAGTATAGTTTAGATAACTTGATACAAAAATATATAGAATAAAAAATATAAATAGATTAAGGTATTCGTTAATGGTATTACTTATTATAAATAAACGAATAATATTTATAAGTAGAAATAATATAATATTTAACAAGGCGAACTTAATAATCAATTTAATTTTATCCACAACCATTCTGTAAAATTTATTATTTTAGAAAGTTACATATACATGCCATTATCTATGTATATCCTTCCCTATTACTTAAGTATTAACTTAAAATTGTCGCTCTTTATTTTTTATTTAGATATAGTATGTGAAATTTATAAACAAAATAAAGCGAACTATTAAAATCACATTAGCTCGCTTTACTTAAAAACGTTATTTTATTATATAAAAGTCTTTTGTTTTATTGTTCTTAGTGATGCGAGTATATTCTTCATCACTAATGAAACGAATATCATTCTTCTTTAAATAATTATTTAAGGTTTTATTACTATCAAAGTTTCTTTCTAAGTAACTTTCTCCTTCAAATCTACCTAACATTTTATTATAAATAAGAGAATATTTTCCATTCATATCAAAAGTCATTTCTTCATCATCTAATGTCGAAAGAGCTTCATAAATTTCATGAGCTATTCTTTTTATCACAGAAACAACCACGCTATTTCCAGCTTGCTTATATAATTGGCCATTTGACATATCTTTAGGCAGCTCGAAATCTTTAGGGAACCCTTGAACATTAAAAGTTTCTCTAGGAGTTAATTTCCTAATACCATATTTTGTCATAATTAACGGGACATTATGTCCACCTGTCCCCATATTAGCAGTTAGTGTTGGAACAACTCCTGATTTATTGGCTCTTACATATTTTCTGCGCCATTGATAAATTAAGTCATCTCTAACCATACCTTCTTCTAATTGACTATAGAATGGTTGTTTATTTTTTCTGTAGTAATATCTTTCATCTTTTTCATTTTCATAATCGATCACTTCATTTAATTCTGTAGTTAATTTAACTTCATCTGGAAACTTAAAATTTGAAAAAGCTTTTTTATTTTTAAAACCTACAATATATATACGTTCTCTATTTTGAGGTATATTTCCATAATCTTTAGCATTCAAAACTTTCCATTTTATTGAATATCCATTGAGAACTAATGCCTCTTTTATAACTTTAAAAGTATTACCATGATCATGAGTGACCATATTCTTAACATTTTCAATAAATATACATTCTGGTCTTTTACTTTGAATTATTCTAAGTAATTCAAAGAACAAATCTCCTCTATCATCGTCAAAACCTTTTCTATAACCAGCTATACTAAAAGCTTGGCATGGAAACCCGCCTACTATGATGTCAGTGTCAGGTATTTCTTCAACTTTAACTTCATGAATATCTCTTTTGTCCAAATCAACATTTTCAAAATTAGTACAATATGTAATTTGAGCATTTTTATCAAATTCATTAGCGTACATCACTCTGAACTCGTTAGTTTGTTCAAAACCCAACTCAATTCCTCCTACACCACTAAAAAACGCAGCTAAACTGTATTTTCTATGGTGAGTAGAACTTACAGAATTAATCATGTACATCTCCTACTTCCGATATATTTTCAAGACATAATTATATCAAATAAAAACTATTACGTACATATGTTCTCTATTTTTTTGAAATCCATCCAATAGCATCTTTTGGAGGATTCTCTGGTTCAATCCAAATAAACTCTAAGCCAATACCTCTATTGTGATCTTTAAATTTAATTAACCTAATACCATTTATACCTATTTCATTTAATTTTTCTTCTGTCAAAATTTCTCTAGGTTTTAGTTGAAATACTCCTTGTAGTATCCATTCCCCTAGAATTTGTTGGTCGCTATATGACTGAATACTTTTACCACCCTCTTGGTTAATATAAGCATCAATAATATCACCAGAACTAAGAAATTCTAATTTAAAAACTCTTTCTTCTTTAGGTAATAGTAACTTACTAGTTCCTTCTATAAACTTCCCTATGTTTTCACCAAAGAAATCAGGATGACTATTATGGAATTTTTTTGAATTCGGTAAAGGAATGTACATTTCTCTAATAGGTCTATAAACTAGTGCTTCAACACTTCTAACTAATTCAGGATTATTTGTTTTTTCTATGAATTTCATCATACTGTTTCTGATTCTTTTCATCTCTTCTTTTTCATCTTTAGATCTAAATTCTTTTAATAAAAGTAGGCTTAAATACTTTTTAAGTTTATTTAATATTTCTTCATCTAAAACATTTTTATAGGTATTAATAATATTTTCTATTCTTTTTTCTCTATAATTATTAGCTTTACTTAACTTTGGTGCTCCGTTAAAACCATTAAATCCAGAATTTTCATGTACTTTGCCTTCTTTATCTGTAATAATCCATGAAATTGATTCTTCTATATCATCTTCATTAAGTTTAGACTCTAGGCCACTTATATTAGCTTGTTCATTTAATGTTTCAAATAATTTGAATGGATCCTCAATATATTTTACATCCCAAGACTCAACTACAATGCTTTTATTATTAAATGACATATATAACTGACTATCTGCTGACGTGTACTTATATTCATGGTTCTCATCTGTAAATTTAAAATTAGTTGGGTTATTTTTCTTAGTAGCACCAATAATTTTTAATTTATTTAGGTCTATTGGTTTATAATCAGTCTCTCCAACATGAATTTTAGGAGGCTCTCCTTTCCTTGAAGGCATTAAAACATGATACACTGCTTCAACTTTATCATCAGTACCTTTAAAACCTTTAATTTGCTCTTTTGAAGATTCAATTCTAGCGTTTCTTAGTTTAGCAATTTTTTCTGCTAATTCTCTATAATAAATTTCATTTTTTTCATTAGCCTCTTCCATACTTTCAGATGACTTCGCATTAATAACTATCTTATTTAAAATTTCTCCCCAATTATCGTATTGACTATTCTTCTTGAATTGTGCAATTTTTTGATCTCCTGAATATATACCAAATGACTTAATACCTACTAAATATTTATGTTTTTCGTCCAATAATAAAGAAGCATCATAAGATGTATTAGCAATATCTTCACCAATAGCTCCAAAGGCTCTTTGAAAAACAGTTTCTTGAAATTTAGAATTGACTATTGGTGCCACGTTATCATTATTTTCTTCGCTTTTTTGTGAAAATGCTTCACTTAAACTAGCGAAATTTGTAATTAAATTTTTATATTTTAATTTATCTTCATTATTTAAGTAAGACCACAAAATAAATCACTTCCAATACTCTAACTATCATTATTTTTAATTTTTCTTACCATAATACTACCATTAAGTGAATTATCGATAAATATACAATCACTTTATTACCACTATGCATCTTGTAAATAATAAAATTATGGTGTATAACTATTTTGTAATTCTAAAATTGTTTTATATTACATTTTTGCTTTTTAGGGGAGATTAAAATTAATAAATTAATTTCAATTGTTGTTCCTGTTTATAATAAGGAACCGTTTATAGAGAGATGTGTGCAATCTTTAGTTGATTTAGAAATGGATCATACTCAGATTGAAGCTATATTTGTAGATGATCTTTCTTCAGATCGTTCATATGAGATTCTGCAGTATTACGAGAAGAAATATGATTTCATTAAGTGTGTTCAATTAGAAGAAAATTCAGGCAGTCCATCTCAACCTCGTAATGTGGGTATCGAGGTAGCAAATGGAGAGTATATTGCATTATTGGATGCCGACGACTGGTTAGACAGTAAAGGATTTCCAAAGTTAGTCTTACAGATGGTTGAACATGAGGCCGACTTTGGCTTTGGTCAATGCTTTAAGCATACGGATAACACGATTTCTAAACTAGCTCGTTTTGCTTCCTTCCAAGAAGCTAATGGTTTAGTTCCTTATGAAATCAACAAAGTATTCCGAGCTGTAGGTCCACCAGGAAAGATATTCAAGCGCTCTACAGTAATAGATAATGATATTAAATTTCAACATATGAAATTTGGAGAAGATAAATTATTTTTTGCGGAGTTAATAAGTAAGAGTAAAAGTGCATCAATGACTACTTCAGCCGTGTATCATATCAATAGATATACAGACAATGTTTCACTAGTAAAATCTACAGATGTTATTGAAAAATCTAAAATCAATTTAGAAGTACTTCGTCAAATAGTCAATTTGGAAATTCCCAAAATAGCTATGGAAGGAATTTTAAGTCGTATCATTGAGATAGATTACATGCAACGTTTTCTAGTGTCTAAAACATTCTTAAAATCTGAGGATAAAGCGTTCTTCTTTAATCAATTTTCTAAAGTGGAAACTATTATTAAAGAAGCTGGGTTTAATATAGAAGATTTACTCATTACAGATAAATACAAAAATATCTACCAACTCTTTCATTCAGATAAAAAAGCATTACAAGAATATATTCATTATATGATTTATGATTCCAGTAAACAAAAATATATTAAAGATAAGATGGTTTATCTAAAGTATCCTGATAAATTCAATCATTTAATTCAACTTCAAGAAGAATGTATACCAGTTTATAAAGGAACAGAAATGATAGATGATACGTTTTATGAAGTTATTGAATTGTTCACTAAAGATGATTTCAAAATTGAATATGTAGAATTAATAAAAATTCATGATGAAAGATATTCTAAGAAAATCAATTATGAACTTAAGGACAACTACATTTATATAAAGTCTGAGGACATTAACTTTTATAAATACGACTTTAATATTGCAGTTCAATTTAATCATCATAAATCAGCACTCGTTTTTGCTACTTATCCAAACTTCAACGACAAAGTAAATTTAAAACGTCAAAACTTTAAATTAGAATTTGTAAATAGTCAAAATAAAGAGTCTAAGGACACTAAAGGTTCCAATACGTCTACTAAAGAAACGAAAGTAAATAAATATTTAAGCGAGGCACCTAATTATGTCATTACTACAAAATCTATAAAAAGTTATATGGATGCAGATTTCAAAGAGGAATTTAATTCAATTAGTAAAGGTAGTTTGGTTGCTATTTCTGGAATGGGTCAAACATCTAAAGGGACACCAAGATTAATTACAAAAGATAATCATTTTATTACTGCTAATGTAAGTTTCGTAAATCCTACCGAATTACAAAAGAAAGATGGATACGTTTCTACTATTCCTAAAAGAATTAGAATATTGAAGAAGTGTAAACTATATACTGATGTTACCTTCAAAAATGAACCGATTCGAACGATGCAACCTAATGAAGAATTAAATATTATTGATATTGATTATACAAAAAACTTTACTCCAAGATTGAAAACAGTAGACGGCTACTACATTACTGCTAACATTAATTTTGTTGAAGTTTTAAATTAACGCATAATAAAGGCACGCAGAATGTTAATTTTCTGCGTGCCTCTTTATGTTATTTATTATCTAGTTCTTTTAAGAAACGTTTCAGTTCATCTTTCATACTCTCATCTTTGAGTGCGTATTCTATAGTTGTTTTGACAAAGCCTAATTTCTCACCAACATCGTAACGGTTGCCGATAAAATCATATGCAAATACTTGATGATCATTGTTCATACGTTCGATGGCGTCAGTAAGTTGAATTTCATTACCTGCGCCTTTTTTTTGTGTTTTAAGATAATCAAATATTTCAGGTGTTAATACATAGCGTCCCATAATTGCTAAGTTAGATGGTGCAGTACCTTGTTTAGGTTTCTCCACAAACTTTTGAACTTCGTAACGTCGCCCTTCTTTTGAAAGTGGGTCTATAATACCATATCTATGCGTGTCGGATTCAGGGACTTCTTGGACACCAATAACAGAGTTGCCTGTTTCTTCATAAACCTCCATTAACTGTTTAATTGCAGGGGTGTCGGATTCAACAATATCGTCACCTAAAAGAACCGCAAATGGTTCATCACCAATAAATTGACGTGCTGAGTATATTGCATGCCCTAAACCTTTTTGTTCTTTTTGACGTACATAAAAAATATTAGCTAATTCTGTTGAATATTGTACTTTTTCTAGTAATTCAGTTTTACCTTTTTCTTCAAGTACCATTTCTAGTTCTTTTTGATTGTCAAAATGGTCTTCGATTGCACGTTTATGTTTACCAGTAACGATGATAATATCTTCGATGCCTGCACGAGATGCTTCTTCCACTATGTACTGAATTGTTGGTTTATCTAAAATTGGAAGCATTTCTTTAGGCATTGCCTTAGTTGCTGGTAAAAAACGTGTACCTAACCCAGCAGCAGGTATGATTGCTTTTTTAATTTGTCTCAATATTCAAACCCCTTTATCAATGTTATGTATCGCATTCATTTTAAAGTTTATCATTATTTAAAATGCTTTCATAGTAATTGTAGTGGTGTTTAATAAATGAAGAATATTGAAATTTAACATATAAAAACACGAGGTCGGGAACTTTATAGTTTATGCTCTGGGAAACCAATTAACGGCGTCCCAAAGGCAGGATTTTCGGCAGTAACACACACAATTCGACAAAACTTGAGAAACAATTTTGCTCATCGTTCGGTTCTGCTCAAATCCTAAACACTTTTGTCCCGACCTCGACTAGTTTTTATACAAATAAACTAATAAACAGGATAAAGATAATACCTGATACTGAAATGATAGTTTCTAGTAGTGACCATGTTAAGAATGTTTCTTTAATCGTAAGGCCAAAGTATTCTCTAAACATCCAGAAGCCTGCGTCATTCACATGAGATAAGATGACACTACCTGCACCGATAGCAAGTACGACAAGTGCGACGTTCGCATCTGAGTGATGGAGTAATGGTAATACGATACCTGTAGTTGAAACGGCAGCAACTGTTGCTGAACCAAGTGCGATACGCAACACTGCTGCGACAATCCAAGCAAGTAATATAGGTGACATGTGTGAACCTTCGAACATTTTAGCGATTGTATCACCAACGCCGCCATCAATAAGTACTTGTTTGAATGTACCACCACCGCCAATGATAAGGAGCATCATGCCTATTGGATAAATAGCATTGGTTACTGAGGACATGATGTCTTCCATTTTATGATGTCTCATAATCCCCATTGTAAAGATAGCAAAGATAACTGCGATTAACATTGCTGTTCCAGCTGTACCAATGAGGTAAATCACTTGTTCAAACCAGTTTGTTGGCTTTTCATGACCTGTGACAAGTTGAACAATAGTTGAAATAAGCATCAGAATCACTGGTAATATAGCTGTTAATAAGCTGATGCCGAAACTTGGCATTTCTTCTTCTTTGAATTCTTTTTGTGTGCCAAGAGATGAAATGTCTCCTTCACGAGTGTAAGCACTAGGTATCATCTTCTGAGCCATGCGGTTAAAGAAAGGACCTGCAATCAGTGTAACTGGGATAGCAATGATCATACCGTAAAGTAAGACTTCACCAATATTTGCTTTAAGTTCTTTAGCGATAACCACTGGCCCTGGGTGTGGTGGTAAGAAACCATGTGTCACTGATAAGGCTGTTACCATTGGTAGTCCAAGTTTCAAGATTGAAACATTCGCGCGTTTAGCTACTGTGAATACAAGCGGAATAAGTAATACTAATCCCACTTCAAAGAACAATGCAATACCGACGATAAAGGCAGCAATAAGCATTGCCCATTGCACGTGTTTCTGTCCAAACTTTGCGATGAGTGTGTCAGCAATTCGTGTTGCACCACCGCCATCGGCAAGTAGTTTGCCTAGAATCGCACCTAACCCAAAGATTAATGCAATGTGTCCGAGTGTACTCCCCATACCATTTTCAATGGTTTCCATAATCTTGTTAAGTGGCATACCAAGTAGTAACGCAGTAATCATTGAAGTAATGATTAGCGAAATAAAGGTATTTAATTTCATGAAAATAATTAAAGTAAGTAATATAACAATTCCTAATACAACACTTATGAGTGGCCAAATTTCTCCAAACATAACATTCCCCTTCTTTCTCTTTTAATGTCTGAGTTGCAAGTTATATGGTTAATTGGCATTGCGATTAATCATTCATATGTTCACGTTGGAAATTCGCAATTTCACTATAATTTTCTGTCATAGAGCGACTAATGTTGATAAAGATTTTTACGAGTTTCTGGTAAATAGCAACTGTGTCCTTTTCTGGATGATGCGCATTCGTTGTACCCACCATTTCTTCAATTATTGAGAAATCCTCAATCTCGCCTAATGCTTTTAGTCCAAGCACACATGCACCTAAACATGAACTTTCATAACTTTCTGGCACGATAAGATCTGTATCAAAGATATCCGCCATCATTTGACGCCAAATTTCACTTTTAGCGAAACCACCTGTCGCTTTGATCGTACTTGGTGTTTCGTTCATCACTTCGATTAACGCAAGATAAACAGTGTATAAGTTATAAAGTACACCCTCTAATGCTGCACGTATCATGTGTTCCTTTTTATGGGAAAGGGTCAATCCAAAGAATGAACCTCTTGCGTCTGCATTCCATAGTGGCGCACGTTCACCGGCAAGATATGGGTGGAAGATAAGTCCTTCTGCTCCCGGTTTCACTCGACTAGCGATTTGAGTTAAAACATCATATGGGTCAACGCCTAATCGTTTGGCTGTTTCTACTTCGCTTGCGAGTATTTCATCTCTAAGCCATCTGAGTATAACGCCACCGTTATTCACTGGCCCGCCAATAACGTAATGATCTTCATCAAGCACATAGCAGAAGATACGACCTTTCTCATCAGTACGTGGTTTATCGATAACCGTACGAATTGCACCAGATGTTCCGATAGTGACTGCTACTTCTCCATTTTTGTAGCTATTCACCCCTAAATTTGATAGCACACCGTCACTTGCACCTAGAATGACTGGTGTATTTTCGTCAATGTCCATGAGTGTGGCATAACGTTTTTTCATTCCTTTTAAAATATGAGTAGTTGGAACGAGTTCAGGTAATTGTTCTCTAGTAATACCTAATAATTCTAGTGCTTCTTCGTCCCAATCTAATTTCTCAAGGTTAAACATGCCTGTCGCAGATGCCATTGAATAATCGATGATATATTTTTCAAATAATTGGTAGAATATGTAAGTCTTAATATCCGCAAATTTTGCTGTTTGATTATATATTTCAGGTTGTTCGTGTTTCATCCAAAATATTTTTGATAATGGTGACATTGGATGTAACGGTGTACCAGTTCGATGATAAATATCGAAGCCGTTGTGGTCATTTTCAATTAAATCTGCATAACGACTCGCACGATTGTCTGCCCAAGTGATATTCTCTGTTAAACGCTTATTTTGTGCATCCATAGCTACTAAACTATGCATTTGAGCACTAAATGAAATTAACTTAATATCTTCTTTCGAGACACCCGCTTCTCTAACGATATATTTCACAGTCATTAATACGGCATCGAATAATTCATCCGGGTTCTCCTCTGAGACATCTACATTGGGAGTATGTAAGTCGTAGCCTATATTATGTTTCATTATGAACTTTCCGTTTTCATCGTAAAGTACTGATTTCGTACTTGTCGTACCAATATCTACACCAATCATGTACTTCATTATAGGTCCCTCTTTTCTATTTCATTAACGTAACCAAAAGCCTTCAATATCTTTTCCAACGTCATCGAAGTTTAAGTGAAACGCTTCTCTTAGTTTTTCAGAATCATAATTTTCTATCGCATCTATAAATACTTGATGATTACGATGGATGCGTTCGAAATCTTGCTTGTCTGTGTTCATTCGATGTCTCATTGATAGTAAAATGAGTGATTCCATGACTGGCTTTAAGTGGTTCCAAAATGTCTTTAAATATTGATGATTAGACGCGAAAATCATGACTTCATGAAATTCAAAATCATGCTTGGTAAAAGCTTCTGCATCCTCAAATTGTACAGAGACTTTCATCATCTCCAGTTGCTTCTTCATTTCTTTAGCGATTGATTGTGTATCTTGGTCTTTTAACCTTGAAAATGCGAAAGATTCAAGCATTAATCGAAGGTCATACATTTCTCTCTTTTCTTGTTCTCCAAAAGGTAGCACTTGTGCGCCCATACGTTCAAGATGAATCAGCTGATCAGTTTGAAGTAATTTGAAAGCATCTCTTACTGGAGAACGACTTACATTAAATTGCTTTGCAACTTGATTCTCTGTAAGTAATGTGTCAGTAGTAATTGCACCACTTACAATACCAAGTCGTATTTCGGCTGCAATTGATTCTCCTGTTGTTAAACCTTCTAACCACTTTTTAGGATAACCATAAGTCATGTTTCCACCCCCAAAGTCGAACGACTTAACTTGTATACAAGTATGTTAATATACGAAATTTATAATTGCAAGCGCTTTCTTTTAATTTTGGCTACTATGAACGATAAAAAACCCCAACGCAAAGTTACGTTGGGGCATGTATTAACATTGTTCTTCATTTTTAGGAACTTCGATACAAAAGTGTGTTTCATGACAATCTGGGCATGTGAGCTTTCTAGTTTTAGGCGTGTGTTGTGCTTTAATAAAGTCTAAAGTGTTAGGATTAAATACATTTTGACAATTAGGGCATAAATAAGAAACATTGTTTTTGTAGTAATACGTTAATACGAGCGCATATATGATTGTCACTGGTGTCACTGATAAGAATGGTTCTTTCTCTTTCGTGACAATAGAAGCAACAAGTCCAGTGTATTGAATGATTCCTACTATCCCAGTGGCTAGCCATAATTTCTTTCTGATACTTTTTAAGTTTAATGATTCTTTCATAATATGATCTATGTCATATAAATGTGTAATTGGAGAAATTGATGTCTTGTTAAAGTATTTACGAACTTCTTTAATTCTTTTGACTACATTTTCTTTTTTGTTTATGTCTTGTTGTAGTTCATCCTCTTTCACTTTTAACATAGAACTAAGTGTTTTGAGTGTTTCTTCATTTCTCAATAATAACTTGATGTCTTTGAGTGAGCACCCTAATTCTTTAAGTACAATAATAAGTTTAAGTTTTTTAACTTCTTCGTCCGTGTAAACGCGCCGATTTGCATCTGACATCTGACTAGGTCTCAAGATTCCTTGTCTATCATAATATTGAACAGTTCGTACTGAAACATGACATCTTTTAGCTATATCTCCTGTTGTATAAGTTGACATAGATTTTCACCTCCTAATCACACTTTATTAAATGACGTTACGTCACTAGCAACACCTTTTATCAATTTTAAGACGCCCTACCGTCTTATTTTTTTAATTAATTTGAAATCCAATCCTTAATGTGATCTACTACGCCTATTTGATCTTGAGAATTGGTTTTCAGAACACTTGGAAAATCTATATGTCCAATGCCAGGATAAATAATTTCTTTTGTTTCTCCGCCAAGTTGTTTAAACTTTTCAAGTGTCGCTTGCGAATCTGTATAAGGAATAATTTGGTCCTCTTTACCAGACATAAATAATATCTTAGGAAACTGTCTAATCTCATCAATATCTGGTAGATAATCCGTATTAATAGTGTAAATGATATCAGTAATAATTGTCTTAATTGGTGCTACAAATTGAATAAGATCTAATGCATTTTCCTTATGGGCATAGATTGTTTTATCTAATATGTATTGAGGCAAATTCTTTACAGCTTTCACTTCATCTTTTAATGTATCTCTTTTACTATTTCTTGTAAAAAGACGGGCTAACATACTTGCATCAGGAGTGATTTTAGCAGCACTATGTAAATAAATCATATGAGTGATTGGGAGTGTATTATATTTAAGCAACCTCGTTGCTATCATGCCACCCATAGAATAGCCCACTACACTTAATTTTTGAATGTGTTGTTCTTCAACGACTTGAGTTAAAACGTCATAAATACGTTCCGAATAATCATCAAGTGTATGTGAATCTCTATCTAGTTGTGAACTTTTACCTCTACTAGGACAATTGACGAATATCATTTGATATTCTCTGAAGTAAGGTTCAAACATCGTCATAATTTTATATGTTAATAATGCCCCATGAATGAACACAATCACATCATCGGATTTTGAGTTGCCTGCAAATGCGACTTCACTATACTCATCTTTAAATTGTTTAAGTGGATAAACCTTAGTTGTAAAATTCTCTTTAATCATAAAAAACCTCGTTATTCTAATATCAATTAAAATTATAATATCATATAAGTTCTTTTCATATAATTATTGTAATAATAAATTAAATATTTATTCAAATTAAGCACAAAAAAGGGAGCGAGACAGAAATATAATTTAACAAAATTAATTT
>NZ_KV827773.1:230147-246999 GCF_001836225.1 Staphylococcus sp. HMSC036D05 | reverse complement strand
AGAGAAGCTTGATATAAGCGCACTTTCAATCCAGACATCTACTGCCAATATATCAAATGAGCTTCTTTTAATCATATAAACTTTGAACATTTATCAAAGCGTTTTAATATCTCAAGGTTAATCTTTATTCGAGATTTCAGAGTGTATTTGCTGCATTTTACTTTCAACATTTGTAATGTCAGTTGCGCATTGTTCAAGTAGTCCTTTATATTTTTCAGTGTCAGCGTCATTCTTATATCGAATCTTATGTTCTAAACTTGCCCACATATCCATACCTATCGTACGAATTTGAATTTCTACAGGTGTGACTTCTACAGAATCTGCTAAAAAGACTGGAATCGATACAACAATATGCAAACTGCGATAGCCATTCTCTTTAGGATGCTCAATATAATCTTTACGCTTCAACAACGTTACATCTTCTTGTTTTATCAACATTTTTTCAATGACATAAATATCATCAAGGTAGTTACATACAACTCGAATGCCAGCAATATCCATAATATTATCTTTGGCACTCTGAGCACTTACTTCTAAACCTTTTCTATTCAGTTTATTTACTAAACTATGCATTTCCTTTACGCGTCTTTCCATGTGATGAATCGGGTTATGTTTATATTGATGATTAAAATTCTCGTCTAAAATACTGAGTTTTGTACTAATTTCCTTTAAAGCAGAGGAATACAAATGATCTAATTCTACAAATCCTACTAGTGTATCGAAAGCAGCATCACTATCTTGAAATTGAGTTAAACTATTTTTAAATTCATTTCTTAAATCTTCGACATATAATGAAGGTTTTCTTTCTACGTACATACTTCTCGACCTCCGTTTTCTATACACCCTCATTATATCGAAATTAAATTTAAGTGAGAAACGTTAGCCCATCATACTTTAGTTTTATTGCCATAGAACTACGAAAACCGTATAAGCACGCAGCCTATACGGTTTAAATTCATTCCACTTATTTATTCGTCTTTTTTATGTTCGATGACTTTAGTATTTTTGTTTTCAGCAATTTCATTGGCACGTTGAACAGCATCTTGTTTCTTCTCAAAAGTATCTGAAGCTTGCTTTGCATCTTCAGTCTTCACTTTCCATTCATCATCTTCAAAATAGACATGGATATTTTCTTCATTAAGTTTCGGGTTCGCAGATTGATCTTTCTGATGCTCCGTAATATGTTTGTTTTTCAATTCATCTAATTCTTCTTTAGATGCATCTTTGTACCATTTTTCAGCTTGTTGTGTAGCAATTGGAACTACGTCGCCTTCTTTATAGCCATCTTTCAACATGGCATTGCCAATATCAATCGCTTTTTTACGTTCAAGTTCATCAAAGTTCTTCCAACTTTGCGGATAATCATTCATTGTCCAAGGCATCGTCATACCTCCTCAATTATTTTAGTAAATATTTACCACTATAATATAAGATTGAAACAGAGTAACATACGAGAACTAATGTGCACCTTCTTCACTATGCGTAATATCTTTACGTTGTTCGCTACAATTTCGTTGGATATTCATCAGTGCCGCACGAATATAATTATATTGAGGTAAATGACTCATCTCTTTCATATTTAAATCCGTTTGGAGTTGGAAATGCTTAGCAATGTTTTCAAATACGACAAGATATTCACCCATTTGTTGATCATCTATCGTTTGTCTATGTTTATTATTCATCGCACGTTCTAACATAAAGCTAATCTCTTCTAATGCGAAGATACTAGGATAATAATAACGTACTGCTTCTTTATTACTGAATAGTTCGCCATTTGCTGAGTTATACATTTGCGTCACATTACTAATTTTTACTGATAAATTTAATTTTTCAACTTTATCGTGGTCATTGTTTTCTTGTTTATTTTCGGAAAATAAATAATGAAATAAAATACTTTCTTTACGGACGAGTTCGGCAATTGCACTAGGCAACATGGATGACGCTGTTCTACGAGCTAGGAAAAGAATGCCCAGAACTGCAATAATAATACCTACAAGTACATCGATAATACGTGTGTAAGCAATCTCAATACTTAAGTTTTGAGATGCTAAGCCGTTTAACATAATGACTTGGATTGTAATGAAGATAACAGCAAATGCATAGTTCGATGCCACAAATGCTTCCGTCATGAGTGCTGAAATACTCATAATCAATATAGCGACAACTGGATTAATGTTAAATGCAAGTATTCCAGACAATACGATGGCACCAACTATGGTTCCGAGTCCTCTTGCAAGTGAACGGTCGAGTGTTCGAATTGTAGTCATATTACTTAACATGACTGTGTGCGCTGTTAAAGGTACCCAGTATGCTTTCTGTATATTAAATGCCAATGCTATAAAAATCGCGATCCCCATAATCACCGTATATTGTAAGGCGTTTCTGAAGACGATTGAATCAAACGTTAAGTTTTGATATATACGCTTACTATATAATGGCTTTCGAATATCCGCTTCATATTCAATGTGATGTTCATTGGCGTGAATCATTTCATCTATTTTCAAAATATGATTCATAAGATTTTGGAATTCTGGTGCCACATCAACTGTTTTTGTCCAAGGTCGAAGTTGTTGTGGGTATCTTACATTTTTAATAATATAATCCATCATTTCTACTAAATCTTCAGGTAATGGTCGGATATTTTTCTCATTTAATTCTAATAGCTCTGAATAAATCCCTTGTGCTGATGTATGTAGTAAAATCAATTTTTGGAATCTATTACTTAAATTACCGTTCCCACCTGATGTAGAAGTGATTAACAACTTTTCAGAAGTTCTAAATTCCGTTACAGCATTACGTGCATATGTCTTAAATTGTTCTGCATCGTTAAAATGATGTAATAAATTATGAAGTGTCTTAAAGTCAGCTTTAATCGCTCGATCTTCGGCCTTCTCCTTCGTAAAAAAGATGGTTAAAAGTACAGTAATTGTAGCTAACACACCACCAATAAAGATGGCTAATCCACGAATGAGCGCTTGATCAGGCGCAACTGGCAAATTAATGGGTAAACAAAATGTTACTAAAAAGAATGTTGATGATGGGCCAGCAAGTTTAAGTGCATTGAAACTATAATAAGGCACCGCAACCACAATTAATAGTAATAAGCCAAATAAAATAGGCTGTGTCACAGTCAATGTGCCTAGTATCATACAAACTGTAAACGACAGCACACATATGATGACGGTTCTAAGCATAGACTGTGGAGACCCTTTGAAGACATAGATATGGGCAAGTGTACCAGTGGAGATGAGCAACCCAAAACTTGGGAAACCACATAGATAACCTATCAATGCAGGTAATACCATAAGTAGACCTTGTCTTATCCCCTTAAAATAATCAATCTTTGACGTATCAAAGCGAATCAAAGAATTCAAGATTTGATTCATTTTTTACCTTCCTTTCTAAAGCATTCCCGAAATGAAACACAAAAAAGAACGGAACAAATGAGGTGTTTCTAATATTGTTCCGCTCGTCGTAAACATAGTTGTAGTTGATACATCTATTCAATTATTTAATTATAACACTCATATCTTCAATATTGGGCTAAATGAGTTTATTTTTCGATTGTTTCACTCACATTAATCTCTGGCTCTTTAATGACATAGTCACCAATATGTTGACTGAATGCTTGGAAATGGTGAGAGTCGTTATGTGCTTGCACCGCATGTTCATCTTTATAATTTTCAACCACAACGAAGACATTCTTTTCATTTACATCTTCGTAATGATGATAGAATACATTTCCTTCTTCTTGCCTAGAATTTTGAACCAGTTCATTCATTAGCTCTAAATAATCGTCGCGTTTATTTTCATCAATTTGAAGCTTCGCATTAATAATAATCACTCGTCATCATCTCCTAAGTATGATTGTAAACGTATTAATGGTTGAATCATGTTAGATTCATTATAAATGCTTTTTAACTTTTTAAAAAATAAAAACATACTAAGACGAGTGGTTTGGAAATCTTAGTATGTTTTGAAATTAATTGAATTAATGTTTTTCATCTACAACAAGTGGCTTATCTGGCTTAACGAAGAACCATAAAATAGCAGCAATGACAGCAGGTACAATTAATAATTGCAATGTCATTGACCAGCCTAGTTGATCTACGACAATACCGGCAAGTAATGGGCTAATCAATGCGCCGATATTTCCCCATAGGTTCATCCAACCAGAGACTGTACCTGAGAAGTTACGTCCTAAATCTGTAGCTGCAGCCCAACTCATACCCATTGAAATACCAACACCACCTAAACAAAGTGATAACCAAATAATCGTCATATATAAGTTGTCTGTGTGGACAGCTAAGAAAATAGATACAGAGAATACAACGAATCCTGCAATAGCAATTACGCCACGAGCTACAAATCGGGAACTTCCTGAATTCAAAATCTTGTCTGATATCGCTCCAGCTGAAAGTATTAAAAAGAACATGAATAACCATGGCAGAGAACTGATTGACATATCTTTGAAATCTACATGATACTGTTCGGCTAAATATGTAGGTAACCAGATTAAGAATAATGCGATAACGAATTGTACTACAAAATATTGTAAAGCAATGGCATAGAAACTGAAGTGACTTAAGAAGCGTTTCCATGGTGGTAAAGACTTTTCAGTCGCAACTGTATCACGATGTTCAGTAATATATTTCTTCTCTGCATCACTAACCATCTTATGGTGTTCAGGTAAATCTTTAGCAATAATCGCCCAAAGAATAGCCATGACGATACCAATCGCACCGAAGATATAGAATACCGCTTGCCAGTTAAACGCATTAACGATAGCAATCGTAATGATTGGCGCAAGCACAGGACCAAAGTAAGAACCTGCTAATAATGCACTAGATGCTCTTCCTTTTTCATATTTAGCAAACCAGAAAGAGTTAAATACGGCATTAGATGGATACATTGGAGCTTCCCCTACGCCAAATAAGAATCTTATAAAGTATAATAATCCGTGGTGTTTAATCATTCCCGTTAAAATTGTGAAAGCACTCCACCATACAAGTGCAATCGTAATCATCTTACGTGGTCCAAACTTCTCAGCTAACATCCCTGATGGCACTTGCATAAATGCGTACCCTAGTGAGAAGAATGAGGCAAGTAGTCCGAATTGTGTTTTGGTTAAACCTAAATCTTTCATCATCGGAGCAGCGATATATGAGATATTAGACCTATCCATATATGCAATAACGCCAATGAAGAAGAACCCTATTGCGAAATACCAACGTACATTACTGCGTTTTTCTTTCATATTTGTTTCCTACTTCCTTTAATATTATGTTGTTTCTATTTAAGATGTCGTTAAGTTTCAGAAATTTCCTATGATGTCTGTTGAAACTTCCCTTTTTAGAACAACTTGAGTAAGTTGTAGCGCTACAATTTTTTATAATATAGCATGTTGTGAAAACGGTTACAATAGTTTGAACGAAATTTCTTGAAAAAATGTATATTTTTCGTATATTTCACCACTCGTTTTTGAGTTTGGTTAAATTGATCGTCTTGTATGATTTCATGAAGTTCAAAACTATAATTTTACAGAAAATGAATCGTTTAAAATATAAAGTTTATTATTAAATATTCACTATGAGTAAGTGTTTTGCAAATTTATACATTATCAATTCATTTTACTTTCTTTCAATAGCATTTGATGTATATAGATAAAAATAGTAATATATATATTAAGAAAAACGGTTATATATCTTTGATAAAATTTTATATCAATCCACTGGAAGTGCCTTTGTTTAGGGCTGAGAGTAAAGAATAGACTTTATAATTCCTAGAACCTGATCCAGTTCATACTGGCGTAGGGAAGTGGCGATGCGAAAGTTTTAGGATTTATATACATAATCTAAGCGCTATTTCCCAATTCAGGGAGATAGCGTTTTTTTGTGGATTTGGGGTGATACACATATTTATTGCAGTTACTTACGATAAAGTCCTTACTGCTCAAGATTTAGAACATTACTTAAATATTGCGGAAGGTATTGATGGATTATTATTTCGAACATCAATGCCTCAAAAAGAATTAAAGCAATCGATGATTTACTTAATGAATCAAGGGTTTGCTAAAGACAAAATCATTGTTCATAGCGATATTGCTTTATTAGAAGATTTAAATCTCAAACGCATTCATTTTAAGGAAAATGATGAAACAGCATTTTCATACAAAAAGACCCATCCTGACATACAAGTGAGCATGTCGACCCATGATGCCAAAAGTGTACGTCAATGTATTGATAGAGGGTTGGATTATGTGTTCTTTGGTCATATCTTTCCTACGACGTCGCATCCAAATGAATTACCACGGAGGAATAACGAAATTGAAGAGGTGTTGAATCTCCCTATTCCTATCTATGCCATAGGAGGTATTTCTCAACAGACAATTGCTCAGGTATCACAAAGATTCGCGGGAATTTGTGCCATTTCATTTTTCATGAATGCGTCACTCGAGGACATAAAAGAATTAAAAAGGAAGTGGTTGAAACATGCATGATGTACTTATTATAGGTTCAGGTGTCATCGGCATGTCGATAGCAAGACAATTAAGTGCAACGCAATACGATGTAGCTATTGTAGATAGAGATGTCCCAGGTAAACATGCGTCATATAAAGCTGGTGGGATGTTAGGTGCGCAAAATGAATTCACCGAAGAAAGTGATTTATTCAAACTAGCGATTGAATCACGAGGAATGTTCCCACTTCTTAGTGAATCATTAATGAACGAAACAGGTATTGATATTCAGTTTCAAGATTCAGGTTTAATTAAAATTGCACATAGTAAAGAAGATGTTGAATCCTTGCGACGACAATACAACTTTCTAAAGCAAAACGACCCTAGTGTTAAACAATTATCACCTGAAGACCTCATGCACTTAACGAATGGAAATGTGAAGCCATCTTATGCAGCGATTCATATCCCACATGATGGCCAAATCAACGCTAACGCATACACCAAAGCATTACTAGAGTCACTCAACATGAGACGCATCTCGCGCTATCATCACACTGAGGTGCAATCTATTGAAAGAAATAATGGTTATTACTCAGTTTATACTGACCAACAACCTCTTATTGAAGCACGTAAAATTATCGTTGCTGGGGGCGCTTGGTCCTCTCAACTTCTTAAAAATTACAATCTTCATAGAAAAGTGATTGGCGTGAAAGGTGAAGTTCTGTTATTGGAAAATGACGAGCTCAATCTTTCAGAAACATTATTTATGACGAATGGTTGTTACATCGTTCCAAAACAACCTAATCGGTTCTTAATTGGTGCAACAAGCGAGTTCGATAACTATTCGGTTGGTACTACTAAGAAAGGGTTAAACTGGTTATTCAATCATGCGTGCGAACGCATTCCAGAACTTAAACATAGTCGTATTCTTAAGGAATGGTCAGGCGTTCGTCCATATACAGACAATGAAGTGCCTATGATGGATCAAATCGATGATGGCTTATTTGTGATCACTGGACACTATCGTAACGGTATCTTATTGTCACCTATTATTGGTCGGGATATCGCAAATTGGTTAATTTCAGGTATCAAACCACCTCATTATTCAAGTTTTAGCGTATCAAGGAGGAATAGCTATGAAGTGTATCATTAATGGCGACACGTTTAGTTTCGACCACGAACAATCAATACATGATGTGCTCACATCACTCGAATTAGATCCAACACGCGTCATCGTTGAATTTAATAAAGAGTTAATCAAACAAGATGCATACCATGAACATACAGTCAGAGAAGATGACCGATTAGAATTATTAGAAATCGTTGGAGGCGGATAATATGTTTAAAATTGGAAATTTAGAATTACACTCTCGTTTATTATTAGGTACTGGTAAATTTGAAAATGAAGACATTCAATCAAAAGCGATTGAAGCATCAGGAACAAATGTGTTAACTTTCGCAGTTCGACGCATGAATCTATATGATCGTAACTTACCTAACCCACTTGCCAATGTTAACCTAAAAGATTTTATTACATTTCCAAATACAGCTGGTGCTAAAACAGCAGAAGAAGCAATTAGAATCGCAGAAATTGCAAACCACGCTGGGGTCTGCGACATGATTAAAGTAGAAGTAATTGGAGACGACGAAACACTACTTCCTGATCCTTTTGAAACATATGAAGCATGTAAAGTACTCTTAGACAAAGGCTATATCGTCTGTCCATATATCTCAAACGACCTCGTCCTAGCAAAACGTTTAGAAGCACTCGGTGTACATGCAGTGATGCCACTTGCCTCACCTATTGGCACTGGACGTGGCATTAATAACCCACTCAATCTAAGCTATATTATTGAAAATGCGAATGTACCAGTAATTGTAGACGCAGGCATTGGTTCTCCTAAAGATGCTTGTCATGCGATGGAGTTAGGCGCTGATGGAATTCTTCTTAATACAGCAATCTCTGCTGCAAAGGATCCAGTCAAAATGGCTGAAGCAATGAAGCTTGGCATCAATGCTGGAAGATTGTCTTACGAAGCTGGGCGAATTCCAGTGAAATATACAGCACAAGCTTCAAGCCCTACTGAAGGATTAGGATTCTTATAATGTCACGTTATGATCGACAAACACGCTTTCAACCGTTTGGCGAAGACGGACAAACAAAATTATCTAACGCTCACATCCTAGTCTTTGGTGCTGGTGCGTTAGGCACTCATATTATCGATCAACTTGCACGTATGGGCGCTAATCATATTGCCATCATTGACATGGATATCGTAGAGATTTCAAATTTACACCGTCAAACACTTTATGATGAAGAAGATGCGTATAACCTCACTTCTAAAGTCCAAGCTGTGAAAGAAAAAATTAAGAAAATCAATTCAAATATTGCTATCTCTGCTTACGATGTTGAGGTAAATTCATCTAATATTGAAGATATTATAAGTGAAGTGCAACCTGACATGATTATCGATGGTACGGATAACTTTAAAGTTCGCTTTTTAATTAATGAAGTGTGTCATAAGTATCAAATTCCGTGGGTCTACGGTGCAGCTGTAGGTAGTAAAGGAACGATTTATGGTATTGATCATCAAGGCCCTTGTTTGAAATGTCTCATGCAAACGATGCCAGAAACAGGAGAAAGTTGCGCTATCAATGGTGTACTTCCTCCTATTATTTCAATCGTAGCGAGTTATGAAGTCGCTGAAGCAATTCGCTATCTTGCTGGAAAAGGCTTTTCCAAACAATTAATTACAGTTGATGCGTTTGATATAAACTATAAGGCGATGAACATAGATATTCTGAAAAATAAAGACTGCCCGGTGTGTGAAAATCAAGAATATGACCTACTCAACTTGAAAAAGGATAATCAAATCGAATCTATGTGTGGCCAAACGTTTCTATTTAGATTACCGAAACACGCTTTCGACTATGCTAATCATTTCCCAGGAAATGTTATTAAATCAACTTCATTCGCGAAACTCATTCAATACGAAAACTACGAATTTACGCTATTTAAAGATGGCCGTATGAATGCTTACGGCATCCAAAGTGATGAAGAAGCACAAGGTATTTATCATACATTATTAAAATCAATACGTTAGTTTCATTAGAATTTGATGTATCTTCGTTATTAATTTTAAGCATTTACTGTTAATATTGGTTATAATAAACAAACGATGCTCGACCATTGCTTGATTTAAAGGAGAAACAAATTTTACATGGAACATATTATTACAGAATTTATTAGTAAATGGGGCTACATGGCAATATTTATTTTAATCTTATTAGAGAACGTTTTACCTGTTGTTCCTTCTGAGATTATCTTAACGTTTGCTGGATTATTGTCCGTGAAGTCGCATTTATCTATTTGGACGTTATTAATTATCGCCACAATTGCTTCGTTTATCGGTCTATTGATTTTATATTATATTTGTCGCTTAATATCTGAAGAAAGATTATATCGCTTTGTTGATCGCCACGGAAAATGGATGAAATTAAAAAGTAAAGATTTAAAGCGTGCGAACGACTGGTTTAAAAAATATGGTGCATGGGCCGTGTTCCTATGTCGTTTCGTTCCAGTATTACGTGTACTGATCACTATTCCAGCCGGTATCAACCGCATGAATGTGGTACAATTTACTATTCTTTCATTACTCGGTACGACCATTTGGAACTTCGCACTCATCTTACTTGGACGAGTGTTAAGTGATAGCTTCAGTGCACTAATGAATGGCATTCACACATATTCACGTATTATGTATGTCATCATTATTATCGCAATTATCTATTTCGTCATACGTTACTTCATGAAGCGTCGCAAAAACGTTAAATAAAACTCAAGCTGAGTATGCCATTACTATTTTAATCGGCTCGCTCAGCTTTTTTAGTATGAATTTAAATTCTTAGGACGCATTCATTGAAAAAGTAGCGTATTTTAAAGATAATTTATGTAAGCGCATTATTAAATGCATAAGTGGTGGAAATATTAAACAGAGGTGACTAAGCATGACTCCTATTACTGAAAGTGAAATGAAACAAAAATATTTAGATTTACTCTCTCAAAAGTTTGATAGTGCTGAGAAATTAGCGACGGAAATCATTAATTTAGAATCCATTCTAGAATTACCAAAAGGAACTGAACATTTTGTCAGCGACCTTCATGGTGAATATGAATCTTTCCAACACGTTTTACGTAATGGTTCAGGAAACGTGAGAGCCAAAATTAATGACATCTTCGAAGATAAATTATCTCAACAAGAAATTAATGACTTAGCGGCCTTAGTATATTATCCAGAAGAAAAATTAAAATTAGTAAAAAACAATTTTGATTCAATTGGTAAACTAAATGTATGGTATATCACAACAATCGAACTTCTCATTGAATTAATTACATATTGTTCATCTAAATATACTCGTTCGAAATTACGTAAGGCCTTACCAGAACAATTCGTATATATTATTGAAGAATTACTTTATAAAAGTAACGAATTCCACAATAAGAAGCCTTATTATGAGACACTCGTTAACCAAATTATTGAATTAGAGCAATCAGACGACCTCATTATCGGATTATCATATACGGTTCAACGTCTTGTCGTCGACCATCTTCATGTTGTTGGCGATATTTACGATCGTGGTCCTAAGCCAGATAAGATTATGGACACACTTATTAACTATCACTCAGTCGATATTCAGTGGGGCAACCACGATGTACTATGGATAGGCGCTTATGCTGGTTCTAAAGTATGTCTAGCTAATCTTCTTCGTATCTGTGCACGTTATGATAACTTAGATATTATTGAAGATGCTTATGGCATTAACTTACGTCCTCTACTTACTTTGGCTGAAAAGTATTACGACGCTGAGAACCCTGCTTTTAAACCTAAGAAACGTCCTGATAAAGAAGCAAGCTTAACGAAACGTGAGGAAAGCCAAATCACTAAGATTCATCAAGCGATTGCGATGATTCAATTCAAGCTTGAAATGCCTATTATTAAGCGTCGTCCTTCTTTCGAAATGGAAGAACGTTTAGTATTAGAAAAAATTGATTATGATAAAAATGAAATTACAGTTTACGGTAAAACATACCCTCTTAAGGACACATGTTTCCAAACTGTAGATCCTAATGACCCTGCAAAACTTTTACCAGAGGAAGAGGAAGTAGTCGACAAGTTACTTCTTTCTTTCCAACAATCTGAGAAATTGAGACGACACATGTCATTCTTAATGCGTGAAGGTAAACTATACCTTCCATATAACGGAAATCTACTGATTCATGGTTGTATCCCAGTTGATGAAAATGGAGAGATGGAAGCTTTCGAAATCGAGGGTGAAGAATTAAGTGGTCGTGAATTATTAGATGTCTTTGAATATCATGTGCGTAAGGCTTTTGATCATAAAGATATCACAGACGATATTTCTACTGATTTAGTGTGGTATTTATGGACAGGTAAATACTCTTCCCTCTTTGGTAAGCGTGCAATGACAACGTTTGAGCGTTACTTTATTGAAGATAAAGTGTCTCATAAAGAGGAAAAGAATCCTTATTATCATTTACGTGAAGATGTTGATATGATTCGCAAGATGCTTAAAGACTTTGGCTTGAATCCTGATGAAGGTCGCATTATTAATGGACATACACCTGTGAAAGAAATCGATGGTGAAGATCCTATCAAAGCGGATGGTAAGATGTTAGTCATTGATGGTGGTTTCTCTAAAGCCTATCAATCTACAACTGGTATCGCTGGATATACATTGCTATATAATTCTTTCGGAATGCAATTGGTAGCACATCAGGAATTTAATACTAAGGAAAAGGTCTTGTCAGACGGTACTGATGAATTATCAGTAAAACGTGTGGTAGACGAAGAACTTCAACGTAAGAAAATCAGAGACACCAATGTCGGTAAAGAATTACAAGACCAAATTGATATCTTAAAAATATTAATGCACGACAGATACTTGAAATAAGAAATACTTTGCACTTTAGCGCTTAGTATTTCTTATGCAATGGGCAAAGTTCATTGTAATCCTTCTAAATGTTAAAAAGGTCATCACACTTTCTGTGGATACACTTCCCAGAAAGCAGATGACCTTTTTTTATGCTAATTTAACCATTCATTATTACTTTCAAAATGTAAAACACTTTTGACATTTTATCTAAATACGTTACACTAATAATGTCAAAAACATTTTACATTATGGAGTGAAAATGATGAAATTTATTCTATTATTTGTAATATTTTTAGCTTTTGGAGCAGTGTGGAATATGTTCATAAACAAGTATCTGCCAACTATTTTAACAAATGTGAAAAATAAAAAATATGACGAAAGACAAACTCAAATGGTCGTTGAAATATTTGCCAAAACATTGTTGTGGACAGTATATAGTTTGATTTTAGTGATATTATTAAAATTATTTGATTTTACTGATTCACATAAAAATGTTTTTACCAAATTTTTTAGTAATTACCCTGAGCTTCATTATTTAATATTAATATCAGGATTATTGGTAATATTTTATTATAATACTAAGAAAAAATATTCAGCTTGAAGGTAATAACGTGAAAAATAATATTTTATACTATCGTAAAAAGATGAAAATATCTCAAGAAACATTGAGCAAAAACCTTGGGGTTTCTAGACAAACTATTAATGCTATTGAAAATAATAAGTATGACCCATCGCTTGTACTTGCGTTTAAATTAGCAAAACAGTTCTCAGTTACCGTTGATGAATTATTTGAATATAAATAAAAAAAGTAATTATCCTTCATTAATAAACATGTTATGTGACTCAAGCTCTTCCACCTTATAAAATTATCTAAAAAGAAATATGAACTGAAGTTTATATAGGTAGTGAAAGTTGATTCATATTTTAATTTTTTTACTAAAGATTATCTATAGTTTAGTGATGTTTATTAAATTATACGAAATTCCCTTATTTTTAAAAGTATATTGATGTAAAATTCCATGTTAATACGTAGTATTTATGGCGAGACTCCTGAGGGAGCAGTGCCAGACGAAGACCAAGGCTGAGACGGCACCCTAGGAACGCGAAGCCATACAATACGAAGTATTGAATATAAAAGTAGCAGTAAGAAGATTACAACTAGTAATCTCCTTACTGCTATTATTTTTGGGAATGATATCCAGACCTATAGTTTACGCATGATAAGCATTTCTTAAGATACCGTATACACCTGTATCATGTTGCGGTAATTCTCTACTACTACGTTTAAACGTCACTTCTTTATCATCATTAATATAATAAATTAACATGTCATTATCAGTCAGCTCATGATATTCTTCGGCTGGCACTTCCACGATATTATGCTGCGTAATATAGTTATTAAACCATCGTGGGCTATGATTTTCATCAAATAAAATATGATTACGAATCGGTCCACTCAAGTTATTTCTCGCCTGCTCATCATTGAAAGAAACAGGCATCATATCTACATTACTCAAACCAAATTCTGGTACCAGTTCATTAAATGCCAAACTATTGAAAATGAACGACTGCGTCATCAAGATACATTTGTTATAGCGAAGTAAGTCAGAGTAAATACGATCATTACTTGATAATAAATTACCTTTAAAGACTTCAAACCCCGCTTCATGTGCTTTTTCAGAAGTATTTTCAAATAGATTAAACATCATAACAGGAATTCCATGATCTCTTAAATTCACTCCTAAATGGAATGAAAACTCACTTTCACCCACAATGATAACACCCGGTGGTTCATTACTCGCAACACCAAATAATTTACTTAGCGGTGTAAAGCTAAATCCGTAAATCACCACAGTAATAAAAACCAATCCGAACGTTACTGGCGTTATATACTTCGCCATGGCTACTTTATCGTCCATAAATAAACTTGAGAAGAATTGCGCTACGGTAAGAACCACAATCCCTCTTGGCGCCATCATTGCGACAATCGCACGTTCTTTTTTAGAAATTTCAGTTCTAAACGTTGAAAATAGTACTGAAATCGGTCTAACTAATACAATCATGACTAAACAGAAAATAATTAATTGCCATGATAATACGTTTAATAATACATCTTTTGAAAGTGAAGATGTAATTAAAATAAAGACTGTACTGACTAAAATCGATGACGCATTATCGATAAAATGGTCAGATTCTTTGAAAATTAAATCATGACGTTTCTTACGCGCCATATTTAATCCAAAGATTGTCACTGCTAATAGACCCGATTCAGAAAGTATTTCATCACAAATACTAAATGTTAATAGAATAAATATGAGTTGAATCGGAGGCATCAAACTTTGTGGAATCATATCGCGACGGATAAACCAATTGAATAAGTATGATGCACCAAAGCCGATTACGACGACGGCTATCATTTTCAGAACAAAGAGTAGAATAACGACGAAACTAATACCTTGTTCGAGAATTTGAAAGATATAAAACGCCGTTAACGCAAGCATTGGACCGATTGGGTCTAGAATGATACTCTCCCATCGTAATATGGAATCAACATTCTTCTTCACTTTCGCCTGCTTGAGTAAAGGTTGAATCACGGTTGGACCTGTAATTAAAAAGAGTCCCCCCATCACAAACGATACAGATAATGGGAAATTGAGAATGGTATGTAACGCAATAGCGCCTAATATCCATGCGATAATTGCACCAACTGTAATGATTCGAATGACTGCTTTGGAGATGCCCTTCAGTTCCCTAAAGTCCAAATTACTACTACCTTCGAATAGTATAATTGCGACGGCTAAAGAAACAATCGGACTAAACACGTCTGAACCAAGCGCTTCCTTAGGATTAGTCAATCCCAGAATTGGACCGACTAACAATCCAACAATTGCCATAACTACAATGGAAGGCCATTTAATTCTGTCAGCTAACCATTGACTGAAAATCCCTAATGCTAAGAATAAAACAATCGTTAGCATAATGGGTAAATTCAATGACATACAAACACCTTCTTATATTTTTACTTGTATTCTATATTCAATATTGCCTAATACTATCAAAAATGGTGGACTCATGCATTACCATTTGCTTAAAACTTTTGTAAATTTATATCTTTAATTCAACAGTACAAAATTAAACTTAACATAATTTAAAATTTCAAACGTGTGATACACATCAATTATACATGAAACACAAATAATCGTACGTCACATTTAGACAATCGTACATATGTGATGAACTTTACTGTTTATTTTTTTATCTTTATCATCTACAATAGATGAATGTGATTTTTAAACTTTTTAAAAGAAAAGAATACATATAGAATATATCAATTTTGAAGGGATATGCATGTTTAATGAATACTGTTAAAGAATCCATCATCGTGGCATTTGCATTTGTCGGCGTGGTGGTTGGAGCAGGATTTGCGACAGGACAAGAAATATTTCAATTTTTTACAAGCCATGGCATTTATAGTATTACTGGCATACTGATTACTGGTCTGATTGTGACTTTAGGCGGAATATTTGTTTTAAACACTGGCTACCGTCTTAAATCTCAAAATCATTCTGAATCCATCCGCTATTATTTACACCCAGTCATTGCAAAACTATTCGATATCATACTGACTGTGTTTTTATTTTCACTCGCCATCATTATGACTGCAGGTGGTGCTTCAACAATAAATGAAAGTTTTGGTATACCATTCTGGTTAAGTTCTCTCATACTCATCGTGCTCATTTTGCTTACTCTATTTTTACAATTTGATCGACTTATTGCAGTACTTGGAGGCGTCACACCATTCCTAGTTGCAATTGTAGTCATGATTGCGATGTATTATTTTATTACAGGACACGTGGATTTTACTGCGGCAAATGAGTACTCCAATCATAATAAATCTATTTCACCCGGTTGGTGGTTCGATGCGATTAACTACGCAAGCTTACAAATTGCTGCTGCGTTTAGCTTTTTAACAGTGATGGGTGGCAAATTAAAGTTCCAGAAGTCGACGATTTATGGCGGTCTGATTGGCGGTATCATCATTACGTTTTTATTATTAATGATTAATTTAGGACTAGTCACTGAATTTAATAAAATTAAACATGTAGCATTACCATCGCTACTCTTAGCGAAGCAAATCTCACCTTCAATTGGCACAATTATGTCTGTCATTATGGTATTAGTGATTTACAATACGGTTGTCGGCCTGATGTACGCATTTGCTTCTCGTTTTAGCCAACCATTTACGAAACGTTATTATAGTTTAATCATCGTGATGTCTATCATTACGTTCATATGCACATTTATCGGATTTATCTCATTGATTGGTAAAGTTTTCCCTATTATGGGGTTATTCGGTTTTATCTTACTTATCCCAGTGATTTATAAAGGTATTCTTAGAAAATAAATTTAAGGGAGTGAGACAGAAATATAATTTATCAA
>NZ_KV827773.1:173659-230047 GCF_001836225.1 Staphylococcus sp. HMSC036D05 | reverse complement strand
CTGAGACAATTAATTATGTCCCAACCTCTTTTTTATTTTCAAAATTAGGATAATCAATTTCGGGAATATAGAGGATGGAGGTGTCTCAAATGACAAATCAATTATTTATTAACAATGAATTTATCGAAAGTAAATCAACTGAAACGATGGATGTCATTAATCCTGCTACAGGAGAAAAATTTGATACAATTACGTTCGCGACTGAAGAAGAAGTCAATGAAGCGATTGAAAAATCTAAACACGCACAACTCGAATGGGAACGTGTCCCTCAACCGACTCGTGCTGAACACGTTAAATTACTTATTCCTCTATTAGAACAAAACCGTGATGAAATTGCACAATTATATGTGAAAGAACAAGGAAAAACACTCGCCGAAGCTTATGGAGAAATCGATAAATCAATCACATTTATCGACTATATGACAAGTTTAAGTATGAGTAACAAAGGCGAAGTGCTACAAAATAGTGTAGAGAATGAAATCATTCAATTAACTAAGAAACCAATTGGTGTCACAGCAGGAATTGTGCCTTGGAATGCACCGATTATGGTCTTGATGCGTAAAGTTATTCCAGCTATCGTGACTGGCTGTTCCGTCGTTATTAAACCAAGTGAAGAAACGACATTATTAACATTACGTTTAGCTGAGCTCTTCCGCGCTTCAACGATTCCCGCTGGTTTAATTCAAATTATTCCAGGTACTGGCGAAACAGTTGGCACTCAACTCGCAACTCATAAAGATATCCAACTTATTTCATTAACAGGTAGTATGCGCGCAGGTAAATCCGTCTATGAGCATGCAGCACAAACAGTTAAGAAATTAAATCTTGAATTAGGTGGTAACGCTCCTGTACTCGTCACACCACATGCTGATTTAGACAAAGCTGTTGACTATATCGTTACTGCTCGTATTAATAATGCAGGTCAAGTGTGTACTTGTCCAGAACGTATCTTTGTTCATAAAAATGTCCATGATGCATTTGTAGAAAAAGTAAAAGACAAAATGGGTCATCTGACTGTCGGAGATCCTTTAGATGAAAATACAGATTATGGCGCAATCATTAACCAAAAACAACTGGATAGTATTCATGAAAAAGTAGAATCTGCTGTGAATAATGGCGCAACATTAGTCATGGGTGGTCATCAATTAGACCGTGCTGGTTTCTTCTATGAACCAACGATCCTAGATCATGTAAATACTGAAGATAGCGTATTTAAAGAGGAAATATTTGGTCCTGTATTAGCAATTGCCACTTATGAAGACTTTGACCAAGTCATTGAAGATGCTAATGATACAAATGCTGGTTTATCTTCATACATCTTCTCTGAAAACTTACAAGAAGTGATGACCGCTTCAGAGCGTTTAAAATTCGGGGAAGTTTACGCAAATTGTGAAGCCGAAGAAGTCGTTAACGGTTATCATGCCGGTTGGCGTGAATCAGGCTTAGGTGGTGCAGACGGCATCCATGGTTTCGAAGAATATTACAACACTACCGTGAGCTACTTGCGCTATAAATAAATATTCAAGCAGAAACGTAAGATTAGTCCCTCATTTTAAATTAAATTGGAGGGGCTATTTTATTTGGGAAAATATAATTTATCACTTATGTTTATCTTTCACCTTGTTGATTGATAAATAAAAAAGCATTACACATATACTTCAAATCGAAGTTCAATGTGTAATGCTAGGTATTTTTAATGATTTAATGCTTTATCTAGAGATTGGATATCTTTTTTCATTAATGATTGATAAGTGATGGCGTCATCATTTTGTTCTTTTTTCGTGAGTACTGCTAAATTATGAAAGCTTAAAGGTTGGGTGTCAGTTTCCTTTTTAATCACATCTGTAATTTTAGAAGTGATGTTCTGTTCATATAGTACATATGGAGATTTTGACTTTTTAATCTCTTTTACAATGCTTAATATCTTCTTCTGACTCGGTTCCTCGTCATTCATTCCATTCACACCTTCTTGTTTAAAATGATATCGATGTGCGAGGTAACCTAATGAGTCATGTGAAATGATTACTTTATCACGTTTCGGATTTTTAGTAATGCTTTTCATTTTATTATCAATATCTTTGATTTCTTTATCTAACTTTTTATAGTTTTCTTCATAATAAGACTTATGCTTAGGGTCTTTTTGAATTAGTTTATCTTTGATTTCCTTTGCAAATACACGGTCTAATACTGGATCTAACCATATATGAGGATCATTACTTGATTCATGATGGTGTTGATGTCCCTCATCCTCATCATGATCATCAGAGTGAATCAAGTCTTTTTGTTTCAAACCATTTGCAAGAGCTAATTTCATGTTTTTATTTTCCATAGATTTGGTAATTTTCGCAGAAACTGGGTCTAAGTCATCATTTGAATAAATAAACAAATCGCTTTTAGCAATATTAATCATATCTCTTTGCGTTGGTTCATAAGAATGTAAATCTGCACCTGGAGGATAGATAGATTCAACATCTACGTACTTCCCGCCAATTTGTTGAGTAAAACTTTGAAACGCAAACACAGTTGTGTATATTTTCATTTTATTTTGACTACTAATATTGTCTTTTTTATGATTCATACTTTTACTACATCCACTCAGTATTAATATAATGGATAAAGTAATCCAAATGATCGCCTTTCTTTTCAAAATGAGACCCCCATAAAGCGTAATTATTTCGTTTATCACTATATCGGTTACTTATCAAAAAAGCAATAGCTAACGATATATTAATCATGTGGCGTATTCAAAATGTTTCAAAAATCATGAAAAGTGATATTTATATGTATATACATTTTTAAAGGAGTGAACGTAAATGTCTGAAGAAATCAAACAAGGCGACCATAAATTTTATGTTGGAGAAGATGAAAATAACCCGCAAGCAGTTATCACTTTCAAAGAAGTAGACAACAACGAAATTGATATTGATCATACAGGTGTATCAGATGAATTAGGTGGACAAGGTTTAGGTAAAAAATTAGTCAATCGCGTGGTTGAATATGCACGTGACAACCATTTAAAAATCATTGCATCTTGCCCATTCGCTAAAGACGTTTTAGAAAAAGATGACCATGCACAAGATGTGTATTTAGGTTAATAAAAGTAACAAATAAATAGTAATTCAGTTTCCAAGAAGTGTATTCACCTTCTTGGAATTTTTTTAGATATTAAAGCTTGCGTATTAAATGTTTTGGGAGTATATTAATTATACTAGATATAAATATTAAACAATGGTGACTTTTCATCATAGGAGGTAAGACGAAATGACTTCATTCCATTCTACTGAAGCAACTCAAGTTACAAATATTACTTTAAACGTTAAAGATTTAAATAAAATGACTGAATTCTACTCTACTGTGCTAGGATTTACAATTAAAGCACAACATGCGCAACAAACTATATTGAATGTAGGTGCTAATGGGCATACCCTTACTCTTCAAGAATTACATGACGGCCGCCAACCTGGCTTTAGAGAAGCAGGTTTATTCCATATTGCCTTTCTTTTACCTACACGCAGAAACTTGGCAAATTTCTTATATCACGCAATTCAATTAAATATTGCAGTGGGTGGCGGTGATCACCTTGTAAGTGAAGCTTTATACTTTGCTGATCCAGAAGGAAATGGAATTGAAGTTTATCAAGATCGTCCTACTGATGAATGGCAATGGCGTGATGGTTTCGTGAAGATGGATACGCTAGAAGTTGATGCTAACGATTTAATTGAACAACGTTCGACTGAGGGATGGCAAGGTTGGCCAAAAGATGGAAAAATCGGCCACTTACATCTTAAAACACATGATTTAGGACAAGCACGTGCATTTTATATTGATGAACTAGGATTAGAACATATTTCCAACTTCCCACAAGCGCTCTTTATGTCTACACAAAAATATCATCACCATATTGCAGTCAATACTTGGCAGTCCAATCATAAAAGAGAAGCGAACGAAAGCACTTATGGCTTAACACATATTGACATATATAAACCAAATTCAGAAGAAACACATGTTACTTCACCCGAAGGCTTTGATATTACAATTCATGGTGATACAAACGTGGTTCCTGAATAGATTTTTTATAATTATGTATAAATAAAACTGCCTACAAAGTTCAATCTTTGCAGACAGTATAAAAAGAGGGCATTGCGCCCTCTTTTTGTTTGAAGTTTTTATCTCAATTAATACATGCCGTTTGTTTGGTCACTTGTATCAATGAAGATATTTTTAACTTGTTGATAGTTTTTAATAGCATCTTTATATACTTCTCGACCGATACCAGATTTTTTATAACCGCCGAATGGTGCACCTGCTGGGAATTGGTTATAAGTGTTAACCCAGATGCGTCCTGTTCTCATAGCTTTGGCTACATTGAACACGCGATTAATATTTGTTGAGAAGATACCTCCTGCTAGACCATATTCAGAATCATTAGCAATTTTTACTGCATCTTCATCATTTTCAAATTTTTCAATGACTAATACTGGGCCGAAGATTTCTTCTTGGGCAAGTTGGTTGCTGTTGTCATTTACCTCAATTAATGTTGGTTCGAAGAAATAACCTTTATCTAAACCATTGTCTGTTAAACGATGGCCACCTGTAATAATATTAACATTATTATCTTCTTCAGCAATTTTTACATAGCTTTGAATTTTTTCCATTTGTTCTGGACCTGTTTGCGCACCCATTTTTACATTTTCATCAAATGGATCGCCTACTTTAATATTTTCAAATGCTTCTTTTAACTTAGGAATTAATTTATCGTAGATTGAAGATTGTACAAGTAATCTTGAACCTGCACTACATACTTCACCTTGATTGAATAAAATACCTAATTGGACACCCTCAACAACTTGATCAATGTTTGCATCGTCAAAGACTAAATTAGCACTTTTACCACCAAGTTCTAATGTTGTAGGTACAATACGTTCAGCACCTGCTTTAGCAACACCATAACCTACATCTGTTGAGCCAGTGAATGATAACTTGTTCACGCCTTCATGATTGAAGATTGCATCTCCAGACTCAGAGCCTTTACCTGTTAATACATTCACTACGCCTTTAGGTAAAACTTCTTGGAAAATTTTAGCAATTTCAATTAATGATAACGGTGTTGAAGATGATGGTTGAATAACAACTGTATTACCTGCTGCTAATGATGGTCCTAACTTCCATGAAGCTAATAATGTTGGGAAGTTCCACGCAACCACTGCACCAACTACACCTACAGGTTCGTTAACTACTAAACTCATAGTGTTTTCATCAATTTCATTAACTGAACCTTCATCCGTTGTTAACACGCTTGCGAAATATTTAAATTGATTTGCAGCTAAAGGAATATCTAATGTTGAAGTTTCTCTATAAGGTTTACCGTTTTGTAGTGATTCGATAGCTGCTAAGCGTTCAGTATTTTCATGAATTTTATTACTAATTTCTAATAAATAATCAGCACGTTCTTCCTTAGAAATTTTACTCCAACTGTCAAATGCATCATGCGCAGCTTGAACTGCTTTATCTACGTCTTCTTTACCTGCGCGAGCAACTTTAGCTAAATCTTCACCATTCGCAGGATTTGTTACTGTGATTGTTTCACCACTACCACTTGCTTGGAATTCGTTATTTATAAACAAGCCATAATTTTCGTCGATATAATCTCTAACGTTAATATTTGCCATTTTAACCCATCCTTTATAGTGATAATTAATTTATTGAAACTATCTTTCGTAAATTTTGAATCTATGAAAAATGTAAACGTTTACTTTTCGTATTTTTAATTCTAACCTCTTTTAATCAATTTTCAAAATGATGTGTTTATACTATTTCTAAAAGAAGTCACATATGTGATATACCCACTTAGAAATGTGTTATTCACTACACAAAATTTTTATATTTTATTGAAAAAGAAAAATAGATTCTAGAAGTTTGAGTTCTAGAATCTAAAGATAAATATAGCATTTTATTCTATCCAACTAATGACATCATCTTTACTTTGACGGACTTTACCGTGCGCGGGCTCTTCAGCTCTATAGCCAAAACCAACCATTACTGAAATACCAAAATGTTCAGTATCAAGAATTCCTTCTTCTGATAAAATTTCAGTAACTTTATCTAAATCGAATCCTTCCATTGGGCATGAATCTACACCTAATAGCGCCGCTGTAGTCATCATATTTCCTAAAGCGATGTATGTTTGTTTACTTGCCCAATCATATAATGTACGCTCATTGTCATTAATATGGAAGTTTGTTTGGAAGTTATCAAATTTTTCCTCTACTGCTGGAATGGTACTTTCTTCATATTCTTTAACGCCTCGGATAAGATTTTGAACATAATCTGAGTGAGATGTTACATTTTTACGTGCAAAAATTAATACAAAGTGACTTGCTGTATCTAATTGCTTTTGAGCACCCCAACTATAAGGCTTTAATTTATCTCTCAATGTTTCACTTTGAACTACTACAAAATGCCAAGGTTCTAAACCTAAAGAACTTGGTGACAATCTACCTGATTCCAATATTGTTTCAAAGTCTTCATCGCTAACCTTTTTAGATGGATCAAATTGTTTCGTTGCATGTCTAAATTCAAACGCATCAATAATCTTTTGATTCATACTGCTCATTTAAATGTTCATCCTCCTATTAATCGATTCTTTTCATAAAGAAAGTATAAATGACTTTTATACACAACAAAAGTAATTGATTTCTTTCTTAAAAAGTGACACGTTTATTATTAATGTGAATATTTTCACTTTTTTCTTTCTCGACTAATACGTTCTTTCTTGATTTGTGAAAACTTTCACAATATAATAAATTTGTAAGTTTTAGTCTTACTTAATTATTTTTTATCTAGATAACTTATTGTTATTATTGTTTTTTTATTTTTTTAGAAATGGGGTTATTTTTAATGACAAGAATTATGTTTTTCGGTACACGCGAATATGAGAAAGAAATGGCATTAAATTGGGGTAAAAAAAATAATATTGAAGTGACAACTTCTACTGACCTTTTAAGTAAAGATACTGTAGATCAACTTAAAGACTACGACGGTGTCACTACAATGCAATTTGGTAAATTGGAAGATGAAGTTTACCCTAAATTAGAAGCTTACGGCATCAAACAAATCGCTCAACGTACTGCAGGATTTGATATGTATGATTTAGATCTTGCTAAAAAACATGGTATTGTTATTTCTAACATTCCTAGTTATTCACCTGAGACAATCGCCGAATATTCAGTTTCTATTGCTTTACAACTTGTGCGTAAATTCCCAGCTATTGAAAGACGCGTACAAGATCATAACTTCACTTGGGCTGCACCAATAATGTCTAAACCTGTTAAAAATATGACCGTTGCGATTATTGGTACAGGCCGTATTGGAGCTGCAACTGGTAAAATCTATGCAGGTTTCGGTGCAAAAGTTGTTGGCTACGATGCATATCCAAATGATTCTTTAGATTTCTTAGAGTATAAGGATTCGGTTGAAGAAGCGATTAAAGATGCAGATATTATCTCACTTCACGTTCCTGCTAATAAAGAAAGCTTCCATCTATTTGATAAAGAAATGTTTGCGAAAGTTAAGAAAGGTGCTGTGCTAGTCAATGCTGCTCGTGGCGCTGTCATTAACACACCTGACCTTATCGAAGCTGTGAACAATGGCACTTTATATGGTGCTGCCATCGATACTTATGAAAATGAAGCCGACTACTTCACATTCGATTGGACAAATAAAACAATTGAAGACCAAACATTGTTAGAACTCATTAGACATGAAAACATTTTAGTGACACCTCACATTGCGTTCTTCTCAGACGAAGCAGTACAAAACTTAGTTGAAGGTGGCTTGAACGCAGCATTATCTGTGATTCAAACAGGCACATGTGATACACGTTTAAATTAATATATTAAAAAAGGTGAGATATAGCGTTAATATCGCTGTCTCACCTTTTCATATGCTTATAAATGCTTTAACACTTTTTCTTCAATCGTAGTTAAAACGCCTTGTTCATCATTTGATGGCGCTACACTATTCGCAATTTCAAAAAGTGAGGCATCACTACTATTGGCCATTACGTAACTGTGTTTGGCTAGTTCTAACATGTCTTTATCATTATTTGCATCACCAAATGCCATTAATTCATCAGATGACATCTCCCACTCATTAAGTAATCGTGTTAATGCTTGTCCTTTTGTCATATTTGGCATAATCACGTCTATACTGTCATGACCACTAGACACAAGTTGAATGGTATCTTTAAAAGTCTCGTTCAATGCTTCATCAACATGAGGATGCGTTTTTCGATTAATATTAAATGCTATCTTCACATAATCATCTTGAGGTAAATCTTGCAATGAATCAATTTCTTCCAACTGATGATAATAAAAATGAGCGTCTTCTTTAAACGTGACGGAAGTGTTCCTTAAAATATATGCACTTTTAATACCACATATAATTAACTCTTTCATGTTGTGATCAATATTTAGATAATCGACCACATTTTGAAATTCTTTACGATTAAAGCTACGGTAATTATATAATTGATTCCCTTTATAAATGACTGCTCCATTTTCAGAAATAAAAAACATATCTCTAACACCAAAGATTGACTTTAACTTAGCATATTGATTGCCGCTAGCCGCTATAAATTGAATATGGTTCTCACTTAATTTCTTAAAAATGCGCTCAAAACGTGTTTCATCAAATTGCTTGTTTGAATCTAAAAATGTACCGTCCATATCAACTGCAATTGCACTTATCATATTTCATGCATCCCCTTTATGTGAACAACTTTATCCTCATTATATCTTTGAGATTAAATGTAATGAAGTTCAGGACAAGACACTGAAACTATATTCAACTTTTGAAAGACATTTCATATCATAAAAAAAAACACACACGTGTGTGAGTCAGACATGTCATTTAGTCAAATGATTTTCGTTGCGCCACGCCCAACTTGCATGGTTTGCAGAATTTCATAAAAAGCTGAGATACCAAATGATATCCCAGCCTCGTACGTATCGTTCAACATTAATTTACTTGAGTTGCTACAAATATTTTACGTTTTTCCCAGACACCTGTTTGTTCATTATAATCATCGCAAGTGATTAATGTTAATTGATTCTTCTTGCCTTTATGTTCATCTAATACTTTCACTTCTGTAGGATCGACATCATGGATTTTCGTCATTTTATACTTTCTAACTTCGTTACCTACTTTGAAATATACTTTACTCCCTTTCTTAGCAGCCTTTAAATTTGTAAATTGATAATGCGGGCGGTCAGTAAATGTATGACCAGCGATTGCAATGTTTTGTTGATCAAGTGATTCATCACCTTCTGCAAAGCTTACACCTCTATTGAGTTGCTCAGGCGTGGCAGGTCCTGGATATACAGGTTCTTTAATTTCAGCGTCTGGCACTTCAATGTAACCTGCCATTTTAGATTTATCTTTTGGAATTGTAGGCTTTTTATGTTTTGTTGAGACATCCTTTTTTTCATCTTTATCATATTGTTCGATTTTATTATTATTATCTTTATCATGGAAATAATTATCAATATGTGGCTTTGCGAACAAATAAATTGCTAGGATGATTAACAATATGCCTATGAACGTCATTAAATGACTCGTCCATTTTTTCATTTCAGTAACTCCTTTAAATTTTATTTCTCAATGAATAAATATGATTTTAAATTTAGTATAGCATTATTTTTCAACACCGACATGAGCGACTTAGTTTAACTTTCAAATAAACATCTCCTGTTTAAATATAATGTAATAAAACTTAACAAGTTATTGATAACTCATGTAAATTGGTTTTTAATGAAAAGGAATATGAAAAGAGGGATGTTAATGATACGATTTGCTAGAAAAGAGGATTTACTTGATATTTTAAGTATTTATAATGATGCAATCATCAATACTACTGCTATATACACTTATGATCCTAAAGAATTAGAAGAACGAGTACAGTGGTTTGAAGCGAAGGCAATGGCCGATGAGCCCATATGGGTCTATGTTAAGGATAACCATATTGTAGGATATGCAACATATGGTTCCTTTAGAGATTGGCCTGCGTACCTTTATTCGATTGAACATTCTATATATGTAGATCCCAAATATCGTGGTCAAGGTATCGCTTCACAATTATTAACCACACTCATTCAACACGCTAAAGACAACAATTATCGCACGATTGTAGCTGGTATTGATGCTTCAAATGAAGGAAGTATTCAATTACACAAGAAATTTAATTTCACTCACGCTGGAACAATCACGAATGTAGGATACAAATTTGACAGATGGTTAGATTTAGCATTTTATCAGCTAGATTTATACAAATAAAAAGAATGAAGTTGAGCTATAATAAACTACTTAGTTCAACTTCATTCTTTATTTCTATTTTCAATAACAAAACGAATATAGTAGAACATAAATACAAGAATCATACTTAGCGATAACGATTTAAATAATAAGTTGACCCATGTTCCCTCCGTAGTTCCCAAATAAGTTATCGTCGTGTTAATGATGAATGCAATAAAGATAAGAAACAATCTTAGCATTGCATCAGCCCCTTTTAAGTTATTTTAGATTGGGGCCCTTGTTTTGTAAAGAAGCGTTTACTGAATTTATTCATTCGCGATTTATAAAGGAGTGCGAGGGACTTATCCTTGCTGATACTAAAAAAGCACTTAAGCTTTGCTTTTCCAAACAAAACCTAAGTGCTTTAAATTTCAATTTATCTTTTATTTATTATTCACCATATTGTCAGCTTCACCGAAAATCTTACGTTTAATTTCTTCGCCAGTTGGTGTACCTGCTAAGCCACCTAAACCAGTTTCACGAAGAGATGCTGGCAAGTTACGGCCAACTCTGTCCATTGCACCAATTACTTCGTCCACTGGAATACGACTTTCTACACCAGCTAATGCAAGGTCTGCTGAAATTAATGCGTTACCTGAACCAATTGCGTTTCTCATTACGCAAGGAATTTCAACTAATCCTGCTACTGGGTCACAAACTAAACCTAATAGGTTACTTATTGCAAGTGCCATCGCATGACCAGATTGTTCTGGTGTACCTTTGAAGATAGCCACTGAAGCTGCTGCTGCCATTGCTGATGCAGAACCTACTTCTGCTTGGCAACCGCCTGTTGCACCTGCAACACTTGCATTATTCGCTACAACACGTCCAAATAATGCTGAAGTGAAAAGGAAGTCTACCATTTGGTCTTCTGTTAAATCGTGTGTTTTTTCTAGTTTGAAAAGTACGCCGGGAATAGTTCCCGATGAACCAGCTGTAGGTGTAGCACAGATAATACCCATTGCTGCGTTAACTTCATTAGTAGCAACAGCGCCTTTCACAGCCTCAATCATTTCTCGGCCAGATAGCGCATGATTCTTTTCATTGTAGTCACGAAGTTTAGCTGCATCGTGTCCTGTATAACCTGTAACACTTTCTACACCTTCACCTGTTGTTCCTTTTTCAACAGCGTCACGCATAACTTCAAGATTTTGTTTCATGCGTTCACGTACTTCATCGCGTGATATGCCTTCTCTTTCCATTTCTTCGTTGATCATAATATCAGCGAATGTAATGTTATTTTCAACCGAATAATCTATTGTCTCTCTAATTGAATCAAACATTTTAATCCCCCTCTAATTGATATAGGAAACGTTTAAGTCACTGTATTTATCTCTAATTTTATTTAATGTTGATTCTGAGATTGCTTTGTTTAAAGGTAATACGACTAAACAATTATTGTCGCTCGTTTTGACTGTTTCATCACCAAAATCAACTTCCATATCTGTAATATCATTAATTAGGTGATTGACTTGTGCTTTATCTATTTCGCCATCGATTTCTAGCATTGGAAGCCCGTTATTAATTTCCACTTCTAAACCATTCACATTAATACCTTTGAGTTTGATTGTACCACCGCCAATTGAAATACCAATGACTTCAATATGACGACCATCCTTAGTGTCAGCTTTAATATAAGCACAGTTAGGATGTTGCCCAATACTTTCCCCGTCTTCTTCGATAATATCTACATCTATATGATCTTCTTTAGCAATATCTAAAGCTGATTTAATTCGATTATCAAATGTGCTATAGCCCATAGCACCACCTACTACAGCAACGTCTGTTCCATGTCCTTGATGCGTTTTAGCAAATGATTCATAATAATGAATTTCTAAGCTTTTAGGCACATCTCCTAAAACAGCTCGTGCTGAGTTACCTATCTTTACTGCACCAGCAGTATGCGAACTTGATGGTCCCATCATAACTGGTCCAATAATGTCAAAAGCGCTTTGGTAATCATAGCTTTTAGCCATTATTAAACACTCTCCTTAACTCGATTCTTTTTCCCTGGCAATTTAAAACTAATATTCATTAAATCAAATTTCTTGATAAGTGAACTTAGAACAAATGCAAGTACTACACTTACTATACCCACTGCAACAATTGTTATAACTGAAGTTACTGCATTATTAAATCCAAATAATACAATCGCACCTGCGATAGGCGTTGCCATACCTTTTACGTTAATAACTAAGCCGCTAAATGTAACGATACAAGCATTTACAACTCCGATAATTGCATTTGAACCGAAGAGTTGTAATGGATAACGTGCAATTAAATCTATTTGAGTTAATGGTTCAATAAATACTGCGAATGCATTTGTTTTCTTACCAATGTGTAGTCTGCTGAATAAAACTGCGTTAGCAAATGAAGCACCTGTACATGTTAAGGCACCGATTGCCATTGGTATACCTGTTAAACCTAATAAACTTGTTAAAACCATTGAACTTAATGGTGTCATACCTGTAACTGGGATAACTAGTCCTAATATAACTGCTAATGCGTATGGATTGTCATTACCTACAGAAGAAATAGCTGAACCAATTTGTTTAAGAACAGCGATGACTCCTGGTGAAATCAGATTTGCTAAACCAAATGTAATTGCTGGAGCCAATAAAATAACAACAATTAAATCTAGTCCTTCTGGAACTTTCTTCTCAATGAATTTAATTCCAAAAGCAACAATATATGCAGCTATGAATGCTGGTAATAATTTCTGATCATGTAATACTAAACCAACGATAACAGCAAATACTGGAGATACGCGTAAGTTTAAACATGTTAGAATACCTACTGCAATTCCGCTTAAACTTCCTGCTAAATCACCAATTTCTTGAAAAAATTTAATATGAAATACGCCACCAATAGCGTAACTTAAAAACGCTTGTGGTAAATATGTTGCACAAGCTGCCCCTGATAAAGCTTGTAAACCTTGTTTACCGTATGGCGCAAAATTTAAGAACAATGTCATAATTATAAGTACAAGTACTAGAGTCCCTACTCCTAGGATTATATTCATTTCCCCAAAACCTTCTTTCTGTTTTTTTAGGCCATAGCTATCGTACACCCTTAAGAAAGCGATTTCAATAATTTTTGTATAATAATTTAGTCCATATTGTGAAATTATTCACTAATTGCAATTATTATCACTTTAAAAAGTTTAAAATAGAATATATTTTGTTATTTGATTCTATTTAATACATTTTACACCATAACCCAAATAAATGTAAACGCTTTATTTAATTATCCCCTCAAATTTCAAAACATATTAATTATGTCTTATTACAATGTATAAAGTAACTAGTATACAACATTTAGGCGACTTTATTATTTTAACGCTTCAACTCTATTTATGTAACAAATTGCTCACAATTTTTAAGGGCTTCTTGCAAATTTCTTGTGCAATACGCCCTTAAATATGAATGTTTATTTTAAATATAACTTTTTACATCAATATTCATTGAATAAAAAGCAGAATTTTATCTTAATTTCTCTCTTACCTATCACATTATAAATATTTTTGACCATTTGGAGGCCCCCTAACCCGATAACTACACATTACAATAACCTTTATTTATATTTTTTAGATAGTTTCTCAGCTAAAGTGTGGTTCCTTTGACTTAGAGAATACTCCAGTCTAGTAAGTGTCTCAGGCAATTGAAATATTAATAATAACAATTTACTCATCCTCGATAATAGTTCTTTAGAAGAAACGACAGATAGTGACTCTATTTGTTCAATAAAAGGAGCATGTCTACAATGTGCACTAATAAATATTTGTAAAGGAAATATCACTTTACTATTTTTATGAAGGTTAAAAAATGCTTTAATGATATGGTTTGAATATTTAATTTCTAAAATATTTTCATAGAGTGAGAATTTTAAGTCACATCTTTTCATTTCAGAGAGTAGCTTTTGTAGTACATATAAAAAGACAGGAGTACTTTCGTTATTTTGTGGTATATTCATTTCTTTTACCAATGTATCTTGATCAAGGGGGAATGGTAATTTTAGTGGTCGTTTCGTTTCTTTTATATTTAATTTTGTCATTCTTGAATAGGCGTTTATCATCTCATGCATTTGATGAGAGGGATAAAATTGAAGAAAATTCAACCTCTCCTCTTCATTCATTTTTAGCGTTTCATCTTTAATTTTGATAAAAATCTCTTCATTTTTCTTGTTAAGATCTTGAGTATGAGTCAGGGGATAGTGTCCGAATTGTATTGCTTTTTGAAGTTGATTTGAAGTAGGAAGTGAAATATCGTGTCGCTCAATTGTTAATAATAAATCAGGATATTCGAGTTCATTCATATATGCAAATGTTCTTGGTGACATGCGATATAAAGACTCACATAATTCTCGTTTTGAAATTAACATTTAATCATCCTCTCGGTGTCTTATTATCGTGCTGCTATATTATTTTCAAAATTATATTTTTATTAAACTTTTTAATTTATTTAATGTCAACGTTCATTTTCAAGGAAATATTTATTCTCTTAAGTCACATCAACAAAAAATCATTTTTGGTCTATTAACTTTTTAAAAGTCTATTTTCTACACAATTTTAATCAACGGTTTTCCAGATTTAGCAATCACATAAATCAAAAATTAAAAAACCATCGAATCCTCAAATCCGATGGTTTCCACCCTTTTATTTAGAAATTTTTAATAAATCCTCTGTTAAGTGCTTAGTTTGGTGATAAATTCGTTGATAGATATCATGATATTTTTTATATTGCTGATGCTTTTCTTTATTAGGTTTAAATATTTCTTCAACTTTAATAAAGGATGCCACACATGCTTCTATACTCTCATACCATCCCAATCCATATGCTGCTAACATCGCGGCGCCCATACTTGGTCCTTCTTCATGTTTCAATTTCTTAACTTCCATATTGAAAATATCGGCTTGCAGTTGTAACCAAAACTTACTTTTAGCGCCTCCTCCAATAGATGTAATCGAGTTAATCTCATGTCCCGCTTCTCGCATTAATTTAATAGAGTCATATAATGAATATGTAATGCCTTCAACTACTGCACGCGCAAAATCGGCTTTAGTATGTTGTCCACTAATTCCTATAAAACTCCCTCTAATTTGCGAATCACCATGTGGTGTCCGCTCACCTGCTAAATATGGCGCAAATAATAGACCATTGGCACCTAGTTTTGCTGTTTCTGCATTTTTTAAAATTGTTTCGAATGAATCATTTTCAAAGAAGGTCTTCTTTAACCAATTTAAACTATAGCCAGCAGCTAATGTGACACCCATCGCATAATACGTATCTGGAATACTATGATTGAAGAAATGAAGGTTATGATCATAAGCAGTGATATGATTATATTCGACATTTAACACTACGCCAGATGTTCCAACACTACATAAAGCTTCCTTATCATTAATGACTCCAGCACCTATCGCACCACAAGCATTATCGCCCCCACCTGCATAAACTGCAACATCACTCTCAAATCCAAATTCTTTCGCAAGCGATGATTTTATATATCCAACACATTCGTGTGAATGAACTAATGGTGGATAGATATCATGAATGTTAAATCGTGCGCCAACCTCTTTCGTCCATTGATTCGTTTGTGGGTTTAATAGTAATGTACTCGCAGCGTCACTGTATTCCATATGTATTTGATCAGTAAGACAATATCTTAAGTAATCTTTAGGTAACATAAATACATTCACTTGTTCCCAAATATCAGGTTCGTGCTTTTGAACCCACAACATTTTAGGTAACGTAAACCCTTCTAAAATAGGATTATAGTTGAGTCGTTCTCCGTATATTTCTTTAATTTGGCGACATTGTTCTGAGTTTCTAGTATCATTCCACAAGATTGCTCTTCGTAATGGCTTGCCTTGTTTATTCAATATGATTAAGCCATGCATTTGTCCTGAAAAAGAAAGACCTTTAACTATCTTATCCTTTAACATTTGGGAGTTTGTTATACGTTGGATGCCACGTTTCGTGGACTCGAACCAATCGTCAGGATTTTGTTCGCTATATCCAGGTTGGTCTTGGAATAATTCTAATGGCTCGCTGACTGTATCTAATACCTCTCCTTGATGATTAACTGCAATAATTTTAATTGCGCTTGTTCCTAAATCAATGCCTAATACAACTTCTTCCATCTTTTGTTCACCTTCTCATTCAAGCAATTATGTATACGCGATTTCTTTATATCTCTATCATAAACGCTCTGTCATAGTATGAAAACGTTATATTAAAAAAGTAGGCACTTTTGTACCTACTTCAGATTTTTAAATAATTCTTTTAAAAATAAACCTTCGTTTACATACTTCGTATTGCTTAGCTCCCTTGCCGCGGGCATGGCTTGAGCCTGTAGTCTCAAGACACATGCTATTCCTGCAGGCGTGTCGCTATCAATACTCCGTTAAACAAGAGCGACTACTTAATTAACAAAGATTTTCTAACTGTATGCTTCTTTAAATTTTCTTTTTCGACAATCTTATATTACTGATATTGAGCTGTTACTTCTTTGTAGGTTGGGATTGATGCTTGTGCGCCTTTGCGTTGAACAGTAAGAGAAGATGCCTGGTTAGCAAATCGAATCGCATCTTCAAGGTTGCTCAAATCCGTTTCCAATCGACTCACAAAAGCACCAATAAATGTATCTCCTGCTGCAGTCGTATCAATGGCTTTAACTTTATATGCCGGAACAATGTGAGATTCATGTTGCGTAGCAAAGTACGTACCTTGTTCACCTAGCGTTATAAGTACTGTTGAAATACCGCACTCAAAGAAGTAATCTACCGTTTGTTGCATATCGGCTTCATTTTTTATAGAAATTCCAGATAATCGTTCTGCTTCAGTTTCGTTCGGGATAATGATGTCAGTGAGTGAAAGTAGTGTTTCTGGCAAATCAATTGCAGGCGCAGGATTAAGTATCGTTGTTACACCATGTGCTTTAGCTATATTGAACGCTTGTTCAATAGCCTCAATAGGAATTTCTAATTGAGCAACAACAAAATCTGCTTCTCTAATTGCTTGCTCACCATGATTGACATCTTCAGCATTTAAAGTCATGTTCGCTCCACCATAAACCAGAATTGTATTCTGTCCTTCATCAGTCACAGTTATAAATGCTTGTCCTGTTTCTTCATTTTCAGAAGTTAAGATGTAGTCAGTATTGATAGAAGCTTCTTTAAAATCATCGATGATAAAATCTGCGTTTCCTTCTTTACCCACTTTCGTTATAAATGTCGTCTCTGCTTCCAATCGACCAGCAGCAATAGCTTGGTTCGCACCTTTGCCTCCACCAAACTCTTGTTGCGCTTGATCGATATGTAACGTTTCTCCCGGTTTAGGAAAACGTTCGACATTAATAAATTTATCGACATTTGTAGATCCTACGATTACCACTTTATTCTTACTCATTCGAATGGCACCTTCTTTATATATATTATGATTTTTAAATTTTTGAATACTTTAAAACGTTACGTTAGATTCCAGTATAATATTTGAAAAAGGTGTCGTTTCACCTGTTCGTATATTTCCTTTATTCAAAGGCGATTGTAGCATTTCTTTCATTTTAGAATGCGGTATAAATTCAATGATTACATGTTCATTGATTAACTGCTTAATTGCTTTTAATTGTTTCGAATTATGCGTCTTTATCTCTTCAGCTAAATATATTTTTTGAATTTCTACTTCAGTTAGCACATTTTCTAACACATCAATGAAACGAGGCAAACCTTTCGTGACAGCTATGTCTATACGCTTATCATCGTTTGGTATGGGCATACCTGCATCATTAATTGTTAATAAATCATAATGACCTAACGTTGAAATTGCTTGTGAAATATGACTATTTAATACTTCTGTCTTTTTCATAAATATCAATCCTTCACTATATTATTTAATAAATACTGTCACAGATGCTGCGATAAGTATTAAGACTAACCCGACAATGGTAATCATCAATTCTTTTGGCGTTTTCTTCTGATTTAAAAAGAAAATTCCAGTTAATGTAGCTAAAACTACAGATGTTTGTGAAAGTACGAAGCCAGTAGCAAGACCATTCATATTGGGTTGAGCTGAAATTAAATATGTTAAAGCTGCAAATGCAAAGAAGAAACCAGAGATAATCTGTTTCCAACTTACCGCTTCTTTAAAGGCATTGCCTTTTTGCATATTCATCAATGCATATATTACAGCGACAAGTACCATTCCAATGGCTTGTGGTAAAAATGCTTTTAGCCCACCAATATCAGTTGCTTGTGGTGCAGCTGAATAAACCCAGTAACCAATTTCTCCAATCAGTAATAAAATCACTGCTCTTCTAAGATTCTGACTATATTCTTGTTCACTTTTTTCAGTCCAAACCGTCATTCGTGCACCAATTAAAATGACAATCAGTGCAACAAAACCTACCACTTTATTCGCTACGCCGGGCCAATTTCCTAATGCGAAAACGCCCCATAACGAAGCACCTAATAATTGAAAAGCAGTTGTGATTGGCATTGCTCTAGAAGAACCTACTAACTCGAATGCTTTAAATGTAATGATTTGTCCAAATGCCCATCCTGCACCTGAAATAATTGAAAATACGAGCGCCATTCCTCCAGGTATGCCAATACCTTTTACTAAGGCTAATACAATAGCAAAAATGAGCGTACCCACTGTCGCCCCGAAGATTTGGTTAACTGGACGTCCACCAAATTTAGAGGCAATTGTTGGGAACAGCCCCCAACCTAATAATGGTCCTAATCCTATTAATAACGCTATGAAATCCATAAGCCACCTCTTAGTCATCAAATTTATGTATGTAAAACTTTTACTCAATCATCATACTATTTCTATATTTGCCTGTACACGCTTACAAAAGATGTCATAAAAAATTCGCAGATGATTTAAAAATTTGTTTATAAAAGGCTATTTAAGCTTGCAATCAGAAATAAGTCACTTTAAAATTAGATGTTTTTATCAGAGAATTTCATTTCATAAAAAATACACCTTCAAAGTGAATTCAGTTTCAACTTTAAAGGTGTATTTCGATACATTATATTCAATTTTAACGGTTACCTACGTCAGAACCTACATCAACCGTTTTTTTGTTCTTATCGTACACCGCACCTTGGACACTACCAAAGTTAGGGTCATTACGTTTTTCTTCAACACCATAGCCGAGACTCTTGAAGATATTAATATCTTCATCGCTCATAGCATTTTCATAGAAGATTGTTCCACCATCATTATAAAATCGTGGTTTATCAATCGATTCTTGAAGTGTACCATTACCATTTAAATAATCCACAATTGTTTCGTCTAATATTGTTGGGATTTTGTTACCACCTGGAGTACCAATACCCATGTAGAAATTAGGTCCTACTACAATTGAAGGTGAAATAAATGATCTTGGTGCTTTATGTGGCTCCCCATAGTTAGGGCTAGATGAATCTTTAGAGAAGTCTCCTAATGAGTTATTCATATAGAATCCTTCTTTCATGAAATCACCTGAACCAAAGTAACTTGAGAGCGTATTTGTTGTACTTGCTAACTTGCCGTTTTTATCGATAACAACAAAGTGAGTCGTACTTGTATTATCAGTTCTAATTTGGTTGAAATCACTACTATTCTCAGTATTACCGCCTACATTAACTTTATTTAATTGGCCTAGTAGATATTCATCAGAAAGACTTTCTTCATTACTTGCCTCTGAACCGTTTACGATATCACGGTTTTGATACATCAAGTCACGTGATTTAATCATAGCAGTGATAAAATTCGTACGGTCTGCATTATTTTGGTTTTCTTTTTCATCTACTTTAAGACCTTGTAATGTTAATGTACCACCTAATGGATTAGAGGCTGAGTAAACTTTGTTATTTTTATATGTAGTGCTAACGGGTTCTTTAGATTCTGTTTTAAAGGTCGTAAAATCTTTTTCAGTCAATTCATTTTTCAACTGTTTAGATACACTTTTACCGACATCTTCATAGAAATAATCTGGACCTTTATCACGAATTTTCTTCAAGGTGTCAGCAAGCTTATCTTGTTTGACAACGTCACCTTCACGAACCGTTTTACTGCCTTTGAAGAAAGGAGAATTACGGTCAATTTTAGATCCATAAATTTTCAAACTACGTTCTAATTCTGAATCTACTTCGAATCCATCTTCTGCTAGAGGAATAACATAGTCGAAGATTTTCTTCTCGTCCATCTTACCTTCTTTTTCATGCATATCATGCATTCCTCTTACAAATCCTGGCGTACCAATTTTGTCACCTTGCTTGAAATTATATGAAGACATTGTTTTGTATTCATATAGTTTAGGCACTTCACCATCTTTACCGTTATATGATAGCGTTGCACCCCCACCACCTAAACCAGAGGAATGGGGTTCAGTGACAGCAAGCGCATACGCAACACCTTCAGCCGCGTCAATGGCATTACCGCCATCTTCAATAATTTTATTACCTACTTTAGTGGCAATAGCGTTATTAGAGGCAACACCATATTTCTTTTGGTTACCAGATTGTTTATGGTTCGCTATTTTATTTTCATACAACGTGTCTTTATCCACTTTCTTTTCAGTCGTAATGAAATAAAAGAGGAATGAAATCACAATCGTTATAACTAAAATGACGCTTAAGGTCACTTTATTATATATATTCATATTTAGCTTGCCCCTTTTGAAAGATATTGCTGTTCTCCAGTTTTTAATTCATCTTGCTCGTATTTATCTAAACCTTCATTTGCTTTGGCAAATGTCACTAATAAAAAGATGACAATGACTAAAACGACAACAACGATTGGCAACCAATGTTTTTTAATATTCAAAAGTATAACCTCCACTATTATCAGATTTTAAGTTAATTGATTTATCTTTGATATTGTTATGGAAACGAATATGATCCATCTTGTTCATATCATCTTTAGAGATTCTACCGTCTTTAGACTGTATTGGAGTGATATGGAATTTGTTATTTTTTCCGTTCCAATCTTGTTGTACAATCATACCTTTTTGATTTTTAGATAAGAAGTCATCTGAAGTTGTATTACCTAAGCTGTAGAAGATAGGTGTTTTCTTGTATTTTTCCACCTTTTGAACTACTGAATTATGACCGATAATGACATCCGCACCTGCATCAGATAATGCGTGTGCATATTGTCTTTGTCTATCCGTCACGTTACGTTCATTAGGAATTCCCCAATCAACATTCACAACGACATAATCATTATTCTCTTTCAATTTTTTAATCAATGGATAAAAAATTTCAGGATCTAAACTAATTGATGTCGTGTTTTTTAAAGGTTTCGTATAATTAGATTCAATATCAGTAAATGATACATTTGCAATTTTCTTACCTTTAATCTCTTGTTGAACGGTTTTACTATTGATTGGGTTTGAACCATTACCTGTTAAGAAGTTATAACCTGCTTGAGATTCTACTCGTCTCATCAACTCTGTCGCTTGAATATTATCAATGGATTGGTTGATGAGATTCACACTCTTGATATTTTGCTTACGTAAGAACATGATGTTTTCTAAGTTTTTATTAAGTTCTTCTTTTTGATCTTTTGAAAATTCATTAACCAATAAAGAAGCAGTAGAAAAATCACTATTCTTCAAAGTGTCTTGAATACCTGAGAAAACTTCATTGAGATTATTTTGACGAATGTGTTTATTTAACGTAATGTTACCTAAATATGTAATTCGAATACTATTGCCACTTTTAGCATCACTTTTAACAGGATTGACATGTATTGCTTTTATAGCAAATACCAATAAAACTAAAGCTATTAAAAGGACAATCGCCGTGTAAAGCGTGTTTCTTCTTTTATGTCGTTTCGACTGTTTAAGTAACCACTCACTGGGCGATAATCGTTTTTTCTTTTTCATTATTACGCGCTCCTTGTTCGTGATTAGTTGATAAAGCTATATAAGAATAAGATGACATAAGTAATACATGTTAATAACATCGTTGATGATAATGTGATTACGACACCTTGTTTTTGAATTGTATTTGCAATGATACCTGGGATGACAACACCAATACCTGATACTTCTACCATTTCAAATGGTGTCAAAGGATAAAGGAGGTCAAATATAAATTTCAGTACCATACCTGTCAAAATCATGGCAGCGAATTTTCTTCTACCATATAAAATCACCCATTGACTAATACCGTTATTAACAATAAAGAATGTTAAACAACTAATAATTAATACCGATAATAACATTATGGGCTGATCAAAAATTAAAGCTAAATAACCAGGAACAACAAGTCCTGCCGGGTTAATCCCGAATTTCTCAGCAAAAATTAAACTGAGAACTACACCTACGAATAAGGAGAAATATAACTCTGAACCTATCATTTTATTCTATCCCTTCTATGAATTCCGCTATTCTTCCACCCGGGCCGTGGATATTTCCGACACAAAAGACAAGTGCATTTTCAGATTCATGCATAATTCCTTTTTCAATTTCTGAGAATTCTTGCCCTTCGTAATTTAAATATTTCTTTTCTGGCATTTTTTGCATAAGGTTTGAAACCAATTGCGTACTTTTACCAGTACAAATTAATACATCATAATCAACATCTTCTAAGAAATTCTCAACAAATAATTGTGTTCTATCAATTCTATCCGAACGACAATTAAGAATAATGATTTTCTTATTGTATGGATAATTATATGATTCCACTTTGTTCAAAATTGCCTTTGTAGATTTGGGTTCGTTTGCTGCAAAAGCATTAACAAATACATTTTTTGTGTTATTTGCATGGAAATATTTAATACGCACCGCGCCTGGATCCGCTGGGGCATTTAACATACCTTGAAGTGCTGTCTCGTGATCGATACCAACAGCTTCTGCAATACCTAAGACAATGGCAACATTATCAGGGAAGACTAAGTAGTCAAATTTTCTTAAGTATGATTCAGGTATTTCATCTTTATCTACAACGATTAATTCCGAATTCCGCTTTTTAGCTTCTTTCGCAAAGAAATCAGTATATTCATCTTTCATTACAACTAATTTACCGTTGTAAGGAATAGTTGCAGTAAAGGCTTGAGCCACATCTTGAAGTGTAGGACCTAGTACGTCCATATGGTCCTCCATAACATTTACGATGACGCCAATATTCGCCTTTACCAAGTCTTTTTGGAACGTTATTTGGTAGTCAGGGTTTACAGCCATACACTCATTAACAAGTGCGTTTGCTTTTTGCTTAACAACCTTACGAATAATATCACGCTGTTCACCGATATTAGCACCTTGAGGTTTTCTAATTACATCGTATTCTTTCTGTGTGAACCAGTACATCATTCTTGCATCTGTTCCTGTCGTTTTACCAATTACTCTGTAATGGTCTTCTCGAAGGATACTGTAAGCCATTCGAGTAATTGTTGATTTCCCACGAATACCATTGATATTAATTCGTATAGGAATTTTATTAAGTCGATTCGCATGACGTCTTTTCTCTTTTATACCGAGCCATAGAATCAACAGGACACACACTATAATGAGAATCAATCCATCTTACCTCGCTTTTCTGTGTAATATTAAATTGTTAATGGAAATGATAAACAACTGATTTTAAATTAATTAACTCACAATCTTTACAAAAATTTAAAACGTTTCCATCAAGTTAAAGTCTAAAGAAAAATTTAATCAAAAGTCAATATAATATATATAATTCATCTAAATTTGTTACAAATTTTTTATTCTCTAACTAATAGTAGACTATCATGTAGGTATTGACTCAGTTTTAACTCCTTTAATGCAAGATTAAGATAATGTAAAGAAATGTAAATTTTTATGCATGTTTTCTATGGTTTTTGCTTATTAAATATTAATTTTCGTATTTAAATTGTACAAATCTTAAATTTTCATCATTATTTTTTGTAAAGTAATAAGAACTTTACTTTGAATTTACATTAGATTAAAGATTAGATGTTAAATTGAATATGAAAGTTACTACGACCTTAGGAGGATATGGATGGATAAACCAGTAAAACTCGCTGTTGGCATCTATCTTGCAATCATTTTAGTCATTTGTAGTTGTTATCTTGCTTTTATACTAATCGGTAGTTTACAAGGTAAAGATATGAGTAACTCTGTGTTAGATAGTGATCACTCTCGTATCAACAACACATCTAGAAATAGTGATGAAGACGTAAGTTCAACATCAAGTAGCTCAGATTCATCTCATTCACATTCATTCACGAATACTAATTACCAAATGGTAGATTCAAATAAATCTCAAACAAATAATCAGACTCAAAAAAATGCGAATTCAAGTTATCAGGTATATTGATAACTGAATTCGCATATTTATTAGTGTAATAATTGGAATTGTTTAGGTGTCACGTGATACTTTTCTTTAAAGACTTGTATAAAATAACTTGTAGTTGAAAAACCACAACCCATAGCAACTTCAGTGACATTGTTAGAAGTAAGCGTGAGTTGCTTTGCGGCCTTTTCCAAACGATAGTGGAGTAAATATTGGAAAGGCGTGAGACCTACATATTTTTTAAACAACTTAATCGTTTCAGAATTGCTGATTTTCGATATTTCACTTAAGTCACGCATACCTATTTTATATTCATAGTGCTCTTGAATATAATTAATGCAGTCTTTGACTCTTGGGTCGAAGAAATAATCATTAATACTCTGGTCTCGATCAATGAGTGTGATCAGTTGTTTTAAACATAAATAATACTCACTTAAAATATTGAGTTGATAGTGCGCTCCCCTCTCTTCAAATAATCCCCCCACGTGTTTAATCTTTTCAATTAAAATTCTCTCATCTTGAATTTCTGTAGTTAATTTCATAAAAGGATGGAAGTCTATTTGATTTATAATTTCATTTACATATTTAAAGTTGACGTAATCAGTTGCATCGGGCAAACCAATATTCCAACAATAAAATGACGCATCCTCTTCTTTATCTTCGATTTCATGTACGATATTCGTATTGATAAATAATCCTTCATTCTCCTTCAATATCACGTTTTGCCCAGCAATTTTGATATTGATTTTTCCGTGAGTTACCACCGTCAATTGCAAATCATTATGCCAATGTAACGGTATATAACCTAAAATCGTTTGATTAAGTTTTGTATGTAAGATTACATGTTGCCATAATACATCTGGATATTGAATGACTTCTTCTAAATTGTCTTTCAACTTAATATTTATTGTCATGGTTAACAACCTCAATATATTGATACTTTTCATCGAAATAGATATATATATTTTATTATATACCATATATGATGTGATTAATCATCTATTTGGAGGTGACAATTTGCTAAGTCACACGGAATCTAGAATAAAAGGTATTTGCTTTGCAGTAATAGGCGCAAGTTTATGGGGCTTAGGCGGCACTGTTTCCGACTATTTATTTAAATATGAAGGCATTCAAATAGACTGGTACGTGACTGCGCGCTTAATCATCAGCGGGTTATTTTTATTAATGATATTTAAGATTATGAATCCTAAACAGTCTGTATTTATTATTTTTAAGCACCTCTCCCATGTAGTGACTCTACTTATTTATAGCTTATTTGGGATGTTAATTGTTCAATATGCTTATATGTCTTCAATCAATACTGGTAACGCAGCTGTTGCCACACTACTTCAATATATTGCGCCTGTTTATATCATATTGTGGTTTGTATTAAGAGGAAAAGAGCGGTTAAAAATATTTGATATCGTGGCAATGATTTTAACACTTTTTGGTACTTTCTTACTGCTAACGAATGGTTCTGTATCGAAGTTAGTCGTTGCACCTTCAAGTTTATTTTGGGGTATTTTAGCTGGACTTGCTTTAGCATTTTATACTATTTATGCGAATCAATTATTGAATAAATATGCATCTATTCTCATTGTCGGATGGGCAATGATTATTTCTGGCCTTGTGATGAATCTACGTCATCCCATTTGGCACGCTCATTTTTCACAATGGCATAGTTCTACTATCACATTTTTAATTTTTGGTATTATTGGAGGCACTGCATTAGCGTTTTATCTTTTTATTGATAGTTTGAAATACCTTTCAGCGAAAGAAACGACATTGTTTGGAACAATCGAACCTGTCGTAGCCGTTCTCGCCAGTAGTCTTTGGCTAAACGTCACATTTAAACCCCTACAAATTTTAGGAATGCTATTGATTATGTTACTCATTCTCATCCTTTCTTTGAAAAAGCAACCTGAAGGTACATACTGAGCCACATACACATTTATAGTCCGTCATAATTAAATATGTAAAAGCTCACAAGAAACATATTCAAATGTCTATTGTGAGCTTTTCTTTATCATTTGTTTTTATTTATAATACTTTTCAGTTGTTCTAAGAAACGTTGGCGTTCAGGTATTGGGAATATCGGATAAATATGAAACAGATTATACCCTTGAATAAACTCATGACTAATACCTTTTTCATTCAACATATGAGAAAGTTTTACTGCATCAGGGTACAACGTTTCTTTCGTACCAATTGCAATTGTAATATGCCCTAAACCGTCTAAATCTCCATTGATTGGAGAGATTTTATAATCATCTAGCGACGTGTTACCAGCCCATAACTCTACTAAATATTTACTTCCTTCTATACCTAACATTGGGTCTTCTTTTTCATATTTTTGAGCTTCAGGATTGCTAAATGTCGCATCTAATACCGGTGAAATTAATACAATATGACTAGGTTGTGGCATGTTATCTTTTTTAAGTTTCTGAGCAAAGGCCAACGCAATTTGACCACCTGCTGAATCTCCCATGATTGTCATTTGGTTTGGATCATCTACTTTATTAAGTAAATGAGGATAAAGTTTGTTTAATAATTCAAATGTTGTACGATAATCTCTATGCGGAACCTTTGGATAAATAGGCATAACAACCTTGGCATCTAACGTGTCTGCCAATAAATCTATATATTCAAAGTGAGAATCTAAAGGATCTTGAAACCATGCCCCACCATGAATGTACAGAATCGTGCGTTGATCACGATTGCCTTTGTCATTGATGATATAAACTAATGAACCGTAATAGTCCTTAATTTGGACTTTATGTCTAAATTCATAATCTGTTCCATTATACTTTCCAGCCGTTTCATGTTTGGTTTCCTCTAAAGCAGCTTTGGCATCTTCAACATTTTCAAATGTTTTCTTCATTCCTGACATACGTATCATTTTTTCCTGTAAAAAGCTCTTATAGCTTCTTTTTTCTTTTACTCTTGCGAATAAAATTGTGCCCATAATCGTAGAACCTATAATAGTAACTAATTTTTTAAACATGGGCTTTCTACCTCCTCGTTTTCTATTTAATTTAATTTTAAATCAAAAATAGAAAAACGTTGAGCAATTGGCTTCATCTTAAATCTGTTTGACTATTTAAGATTGATAAAGCCATTACCTAATACATCACGTACATCGTGGATCACGAGAAAGGCACTCTCATCATAAGAATTGACGATTTTTTTCACTGTACCAATTTGACTTTGAGAGACCACCGCATATAGGACATCTGTATTATTTTGTTGATAAGCGCCTTTACCACTAAGCAATGTGGCGCCTCTTCCAGTTGCTTGGAAAATGTCAGAGCTAATTTCTCTATTGTATTTTGAAATCACGGTTACAGCCTTTTTAGGATTGAAACCTTCAACTACAAATGCCATTGCTTTTTCCACTATGAAAAGCATAACAATCGTATAGAGTACATTTGTAACAGGCAACACAAGAAGGAAAGATAACACAACTAAAGCATCTAGTATCAATAATGCTTGAGAGGTTTTAACTTCAGAATATTTACTGATAATTCTAGCGATGACAGAAGTACCGCCTAATGTGCTTTGTGCAGCAATCACTAGACCTGAACCAATTCCTATAAGTAGACCGGCGAATACAGAATTAATAAAGTTTTCATGAATACCTAGTCCAAAATGTTCTGTTAAATCAAGAAAGATAGAACTTGCTGTAATCGTTATTGCTGTATAAATAGCTGTTGTACGACTTAAAAATTTCCAACCCACAACAATGAGTATGGCATTAATGATGAATGAACTAAGCGCAGGTGAAATTCCTAATGTATAGTTCAAAATAAGTGAAAGTCCGATAGCGCCACCCTCACCTAAATTACCAGGAATAACAAACATATTAACGCCAAGCGCTATAATAAGCGTACCGAGTAAACAGAATATAATATTTTTCAAGTGTTCTTGACGACGTTTTTTCTCCATTTGAGCCTCCTCCATGTCAACTAAGATTTTATTTGTTTGATTTTTCTTTTTCTTGAAAAGTCACACGTATTTAATAGTAACACGAAGTATTTGACTGCCCAATCAATTAGGGTTGAGAGCAGCTTCATATAAGCGCACTTTCACTTCACACATCTACTACCAACACGTCAAACAAGGCTGAGATAAACAATAATATCCCAGCCTCGTGATATAAGAAGTGAAGTCTACTCTTATGACTCCCTATACTTATTTTTATTCAATTGCGTCGTACATTAATTGAAGTTGATATTCAAAGGTTTGCATATCAATAAAACGACCTTGTCTATGCATCTCTTTACCATTCATAAAAATCAAGTCAACAGGAACTGTGAAAATAGAAAGTTCCCCTGCAATATCTTGAACTTGCGATTGGTTAATAACCCCTAGTTTTGCATGCGGATATTCATTTAACAAATCTTGAATTTGAGGGAGTACTGCATGGCAAACACTACAATGCTCTCTCATGACATGAATGACCACAAGAGGATACGTTTGAACCAGTTGATGAAATTCTTCTATGCTTTGTATGTTTTGAACCATGGTAAACACCTTCAATCCTATAAATTTATTAACTATAGTAGTACGAGTTACTTTTATCTCTTACTGAATTTATTCGCTTTTTAGAATATCTTGAAATACTTGTGGCATTTTTGTAATTTTTTGTTGCTCAAGATGATAGAATCCACCCATTTGAGATCCTACGCAATGAATTTTGTCCCCAGACGAAATTTCAAATTTAAAGACCCATTTCAATTTACTCGCTTGCACTAACCAACAACGACCGATGGGACGATCATGTATCGTAACAGGCACTTTATACTCTATTTCAGTCTTCATCAATATTGGAGAGATGTGATTTTTCAACATCTCTGAATAATTCATATGTTGATTGATAAATACTGTTCGTAAATCTTCAAACCATCTTACATACACAATGTTGCTTACAATCCCCATTGCATCAATATCATAATTATTCACTTCTATTTCTTTCTCAGCTACTAATTTACCTTCTTCACTCATGATGATTACTCCTTATCTATATATTCACTTATATTTTAAATGTTTAGATATTTATTTTCATTAAAAGTGCTAACGAAATGTTTATGACATCATTCGAAGAAGCTTTGTCATAAAAATATCTTAACTTTATTCATTTATATCATGGTATAATTATTGTGAAATAATTCACAATAATAGGAGGTTTTAATATGAAAGCGTATAACTATGTTAAACCTGGCGTTGCGGAACTCATCGATAAAGAGAAGCCTGAAATTAAAGAGAGCACTGACGCTATTATTAGAATGGTAAAGACAACCATTTGCGGAACAGACTTACACATTATTAAAGGTGATACGCCTGAAGTGACTGCAAATACAACCTTAGGTCATGAAGGTATCGGTATTGTTGAATCAGTAGGTAGTAATGTAAATAACTTTAAGGTTGGAGACAAAGTTATCGTCTCTGCAGTTTCATCTTGTGGTAAATGTTATTACTGTAAAAAAGGGATTTACGCACATTGTGAAAATGATGGTGGCTGGATTTTAGGACATTTAATCAATGGTACCCAAGCTGAATATGTTAAAGTTCCTTTTGCAGATAATTCTTTATATCACGCACCCGCTTCTTTACCTGACGAAGCACTCGTCATGTTATCAGATATTCTACCAACTGGATATGAAATTGGCGTGTTAAAAGGTAAAGTAAAACCTGGTAGCACTGTCGCTATCGTCGGCGCTGGTCCAGTCGGATTGGCCACTTTATTAACTGCTCAATTCTTCTCTCCTTCTAAAATTATTATGATTGATTTGGATGATAATCGTTTAGAAACAGCTCAATCACTAGGTGCAACACACGTTGTTAATTCCAAAAATGCTGAAGAAGCTATTCAAAAGGTAAAAGAACTCAACCCTCGTGGCGTGGATGTCGCTATTGAAGCTGTAGGTATTCCACAAACATTTGATTTATGTCAAAAACTTATAGGTGTAGATGGAACAATTGCTAATGTCGGCGTTCATGGTCTACCAGTTCAATTCGATATTGATAAACTTTGGATTAAAAATATCAATGTCACAACAGGTTTAGTTTCAGGTAATACGACTGAAGAATTATTAGAAGCTTTAAAAAGTAAGATTATTCAACCTGAACAACTCGTCACACATTATAGTAAGTTAAGTGACATTGAAAATGCATATGATTTATTCAGAAATGCTACAGATCACAAAGCAATTAAATTATTAATTGAAAATGACATTACCCCAGCATAAGGCGAATTCTTTTTTACAACATTAAAAATAAGCATTTAATTCTTACTCAATCATTTTGTTAAAGATGACCAAGTTTGAATTAAATGCTTTTTATTTAGTTAAAATTTTCAATGTTACTTAAAGTAGAAGTATAAGTAACCAATAAAAACAGGAATTGTTGTCAGAGAGTTATTTAGCATATGTACCATCATACTATCCTTCAAATTTCGCCTTCTATTATAAGTAATATAGAGGGCACATCCCATTAAAAAATATAATCCGTAAGAGAATATATTTGAGGATAGATGTTGTGAACTGAAGACCATTGATGAAATGATTAAAGGCAACCAGAAGCGACTTTTCATAAATAAAGTTTCTTTGAAAATCCCTCTAAACACAAGTTCTTCAAGATAAGGTCCTATGAAACAAATACATAATACTGTTACAAGTACAATAGTAGGATGAGGTAAATGACTTTTATCTACAAGAGAGCTAAGACTTTCATCTATTGTTTTTTCATTCTCTGTGTTTGTATCACCTGTAAAATAGAGCATTAAAAGATTAGCACTAATACTACACATAATCACTAGGAGAAAGAAACCTAAATTAATTAAAATGTCTCTTGCTCTCATTTTATAGTGTTGATATTCATATGTACGATGTAAATAATATGACCGCACACCCCATACAATAAGTAACGCTATCCCTAGAGTAAGCATACTTATGGCAATCGTATACCAATCATTTAGACGCAATGATAAGGGAAGTGCTACTAGAGATATGCCTACTGGTATTTGTATAGCAATTGACATGACAAAGATGATTAAGACATTGAGGATTTTATTACCTTTGTGCCTTTCATTCGACTTTTTGTCTAACTTGGAATCAATCATGCCCCATATCCACCCTTCAACTTGTTATGACATACATGTGACTTATACCTCTACATTGCTATTTATCAACGCTTATGTCAATAAAGATGTAAAAAAACAAGCTAAGACCTCAGTACTCAGCTTGTTTTTCCAAATTGACAGTACACTTATATTAAGTACTTCCAATCCTAGCCATCTTTCCAACGGGCTTACAACACGGGTCTATCCCACTTCCAATTAGCTATTATTATTAAATTGTCATAATGACCTTTCCAGGATCAACGTCTTTAACATCTTCAACATTTAAAGTACGCGCTCCTAGATTTGTAATAATCACTGGTGTAATGATACTTGGAACATTTTCTTTCAAGTAAGCTAGGTCAATCTTCATTAGTGGTTGACCTTGTGTCACTGTTTCATCGGCATGGACTAGACTTTCAAAACCTTTGCCATTTAATTTTACAGTATCAATACCAATATGAATCAATACTTCCACGCCTGAATCTGATTCTAGACCAATTGCATGTTTCGTAGGGAAAACGGTTTTCACTGTACCATCGAAAGGGGCGACGATTTCACCCTTTTCCGGAATAAATCCTACACCATCACCCATCATCTTTTCAGAGAACACCTTATCAGGAACCTCAGAAAGTGGAATGATGTGACCATGGCCAGGCGCAAAGAGTTCTGTTTCACTCACATCTTCGACATGAACAGGTTCATCAGAAACATCTTCAGTCACTGTTGTTTCACTAGGTTTAGTAATTTCACCACTCATAATTTTAGCCATGTCATGTTTAATCTGATCTGATTTAGGTCCGAAAATGGCTTGCATATTATTACCAACTTCTAGAACACCTGAAGCACCTAAAGCTTTTAGGCCTTGTACATCTACTTTAGATTTATCTTCTACTTCAACTCTTAAACGCGTGATACAAGCGTCTAAATGTTTAATATTCTCTTTGCCACCCATAGCTTCTAAAACGTCAAATGGAAGTTCACTTGTTGAGGTACTCTTGGTAGCAGTTTGTTTATCTTCACGGCCAGGGGTCTTAAAGTTAAATTTAGTGATAAGGAATCTAAATACAAAATAGTAAATGACTGCATAAACTAAACCGACTGGAATGACTAACCACCAAGACGTTTTATTAGGTAAGACGCCTAGTAATACATAATCAATAAATCCTCCTGAGAAAGTATAACCTAAATGAACATCTAATAAATATAGAGTTAAGAATGCTAAACCATCAAGTACAGCATGTATAAAGAATAACAATGGCGCAACGAATAAGAATGAGAATTCTAAAGGCTCTGTAATCCCTGTTAAGAATGAAGTTAATGCTGCTGAACCCATTAAACCGGCAACTATCTTTTTATTTTCTGGCTTCGCTGTGTGATAAATCGCTAATGCTGCTGCAGGTAAACCAAACATCATAACTGGGAACTCACCTTGCATGAATTTACCAGATGTTAAGTGTGCACCTTCACGAATTTGTTCTATAAAGATACGTTGATCCCCTCTGATAATGTCTCCTGCTGCATTTTTCCAAGAACCGAATTCAAACCAGAACGGCGCATGGAAGATATGATGCAATCCAAAAGGAATAAGTAATCTCTTAATAAAACCAAATAAAAATACCGCTAAACCTGTATTAGAATCGAGCAATCCTTCACTAAATGAATTTAGGCCCGTTTGGATATAAGGCCAAATGATTGCCATTGGAAAAGCTAATATAAATGAAGTCGTAGCCATCATAATTGGTACAAAGCGTTTACCTGCAAAGAAACCTAAATATGATGGTAATGAAATATTGTAAAACTTATTGTAACACCAAGCGGCGAGCGCCCCAACGATGATACCGCCAAACACACCTGTTTGTAATGTTGGTATACCGAGTACATTGGCATAACCTTTAGAAGGATCACCAAGTTGCTCAGATGTAATATGTAAGAATGCTCCCATTGTCTTATTCATAATGATAAATCCTACAAACGCTGCTATAGCTGCTACACCATCACCGCTCGCAAGACCAATGGCTACACCTAGTGCGAATATGATTGGTAGATTATCAAAAATAATTCCACCAGCACCTGTCATCATCGTAGCAATCTGTTGGACAATGCCATTCTTTATGAATGGTAAATAGTGTTGAAGTGAATCGCCTTGTAAAGCTGTACCTATTGCTAAAAGTAAACCGGCAGCAGGTAGAATCGCAACTGGAAGCATTAATGCTTTACCAATACGTTGTAACTGCCCAAATAACTTTTTAAACATGTTAAACATTCCTCTCTATCTATAGTAAAAGCGTACATTGGCACAAAAAAAGACATGAACAAACAAGACCATCACTTTCTAGATATCTAGAAAAATGGCAACTCTCATTTGCTCATGCCTGCATGACCAGTAACACGCAATGTTTACTATTTATTTACAATTAGTATACACACTTGATTAAGCGTTTACAAGACAATTCTTTATTTTTTCAAATAAAAAGAACCCGACGCATAAGTCGAGTTCTTTAAGAAGTAACTATTATAAGAAACGTTTAGCTGCTACAGAGATTGGTGGGATTTGATCGAAGTCTAAGTTTTTATCTTCAGTGATTGATCTGTAAGCCCATCTACCGTAACCAAGTGCTTCTTCGTTAACGATTTTACCTGGTAATGGCGCAGCGTTAGGATCAACGTGAACGTCAACGATAGTTGGAACGTCTTGAGCCATAGCTTCTTCTACGATATCGTCTAGACGGCTAGCGTCTCTAACAACATAACCTTTACCACCAGCAGCTTCAGCGAATTTAGCGTGATCCATATCAGAGAAATCAATCGCATATTCTAATTCACCAGCAGCTTGTTGTTCATATTTAATGAATGATAATTGTTTATTGTTTAATACGAAAATTGTCATTGGTAAATCATATTGAACTGCAGTTGCGAAGTCTTGCATTACCATTTGGAATGCACCGTCACCAGCAATAGCTACAGCTTGACGATTAGGGTATGCAATTTTAGCTGCCATAGCACCTGGAAGACCGCAACCCATTGTACCTAACCAACTTGAGATGATGAATTTATTGTTTACTGATAAGTTTAGGTAACGTGTTGACCAAACTGTTGCAGTACCAACATCTGCTGAGATGATTGCATCGTCTTTTAAGTTAGCATTGATTGCTTTCATTAAGCGTTCTGGACGTAATGGTGATTTATTATTGTTTTTATCTTGTTCCATCCATTTATCCCAAACAGCTTTACGTTCTAATGTTTTATCTAAGAAAGCACGTTTAGCTACGTGTTTAATATTTTCAGTTAGTTGATGGAAAGCAACTTTACTGTCGCCTAAAATACCAACATTGATATTGAAACGGTGACCTAAATTAGCTTCGTTTGTATCAATTTGGATTGCTTTAATATTTTTCTTAGGTAGGTAATCTACGTAAGGGTAGTTTGTACCAGCCATGATTAATAAGTCAGCATCTTGAATTGTTTGATAAGATGTTTTTGTACCAATTTTACCTAAGTTACCAATGCTGTATGGATGGTCATCAGGTAAGATTGTTTTAGCTGGTAGTGTGTGAATTACTGGAATTTTTGCTGCTTCAACAAATTCACGTAATTCGTCTTTAGCATGTTGTGTACCAACACCAATAATCATTACTGGTTTTTTAGCTTTATCGATTAATTTCGCAGCTTTTTTGATGCTCTTGAATTTTGGTGATACAGGTTTTGGTTTAGTTGTATCAACCGCTCTGTTAGTTGTGTCTTTAATTTTTTGAGTTAATAAGTCATTTGGACAAATAACTACTGCTACACCTTTTTTCTCATATGCAGTGCGGATTGCTTCGTTAATGATTTCGAATACGTTGTCACCTTTTTGAATTTGGTGATTGTATACTGAAACATCTTCACATAATTTAGAAAGATTTGTTTCTTGGAATGCTTTAGTTCCTAATAAAGTACTGTTTGTTTGACCAGATAAAATTAATTGAGGAACGTTATCCATTTTAGCATCGTACATACCATTTAATAAGTGAACTAAACCAGGTCCACCGATACTTAATGCTACACCGATTTTACCTGTCATTTTAGTGTAACTAGCAGCTGCTAAGCTTGCTACTTCTTCGTGACGTACATGGTAGAATTTAAATTGATCTCTTACCGTACGTAAACTATCAACTACTGCGTCGATTGAGTCACCTGGAATACCATATAAATGGTCGATGTCCCAAGCTTGTAACGCTTTAACTAATGCTTCGTTTGCTTTAATTTTTGCCATTTTTACAAATAGCCTCCCTTTCTAATATATGAGTACATCTTTCCCTTTAGTAAAACATTAAAATCAGTATTGGTATTAAGACTGAGCTAATGACAGCCGTAAGAATCATACCAATAGAACTAAATGCTCCTGATTCTATATCTAATTCCAATGCCTTTGCTGTACCGAAGGCGTGAGAAGCATTCCCATATGTTAATCCTCTAGCTATAGAGGACTTAAAGCCTCCCATACGCAATAACATTGAACCTAAAATACTGCCGATTAAACCTGTAGTTATAATAAAGAGTACAGTCATCGTATCTGTGCCTCCCAATTCATGGGATACTTCGATACCAACTGCAGCAGTGATTGATCTTGGTAATAGGGTGACAATCGTGTCCTTAGAATAACCAAAGATTTTCAACGTTGTAAATACTAACACAAAATTGAGCAGTACACCAGTCAACACGCTTGCAAATATAACAGATATATATTGCTTTATTTTCTGTCTATTTTCGTATAACGGATAAGCAAGACAAACGACTGTAGCGTTTAAAACGTGGTTAATCCAATTACCACCTTTCATATACCCTTTATAACTCACTCCAAAAACCAATAATACAACTATTATCCCTATTGAAGCTATCAGTGCGGGATTTAGAAATGGATTTTTATATTTATCTTGAAGTCTCTTCGAACCATAGTACAAAACGACTGTTAATAATATCATGAGAACGGCTTGTAAGTAATCATTCATGACTGATCTGTCCCTTTTGTTATTTTGTCTTTTCCTACCATTTTTTCAGCGATGAAACCTGAAGATAAAGCGACTAAGCATGTGCCAATAATAATAACGATGAAGAACAATACGTAATTCAATGTAATATTAGAAGCAACATCCATAATCCCTACTACTGATGGGATAAAGAAAAATACCATTGTCTTGAGTAAGAAATTAGCCCCTACATCAATCCAACTTTCTGGAATAATCTTAAACTGTAAAAGAAAGAAGAACAATATTAAACCAACGATACTACCTGCAAGTGGGATGTGTAATAGTTTCTGCACTTCTGTACCTATAAAAGTAATGAGTAAGATGAGTGCAAGTTGAAGTATTAATTTAACCAAAAATCGAGCCCTCTCCATCGTCAACATCCCTTTCTATCAAATTGTGTCTAAATTGTTACTAACTTTTTTCAGTGTTACTATCTATTATAATGCTCGCGATTCTATAGTGAAAATATCTATTCAGAATGTTTTCTATTCCTCTAATCTATGAAACCGTTTGCACAATCCGATAAAAAAACTGTCGAATAATGATGTACACTATCGACAGTTTTTCTTAATCTCATAATGAAGTGATTCAATTTATTCTGTTAAGTTTTCCTTTAAAAATTCTATCCATTTATTTGTTGCATGACTTAAACGTTTATCTTTCTTCCACACAACGCCAAGTTCCCAATCTGTATTAGCATTTTCTAATTTAATCATTTTTACGTCATCATTAAGTAATTCAGAAATCGTTGCTGGTAAAATGGTAATACCTAATTTATTTATAATAAGATTTTCTATTACGTTCCATTGAGATATTTGAGACGCCATGTTGGGAACAAACCCAGCATTTTTAGCATTTTCAATAATTTTATCATTCAAATAAAAATCTTCATTAAATAATATATAATTTTCTTCTGCTAACTCTTCCATATTAATAGAAGATTTGTGTGCTAACGGATGTTCTCTGTGTAACACCACTCTTAAATCTTCTTTATTAAGTGAAATAGATTCGAATAAATGATGGTCAACTGGCAAAGTCGTAACACCGATATCAACTTCATCGTTTAAGATGAGGTGCTCTGTAGTTTTCCCTCCACTTTCAATGAGATTATATGTAATATTCGGATACAATTGGTGAAATTCCCCTAATATACCTATAAATTTACGCATACTCATGACTGCTGACATACTAATATTAATATGTCCTGATTCTAAACCATACATGCTATTAATCTCAGTAGGTAAATTATCATATAAGGCGATAATTTCCTTACATTTATTGAAGAAAATCTTTCCTGCATCTGTAAGGACTAAATTTCTCTTACTTCTATCGAATAAAGGGACAGCCATTTCCGCTTCAATATCTTTAATCGCTTTACTAATGGTAGGCTGTGCGATGTATAGTGATTTAGAAGCGTTTGTCATTCCACCTTGTTTGACGACTTCAACAAAGTACTTCATATGTTTAATATCCAAGCATATCCCCTCTTTTATAAAAATAAATATTAACTACAATTAATTATACAATAAGATTGACCTTTCTAGTGATTAAAAATTTTTTGAATACAATTCAGTATAATCATTCTTATTTAGTAAGTATTTTTAACAAATGAAAATATGTTATAATCGTTTTTGGCTCAGATTACATTTTTTGAGGTGAGGAATTGAGCTTTTACGAATTTATGCAAAATTTCCTTGGTGATGACACACCATTAGGTGAATTGGTTGATTGGATTAATCAAGATATCAATTTTCCTAAAGAAGTGAAGAGCCATAGTGAAATATTGACATATTTTCGAAATAATCCATGTCCTGAAAACATACCAGTGACGAGTATCAAACGTGCACTTGCTGTTTTCAACCAATTCACCGGTATATAATTGATGTTGGAACAATGCTTTTAACATTTATCATATACAAGAATACATGGGGTTTATCATCTCGCATGGCGTCCTCCTATGGGCGCCTTTTTCTATTATAAATTGCATACAATATTAACTTTATTACAAAATCTGTCGCAATATTTCATGAGGATTACATTTACTTGTATAATTCGTTTCTTATATTGTATTACGTATTTTTAAATATTATTATGAGTGAGGTTAATAAATAAATACATTTTTTGGGGAGAAGAAATGAAACTTAAAAAATTATTATCACGTATTATTATCGCTACTGGAATAATATTCACTGGAACTTTGACATATCAAACAATGGAACAAACGCACGTATCTCACGCTGCTTCATATAATTATTACAACAAACACCAATGTACTTGGTGGGCCTATAAACGTCGTGTACAATTAGGAAAACCTGTTTCTAACAGATGGGGAAATGCTAAAAACTGGTACTATAATGCACGTCGATCAGGTTATTCAACAGGTCACAAACCAAGAAAATATGCTGTGATGCAATCAACTGCAGGTTATTATGGCCATGTTGCTGTCGTTGAAAGAGTATATAAAAGTGGTAGCATCAAAATTTCGGAATATAACTATAACGTGCCTTTAGGTTATGGCACACGTATTATCAGTAAATCATCCGCACGCCACTACAATTACATTTATTAATATGTATAAAGCCATCAAACAAGTATCTATCCATATTTATGATTACATATGGAGAACATACCCGTTTGATGGCTTTTTAATTATGATTGGCGTATATTTTCTAAAATTTCTTTAGCTTTAGCTGTATTGGCGCGAGGTTCCTGTTTTAATGCCTCTGCAACTTTTGCAATTTCTTCCCCTTCGGCACCAACTACAATGGCTAAGGATTTGTATTGTAGGCTCATATGTCCTTGTTGAATGCCTTCAGAAACAAGCGCTCTACATGCAGAGAAGTTTTGGGCTAATCCCACTGCAGCTACCACATGCCCTAATTCTTGAGCTGTTTCCACATTTAATAAATCAAGAGAAGCTTTAGCAATTGGTAATACTTTCGTTCCGCCTCCAACAATTGCTAATGTCATTGGCACTTCAATCGTACCAATCAATTTGCCACGGTCTTTATCATATTCCCATGTTGCGATACCTCTGTAGTGTCCATCACGACTTGCGTAGGCGTGTGCACTGGCTTCTGCGCCTCTAGTATCGTTACCTGTGGCTAGAACTACTGCATGAATACCGTTCATTACCCCTTTATTGTGAGTAGCAGCACGATGAATATCAACTTGTGCTAGTACCGATGCACGTTCCATTCGATAAGCTACGTCTTCGCCACTTCTCTCTCCTCTATTTAAGTCTTTAACATCTATTTCACCTTGTACTTTTACAACGGAAGCTGTCGCGTGATTTGATAAGATGCTCATTAATACTTCTTTGTCTAGGAATTCATTTTTAAGGTGAGCTGTAATAGCTTCAAGTATCGTATTTAACATATTGGCACCCATCGCGTCCTTCGTATCCACGAATACTTTCAGTGACAATAAATTCTGTTCTGGAAATGTATCAATTTCGATACGTTGATAACCGCCACCACGTTCTTTGATAGATGGGTATGCTTCATCAGCAATTTGATGAATTTGAGGCTCAAGACGTTCAATATCTGAAGATAATTGTTCAGTGTCATCCACATCATCAAAGACGATTTGTCCTATCATTAGACGTTGACTAGAAATCGTTTTGAATCCTCCACTTTGATTCACTAATTTCGCCCCGTAACTCGCAGCTGCCACGACTGAAGGTTCTTCTACCATCATTGGCACTACATATTCTTTATCATCCACCACTATCTTCGGTAATAGTCCTACTGGTAAAGCGCCTTGTCCAATGACATTCTCTATTAAACTGTTCGCAACTTCTTCATTTATAAGTGGTTGATTGAGTAATGATTCATAATTATCAGTATGAAGCCAACCATATTCGACTAATTGTTTTAATTTGTCTTCTCGCGATAAATGTCTAAATCCCTTTTCTAAACTTTTCATGAGTATACTCCTTTATATATGTCTATCTATTTATTTTAAACTTGTTAATAATTATTTTCCTGAAAATTAAAGATCCTAAAACTTCGCATATGCGATTGATTACATGGTAGCAAATTATCGTGTAAAACGCTTACATTTCTGTTATACTTTGATGAATTATTCTGTTATATTTCATTGTATAATAATGTATCGTTCTGATATGATACTAATGCTACTTTTAAAAATGAAAGGATGATTCGCCTTATGAACATAGGTATCGATAGAATAAACTTTTACGTACCAAAGTATTATGTAGACATGGCAAAACTCGCCGAAGCACGCCAAGTTGATCCAAATAAATTTCTCATTGGAATCGGTCAAACAGAGATGGCCGTAAGCCCAGTAAACCAAGATATAGTATCTATGGGAGCAAATGCTGCTAAGGATATTATAACAGACGAAGATAAAAAGAATATTGGAATGGTTATCGTCGCAACTGAATCTGCCATCGATAATGCAAAGGCAGCTGCCGTTCAGATACATCATTTGTTAGGTATCCAACCCTTCGCGCGTTGCTTTGAAATGAAAGAAGCATGTTATGCCGCAACACCAGCTATACAACTTGCTAAAGATTACCTCGCACAACGTCCTAATGAAAAGGTACTAGTCATCGCAAGTGACACTGCACGTTATGGTATTAACTCTGGCGGTGAACCTACACAAGGTGCCGGCGCTGTAGCAATGATGATTTCACATGAACCAAGTATTTTAAAATTAAACGATGACGCTGTTGCATACACTGAAGATGTATATGATTTCTGGAGACCAACTGGGCATAAATACCCACTAGTTGCCGGAGCATTGTCTAAAGATGCTTATATCAAATCTTTCCAAGAAAGCTGGAATGAATACGCACGTCGCCAAGGAAAATCATTATCTGACTTTGAATCACTTTGTTTCCATGTTCCATTTACTAAAATGGGCAAAAAAGCATTAGATTCGATTATTGATAATGCTGATGAAACGACTCAAGAACGTTTGAAATCAGGTTATGAAGATGCAGTGTATTATAATCGCTACGTCGGTAATATTTATACTGGATCATTATACTTAAGCTTAATTTCATTACTAGAGACACGTGACCTTAAAGGCGATCAAACAATCGGATTATTTAGTTATGGTTCCGGTTCTGTAGGCGAATTCTTCAGTGCAACACTTGTAGATGGCTTTGACAAACATTTAGATATCGAAGGTCATAAATCATTATTAAACAATCGTACAGAAGTATCTGTTGAAGAATATGAATCATTCTTTAAACGTTTTGATGACCTAGACTTTAACCATGAGATTGAACAATCTAATGAAGACAAAGATATTTATTACTTAAAAGACATTCAAGAAGATATCCGCGAATATCATATTCCAGAATAAAAAATAGTAAAGTACAAGGGAGTGGGCCAGCGAAATTGATTTCGCTATCCTACTCCCTTTCTATTATCTTATGGTTTTGTACTATGTTTAGGACGATAAAGTTTTGTCATATCGACATTTTCAATTTCTAACAATTTAATTTTGTTATCAATTGTGCCTCCATAACCTGTTAAACTACCATCTTTCCCAACAACACGATGACACGGTATAATGATTGAAATAGGGTTGCTTCCTACTGCACCTCCAACGGCTTGCGCTGACATCTTTGGTTTATTTAATTTCTGACCTACTATTTTCGCAATATCTCCATATGTTTTTAAATCTCCATACTTAATTGTCGTTAATTCATTCCAAACCTCTTGTTGAAAAGCACTTCCCTGTGGCAATAACTGAAAATCTATCTTCGGATTGTCACCATTAAAATATTGATCTAACCATCGTTTAGCGCTAATGAAAATAGGTAAATCATCTTTTGTATTAATATTTTTTTCATATTGATGTGGATATAAAAGATGAGTCAGCGAGGTACCATCGCTAATTAACTGTAATTGACCTAGTGGTGATTGATATGTCGTTTGATATTGCATTGTAACAACTCCTTTAATTTATCTCATACGCGTTGAGTTTAAGTAGAAATGGAAATGGGAATGATTTACACATCAAATGTTGTGAGGGGATATCTATGATTCATCATAAAAACGATGTTGATCTTCATTTTAATAAAAATAATTTAAGTTCTGAAAGTCAAAATCGTGCCAATCAAATTACCACATTCTACAAAGCTTTATATCAAATTAATGATATTGTATTAGGTTTAATCTTTCTAGTGGGAAGCTTTTTCTTCTTTAGTGATCAAACAATGATTGCTGGCACTGTGCTCTTTGTCATAGGCAGTCTGCAGATGACAGCACGACCAGTTATTTCATTTATTCACGATCTCAAGTTATCTAAATTTTATAAACGTAAATATCAGGAAGAATTACAACATCAATCTAAACTTTAAGACGCAACCTAGTCATAAATTCTAAAATAATAGCTCTAAGAGGTTGGGACATCCTTTATTAATACTGTCCCGCTCTCTTAGAGCGTATTTTATATCGATACTTCAATGAATGATTAAGGATTACGTGTTGTGACCTGCATCTGTATCTTTTTGTTTACTTATTCAAAATTATACAGCTGATAACCTTTGTCTTTCGCATATTCTAAAGCTAAAAGTTCTAAAATATTAATAAAAGTTGGTTCATCTTTCACTTTAATGTATTGGAACGTTAAACTATGTTCTTCTGCAGTGATACTTTTTAAATCAGAAGTATCTAGATTGTTGCTTTGCGCAAACCCTTTTCTAAATTTCGTTGTACCACTATCAGACTGTGAATTATATTGACCCAACTTAGTATATAAATCTTTAGAAATGGGCTTATAAGTTGTTGAGTAACCACCTGTTTGTCCTACAAATACTGGCTTCTTTTGATCAAAAATAACATAGACCCCAAACTTATCTTTGACTTTTTCTCTATCTTCTTTCGTGAATGATAACGCTTCTTTCTTATCATACTTAAATAATTTCTTTAATTTTTTCTTATTATCTTCTAATAAGTTATCAAGCTTCTTGCTACCTTTCATAAGTCAAATCCTCCATGTTTACTGCAAAATAATTAAATACTACTATTTATAGTTACATATAATATATCACTTTTTAAAATTATTAATCATTATTTTTGTAAATTAATAATTACTCAACTTTTTCTTAATAATAAAAACTTCTTCATTAACGAGCCGTACTCGAAAATGAAGAAGTTTATATGAATAGCTTTAAATTTTAGAATGCGTTGGTTTTACTTTGTCTGAGGCGGAATGGTCACACTGGCAACCCGTTTTACAACCGCCACATTGCCCTGACTTAGAACGTTTAAAGAACTTATAAAGCGACATGATTGTATAACCAAATATCGCTAAACAAATGATTATATTAATAGCGATGTACATGTTATCACTTCCTTATATAAATAATTTACTTATTTGATAAAATGCTAGCGTTAATCCATATGCAGTAATAATCGGATAAATGAGTGCGAATAATGTCCATTTCCATGAACACGTTTCTTTACGAATCGTTGCGACTGTAGAGATACATGGTACATAGAGTAATATGAATATCATAAAGGCATATGCAGATAATGGTGTGAATTGCTGTTGGATAACATGAACCAAACCATCTTCACTGGATGAATAGAGAATTGCCATAGAACTAATAATCACTTCTTTAGCTAAAAATCCAGGAATTAATGTTGCACCAGCTTGCCATGTACCAAAACCTAGTGGTGCAATAATTGGTGACACTGCCTCTCCTAAAATGTGTATGAAACTTTGGTTTATTTTCACATTCACACCGTGAGGGCCGATGTAAGTCAAAGCCCAAATTACTACTGAACCACCAAAGATAAACGTACCAGCTTTTCTTACGAATCCTTTAGCTTTTTCCCAAGTACTTCTCCAGAGTGTTCTAAAGGATGGCACGCGATAAGTAGGTAGCTCAACGATAAAAACCGAGTCTGAATTTTTTAAAATACAGCGATTTAAAATCGTGCTGACAATCAACGCGACTAAAATTCCTAATAAATATAGACTTAGCACCACTAGAGATTGATAAGCTTTAAAGAATACGCCCACAAATAAAGCATAGACAGGTAAACGCGCTGAACAAGACATGAAAGGTGCGATGAGTATTGTAATCAAACGTTCTTTTTCATTTTCAATACTGCGTGCAGCCATAATACTTGGCACATTACACCCAAATCCTATAATCATTGGAATAAATGATTTACCACTGAGTCCAATGGTTTCCATTGTTCTATCCATTAAGACGGCAATTCTTGCCATATAACCCGAATCTTCTAATAAAGAAATAAAGAAGAACAGCACGACGATTTGAGGCACAAAGACAAGTACTGAACCTACGCCAGCGATGATGCCGTCCGTAATTAAATCTTGGAGAAATGGCAAAACGTGCAAATCATTCATGAGTAACTTTACCCAATCTGTAAATGGCCCTCCAATGAAGCTATCCATCTGGTCAGATAATGGGGTGCCTATCCATGTGAATGTCGTTTGAAAAATAAGCCACATAATACCTAGAAAAATAGGGATCCCTAAGTACTTGTTAATAAGAAGTTTATCTATAGTGGCAGTGAGGAATTGTTTTTCTTCTTCAGGATATTCAACTGCACCTTCTAATATTTCATTGATATAGTTATTGCGTATCTTTTCAATATGTTCACGAGCATATAAATCTGATTGATGGTTTAATTCTTGTTTAATGGGCGCGATTTGTTCTAAAATTGCATCACTTAATTTTTGAGAAATTTGTACGTTATCGAGTAAATATTGTATTGCTATAAAACGAATGCGTTCTTTGGGAAAGTTTGAATTTGTTTTTATAATTAAACTCATGCGTTCAATTGCATCTTCAATTTCTTTACCATAATCAATTTTAAATACTTGTCTGTCATCGGGCTTTAAAAACTCTAACTCATGTAATATGTCATTAGTCCCTTTAGATTTTCTAGCCACGATTGGGAACATAGGTATTTTTAACCTTTTCATTAATTGATCAAATTGAATCTTGATACCTCTTTGTGTCGCTACATCGACCATATTTAATCCAATAATTAATGGCACATTTAATTCCATTAGTTGAATAGTGAGTTGCATATTTCTCTTAAGTTGACTAGCGTCAATAATATTGATTGCGCCTGTGAAATTTGTCGTCAATAAATAATCAGTGACAACTGTTTCATCTTTAGATATCGGTGACAAGTCATAAATACCGGGTAAATCAATTAAACTACCTAAACTCCCTTTCAATTTACCAATCTTTTTTTCTACTGTTACCCCACTCCAATTCCCTACGTATTCGTACGAACCGGTTAAAGCATTGAATAAAGAGGTTTTACCTACATTTGGATTACCTAATATACAGAAAGTCTCATTCATCGAAATTAGTCCTCCAATGCAATAAGGCGTGCATCAGATTGTCTTATACTGAGATATTGCCCATTTATTTCCACGATACTTGGTCCATTTAACAAACATTGTTGCTTAATACTGATTTCGCTACCTTTAGTTACACCCATAGCACCTAAACGATATAGCATTTTTTTATTTGTAATTCCTATATGCTTGATTCTATATTTTTTGTCTTTTAATCCATTCTTTACATTCAACATCATACTCACCTTTTTATCTCTAATTAAGAATCATTATCATTAAGAAAAGAATATGCCTCTACGTGATTTTTTACAATATCTACAAAAAGTTAAATGTGTCGATTTGGTGAAAATATGTAAAATTCGACTATTTTAATCAATATCGTTGCGTTATAAAATTATCATCGCTATAGTCTAACTATACAGTGTAGATTTTTAATGTGAGGTTATGTTATGAATGAAAATGACTTAAGAGTAATTAAAACTAAAAAAGCTTTATCAACAAGTCTTTATGAACTACTAGAAAAACGAAGTTTTGAAGTAATTTCAGTTAACCAGATATGTAATCATGCGATGGTTCATCGCACAACATTTTATAAACATTTTTATGATAAATATGATTTATTAGTCTATTTATTTAAATTACTCACTAAAGACTACTTTTCAACAGATTTAAAAGAACGTTTAAATAATCCGTTCCAAACGATTGAAGCTACCTTTACGAATAAAGAAGAATTAGAAAGAATAGAGAAAGTTCAAAAAGATGATGTCTCATTCGCTAAAATATTTAGAGAATTTTGTGTAGACATTATGAAGGCAGATATTAAAGAAAATATACATCGTATTTCGGTCGATACTGCAATCCCAGAAAATCTTGTCTTTTACATTTATGGTTCGACATTAGATGGATTTATGGAATGGATTAAACAAGAAGATATTGATTGGCCAGCTTCAGAAATCGACGCCGTCTTTCATAAAGCGATTAATCTAAGCATTTCTGAGTAAGCCATCTACAATTAAAAGTGATATAAAATAGCCGTCATTTGAAGAATAGAACGTAATTATACGCGTTTCACCTTCATCATGACGGCTAAATTGATTTTATTTAGAACATTTCAGAAACAACTTTTTGTTCTAAGAAGTTTAATAAGTAGTCAGGGCTACCTGTTTTCGCATCTGTACCAGACATTTTAAAGCCACCAAATGGGTGGTAACCAACAACTGCAGCAGTACAACCACGGTTGAGATATAAGTTACCTACATCATATTCATTCACAGCTTTAATCCAATGTTCACGGTTATTAGTAATCACAGCACCAGTTAAGCCATATTCTGTGTCGTTCGCTACATCGATGGCTTCATCGAAATTATCTACTTTAATAAATCCAACAACTGGTCCGAAGATTTCTTCTTGCATGATACGGTCCGAAGATTTAAGACCTGAGAAGATAGTTGGTTCAATGAAGTAACCTGTTGAATCATCAGTGCCTCCACCTTGTTCTAATTGGCCTTCATCTTTACCAATTTCGATATAATTTTTAATTTTGTCGAATTGCTTTTGGTTAATGACTGGTCCCATGAATGTGTTATTTTCAGTATTACCTAAAGTGAGTTCTTTTGTAAGTTGAACTGCTTTTTTAAGGACTTCATCATGTACATCTTTATGGACAATTGCGCGTGAACATGCTGAACATTTTTGTCCTGAGAAGCCAAATGCAGAAGTTACAATCGCTTCAGCAGCTAAATCTGTATCTATGTTCTCATCAACAACGATGGCATCTTTACCACCCATTTCAGCAATGACACGTTTCAAGAAGTGTTGACCTTCTTGAACTACTGAACTACGTTCATATATGCGTGTACCTGTGGCACGAGAACCTGTAAATGTAACAAAGTGTGTGTCTTTATGGTCTACTAAGTAGTCACCTATGTCTTTAGGATCGCCAGGTACAAAGTTGACAACGCCCTTAGGTAGACCAGCTTCTTCTAATATTTCGATTAATTTATATGCTGTTAATACAGTATCTTCAGCAGGTTTAAGTAATACTGTATTACCTGCAACTACAGGAGCTAAAGTTGTACCAGCCATAATTGCAAATGGGAAGTTCCAAGGTGGGATTGTAACGCCTGTACCAATTGGTTTATAGAAATATTTGTTATGTTCCCCTTCACGATCTAATACAGGTTTACCATCTGCTAAATCCATCATTGAACGTACATAGTATTCGATGAAGTCGATACCTTCAGCAGCATCACCAACCGCTTCATCCCATGGCTTACCTGCTTCATAAACCATAACAGCTGAAATTTCTTCTTTACGACGACGGATAATCGCTGCTACACGTAATAACAATTCAGCACGATCTTTATGGGACCATTTCTTCCATGATTGATATGCTTCATTAGCTGCTTTAAATGCCTTTTCCACATCATCTTTTGTAGCTTTAGAGACTTTTGCAACCAATTGAGATGTATCTGCAGGGTTTAAAGACTCAAATTTGTCGCTTTTATCAATTTTCTCTCCATTAATGACTAAAGGAATATCTTGACCAAGTTGGCCTTTTACCTTTTTCAATTCTTCATTGAAACGATCTACATTGTCTTGAACTGAAAAATCAATCCCAGGTTCATTTTTGAAAGGTACTACCATTCTCATTTACCCCCTATGTATTTTAAATTTATTAAAAAATCACAAAACATTGACATACATTTAAATGATAGTTCATATCATTTATTTCATTCTACTATGTAACAACATGATTTTGCAATCGCTTACATTTATATTATCAGAAAAGTCTTGAAAATAAGTTGACAGCAAATGATTTATCATAGTCAATAATATGATTATCGTATATATATTTAATTCTTTTTATATTAAAAAATGTTGTTGAAAACAAGAAGATTATTATATACAATTAATGACTGGGCCAGTATTTTATAAAACAAAATAAATTCAGAAAGGTATCACTACATGAAAACTTATACATCTGTAATTTTTTGGATGCGTTCCATTGCTTGTTTAAGTATAGTAATTATCCACTCAATTACCACTACTTTTTCAAAAATGCATGACGTTCCACATAGTACATCTCTCCGACTATTCCAACTATTATTAATGTTTAGTACACCTATGTTCGTGTTTATATCAGAATTCTTACTAGCCAAAAATTATGGTTCCAAGATAAAGAAAGGATTCTTCAAAAATAAATTAATCTATTTGGGGATACCTTATGTAATAATCAATTTAAGCATTTCCTATTTTTACTTTAGACCGAAAAATTTACATGAATATCTCTTCCATGTTGGAGATACAATGTTTCACGGAGGAGCTGTTACATATTTTATAGTAATCATTTTTCAATTTTATTTACTGCATTGGCTATTTTCTAAATACTTAATTGGTTTAAATCCTATTAAAATGATTGTAATATCAATTTTAATAACTACTATGTATTGGGCCATGAGAACTTTTATATCGCCTCCTAATAATCCGATATTAGCAGCTATATGGGATCGTGAGGGATGGATGATATTCATAGGATGGTTGAGCTATTTCTTGCTTGGCTTTTATATAGGAACTTATTATGAAGCGTTTATGAATAAAATCAAAGATTATACTTGGCATATTATTATTGGAGCATTTCTCTCAATAATTTTTATGTTTTTAAATTATATATTGGGTATAAGCACATGGGTAGAATCAAAAAGAGTGGACACTCCTATTTATGTAACAATGGTAATTTTATTGTTTTTCCTTTTCTCTTCTTATATTAAGTATGTACCAAAATTTATTGTATTTATTAGTAATTATTCTTATTGTATCTACTTAATTCATTATTTCTTTGTTCATGATTTAGGATTACTGAGTCGTAACCCCATTAAAAATGTATTATTCAATACCATCGTTACACTTACTCTAGCTATTACAGTTGGATATCTCTTTAATTTATTCAAATTTGGAAAATACATTGTAGGTGGAATAGGAAAAATTAAATATGAAAATATTTACGAAAGCTATCAAAATAATAATATGGATTAAAATAAATTAAGACTAATTTTCTTCGGTTAAAGTATAAAAGGCAAGTTCTATCTATATAGAACTCGTCTTTTTTTAGTCTATGAAAAATATCCTTAACTCAACAATACTCAACCTTGAAATTTAGTTAAATTAAATAAAAATATTATAGTATAATGTTAGTGTTAATTATTCAATACATCTTAAGGAAGTGCATCTATGAAAGCTTTAATTACTGGAGGCGCAGGTTTTATTGGGTCACACATTTCAGAACGGTTAACTCATGAAGGTGTGGAAGTACATGTCATTGATAATCTTAGTACAGGAAGATTAGAAAATATTCCTTTCATACCTAAAGAACATTTTTATTTAAAAGATATTACTGATGTGGCATTTGTTTCAGAGTTAATTAAGAAAGAACAATTTGATTATATCTTTCACTTAGCTGCTATAGTAAGTGTAGTTGAAACAATTGAAAAACCTGTTATCTCAAACGAAACCAATATTAATGCAACGATTAATTTATTAGAAGCTACACGAAAATGGGATAGTCAAATAAAAAAATTTATTTTCGCATCATCTGCCGCTGTGTATGGCGATTTGCCTGATCTACCTAAATCAACGATAAATTCTAAAGTAGCTCCGCTTTCCCCTTATGCGATACAAAAATTTTCTGGAGAACAGTACGCTCACATTTATCATCACCTCTATAACGTACCTACTGTATGTTTAAGATTTTTCAATGTTTATGGGCCAAAACAAAATCCGAACTCTGATTATTCAGGCGTTTTATCAATTCTTAATGCAAAATTTATTAATAAAGAGCAATTTTCATTTTATGGTGACGGTGAACAAACGCGTGATTTTGTATATATAGATGATTTACTTTCAGCAATATGGACAGTACTTTATTCTAAAGATACTAATGGGGGTATATTCAATGTTGGAACTGGAAGCGAAACATCTCTTAATGCTGTTTTTAAATCCTTTGAAAAAGTCTTTGGCTATACCATTCCTCACATTTATAAAGAATGTCGAATAGGTGATATCAAACATTCATATGCAGATATTACCCCACTTAAGCGTCTGGGTTATTTACCACAATTTAATATTCATAGTGGTATTAACGCGTATGTGTCAAATAACAAAATTAATCAATAAAAAAATCAAAACGGTGAATCATGAGCTGACCAACCGTTTTGATTTTTATTTTTATTGTAGTAAATCATAGAATTCTTTAATAGCTTTAGCATTATAAGCTTCAGCATCAAACTTTTCATATTTCTCATTTTGACCTAATATGAATGTTTCAATACCTTTTGCAATCTCCTCTATCTCGTTGATAACAAGTGTGCCATACTTGCCATCCTTTAATACATATCTATTAGCAACAATATCTGATGCAAGAACATTCACTCCTAGAGTTAAAGCTTCTAATAATACCATTGATTGTCCTTCGTAATGAGAAGTGAGTGCAAATAAATTTGATTGTTTCATCACATAAAATGGATTTTTTCTGTGTCCTAATAAAAACACATGGTTTCTCATTTTTAATTTTTTTATAAGCGACTGTAGAGATTTTTTTAATGGTCCTTCACCCATAATATATAACTTTATGTTTGGATATTTTGGCACTAATTTAGCAACAGCATTAATGAGTAGATCAAATCCTTTTTCAGGAGAAAGTCGCCCTATGCTCACAATTTTAAAGTCATTGTTACTAAACTCAACTGTTTGAACATTACCATTTTTAATATTGATTAAGACTGACTCACCATTTTTCTCGAATCGATCTGAATCATCTTCTACTAAAGTGTGTATCTTATTTAAGTTAATCGTATTTCTTGAAGAACAATACTTATCACTTAATAAAGGATTATTTATTTTTTCTTTGTTTAAAAGACTCGTAGCTTCGGAAACGCTGACGAGTTTATCAAAATATGGATAAAGAGAAACCAAACCTTTTAAATTTTGATAATGTGGTCTCACACCATTAATTCTTCTTTCCATATCTGCTTTAATATCACTATGTAAATAAACTAATTTACGTTTAGCATTACTTGCTAAAATAAGATTAGCCCAAAACATAGAATAACCACTAAAATCGATAGCATAATCAAAATGAGAATCTCCAAATATTTTTCTAAATTCTCGTTGATATACCTTTTTAGGGTAGAGGAGTTTTTCTAAAAATGATTGAAGCCCTCTTTGTTTTACAAAATCAACCTTATAACACTCTTTTAAGGATGCAAGTAATGGCCCTCTTCTAAATATAATTCTTACATTTGAATTCACTCTATCTAAATTGCTCAACATTTCTTCTTTCTTACTATAGTTCAAAAATATCGTAATATCATATTGATGATAGTCAATATTTTCTAATAAATTAATGATTGATGTAGTGATGCCATTATTTTTCATTCCACCTGGATAAATTAAAATTGTTTTCTTTCCTGTTGTATTACGTTTTGGGGATTCCGCTTTTCGATTAAAAATATGTTCAACGATATTTTTAGAAGCATGTCCGTCTTCTAAACTTACATAAGTCGTTTTAAATTTTTCATAATTATTTTTAATTTGATGATTTTCATAACTTTTATTATTGATTGAAGAAATGACATCGTTAATATGAGTGCAAACGGGACCAGGCAATTCATTTGGATTAATATACATTCCCCTACAGAACTTATAGTCCTCATAATCAGGAGTATAAAAAATGATTGGTTTATTCGTTACTAAATAATCAAAGAAAATACTCGAATAATCTGTAACCATTAAATCAACAATTGCTAATAATTCGTTGGTATCAACATAGTCAGGAATTAAATAATTTTTCAAATCACAATCCTTTTTAGCCTCTTCATAAATAAAAGGATGTACTTTTACTAATACTTTATAATTTAAATGTGCTTCAAGCTCTTTTGCTTCATTAAGTATGCTTTCTATATTTATATCTGGATTATTTAAATCTTCTCCTCGCCATGTCGGACAATATAATAATATTTTCTCTTCATTTTCACTAATAAGACCTTTCAATGTATTAAAAATTTGAGATTTTTGATTTTTTAATGTTAAGTCAATTCTGGGGTACCCTTTTTCAAGAATTTCTCCATTATAGATGTGATGAAGGTTAAATGCACTTTTGAATATATTTGTAGTATGCCTATTTGAGCTGATTATATAATCGCTGGATAAAAAATTCTTAATAATGTTCTGCGATCCTTGTACATTGTTGTCCATATCTAATCCCATATATTTCAGAGGTGTCCCGTGCCATGTGTTGATGTAAATTTGATTTTCCTTTTTGGCAAAATATAAGGGAAAGGTTGAATCGTTAATTAAATATTTACTTTCAGCAAGTGATTTCAAATAATCACTCGAGTCTATAATGACAAAGTCTACGTTATTGTAATTCTTAAATTTATTTTTATAGAAGTTCAATGTTTCTTTAGAATCGACCACCCATTTATGAAGAAAACTTCTATATTCTTTATGATTCACTAAGTATAGAAATATTGCATAAGGATTACCTGTAATATTCTTACCATTTCTCACTTGATATAGAATTTGATGGTCTTTGACTTTTAAATCACCATAATATTTAGCATAAGTCATCACTTGATGATTATAATTTGATTTATTCATCATATTTATTGGAGATGTAATAAAATTAATTTTTCTTCTACTTTGATTAGTGATAAAGCTTTTGAAATTTTTCATAGATTTCCCTTCTTAGATGTCATTAATATACATAAATTTAAATATGCGAGTGTTAAAACTTTGCTTTAAATTTATCTTTCCTTATCTATAAAATATTATATACTTTTTTTATATAACGTTATATATGTTCAATGTGAATTTATTCTAAACTCTATCACTGCTTCTATTGTTCTATAGATTTGATTACTTTACAGGGATTACCCACCGCTAAACTATTGGAAGGTATATCTTTAGTTACAACACTACCTGCACCTATGACACTACCGTCTCCAATTGTGACGCCAGGCATCACTGACACATGTCCTCCAAACCAAGTATTGCTTCCTACGACAATAGGTTCAGCGAGTTCTAAACCTTTATTACGTTCTTTATAATTTAAAGGATGCGTAGCGGTATAAAAGCCACAATTAGGTCCGATAAAGACATTATCTCCAAATGTAATACCTCCACCATCCATTAGATAACAATTTGTATTAATAAATACATTTTTTCCAAATTTAACATTCCAACCATAGTCAGTATCAAAAGGTATAGAGATACCTACGTTCTCAGTTTGATATCCAAATAATTCATTCATGATTCTGTCTCGTTTTTCTTCATCACTTGGACGCGTGTGATTCAAATCAAAGCATAATTCCTTCGCTTTCAATCTATCTTTTTTTAATTCCTCATCAAAGTTTGCATCATACCACTGATGTGCTAACATTTTTTCCTTTTCAGTCATAAACATTCCTCAATCTTTGCTTAATCAATTTATTTTAAAAAAGGGAGTGGGACAGAAATATAATTTAGCAAAATTATTTTCGTTGTCCCTCACCCAACTTTCATTGTTTGTAGAATTTCTTTTTAAGAAATTCTCTGTGTTGGGGCCCCGCCGGCAAGGATGGCTAGGATTAAAAGAAGCTTGATATAAGCGCACTTTTATTCAGACATCTACTGCCAATATGTTAAAGAAAGCTGAGACAATTAATTATGTCCCAGCCTCCACAATTCAACGTATTAAGTTGTAATATAATCTCCACCATTAACATGTATCACTTGACCAGTGATATAAGAGCTATCAGCATTTGTAGCTAAGAAAACATAAGACGGCGCAAGTTCTGCTGGTTGACCACGACGTCCCATAGGAGTACCGCCGCCTTGATTTTCAACCTTTTCCTCATCAAAAGTAGACGGAATTAATGGCGTATAAATTGGACCAGGTGCTACAGCATTTACACGAATACTTTTCTCCATTAATGTTGTCGCAAGAGAGCGAGTAAATGAGACAATAGCACCTTTCGTAGCAGAATAATCAATCAGATGTCCAGAACCTCTATAAGCCGTCACACTCGTAGTATTAATAATGGCATCGCCTTCTGATAAGTGTGGCACAGCTGCTTGTGACAAGAACATCATTCCGAAAATATTTGTCATAAATGTTTCTTTCACTTGATCGGGTGTAATGTCTTCAAAGTTATCTCTAGGAAATTGCACGCCACCATTATTTACTAAAATATTTAATCCACCGAAATCTTTAACGACATTATCAATGAGTTGTTTAGATTGCTTTTCATCTTTTAAGTCATGTGCATAAGCTTTCGCTTTGACACCTAATTCTTCTAAGCGTCGAACAGTGTCTTCTGCATCTTGGTGTTCGTCGTAATAACCTATCGCTACGTTTGCACCCTCTTTCGCATAAAGGATTGCAACTGAACGACCAATCCCAGAGTCCCCGCCAGTAATTAATGCTACTTTACCTTGTAACTTTCCTGCAGCTTTATATTCATCTAACTCTGCAATTGGTTTAGGATTCATATCCGCTTCAATCCCCGGTTGTCTATCCTGAGTATAACCTTTTATCTCCTTATGAAAATCCAATAAACTCACAAAAATCAACCTCCTCTACATTTACAAAACACATTCCCACATAAGCTCCAAAACAAACACGGGACCCTAACAGAGAGGATTTCCTCAAGAAATCCTACAGGCAATGCAAGTTGGGGTTGGGCCCCCAACACAGAGGATTTCCCCAAGAAATCCTACGGGCAATGCAAGTTGGGGTTGGGCCCTAACAACAAGGGGTTCCTCTTATGAGCTTGACTCTGATTCATTAAAAAACATATGATAAAAGTGTATTATTTTATTAAATTCTCCAAAATATTAAAGATGTAAAAACACTTATTTAAGGAGTTTAAAATGCAGAAAAAATATATAATTATAACCTTCATCATTATTATTATATTCGTTGGCCCAGCATTAATTTTTAATATAGGTAAACATATTTATTTTAAATACCAAAGCTATGAAGAAGCTAAAACCAAAGCAAAAGTTCACCGTGTTCTTAAGAAAAAAGGATGGGAAGACAAAATAAAAAAAGAGGAAGCTGCTTTCACGTTGAACACTAAAGAAAATAATGTTGAAGTCACTTTTAAAGATGAGCCCTATAATACATATCAATATGACGTTAATGATGATGGTAAAGTAACTGGAGATGCAGAGTTAAAAATGAAATATAAAGAGCGTTTTGATAATGATAAAAAATACAGAGAATATAGAAAGCGACATCGCTTTGAGGAAAAATATGATTTAAAATAAGA
>NZ_KV827773.1:160220-173559 GCF_001836225.1 Staphylococcus sp. HMSC036D05 | reverse complement strand
TTGAGGAAAAATATGATTTAAAATAAGAAATAATTGAAGGCTTTGGTTTATAATAGCCTTCGTCTATTGCATAAGAACTACTAACTTCCTTTGGAAGAAGTAGTTCTAAAGTTTGATGTGATTTCAATACTATGGATGCATGTGTTTTCAAAAAAAGTCTTGTATAATCTATCTCAAGAAATAAACAAAGGAGCCATCCAAATATGAAGACACTATTAAAAGGCGTTATTTCAGTCCTTATTATCTTAGGAATCATTAAAACATTCCAAGACCACGATATCCTTAATGAAGCAGGCCATTACTACGAACAAGCTAAAAGTGGCGAAATTGTTCAAGATTTCTCTAACTTTAACTTCAATAACTTTAAAGATTTAGACTTAGAAAATTTAAAGCCATCTGACTTTTTCTAATACATTTAAATAACGTAACAACGATCCGAAATTGAAATCACAATCATTATATTTTCAATACTAATAAATAAACGTTCAACAATTTTCCATTTCACATACCTGATCTTTTGATTGTTCACTCAATTTCTTAAATATAAATGCTAAACACGTGCGTATTTCTTATCGATGACGTACGTGTTTTTTATTTTCAATATTATTGAACAAAGAGATTGACTTATATACCTATAGGGGGTACATTGAACTTGTGAAAAGAAACGGAGGCGTTCCTATGACACATAAAACAACCACACTAGATATTACTGGAATGACATGTGCGGCATGCTCCAACCGTATTGAGAAAAAACTTAATCGCCTTGACGATGTTTCAGCACAAGTTAACCTCACTACAGAAAAAGCAACGATCAAATATGACGCTGATCAATATGATTCCAAATCATTTATCTCAGAAATACAAAAGTTAGGCTATGATGTTAGAACAGAAAAGCAAGAATTAGACATCACAGGGATGACATGTGCCGCGTGTTCCAATCGTATAGAGAAAGTCCTCAATAAAACTGAAGGAATCCAACACGCTACAGTTAATTTAACGACGGAACAAGCATTAGTATCCTATTATCCTAATGCCATAAATACGGATCGAATCATTCAACGTATTCAAAAATTGGGTTACGACGCTGAACCGATAAACAATGACGATAATCAACAAATGTCTCGTAAAGAACAAGAACTCAAAGCAAAACGCACAAAATTAATTATTTCAGCTATCTTATCAGCACCGTTATTACTTATGATGTTTGTTCATTTACTTCCGCTTCATCTACCAGCAATCCTGATGAATCCGTGGTTTCAATTCATTCTGGCTACGCCTGTTCAATTTATTATAGGTTGGCAATTCTACGTGGGCGCTTATAAAAACTTACGTAATGGCTCAGCAAATATGGATGTATTAGTCGCTGTAGGAACAAGTGCTGCATATTTTTACAGTCTTTATGAAATGATTCAATGGATAACTCACCACGTAAATGAACCTCATTTATATTTTGAAACGAGCGCAATCTTAATTACTTTAATCTTATTTGGAAAGTATTTAGAAGCACGTGCTAAATCTCAAACAACGAATGCACTTGGCGAGTTATTAAATTTGCAAGCTAAAGAAGCGCGTATATTAAGAAACAATCAAGAAGTCATGGTACCACTTGGTGAAGTCATCGAGGGTGATACTTTAATCATTAAACCAGGCGAGAAAATTCCTGTTGATGGTGAAGTCATTAAGGGCAACACATCTATTGATGAATCTATGTTGACGGGTGAATCTATGCCAGTTGAAAAAGTCATTGGAGATACTGTTATTGGTTCAACATTAAATAAGAACGGGTCAGTGTATGTGAAAGCAACTAAAGTAGGTCGTGATACTGCTTTATCAAATATTATCAAAGTCGTTGAAGAAGCCCAAAGTTCTAAAGCGCCTATCCAAAGACTAGCGGACATCATTTCTGGCTATTTTGTACCTATTGTAGTGGGTATTGCCATAGTCACTTTTCTTGTGTGGATTGTATTCGTGCACACAGGTCAATTTGAACCTGCATTACTAGCTGCAATATCTGTTCTCGTCATAGCATGCCCATGTGCTTTAGGTCTAGCAACGCCTACATCTATTATGGTAGGTACCGGCCGCGCTGCTGAAAATGGTATTCTATTTAAAGGCGGCGAATTTGTAGAACGCACGCATCATATTGACACGATTGTATTAGATAAAACGGGCACAATTACTAATGGTAAACCTAAAGTTACAGACTACGCTGGTGATTTAGAGACACTTCAACTTTTAGCGAGTGCAGAGAAAGCATCTGAACATCCACTCGCTGAAGCCATTGTCACTTTTGCTGAAGATAAAGGGCTCTCCTTATTGGACAATGAATCATTCAATGCGAGACCCGGACATGGCATTGAAGCAATGATTAATGAAACACACGTATTAATTGGTAATCGCAAATTAATGCATGACTTTGATATCACGATTGATACAGACAATGAACAGAAACTTGCTCAACATGAACGACAAGGTCAAACTGCTATGATGATTGCGATTGAACAAGAACTTAAAGGCGTCATTGCTGTTGCTGATACTGTAAAAGATACTGCAAAACAAGCTGTATCCGAGTTACAAAACATGAATATTGAAGTTGTTATGCTTACAGGAGACAATAAACAAACCGCACAAGCGATTGCTCAAGAGGTTGGTATTGACCGAGTTATCGCGGAAGTGTTACCGGAACAAAAAGCAGAACAGGTGTCACTTTTACAAGAAGAAGGAAGAAACGTAGCAATGGTTGGTGATGGTGTCAATGACGCACCAGCCCTAGTAAAAGCTGATATAGGAATTGCGATTGGCACAGGTACAGAAGTAGCAATTGAAGCTGCAGATATCACTATACTTGGCGGAGATTTATTACTATTACCTAAAGCGATCAAAGCGAGTAAAGCGACGATTCGCAATATACGTCAAAATTTATTCTGGGCATTTGGTTATAATGTCGCAGGTATTCCAATTGCAGCCTTAGGCCTGCTCGCACCATGGATTGCTGGTGCTGCTATGGCATTAAGTTCAGTGAGTGTGGTTACAAATGCACTTCGTCTTAAAAATATGAAATTATAGGCTTTAAGTAAACTTTACTTTCAAAATTTGCAAGTGCGTTTTAATATAGTAATTAGAAACAAGCGGAAAATCAATAAGGAGTGGGACTTATGACAAAGGAAACGATTCAAGTAGAAGGAATAAGCTGTGAACATTGCAAAGATGCAGTGGAATCTTCTTTAGCTAAACTCAATGGCGTTCATACTGCAGAAGTAAATTTAAATGAAAAGCATGTTCGCGTTGAATACGACGATTCAAAAGTCAACGTTGCTCAAATGAAAGAAGCAATCGAAGACCAAGGTTATGACGCTAAATAAACTAAAATAATCAAGCATGGAGTGAAATGCGATATAATTATCGCTCACACTCCATGCTTTTTTAATTTGATTGACATTTACACGTCATACATATTTGCGAGTTGTGTTAATCTTTCTGCTGCTTCTTCTAGTTGTTTGTCATCTAATGCAAGAGAAATTCTGACATAATCATTCCCATTTTCACCAAACGGTATACCTGGTGCGACTAGAATAGATTTCTCTTGTAATAAATATTGTTCAAATTCTTCGCTATTATATCCAGGCGGCGTATGCAACCACGAGTAAATCCCACCTTTAGAATGAACGAATGGTAACTTCGCCTCTTTTAGTTTTGCTTCAAACATATCACGTCTTTTTCTAAACGTTTCATTTTGTTCTTCTAAAAAGTCGTCATAATGATTGAGTGCATATGTTGCAGCATCTTGCAGTGCTCCGAACATTCCTGCATTCGTGTGTGTTTGATACTTTTTCAAAGCTTGAATCATCTCTTTATTCCCTACTGCAAAACCTACTCTAAAACCTGACATATTATACCCTTTAGATAATGAAAAGATTTCTATCGCCACATCTTTACCATGTTTCGAGGCAAGAATGCTCGGATTTTTAGCATCAAATCCAAATGCACTATAGGCGAAATCGTGAACAATTTTAGTATCTGTATCTTTAAATTTTTCAATTGCTTCATCAAAGACTGATTGTGTGGCTGTAGAACCAGTAGGATTATTTGGATAGGTTAAATAAATTAATTTTGTTTCCTTTAAAGTTTGTGGGTCAATCTTATTCCAATCTGGTAAATAGTCAGGAGGTTCAAGTTCAAGTGGCACTGGTTTCGCATCGGCCAGCATGACACCTGCTAGATAATCAGTATAACCTGGATCGGGTAAAAGTACGGTTTCTCCAGGATTCACAATACATGTCGGCAATGCTACGAGCCCATTTTTAGTTCCATACAAGATACATACTTCATCATCTTTGTGCAACGTTACGCCATATTGTCGTTGATAGAAATTCACAATAGCTTCTTTAAATGGTTCTTTACCGTGAAATGCACCGTATTTTTGATTTTCAGGGATACGTAATGCTTCTGAAAAATGATTGATAATGCCTTTGGGCGTTTCACCATCAGGAATCCCTACTGCCATATTTATCAGTGGTAGAGGTCCATGTTCAACTTTACGCCCCATCGTTTTACCAAAATAACTATCAGGAATTGCTGCAAGTCTATCTGAAATAACCATCATAAGCCCCCTCGAATTCATCTACATCCTTATGTTATCTTCAATTTTATCAACAACCTTAATTATGTCAATATTTACAATATTCTGAACTGAATCAATTTAAAGTTGCCCACTCATTATATATACTGTTTCTCTTCATATTTTAAATTTAAATAAGAACCCACAAATGTGAGTTCCTCAAACATGTCAATGTAGTAAAATAAATGAGGCCGTAGATAAAGTCTTCCCCTTTAAACACCATTCTCAATATCTTTTAACATTTCATTCACTGTAATCTTAGCACTCGTAAGCACGATGGGTACACCAGCTCCTGGATGCGTGCTTGCTCCTGCAAAATATAAATCTTTGTAATCTCTTGAAACGTTCGGTGGTCTATAATAATTACTCTGTGCTAATGTAGGCATTAAACCAAACGCTGTACCAAATTTTGCGTTGTATTCCTTTTCAAAATCAATAGGCGTAAATATAGTTTCAGAAATAACGTGTGATCTCACGTCTTCTAGCGCATCAATCGTTTCTAATTGATGATAAATAATGTCTTTTACTTGTTCAATGATTGATCCATCTTTCCAATTAATCTGACCCGTCTTCAGTTCAGGTGTAGGCATTAGAATATACAATCCAGTCTTACCTTTCGGCGCTAAACTTGAATCTCCAACTGCTGGCACATAAACGTAAATCGATGGGTCTTCTGATATCCTACCGCCAAATATTTCATCAATGTTTTGTCGAAATCGCTTAGAAAAGACCACATTATGAAGCATGACTTCATCAGTAATATCTTTATCTATACCGATATACATCATAAATGCAGAACAAGAATAATCTAAACGTTCAATTTTACTAGGTTTATATTTTTTAACTGGAGAGTGAGACGGCATTAACTTCTCTGCAGCATAAGGAAAATCTGCAGTACACAGGACTTTATCAAATCGTTGCACTAAGCCATTGACTCTCACGCCATCCGCTTGTTTATACTTAGGATCAATGATGATTTCATCTATCTGAGCATTGAGCTGTATTTCAACGCCTAAATCTTTATTTAATTGAACTAAACCCTGCGTCATGCCATACATGCCACCCTTAATAAAGTGGACGCCAAACATCATTTCGACCATTGGAATAATCGAATATAATGAAGGGCCTCGTTTGGGATCGATGCCGATATATAGCATTTGGAATGCCAGTAATTTTTGAATACGTTCATTATCAATATAATTTTCTATTAAATTATCAGCATTATTTAACGTTTTTAATTTCAAACCTTGAATGATGGATTCCAAATTATAGAAATCTGAAGTCTTTCTGTATGTTTTCTCTAGAAAATGATAACGCGCAATTTCATAACGTTGATAAACATCCGTTAAAAATGACATAAAGCCATGCGTAGTACCAGGTTCAATACTTTCTAGCGTTTCTTGTAACTCTGCTAAATCTGTCGGTACGCGTACTTTATCATTTTTCCCAAAATATACATCATAGATATATGGCAACTGTTTCATTTCCACATAATCTTCAAAATTTTTACCGCATTCTTCAAATACTGCTCTTTATACTTCTGGAATCATCACAATAGATGGCCCCATATCAAACGTAAAACCATCTTTCGTGAATTGACTCATTCGCCCGCCTATACGATTATTCTTTTCAAAGATGGTTACACGATTTCCTTGAGAAGCAAGTCTAGCTGCCGCTGCTAAGCCAGTGACACCTGCACCTATCACAGCAATATTCATACCACATTCCACCTATAACTGATATTTATTTTTAATCTTTCTATATAATTTCGCTTTATTAAGCTTTGAAACGTAGACACGACGATGTAAAGTATAAGACGCTTTTCTTACTTCATCTAAAATAGCGCGATATATCACTGCTGCTAATTCTATAATGGGTTGGGCTTCTTTATTAAAAGTGTCAATATTCGACAACGCTATTTCATAATCATCTTCTGCGATTGCTGCAAAATATTCCCATAAATCAATATATTGATTTGAAATGCGATGGTTGAATTCATTTTCAATGGAGACATCAAAGCGCGCAAGACTACTTTCACTAAAGTAAATTCTGCCATTCTCAAAATCCTCACCTACATCACGTAAAATATTAGTAATTTGCAACGCTTCGCCTAATTTACGTGCGGTAGCATACGTCTCCTTATTCGGTGACTGAGCTAGTACAGGCGTTAGCACCTCACCCACTGTTCCTGCAACTCCATAGCAATAATTTAAAAGTGCTTCGTCCGTTTCAAACATTTCAAAGTTCTGATCTTCATAAACACTTTGAATCAGGTTATAAAATGATTGGTACTCAATCGTGTAGTGTTGTGAAACAACATATAGTGCTACCATAATAGATTGATTACTTTTAAATTCGTGATGGCTGATATCACTTGTGTTTTCAATATATGAAATATCTTCATGAATATCTTTTAGTATTTGAGGATTTTCATGCACATCAATACTGTCATCTATAATTCGACATACTGCATATATCACCCATACTGCTTGACGTTCTTGTTCAGGCAAGAAGTCAAAGGCATACGAAAAGCTTTTAGAATGTTCTTTCATAATTTGATGACAATATTTAAAATTTTCTTCATTCGTTGTCATGATTCTCCTCCTAATTGTTATGAGATTTGTTTACTTTTTAATTTATTTTAAATGAACGACCTTTCCATTCGACCTTTTTAGAAAAATGTGTATGTCGCCAAGAATTTGCGAAGATAAATATGAAAAAGATAAATAAAACCGGATGTAATATGAGCAATAACATTGAGAAAGCGCCTACTCTTCGATGTAATAGTACAAATTGGCACGTGTATAAAACATAGAATAGGAAAGACACAATTCTTGATGCAGGTTTGGCAAATACACTTATCAATAACGCTAGAGTGGACGTGATTGAACCCATTAACCACATAACAATAGCTAACATGATTTGCGGTTGTGTTTTATTTGCCCCTACTGAAAAATGTTTCGTCCACCCCTGTATAAGCGATTGAATACCCGCTTCATACATCCGAAATTTAACATCGTTTCCACCCTCGTAAATCGTTACAGGTAATTGTACACTTTCAAACTTTTCACCTAAAGCAAAACCTTCAATAATTGAATGCTGTGCATTTTTATGTCCATCCGTTTTAAAATAATCATCTCGATGCATTAATGTAACAGGACCAAAAGCAATATCGTTATTAGATTGACGAGCTAAACTTGAGAACTGGTTCACCCCGACAACCGTCATCAAATTAAAAATTGCTGATAAACTCTCATAAAACTTACCCGTTTCATGAAAAGGTTGAACACTGAGTAATCCATGGTTATGTTGTTTGCGATACGTATTTAATATCTTTTCAATCGCATGGGGATGACCAAACGTTACATCTGCATCTACAAACATTAATAGCTCTGATTGTGCATTTGTAGCACCTTGATAACAGGCATGGGATTTACCAAACCATTGTCTATCAAGATTCTGTTCTATTTCGTAAACTGTCGCACCAAACGTTTGTGCAATCTCTTTTGTGTTATCCTTAGAACCATCATCCATCACAATCACTTCATAAATACCTTGTTGCCCTTGCAATGATTGAAGCAAATGAGGTAGCCGACGTTCTTCATTTCTCGCGGGGATAATAATTGTTACTTCATTACTATGAATGATACGGTTTTGCGATGATAGTAATCGATGTCTTTGATTAAATATAAGTCGACCACATATGAGTGAAATCGTAGATAATATAGTAAGTATGAATTGTATCATTTTCAACTACGATCACTCCTTCTGAGCTTCAATTGCATTAATTTTATCAGCGACTTGAAGTGCACTTAATGTCACCATTGGCATTCCTCCACCAGGATTTACTGATCCTCCTACAAAGAAGAGATTATCGAAATAATTGCTATGCTTAGGGAATTTGAAGCCTTTGTTTTTCTTTTTATCAGCCACCACACCATAAATGGCACCTCTATGAGAATGATAGTGTTGGCGAATATCTTCTGGCGTCCAAATATCTTCATAAATCATATGCTTTCTTAAATCAGTGAGGCCCATTTTTTCTAATTTTATTAATACACGTGTTTTAAACGCTTCATAGTCTTCCTTTTTAAAGGGGTTATCTTGAATATATGGAATATGCGGTAATACTTTAATATTTTCAAACCCATCAGGTGCTTGTTGTAAATCAGTTTTGTTCGAATTCACAAGATAGATGGTAGGGTCTTGTGGCAATACTTTTTGATGAAAGACTTCATCATAATTTCGTTTAGAATCGTCGGAAAAGAAAAAGTTATGATGTGCCAATTGAGGGTATGATCGATTGACACCTAAATGCATCACATACCCTGAACTCGCTGGTTCATATGTCTTTTCAAGTTGATCGATCTTTTGTTGACTAAAATGAAGCAAATATTTGTATGTCGGAATGACTTCCATGTTCGAAATAATGTAATCAGCCTCAACGAGGTCACCATTAGCAAGACGTACACCAGTGACATTATGATGATACGTTTTAATATTGTTCACAGATGTTCCCGTATGAATCTCTACGCCTTCTTCAATCGCAAGTTGCTCTAATGCTTGAGCCAAGTGGTGTATGCCTCCTTTGACATACCATAATCCTTGTTCTTGTTGCATATGAAATAACATTGAAAGCACAGCTGGCGCATCATAAGATGATGAACCTACATATTTAATGAAATAACCCAATATTTCTCTTAATCTCGGATTTGAAATATATCGATGAATGGCCTGTTGCATCGTTGAAAAGTAATCAAAACCATGTAACGCTTTCAATGGTCCATGATATTTTAATATTTCAGGTAATGTATCAAGACCTTGATTAAAGTACCCCTTTTCCGTAAAACGATGAATACGTTCAGTGTATTTAAAATATCGATCAAGTTCTGCTTTATCCTTCTCATTCAATTGCACGTTGTTTAATACTGTAGCTTCATTATTTTCATATAGATCAATCGTTTCACCATTTGGAAAGAAATTTCTCCACTGCAATGGTAAACGTTCAATTTCGACATAATCTGACATCTTTTTATCACTGTAATTAAATAATTTCTCAAAGATATAAGGCATCGTTAATATCGACGGTCCTAAATCGAAACCAAACCCACTTTCATCTAAGCGATTGACTTTACCACCAATATGATTATTTTGTTCAAATAATTTCACGTTGAAACCACTTTGAGCCATTCGTATTGCAGCAGCTATACCACCTAATCCGCCACCTATAACAATAACTGACTTTGTCATCATTTCTTCCCTCGCTTTTCAACTAAACGAATGAATCGTTCAATTCTCGGTCGATTATATCTCTGAACAATAATGATAGGTACATGACTAAATACGACATACAACAAATTGATATATTTTATGTATTTAGGTGTCTTAATGAACACAATCAGAGGAACCATTGATAACCAATGAACCAATTCGGCTCTTCTCATTTCCAATAATAAATGACGTGTTTCTTCTATATTATTAGTTAAATAACTTTTATCATAAATCGCGTTATTGAGTTTTGTACCTTCAGGGATCAATTTTTTCCACTTACTTATTTGGAGTGTATCGCCCCAAATTTGACCACCTTTTTCCCATTGAAAAGGACGAAAAAAGTGCGCATTCTTATCAAAGAAGCGTAACGGTATGCGAGTCCCCAATTGTGCGATACTCATCTGTACTGAAAACCAGAAAACACTATGTAAAATCACTAATTGAGCTAACTTTTTAATGTTCTTCATCATTTCACAGCTTTCTTTAAAAGATACAGAAACCGATTGATAGTTATTCGTTTATATTCCCTTCGATATAAGGCATGAAACGCTTAAGTTACTTTATTCAACACAATTAAAAAATTGCATAAAAAAAGAGGATGACTGATGTCATCCTCTAACATTTATAACTCGATTGTGCTATCCAGTTATAAATTAAATCTTACCACCAACCGTGGCTAGCGCGGAAATCAATTGCATTTGATAATGAACCGTAACGACTGTTAGCGTAGTTAATCATACCTTTAGTTTGAGAAGCTACTGAACCAGTACCCCATGATTCCATAGTTTGACCTAAACCTCTGTAACCAGCTGGGTTTACTGCGTTAGGATTACCGCCTGATTCTGGCATTACGATAGCATTCCAAGCAGCTTCAGTACCACCAGCAGCTAAGAATTGAGCTTTAACTGATCCACCAGTTGAAGCTGAGCTTGAAGATGGTGCAGAGTATGAAGTAGTTGAAGTGCTGTAGTTATGGTGACTAGTAGTTGGCGCTGAAACAGCTTCAACATTAGTGTTACTTGATTGTGTATTAGAACTTACTGATTGGTTTGAACTTTCTTGGTTGTATGATTGAGTGTAGTCAGCTGATGAAGATTGAGAACCAGCTGCTTGGTAACTCCATGACCAGTTAGTACCATTAGAAGTGAAGTTGTATTCGAAACCATTGTTTACGAAATGAATATCGTATGCGCCAGCTTGAACTGGTTTAGCATTTAATTGATCAGGGTGGTTTTGAGCTAAATCAGCTAAGTGAGCTTGATCTACGTTTGTAGCTTCAGAAGCGTGTGCTTCGTGACCTGTTAATGCAAAACCTGCAACTCCTAAAGATAAAGCTAATGATGTAGAGATAACTGTCTTTTTCATAATATAAAATCCTCCAGATATGTTTTAAAATTAAAATTTGTAAATTATATTCTTAGTGTTTAAATTTCGTTGTGCGATATTGAAAATGTTTTTTGTTAACTTTTGACGGTATTCACTATACCATAAAAAATGCATTTGTATATTACACGTTCCTTACAAAAAATTACAATACATACTTAGTTTTGTAATCTTGAAATATTTATGTATCGCTTTGTAACATATAATTCCTTAATAATCGTTTAAAATTTCATCGATATTTGTGGTTTTACATCAGTTTTTTAATAGGTTTGACTCAACTATTAAGTTATCTGTAATATTACAGATTTCAACTTTGTTACACTACCGTAATAATTCTATAATCTAATTTTGCTCAATTCATCTAAAAAAAGATGACTTTCAAAAAGAAAATCCTTGAAAATCATCTTGATATTAAATCCATGATATCGTTTTACAGCACTTCTTCACATCTATTAATGATTGTTTGTAGTACTTTAATACGACTTGTCTTTTTATGATCTGCTGGTATAACGTGCCATGGCGCTTCATTCATATTTGTGTGCTTAATCATATCGTAACTCGCTTCTAAGTATAAATCCCATTTTTCTCTATTTCGCCAATCTTCATCTGTAATTTTCCATTGTTTATATGGATTCTTTTCTCTATCTTTAAATCGCTTTAACTGCTCTTTTTTATCTAAACATAAGAAAAACTTGATAATTAAAGCTCCTTCATCTGTCCACATTTGTTCAAACTGATTAATTTCCTTGTAAGCCCGTTTCCATTCTGTCTGTTCAGCAAATCCTTCAACTCGCTCAACAAGAACTCTTCCGTACCAACTACGATCAAATATTTCTACATGCCCTGATTTTGGCATTTCTTTTGCAAATCTCCATAAATAGTGATGATTCTTTTCAACATCAGTCGGTGCACTTATCCCATGAACTTGATATCCTGTTGGGTCGAGTTTCTCCCTTATACGTTTGATATTTCCACCTTTACCTGCTGCATCCATGCCCTCAAATACTAAAACTAATGGTATTTTACGTTCATATAATGCAAATTGGAGTTCTCTCATCCGCTTTTGTAATGTTTCAATTTGGTCTTTATATTCTTCTTTATGAATTTTAGGTACTTCTATATCGAATAATGATGTAGAAAAGTTTTTATTAAATTTCCCATCGATAACGCTTTCATGAGTTTGAAAGTTGTCTATGGCAGATTCTAATCTTTCTATTATATGTAGATACATATTTTCGATTGCTTGCTTTCTTTCAGTATAATCAATGACCTTCCAATCATCACTATCATTTATTATTTGTCGCATTTCACTTATGTAAATGTCTTGAGGTATAACTTTCTCATACTCTTGTACTTTCCATTTCATTAATGGATTTTCTTTTGTTTGTTCAATATGTTCTTGACGCTTTTCTTCATTGATTTCGATGAAAAATTTAATGATTTCGTAATTATCTTTTTTTAACATATTTTCAAAATCATCAATTTGTCTAATCAAAACATCGTAATTCGAATATTGATTCTGTTTAATTTGATTCTCTTTATAGTCGAGATAATGTGAATACCAACTTCTAAAATAAATATTGATATTACCTTTCTGTGGTAATGTATTCCAGTACTTTTGCAGAAATTGATATCTCAAATCATGAGCTTCTGGTGATTTAGTAGCTATAAAATCGGTATACTTAGCATCTAGGTTAAGTAATAATTCATTAGATAAGCGCGTCTTACCTGAAGCTGGCACACCTTCGAATAATATCATGAGAGGAATACCTAATTCGTGTGTCTTTCTGCTTAATTGTGCTACTTTTAATTGCAATGCTTCTATATTATATGACATCGTTTCACCCTTTATTGTTGATACATTCAAAAAGCAACTCTATCATTGTTAATTTTAGCACATAAAAAACTCTCCAATGCCTTAAACATTGAAGAGTAAAAACTGTAGACAACCATTTGCCAATCAAAAAGTCTTATTTAATTATATGAATACATACGAAAATGTGGTTGGATAAAATTTTATTCTTAATACAAATACGCAGTATTGATGGCGACACGCCTGCAGGAATA
>NZ_KV827773.1:90095-160120 GCF_001836225.1 Staphylococcus sp. HMSC036D05 | reverse complement strand
GCAAGGGAGCTAAGCAATACGAAGTATTGATATAACAACTAATCTATAAGTTAGTCTACAGTTCAGGATGCTCATTTTCATCCCATAAATTTAAATATGTCATTTGAATATAAGCGAATGACTTTTCTTAGTAATAAATCTAAAATCCATGCAACTAAAAATGGTACAACAAAGAAGGCAACGACAATAAGTAATACACTTAGCCATGGTGAATCAACGTGCATAAATTTGAATGCATTAATTGGCCCTACCATTCCTATAAATCCAAAACCTGCCGATTCCTTTGTTCCTCCAATACCAATCACTCCTGAGGCAATACCTGATAAAGCTGCTGTAATAAAAATAGGTACCATAATAACAGGGTATTTCACCATATTTGGCATCATCATTTTCACTCCACCAAAGAAAATAGAAAGTGGAATACCTAAGCGATTGACTTGGCTTGTTCCAATTAGAAGAACCGCTTCTGTTGCAGCAATACCGATTGACGCAGAACCCGCTGCAATTCCCGATAAACCAATAGCCATTGCAATAGCTACCGTTGATAATGGTGATATGATAATAAAACTGAAGACCGTCGAAATAAGCATACTCATTAGTACCGGTTGCAATTCAGTAAAGCTGTTCAGCATATTTCCTATCCCGGTTGTAATCAATCTTACATATGGTAACGTAAATACACCTATAGTGGCAGACAATCCACCAATAATTGTTGGAAAAACAATCAGTGCCATACTACCTACACGTTCTTCTACAAGTAAAATCAATAACACTGCGATTGCTGCTGTAATCATCGTATTAATAAGGTCCCCTATACCTGCGATGACCCATGCACCGTTTTTAAATTGAGCTGCGCCACTTCCAACATACGACGCACTCGCAACGACGGCGATAGCTAAAGGTGTTAGATTAAATTTCATTGCGATAAGCGCACCAATAAGCGCTGGTACAGTAAATTGGATGGCTTGTACGACTCCTAATAAAGTTTTAAAAATAGGATGATATTGCATAAAATACTTGAAAATTTCTCCCAAAATGGCGTTTGGAACGAGTACCGCGACAATCCCAATCGCTACCCCTGATAAAACTCTAAAAATAAAATCCTTTGGTCCGTCAATATTTCTAATCGCTGACATGACTTAAACCTCCCAATATGCTAAGTAATCAATATGTATATAAAACAGAAGTCTTGATAGGCAATGTATGAGTCAATTAAATGATTCTTTGATGCAATAAACTTAGAGGGATATCTAATAAAATTCATACACGCTTCTCAAGACTATGAACAATAGTATATCATATTTTTCTGAAAATTTAGATAATTATTTTTGGATAAATTTTACAAATTTAGAAAATACTATCTAGAAAGCGAATTATTTAATAATCTGGGTAACTTGTAATACAATCTAGTCCGTGAAAATCTAAAATTCATCATTAATGACAATAGAAAAATTGGTCCTATTTAGTATAGAGCCGAAAATTCAAGATAGAATAATCTAAACATATAGAAATCCCTAGTAGAGAATTCGGTCAGCCCAAAAACGCTACTAGGGATTTTGTTTTATATTGTCTTAATTTATTTATCAATTAATATTATGCTTCTTCTACGTCTTCTTCAGTTTCTGTAGGAATCTCTGTTTTACGAGATTCTTTTTTATATTTTTGATACATTAGGAATAATACGCCAATCCATACAGGTATAGAAAGGACTGCTAAACGCGTACTACTATTAATAAGTAAAATCACAAAAATGAAAGCAAAGAATACTAAAATACCATAAGCCATGTATTTACCGCCTGGCATTCTATAATTACTTTCCTTATGCAACTCTGGATTATGCTTCAAGAATCCAAGATATGCAATCATAATTACTGCCCATATTAAGATATTTAATACAGTTGAAAATGTAGTGATTTGAACGAATACTTTCGTTGCGTCTTTAAAAATTGCATTTAAAATAACTGAGATACTTAATAATCCACAAGTCACAAGAATTGCGTAGTATGGAACGCCATTTTTATTTGTCTTGTGTAAGAACGCTGGTCCCTGCTTTCTTCCTGCTAATCCAAACATTGTACGACTATTTGCAAAAATCCCACTGTTACATGATGATGCAGCTGCAGTTAATACAACAAAGTTAATAATTCCTGCAGCAAATGGAATACCAATAAGTCCAAATAATTTTACATATGGACTGTCATCAGGATTTAATTTATCCCATGGTACGACTGACATAATCACAACTAACGAACCAATGTAGAAAATTAATATTCTGAAAGGTACATTATTAATTGCTTGAGGAATCGTCGTATGTGGATCCTTTGTCTCACCTGCTGTAATACCTATTAACTCAATTCCAATAAACGAGAAGATTGCCATTTGGAATGACATGAAAAATCCAGAAGCACCATTCGGGAAGAAGCCACCTTCCTTCCAAATGTTAGTTACTGTTGCTGGACCATATTGTGTCTTCATCGCAAACACAATCATAACGATACCAATAATGATTAACGCAAAAATCGTGATGACTTTAATAATTGATAGCCAGAATTCTAACTCTCCAAATAACTTTGCACTAAATAGGTTTAAAGCAACTAAAATTAATATTGTAGCCGCAGCTGTAATCCAGTTCGGCATTTCTGGATACCAAAAGTCAACATATTTTGCTACAGCAGTCACTTCTGCCATACCAGAAATAATCCAAGTTAACCAATATGTCCAACCGACCATGAATCCTGCCATAGAACCTATATGGTGATGCGCAATATCCCCAAAAGATTTAAATCCTAAATTAGATAAAAGCAATTCTCCCATTGCTCTCATAAACATAAATAATATAAAACCAACTATAATATATGTCAGTAATATAGAAGGTCCTGCTAAATGAATTGATGCACCTGCACCTAGGAATAACCCAGTCCCAATAGCGCCTCCAATTGCAATCAATTGAATATGCCTATTACTTAATTCTCTTTGCAGCTTATCTGCCATAACTTCATTCTTCTCCATTTCGTGGAGTATATTTATGTCTGAATGTTAATGTATAATTAGATACCCCTTTTTATCTAATAAACAATTCTTCTCAAAATCAAATCATTTATTCTTGTAATTTTTATAATACCCTAAATAATTAAAAACAATCAAATACTTATGTATTCATCGAATCTCCTTCGTTGACATCTGCCTATTTAGAGAAGATAATTTAATTAAGTTAAACAACATGTGTTAGGTAGGTGAAAACATGGACGCTACTAAAATTGATCCTCGTATTATCAGAACTAAAAAATTACTTGTTAATGCCTTTCAAAAAGTATCAAGAGAAAAGAAATTATCTCAAGTAAGTGTTAAAGATATCACCGATGAAGCGACAGTGAATAGAGCGACATTCTATGCGCATTTTACAGATAAATATGATATTCTCGATTACACACTATCTGTAACTATTCTTAAGGATTTAAACGATACTTTAAATATTTCAGAAGTAATTAATGAGGAAATTCTTTCTAATATATTTATTTCTATTGCCTATTATATGGTTGAAGTTCAAGATTCTTGCGAAATGAACAGTGAAGAATTCTGTAATCAAGCGCATAAACGTATCAATAATGAACTGGAGGATATTTTCACTATTATGCTTGAAAATAGTTTCCCTAGTCATGAACGAGAGATACTGGTAAATAGCGCAAGTTTCTTAGCAGCAGGTGTTTGTGGATTGGCTAAGCATTGGTTAGAAACAAGCAAACTCACGCCAGAAACATTTATTAAGAAAAATCTTCCTTTCCTCATTCAACATATTACACAACTTTAAATTTTATTTGCTTACAACCACTACTCACACATTGTGAGTGGTTTTTTATTTTTTAATACATTTAAACAACACATATGATTATATGTTGCTTAAGCAACTTTTAATATGAGCATGTTGGTTGTAAAAGAACATCCATGAGCGTATATTGAATTTAAACAACATGTGTTGTATAGATGATAACTGTTGTTTGAACCCTGGAAAATAAGGAGGATATTCATTTATGAAATTATTAGATAGAATTAATCAATTAGCAAATAAAGAAAAAGTTGAAAGTTTAAGTATTGAAGAAAAACAAGAACAACATCAATTAAGACAAGAATATTTGAAAATGATTCGTGGACAAGTACTTACAACATTTTCAACAATGAAAGTTTTAGACCCACTTGGTCAAGATGTTACACCAGACAAAGTTTACGAATTACGTGAAGAATATGGCAATATTCAAGAAAAATAAATTGTCATCAACAAGACTTAGGCTGTTCTTAAAGTTTTGACTTTGAGAATAGCCTCTTTTTCTGTACATTTCTCCTTTTATACAGTTTATAGAAATTCTCAAATGCACATTTACTCATTTTTGTTGTTGCGCTTTTCTGTGGGAAAGGCTCGTGCCTGTAGTCACTCGACACTTTCTTATCCACTAGGAGTCTTGCAATAACACTCGTAGTTCATCTTTAGAATTTCTCACGTAAGTGTATAGCACTTTCATTTACTAATAATCAGCATAGAATTATTCATAACTATACTTCGTTATTTCTCTTAGACTTTCTTAATATATTGCTAGAATTTTTATACAAATATTTTTTGTATAAAGCCAAATGTCACAAATATATAATAGACAAGTTTCATTCTCAACGAATGAAGATTATGTTAAATTTATTATTATATAAATATTTAATAATATATGTGTTGGCTAGCATAAGTTATGGATTACTTTTTAAAGGAGGTTCAAGAAAATGAATATTGATCGAATCAATCTTCAATTTAATAAGACAGTACCGGACTATGATTCTGTGTTAATTGTCTTAACCTATCAAGGCCAATTCGTTTTTGTTAAAAATAAAAAAAGAGCATGGGAATTAACAGGAGGTAAGGTTGATCATAATGAAACGATGAATGAGACAGCTATCAGAGAAGCTTATGAGGAATCTGGCGCTGTCATCAATGAAAGTGATATAGACTATTTAGGTTACTATATACTACCAAATGGTCATACTACTACAATTGTGAAAGCCGAAGTAAACTATTTTAAAGATATTCCTAAAGGATCAGAAACTACTGAAAGAATACTTACGAAAGAACCATTAGATAAAGATTTATTATCTTTTCAAGATGGATTATATGAAGAAATATTTAAATATTTAGAGGCGCGTCATGAATAATGCTAAAAAAGGTTATTTATTTAATATCATTTCCGTAGCTATCATGTCTTTAACGCCCATATTAAATAAAGTTTCACTCAATGATTTGTCGCCCATTCAAGCGAGTTTTTTAAATGCTTTGTTTTCAACTTTAATATTATTAATAACTGTATTACTTGCTAAAAGTAAAATTAAAATACATCACAATAAGTTTATATGGTTATTAGGTATTACTAATACAATAGGCATTTTACTTCAATATGTAAGTTTAAGTGTGTTAGATCCAGTTAGCGTAGGATTATTAGGAAGATTTTATATTATATTTGCGTTATTTCTTTCAGTACTCTTTCTAAATGAAAAGTTATCCAAACATGATGCACTTCCTATTGCGTTTGCTATCATAGGTTCATTTTTAATCACTCATTTTTCAGGTGATTTTAACAGTATATTAGGTGTGATTGCTGCTTTATCTTATACATTCTTTTTTGCGTTAACGAATATGTTAGCTAAAAAGACCGTCAAAGACATAGATTCCAAACCACCCTGCTATACAATCAGGCGACTTCTACTTTATTGCTAGGTATCATATTAATTGTGACTAATCATTTACATACCATACATATAGGTATAGGTTTATTCTCTATTTTACTTTCTGCTTTGTGTAGTGGTGTAATAGGACTCTTATTATTTTATGAAGGACTAAAATATATTTCGTTTCGTGAAGCGAATATTATAAGAACCCTCAATCCTATATTTGTGTTTATTTTTTCTTTTCCATTTTTCCCCTTACCATTGACGCCTAAATTCATAACCGGCGCAATTTTAATCATCATTTCTATCATTTATATGAATCTATATAAAGATAAAAAAACGTCTTCACGATAACTTTTTTTATTAAAAATGCACCCCAATATTAAATTTCATTCTAATATTGGGGCGCATATTAATTGATATACTTTATAAAATTAATTTAACTAACAAACTAGAAAGTTAAATTTATGTCCGTCTGGATCAGCGAACATTGCTCCATAATAACCCTGCTTTACTCCTGGTGAATCGATAATCGTTCCCCCTGCAGACTCTACTTTCTCTACTAATTCGTCCACTTCTTTATTTTCTTTCACCCCTAATGAAATCATTACTTCATTAGGATGCGCGTCAACTTCTTGATGTGATACAGATTCGAAATGATTATTTTCTATTAATATCACAATGGTTTGACCAATCGAAATACCTACCATCTTATCTAACATGTCAGGATTTTTATTAATTTCAAATCCTAATGTTTTAAAAAATTGCTCACTACGGTCTAAATCTTTAACATTTAAATTAAACCACATTGAATGCATCATATCTTCACCTCTTAAATTTGATGATTAACAGAAAGTCTAAAAATCTACTTCGACAATCCATTTATCGAGTGTTAAACGCGTTGGGTTGATACGTTCCATTTGTACAAAATCAATAACATATCCTTTTTCTTCAAGCCAACTTCTCTCAGCAGTACCACTTGTAAATGCCCCTTCAATTTCTGTAGGTTTGCCTGTCACCGTCGCAAATGTTTTCACTACTTCATTTAAAGTAAGTTCATCAGAAGCAATTTCTAATTCTTGATGATTGTATGATTCTGCATCTTCGAATAATGTGGATGCAATTTTAGCAATATCAATGGAAGAAATCATTGCAAATTTCACATTTGGATTAATAAACTCTGGTATTTTAATTTCTCCATTTTCTACTTTAGTGATTCTTAAGAAATTATCCATAAAGAATGAAGGTTTGATAATTGTAAAATTTAAACGTGATGCTTTGATTTTATTTTCCAATTGGGCTAAAGCTTCAAAATGCGGGCCAGTTCTATCGCGGTTCACTCCACCAGCCGTACTATAAACTACATAATTGATCCCTTGTCTTTCGGCCGTATCAATAATCATTTCACCTTGTCTTAACTCTTCTTCAACATTATCCGGAATAATTGGCTGTACACTATACAATCCATACTGATCTTGCATTGCTTGAGCCAAACTATCTTCGTTGCTTAAATCTCCCTCGAAGATTTCAAGATGCTCATTCTTAATAGACGTTAATTTCTCATTATTTTTATTTCTTGTAAAAGCACGCACATGCCAACCATCTTCTAACAATTGTTTCACAACAGCGTTACCTTGTTTACCAGTTGCTCCAATTACTAAAATACTTTTTGTCATTTTATCTCTCTCCTATTGTAAAAACCAATAATCTTCTTTTTCACCTTTTAAATAAGTATATTCTTCAGGCGTATCTCCATTTTCTTTAATATTCGAATTGATTACATCACGAATATCCCAAACGAGATGAATAAATCTTTGAAGTTGATTACCAAAGAATCCATTTGGTGCATTCATGTTCAATACCTTTTCCACTTCTTCTACTGAAATACTCATTTTATTTGCAATATCTTCCATACTTAACGTCGATTCATTGAAATGTTCTTGTAATTCTATAGCAGTGATACGTCTTTGTTCTTTATTTAATGACATGAGTCAATCACTCACTTTCGTATAATTTCATTGTTATATAGTCTCTTATTTGATTTCGTATTTAGCATGACTTATAATAAACGGAGCATTATCCGTTTGTCAATAATTATTAATTAAGAAGGTGAATGTATTGCGAAAAGATGCTTTAGAAAATCGTCAACGCATAGAAGAAAAAGCCATTGAGTTATTTAAAAAACATGGTGTTGATACCGTCAGCATGAATAGAATTTCTAAAGAACTAGGAATTGGTATGGGTACGCTTTATCGTCATTTTAAAGATAAAAGTGATTTATGCTATCACATTATCGAACATGATTTTGATGAAATTATCCATCAAATGAAGCGTGTAGCCTCGACTTCTCATTCTAAAGAAGAGATTATGAAACAATCCCTAGATGTTTTTCTTAAATTTAAATTTGAAAATAGTGATTTATTAAATTGTATTGAGGAAAGTAATACTAAGACTCAATTTCATCATAGCCAATTTTTCTCTGACTTATTCGATTTCTATTATGATTTATTTCATGACGGTCATGAGAAAAGATGGGCTACATTCAAAACGGATATGCTATTAAAGTCTTTATCTACAAAGGCTTATGAAATTCAAAGAAGTAAAAGACAACTTTCAAATAACGAAATTAGAGATAACTTAATTAGACTATATTTAAATTAATCGAGGTGTTTGAAATGGATAGAGTAACGTTAATTACTGGTGGAAATAAAGGTTTAGGATATGAGGCAGCTAAAGAATTAAAAGCGAAAGGCTATAAAGTTTATATTGGATCAAGAAATGAAGAACGTGGTCAAAAAGCTTCTAAAGAATTAGGTGTTGATTACGTACAACTTGATGTTAGCGATGATGAGTCAGTTCAACAAGCTTTCAAAACCCTTTCCGAAAAAGAAGGACGTGTCGATGTACTTATTAATAATGCTGGTATTTCAGGCGGATTTGCCAAAGTAGCCGACATAACTGTAGAAGATGTTGAAAAAGTTTATAACACAAATGTCTTCGGTATCGTTCGAATGATGAATACATTTATCCCATTACTAGAGCAATCACAACAGCCTGTAGTCGTTAATGTAAGCAGTGGTTTAGGTTCATTCGGTATGGTGACAAATCCTGATAAAGCTGAATCAAAAGTAAATTCCCTCGCTTATTGTTCTTCAAAATCAGCGGTGACAATGTTGACTTTACAATATTCTAAAGGTCTTCCACACATGCAAATTAATGCTGCAGACCCAGGTTCAACTAACACTGATTTGGTTGGAGACTTCAGCAACAACTCTAAACCAGCATCAGAAGGCGTCAAACCAATTGTTGAACTCGCCACAATCAATGCTGATGGTCCAACTGGCACATTTATCGACGGTGACGGCCCAATGCCTTGGTAATTTTGCATGTGTTTGTTTCTATCTTTAATGGGAAAAACGTAGTGCATTAAATGTAAATCGCACATAATAATCACAAAAAATTAGTTTTATCAATCTCTGGAGGATTTCAAGTGAAAAGTATTAATTTTGAAGAACATTACGTCGTTGATGACATTCAGAAAGAAACAATGAAGTATATGTCTTCAGACTCTAACGGTGTTCCAATGCAAACCATGCTAAAAGGTCTAGAACAAAAATCAGGCTTTACGAATGCAGATGATATTACAAAACATGATGAGCGTATCAAATTTATGGATGAACATGATGTTGAAATGCAAGTATTGTCATATGGTAATGGTGCACCTTCCAATTTAGAAGGTTCGCGTGCCATCGAACTATGTCAACAAGCCAATGATACATTAGCAAAATATGTTAACGAACATCCAGATAGATTTGTTGGATTTGCCACATTACCTATCAACGAACCTCAAGCAGCAGTTGAAGAATTCAAACGTTGCATTAAAGAATTAGGTTTTAAAGGTGCATTAATTATGGGACATCCTAAAAATGGCTTCCTAGATCAAGATCAATACGATGATTTATTTGCAACAGCTGAAGCATTAAATGTACCTATTTACTTACATCCTTCTCCAGTTCAAAGCGATGTCTACCAAGCTTATTATAAAGGTAATTATTCAGATGTAACTGCAGCTACATTCGCTTGTTTTGGTTACGGTTGGCATGTAGATGTAGGTATTCACGCTATACACCTCGTATTATCTGGTGTCTTTGACCGTCATCCTAACTTAAATATGATTATCGGACATTGGGGAGAATTTGTTCCATTCTTCCTTGAACGTATGGATGATATCTTATTTGCTGACCATTTAGAACACCCTATTAGTTATTATTTCAAAAATAATTTCTATATTACGCCAAGCGGAATGTTAACTAAACCACAATTTGATTTAGTCAAAGCAGAAGTCGGTGTCGATCGAATTTTATATTCAGCAGATTACCCTTACGTTGAACCTGATAAATTAGGCACATTCCTAGACGAATTAGATTTGACAGAAGAAGAAAAAGAAAAAATTAGCTATAAAAATGGTGCTAAATTATTAGGCTTAGAAAAATAGATAAACTCAAATGGAGGTTTTTTATATGGAAACTTTAGAATTACAGGGGGCTAAATTACGTTATCACAAAATTGGTAAAGGTCCTGTGCTTATTTTAATTCCTGGTGCAAATGGAACTGGTGACATTTACATGCCACTAGCTAAACAAATCCAAGATCATTTCACAGTGGTTGCAGTCGATCGTCGCGGATATGGTCAAAGCGAATTAACTGAACCGTTACCAGAAGAAGTGTCAAACCCTGACAGTCGCTATCGCGTTAAACGTGATGCTCAAGACATCGCTGAATTAGCGAAATCATTAAGTGATGAACCTGTATACGTGTTAGGTTCAAGTTCAGGTGCCATTGTAGCTATGCACGTTTTAAAAGAACATCCAGATGTTGTGAAACGCATTGCTTTCCACGAACCACCTATCAATACTTTCTTACCAAATGCTAAGTATTGGCAAGATAAAAATGAAGAAATCATCGATATTGCAGTAAATGAAGGCATGCCTCAAGCAATGAAACTTTTCGGTGAAACATTAAAAACAAGTCAACTTGACCAACAATATATGTCTAAACCTGCACAATCTGAAGATGATGCAGAAAGTAAAAAACGCTTTGAAGAAATGCTAGGTTGGTTCAAATATGAAATACGCCAATACACTGAATCTGATATTTCTATTGAGGATTTAAATCAACATAAAGATATAATTACGCTATTAAATGGTACAGACTCTAAAGGTTCTTTCCCTCAAGAAGTAAACTTCTTCATTAAAGATGAAACTGGAATTGAAATTGTTGATATTCCTGGCGGTCACTTAGGTTATATTCAGAAACCTGAAGGCTTTGCTGAAGTTTTATTAAACATTTGGGGTTAATCCGTTTTAGAAGTATAAAAAGGAGTTTGATTCAATGCTATTTGAACGAAATAAACCTTATACCAACGAAACTTTATTGGATAAGGAAAATATTTTAGAGTTAATTCAATTTGAACGTTTCTGTAGAGACAATGCTTTATGGGATAGTATGAGAAGCTGCTTTGCAGAAGATTCTCGTGTAAATATTTCATGGTTTGATGGTACAGGTGAAGAATTTGTCACATCTTCTGAAGAAATGAATCGCTATGCTCCACATCAAATTTATAATACGCAAATGTGGATAAATGACAATCGTGCTATCGCTATGATGCAAGCTACAATACAATTTCGAGTTGATATCAAAAACGTTGAAATGCAATTAGATTCTGACGCTAAAATTATTTATAGTCTCGAAAAAAATGAAGAAGGCATTTGGTTAATTAAAGGTTTAGGTTCCATTTATGAAAAAGATAAATTAACACCTGTGATACCAACTACTATTAATTTACCTGACTCAGACTTTGAAGGATATCGTAAAAGTTATGCTTGTTTATCCTATGCACTCAATGAACTCGGTTATGACGTTAATCATGACTTACCAGGTATTGATCGACCAGAGGCAGTTAATAAATATTACGAACAGCTCGATCATTGGTTAACTCAAAATGAAGAATAAGCAATAAGACAGAAATATCATTTAGAAAAATTATTTTCACTATCCCAATCGTAGAAACTACAAAGTTAAATGTAATAAATAAAAAGGGCATCCGCCTCATTACGGTATAGAACGAGTGGCGAGATCTTGGCTCCTCGTCTCGTTCCCGTAAGAAAGCGTGATGTCCGAAACTTAAAAGGAAGTATATAGAATGAAAAAGATAGATTTACATGCACATTATATTTCTCCTGGCTTTAGTCAATTTCTTGATGATTACTTTGATGGCAAAGGTGATGGCGTGAAGACACCCCCATTTTCACCAGAATCATATATCAATTTAATGAAAGAACAGGATATTGAATATGGTGTCTTATCCATTTCAAGTCCACACATCAGTGCTGCACCAGATGACAAAATGTTAGAACTTGCAGAGGAAGTTAACACATACGCAGCCGACATCACTCAACAATACAGCGATCAAATTGGATTCTTCGCTACTTTACCGTTACCGCTCGCAGAAGAAAGCGTCAATACAATAGACAAAGCGTTAGATGACCAACAAGCTTTAGGCTTTACATTGCCTACCAATGCACGTGGCGTCTATTTAGGTGATGAACGCTTAGACCCAGTTCTTGAAAAGTTAAATGAACGTCAAGCTACAGTTGCTATTCATCCTAACGAACCAAAACCTGCGATTAAAGCAATGAGCGAGGAAGTTCCGCCACCATTAATGGAATTTATCTTTGATACGACACGTACAATTATTTATATGAGTCAGAAGAATGTCTTTAGTAAATATCCTAATATTAAATGGATTGTCCCTCATTGCGGTGCATTACTACCTGTCATCGCTCAACGTGTGGCTATGGGTAATAAGATGTTTGGCTCTGAAAAACAACCCGACGATTTAGAACAAGTGATGAAGAACCTCTACTTCGATTTAGCTGGAAAGGTTTTACCTTATCAATTGCCTACATTATTAGAAATGGTTGATCCAGATAAGATTGTCTATGGTTCTGATGCACCTTATACGACGAATCAAGTCGTCTCAATGTTAGCCAATGAAATAGAATCAACAGATTTAATTACAATTGATTCTAAAATTCATATGTTATATGACAACGGCAAAGCATTATTAGATAAAATGAAATCTTAATTTTCTACAATAACTATCCCCACACAATAGCTAACGTTTTTACCAACGCATCTGTGTGGGGATAGTTAAATATTAATCTAAAATCGTGTCCATCGAGCGATTAACACTGGCCGCATACATGCCACCAAATTTAAGTAAGTGCACCATGAGTAAGTATAATCTATAAAATTCTAATCTCTTTTGAGCACCCTTCGCTAATGGAAAATGCTTTTCATATTCATCATAAAATTCTTCCGTAAAACCACCAAAAACTGTAGTAATTCCTAAGTCAAACTCTCTATCACCATAAAGTGGTGCCGGGTCAAATAAAGCTGGACTTCCATCTGTAAGAAACATATAGTTGCCGCCCCATAAATCGCCATGCAATAAAGAAGATTTACTTTCATGGTTATCCAATTCATTCACCATTACAGTTCTCACTTGTTCATAAACGTTGTTGTCTTCTTCATTCCATAAACCCTTTCGCATGAGTTCATCTCTTAAATGGTCCATTCTTCTATCAATAAAAATTTCTTTCCATGTATCCGTCCATGTATTATCAAATGAAATATCTCCACCTTCATGTGGTAAACTAAAACCAAATTTACCATCGGGTTGCTGTTGACTATGCATTTTCGCAACAAGTTGCCCAAGTTCACGTTGACTTCCACGTCCACCTTCTTCAAGATAACTTAAAATAAGATAGGCATCACCATTGATTTCGCCACTAGCAATCACACGTGGCGCCGTGACTCCAGCATTCTCAAATTCATTCAACCCAGCAATTTCAGCTGCATAGAATGACTCAGGTCTATGACGCTGAACAAGTAAAAAGAAAATGTCATCTTCAGTTGTAGTCACTTTAAACGCTTCATTAACATCTCCACCACTTACAGGCGAGATATCCTTAATTCCTTCTAAAGGTAGTTCTTCTTTCCATTCTGCTTTCATGCTTTCACCTTCCTAAGAAGTTTATCGTTATTCCTTATTATATTTCCTATTCTGTAGATGATTAATCTCAACTTCAACTTTATACTTTGTAATTAAGTCAATTTTTTAACTTTCACTAATTTAACTATGAAAATATTTATTAAAATGCTAGTCTATTAAAAGAATGGATTTCAAATATATTAAGTTGGGGATAGTAAGCCTCAAATATAATGAAATAGGAGCGTTATCATGTATAAATTAGTTAAACCTTTCTTATTTAAACTAGATCCTGAGCGTGCACATGGAATGACCATTGATGCCCTCAAAACAGTGCAAAAATTTCCAATCATGTATTCAATCATGGATAAACTTTTCAATTATAGTAATCCTATACTTGCTCAAACAATCCATGGCATCAAATTCAATAATCCTATAGGACTTGCTGCTGGATTTGATAAATCTTGCGAAGTACCTAAGGCCTTAGAACATGTTGGTTTTGGCGCAATTGAATTAGGTGGTATTACACCTAAGCCTCAACCAGGTAATCCAAAGCCACGTATGTATCGTTTAGTTGAAGATAATGCATTAATTAATCGCATGGGTTTCAATAATATTGGTATGAACAAAGCGCTTAGTCATTTACGACGTCATGCCTACACTATTCCAGTTGGCATAAATGTTGGCGTGAATAAGAAGACGTCATACGAAGACCGCTATCAAGACTATATTAAAGTAATTGACACATTTAAGAATGACGTCACTTTCTTTACTGTAAATATTAGCTCTCCAAATACTGAGAATTTACAGAATTTCCATGACAAAGATGAATTTTCAATGCTTTGTGAAGCTATAACTCATTTTAAATCTGAAAATGAAATCAATGTACCTATATTCTTAAAATTAACTTCAGACATGGAATTAGAAGGTTTCAAAAACATCTTACCGTCAATTACGAAAACGTTTGACGGTGTTATCCTTGCCAATACAACGCGACAACGTGATGGATTAACTTCAGATAATAAAACTGAAGAAGGTGGATTAAGTGGTAAGCCTTTATTTGAACGCAACTTAAAACTTGTTAAATATGCATATCAAGAGACGCAAGGTAAATTCTTAATTATTGGTACTGGAGGCATCTTTAGTTCAGAAGATGCGATTAAAATGTTAAGAAACGGTGCATCATTATTACAAATTTATTCTTCTTTAGTCATTGAAGGTCCAGGTTTAACTAAGAAAATAAATAAAGAAATTGCACAGTATCTAACTGAAAATAACTATCATAATGTAAGTGATATTATTGGTTTAGATGCATAATTAAATAATCTGTTAGTCGTAAATTCATATTAATTATATTTAACCTTTAAAAAATTCTTTACATATATTTAAAACGTTTTATACTGTAATAAAAATATGTGTTTCATGAATTTAGGAGGCATAAAGATGAGTGACGAGAACAAAGATAAAAATGAACAAGTGAAGCAAGAGACATCGACTGAAATGCCTAAGCAACATGAGGATAATGAAGATGAACGACAAGGTTTAAACGGTTATCGAAAAACAGATTTAGACTTAGAAATTGAACGCGAATTACGTGAAATGATGGAAACAGGCGAATCAGAGAAACAAACTGAGAGCAAAAAGTTTAAGATATTCTCACTTTTATCAATGATTGTTATCGCAGGTTTAGCCATATTTAGATTTATTCATAAAATGATGTAATGCTATAGAAAATCCCAAACGTAGAGAAGTAGCCTATACTAAAAAGCTCATTTCCTTCTACATTTGGGATTTTTATCGTTAAAACTGTTGTAAAAATGCATTTGCTTCTTTATTAATTTGTTTAAAATCAATGCCTTGTTTCATGGCTGCAAAGACACAACCACAATAACACTGTCTAAATATATTGTAGTCTTTACATATTTCAATAGAGCGTTCATATCCTTTATTCTTTTTGAAGTCACTCGGCAGATATTTAACATTATAGATATTTTGAACATCCATACCTAACTCGTTAATGAGTTGCGCGTTCTTTTTAGGAGAGAGCGTGATGGCACTTCCGAAATAATCATAACCATATTTGACTGCCGCTTGCGCTACAATTTCTAAGCGCATTTCAAAGCATGCTGTACATCGTAGCCCTCCCTCAGGTTCTTCAGTAAGCCCCTTTTCTTTAGCCATTTTCATAAATTCATGTGGTTTATATTCCGCTTCAATGTATTCCACATTGGCGCCTGTCTTTTCATTAAAATCCTTTACAAATTGTTCTTGAACTTTAGCACGTCTCAAATACTCACTCTTAGGATGAATATTAGGATTAGCAAAGTAAATCGCAATATCTGCATATTGTGTAAGAAATTCCAAAGTATAAGTACTACATGGTGCACAACAACTATGTAATAAAATTCGTGGACGCTCCCCTTCACGTTCCCACTGAGATATCATTTTTCTCAAAACTCTATCGTAATTGATTTTCTGATTTTTCATTTTTGCCAATATTTGATCCGCTTCGATCATGACAAAACCTCCCTTTAATACATCCGGTAAATATAGTTTGACTTTATTATATATTATCAGATGTATAAAGAGAGGCTATTTTAATATTTAATTTTTAAAATACTTAAAAATGAAATTTTCCTGTTAAACATTCATACGCTAGCACTTTATTTTAATCATTCAGTATTCCTTTTTCAGCTTAATAATATACACACAAAACATGAATGCACCAAAAAAGAATCCTGAAATCAATCCATGTAGTATATTATTGGTCCAACTAATAGGATCGTTCCAAAAATAATCTAACATTACCGAAAAGAATGCCATGCAACAACCAAAATAAACCATAAATATAATACTCAGTATTGTGTATCGCTTTACTAATTTCTTATATTCTTTTGGTGAATACGCCGCTTCCTCAAAATATCGGTTCTTACTAAAGTTAAATACGATTATCAAATTAAATATAAAGAACGTAGCAAATATAAGTATCGTTTGTATCGAAATGGTGTGATGATACATATCTATACCTGTAAACACTGCAATTAATATTGCAGTAATTATATAGTATATCCCGAACATGTTTGCTAATTTTTGATTGAGCTCCGATTTTTCTCTTTCATCTTTTTTCGTAGAGGTACTTGTGACCCAATTAAGCATTAAATCATTGAATTTACTCATCTCGTTTCACTCCTCAATATCTTTTCTCAATGTCAAATATATACGACAAGTTCAAATGTGTCAAATATAGCCGACATTTTAATAGTTTTAATTTGAGGACATTCATTTATATTTATAGTATGATCGCTTTAGAAAGAAATTTTGTAAATAAAGGGGTTATAAAAATATGACACAATTACATCCTTATTTATCATTTGAAAAAGCTAAAGATGCTATTGAATACTATGAAGATGTGTTTGGCGCAACAAATGTGAATAGATTAGCAGTTGGAGAAGAGCAAGCTGAGAACTTTGGTTTAACAAAAGATCAAGCTGATGAAGCGACAATGCATGCTGAATTTGAAATATTAGGTGTTAAAATCTTATGTTCTGATTCTTTTGGTCGCGTGGAAAACATTAATAATGGAATATCATTATTAATTGATTATGATGTTAATGATAAAGACGATGCTGAAAGAGTTGAAAATTTCTACGATAGAATTAAAGATCATGAATCTTTAAATATTGAAATGCCTCTTGCTGAACAATTTTGGGGCGGAACAATGGGAGCATTTACGGACAAATATGGTGTACGTTGGATGCTTAACGGCCAAGATTATTCGAAAATGAATAAATAATAAGTTATTCGGAAAAATAACTCCTAAAATGAAGCACTTAAGACTTCTTTTTAGGAGTTTATTTAATTTGATAGGTCAGTTTTACGGGGTTGCGTTTCCCTAGCAGTCAACTTCCCTCTCTGTATTTTCAACTTCTTTTTTCTCTTCTTATAATCGTTGCAGGACCATAATTCACGATTTCATAAAAATGTTGAATCAATGCTTCTTGTGAAATTCTATTTTCATCTTCAACCCAATGACGTATCAATGATAAACCTGCTCCTGAAACATAACTCATAAAATATGGGAATGGAATATCGCCGATTTTGTCATCGTCGTTTACAACATTATTAAGGTGGCCTGTTAATAATTCATATAGTTTCTCATGCAAATTAGAGTCTTTTCCAATATTAAACATCAGTTTATAAAATTCTAGATGCTTTCCTATACTACTAATTACAAATTCCATTGTTTCTCGTAGCTGATTTTCAGAAAAAGTTTCATTATCAAAATGAGTATTTCCTTTTATAAAACTTCGTATCTCATCAATCTTTTCATTTTCCATTTGATCTAATAAATCATATTTATCTAAATAATGTGTATAGAATGTACTTCTGTTAACATCTGCCATATCTGAAATTTCTTGAATTGTAATATCACTAAAGCTTTTCTTGTTGAGCAATGAAATGAGCGCGTCTTTAATAGATGTTTGTGTTTTTCTTACTCTTCTATCTTGAGACATCATGTCACCTTCTATTAATTTCTTTCCACAATTATAAGCAATGTGTTGGATTTTAGACAAACTTAAAGAAATGAGGATTGTTATCTATATTCCCTCTTTGTATGATGAAGATGTATTGAAAATGATTCTCATCAAAGGAAGGGGTAAGCTATGAAACAATTATTAGGAAATCCAAATTTAGAAGTGACTCATGTTAACGATGTAAAATCAGGCACTAACCATATTGTTGTAGACAGCGTACAATATGGTAACCAAGAAATGATCATGGAAAAAGATGTCAAATTTATTATGAAAGATGGCGAAGCGTTATATTTAAATATTTTCAGACCTAACAAAGAAGGACGCTTTCCAGTCGTTATGTCAGCGGACACATATGGGAAAGATAATAAACCTAAAATCACTAATATGGGAGCAAAATGGCCTACATTAGGAAATATAGCGACTTCAAGTTTCACACCAGAAGAGTCTCCAGATCCTGGATTTTGGGTGCCTAATGATTATGTCGTAGTTAAAGTAGCACTGAGAGGTAGCTCTGGTTCAAATGGTGTGTTATCACCTTGGTCAGAACGAGAAGCTAAAGATTATTACGAAGTGATTGAATGGGCTTCACAACAAGAATGGAGCAATGGAAGTGTTGGTACAAATGGTGTTTCTTATCTAGCTGTTACTCAATGGTGGGTCGCATCTCTAAATCCACCTCATTTGAAAGCTATGATTCCTTGGGAAGGTTTAAATGATATGTATCGTGAAATTGCATTCCACGGTGGTATTCCAGATACAGGTTTTTATCGCTTTTGGATTCAAGGTATTTTCGCAAGATGGCCAAATAATCCTAATATAGAAGACTTAATTAAAGCACAAAGTGAGTATCCACTTTTCGATGATTATTGGAAAGCACGCCAAATTCCTCTATCAAATATACGTATTCCTTTATTAACTTGTGCAAGTTGGTCTACACAAGGATTACACAATCGTGGCTCTTTCGAAGGCTTCAAACAAGCAAGCTCAGTTGATAAATGGTTATATATACATGGACGTAAGGAATGGGAAAGTTACTATGCACGTGAAAATCTAGAAAAACAAAAGTCATTCTTCGATTATTATTTAAAAAAAGAAGACAATGATTGGAAAGATACACCTCGTGTGACTTATGAAGTTAGAAATCAATTCTATCAAGGTCATTATCGAGAAGCTTCAAATTTCCCTATTCCAAATACACAATATACTTCTCTATATTTAGAAGGAGAAGACATGTCATTAACTCATGAAGTACCAAATCAAACTCACGTTACAAGTTATCATTCTGAAAAAGATAATGACGAATTTCGATTTACTCATACCTTTTCAGAAGATACAGAAATCACAGGTAATATGAACTTAAAATTGTGGGTTTCAACTGAAGAAACTGACGATATGGATATCTTTACAGGAATCAAAAAACTCAATAAACAGGGTGAAGAAGTTCATTTCCCTGACTTTAACCACATTGAAAATGGACAAGTAGCTACAGGTTGGTTAAGAGTTTCACACCGAGAACTAGATAAAGACAAATCAACCATTGCACAACCTTGGCACAAACATGAACAAGAATTAAAAATTAAAAATGGTGAAATTGTACCTATTGAAATTGAGATATTACCTTCAAGCACATATTTCAAAAAAGGAGAATCTATTGTAGTTGTGATTAAAGGAAATGAAATCATTAAAGGCAATAGCTCTCCAGGTTTAAGCACACGTTATGAACATCATGAAACTGTCAATCAAGGTATCCATCATGTTCATACCGGTGGAAACTATGACTCTCAATTGATTATTCCAATCATACCTCAATAATAAAAAGCACTAACTAAGTCATGCTAAGCCAATTTTGAATTACTCAAATTCTAATTGACTTAGTTGCTTATGTTAGTGCTTTTCTTCTAACTATTAGTAACCTGAACCAACTTCTTCGCCATCTTTATCATATTCGGTAACAAGACCATCTTCTGAATCTACAGTATATGATCCAGCTAAATCACCGTTTTTATCAGTAAATGAGAAGCCCCAATCACCATCATCTGTTTTTTCAGGTTCTTTATAAGTATATTTACTTGTATCTAAATTGTGACCTTCGTATGATTCAACTTTATCGATTACATTATCACGTGTCACTTCTTCAGAATCATCATTAGAGTCTGATTCTGAGTCACTCTCTATATCTTCATCTACATATTTGTCGATTTCATCTTCATCAAATTTCAAATCTACATCTGTTACCCCACCATCATCTTCACTTGCGCTAGCGACATTTACAGAATTAGATTTAAATGTTTTGCCTTCGTATGAACCTTCAGCATGTACTACAACATCTTCATCAGGATCATAAGGACCATACGTTTCTGATGACGATTCATCACCTATTTGTTTGCCGTTTGCATATATTTTCACATTATCCAACATATAACCACCGTCTACAAAGACATTGAAGCGTTTTTGTTTGAATGATTCATATGCATTTGACGTATCATCGCTCATATTTATCACGATTGCGCCGTTAAATTTCTTACCATCCATATTTTTAGTTGCTTTTAAATTATAATTACCAATTGGAAATGTCCCTAACTTCTTCTCTTCATTTTCATTAACTGTAATTGTATGTTTCTCATCATTAAATTGATAAGTCACTTTTCCACTATTACTTGCTAAAAGATTGATAGAATGTTGAGGAACGTCAAATTGATAATTGTCAAAGAATAAATATTTTTTCCATCTTTAGAAATATTTAAAATATTATTTCCGTTTGCATCTACTGAGGAATTTTTATAATAATTATCTTTAACTTCTTTTGTAGTTTGTTCAATGCTATTGCCTACATGAGTTAAATCATCTTCCTCTTTAATATAATTAAGGTATGCACGAGCTTCTTCTTCACTCAAATGACTATTACCAGATGTCACTTCTTTAGATAAAGCTTTCGCATCATCTTGTTTAATTGCATGCGCAATTTGAGACGCTTGCTTTTCTGGTGACAATTGACTTTTCAAAATTAAAAACAGTGCAATCAAAGCTATAATGATTACTGCAACAATAGAAATAATTATCCATGTCTTCTTATTTCCATTATGTGTTGGAGCATGATGATGATTTGAAGTTTGGCGATACTGAGGTTGAGAATGACTTTGATGATGTTGATTGACTGGCGTACCACAATTCGTACAAACTTTCACACCTTCACGTAAGGGTTGACCACAATTACTACAATACTTCATTAGTAATTCATACCTCCTTCAAAAATATCACCTAAACGATCAATTAAGTTTCCGAATATCTGATTAAAGAATGATTCTCCAAAAATACTTATAAATAAGAAAACCACAACGCTAAATATAATTATTCCGTAAAAGCTAGATAGTCGTGTGTCATGATTGGCACTATATTTGGCAATCAAGTACACACCAGAAACTACTAATAATAAGATTGATAATATAAATACTGTTGACGCAAAACGATAAGAATGCGCAAAAAACAATATAATAGAAATAAGTAATACTGCAACGGTCACGCTGTTGATAAGAACATAATCTGAGAGTACTTTTTTAAAGGTAATAGGTTGTCTTACAACTAAACGTGTCACACCATATGTTGCTCCTATGATTACTGCTAAAAAGAGAACAATCCCTAAAAGTATAGATATTACTATGGATCCTTTTGAAGTGCCTATATAAGCGACTTCAGATGGAATCATTGCCCCAATTAAAAGTGCTATCAAAATCAAACCTATGATAAGAAGAGAAAATAATAATTTAAAACTAAACGTATGTTGGCTTTTAATGATTTGATCTGGTGAAACAAATGCGCTTTTAAAGAAACCTTTACTTTCCTCTGTTACTTCTTTAGCTTGTTCACTAAATTGGTTAGGCTGATTAGCTTGTTGTTGTTGTTTATCTTGATAAGAATGATATGACTGTGGATGTGTGTGTTGCTCGTATGTAGAAGTATTGTGATGATGAGGTCTTTGTTGCTCATGAGATACTTGTTGTTGACCTTTATGTTGTGTAGTTGAATGTTGCTCGTTCATGCTTTCAGCGTCGTACATAGACTTGTTATTTCCTGTTGAATCTTGATGTGGTGTTTCGGATTCTGTATGTTCTGCATTTGAAATATCCCTTTCAGCAGAATGCACAGCTTTTGAACGTTTTTCGATTTTATGCCCGCATTCCCCACAGAATAAATCGTCTGGTTCAATTGGATTTCCACATTTCGGACAATGCATAAATGTCCCTCCCATTTTATTTTTTTGAAATCTTTAAAATTATACCATTACATTTATATTGTTATCTACAGTAATTTAAATATTTTTATTGATTCACGTTATTTTAATTTAAAATTTAGTGGTATAGCAACATAAAAAGCCCCTAAGACTATTTTGCTAATGAAAATAATCTTAGAGGCATGATAAAGAATCAACTCATTATCGATTTATAATAAGTTAATGATAGTAACCACTATTTATATGATCCCCATCTATATTACCTTTAGAAATAAATTTTTCTTTAGTAGAAATATAATATATGTAAATTGTTCTTCCTGATTTATCTTTAACATCTATAACAGAGTCGCCCCATTTCATATAAGGATGTAACACATAAGAGTGGTTAGAATCAGAGGGAGCACTTTCATCAAATTGTTTTATTATATCTTTTGCTTCCGAAAGTGTTAAATCTGTTTTCTTCTTTTCTTGATTGTCATTTTCTTTATCATCAGATTTTTCCTTATGTTCTTTATCTTCTTTTTTATCTTTGTTTGAGTCATCTGAATCAGTGTCATCATCATCAAACTTATTTATTTCTTCCGGATCGAATGAGAGCGTGATTGTTTTGTATTCTTCAGTTCCTTCAGGTAATTTTACTTGCTCACGATTTGTTTTAATAAGATGCTTACCAACTTTGCCTTCAAGGTGTACGACCACCTTTTCATCTGAAGTATATGGGCCATACGTTTTATATTCTTCTAATTTACCTTTATCTTTATCGTTAATAAATAATCGTATATCTTTCACTTTATAAGTATTATCTGCTTTGATCATAAACCGTTTTTCTTTAAAATTTTCTTTAACAATTGAGCGAGCGGGTGTCATTAATATCGTTAAATTCCCCTTGAATGTTTTATTACCAACTTGCTTCTTAGATTCAAGCTGGTAATTTCCTAGTGGAAATGTACCTACATGAGCAGTTTCACTTTTCTTCAAATGAATCGTATGCTTTTTCCCTTCATATTCATAATTAATTTTTCCATCATCTTGTGCATACATATCAATTGAATATTTAGGAATATTAAACTCGTAATGATTAAACAAGCCATAACGCTTACCTTTTTTAACAACTTGAATAATTGCTAAATTATTAATACTTACAGTGTGTGTTTTCGTCTTCGATGTATTCATTTTATCAAGACTATCTTTCAAATCTTGCGTTAGTTCACTTAATTTGCCTTCATTTTTCAAAAAACGAAGATATGCTTGTGCTTCACTATCGTCGAGCTTCTTACCGTCAGAAGTTAATAATTTAGAAAGATGACGAGCGTCTTCTTTTTTAAGTGCATCTGAAATTTGATCAACAGTTTGTTCAGGAGAAAGCTGATGTTTCAGAAAAAAGAACAGTGCAATCAGTGTTATCGTGATCATAGCGACGAGAATTGAAATAACAATTAACGGTTTATTCGGCTTCTTAAATTGATACCCATCATGATAACGACCCGGAGGATATGGCTGATGAACTTCATGTTTAGGTGCTGTTTGTGTTATATGACCTATTGGCCTGCCACATCTCGTACAAACTTTATGACTAGGGTTTAAAGGATTTCCACAGTGTTTACAAAACTTCACTTAAATCACTCTTCCAAATAATTTACTAAAGTTTTGCATTAGTGTACCTTCAATGATATTTTGACCAAAAACTAAAATGATAATTGAAAGTACAAATAATAGAATCAAAATTCCATACAAACTTGAAATTCTTGTATTGTATATTGAACTATATTTCGCAAGCATGAATGCTGGTGAAATTGTTAAAAATAAATACATGATGATAATAATCAGCGAAGCAAATTTGTAAGAACTTAACGCAAATAAAAACGCTGAAAGAATTAATAAAGCAACTGTGAATGTATTGATTAATATATAGTCTGAAAATACTTTATTGAACTTAACTTCTGGAAGTATCGTTAATCTGACAACTAAATAAGTGATGCCGATGTGAACGGCTAAGATAATAGCTAAACTCACTGTAAATTTAAATACGATACTAGATTTTGACACTTCAAAAAACCTACTTGGTCTGGAATTAATGCACTAAATAACAAGGCAACTACAGCTAATCCAGCAATGATGAGTATTAAAAGTAATTTAGTACTAAATGTTTGTTCCGTTTTTAAAACTTGATCTGGATGTGTAAAAGCACTTATAAAAAATTGCTTCATTTCATAGAATGTATCTTTATTATTACTTTGTGTACCTTGTTCTAACGGCGTTTCAATACGTTCATGCGTATCATTTTGATTGACTACTGACTGATTGATGTTTTGGTGCTGATGGAATGCTTGTTCCTTTGAATTTGTAGTTACTTCTTCAATTTCCTTTGTTACTTGTGTTTGGATTACACTTTGTTCACCTTGTGCCTCTTTATTTGCAGTTTCTGATGTTGTCTTTGTAGTTTCTGCTACGCTCTCAGGGAGCTTTGTGCCACAGTTGCCACAAAAGACGTCTTCTTGTTGATAGTTCTGACCACATTTAGGACAATTCATAGATGTTTGGACCTCCAATATTAAGATAATTTAGATTATATACTATATTTATATTGCTATCTATATAATTTTATATTTATATAATATTTCTAGAGTAATCCACACTTTTTAACATAAAAAACCGAGCTACTCTATAAGTACCTCGGCGAAGAAAAGTCTATAAATTTTATAAAACTATCGTGTTTTCTTTTTCATAAATCATCTCAACGATGTCATTATTATCATTTAAAACAGCTACTTTAGGTGCATGCGTTTTAATCTCTTCTTCGTTTAATTGTGCATATGTCATAATAATCACAACGTCTCCAACTTCAACTAATCTTGAAGCTGCTCCGTTTAAACAAATCTTGCCGCTCCCTCTTTCACCTGCAATAACATATGTTTCAAATCTAGCGCCATTATTATTATTTACTATTGCTACCTTTTCATTAGGTAGAATATCCACTGCCTCTAAAATGTCAGTATCTATCGTAATACTTCCTACATAATTTAAATTCGACTCCGTAACTCTTGCTCTATGAATTTTAGAATTCATCATCGTTCTAATCAATATTTTTCATCTCCAATTATTATATTATCTATTAAGCGTGCTTTTGAAAATTTCACCGCTAATGAAATAAATATTTGCTCATTAATCCATTCCCTTTCGATTAATTCAGGGTAACTATAAATAGCTACTTCGTCTACATGTCCACTCGTATGGTCATTTAAATAAGAAACTATACTTTGAATGATGACGTCACTTTGTCGTTCGCCTTTATCGTACAATTCACGTGCAAGTTGCAAACTTTTACTCAAATGTACAGCTTCACTACGTTCCTCATTTGTTAAATACACGTTTCGTGAACTTTTAGCTAAACCATCGTCTTCTCTTACAATATCCACACCTACAATTTCAATAGGATGGTTGAAATCTTTAACCATCTTTTCAATAATTGCAAGTTGTTGGGCATCTTTTTTCCCAAAATAAGCAAAGTCAGGACGTACAATATTAAATAATTTATTTACAACTGTAACCACGCCTTCGAAATGACCTGGGCGTTGCGCGCCTTCAAGCACCTCAGCCAAACGGCCTACTTCCAAAGTGATATCTAATTGATCTGGATACATCTCTTCAACGCTCGGATAAAAAACATAATCAACATCTATCGCTTCTACAGCCGCAACATCTTGATCAATTTGACGTGGATAAGCATCAAAGTCCTCATTGGGTCCAAATTGTAATGGGTTAACAAAGACACTAATCACTGTCACATCGTTATCTTCTACTGACATACGCATCATTTTCAAATGACCTTCATGTAATGCTCCCATTGTCGGTACAAAGCCTATTGTTTGTCCTTGTCGATGATATGACTTAACGATGTTTTGCATTTCTTTAATAGTAGTAACGACTTTAGTCATTGGTTTCAACCTCGTCCATAATCTTTTTCTTGTATATGTGTTGTTCTGATGGGAATGTTCCATTTTTAACTTCATCATTATATTGTTTCAAACCTTCAATACCTATTGAAAAGTCAGCAAACTGTTTAACAAATTTAGCTTGGCGATCCACACCATAATTCAACATATCGTGATATACCAATACTTGTCCGTCTGTGTCTTTACCGGCACCAATACCAATCACTGGTATAGTAAGTTTCTCACTAATCACTTGAGCTAAGTCACTTGGAATTGCCTCTAAAACGAGTAATACTGCGCCTGCTTCTTCCATTGCCTTGGCATCTTCAATTAACTGAATAGCTGCTTCTTTCGTGCCACCTTGTAATTTGTAGCCCATCACCCCGACACTTTGAGGAGTTAGTCCTAAATGAGAAACGATTGGAATACCCATACGTGTCGCCTTTTGAATGAAAGAAACAAGATGTGCGCCTTCCACTTTTAATGCATTCGCTTGTGTTTCTTGGTACAAACGTAAAGCATGCTTTAAGTCGTCTTCATCACTTAAACCTACAGTCCCAATAGGCATGTCTACAACTACAAATGTGTCAGGTGCTCCGCGTCTCACTGCCTTACCATGATGAATCATATCTTCTATTGTAACTTGAACTGTACTTTCATAACCTAAAACGGTCATGCCAAGTGAATCTCCAACTAATATCATATCGATATCAGCTTGCTGTGCTTGCTTTGCACTCGGAAAATCATAAGCTGTAACCATAGATAATTTCGTTTGCTCGTGTTTCATCTTCATTAATTGACTTAATGTTTTCAATTCATTTCATCCTTTATTTCCTTTATTATTAGCAATAGTATAATGAATTGCACCAAGAAAGGAAAGAATTATCTCATGACAATTGCTATCATAGGTCCTGGCGCCGTTGGAACAACGATTGCTGCCGAATTAAAAGCGATTTTACCAGAAACGAAACTCATTGGTCGTCGAAAGCAATCGATGACTTATTTCCCGGAAAATACTTCTAAAGCGATAACCATTGATGTTAGTTCTTACGATAACATGAATCAAACATTCGATGTCATTATCATTGCTGTTAAAACACATCAACTCGGCACTGTAATTACACAATTAAAAGCACTCGCACATCCAGATACTTTAATTATTTTAGCGCAAAATGGTTATGGACAAGTGCAACGTATTCCATATCAACATGTTCATCAAGCAGTCGTCTACATTAGTGGTCAAAAAGTAGCAAATCAGGTTACACATTTTCGAGATTATCGTCTTCACGTCCAAGATACGCCAAAGACACGAGAATTAAAAACACTACTTTCTTCTACTAAAATTGAACTTATTTTAGAAAATAATATCGAACATAAAATTTGGTATAAATTACTAGTTAATCTAGGTATTAATTCAATCACTGCGATTGGTCATCAAACTGCTAAAATTTTACAATTGCCAGAAATGAGTCAACTTTGCCGCAACATTCTTGAAGAGGGTCTTAAAGTTGCTCAGTCTGAGGGTATTCATTTTCCAAAGCAAACGGTTGATGACATCATGGCAATTTATAAAGGTTATCCAGACGAGATGGGAACAAGCATGTATTATGACGTCATGAATCAACAACCTTTGGAAGTCGAGGCGATTCAAGGATATATTTATGAACGTGCCCGTTATCATCAACTAGAAACACCCTATCTCGACTCAGTTTATATATTCTTAAAGTCCTATCATCGTCAATTCACACAAACAGAAAGTGAATAAATAGTTATCAAAGCATAAAAAAATCCCAAAGGCGTTATTGATACGTCTTTGGGAATCGAAATATTATTCAGCTTCTCTGATTTCATCTGCAACATCTTTATAGTCGATATGCGCTTCTGTAAATGATTTCGCATTTACAGGGAAATGTTGTTCAAATGTTTCAAAGTTTTGGATTTCGACTTTAACATCATCTACTTCAAAGTCTAGTACATGACCACCATAGTCACGTTCATCACTCGCAAAGTGAATATGGAAACCTGCGGAACCCACACCATGGAATAATTCAGGTGTAAAGAAGCCTACAATTGCACCTTTAATGTCTTCTCTCGTTTCTTCAGGTTGTCTACGTGCTGAGTCAATTAAACGCGTATACGGAGGTTCTTGAGCAGGCATCATACGTACGTGCATTTTCTTAAATTTTCCTGAGATTTTCACTGCAGAAAACATATTTTCGCTTACCATTTGTTCTTTAATTTCCTCAAATATCGCATCTTGGTCTTTATTCGAAGATTGGAATTGGTTATCCGCTTTAAACTGTGTCACAGTGGCATATGGTGTCATTTCATCTCCATTTAACTCAATAAATTCCTTATGTTCATTTGCATGATACGCTTTACCATCTATAAAGATGACCTCACCATTTGAACCAGTAAGCGTGCCAATACCTAAATCTCCATGTTCTAGTAACTCATTGACAGAGGCTGTTCCCTCTAATAAACCTGCCATTAACGTGCCTAACGTGCCGTGTTGATATAATACATTAGTCATTATTCATTTCACTCCTATTAATATTCACTCGTTCTTACACTTTAAGAAACGCAATCTAAAGATTTAAACTTTCTCTTTAGAATGCGTTCTTTTATTTTTGAAAATGATAGTACTATCACATACGTTGTCGAATTAATTTAAAGCATTCGGTAACATGTTTGTAGATAATTTCATATTATCTTCATAGTTCACTGGAATATCGATGACTACGGGACCATCTGTTTCATAACCTTCTTTAATCGCCGCTTCTAATTCTTCTTGATTATAAACACGTAATCCTTTAGCTCCAAATGCTTCAGCATATTTAACGTAATCAACTGGACCAAACTCTACGCCTGAAGAACGTTTATATTTCATTTCTTCTTGGAACTCAACCATGTTGTAGCGTCCATCATTCCAAATTAATTGAATGATATTTAAGTTTTTACGTACCGCTGTTTCTAAATCTTGGGCTGAGAATAAGAAACCACCGTCACCAGCTACTGAAACGACTTGTGTATTTGGACGAACAAGCGCTGCTGAAATAGCCCAAGGAAGTGCAACACCTAATGTTTGCATACCATTACTAAATAATAAATGTCTTGGATTATAGCTTCTAAATTTACGTGCCATCCAAATGTAATGACTTCCTACGTCAACAGTCACTGTTGTATCATCGCTTAGTACCTTTTGCATCGTTTCAATAATTTCAATTGGATGCATCACACCATCTTTGTGTGTAGCTTTAATACCCGTTGCTTCAATGATTTCAGCTCTTAATTTTTCAAGTTCATCTAAATGGTCTTGATTGATGAATGGTTCATCTACATGATTAGAAATTAATTCAATTGTTCCAGCAATATTTCCAATTAATTCTTTAACTGGTTGCATATAATTAGTGATTTCTGCTTGTACTTCATCGATATTAATAATCTTAGTATCTAATTCTTTGTTCCAATTACTTGCTTCATATTCGATTGGATCATAACCAATTGTAACGACTAAATCACTTTTTCTTAATAATTCGTCACCAACTTGGTTTCTGAAAAGACCTACACGTCCGAAGAAATGATTTTCTAATTCTCGACTAATGACACCTGCACCTTGGAATGTTTCAACGACAGGGAGATTTGTTTTTTCAACTAAAAGACGGATAGCTTCCGTTTCTGCTTGGCTTGAACTTCTCATTCCAGCTAAAAGAACTGGGAATTTTGCATTTTTGATTTCATCAATGACTATTTGAACATCTTTTTCAGTTGGTACACCGAGTTGAGGTTGCTGACAAAGCGAAATCGCTTGCGCTTCAACTGGTGCAGAGATAACGTCTTGCGGAATACTAATAAAACTTGCTCCATTTTTGCCTGACGTTGCTGTGCGCATGGCATTTGTCATAACTTCTGATAATGATTCTGGGTCTTGAACTTCTGCGCTGTATTTCGTAGATGATCTTAATAATGATGCATTATCAATACTTTGGTGAGTTAAGCGTAATAAATCATTACGTTTAACTTGACCACCAATTGCTAACACTGGATCACCTTCAGATGTAGCAGTGAGTAAACCAGTTGTTAAATTACTAACTCCAGGGCCACTTGTTACAAGTGTTACTCCCGGTTTACCTGTTAAGCGTCCGATACCTTGTGCCATCATTGCTGCGTTTTGTTCATGACGTGTAACAATCAATTCTGGACCATCATCTTCTAATGCGTCAAATAAGTAATCTATTTTAGCTCCCGGAATACCGAATACGTATTCAACTCCATTATTTTTTAAAGTATCAATTACCATATCTGCTGCTGAATATTGTTTGTCAGCCATTTATTTTCATATCCTTTCAAAAATTTAATTTCCTAGCTATCCTCTTTTAATTTTAAAACATTTACACTAAATGCTTAATTGATTCATATGTTTCTTCTAATGTGTTCACTGATTGATCAAATAATTGTTTTTCATTATCACTTAAAGGTGTTTCATATACTTTAATTGCCCCATTTTGATTAATAAGTGTTGGGACACCTAAATAAACTCCTTTATGTCCATATTCCCCATTTAATTGACTTGACACAGTTAAAACACTATTTTCATTATTTAATAATGCTTTAGAGATTCGTAAAAGTGCTAAAGCAATACCGTAATAAGTAGAGCCTTTAGCTTGGATAATGTCGTAAGCTGCATCTCTTGTATTAACGTATAATTCTTCAGCTTTTGCTTCACTGCCTGTTTGTTCTTTTAAAGTATCAAATACTGAGATACCCGCAACATTAGCTTGTGACCATACAGCCAATTCAGAATCACCATGTTCACCAATAATGCTTGCATGAACGCTAGAAGGTACAACATTTAACTCTTGGCTAATAAGATATCTAAATCTAGCACTATCTAATACTGTTCCTGAACCAATGACGCGTTCTGCTGGTAAACCAGTCACTTCTTTAACATAACGTGTTAAGATATCTACAGGATTCGCTGCGATTAAGAAGAAGCCATCGAAACCACTATCCATCACGCTTGAAACGATACTTTTCATGATTTTTGTATTTTTTTCGACGAGTTGTAAGCGTGTTTCTCCTGGTTTTTGTGGCGCACCAGCTGTAATCACAACTAAATCTGCATCTTTACAATCGCTGTATTCTCCCGCTTTGACTGTAACAGGTGATGCACTATAAAGTGCGCCGTGGTTTAAATCTTTCACGTCAGCTTCCACTTTATCTTTCGCAATATCAATGATGACAAATTCATCTGCTATACCTTGTGTGACCATTGCAAACGCATAGCTAGAACCTACTGATCCATCACCAATTAATACTACTTTTTTACTAAATTTTTTCATTTTAACGAACTCCTTCGAAATAAAGTTACACAATGATGTGCTTAGTTTTATTTTTATAATATTTTCATTAAAATAACTAGAATTTTAATTCTACTTCTTTATATATTCGTCATTTCAGTGACAAATTTGTTACAATTTATACAAAATATAGTATTTAGTGACCAACTTCATTACATTTACAATTATAGTACACAATGAAGTATTAATAAAATACATAATAACGATTATTACTATTCTTAAAAGGAATGGTTCATCTATAGAAAAACGTAATCAGTCATATTACATTACGTGTTTAAACAGTGAGGTAACAACATAAAATAAGCTCCTAAAACGAAGTATTCATTCACTTCAATTTAGGAGCTTTGTATTTTGGAATTTATTATCCAGTTTATAGTAAGTCTAAGATTAATAACTCAAACAAATTAAACGTGTTCTATTTAATAGGCTCAAGTTGTGATATAAAATCAATCCATTGGCGCGTTACAAAATTCAGGTATGCATCCTTTCTCCAAATCGCACCTAGATGCCAAGAGAGCTCTACATTTTCTAACTGTATAGACGTAACATTATCCCCCATTAAATGTACTAAACTTTCTGGTACGATACTGATACCTATACCTTGTTGAATCATATTGGCAATAAAACTGATTTGTGAGATGTTTGCCACTGTTTTAGGGTAAAAGCCTATGCGTTTACAATTTTCGATAATCTGGTCTTTTAAATAATAATCATCATGGAAGAGTACGAATTCTTCATCTTTCAGTTCAGCTAAGTCGACCTTTTTCAAATGTGCAAGGTGATGATCATTACTTACCACAAGTAGTAATTCCTCATTGTATAAAGGAATTGAATGGAATAGCGTGTGATCGACTGGTAAAGTAGTGATTCCGATATCTACTTCGTCATTGGCAGTTAAATTCTCAACTATTTTACCTCCGCCTTCAATCACTTCATACGTCACATTTGGGTATAACTTATGAAACTGGTTGAGGGCATTCGTAAACATTTGCACATTCATCATAGGTGACAGACCTATTTTAATGTGACCTTTTTGAACATTCACCACATCATTCATTTCTAATGAAAGCTTTTCAAATAATGCTAAAAATTCTAAACTGTTATCATAAAATGTTTGCCCAATGTCAGTGAGTTTAATTTGTTTCTGAGAACGGTCGAATAAAGTAATATCGTATTCATTTTCAATGTTCTTGATTGCTTTACTTATCGTTGATTGAGCAATATATAAATGTTCAGATGCTTGTGTCATTCCACCTTGGCGAACAACTTCTACGAAATATTTTATTTGTTTAATTTCCATTTATTCTCATCCTTATGCAAATTAATATTACTGTATATTACGTTCTCTGCGATAAATGAGGAAGCTATAAAATATTAAGACACCCAGTAAAATGATTGCAGCAATTAATATGGTATAGATTCCCATAAATTTTTGAAGTAACGCAGATACAATTGCCCCCACAACAAAACTTATTACTATTCTAATGTAAAGTAACGATTTACTCAATTGTACTTTATCTTTATTTATCATATATTCACTTAATGCGACAACGCCTTTTTTTAAATTACCAGTTGAAAAGGTATTTGCATAACCTTCGCCTTCGATTTTACTGAAAGCGGTAGTAAGCATGGCCATACTAAATGCGAGTGGCGGAATAATAAATAAATTAGATACTGTACTAGGAGTGAAACCGACAACGATACTACTAATTGTGATTGGAAGTAACGCGATTAAACGCCAATATCTTGTCGCAATTTTAGCATGTATCAATGAAACAAACATGACGCCAATCATAAAGGAGAGTACTGAAATAATTTTTAAAAGACCACCATTAAGGTTATGATGTGAAACTTCAGAAGCTAAAAAGATGATATTACCCGTTTGTCCAGCTGCTAAAGTTCCACCTCGTTCTAAAAAGGTATAGGCATCTACATATCCACCAACAAACGTCAATGCAATTGCTATTTCTTTAAATTGATAAATATTTTGAGTGAGATATTTATCTAGTGAAATGTCTACCCACCTCTTTTCAATTTTCTTCAAAATTATCATACACCTTTTAAATGCCAATTGTTAATTTATTAGTTTTACACTGTTTAAATGTAATTTGTAAAATATTGGTAAAAATTCCTTTTAAAAAGCTATTCTTATTTTTCAGATATCTGATATAATCAAGTTTATCATTTCGCGATAAGCTTAAGTTTGATTTATTCATCAAATAGACATAAAAAGCTTTAATTTTTCAGAATTTTTAGATAAAAACACATTATTCTGTGCTATGATATAAATTATTAGAAATAGTTCATCATTCATATTGTTAATAAAGCGTTTTTCAAGAATATTAAACAATTTAAATAGCTGTTCGAAATAGATTACTTTTTAATCAGTGGAGGTTCATTATGGCAAGTTTCTTTAACCGGATTACTCGAAAAGAGAATCCAACAATTTATCAAAACAAAGATGGACACCTTAAACGTACGTTGCGTGTGCGTGATTTCCTTGCATTAGGTGTAGGTACCATCGTTTCAACATCAATTTTTACCTTACCTGGGGTGGTAGCTGCAGAGCATGCAGGACCTGCAGTAGCATTATCATTTTTATTAGCAGCTATCGTAGCAGGACTTGTAGCATTCACATATGCTGAAATGGCATCAACTATGCCTTTCGCAGGTTCAGCTTATTCTTGGATTAACGTATTATTTGGCGAACTCTTCGGATGGGTTGCTGGATGGGCTCTCTTAGCAGAATACTTTATTGCAGTTGCTTTCGTAGCGTCAGGTTTTTCAGCTAACTTAAGAGGACTTATTGCACCACTTGGAATTAGCTTACCTAAAGCATTATCGAATCCGTTTGGTAGTGATGGTGGCGTCATTGATATTATTGCAGCTGTGGTTATTATCTTGACTGCTTTATTACTTTCTCGTGGTATGAGTGAGGCTGCACGTCTTGAAAATATTTTAGTTATACTTAAAGTGTTAGCGATTATCCTTTTCGTGATTGTTGGTTTAACAGCAATTCATTTCAGCAATTATGTACCATTTATTCCTGAGCATAAAGTCACTGCTTCAGGCAGTCACTTCGGTGGATGGCAAGGTGTATACGCTGGTGTCTCAATGATATTCCTAGCATATATCGGATTTGACTCAATTGCGGCTAACTCTGCAGAGGCAATTAATCCTCAAAAAACGATGCCTAGAGGCATTTTAGGATCTTTAGTTGTCGCAATTGTACTATTTGTAGCTGTAGCCTTAGTATTAGTTGGTATGTTCCACTATTCTAAATATGCTGGTAACGCTGAACCTGTAGGTTGGGCATTACGTCAAAGTGGTCATGGTATCATCGCAGCAGTTGTTCAAGCTATCTCGGTGATCGGTATGTTTACGGCTTTAATAGGTATGATGTTAGCCGGATCTCGTCTATTATATTCATTTGGTCGTGATGGCTTACTCCCTGCATGGTTGAGTCATTTAAATCATAAACATTTACCTAATAGAGCATTAGTGATTTTAACAATTATTGGTGTATTAATTGGATCAATGTTCCCATTCACTTTCTTAGCACAATTGATTTCTGCAGGTACACTAGTTGCATTTATGTTTGTATCACTAGCAATGTATCGTCTAAGAAAACGTGAAGGTAAAGATTTACCTAAACCAGCTTTTAAATTACCATTATATCCCGTTTTACCTGCGATTACATTTGTGCTCGTATTACTTGTATTCTGGGGTTTAAGTCATGAAGCTAAATTATATACTTTAATTTGGTTCTTTGTAGGTATTGTGATTTATTTACTCTATGGCCTAAAACATTCTAAGAAAAATGAAGAAGAAGAGTATCACGTACCAAAATAATTCATATTATAGAGCTTGGGACATAATTTCCAAAAATAATAGCAGTAAGATGATTTCAGCTAGAATCTTCTTACTGCTACTTTTATATTCAATACTACGTATTTACACGTCATTTTACATCAATATATAATAGGATGTTTCGATTTCACATACCTCACAATACACTTTTATACTTTTCTATAACGTTTTAATCCAATAATATTTAAAGCGATAAACACAATTATAAATAATGTGAGTATAAGTAAATCGAACCAAATATGAGTCCATCCTTGTCCTTTTATCATTACGTTTATTAAACCATTACCAGCATATCGCAATGGGAATAAATATCCTATATTGCTAAGCCAATGGGGCATATTTTCTAAAGGAAATATACCTGAAAAGAATACTTGTGGCACAGCAAATAGTGGAATAAATTGAATCATTTGAAATTCTGAATTAGCAAATGTAGAAATGAAAATCCCCATTGATAATGCGGTAATGGCTAATAATATATTAATTAAAATTACATATACTAAACTACCCGCTAAATGAATACTAAGAAGATAAATTGAAAATAACACTATAATCAGTGTTTGAATGATAGCGAAAATTCCGTAGCCTATAAGATAACCTGAAACAATTTCCGTACGACGAATAGAAGTAGATAAAACACGTTCTAATGTTCCTGTAGTGCGTTCTCTTAATAATGTAATGCCCGAAATTAAAAATACAAATAAGAATACAAAGAATCCCATTAAAATAGGAAACATTTTATCAAAATAGTTGCTATTAGAATCACCATATAAATAATGATTAGATATATCAATATCTTGCTTATTCTTCATTTGCATTGACTTTGGCATTTTTTCAGAAACTTTCTTTACACTACTAAGTCTATCTTTCTGAATTGCTTGGCCAATCATTTGTTTAATCTGATTAGATTTACTAGGATCTTCATTTGTATAAGTCACATGAAGTGTATGACTTTTTTGATATATAAACCCATCTAAATTGTCGTCTTCTATTTTAGATTTAATATCTTTTTGTGTTTTATATTTTTTAAAATCTAAATTTGAAGAAGGAAGATGGTTTGTAATATTAGATGACACTGAATGATCTATACCAATTTTCAAGTCTTCTTCATTACCATTAAAGACGAAATACATCAATGTCAATATCAGCATGGGAGCTAAAAACATAAGTGCAAGCGTACGTTTATCACGAAGTAATTCCTTCATAACACGTTTGACTATTGCGAAAAGTTTCAAGATGAACTCACCTCCTCGGCTTTTATAAATACTTCTTCAATCGTATCAGCGTTAAATTTCTTTTTTAGATTTTTAGGAGTATCTAAGGCAAACAATCTACCTTCTATAATTAAACCAACCTTATCACAACGCTCAGCTTCATCCATAACATGAGTGGTTACTACCACACTTTTTCCTTTATCGACTATATTTTTTAATTGTGTCCAAATCTGATTACGTAACTTAGGGTCGATTCCTACTGTCGGCTCATCTAATATGATTAAATCGGGTTGACCAAGCAAAGCCATTGCTAAAGATAGTCGGCGTTTCATTCCACCTGAAAATTGATTAACCTTTTTGTTCAATGTGTTTTCTAAATCAACTAAAGACATATTTTTCTTAATGTTGTCTTCCAATTCTTTACCTTTTAATTCTGAAAGGTGACCAAAGAAGTCTAAGTTTTCATAAGCAGTTAAATTTTCATAAAGTGCATCTGTTTGCCCCATATAACCGATTTTATTTAAAACTTGACGATTAGGTATTTTTTGTTTGAAAATTTCAGCTGAACCAGAATCGAAATTTTCCATACCAAGTAAACATTTTATCGTTGTCGTCTTACCTGAACCACTAGGTCCAATTAAACCAAGAAGTTCTCCTCTATTAATTTCTAAAGTAATACGATTTAACACTTTATGTGTTCCATATGATTTTACCACTTCGTACAAGCTAGCAATGCTTCGATCCATACAAATTGCCTCCTTTGTTGACATGACTTACAGTTTATATATATTTAATGTTAAGAGTTTTATGTAATTATAGTGATAAAAATTATTAAAAAGCGAACACATTTACATTAATTGTTCACTAAAAGGTGGATCATAATGAGAGAAAGAGATATTAGGGATATCCGTGTAACCAAAACTCAAAATCGTATTCGTAATGGAATGATGAGACTTTTAAAAATAAAAACATATGAGACCATAACTGTGAAAGACATTTGTAAAGAAAGTCAAATCAGTAGAACAACATTTTATTCACACTATAATGATAAAGAACATTTTATTTATTCTCATCTAAATGAACTATTAAAAAAAGGAAAAAGAGAATTATTAAAAGAAGAATTTTCCTCACAAACTTATTTTTTTGAAAATGCTATTAAGTTCTGGTCAACAAGTGGGTCTCTTATATTAATATTATTAGGTGATAACAGTGCACATAAGTTGCATCAAGAAATCAAAAAAGTATTACAAAGAAATATAGAAATCAATATCGTACCCATCTTAAATACAAAGTTGTTAACGACAAAAGAAAAGTATTTCTTATTAATTTTTATCAGTAATGCCATTTTCGGAGTAATACAAGATTGGGTTAATAGAGGATGTATAGAGAAACCTAATGAATTAGCAACTATTATGAATAAAATCATTACTAGTGCATTCAAATAAATTGATAACATGATAAAACACAATTACTTATTATCAAGTATTTCTTTAATATCCAATTGTTATAGATTCAATATACTAAAGCCTCGCTATGACCATTAAATGATGCATAGCGAGGCATATTACATATTTATTGTTGCTAATTTAACTTATTTTTATTTACTTGAGCTACAATTTCATGATTTGATGATTACCATCCTTGACCTGTAATTTCATATTGATCTAGTTTACCTTGTTGCAAAGCTTGAAGGGCATTTTCAATAGTGTCGAGCGCTTGATCAAGTTGTTCATAAGTAATCACTAGTGGAGGTTGGAATCGTAAAACATTGCCGGCTACAGCAATAATCACAACGCCATGTTTAAAGCAATCATTACATATCTTTAAAGCCGCTTCTGGATCACGTGTCTTTTCTTTTTTATCAGACACAATATCAATACCTATTGATAATCCTACACCTCGCACGTCTCCTACACTTTCATATTGTTTAACCCATTGATTCATACGCTGACGTACGTAGTTCCCCTTTTCAGTGGAAGCCATTAATAAATCTTCTTCTTCGATCATTTCAATTGTGGCCAAAGCCGCTTCACAACTTACTGGATTCGCCCCTGTTGTAAATAAATGTGCCGGTGCTTCAAGACTTTCCATGATATCTTTACGGCCTACAATCGCTGACATTGGTAAACCACCTGCTAAGGACTTTCCAAATGTGATGAGGTCTGGCGTGAAATTGTAATGCGATACAGAACTCCATGTGCCAGTACGACCAAGTCCTTGTTGGATATCATCAACAGCGATTAAAATACCATGTTGGTGGCATAAGTTTTGTAATGCTTCAAAATAACCCGGCACTGGCTCTAACAACCCACCGTCACCTTGAATCGTCTCAACCACGATGCATGCAACCTCCTCAGCTGGCACATACTTTGCAAACATCTCTTTAAGAGGAGCCAAATATTCTTCTACTGTATTAGGTTGTGATTGCTCGAACATCCCTCTATATTTATCAGGGAATGGAATATGATAGAAACCGTTGAGCAATGGTCCGTAATGTTTACGCATGTTTAAACTAATGGCTGACATCGATAATGAACCGAATGTTGAACCATGATAAGCATTCGTAAAACTGATAATATACGGTCGCCCAGTATAAGCACGTGCAAATTTGATAATGCCATCATTAGCATCTGATCCTGATAAACCAAATGCTACTCTTTTCTCATCATCGCCTGGCGCAATGTCGCATAACTTTTTAGATAGACGTACAAGTGGCTCGTGGTACATATACGCTGGCGTATAGTGTACAAATTTTTCTGCTTGTCTTTTAATCGCGTCAGTCACTTTCTTAGGTGCATGTCCAATATTTTGTGAACTGGCACTTGATAAGAGATCAATATATTCTTTCCCGTCTACATCAACTAATGTGGCACCAAAGCCATGATCAATAGCTAAAGGATAATATTTGATTCGTCCTGATTTCGCGAAATATTCTCCATCTTCATTTATTAGTTTTTCTGCTTTACTCATGATAAATTCACCTTCCCTATGAATTATCATTCATTCTTCATACTGTTTTTAGTCCATCTAAACACTCTCTTTTTATATTTTTATCAGTCTCAAAATGAATTCTTGATATTATGGTAGTAATCAATATACTAATAATTTTCTGATTTGTAAATATTTTCAGAATAATTAAAAAATTAAACTTCTTCATTAATTTAAATATGAAATTAACTTGATAAGCAACGATGTATAAACATAATGGATACGGGAATTAAAATAAGTAATACAATGATTGGAGGAAATGATATGTGGTTAAGATACGGTTATCACTTACTATGTGCATTCATCATAAGTGCGCTTCTATTAATCACTACGATGGTGATGGATGTCCTTTTACAATCAACACATTTAACACAGTTATTGCTTAATATTGATTTTCTTGTAAATCCCAAAAACGTACCTACCATTGTCGAAGGTCTGATTCATCTATGTATTGGGCTTACGATTTATGTCGTATTTTTAATCATTTATCAATATTCAAAGTCACTTTACTATTTAGCATACTTTCCTTTAATAGTTATTTTTATTATTATGTACCCTTTTTTAATCGCTATAGCACAACGTTCATTCTTTACATTTAGCTGGACTGAATACTTCTGGTGGATGATTGCTCATATTATCTTTATGGTATTAATGGCGATTTGTATTCCTACGATTTCAAATAAACATTTATGAGTTTATATTAACTTTTTTAACTTACCTTAAAGTTTCGATGTGGTTTCATTTAAAGCGGTATGATTATTCGATTCAGGTGGTACACTAAAAGCGTAGAAAACATTCTATCAAATTCTAAATTCTCTAATTCGAAAAGGGGTTATCATTGTGAACAAGATTGTTCTTCTTGCATCAACTGTTTTAACAAGTGCAGTATTATTTTCCACTGTAAATATTTCTGAAGCAAAAGCGGATGAAGTAACTGCAAATAATGCAAAACATGTAGCACAACAAGCTATGAAAAACAGCGGTGGCAATCCCTACTTACAGAATTTCAAAACTGTCAAAGATAAAGGAGATTACTACAAAATCGACATTAGTAATAAATCTGGTGCAGGTGTAGGCACATATAAAGTCTACAAAAATGGAGAAGTTCAATATAAAAGTGGAAACTATGGTGAGTATAGTACTTTAAATAATAAAGATTGTTATACAGGACAAGGTATTACAACTAAAACTTATAAAGAAACACATCATGCGACAAACACTGACACATCAGTAGATTCTGCTAGAGAACTTAACGCGTTCTACGTTGGAAATGTGCAGTCTTCTGATCTACCGGAGCAATCTAAACAGACACTGCCAGAAAGTGGTAATCATCACAGTAATCGAGGCACAGAAGTCGCAGCAACTGCCTCACTACTCGCAGGCGGATTATTGATCGCTAGACGTAAGTCTTTACTCAAAACTTCATAATCGAACAACCTTAATTGCTTTTATAAATGGTCGAAAGATAGTGAGGAATCGCTATTGGTTCGGCCTTTTTTTATGACGATTTTTTGAAAAATAACTTTTAAACAAGTAACAAATGAATAAACAAGGCTTTAAAGGGAAAATGAAATATTGTAAACACTAAATTAAATTTATGCATATCAATTGCAAATAGATATACATTTTTTAAGGAGGAATTAGATTATGAAATATGTAGTTGTTGGTACGTCACATGCAGGTTATGAAGCTATTGAAACCCTTTTAAAAGAAGATTCAAGTGCTGAAATCGAAGTATTTGAAAGTGGCGATAAACCTTCATTCCTATCCTGTGGAATTCAAAGTTATTTAGAAAATGTTTCTCCTTCACTTGATTCATTACACTATGCTTCAACATCTTCTTATGAAGAACAAGGTGTGAACATTCATACTAATAGTACTGTGACTGACTTAGACACTGATAAAAAAGTGATTACCGTAGAACAAAACGGTCAATCTAACGAAGTGTCCTATGATAAATTGTTCTTAAGTCCAGGTGGCAAACCTGTCACACCCCCTGTTGATGGTATAGATCAATATAATAACGTCTTATTTATGCGAGGTCGTGAATGGGCAGATCAAATTAAACAACGTATGCCACAAGCTAAAAAAGCAGTTGTTGTAGGCGGTGGATACATTGGTATTGAAGCTGCTGAAGCCTTTGCTAAAGCAGGTATTGAAACAACAATTGTTGATATTGCAGATAGAATTTTAAACACTTACCTTGATAAAGAATTTACTGATATTTTAGAAGAAAATTCTAAACAACACGGTCTTTATTTCAAAGGTGGCGAAACCGTTCAATCACTTTCAGGTGACAACGATGGTAATGTGACTAAAGTTGTGACAGATAAAGCTGAATACGAAGCTGATACCGTATTATTCGCAGTGGGTGTTGAACCTGCTACAGAATGGTTAGATGGCAAAATTGATTTAGGTAAAAAAGGTATTATCAATATCAATCATCAACAACAAACATCTGCTAAAGATGTATACGCAGGTGGTGACGCAACGCTTGTACCATTTGCACCAGTTAATGAGGATCGTTATATCGCGCTCGCAACCAATTCTCGTCGTCAAGGCGTTGTTGCAGCGAAAAACATGACTGGTAACGATATGACAATGCCTAGAGTATCCGGTACTTCTGGATTACAATTATTTGATTATAAATTCGGACAAACAGGTGTCCATGGTACTGAAGCGGATAGTTATGATGGTAATCTAGGTCAGAAATATGTAGAAGAACTTATTCATCCTAAATTTATGCAAGATGATACAAAAGTTCATATGAAAATCATTTACGATGAAGATAGTCATAAAATTTTAGGTGGACAAGTGATGTCTACTGAAGATGTAACAGCTTCTATCAATACAATTTCTATTGCGATATCAGCTGGTTTCACTTTAGAACAATTTGCGGTACAAGATTTCTTCTTCCAACCTGATTATGACCGTCCTTGGAACTATCTCAATGTATTAGCGCAACAAGCATTGGGCGATACGTTCGGAAGCGACAAAATGTTATTCTAATTCATTTGAATAAGTAATAAATGCTCAGTAAGGCGTACGCTATCGTCGTCTTACTGAGTTTTTTAATGCAAAAATCATCTTAGCGCCTAATATAAAATGACACTAAGATGATTGAAATATATATTAATTGCTTTGATTTTGATTATCTTCTTTTGAGTCTTTATGCTTATGCTTTTTTTCACCTTTGTCTTTAATTTTTTCTTTTTTAGGGTGATAATTAGGTCCATTTGTATAGTCATTAGCTGCATTCCAAATTAAGAACTCATTGATACCATTGTCTTTAAGCGCTTGAACTTGATCTGAAATGGCTTGTGCATCATATTCCTTATATTTACCTTCACCTAAATAAGAGGCAGTAAAATCTTGGATCCACGGTCTTGATTTCGGTTTATCGTTACCTAATTTATTTAAAATACTATTTTCACGTTGAATGTAACGATTCACTGTTTTATAAGGTTCTGTATCTGGTGCTTTTAATCCAAAGTCTCCTGGACTCCAATGAGATGGATAAATCATTGAAGATATTGCATCTACATTTTTAGAGATTTTAGGGAAACTTTGTCCAATACCTGGCGCATTTTTAACTAATGCTGAATATCCGAAGACATCTGCAGAAATTTTAACATGATATGGTTTCAATTCTTTATGTGCATATTCCAAGTATTTAGTTACAGTATCTACACGTTGGTCTCCAGAACTTAACTTACTATTTTGATAGTCGCCTTTATCATAATCTAAGTTGCTTGCCTCATTTTCAAAACCTTCAGGGAATCGAACATAGTCGTATTGAATGTCACGGAACCCAGCCTTTGCTGCAACTTTAGAAATTGCAACATTATATTTCCAAACATCTTTTACAAACGGATTAACAAAGCTATCGCCTTTACCATTCTCCCAAACTGACCCATCCTTATCTTTAAATGACCATTCTGGATGTTCCTTAGCCAATTTAGTATCTTTGAAGGTAACAATACGTGCGATTGGATAAATATTGTTTTTCTTCAATTTCTTTAAAAGTGGCTTTGCTTCAGCAAGATCCATTTCGTTTTTGTCTATGAGTTTATTTCCAGTGTGGAACTTCATTGTGATGTTACCAGCATCATCTTTAACGTCTATAACCATTGAATTCAGTTTAGAATCTTTAATGTATTGAATCAGTTCATCCATTTTCTCATCTTTAGTAGAACCACTCGCCACATAAATGCCTTTTACACCATCTTTAGGATATTGAACCGCATTGTCACTTTGTTTCTTACTAGATTGTTTAGTTGATTGTTTATCCCCTTTGTCTTCATCGTTCGTTTTATTGTCTTGTCCCTCATTATGACTGCAAGCTGATAATAGTAATGCACTTGTAGCAAAAACAGCTAGAACTTTCTTTTTATTCATACCCTGTCGCCTCCCAAACACACAAAATATAAATTTAAATTTATTACTATTAAATTTACTAAAATCCGTAATTAAGTAATATATTTATATTATTACTAATTATTTATAAACATAGAATAACATACTATTTTGAAAATTGAATTAAAACGTGTGTACGGCTCTCAATTAATTTATGCCCCATCTTTTTACATTGCCATCAATATAATTCTAATTTTCGTCAAATTTATGACTTCATACACGATTAAAGACAGTTTCACATAAATTTCGAGTTGAAAAACTTGAGATAAAATATAATTTTTATCATACTGTAAGTGAAAGTTATGTTAAGGAGTGGAAAGTATGAATAAAGAACAATTAGAAAAAATGACTAATGGTAAAGGGTTTATCGCTGCATTAGACCAAAGTGGCGGTAGTACACCTAAAGCGCTTAAAGAATATGGCGTTAATGAAGACCAATATAGCAATGAAGATGAGATGTTCCAACTTGTTCACGATATGCGTACGCGCGTAGTGACTTCACCTTCATTTTCACCTGATAAAATCTTAGGTGCCATTCTCTTCGAACAAACAATGGATCGCGAAGTTGAAGGTAAATACACTGGTGACTACTTAGCAGACAAAGGCATTGTTCCTTTCTTAAAAGTTGATAAAGGTCTTGCTGAACAACAAAACGGTGTTCAATTAATGAAACCAATCAATGACTTAGACGAAACATTAGACCGTGCCAATGAACGTCATATCTTCGGTACTAAAATGCGTTCTAACATCTTAGAATTAAACGAACAAGGTATCAAAGACGTTGTTGAACAACAATTTGAATTCGCTAAAAAAATCATTGCTAAAGGTTTAGTACCAATCATTGAACCAGAAGTTAACATTAATGCTAAAGATAAAGCTGAAATTGAAAAAGTATTAAAAGCTGAAATCAAAAAAGGCTTAGATTCATTAAATGATGATCAACTTGTAATGTTAAAATTAACTATTCCTACTGAACCTAACTTATATAAAGAATTAGCTGAACATCCAAACGTTGTACGTGTAGTTGTATTATCTGGTGGTTACAGCAGAGATGAAGCTAACAAATTATTAAAAGAAAACGATGAATTAATCGCAAGCTTCTCACGTGCATTAGCTAGTGACTTACGTGCTAGCCAATCACAAGAAGAATTCGATAAAGCATTAGGTGACGCTGTAGACTCAATCTACGACGCATCAGTAAATAAAAATTAAGGTGCAAAGAAAAGCGCTTAGGTTTTGAGCAGAATCGAAAAGTGAGCAAAACTGTTTCTCAAGTTTTGTCGAACTTTGAGTATTTCTGCCGAAAAACCTGCTTTTCGTAGCCCGTCTATCTTTCCGGCGAAGTTAAATTATTTCCTCGTTCGGAAGTACATGAAATGCCGACTGGTTCAAGACAACCAGCCGGCATTTTTTAAATATCTATTTATTTATGTGATTGATGTTCTTCAAATAACTCAACTATTTGATTAAAGAAATCTCCAAATTTTTGTGCAGCATTGTCACCAAACATTTCTTCCAAGTTAGCTTGAGACTCACGCGCACTTTGTTCTGATGCTTCATACATATTGTCTTCGTATTCTTTTAAAGCCATCTGTAACTCGTCATTTTCTTTAAGCGCTTCAGCTAATAAATACGCATCGTAAAATGCCATATTCACGCCTTCGCCCGCAAATGGACTCATAAGATGTGCTGCATCTCCAATTAAAGTAACATTAGGTTGATTTTCCCATTTAAAACCAATAGGTAATTTATATATGCGACGTAATAATATATCATCGCCTGCATATTCAATATATTTTTTTAATTCTGGATGCCAATCTTCGAAATCGCTCAATAACTGTTCTTTAATTTCTGACTTGTTCATCCCTTTAAATTTATCAAATTCGTCATAATCCATTTGATATGACATATATACTTTAATTCTGCCATCGCCATTCACTTGGCCGAGTATCGCTTTGTGGTCACCAAATGCCATCATTTTACCGTGTTTATTAAACTCAGCCAAATCAGGATATTGGTTATACACATCCTCTACATTCAGTTCCACCATTGAAATACCATTATACTCAACGTCCACATTTGCTAAATAAGGTCTCACTTTTGAAAATGCCCCATCAGCACCTGCCACGAAATCAAACGTAGCTGTGTCTCCTTCAACAAATGAAACTTTAACTTGTCCATCATCTAATCGAGTAAGCGATTCGAACGTTTTGCCATATACGACAGTGCCCTCTTTTAATTGTTCACTAATGATATCGCAAAGTTCACCACGATCAATCTCTGGACGACCACCTTCAACTTCTGGGTCAGCAGTTTCTTCATAATACACTTTCCCATCTTTATCTAATACGCGTGTATCTTCGCCTTCAAAACGTGCAAGTTCTCTAAATCGATGAATCATACCCGCTTCTTTCAATGGTAACTGTCCACTTTCTTCGTGTATATCTAATGATCCACCACGGTCTCTATTAATATCTAACCCAGCTTTTTCAAATATAGAAACCTCAAACCCTTGTTGTTGTAATAGAAGACCTAACATCAATCCTCCAGGTCCTCCACCAATAATACCTACCTTTTTAACATCTTTTATATTCATTCCAAAATCCTCCATTATCTATTTTTATTCGGAAAATTTTTTCAAACGTTCTTTTGTTTCTTCTACAAATTGATCAAACTCTTTTTTCATTTCTTCATCTTGTAAAGCACGTTGACTTGCTTTCATAAAACCTTGAAATACTTCATGTAATTGTTCACGAGAAGCTTTCAATTGTTCAAAATCAATATTTTGGAATTGTTCCATTCTTTGGGTAAATGCATCATTATCAATATTTTCTGCCAAGAATTTTTCGCCTTCTTCAGTTATTGAATACACTTTCTTTTTCCCGTCTTTAGAAATAGAAACAAATTCTCTATCCTCTAACATTTGTAAAATGGGATAAACTGAACCAGGACTCGGTGCATAAAATCCTTTGAAACGTTCTTCTAAATCTTTAATAATTTGATAACCATGTCTAGATTCTTCTTTCAACATTTTAAGAATGACAAATTGTAAATTTCCTTTTTTGAAAAAGCGGTCTCGACCGCCACCTCTTGGACCACCAAAGCCAGCAGCACCTCTTCCAAAATCAAATCCTTCAAATTTTTCCATGTGTTGTCTCATCATTTCTGGTCTTCTTCTGAACATAAATATCACCTTTCTTTAATTATCATTTCGATATATCATTATATTAAGCGATATATCGAAATATGTCAACGATATATCGTACTAAATTATAAAAAAAGAAATACTGTTCACATAAATGTTGTCAGAACAGTATTTCGATTCACTCTATATATTTTTAAATTTTAAAGATGTATTAATACCTTCCCAAATTTACCACCTGTCGTTAATGGGACGTTATCTCCATATTTATCTTGTAAGTATTGTTCAATACTTTCCATTTGTTGATGATCTATTTCAATTTCTACTTCTTTTAACCATGATGGTAATTGTTGCATGACTTCTTCAACACTTTTATCAGTATGCTGAGTGTGATGTTCAATTAATGTGTCATAGGTATATTTATTACAATACAGTAGTTGCATTAAATAATACATATCGGCTGTCATGGGTGAGGGTTTCATTTCTAAAAATGCAGTCACCTCATCTACAATTGAGTTTTCTTTAGGTCCTGCTATTAAACTCACATAAACAAACTGATTTGCGATATCAATGGCTTTTTGAACCGCTTCCCAAGTTGTTACTGCTGGACACATAGATGCAAAGACAAAGTCTACATTATTTAAATCTGAAGCTGATATTGATTCAAACGACTGATTTATCGTCTTAATTGAAGCATCATAATGCTGTGCATTATCTTTTAACATCTCATGTAATACAGTTGATGGTTCGAGACTCGTAACTTTAGCCCCCTCTTTTGCGAAAGGAATACTAAATACACCTGAAGCAGCACCTACATCTAATATACTTAAGTTTTTAAATGCGCCCGTTTGGTTCTCAATCCATGACATAATACGCTTAGTGCGTTTCTGACTTTCTTCTGTAAACGAATTTTTATTGAAGTTCTCAGCCCATTTTTCAAATCCTGGTGCATCAGGATTTCCTAAACCTGCACGTTTCATCCTTTTATCTTGAGTATTAGGATCATTATCCCAAGCGTCTTTCCAAAATTGTTGATCAAAGATATTCATATCCACCATCATTACAAACTCCTTCGAATAAACTTTGTCCTCATTGTATCGCCAGTCACCAGTTATTAAAAATAATTAAACTTCACTTAAATATGGTTAAATTTATACTTAACACAATATAACTTTTCTAATCTTAAAAAAATCACTCAACATACTCAAGATTAAGTTATAATAATATTATATTCAAACATTTTATCTTTTATAATATATTACTAATTATATATAAAGCGACTCATGGTAGAGGAGATATTAAGTTATGAAAAAACTTATTACCATAGTATTGTGTACATCAATGATTTTAGAAGGTTGTTCATTCATGGATAAAGACCAAACAAAAGATATTCCTAAAACAGTAAGTGTTAAAAGCTATGACGGTAAGTACATTGGTGAGCATAAAAAACGCAACGAGGAATTTAAAGAAAAATATAAAGATGAAGCCGAGAAACAATATAAAAAATATGTGAAAGATACGTTCGGATTGGACTGTAAGATTAATTTGGTTAAAGCCTATACTAATTCTTCAGGATTCAGTGAAAAAAGTAAAACTGATGGTCTAGTAGTAGTTGGAACTGTAGATTACGATGTTCCTTTTCAATTAAGATTAATATTCGTCGAGTCTGATAATGGATTAACTATCACCACCTTCACACCTGGTCATGACAATGAAACCTCTGCCGCGGTTGCCGCAATGATGTATAAACGTTATGAAAATGACATTGAACAAGCACGCCACAAGTTTAAGCATGAAGTTGAAAAAAATGGTTATTATGCCATGAATGAAAAACTTCAAAAAAAGCAAGAATTTAATGGTGTCACAAAGCAATACCTAAACTTCAACGCCCCTGGTATTGAAGGATTGGACAAGTTTAAGAAAGAATTTAAACCAATAATGAAGTTGAACGGTCAAGAATTTAATCAACAATTTGATAGCTTACTAGCGAAACATCCTGAAATAAAAAAACAAGCAGAGTCTGATTTTATTGCATATTATAAAAATAGTAAAAATAAAGAAAAAGTTGTAGATTATGTTTGGAACTTACAAAAACCTACCAATGAAGTAATGAAATTATATCCAGGCAATAAAAATATGAAATTTTATAAAGATAGTGTATCTTCTTCTCAACTAGATGAAAATGGACGATTAGAACCTGAAGGCGAAGAAATCTCCATTGATGGAGGCAGATATGATGAACGAAAATAAACATGCGACCGATTTAGATATCATTGAATTAAGTAGTGGATGAAATTCATATTAATAACAAAACTGCTAACTAAATATGCCACTCTCTCTACGTCTTTATAGACGTTAGAAAGAGTGGCTATTTGTTTAAATTATCTCTAAATATATAAGCAAAGATTAAATCTTAAAACTGATAAAGCTCCTGACAGCTAAATTATTTTTAATTTATCAGCATACTCTAATTATCGCTCATATATTTTTCTTCTTCTTCTGCTACTTTTTTAAATACTTCAAGTTGATATGTTGAAAAGTCAGCTTGTGCACTCATAAATGGAGCTGAACTTACATTTAGTACTTTATGGTTTTTACCATCTAACTCTACTGGTGAGAATAAGTAATAAGCTAAAACAGCATCTGCAACATCTTTATCTGAGTCAGAACCATTACCTAACACTGAAAAATCAGTATAAGGCTTACCTTTATATTTCACTTGAACGATACTGTACGAAATCGCCTTAGGATTCTTTAACTTTGTGATATCTTTTAATTCTTTAACTTTAATTAAATCTTTTTTAGCAATTTGGTCTTTGGGGCTCATATGAAACAATCCAGGTTGATTTGATAGAGCAATCAATTTATCTTTTTTGAACGTAGCCATGATTTGAGAATAATTTTCTGGTTCATCCGTATTCCCAATTTTCTTACCATGTCGATCAATATATAAATAATCAATATGTTTAACATCTTTATCAGGGTCTTTCATTACTTTTCGTTTGACACCCTTTTTATCTTTAAAAAATTTATCTACTTCTTCAAGTGATGAACCTTCAGATTCCTCTGTGTATTTTAAATCAGCTAATGTGACCTTATCCGATAATTTCTTATAATCTTTCCAACCTTGCATCCCCGTCTTATTAGTAAAAGTCTTTTCAGTCATCAAAGGATCTAATTTATCTAAAATAGGAACTTGCTTTAATCCTTTAACCTCTTTTTCTAGCTTCTTATATTGATCTTTTTTACTATCTTCTTCTGAATACTTCGTCGCAACATCCGTTTTATTCTCTGATTTCTTAGAAGAGGATTTGTTAGAATCAGAATCATGTGAACAACCTACCACCCCAATAATAATCATAATTAATAAAATCCCTAAAAATTTTCTCATTTTTATCTCCTTTTTAGTTCTTATACGTAATGATATGTATTTAATATAAACATATTGATAAAATAAATGTTTATATTTCTATTCTACAGTAATAACTGAGTATTTTATATGGTATTCTATATATTTTAATAAATATTTTTGAATTAAACAAAGTAGTTGGTTACTTATGTTTTAAATATTTTTTAGAATCATAAGACAAACAAAAAAACGTGCAAGATGTTTTATCATCTCACACGTTTCTCACGAGTTAAATTTAATTATTTAGCTTTATCGTAGTAACCTAATTCAAGATCTTTTGAAGTTTGTTTACGTATTTTTCTCATTAATTGTTCATCGTGAATTAATGATTCACCATAAGAAGGAATCATTTCTTTAATTTTTGGTTCCCAATCTGAAGTATATTCAGGGAAATTACGTTCTAAAACTTCTAAAGCTACAGAAACAGAAGTAGATGCTCCTGGTGATTCACCTAATAAAGCAATCACTGAGTGGTCTTCTGAATTTACAACTTCAGTACCAAATTGGATGAAACCTTTACCGTTTTCTTCAGTATCTTTAATCACTTGTACACGTTTACCAGCTGTGTATAATTGCCAATCTTCGTCACGTGCTTCAGGGTAGAACGTACGTAAATGATTCATACAACCTTCTTTAGTCATAATGACTTGGTCAATTGAGTATTTAATCAATGGCACGTTTTTAATAGCTGCAGCTAATAATGTTGTAATATTGTATGGTTTAACAGATCTGAATAAATCTAAATTAGAACCAAATTTAAGGAATTTAGGTCCAATATTCGCAAATGGTCCGAATAATAATGTTCTTTCACCATCAATGTAACGTGTATCTAAGTGAGGTACAGTCATTGGTGGTGTACCAGGTGGCTCTTTACCATATACTTTGGCGTCATGTTGTTCAATAACTTGAGGGTTAGTACAAGCAATGAACTGTCCACTAATTGGGAAACCACCTAAGTGTTTACTTTCAGGAATACCTGTTTTTTGTAATAGTGGGATTGCGCCACCACCAGCACCGATGAACACATAATCTGTTTGATGTTCGAATACATCGCCAGTGTTACGGTTTTTAATTTTAACTAACCATTTACCATTAGATAAGCGTTCAAAATCTACAACTTCATGATTGTATTGCACTTCCACATTTGGTGAGTCATGAAGGTTCTTAGCCATTTTACGAGTTAATGCCCCGTAGTTCACATCTGTACCTTCATCGATTTTACTAGCCGCCATAACACCACTGTTATTTTCGCGACCTTTCATCATTAGTGGAATCCATTTTTTCATTTCTTCAATATCCTCAGTATATTCGATGTTGTCGAACATAGGGAAATTCTTCATGGCTTCATAACGATCTTTTAAGAACTTCACATTATTTTTACCGCGTACAAAACTAATATGAGGTAATGGATTAATGAATTCTCTAGGATTTTCAATTTGACCACTTTTAACTAAGTGACCCCAGAATTGTTTAGAAATCTCAAATTGTTCGTTAATTTCTTTTGCTTTTTCGATATCAATTGAACCATCTGGTTGTTGAACTGTATAGTTCAATTCGCATAACGCAGCGTGTCCAGTACCAGCATTATTACGTTCGTTTGAACTTTCAATACCTGGACGGTCTAGACGTTCGTATAAGTGGATGTCCCATTCAGGCTCGATGCTTTTTAACATTGAACCGAATGTTGTACTAAGTACGCCGGCACCAATTAACACAACGTCTTTTTTCTCAGACTTTGCCATGTTGTTCACCTCTCCAAAAAATTGTATAAAAATGCTTACCAGTTCATTAGAGTTGTTCTTTTCAATCAAGTATTCCCTGCTTACAACTCCATGAATGAAAGAGTTTTCTCTACCCTTTACTAGTTATTACACTTATATGTTAAAATAATGCTAAGGAAATGTAAATTATTATAGCTAAGACAATTCATTTTTGTAATAATAACTTTTTTATAATAGAAATATGAATTACAAAATAAATTTTCACTTTCAAATGAGTGACTTCATACCTTTCATATTCCCTCATTTTCATTCAAATTAAAAGCACATATCCGCTGACAAATGAAACTCATCATCGAATATGTGCGATAACTTTATATTTTCTATTTCTGCATCAAGAACTTTTCAATATAAAACGCTGATTCTTCAATTGATTTATATTCAGTATTGATCACAGTCGCATTTAATTTCTTAAAAACTTCTTCTGCATAAGACAATTCTTTCTTAATACGTTCCAAACTATTATAGGTAGACTCAGCCGATAAACCTAGCGTTTCAGCCCGATTACGACGAATGTTAGCAATATAATTTGGACTTGCAGTTAACCCAAATACTTTCAAACCCTTCTGTTGATACACATTATCAGGAATTGAGACTTCAGGAACGAGTGGGATATTCGCAATCTTATATCCTTTATTCGCTAAGTACATACTTAAAGGTGTCTTCGATGTTCTTGAAACACCAACGATGAGTGCATCCGCTTCTCCGATATCTGTAAAATGCTTGCCATCATCATATTTAACTGAATACTCGATCGCTTCAATTCGTTTGAAATATTCATCATTGAGTTTACGTAATGCTCCGCTCTCCATTAACGGCTCGGCGTGTGTATGATTTTCAATAATACGAATTAACTCTGACATATAATCTACATATGGAATATCGTGTTCTTTGGCAAATTGATGACCTAAAGCATTAAACGATTCACTCACTAATGTTGTTGCAACAATTGAATGTTGTTCTTGAGCAAGTTGAAGAACATTGAGAAATTCCTGTTCATCCTTGATATAGGGGAATTTCTTAATTTCTACCTGTGTTAAATCTGGAAATTGGGTTAATGTTGCATGAATCATACGTTGCGCTGTTTCTCCAATTGAATCAGAAACTATAAATAACTTTAAAACTTGATCATTATTCTCTTTCACCTTATCGCTCGCTTTCCTCCGCCTGACTTTGAGCTGTAGCTAATATGGCACCAGGTACTCTGAACGGTGAACATGAAACGTAGTCGATATTCCATTTGTTGAATTGGTAAATTGATTTCGCGTCACCACCAAGTTCACCACATACACCAATCTTAATCTCTGGTTTAACCTGTTTAGCTTGTTCAACTGCTAATTGAATCAATTGCCCTACACCGTCTGTATCTAATGTTTGGAATGGGTCAAGCTGTAAAATATTACTTTCAGTATACACATTTATAAACTTCCCTGCATCATCTCTAGAGAAACCATAAGTTAACTGTGTTAAGTCATTCGTTCCAAAGCTAAAGAAATCACAATGTTTGGCAAGATGTTGCGCAATAAGACAAGCTCTTGGTGTTTCTATCATTGTACCAATAAGGTAATTGACCTTCGTATTTGCGTCATTTTCCAATTGAGTAATCGTTGCAGCTAAACGTTCTTTCAATGTTGTAAACTCTTCAACCGTTGATACAAGCGGAATCATAATTTCAGGCTGGCATTTAATGTCCTCTTGTTGAAGCTTCAATACACTTTCAATAATTGCTTCCACTTGCATCTCATATAATTCAGGGTAAGTGACTGCTAAACGACATCCACGGTGTCCTAACATTGGATTAACTTCATTTAATTCAGCCATACGTTTACGTAATATATCTGTAGATATATCTAGCTGTTGTGCTACGTTTTGAATATCTTCATCCGAACTTGGTAAAAATTCATGCAATGGTGGATCAAGTAAACGTACAATTGTTGGTCGTTCTTGAGATAATCTAAATATTTCTTCAAAGTCCTTCACTTGATACGTTTTAATCTTTTCAAGTGCTTCGACACGTTCATCATGATTTGATGCTAATATAAATCGACGCATTTCCACCAGACGTTCTGGTCCAAAGAACATATGCTCAGTTCTTACGAGTCCGATTCCTTTCGCACCAAAGTTATATCCTGCTTGGATATCTTGAGGCGTTTCTGCATTCATTCTAACTTGTAAACGTGCAGTATCTTCTGACCACTCCATAAATTGTTCAAACGCATCACTATGCTCAGCATTTACAGTTTCAATCTCGCCTAAATAGATGTCACCTGTAGAACCATCAACGGACACAATGTCTCCTTCATGCAATTCACCATCAGGATAATAGACAGTTTTATTCACTGTATCAATTTCAACATCTGAGCATCCAGTGACACAACATTTCCCCATTCCTCTCGCAACAACTGCTGCATGGGATGTCATTCCGCCATGTGTAGTAACAATTGCTTCACTTGCAACCATACCTTCAATATCTTCTGGAGATGTTTCTGGACGCATTAATACAACTTTCTTTCCTTCATCCGCTTGTTCTTTCGCTTCCTCTGCAGAGAATACGATACTTCCTGTTGCCGCTCCCGGACTTGCTGGTAATCCTAACTTCGATATAACAGTCGCTTGCTCTAAGGCCTCTTCCTTAAAATTAGGATGCAATAACTGATCGATAGATTTTACATCTACTTTCGTTACAGCTTCTTCACGTGAAATTAAACCTTCGTTAACTAAATCAACAGCAATTTGAATTGCAGCTCTTGCCGTACGTTTACCATTACGTGTTTGTAGTAAATATAATTTACCGTTTTCAATCGTAAATTCAATATCTTGCATATCTTTATAGTGTGTTTCCAATTGTTTTGTCACTTCTACAAATTCTTGATGAACATCTGGCATTTGTGATTTCAACGTATCGATGTCTTGAGGCGTACGGATTCCCGCTACAACATCTTCACCTTGCGCATTTAATAAATATTCACCAAATAATTTGTTCTCCCCAGTGACAGGGTCTCTCGTAAATGCTACCCCCGTGCCACTTTGCTCTCCACTATTTCCAAATACCATTTCTTGAACGTTTACGGCAGTACCAATATCATGCGGTATATCATTTAAATCTCGATATACACGTGCACGATCATTATCCCATGATTTGAATACCGCTTCGATCGCTTCTTCTAATTGTTTTAACGGTTCTTGTGGAAAAGGTTTATACACTTCTTCTCTATAAATTTCTTTAAATCTTTCACAAATTGTTTGTAACCCCTCAGCAGATATATCCGCATCGTTCTCGTAATTGTGTTGATTTTTAAAATCATCAAAATATGTATCAAATGCAAGCATTGGAATACCATATACAACTTCACCGAACATTTGTAATAAACGACGATAACAATCATAAGCAAAACGTGCATCATTTGTTTTCTCTGCGAGTTTCTTAACATTGTCATCGTTCAAACCTAAATTAAGAATGGTATCCATCATACCTGGCATAGAAATCTTCGCACCACTACGTACTGAAACTAACAATAAATCATCATCTGATGAGAAGGATTTCCCTGTTCTTTCTGAAAATGATGTTAAGTGATGAATCAATTGTGTTTTAACTTCAGAAGGTAATTGTTCATTTTGCTTTAAATAATCAATACAAGCCTCGGTTGTAATCGTAAAGCCATCAGGAACTGGTAAGCCAAGACGTTTCATTTCTGATAAATTGGCTCCTTTACCTCCTAATAAATCTTTCATAGAAATGCGTCCTTCATCAAATGCATAAATATATTGTGTCATTATAGACCACCTCTTCATCTAATATGTCATACTAATCATTTTAGAGTATGTCATATTAGAAAAAGAATTACAACTATTTACATGAAAAGGATTTCATATTTATTACGATTTAGTGAATAACACATATTGAACCAACAAAATCCCGGGTTAAAAAATTCGACGAAACGTTTGAATTCTCAATAGATATAAGGTGCATATTGATATAAAAAATGCTCTAAGATAATTCTATTCCTGCACTTCATCTCATAAAGTTAGATTTTTTTGTCCAACTATTGAGGTGTACTTCATAAATAGAAATCATCTTAGAGCTCTATTTTAGGATTGATATATCATCCTAACTTATATTGTTTTAATTTTTGTTTTGATACTTTGCAATTTCTGCGTCGCGTAATTCAACACGTCTGATTTTTCCTGAATTTGTCTTAGGTAAGTCGTCAACAAATTCAATCGCTCTTGGGTATTTGTATGGCGCAACTTCATTTTTACAGAATGTTTGAAGTTCTTTAATAAGTTCTTCACTACCGTTATAGTCATTTTGTAAAATAACAAATGCTTTAACGATGTTACCTCGAATTTCATGAGGACTTGCGACAACCGCACATTCTTTTACTGCAGGATGATTCGTTAACGCATCTTCAACTTCAAAAGGTCCGATTGTATAACCAGAACTAATAATAATGTCATCACGTCGACCTTCGAACCAGAAATAGTCATCTTCATCTTTATGAGCTAAGTCTCCAGTGACATAATACTCACCGGCTGAAGCTGCTTTCGTACGTTCTTCATCTTTATAATAACCTTTAAATAGTGCAGGTAAGTCTAAAGGTACCGCTATATTTCCCTTTGTATGAGGAGGCACTTCATTACCATCATCATCAATAATAGTGACAAAGCTACCTGGAATACCTTTCCCCATTGAACCAGGACGAGGTTCAGTATCTTTTAAGAAACCAATAAGTAACGTACTTTCAGTCTGACCATATCCATCTCTTACTGTTAAATTAAAGTTTCTTTTAAATTGTTCTACAACTTCACGATTGAGAGGTTCTCCTGCTGATACTGCACTGTGTAAGTGTTCCAAATTATAATCTTGCAAGTTATTCAATTTGGCCATCATACGATACTCAGTTGGCGTACAACAAAGCACATTGATTTGATAATCTTGTAGTAATTCAAGATATGTTTCTGGCTGGAAACGCCCATTATAGACAAACGCTGTTGCCCCTGTACCTAGGATAGATAAGAATGGACTCCACACCCATTTTTGCCAACCCGGAGCAGCTGTTGCCCAAACAAGGTCATCTTCTTCAATGCATAACCAATGTTTAGGTGCCATTTGTAAATGTGCATAACCCCATCCATGAGAATGTGTAACAGCTTTAGGGTTCCCTGTAGTTCCTGAAGTATATGATAGAATCGCTAAATCATCACGTGAAGTGTCAGCAGTCTCTAACATATCACTTGCCTCAGCCTTTTCATCATCAATAGAAATCCAGCCTTGCTGATGACCTGCGACAATAAATTTAGTTAATTGTTCGTATTCTTTCACACCTTCGAATTCTTTAGTGAGTGAGTGCATCGCAATAACTGCATCAACCTCACCATGTGTAATTCTGTATTGAAGATCTTTCGTACGTAACATTTCAGAACTCGGTATAATGGCGATGCCTAATTTTAACGCTGCAATGTATAATTCGTAGGTTGCAATGGCACGTGGCATGATGATAAGTACTTTATCGCCTTTTTTAAGTCCATGATTTAAAAAGACATTACCCACTTTATTCGCATTATGCATAAGTTCTTCATAACTGACTGAGATATTGTCATGTTCATTATCTTTATAAATAATCGCTTTCTTAGAAGTGTTTGAAGCGTATTTTTCTATTTCAGAAATAATATTGTATTTCTCTGGTGCGAGTAAATCTGATTTATTCATAATTTTACTTCCTTTCAATTCACATTCATACTCATACTATCAAAACTTGATATCCTATCAAACGGATTCCCCTTGCATTATAATAATTTTCTGAATTTTCGTTATGTTAAAACTTGGTGTACTCATAAAAAATAAGAAGTCCTACCCTCTAAATCACTAAAGGGTAAGACTTTATTTAAAAGACGTTTTCAAAGTCTATGTGTTCATTTAATTTTTCCAACTCTACTCTTACATTATATGACAAGTCTCGGTTAACAATCTGATGGTCGACACCTTTTGTTGTACCACGTTTTTTATGTGTCTCTACGTATTCTCTAGAATTTTGCCAATCATAAAATGCCTGACGACTTTCCCATAATGTAACGATGATATAATGTCTACCATATGTTTTAGGTCTAAGAAATCTTAATGCTTTAAAGCCTGGTACATCTTGCAAATGTTTATCTCTTTGTAAGAACTTATCCTCAAACATCTCTTCATGTCCCTCATTCACAAAAAGATGATTAAGCACACAAAATGTATCATTAGATAGCTGATTAATAGTTTCTAAGACTTCATAATATTGTTTATCATTATTCTTCTCAATCATAAAACAATCATCAGTTTCTTCTATAATATATGTTTTATAAGCGTCATTGATTAACATGTATGATTCCTTCATTTCAATTCAATTTGTAAGTATTAAATTTTGCTTTGTTCGTATAGTGATAGTGACCGTTTAACAACTTCTATGAGTTCGTGATCAAAATTTTTAATTTGATTAAAATAGTGAATAATATTGTCAGCTACTGTCTCTTCTACAGGAAAATGTGCGTCTTGATTAACCCACTCAGCTAATTCACCTAAAGGTGTTTGATCACCAACAAAGTTTTGTATAAATTCATAGAAACTCACACGATCACCTCTTTTTCGTAATATAAATTCATACTATCACGAATTTACAAATAAAACATCATACCAAACTATATCATTTAAATTTTATTTGCATTTATAAAAAAGAAAATACCATAAAAAGGTTGCCATTTTTAAAAGAAACAATGGTACTTTCTATAATGATTTTGTCTTTTGGTGAGGAAGTGTTAACCAAACAATAAAATATGCAGTAAACGCCATCATTGTATTAAACCATAGTCCTATCATCGCACCAAGTTTAGGGTCGAATAATGTGGAAAATATGCTATAAATTGCACCTGATATTGCTACACCAAAGGCACCACCTATAGAGGAAGCCATTTTATAGATACCTGAGGCTACGCCTACCTTTTCTTCGGGTGAATTTGAAATAGCTGTATCAGTAGATGGCGTCGCAAATAATCCTAAACCTAATCCAAACAACAAGTAACCGAATATACATGAAACGATATACAGTGGAACAGGAAAGAATGTAATCGACATTAAAAAGATTCCAATCGTAGTCGACATTGTGCCAATAAGCATAGGTTTTCTTGGTCCAAATTCTTGTAAGATTTTCTCCCCAACTCTTATCATTGCGAGGACTGCTATCAAATAAGTCACTGATAATAAACCTGTTTCAAAAGAACTTAAGCCTATACCTTGTTGTACAAATGTGTTGGTAACAAGGAGCGTACCAGCTACTGTATTGATTAAAAAATTTGCAAGCGTCGCACTGGTGTAGAATCGATTCTTAAATAATGAAAAATCGATGAGTGGATTGATTTTCCTACTTTCAAAAATGAAAAACAAAATGGCTGAGAGTACAAATGCAATGGCTAACGACACAATCGCTACTGAAAAGAGACCTAATTGAGCAGATTGAGTAATGATAACATTGAGACTGAGCATCATAATAACAAGTAAAATGAGCCCAACAATATCAAACTTTCTTGTCGAAGTATTGTGATTCTTAGATTCTGGTGTTCCTTTAATTAATATTAAGGAAATAACGGACACCACTATCGAAAAAATAAATATCCATTTCCAACCTAAGAATGTAGCAATGATACCTCCAAATAGTGAGGCAAAACCAGAGCCTCCCCAAGAGCCAATTGACCAATAACTTAATGCTCTTCTACGATGGTTTCCATGATAATACGCTTTAATTAATGATAATGTCGCTGGCATGATTGCTGCAGCAGATAATCCTTGGATGGCCCGACCTACTAATAATAGTGGCGTAAAGTCAGTAACGATAATTAATAAAGAGCCGATAATATTAAGCCAAAGCCCTATCATAGTAAGGCGTACACGACCAAAATTATCGGCTAAACTACCTGCTCCTACTACAAACATGCCACTAAATAAGGCGGTTAGACTAACCGCGATACTGATTGTACTTAAATAACTTCCGAATGAAGTTTGTAAAGTTGGAATGACATTAATTAGCGAGTTAGCAAACAGCCAAAATGTGATGACTGCAAGAACGATACCCGCTAAAAGTTGTCGTGTCCCATTATATTCTTGTTGCTGATTCATTGATGTTTCATTCTCCTTTTAACTTAAATAATCTAAAACAACAGTACCCACAGCTTCTGCAGCTACAAGCATTGATGATTCACTAATATTAAATTTTGGATGATGATGAGGGTAGATTTCTCCATCTTCTGGCGCTGCTCCCGAATAAATAAATGTACTAGGCAGTTCAGCAGCATAAAACGCAAAATCTTCTGATGGTGGTTGCGGTTCACAGATTTCTACACCTTTAATATCTTCTATTTTCGCATTTTTAATCGTTTCTGCAACATATGATGTAAAATCCGGATCATTGTATAAGGCTGGATAATCCTTTTTAAATTCAAACTCACACGTCACGCCAAAGGTTTCTTCCAAACCATTAACAAGTTGTGTTAATTCGTCTTGAATGGTGTCCCTCGTAGCATCCGTGAGTGCACGTACGTCTCCTTCTATTTCAATTTGGTCTTTAATGACATTGAATTGGCCTTTACCATCAAAGGAACCGATTGTCACGACGCCTGTTTCAAATGGACTAAGTCGTCTAGAAACTACGGTTTGAGCAGTTGTTACAAAGTTCGCTCCAGCAACAATTGCATCATTTGCCATATGAGGTGACGACCCGTGTCCACCCTTACCTTGTACCACTAATTTAAAATAAGCACGTCCGGTTTGAACAAATCCTTCTCGATAAAAGACTTTCCCTGCTTCCATCGTACTCATTACGTGTGCACCTAACACATGATCCACACCATCAAGCACGCCATCTTTAATCATGCCTTGGGCACCACCTGGTGGCATTTCTTCAGCTGGCTGATGAATAATCACAATTTTACCTTTGAATTGATCCTTCATTTCTATTAATGTTTCTCCAAGAATGAGCATATACGCTGTATGTGCATCATGCCCACAAGCATGCATCACACCTTTATTTTTAGAGGCAAATGAAAGTCCGGTTTGTTCTTCAATTGGTAGTGCATCAAAGTCTGCACGTATCGCAAGCGTCTTCCCAGGCTTACCGCTATCAACCGTCACTTTGACACCATTAGGCCCTACATTTGTTTCAACATCACAATCTTTATCTTTGTAGAAGTTTACAATGTATTGAGGTGTCTCTGTTTCATGAAATGAAAGTTCTGGATGTTCGTGAAGATAACGTCTCATCTCTATCATTTTACTTTCTTTTTCACGTAAACGTTTAATTAATTCTTGATTCATTGAAATCCTCTCCTCAATACAATTATAAAACTTAATTGCGAAAGAATGTTGTGCAGTGTCTTTTTACTATATATTTAAAAAATGTTAAACACAATTATCGTTGGTATCTTTTCCTCATAAAAAAGCACACCTCAATTAATGATAATTGAAGTGTGCGCGCAGTCTTATTTATGAATTAATGTTGATAAAATGGATCGTCTTCCATAGCGCCAGCTTTTTCGTCATGAACACCATGTTTATAATAATCTACATATTGTGGTTCAAGTGGTTGTCTGCCTCGAATAATGTCGGCTGCTTTTTCAGCTAACATTAATACTGGTGCGTGAATATTACCATTTGTTGTACGTGGCATTGCTGAAGCATCTACGACACGTAAGTTTTCCATGCCATGCACTTTCATTGTTAATGGGTCTACAACTGCCATTGGGTCGGAAGAAGGTCCCATTTTCGCACTACAAGATGGGTGTAATGCCGTTTCACCATCTTTACGAACCCAATCTAAAATTTCTTCATCAGTTTGTACTTCAGGTCCTGGTGAAATTTCTCCTCCATTGTATGGATCCATTGCTTTTTGTTTAAGAATATTTCTAGCAACTCGGATTGCTTCTACCCATTCGCGCTCGTCTTCTTTCGTTGATAAGTAGTTAAACACGATGCTTGGTTTTTCAAATGGATCTTTAGATTTAATCTTCAAGCTACCTCTTGAATTTGAATACATTGGTCCCACGTGTACTTGGTAACCATGTGCGACAGGAGCTTTCTGACCATCATAACGTACCGCAATTGGTAAGAAGTGGAACATTAAGTTAGGATAATCTACCTCATCATTTGATCTTACGAATGCACCACCTTCAAAGTGGTTAGACGCTGCCGCACCTTTACGTGCGAAAATCCATTGTAATCCGATGAAAGGCATACGTTTAACATCAAGGCTTGGTTGTAATGATACAGGTTCTTTACATTTATGTTGAATGTAAACTTCCAAGTGGTCTTCAAAGTTTTCACCTACACCTGGTAAATGCATACGTGGTTCAATTCCTTTAGATTTTAGGAATTCTGAGTCACCGATACCAGACAATTGTAGTAATTGAGGTGTATTAAATGCACCTCCAGATAAAATGACTTCGTTTGCTTTGACTGTTTGTTCTTTACCATTTTTCTTAAATGTTACGCCCGTTACTTTTTTACTATTATTCTCATCAAAGTTTAACTTAGTAACAAAAGCGCGTGTCTCAACATCTAAATTTCTACGTCTCATAGCTGGACGTAAATAAGCTCTAGATGCTGACATACGACGACCATGGTGGACTTGACTATCAAATGGTCCGAATCCTTCTTGTCTAAAGCCATTCACATCTGGCGTTTTGTGATAGCCTGCTTCAACACCTGCATTAAAGAATGATTTAAATAAAGGATTTGTTGCTGGTCCACGTTTTAATTTAACTGGTCCATTATGTCCGCGAACTTTATCATATGGGGACGCACCGTATGTAGTTTCTAACTTTTTAAAATAAGGTAAGCAGTGCGCAAAGTCCCATGTTTCCATGCCTTTAGGTTCTGCCCAACCTTCGTAATCCATTGGGTTACCTCTTTGATAAATCATTCCGTTGATTGAACTTGAACCGCCAAGTACTTTCCCTCTAGCATGATCGACTTTACGTCCCATATGTGGTTCTTCTTCAGTTTGATATCTCCAATCATAGAATGGGTTACCTGAAGGGAACATAAGTGCTGCTGGCATTTGAATAAATAAATCCCAGAAATAGTCACTGCGTCCCGCTTCTAATACTAAAACATTTTTATCTTTATCTTCAGAAAGACGGGCACCTAGTACTGAACCTGCACTACCACCACCGATAATGATGTAATCATATGAATCGTGTTTTCTTCTCATCGAATTCGACCTCCAAAATTGATTTGTTTTCTTTGTTTTTCAACATCTCTTTCTTAAAAGGTTTCACATATTGAAGTGAGCGCTCTTGTTCGAATTTAGCGCTCACTCGCAATTGTTTTTTATTTTTAATCATAAATTATGAACTTATGACTTATTTACTAAACCAATTAACTGGTTCTGGATTAGTATTCGTTAAGATATGCTTTGTAATTAAGTACTCTTCAAGACCTTCTTTACCAAGTTCTCTACCGATACCTGATTGTTTATAACCACCCCATGGTGCTTGAGCGAAATAAGGATGGAAATCATTAATCCAAACTGTGCCAAGTTTTAATTTATTCGCAACGCGTTGTGCCTTACCAATATCTTTAGAAAATACAGCACCCGCTAAACCATAAATAGAATCATTAGCTAAACGGATTGCTTCTTCTTCGTCTTCAAAGCCTTCCACAGTAACAACTGGACCGAAGACTTCTTCTTGTACAATACGCATTGAAGTATCACAATCAGTGATTACAGTAGGTTCGAAGAATAAACCATCTTGTAAGTCTTCACGCTCTGGACGCTTACCACCGATAGCAATTGTGGCACCTTCTTGTTTTGCAATTTCCATGTAATTTTCAATTTTCTCACGATGTGCAGTTGAAATCACTGGCCCCATTTCAGTATCTTCATCAAAGCCGTTACCTACTTTTATCTTACCTACACGATCGATAAGTGCCTTTTCAAATTGATCTTTAATACTATTGTGTACTAAAATTCTTGAACCTGCGGAGCACACTTGTCCTGCGTGGAAATAGCCACCATTTAAAGCTTGGTCTACTGCTAATTCGAAGTCTGCATCATCAAAGATGATATTTGGATTCTTACCGCCAAGTTCTAATGCCACTTCTGTTACGTTATCTGCCGCTTGTTTCATAATATGTTTACCAGTTTCGATACCGCCTGTGAATGATACTAAGTCAACTTCTTTATGACCTGACATCACGTCACCAACTTCTGAGCCAGCACCTAATACTAAGTTAATTGTACCTTTAGGGAAACCAACTTCTTCCATTAGCTCAAATACGCGAATCGTAGTTAAAGGCGTAATTTCACTAGGTTTCATCACTAGAGAGCAACCTGTCGCAAGCGCAGGCGCAATCTTCCAAGATGCTTGTAATAAAGGATAATTCCATGGTGTAATTTGTGTTACAACACCGATTGGTTCTTTGACAACCTTGCTTTCAGAATTTGGAATTGGCGTGTTGATGATTTCGCCACCATCTTTATCCGCTAATCCTGCGAAATACATGAACACATTATGAATATCATCCATGTCAGCATATGATTCTTCTAATGTTTTACCTGTATCTAACGTTTCAAGTTTTGCGAGCTCTTCACGATTTTCTTTAATTTTATCTGCAACAGCTCTTACTTTTTTACCTCTAACTTCAGCTGTTTCAAGTGACCATTCGCCCTCTTCAAATGATCTTCTTGCTGCTAGAATAGCTCTTTCAACATCTTCTTTTGTACCTTCAGCTACAGTAAAGATGACTTCTTGATTGTAAGGATTTATGATATCTCTAGTATTTTTATTTGAACTGTCAACCCACTCACCATCAATATATTGGCGATTTGATAATTTATCTACAAGTTCCATCAAAACAACCTCCGTTAAGTTTGTTAAATTTTTATTTAACGAATTTTACAAATTTATGTTAGCATAGGTATTGAAAACGTGTCAATTTCTTAAAAAATATTTGTAAAACGCATGTTATAAAGTCAAAGTAAGTTACAATAACAACTATGACAAAACAAATTAATAAAGTGATTTTCATTTTTGAAAAAAGGTTTTATAATAGTTTGGCATATTTAAAATTTTAAAAATTACGTTATACAGCTTAATTAACGTGGTAAAATGCAATATTAGAAATTGGAGGTGCAGTGATGACACGTTCAAATAGCGACGCGCACCAAGTTGAACAAGCCAAAGATTTAGTGATTAACTCAATTGGTGAAACGATGGATTTATACGGTATCAACCGTAGTGTCGGAAATTTATACGGCATTATGGTATTTGAAGGTAGTATGACTCTAGATGAAATGCGTCAACAACTTCAAATGAGTAAACCAAGTATGAGTTCAGGTGTTAAGAAGCTTCAAGAATTTGATATTGTTAAACAGCAATTCACACGTGGAAGTCGTAAGCAACATTTTATTGCTGAGAAAGATTTCTTTAATTTTTTCCGTAATTTCTTCACTCGAAAATGGGAACGAGAGATTGATACGAATATGGAGGCAATTAAAGATGCCGAAAAGATTATCAATCCACTTTTAAATAAAGATCATTTAGATGAAGCAGACAAAGAAGATGCGTTAAATGTTAAAGCACAATTAGATCATTCAAAAGTTTACTATGAATGGTTAGCGCAACTTTGCGAGGCATTAGAAACTGGCGAAATATTTAAATACTTCCCAATTCCTGAACATAAAAATGAAGAAAATTAAGTTACAAAACATTAAAAAGCCAAGAGATTGTGACTTCAAAACGTCACTTTTCTCTTGGCTTTTCTTTATAGTTATAGATTATCGTCTTCTGGTTTTTCTTTCACTTGAACAATTCTAAGCGAACGACGTTCAACCTCTTTCAGTTTATCTGCACGCTTTTCAAGTTTAATCCTATCTCGACCCAATATGATTAAGAAGGATATCATCATAAAGGCGAAGATAACGATTAATGGAACACTTGCTAAAATTGAAGCAGTTTTCAGTACTTGAAGTGCTCTTTCGCCACCCACTAACATGAGTGAGAATGGTAATAAACATAATGCGAATGCCCAAAATAGACGATTTGCTCTTAAAGGTTCACCGATAACTTTTTTCTGAGATGCAGCTGCTAAGATGTATGAACCAGAATCAAAGGTAGTTGCTAAGAATAAGAATGCTGAAATTAAGAATAAAATAATTGTAATTGTTGGGAATGGTAGTTGATGCATTACTTCGATAATCGTCGCTTCAGTACCATGACTGTTTAAGTAATTAATAACATTAAACTGTTCAGTAATTTGTAGGTAAACTGCATAGTTACCAAAGATACCGAAGAATAATACACATCCTAACGTACCATAACAGATTGTACCAAGAACGACTTCTTTCAGGGTACGACCTTTAGATATACGTGCGATGAATAAACCAATAAATGGCGCATATACTAACCACCAAGACCAATAGAAAATTGTCCAATCTTGTGGGAAGTGTGTCTCTTTACGTCCGTGAATGCCTCCAAATGGTTCCATCCATGTCGCCATATGGAAGAAATCTCTTAGCATATTACCAAAGCCTGTCACAGTTGTTTCCATAATAAACACTGTTGGCCCTACGATAAATACAAAGGCTAAAAGTACAAATGAAAGCCACACGTTGACGTCACTTAATTTTTGAATACCTTTTTTCAATCCAGTATAAGAACTAATTGCGAAAATAACTGTAATTGTTAAAAGAATGATTGAACGTAAAACCATGTTTGTTCCATCTAAACCAGTTAACTTTTCGACACCTGCTGAAATCATAGGAACACCTAGTGCTAATGAGGTAGCGGCACCACCAAGTAAACCGAAGATGAATAAAATATCCACTAATTTACCAACAAATTTATCTGTTTGACCTTTTAAGATAGGTCGACAAGCTTGGCTAATCTTATAGATTGGTTGTTTCTTAACGAATACAAGATAGCCAATAGGTAATGCAGGAAGAACATAAATTGCCCATGCGATAGGGCCCCAATGGAACATACCGTATTGCGTAGCATATTGTAGTGCTTCGTCAGACATTGATTTCGCGCCGTTTGGTGGCACTTGATAATAGAATGCCCACTCTATGACACCCCAATATAAAATATCTGAACCGATACCAGCACAAAATAGCATTGCAGCCCATGTGAAATTATTAAATTCTGGTTTGTCACTTGCCTTCCCTAACGTGACATTACCGTACTTACCAAATGCTATGTATAGAACGAAGCAGAATATTGCAAGCCCCATAAATAAATACACAGAACCAATTGAATTTGAAATGGCACTATTGATATCTGTGATGATTGTTTCACTTGCTTTTGGAAAGGCCATCATAGGTATAACAGCAAAAAGTAATACGACAACTACACCTATAAAGGTCGGCCAGTCCATAACTTTTTCCTTTTTCAATTGTGATCCCCCTAATATTATTTTATGAATCGTGTTGTTCAATTACGCTCAATTTTTATTGATTCACAAAAAAGACAATAACGAAGTTTTAATAATAATGCAAATTCCATACAAATATTTTTGATGACTTGATTGAATATTTATATAGTTTTAAACATTTTGATGTTCATACAAAATGACTATGACAACAGTGTTAAATTAAAATTTAACAAAATGAACGAACTTTACAGAATGTTCTCTTTGGATTTTTATGCATTTATATTGAATAATTATTTATTTTCAAAAATGTATTTCTTCATCCATGTTTTTCAATTTTTTTCAAATAAAAACTACTTTCCCTTTTGATTGGAAAAGTAGTTTGAATTTCATCTCAATTTTTAATATCCCAATAATGTTTTAATTAGGAATCCTGTAATGATAGATACAGTAATAACGAAAAATCCTGGTACGATGAAGCTTGTTGGTCTCGTTCGTCCCGTTTCGTCCAGTTCAACAGCAAAAAGTAATGTAGGTTGTGCGGGTATAACAAAGTTAACATTTAATGTTTGGACCATTGCGACAAAGTAAATAGGTGGTATACCTATACTCATTACAATTGGCACCATTATTGAAGCTGTGGCAGTTTGTGAAATGACAATCATTGCAACCACAGATACTAAGATTATGACTAACCAAGGAACCTGACTGACAGTTTGACCAATGTCATTTTTTAATATCTTTAAGTTTTGAGGTGCATTAAAGATTGTAGCCCCTAGCCAACCTGGCCCTAATACTGCAAACAACGCTCCCATCGCTGACTGCGTAATATGTGATGAGAGAATCTCAGACGTATTAATTTTAATTAATAGTAAGTTGATTGCTGCGCTTAAGTACATAAAGAATTGTACAATCTCAGTCATTTCAACTTTCACTGTCTTTCCATTTACATTAAATTCTGGCATCAGATGTGGAAATATACCAAACGTTAAAATTCCCATAACACAAAGTAGAAAGGCTAGCACCCCTATTTTTACTTTCCCTGAAAATTCATTCTCAAGTTCAACTTCTGGAATTTGAACTAAACGCTCTGAATTATCACGAACTTTCTCTTTACGCCCGACAAACGTACAGAACACACTCAGTAATAGCATACTAATGAGCGCTGTTGGTAATACAATACTCAAATATTTCCCCATTGAGATATGATAACCCGCTAAAACTGAAATAATATAAGCAGTTGCTGAAGCAGCCGGACTACAAAGTAATGCCAAATTGGCAGTCAATACTGAAGCAGTTAACGCACGTTTAGGTTGAATGTGTGCTTTCTGAGCAGTCTTCGCAATAATCGGTTCTAAAGATAAAGCGATATTCGCTGTTCCGATCCCAAACACGAATAGGAACACAATCATTGGCGCTATAAAAATAATAGATTTGGGAAAACGTTCAATCACACGTGATGCAATATAAACTAAGTAGTCGATACCGCCAGTAGCTTGAAGTGTCCCACCTGCGATGCCGATAGAAAGAATAATTAAAACTGCTGTAACAGGGGCTGAACCTGGAGGTAATTGAAATACAAATATCATAATCAGCTGTGCGACAATGGCAAAGATACCACAACCAAGCGCACCGGCTGTTCTAAGTCCTAATAGTATCGCTAGAATCATTATGATGATTTCTATGATAAACAATAACATGGAAGGATCTCCTTACTCTTGATGAACGAATTTAGTCATTATCTATATTTTATCATTTAAAGATGTAATAAGTATATATATATCAAGAATATTATTATTCTTCGCTTTAACAACGTTTAATCATTATCACTTTTCATCATTATCGTCGTTTCATTTATTTGAAATTTCATGTTAGATATAAAAAAAGGATAGTCTGATACATAATTATCTAAAAATAAAAGCAGTAAGATGATTTCAATAAGGATTCATCTCACTGCTACATTTATATTCAATACTTCGTATTGCTTAGGCTCCCTTGCCGCGGGCATGGCTTGA
>NZ_KV827773.1:29595-89995 GCF_001836225.1 Staphylococcus sp. HMSC036D05 | reverse complement strand
CCTGCAGGCGTGTCGCCATCAATACTTCGTATATTTTTCAAAATTAGACTTTCACCCGCTTCTTCAAGACACATATTCAATAATGCCGTCATGTTGTAACGAATCATGAACGTTGATGACACGCTGATTTAACGATCCTTTATATGGCAAATTAGGCTTATAAAGTTGGTACATAAAAAGCCCATCTACTAATACATCAGTAAGTTCAAGTAATTCTCGACGTTCATCTGTTTGATGCTTTAAATATTCAAAAAGAAACCCAGTCCATATCCAAATTGTTTTACTGTGTCCGAACCGTTGTCTAAAAGCACGGGCAATGCGTAACGTAATATTTAAGTTACAAAATGGTTCTCCACCTAAAATACTTAATCCTGAAATATAGGAAGGCTCACAATTCTCCAATATTTCCTCTAAAATATCTTCTGAAAATGTTTCACCATATTTAAAATTTTGTGCCTTCTCGTTATAGCATTTTTTACATTGAAAAGGACAACCAGAAACATACACACTACAACGGACGCCTTCACCATCAACAAAACTGTGACTTTCAATTTTCGCGATATGATTCTGTCCAGTTTTAATGTCTAATAGACTCATGAGCGTGGTTCCTTCATATGTTTGACTCTTGCGCAAATTTCTTTCTGACGTCCTTCGATGACAGGTCTTTGAACAGGATTTCCTAAATAGCCACATGTTCGTTTAACAACATCGACAGTTTTAGGGTCGCTATTACCACAATGTGGACATTTATAACCATTTTCAGTCGTTTCAAAATCACCGTCATAATCACATTTATAACAATGATCAATTGGTATATTTGTTCCTAAGTATCCAACTTTATCGTATGAATAGTCCCATACTGTTTCTAAAGCTTTGAGATTATGGTTCAATTTAGGATATTCACAATAGTGTATGAAACCTCCACTAGCGTAGTAAGGGTAATCCTTTTCAAAATCTAACTTCTCAAAAGGTGTGACATCTTTACGTACGTCGTAATGGAATGAATTCTGATAGTAACCTTTGTCAGTGATATCAGGTATGTCACCAAAACGTTCTCTATCTAATCGACAGAATCGGTCTGTTAACGACTCACTTGGCGTGCTATAAATACTGAACCAAATATCATATTTCTCTGTCCATTCGTTCTGATAATGTTTCATCTCTCTAAGGATATCTAATGTAAACGTCTTAGCTTCTTGATTACTTTCCCAATCTGGTCCGTAAAACATTGTAGCTGCTTCATATAAGCCTATGTAACCCATTGAAATCGTAGCACGTTGTTGCTTAAATAGTGCGTCTACGTCTTCTGATGCTTTCAATTTGTATTTAAATGCACCACTTTTGTATAAGATAGGCGCATTATTAGGTATCGCATCTTTTAAACGTTCAATTCTGTACACTAACGCATCATGCATGAGTTCCATTCTTTTTTCGAAAATATCCCAAAACATATTCATGTCACCATTAGACTCAATAGCAATTCTTGGAACATTCAATGTAACGACGCCAAGGTTACAGCGTCCATTATTTTCAAAATGACCCTCAGCATCTTTCCAACTAGGTAAGAATGATCGACAACCCATCGGCGCTTTGAAATCACCTAATAACTCAATAAGTTTATCGTAATTGAGAATATCAGGGTACATACGTTTCGTAGAACATTCTAGTGCGAGTTGTTTAATGTCATAGTTTGGGTCAGTAGGATTAAAGTTAACACCTTTCTTTATTGAAAATACTAGTTTAGGGAAAATGGCAGTCATACGATCTTTACCAAGTCCTTTAATTCTTGTACGTAAAATAGCCTGTTGAATTTTACGGCTTAATTCATCTGTCCCAAGTCCAAATCCTAATGTTACAAACGGTGTTTGTCCATTTGAAGTATAAAGTGTATTGATTTCATACTCTAAACTTTCAATCGCGTCTCCAATGTCTTTTGTAACTTGTTTATCTACGTAGGCCTCTAATTTATCCGGTTGAACAAATTCTTGAGCTACTTTACGGTGATGTTGTGCGTTAAGTTGAGCATATGTACTTAATAATTCGTCTACACGGTCGACTGTACAGCCACCATACTGACTACTAGACACATTTGCGATGATTTGAACAAGTTGTGCTGAGGCAGTTTGTATTGATTTAGGAGAAGTGACATGTGCGTTGCCTATTTCAAATCCATTTTCCAACATATCTTTCGCATCAATTAAGCAGCAATTCGTTAGTGGTTGAAAAGGATGATAATCTAAATCATGGAAATGTATATCTCCTGACAAATGTGCTTCGGCAACTTGTTTAGGAAGTAAATGTTCGAGTGCATAGGACTTTGATACAGTGCCTGCTGTTAAATCTCTCATTGTTGAGAATGTATTACTATCTTTATTTGCATTTTCATTTAATATAGTAGGATCTTTAGTAATTAATCGAGTTAACGATTGCTCTAATGTCGTCATTTTTATCACCTTTCTCTATATATAGTATCTATTTTTAAAATATAACACTATATATAGTATTACAATGAATAACCTAGTCGTTCACAGAAACGTCACAAAGAGTTTAACTTTTAGTGAACTATATGTATGACGAATAGATTGTTGCAGACAATTAAAAAATGCCCTAACAAATGACAATTAATTCAAGTGTTAGGACATTCATATTTGTTTAAATTATTTATTTTTATCTTCTATATTATGATTATGAGCAAATTTATCTTTAACCTTATCAGCTTCATGATGTGTTTTGTCTTTAGTTTGATTTTCTAATGTCTCTGTTTCATCATCTGTATGCCCTTTTGCCATTTCAAGATTCTTCTCCGTATTCTTACGTTTTTCGGCTTTTGAACGTTTATCATAAGCACGTTCTTCATATACTGAACCTACCGTTAATATGAGTATGACGGCAATTGTAACAATGATGATTACTGCTAATATTATCCACATCCAAATATTAAATTCCATGCGATTTCACCATCCTCAACACTTTTTAGTTAGTTTAATGCTATTCTTAGTTGTGTTTTTCCCTTAAATAACGTGTTCAATCACATAAGACTATGTATTGTTGATGGCTATTTTAATTTTCGAAACTAATAGCAAAAAAGCCACGAACCTCTAACGATTCGTGACTTCAATATTAAATATATTTGTGGATACAAAATTATGAAATATAGTTATAAGAGCTTGCTTGGCTAGCTGAAATTGTACGTGTAGATACAACACCAGGTCCGCCGTTATAGTTCATTTCAGATACTTTTACTGAACCGTCGCTGTTTACATTTTCAACATATGCAACGTGACCGAAAGCACCTTGTGATGTTTGCATTACCGCACCTTGTTTAGGTTTGTTATTTACTGTGTATCCGTCTTGTGCAGCTGCGTTAGCCCAGTTATTAGCGTTGCCCCATGTAGAACCGATTTTACCGCCTACTTTGTCAAATACATAATAAGTACATTGACCTGAAGTATAAAGGTTTGAACCTGAAGATGTTTGACCTGAGAATGCAGCTGATGAATGGTTTGAAGATTGTTGTGTTGGTGCAGATTGTGTAGTAACTTTAACGTTTCTATCTGAAGTTGAATAGCTTGCACCTAAACCTCCGCCATTGTTGTTTGATTGATATGATTGAGTTTGGTTATTATTTGAACCATTGTAATTGTAGCTATAATAATTATTTGAATTATAGTTTTGAGTACCTTGGTTAGCATTTGAGTAGTTAGCGTTATTTCCTTGTTGAGCTTGATTAGGGCTCCAGTTACCTTGCCAATTGTAGTGATAATTACCTTGTTGATCAATTGTATAAGTGTAGCTGTATGAATAAGGATCATTAGGGTTATATCCGTTATTGTTATTTTCCGCTGCATCTGCATCATGTTGCATGAAACCGAATGTTGCAATACCTGCTGTTGCGATTGTAGCTGTAGCGATTTTTTTCATTTTTAATATCCTCCTAAATTTTGTATATCTTTAACTATCTCGTGGCTACCTTCAATTTTCTATTTGCAATATCATTTTAATTTTTCTTCGTTAATTAACGACAAGACACACTCTAACAGACACACAACCATTTGTGGGCGATGTTAATGCTTTGTAAATGAATCATAATAATGTAACGCTTTCTTGTAAAAATGATGTTTGATTTTTACAGAATATAATTTGCTTTCATGACAGGAGTTATAGCATTTTATTCAACAATGTTGCACGAACTGTTGTAATTTATCTGATAATTTTACAACCTTATTTTTTCATAAAAAAGAGGTGAAACTTACGTTCCACCTCTTAAGAGTTAATCATCTTTTTACTATACGTATGACTATAATACATTGCCTTCATGATTGTTCTTATTTACTTTTATCTTCTAGATATTTCACAAACACATCTTTATATAGATCAATATAGTTAAGATATGTATCTTTTTCTAAATATTCATCTACTTGATGTGCTTCAAGTGGTACACCAGGTCCGAAAATTGCAAAATCAACATCATCTTCGCGATCTTTTAATAAATTAGAACCGTCTGTTGTACCGATTAATGCGCTGACAATCATTTTATCATCTACATAATCAGGACCAATGTTTGCGATACATTTGACTAACGCGTTGTCCTTATCACTTTTTACCAAACTATTATCGCTTGGCACTTCGAAAGTTAATCTATCCTCATCTACTTCTTTGATGACATCTTTAAATAACTTCTTCACAAATTCGTTATCATATTCCGGTACAGTTCTAACATTATATTCTATGTAGGCATGTCCAGGAACTGAATTAAACTGACTTCCACCATTAATAATGGAACCAACCATTGAAAATCCTGATACAATATTTTCTTGTTCCTCAGTTAACGGATCATCAAGAAGGCTATTAAACATTGGCGCTACATCTAATTCATGTTTTGTATCTTCTTTTTTAATATCTTGATACTTGTTTTTCATTTGATTCACGAAATCAACAAGCGTATCTATCGCACTATCACCTAAGAATGGCACTGAACTATGCGTTGTTTTACCTTTCGCTGAAACTTTACAATCCATTGAACCTTTGTGTGCGTAAAATATCATACTTTTTGTAGGCTCGGCGATGATGAGACCATCTACATCGTCCATGTACCCTTCTTTAGCAAATAATTTGGCACCTTCTTGCTCTTTTTCTTCTCCTGTTGTAGCTAATAAGCGTATTGTACCATCTTTTAAAGCATCTTCTTCTTTAAGCTCAATAAGTGAAATGACAAGTGCTGCAAGGCCACCTTTCATATCACTCGTTCCTCTACCATACAATTTCCCATCTTTTTCAGTGAGTTCGAACGGAGGATACGTCCATTCATTTTCATCTCCACTTGTCACAACATCCATATGACCACTTATTGCTAATACTGGAGAACCACTTCCAATTTCAGCTACGATATTTGCTCTTTTATCGTTTACTTTTAAAATATTTGAATCAATGTCGTGCTTTGATAATAACTTTTGTAGATACTGGCACACTTCGATTTCATTATCATTTTCTGTTCGAATCTCTACCATATCTGCCAATATTTGTAGTTTTTCTTCTTCACTAAATGTACTCATTTCATCACTACCTTTTTTGTTCTTCATTTATTTCTTAACAAAATACAGCAATGTTAAACATTATATAATATGATGAAAAAGTAGTATTAGTTTTAATAGATCACTAGTGTATGCATGGCAATGTTTTCACTGGAAATCGATTCAAATCGATCATGCTAACTAAATGTTTCAACCTTTTAAAGATATCGATGTGCTTTAAGATAATGGATGACGCGATCTACGGATTCTTCAATTGTCTCATTTTCCGTATCTAGAATAATTTCTGGATGTTCTGGAGCTTCGTACGGTGCGCTAATTCCTGTAAATTCAGGTATTTCTCCAGCACGTGCTTTCTTGTATAATCCCTTAGGGTCACGTTTCTCACATTCTTCAACGCTACATTGTGTATAGACCTCAATAAACTCATCGTCTTCAAGAATTGCACGAACGTTATCACGATCTTCTTTATAAGGAGAAATAAATGCCGTAACGGTCAATGAACCGGCATCTACCATTAATTTGGCTACTTCTCCAATACGACGGATATTTTCAGTACGGTCTTCAGGACTAAAACCTAAATTTTTATTTAAACCATGACGTACATTATCCCCATCTAAACGGTATGTTTGTTTCCCTTCATTGAATAATGCTTTTTCAAGAGCGACGGATACGGTTGATTTACCAGACCCAGACAATCCAGTGAACCATATCACTGCGCTTTTATGGCCATTACGATTTTGTCTTTCTTCTTTCGTTACTTCTGAATCATGCCAAGTAATATGATTAGATTCACTCATGTTATCTTTCCCCTCTATTTATTATTTTTGTTGTAACCCTTTAATAAGCACTTCAGCAACTTCTGGTCTAGAGAATTCAGGAGGTAGTGATTCACCATTACGTAACTTTTCTCTTACTTTTGTACCACTTAGATGCAAATGTTGCGATGCATCATGAGGGCATGTTTTAGCAGTTGCCATATTGCCACACGTTTCGCAATAAAATGCATGTTCAAATTTTAATATTTGAATATCTAATTCATCTTCAAATTGAGAAATGAGTTCTTGTGCCTCGTATGTGCCGTAATAATCACCTACACCCGCATGATCACGTCCTACAATGAAATGTGTACATCCATAATTTTTACGTACTGTCGCATGAAGTATTGCTTCACGGGGTCCTGCATAACGCATAGCTGCTGGATAAATCACTAAACGTGCTCTATTTTCCGGGAAATAATTCTTAAGAATAGCTTGGTAACTTTCCATACGTACATCAGCAGGGATGTCATCAGATTTTGTTTCTCCAACTAGAGGGTTTAATAATAGACCATCCACGATTTCTAACGCTGATTTTTGAATATATTCATGGGCACGGTGAACAGGATTTCTTGTTTGGAAGCCAACGACTGTTTTCCATCCTAAGTCATGAAATAACTGTCTTGTCTCAGATGGATCTAAATGATAATCAGAAAATTCATCATGTTTAGGACGATTCAATAATTGTATAGGTCCTGCTAAATAAACATTTCCTTTTTCATATATCTTTTTCACACCTGGATGTGCTTCTTCAGTTGTTCCGTATACTAACTTCGCTTCTTTTTCTTTATCATATGTGTACTTTTCTTCTAATTTTAAAGTACCGTATAATTCTCCATCTTCACCGTATAAGGCAACATGCTCTCCAATTTCTAGCTGATCCGCTTCATCTTCAGTTACTGGAAGTGTGATGGGAATACTCCAAACTAATCCATTTTCTAAATGTGTGTCTTCAACCACTGCCGTGTAATCCACTTTGTTCATAAACCCTGTTAAAGGACTAAATCCGCCTATACCGATCAATTCTAAATCTGATATACTCCATGGATTTAACGTGATTGATTTATAGGATGAAGCTTCTTTGATTAAATGTTCTCTTTCTTCACCTTCGAGTACTCGATTAATTAATTCTCCACCATGTGGTTTGATTGTATAATTGATTACTTCTTCATTATTAGACATCGTTTCATAACCCCTTTATCCAATTAATTATATTTGTTTACTCGGCTTTTCTTGTAAGAAAAAGACAATAACTTGTTTCGAACCATCTGAACAATGAGTAGAACAATGATTGACGCAAGAATAATAAATCTAACTGTATTTGAAATTGTTGCATCTTTAACGAAATAACTTAATAATGCATTACTATTTGTGAATATAATTAAACCACCAACACAAATAGCTAAAATATTTATAGGTAAAATTTTAACTAAATAAGCAGAAATCGGAGCTGCAATCATTCCACCAACACTAAGCGCAATGACAGCAAACCAATTAATTTGCGTTAAACCTAAAAATATAATAAAGCTTAATGCAGCAGAAGACGTGACAAAAAATTCACTCGCTGAGACTGTACCAATCGCATAACGTGGTTGAATCTTCTTACTTGAGAGCAAAAGTGGCGTATTGACTGGTCCCCAGCCGCCACCACCTATAGCATCTAAAAATCCAGCGATCGCGCCTTGTGGAATAACTTTGAAACTACTTAAATCTCCAACATGTGTATGATGTTCATGTGTTCTTTTAAATAGGAATTGATATAAAATGTAGAACCCCATACTTAATAAAAATAATGCAATGAACGGTTTAATATAATCACCATGAATAAATGTTAAAACACCCGCTCCAATAAATGCGGAAATAGAACCAGGTATCGCAAGCTTTAACATCGTTGGCTTATGAACATTTTCGAATTTCCAGTGAGATGTTCCTGAAGCTGCAGTAGTTGCAATTTCTGAAAAATGAACCGTAGCGGAAACTACTGCTGGTGCGATGCCGTAAGTTAGTAGTATAGATGACGACGAAGCACCGAATCCCATACCGAGTGACCCGTCTACAAGTTGAGCTAAGAATCCTGCAATTGCGAATATTAATACTTTGCGCATATATTATACGCCCCCATTCTTCATTTGACTTGTGATTTAAGCCATCGGATGAATTCATGTTGCTTAGTCTCATCTAAATATTTTTCTGATAAAATTTGTTCAAGTAACGCTTGTTTATCAGATGGCTCTATTCTGAGTGCTTTAATGTATTGTCTACTTTCATATAAAAATTGAACGTAATCCGCGTAATCTTCGGTGTATGTATGTTCTAAATTTTTGATAATACGTTGGCCTAATTTCGGGCTTGCTCCTTCAGTAGAAACGCCAATCGTTAATCGGTTTCTTTTAAAGATATTGGGAAACGTTACATTACCTAATTTGGCTTGTCCTGCATGATTAAATAATGCATGTCGAGGTAATGCGCGCATCACCTCTTCATTTACCTTCTGATCATTAGTGGCTGCTATCACAAAGTCTGCATCATCAATATCTTGTGGTTCAAAGCACTTATTCGAATATGTGATACATTTTGTTTTAACCAGTTGTTCAATGGTCTCAGTTAAGGTTGGACTTACCACGTGAATCAATGTCGCATAATCTAATAATGTTTGAACGCGTCTCGTGGCGATTTTACCCCCGCCCACAATTACGACTTTCTTATCTGTTAAATCCAACATTAATGGCATATTCACGTTAAAGCCCTCCTGAAAGTTTATAGTATTCATCTTACTATTTTTCTTCATTTTCTGAAAATTAATATTAAAACAACGAAGGATTGATTCAAATCAGCATACGATTCAGATGTTACTTTGTCGATAAACTCAGTGACATTTCAGCTTGATCTGCTTGTTCTCTAAACCAATTAATCTTCTCTCTCATATGAACAACATCGCCAACTATAATGATAGCTGGATTTTTAATTTGGTGTGACTTCTCTACAATAGTACTTAATGTACCTGTAACTGTTCTTTGTTGTTCTGATGTTCCCATATGAACAAGTGCTACAGGTGTATCAATTGAACGACCGTGTTTAATCAATAATTGACAGATTTCAGGAAGTCGTTTCACTCCCATATACACACATAAAGTTTCAGGTCCATTAGCTAGGTGTTCCCAATATTGTTCTTTAGTCATTCCTGTTTTATTCACTGCAGTTACGAACGCCACTGACGAACTAAAGTCACGATGCGTAACAGGAATGCCTGCATATGCAGGTGCTGCAATGCCAGAGGTAATGCCTGGCACAACTTCGAAAGGAATATTGTGATTTGCTAGCTCTTCTGCTTCCTCGCCACCTCTGCCAAAGACAAAAGGATCACCACCTTTTAAGCGTGTAACTGTATGCCCTTTTTTAGCTAAAGCGACCATCATTTTATTCGTCTCTTCTTGAGGTAAAGCATACCTGTTAGGGTCCTTACCACAGTATAAGAATTTGGTCGAGGGTGACGCAAATTCTAAAATTTTCTTGTTAACAAGACGATCGTAAAGTATGACGTCAGCCTCTTTGATGGCTTTTAACCCTTTAATCGTTAATAAATCAGGATCACCAGGACCTGCACCAACTAGAAATACCTTGCCCATATCAATCACTCCCCTTTAGATTAGCTATGGAAGTCTCGACCATCGTGAACTTTCGCTACGACACCTGAACGGATAACGAAGTCACCAAAGTGTTCGCCATCTAAGCGCTCTTTTCCGTAACTTATCAATAATGGACGTAAACTATTTAGAATTTCATTTTCATCAATATTTTCTTTATACAATTTATTAAGACGTTCGCCTTTGAAGCCACCGCCTAAATACATATTATATTTGCCTGGGGCTTTTCCGATAAATGCAACTTCCGCAAGCGCTGGACGCGCACAACCGTTTGGACAACCTGTCATACGGATTGTGATTTCATCGTCTTGTACACCCGCTTCGTCTAATAAGTCTTCTATCTTAGAAATAAGTGATGGTAAATATCTTTCAGATTCTACCATCGCTAACCCACAAGTTGGGAAGGCTACACATGCCATAGAATTCCTACGTAATCCAGTATAGTTCTTGCCATCAGTCAGACTATATTTATCTATAATAGCTTGAATTTCATCTTTTTTCGCTGGTGTTACATTGGCGATGACTAAGTTTTGATTAGGCGATAGTCTGAAGTCTCCTGTGTGAATTTCAGCTATCTCTCTTAATGCTGTTTTCAATTGATAATCTTCAGTATCTTTGACACGGCCGTTTTGGATAAATAAAGTAAAATTCCAATTACCGTCCCCTTCAATCCAACCTAAACGGTCACCGTTATGTTCAAATTCAAAATCACGTACCTCTTCAATCTTCCATCCTAAACGACGATTCAATTCTTCTTTAACCCACTTTTCTCCTAGTCGATCAACAGTATATTTGAAACGTGCGTTTTTACGATTTTCACGATTACCATAATCACGTTGAATCGTAAGTAATTTTTCGCAGACCTCTACAGCACTCTCCTTAGGAATAAAACCAATCAGTCGACCAAGTTGAGGGTATGTGTTTGTATTACCATGCGTCATACCCATGCCTCCACCAACAGTGACATTGAACCCAACTAATTCGCCGTTATCCACGATAGCGATTAATCCGATATCTTGAGAATACACGTCGATATCATTTGAAGGTGGTACCGCAATACCGATTTTGAATTTACGTGGTAGATACGTGCTGCCGTATATCGGTTCCTTTTCCACACTAGAATCTAAAACTTTCTCACCGTCTAGCCAGATTTCATGATAAGCACCCGTGCGAGGTAAGAGATGATTACTTATATGAGTGGCGTAATCATTCACTTCCTTATGCACTTGAGATTGATAGGGATTCGGATTACACATAGTATTACGATTCACATCTCCACATGCAGCGATAGAATCTAGCACAGCGTTATTAATTTCTTTCATTGATTGTTTTAAATTACGTTTGAGAATGCCGTGGAATTGGAATGCCTGTCTCGTCGTTAATTTAATCGTATGATTGGCATGGTTGTTTGAAATTTCATCCATGGCTATCCATTGATCTGGTGTCGCTTTACCCCCGGGAACACGCACACGAATCATAAAACTATATGCTGGTTCTAATTTTTGTTTACGTCGTTCATCTCTTAAGTCTCTATCATCTTGCATGTAACTTCCGTGGAACTTTAATAGTTTCGCATCATCCTGTGAAATTGCGCCCGTAATAGGATTAGCAAGACCTTGTTCAATTGTGCCACGTAGAAAGTCACTATCGGCTTTTAAATATTCCATTTCATCAAGATTGTTACCAAGTTCTTCTGAAATTTGCTTATTTGTTTTAGCCATGTATCCCCCATCCTTTCAATTAATACACGTCTCGTTGATATCTCTTATCTCGTTTCAATTGTTTTAAATATTCTTCTGCATCTTCTTCAGATAAGTTTTGTTCTTTCATTAATACTTCTCTAATTGCTAAGTGAACATCTTTAGCCATTTTGCTTTCATCACCACAAACGTAGATTGCACCGCCATTCTCAATCCATTGATTAAATTGTTCACTATTTTCAGCAATCTTATGTTGCACATACACTTTTTGGTCTGTATCTCTTGAAAATGCCACATCCAACTTAGATAGTGTTCCATCGTTTAACCATTCTTGCCATTCTGTTTGGTACAAGAAATCAGTTGTAAAGTGTTGTTCACCGAAGAATAACCATGTATTACCTTTAAATCCTAGTTCTTCACGTTCTTGCATGTAAGATCTAAAAGGTGCTACGCCTGTACCAGGACCAATCATAATAACTGGGGTTTCTTCATTTTGAGGGAATTTAAAGTTCGGATTACGTTTCAAGTAAATTGGCACTGTGTCTCCTTCTTGAATTCTTTCAGCAAATTGGACTGAGCATACCCCTGTACGATCTCGACCATGCGCATTGTATCTGACAGCTCCTACAGTAATGTGCACTTCATCAGGCGTTGCCTTATAACTACTAGATATTGAATATTCTCTAGGTGGTAACTTTCTCAATAATTGATACATATTTTCTGGCTGTAAATCCGTTGTAGCAAAATCATTTAATAAATCGATTAAGTCGCGTCCTTCGATATAATTTTGAATCCACGCTTTATCTTGAACTTTCTCAGATAGCTCTTCATTGTCGAAGAAAGTGGCCGCATTCTCTATTAACGGTTTCGTTAATTTCGTAATTTCAAAGTGTGATGTTAATGCTTCCTCAAGATTAAGTGTGTCTCCATCATCATTGATTAATACTTGAGTATCTGGACTCCAACCTAATGTACTGATTAATAAATCAACAAGTGCTGGGTCGTTTTGAGGTAAGACCACCAGACAGTCGCCCGGTTCGTATTCTTCACCAAAATTATCAAGTAGTAATTCAACATGTCTTGTTTCTTTATTCGAACCTCGACCGTTTAAATTAATATTCGTCAAAACTTCAGCATCATAAGGATTGGACTTAGAGTATTTCTTCTCCTTTGCGGACTTTATTGATTCACTCACCACTTGTTCACTATCTGTATCAGCTGGCGTAGAATCTATGGCATTGATGACATTTGCCATCCACTTTTCAGCGTCTTCATCATAATCCACATCACAGTCGACGCGGTCATAAATTCTTTCCGCACCAAGTTCTGCAAGGCGATTATCGAAATCCTTACCTGTTTGACAGAAGAATTCATATGTCTGGTCACCTAAAGCTAACACTGAGAATCGCACACCATCTAATTTAGGCGCTTTACGACCATGAATATATTCATGTAGTTCAACTGCGTTATCTGGTGGATCACCTTCACCATGCGTTGCTGTAACGATAAATAGGTCTTCAACTTTTTTAAGATCTTTCGGTTTGAAATCATCCATAGACTTGAGCGTGACTTCGTTTCCAATATCTGATAAACGTTCTTCAAAAATTTCTGCTAATCCTTGTGCATTACCTGTTTCAGATCCATAAAGAATGGTAATCGAACGTTTCTGTGGTATAACTTCAGGCTCTTTCTCTTGCAACATCTCTTCCGTTTTCTGTTCTACGGATGGTGTTGAAGAAGTTGTACCATTAAGAGAGGTTTCTCCATTTGCAACATTCGATTGTTGATTTGCTATAAGGTAGCCACTCAACCATACTTTTTGGTCTGGTGTTAAGGTTTGGAGTAATTCATTAATCTGTGATGCTTGCCCTTCAGTAAAGGGACTATTAGTGACACTTAAGTTCAATCATATACACCTCTTATCTATAATATCCCGATATTTTGTTTACTCTATATTTGAAAATGAATTTGCAATATCGTCAATTCTAGTATGTACCAAATATTCTCTACAGTAAAACAAAGAAAATAAAGCATTGTGTCGGACAATGAGTATACATGAGCCACCGAGAATGTTCTTCGTTTATCATTTCAAACATCATACTCACATAGTCAAAATGCAACCTATTCTTTATACCTTATCGGAATACTAGGTTTTAATTGTAAAAAATTTTATTTACCTTTATGGTTTGTCAGCAACATGTAATCCGCATTCTGTTTTCTCGAAGTTAGACCATCTTCCAGCACGTGAATCATTCGAGTCAAATACAGGCGCAGTGCATGGAATACAGCCGATACTAGGATAATGCTGATCATGTAATTCATTGTAAGGTAAGTCATTACTCTTGATGTAGTCCCAAACCTCGTCTTCTGTCCAATAAATTAACGGACATACTTTAACTGATTTAAAACGTTCATCTTTATTAATAAAATCTGTGTTAGCACGTATTGGTGATTGAGCACGTCTTAATCCAGAAACCCAAGCTACAGCTCCAGATAATACCTCTTCAAGTGGCTTTATCTTTCTGATATAACAGCACTGGTTTGGATTGTTCTTCCATAAGGCCGGATTATATTTTTCAGCCTGCTCTTCTATTGTAAGTTCTGGTTTCTTCATTTTAATGCGAAGTTGTGGATATTTGTCTCTCACTCTATCGATTAAATCATAGGTTTCTTGAAAATGTAGATCAGTATCTAGAAAAACGATTTGAGCATCTGGTTTAATTTGAGAAATTAAATCGATGAGTACCATACTCTCTGCACCGAAACTACAAGAATAAACAATGTCGTCACCATATGTTTTGTACGCCCAATTTAATATTTGATAAGCGCCCTTTGTTTCATCGTCAGTATTGATAGCGTTAATAAATGGATCGCCCGTAAAACTTTGATAAGTAATCTTATCGACTGAAATCAATTTATGGTACCCCCTTATTCATAAATTTATTCAATTATATTAATTCCTATCTGAATTGTCAGAATAATTATGTTTTATACTTTAACTACTTTTATATTGAAAGTCAAGATGAGAGTGTAAATATTCATGATTAATTTTTAGAAAATAAATAAAAAAATTTCCTTCAAAGCGTCATTCAATTCAGAACGACTTTGAAGGAAACTTATCGTTAATCTTTGTATTCATTTAATAATTCTTTGATGTGTGCTTCCATTTCTTCTGGCTTATCAAATGGTAAATATTTTCCTACAACTTTACCATCTCTATCAATGATAAATTTAGTGAAATTCCATTTGATTGGTGAACCAAATAATCCTGGTTTTTCACGTTTCAATAAAGTATATAAAGGATGTTCATTTTCTCCATTCACATCAGTCTTTGAATGAATTGGAAATGTGATACCAAACTGTTGTCGATACGTGTCGTATATTTCCTCTATCGACCCCGGTTCTTGGTTGTCAAAGTTGTTGCATGGAAAGCTTAGAATGACTAAGCCCTCTTCTTTATAATGTTGATATAACGTTTCTAGTCCTTCAAATTGATCACTTAATGCGCAATTAGTTGCGGTATTTACAATAATTAGAACTTTTCCTTTATATTTTTCTAAAAAGTAGGTAGAGCCATCATAATTTTCAACTTCTATATCATAAACATCCTTACTCATTGAGATACACCTCTACATCATTGCGAATTTTAATAAATCAATAACGCCACTAGATGCTCCAGGGAAAGCAAAAATATTTTGATTTAATTCTTGAGCTGTCATTTGTTTATTAATAACAAATACTAATAGATTGACTAAATCATTTGCATCATTACCATAAATTTCTGCACCGACTAATCGTTGATGACGATCTAATACTATAGACATTTCTGCTTCAGTTTCATTTTTATATTCAAACACCATCTGTTTACCAAACGGAATATCTTTAACAGTATAGTCATCACTCTTTTGAGCCTCACTTACTGTGACACCAATTTGAGACAATCTTGGCAATGAATATAATACTGAAGGAATTGCTGGATATTGAATTGCATTCTGATCTAATCCAAGAATATGCGCAGCGATATAATTAGATTCAAATGTTGCAGTTGGAGTTAGTTTAGGAATCGTTTTGTCAATTACATCGCCACTTGCATATATGTTTTTCACATTTGTTCTCAAATAATCATCGACTTTTATACCTTTATCGCTAAATTCAATGTTTACATTTTCTAAACCTATCTCTTGCACGTTTGGTTTTCTTCCTGTCGCATCTAGTACGTACTCTGTTTCAATAGATAACCCAGATTCAGTCGTCACAACAAAATGTTGTCCGTCTTTTTTAACTGATTGAGTATTTTCATTGAAATAAAATTGTACGCCTTCTGATTTTAGTTTTTCAATTAATTTATTTACATGAGATGTGTTAAAGCCTTTTAAAGGTTCATTTGAATGATGAATCACATTAACTTCAACACCTGATTTAATCATGATAGATGCGAATTCTATACTTATGATACCCGCTCCAATAAAAGTTATACTTTGGGGTAGAGATTCCATTGATAAGAAATCACGACTATCATACGTGAGTTCTTTCCCTTCAATATCTAATTTATTACTATGCTGACCTGTAGCAACCACAATAAAATCTGCTTGGATTTGATTACCTTCTACATCGATGGTATATTCATCCATAATTTTGCCTTTTCCCATAATGACATCAATGCCTTGTTGCTCAAACATTGATTTAAGGCTACCTGACATCGGGTGAATCACTTCTTTTTTATAATCCATTAAATTTTGCCAATTCACGGCGAGGTTTTGAGTGTTAATGATATTTGAATATTGTTTCGCTTCTTCTAAGACTTCGTATGGCCCTTCAAGTAAAATTTTGGCATTACAGCCATAGTTAGTGCATGTTCCAGCAATTGTATCTTTCTCAACAATCGCAACAGATTTACCAAATTGTTTTAAAGTTAATGCGGCATGCCATGCTGCGTGTCCACTTCCTAGAAATACAACGTCATATTTTTTCATTTTCCTCATCCTTTACTTATTTTTGTATGAGTGCTTTGAGTGTGTGTTCTAGTTCGTCGAATACTCGTTTGGTTTCATCATATTCATCTATATTAAACTCTTTTGGTAAACAACGAGATATGGCTGCGAATACAGCATCTTGTTGTTGATGACCTTTGTGAGTAAGCGAGACAATTAATTGTCTTTTATCCTCTTGCGCGCGTTCTCTTTTAACCCATCCTGCTTGTTCGAGTCTTTTTAATAGTGGTGTCAACGTGTTACTAGATAAATCTAATTGTTGGCCAATGACATTCAGTGGTTGTTCATCCTTTTCCCATAAAACTAATAACACGAGATATTGTGAATAGGTTAAACCAAATTGCTTGAGTTCTTTCTCGTAAAATTGTGCAAATAAGCGACTTACATTATATGCGGAAAAACATAGTTGATTCGCAAGTCCTCTGTATTGTTGATTCACACATTCACCTCTTTTCAATCGTGTGCGATTGATTGCATTCTATTACATTGTGTAATGCAAATCAAAAATTCTGCATAATTGTATGCCAAATAAAAAAAGAGTTGCTTTCGCAACTCTTTGCAACTTTTACTCTTCGAATGATACTGCTCCTCTCAGCCATCGCATCAATACTGATTAAAAGTTATATTTGATCAACATTTTCGATAACAGAGACTTTCCCATCTTTAGTGTTAACTAATACTGAGAAATCATTATCTTTATTACTGTCATAAATTAATTGGTTGGTTTTTCTTTCATCTGGTTCGTTGTATGTTTGGATAAATTGATCTTCCGACACATTACTTGGTGCTATACCAACTTGAACAACTTCATCATTTTCATAAGCCACTGCCAAGTTGCCATATGTTTCATAATTATAATTTGAACCCTCTACATTTCCATTAGATTTACCAAATTTATCTTCTACTTCTTTACGTGTCATACCTTTGTATATACCGTGATATCCACGTGTCGAAGCAGATTTCATATAATTTTTATCAAAATCGCTACTAAAGATATCAATGCGAGGACCTTTGGAAGTTGAATCACTTTTACTTTGCGAATCATTCGAATCCGTTTGAGTCGTTTGTGTTGATTCTGCTTCTGTATCATCATTCTTAACATAATGATTATAGGCGTAATACCCACCATACAGAACTGCGGCAATTAATAAAACAAAGATGATAGATAACAACACAATCCACCCTGTGGGTTTCTTCTCTTCTTTCTGTTGATATAGTTGATAATTTCGATGATTACCATTCGATTGAGGTGAATGATTTTGATTCGATTGTTTAATATGCGTTCCACATTTATTACAGAATGATTGTCCCTCTTTCAATTGATTTCCGCAATTCGGACAATATTTCATTACGCTTCACTCTTTTCCGTTAAAAAATACGCTTCCCTAAGTTTATTTACTTGAGTTAAACCTGATTTCATTAAAATAAATACGAGTAACCAAGCAATAATAATTAATAAGATCATTTTAAGATTCATGCTTCCTAAAATGGTAATATCTGTATCCCAAATACAATGTAAAATTACTGAGGCAAAAAAGAAGAACAAGAAACGTTTATCTAATATATTGCTCCACTCAAATTGACGTTCTCCTTTAGCTATAACAACTGCAGCACCAACAATAGCAGCCCACACTAAGTGTCCACCTAAAGATGACCATCCTCTTAAGACAATGACATCAGTCATCGCACTTAAACTATCTACAGATTGCAACCCTGAATTAAGTATGTAACCAGCTGTCTCGAACACTGCAAATCCCGCTCCTATAGAAGCGCCTACTAATAAACCATTTAAAATTTTATTTGTTTTTAAATAATTGATAAATAAAATTACTATAATAGCTTTCCCAATTTCTTCAATTAAACCAACTAAAAATGCGTCTCTAATCGTCATGATGCCATAATATTGAAATTCGTCACTAAACGTAACAAAATTATATAAAATGATTGTACTGATTAAAGAAAAGACACCACCAATAAAGAACATTTTCATAACATCAAAAATGCTGATATTTTTAAATGCATTGGATTCAAAAAAGAAAATCAAACCGGAAATAGGAACTGTTAAAGCACCTATAAATATCATCCCTGGAATACTGTTCTCATTTCCAAGAACATTAGTTAACACCCATAACACACCAAAAGTAATAGCTAAAGCTATAAACACTCTAGAAAATACCCATGGCTTACTCCATTCTTCCGAAACTTCGCTTATATGAGGCGTTGTGTTTCGTGTACCTGCAATGAATACTTCATCTGAATCATTTTTATTGTGATGTTTAAAAACTTCAGAGAACATGTCTCTCAAGTTTAATTTTAAGCTTTCATCATTTCCAGCTAATTTCCCTATAGATTTCGTTGTACTATTAAATAAATTTTTAGCTTCCTCAGTAAAATTAATACTCTCGGTTGCTTCTTTCTCAATGTGATTATTTGTGTTTGAATAATTTGTTGCAGCTATACTCGAATTTATTTGTGTTTCTGATTTTTCAATTGGACTACCACAATTCATGCAAAATTGATCATTCTCCCCGACAACTTCAGAACATGCTGGACACTTTCTTTCTAAATTATTTTCAGAATGATTCTCCCCATGCCCCTCAGTTTTACTTCCACAATGGGCACAAAATTTATCATCCTTTTGAATGACTCCTCCACAATTTGAACATTGCATAACCAACCCTACTTTCATTTTCTCTTTAAAATAAGTTGTTACACAATATTTTAAATTATTTTTTATAAAAAATCTATACTCTTAATAGTTTAAATTACTCTTATTTACCTTACTTCTCCTATTTAAATGTAAATATTACACTTCAATATCAGTCATTAAAATCTTTATACATATAAATATAACCACTCCAAACATTTTTAGGAGTGGTTACTTTTTGAATTACTTCGTATTGTTTAATCTATTCTGTTTGGTCTCAGCCAACATCTGTGACTCACATTACGCTCTCAGAAATCTTTTAAAAATACTTCAATTGCATTTAATTATTCATTAAATTTTTTCTATTTATTTTTCATCATAATTATCTTCATAGCGAATGCGTTGTCGATAGCCATAGGTACTTTCTTTAATTAATTGGTCATTTAAAAGACCTGCACCAATGGCACCTGCAACTGTTGAAATGGAAGCTGCAAACCAAGGAATACTTAGATAAAGGTCTGGACCAGCGGGACCTTTGAGACTTACTTGTTGACCGAGGAAATCAGCTGGTAGTAATACAAGTTCGGCAATTAAGAATAACAAGTAAAGAATAATATAGTAGATGATAATTGCGATGACTAGAGTCATGACTGTTGTGGCATTATATAGCCAAGTAATGCGTTTATTGTTGCTCTCTTTGATAGATTCCCATAAATTGTGTGACATCATTATCCAAATAAGCATGCCGATAATCGCTATAATTGAAATACCAAATAAACGCCACATTGAAAAACTATTTGCCATTTGCCACATTGTCGTAAACACTAAACCAAATGCGCCAGTTGTAAAGGCAATCGCTACGATATTACTTAAACTTGCCATCATGTTTAATGGATTGTTCGCGAAAGTCATCCCACTGACAAGTCTAAACATACCTCTAGAACGTGAATCAGATAAATATCTTAAATGGTAAGAGTCTGTCTCTTCTAAATATACTTTTGTTTTACTAATTTTCGAGAGAGGAAATTGTCTACTAACAGAAGTTTCAATTTTGTTATTATCATCATAATTACGATCTACATTTTCCGCTTCGTGTAATTCTTGAATGATGCTTACTATTGCTTGTTTAAATCTTTTCTTCACAGGTCGCCATCCAAATGCAGGATATGAAAAGATAGCAGCGCCGTTGTACATATTAATATCCAATGCCATCACTTGATGTTCAGCAAACATCGGCAAATCTGTGATGGAAATAACGTAATCCCATTGACGTTTATCATGATAATCTGCAACTTTCTTGAAAATTTCATCTACAGATTCTGCGAAACCAGTTAACGGATCAGTGACTAAATCAATCGTCCATTCCTTCTTATTGTTGTACTGTTCGGAAAGTACGTCTGGTAGTTCTTGGATTAAACTTTCACCTAACCGTTCTGTGACACCAGGTGCTACAACAAGACCAATTGTTATTTTTTCTGTTTCTGTCATGACTCATCCTCCTCTCTGTGTCCTTGTTTTTTGCCTTCATATTGCTCATCTTTATTTTCATTACTAGATGCTTGTTGTTCCACTTTTTGATGAGAAACATCTTGAGATTCCTCTTGTTGCTCTTGTTCTTGTTCAGCTTCTTTATAACGATGATATTGTCGATAAGAATACGTAATACGACGTATTTTTTCTTCATTTTCAACTGTGGAACCCATAGCACCTGCTAATAAGCCTAATGATGCGACAAACCAAATCAATCGCAGATAATTCGTAAATGTGAACTGTGCTTTAGCGCTTGTCCAACTATTAAATAAATCGACAGGAACAAATAATGTAATACTAACCGCTAGTAAGATATATAAAATGAAATAATTGATAAGTGTAATCATACTTAAAGTGACGAGTGTCGTTGAATTATAAATATAACGATACACACGTTGCGACTTAGCAGTCTTTCTCTCCAATAGCTGATGCGCATAGAAGAGCCATCCTGCCATTCCTACTATGGCAGTGACCATCAATAATATTAATCTGAACGGTGAATAGATGACACTTAACTCCCATGGCATGGAGAAGATAGAAATATAAGTTCCTGTCGCAAAGGCTACAGATATAATCTTCTTAAAGTTAAATATATTCTTCCACGGTTGATTTGCACGTGTCAGACCCGCAACGAGCTGTATCCAACTCATAATAAACAACGTATTAATATAGCGCTCTTTAGATGATTCATCTTCTTCAGGTTCAACTGCTTTCATACGTACAAATGGATGAGGCGCATTTTTACTTTTTGGTCTTTCATAATAAAGTTGTTCAATCAAAGAAGTTACCGTTTTGATCAATTTACGTTTTAAATCAATAACGCCAAGTGATGGCAAAGATAACATTGCCACTTGTTTCTCACTATTATAATCACTGATAACGACTTTATTATCAGAAATACTTGGTAAATCTGTTAAACAAATGACATAATCCCATTGATGTTGCTCTTTGAGTTTTGCAGCTTTATCAACACTTTCATGCACATCCTCCGCTGAACCAATCATCAAATCTACTTTAATATCAAAGTTCCAGTGATTGTCCCCGTCAATACGTTCAGTGAGTAGTTTCTTTACTCTTGGTATTATTTTCTTCGCATGTTCATGCGCAACACCGGGTGACGGTATGATGCCTACTGTATGCATGTGTTAGTGAACCTCCTTTCGTTTTCATTTTCAGGAAAATTAAATTTAATATAACTAAAGTGTACGTCTACGCCGATTGATACGGGTTTCAACGCACACTTGTGTTCATTCATTTATCAAATTCCAATTGTAACATTTATTTCGCTAGTACGAGTGGTGAAAAGATAACATAACTTAATACAACGAGTAAAAGAATGATAGTACCTGCAATATAACGATATTTCCATGGTGTTGTATCAACAACTGCTTTACGTGACTTCAAGTCGTACTCACTTGACGGTTTAATCTTATTGAAAATTAATACAATAGCTAAATCTACAAAGAATAATACGCTAAACGTATATAGATAGTTGATTTGCGTAAATACGAGACTGATAATTGCGTATAGCACAATGTGTGTTGCAAGTGCCACTTTAGCACCTAATTTTGAAGTTTGTTTAGAGAAAAAGGCTACTAAAATAAGTACTAAAACTGGCATACTGTATACGCCATTAAATTGTTGTACAACTGCGTATAATCCACTTGGGAATAATGAAATAACAGGCGCAAGTCCTACTACAATTGCACCAATGACAACAGTAGCAATATGACCTACACGCGCAATGTGTTTGTCGGATTTATTTTTTCCGAAAATAGGTTTATAGAAATCTAACGTCAGTAACGTTGTTGTACTATTTAGAGAACCTACGAATGAACTTAAAATCGCACCGAAAATCACCGCACCAAATAAGCCGAACGCCCAATCTGGTAGAACAGAACTGACAAGTGCAGGATACGCGTTATCTGAAGTTTTGATACTACCATTGAAATAGTTATACGCTACCACACCAGGTAACACGGTAAATAAAGGACCGAATACCTTGAATAAACTTAAGTAAATTGCACCTTTTTGTGATTCTTTTAAGTTTTTAGCGGCGAGTGCTTTTTGTACAATCATTTGGTTAGCGCACCAAAAGAATAAGTTATTGAAGAACATACCAAAGAAAAGTGTTGGCCATGGCACGATATCGGAATCTATCTTACCGAAACCGTTCAATTTCTCAGGTGTGTTTTGGACCATTTTATCGAAACCGTGTAAGAAATTACCATCACCTAGGTGGCCTAATCCAAGAATTGTAATCGCAAGACCGCCAACAATAAGCGCCATTCCATAAATTGAATCACTAAATGCACTTAATGATAAACCGCCAACGAAGAGATAGAGAATCCCTACGATACCGATAACTGAAGAAATAATAATGACAGCAGTAGTACTGCTCACACCTAAATATTTGTCGACGTTAAACATTTTGTTGAAAACGAGTGACCCTGAGTAAAGTACTACAGGTAAAAAGGAAACTACATACGTGAAGATAAATAAGATGGATACAAATCGTTTAGTGAATGTATCATATCTCAGTTCTAGGAATTCTGAAATTGTGCTTACACCATATTGTAGATATTTAGGTAGAAACACCCATGCAAGTAATACAACTGCGACAGCTGCAGTGACCTCCCAAGCCATTACTTCCATGCCTTGTGCATAACTTTGACCATTTTGTCCTACAATTTGTTCTGTAGATAAATTGGTCATAATAATCGTAGAAGCGACTGTAAATCCTGTTAGACTGTTACCTCCCATAAAGTAACCGTCCGAACTATCTGTTTTAACCTTTCTTGATTGCAGATAGGCATATAATGATATACCCCCTACAACTAGAATGAATAAGAATATCGATATCCAATTCATTCTTTAAACAACCTCCCTCAAATTTTAAGTTGAACTTTGCACGCAAGATATATATAGACGTAAATATTATTTTTAAAACTTCATTTTCATATACGCATTGAATTGTGCGCATCGAAGAATTCTAGACTAATTCATTAATATTTTCAATAGTTGTATGTAAATTTCATTTTCATATACAAATCAGTTTGGAAATTTATATTATATAATAGGAAGAAACTCGTTCGTAATGCATCTGATTTGCGTAAAAAATCGACCCAACTTGCGTGTCAGGTCGATATTGGACATTAATATTAAACTAGTATTTATAGCTGTTTAATATTTAAATGGATCTTCTTCTTTTTTATCTTTGCGAAGTTGTTCTTCTTTATCAATAAAGTCGTTATCTTTATGCGTATTAGCGTTTAAATCTTGATGATTGTTGTCTTTATGGTTGGCATGGTTGTCTCTATTCCCATTAACGTTTTGAGTGTCATTGTGGCTATCATTTGAATAGTGTTCTTTAATGTTTTGTTGTTCATTTTTCTTGTCTTCTTCAGATAAAATAAATGAATTGTTTTTTTCGTTTACTTGTTGATCGCCGTTTTCATAGCGTTCATGATTGTTGTTACTTTGATATTCGTTATTTGCATAGGCACCATTATGGTTATTGTTGTCATAATTATCATAGTTGTCATAGTTATCATCTTTAGGTTTACGTGCTAATAACATGATACCTGCAATAAGCCATAGAATTCCTGCGATAAAGCTTGTAAATATACCTATTATACCTGCAATGATGAGTAAAATACCTGCAACTTTAGGTTTTTTACTAATTAAAATCGTACCTATAATTGCAAGAATCAATAATGCAATTAAAAATATAATAAAACCTGTTCCCATACTTGATAACATACCATAAGATTGGTTAAGTTGATCAGATGATACGTTTGGATTTGAACTTTGACTACTGTTAATCATTTCATCTTTAAAATCTTTATTGCCCATCATGGAAACCATTAAAACAATAAAACCTAAGTATAAAAGATGGAGAATATTTCCAATCCAGGATAGAACTTTTTCACCAGTACGTTTAATCATGTTTATTATTCCTCCTTTTTAAGTTATTTATTTTATACCCTCACATATGAGATTTATTCCTGATAAATAAAAAATGGATACTAACTTTTTGATAATATCCATTTTAATTATAAATATTTAATTTGAAGTATTAAACAATTTAGCGTCTACTATTAACAATCATGTAATAAATACGCGAAGTAATCCAGTACATGAGAGAGTATATAGCAATAAATACTACAATTACTCCTAAGTAACTTGTCGCAAACATTCCAATGTCTTTAACTGTTACGAATCCAAGAAGATTAAAAATTATTTTAGATGCAACCAAGGTGTGAATCATTGCTACAATTACAGGTATTGAGAATATCCAGATGATTTGTTTGTTAATAATTTGTTTAATCAAACTTTGTTCTAATCCAATTTTCTTCATGACTTCGTATTCGTGTCGATCATCGTAACCCTCAGAAATTTGTTTATAATACATCATCAAGAATATCGCAATGAGTAAGACAAATGATACAACTGTGCCGACAAATATTAACCCTCCGTTAACTCCTATCCACTGCCTCTTAAACGTTGGTTTATCCTCTATGAATCCTTTAATCTTTTTATTAATTTTATTCATTTGAGCATGTGTCAGAGGTTTATCTTCCATATTATTAAACTCTATATGAGAACTTGAAGGATAAATTTTTTCTCGATTATCTTTATTTAAATAATTAAATATCTTTGTCTTTGTTTGATTATTCTTCGTTACGATATAGGCACCATCCATGACGTTATCTAAAGTATTGATATTCATTTTTTTGATATGCTTCACCTTATATACAGTTCCATTAATTTCTATTTTATTAGCCTTGCTTAATAAACTATTATCCGTGTTAATGGCAATTTCATTACTTTTAAGATTAAGATGGGAATGGTAATGATTATAATCGGCAAGTGGCATAAAAGTTATTGTAAAATAGTGAGGAACTTGTTTAGATAAATAGAATAATCTACCATCAAATTGGTTTGAGCTCGGGTTCAATGTTGAACCATTTTTGTTCACTTCTAATTCAGCATTGATTGTATCTAAGGTATACCTTTTAAACGTATCAGTTTTGACATGTTTTTTAATATAATCTTCTGTTTTTGTCATATCTTTTTTTACTTTTTTATCTTTATGAAAGTCGCCACTCATATTGACTTTATATTGATTCGCCCATATATTATCTAATCTTTCATTGAAACCTCTGTATGTTTGAATTGTCATACCTAAAGTGACTATAAGAAAAGTAGATAATAACGAAATGGTAGCCAAACTTACCGCATTGGATTTCAAACGACTTCTTAGGTTAGATACGGTAAAAAAGTTATTGGTCTTATAGTAGAATTTTGGTATTTTTTTCAAACAATCTAGTACTACAACGCTCAAAGATATAAAAAGAAAGTACGTGCCTAGAAATACGCAGAACATTGCCACAAATATAGACGCTAATGAACCCATTGCCGAATTATCTTGTAAGGCAATGCTATACCCAGTGCCTGTCGCAAGGATGCCCAATACCAATACCATATAAGTAAAAATTTTAGATGTTTTCCCTGACTTTTTTACGTTTTGATCGACTAGTTTAAGCGGACTTTGGAAAGTTACTTTTATAATATTAATCATATTGAGAACGCTTAAAACTACAATCAGCATCGTTAAAGTAATTAACATGGACTTAAAGTCAAATGGGTAATCGACTAAACTCGCATTTTTGCCTATCCATACCTTACTTATAAGCATAAAAAATAAAGAACCGAATAAGTATCCACCAATCATACTAATACAACTTATAATTATGAAATTAATAAAAGATTCAATAATAAGTACAATTTTAAGATGTTTCTTCTCCATCCCTAAAATCATATACACTGCGAATTCTCGTTGCCTTCTCTTAATCACAAAGTTATTTGCATAGACAACAAAAATCAATGTCAACATAGACATTAGTACATTACCGAGTATGGCAAATATTGGCAAAAAGCTATTATGCTTTTGAGTATAGGTGTTTTGTGTAATCGAGATTAATATGTACTCTATAGCAAACATAATACTTACAGCAATAATAAATGGGATGATAATATGACGTTGTGTAACGTAACTTCGTTTAACCATTTGCCAAAGCATCTTGAATGTCACACTAATCACCTCTCCCATTTAAGATGGCTAAACTGTCGGCAATTCGTTTCTGATATTCATCTCGAGATTCTTCACCACGATAAATTTCGTGATATAATCTACCATCTTTGATAAAAATCACACGTTCGGCATAGGAGGCATCAATATTAGAGTGTGTGACCATTAATATCGTTTGATTATTTTGGTTAATTTCTCTAAAGAGTTTCATAAGGTTTTTAGAAGTTTTAGAATCAAGCGCGCCTGTTGGTTCATCGGCAAGGAGTAATTTAGGTTGAGCGATCAGTGCACGGGCTATGGCAACACGTTGCTTTTGACCACCTGAAATTTCGTATGGATATTTATCTAGTAGATCATGAATCCCTAATTGAGTACTTATCGATTTAAGACGTTCGTCCATCGTTTTAGGGCGTTCATTCGCAAGGACAAGTGGCATCAAAATATTATCTTTGTTGGACATAGTATTAAGTACGTTGAAGTCTTGAAAGACAAACCCTAATGTTTCCCTGCGAAAACGGGCAATTTCTTTATTTCGCAATTTATTAATCGCTGTGCCATTCAATGTAATAAAGCCTTCAGTTAATTTATCGAAAGTAGCTATGAGATTGAGTAATGTAGACTTACCGGAACCAGACTCCCCCATAATAGCTACAAATTCGCCTTCTTCTATTTCTAAGTTCATATTATTTAACGCAGTCGTTGAGTTAAGCCCTCTGCCATATACTTTTTTTACACTTTTCACTTCTAATAACATCATGAATGCCCCTTTCTCATTTCACTTATTATCATAAAATAAAAAAGCGCCAACAACATTCATAATTTCTTACAAATATCGTTGGCAAACTTACAGTTTTGAAAGTTTAGCTAATCTTCCCTCGGAAAATGGATTTTAAATGTTGTACCTTCATTAAGTTTTGAATCTACATCGACCTCATGATTCAGGTGATTAGAAATATGTTTAACAATAAATAAACCTATTCCACTTGATTCTTCATTGAGTCTGCCATTATAACCTGAATAGCCTTTATCAAATATTTTGGGAATATCTGCTTTACTGATACCTACGCCATTATCTTTGATGATAAGTGATTGTTCTGATGCATCGAATTCAATCCATATATCTTTTCCACGTGCATATTTCAAAGCATTGTTGAGAATTTGTTCAATCATTATTGAAGCCCATTGTGCATCAGTTAAAACTTTATCTTCACATTTTTCATAATGAATTCGCGTATGTTGTTCAATAAACTGAATTCTATATTTCATAATAAGTGGACGAATGAGTTCGTTAATTTCAACTTCTGAAATTGTCATATCGGATTCTTCGTTGAGTAACTTCAAATAACTTAAAGCTAAGCTTGTATAGTTATCGATTTGTACAATTTCTTGTCTGACACGATTTACGACATTTTCTTCATTACGCTCAAGTAATAATTGAGAAGCTGTTATAGGCGTTTTAATTTGATGCACCCATGTTAGAAAATAACTTTCTACATCATTACGATATTCCACTTGTTGATTTTTCACTTCTGTTAATTCATTTTCCAAATTATCAATCGTCTCTTTAAGACGCTCATCCTTCTTAAATCCAAGATATTTAATCCACCAATGAATGGATATGACGAGTAAAACGATACCTAGCGCAAGACCGAAAGCACTGAATGGCAATGTAAACAGGAAGAAAATGAGTGCAAATAATAAAAATATACATACTACGATTGAGATTTCATTACGAATTGATTTAATAAATGATAGTAACATAATTTTTAAACCCTATATCCGACATTTTTCTTTGTTTCTATAAAATGATCCACACCGATAGATGATAATTTTTTACGTAATCGTGTCATATTTACTGCTAATGTATTGTCATCGATGAAGTTTTCAGATTCCCAACATTTTTCAATTAAAGTTGTACGACTTACATATTTCCCTTCATTTTGGAATAGCATTTTCAAAATTTGAAGTTCTGTTAGTGATAATTGAACCGCTTCGCCTTCCTTAATCAGTTTAGCTTCATCAAGGATGAGCTTACAGCCTTTCACATCCAATTCGTCATTAGATACTGATAGGTCGTATGTTCGTCGTAGCAAGGCTTGGATCTTTGCGATGGTTAACGATAAGTTGAACGGCTTCTCAATAAAATCATCGCCACCCATTTGAATTGCCATAATTTGATCCATATTATCCGTACGCGAACTTATAAACATAATAGGGACGTTGGATACTTTGCGCATTTCTTGACACCAATGAAAGCCATTAAGCGTGGGCAAATTAATGTCTAATAAGACAAGCTGCGGATCCATTTCATGAAAATCTTCCATGATTTTGTCAAAATTCTCAACCACTTTTACGTCGTAGTTCCATTTTGACAATTCATTCGCCAAACTTTCAGCAATCACTAAGTCGTCTTCTACAATGAGAATCTTCATACCTGTTCACCTTTCAACCACATTGTGTAATTTATTTATCCTCTTCTGAATCATAAACTTTATTTTTATCTTTTTCAATTTGGTCTTTTTGTTCTTGAGCCTTTTTACTTCTTCGTCTTTCTTCAAATATACCTAAAGCAATAAATCCAATGATTAAAATTGGAGATAACATAACAAGTATCATTATTTCACCTACTTCAAAGAGTTAAAATTCCTATTATTAATTAAGATTCTGTTTATCCTCATTTTACATGTTTATGACTTAAAAAGACATTTTAAAATAAGTTATTCTATCACCATATTTTGACACTCCATGGCTGTTGGGGTTCGTAAGAAATGTAATTTTTGATTCACTTGCTCATGTGTTGAATTTAATTTTAAACAATTTATATTTAAATTCTTTTTAGAATTATATCCATTTACAATTCATTTACTTAAAAATTACTTTTAGTCAAAATTCATATTCTATACTGAAATTGCAATACATAACTATACTTATTTAGGGGGTACCTTAATGATGAATTTTATAAATAAATTGAGTAAAACTACGATAGCAAGTTCAATGGTGGCTGCTTCAGTTTTAGGCGTTTCAAATATCTCGCATGCATCTGGAAGTGGCGCAGGTCCAGGAGAAAATGCACAAGGTCAACAAGGGCAAGATGATGCCATCGCGTTTGGTAATACTAAGAATCCTAAAAATGTTATCTTCATGGTTGGTGACGGCATGGGGCCATCTTTCAACACAGCTTACCGTTATTATAAAAATCAACCTGGCGCTAAAAAAATGAACCCTACTGCGTTTGATAAATATTTAAAAGGCACAAATCGTACATATCCTAATGATCCTAAAGAAAATGTAACAGACTCAGCTGCTGGCGGTACTGCTTTCGCCACAGGACATAAAACATACAACGGCGCAATTAGCGTTGATAACAACAAAAAGCCTTTAAAATCAGTATTAGAACAAGCTAAAGAACAAGGTAAATCTACAGGTTTAGTAACGACTGCTGAACTTACAGACGCAACACCAGCTGTTTACGCCGCTCATGTTGATTCTCGTGATAAAAAAGACGAAATTGCTCAACAATTTTATAATGATAAAATCAATGGCCAACACAAAGTAGATGTAATGCTAGGTGGAGGTTCTAAATACTTCGGTAAAGAAAATGGTCACCTTGATAAGAAATTCAAAAAAGATGGTTACGATTTAGTTAACAATAAAACACAACTTCTAAATTCTCAAAGTGATAAAGTTTTAGGTACATTTTCTGAAAAAGATATGCCACTTCAAATCGATGCACCGTCAAAAAATCCTTTACTCGTTGATATGGAACAAAGTGCATTAAGTAAGTTAGATAAAAATAAAAAAGGATTCTTCCTAATGGTAGAAGGCGCTTCAATCGATAAGGCGGCTCACCCTAACGATGTTACTGGTGTCATGTCTGAGATGAGTGGTTTCGAAAAAGCATTCCAAAATTCAATCGATTATGCTAAAACAAATAAAGATACTTTAGTTATTGCAACAGCCGACCATTCTACAGGTGGTATGACTATTGCTAAAGGTAAAGATTATAAGTGGGATCCAGAAGCCATTCATAAAATGAAGCATTCTGGTATGTATATGACTAAAGAGATTGCTTCAGGAAAAGATCCAGAAAAAGTGATTAACGAAGGTTACGGTATTAACTTCCCAAGTAAACAAATGGATAAAGTAAAACAAGCTGCGAAAGATTTACGCAAACTTCAAAAAGAAGGTAAAGACGAAAAAGATCCAAAAGTAGTTGCTGCTACAACTAAATTACAAAATGCAATTCAAAAACCAATCAATGATGCATCACATACTGGTTGGACTACAAACGGACATACCGGTGAAGACGTGAATACTTACGCTTATGGTCCAGGATCAAGTAAATTCAAAGGTAACATGGAAAATACTCAGAGTGCTAAAAACATTTTCGATTTCTTTAAAAATGATGTAGCATCTAACCAAAATCAACAATAATATAATATAGATGTGGGAATCCCGGCGTTTAGCCAAGTAACCCTTGAATATTACAAAACCCAGTTAGAACCTTTCATCGTTCTAACTGGGTTTTAATTTATAAATCTAAATTGTCTTTATATTTTTTCATTACCTTGTTTAGACTGTCTTCGTTTGGATAGAAGTACCACAAGTTATCGTTCCCAATTTTATTCTCACCTTGGATTGTATCACGTTCAACATTATCTTGGGCATCATTGTAATTTTGACGCATTTTATTTAACTGACCTAAACTTAAGTCTGTTTTAACATTATCTTCAGCTGCTTTAAAGATTCCATCAATTTTAGTTATTGATCCGATTTGTAAACCTTCTTTAGCTACTGCTTCTATGACTTGTTGTTGACGTAATTGACGGCCACTATCTCCACCAGCGCCTTCTTGTTCACGGCTTCTCATATAAGTTAAAGCTTTATCGCCATTCATATGGTATTTTTGACCTTTATTAAATTGATATCCATGGAATTTAAATGTAGCGTTACTTGTTACATCAACACCACCTAATTGGTCTACAACTGTTTTAACACCATCCATGTTAATTGCAGCATAATGGTCCACTGGCACGTTAGTTAATTTTTCTAAAGACTTTACTGCCATGGTTGGTCCACCATAAGCATAGGCATGATTGATTTTTTCAGTCGTTCCTCTTCCCACAATTTTAGCTCTTGTATCACGTGGAATACTTACCATTACTGTTTTGTGATCTTTAGGATTAATAGACATCATGATTATAGAATCTGTTCTTTGACCTAAATTTTGTTGTTTACGTTCTGAATCTTCATCTATACCATAGATTACAATTGACACTGGATCTCCATCACCCACAGCCTTGTTTCTTAATTCAGATTTATCCCTATCTAATGGATTATGAATTGCGTTACTTAATGAATTTACTTTTGAAAAAATATAAATACCAAATACTATTAAAATGGTTACTAGAATTTTAAAGACTAAAGATTTCTTTTTCTTTTCTCTGGCCATGAGTTACCCCCTATTATGCATTTCCTTAATAATATTAATAACATGCTTTAATTGTTCATCAGTCATATCTGATCCTGAAGGTAAGCATACACCATTTTCGAATAAAAATGCACTATTATCTTTATCTTCTTTAAAAAATTCATAACCTTCATACAATGGTTGTAAATGCATAGGTTTCCAAACAGGTCTTGCTTCAATATTATGTTCTTGAAGTTTTTCAATAAGCTCTGTTGCAGTAAAACCTGTCTTCTCACAATCAATTGTTAAAGCAGTTAACCAACGATTGGCTTTTGAATCAGGAAGTTCTGGTTGGAAATTAAAACCACCCAATGGTGACAATTCTTTCTCATACGTACTAAATATCTCACGTCTACGATTGATGTGTTCATCTAATACTTCCATTTGACCTCTGCCTATACCTGCTGATATATTACTTAATCTGTAGTTAAAACCTAATTCACTGTGTTGATAATGTAGAGCCTTATCTCGTGCTTGAGTAGATAAAAACAATGCGTGTGCAATTGCTTTTTTATCATTTGAAATCAACATACCACCGCCACTAGTAGTGATGATTTTATTACCATTGAATGAGAAGATACCAAAATGGCCAAATGTTCCACTTTTCTGACCTTTATATATTGCTCCTAAAGATTCAGCCGCATCTTCAACTAATACAACATTGTACTCATCACAAATTTGTTTAATTTCATCTATTTTAGAAGATTGACCATAAAGGTTAACGGCTATTACTGCTTTAGGTTTAACTCCCTCTCTCTCAAATTTTTCAAATGCTTTACGTAATGCAACTGGTGACATATTCCATGAATCATTTTCAGAATCGATAAATACTGGTTTAGCTCCTTGATACATAATTGGGTTTGCAGATGCACAGAAAGTTAGAGAACTACAGAATACAATGTCATCTCTTTCTACGCCAGCTTCAATAAGCGCTAAATGTATAGCCGAAGTACCGCTACCAACAGCTAATGCCGCTTCACTACCTGTATAAGCCTTAACGCTATTTTCAAATTCTGTAACATTTTCTCCCAACGGGGCAATCCAGTTTTTCTCAAAAGCATCTTGAATATATTTTTGTTCACTTCCACCCATGTGAGGGCGTGATAAGTAAATTCTTTCTTCTTTCAATTTTTTCACTCCTTGTATTTTGCTGGCGTACCAATGACTGTTGATTCTGATTTAACATTTTTTATTACTGTGGCTCCTGCACCCACTACACAATGACTTCCAATTTCAACTAATGGCAATACTGTAGCATTAAGAGCTATATGAGATAAATTCCCTACTTTTACTCCTCCAGCTAATACTGCACTTGGGGAAATATGAACATAATCTCCAATTTGATTATCATGTTCAACAATCGCATTAGTATTAATAATGGTATGAATTCCGATTTTACTATCTGCATTTATAACAGCTTTAGGCATAACAACGGTACCATAACCAATTTTAGCACTTGGACTAATTATTGATGACGGGTGAATAAAAACTGGGAAACGTTCAATCGGAATATCATTTTTATTAAATATTTTTTCTCTCACTGTATTATTACCGATTGCTAAAACAAAATAATATTGTGATTTCAATCGATTGATGTCTTTTAGATTATCGTAAATTAATCCATCTTCTTCATAATAATCATTAATGACATCATCTAAGTAACCAGCTAAATGGTAATCAGTGCTACTTTCAATAATATCTCTCACTACTTTTGAATGACCACCCATACCTATTAATAAAACTGGTTTGCTCATACGTGATTCCCCTTAAACTTTTCAGCTGTAACGTGATTCGGCGAGTTAATATCTTTTTTTTGTAATGTATTAACAATCGTTTTATAGATAATATACATATCTAATTTAAATGATTGATTTTCCACATACCACACATCTAGTTTAAACTTAGCATCCCATGAAATTGCATTTCTACCATTTATTTGTGCCCATCCTGTAATTCCTGGTTTAACATTATGACGCTTTTTCTGTTCTTGATTATAGAGTGGTAAATATTCCATCAACAAAGGCCTAGGACCAACTAAACTAATATCTCCCTTTAACACATTGATAAGTTGAGGTAGTTCATCAATACTTGAATTTCTAATAAATCGACCTACAGGTGTCATACGCTGTTCATCTGGTAATAGTTCACCATTTTCATCTTTTGCATCAGTCATTGTACGAAATTTATAAATTTGAAATGGCTTACCATATTGACCTGGTCTTGTTTGTTTAAACAAAACGGGTTTCCCTAACTTTTTAGCTATTAATATCGATGCGCCTAAAATGATGGGGGATGATAGGATTAATCCGGAAGAACTCACTGCAACATCAAAAGCACGTTTAAGCATAGTCAACACACTCTCTTATAAATTTTTATTTCGGTAAATTGTTTCTAGATGTTTCCAAATAATTTTACTATCAAATTTATCGACAACTCGTTTTCTAGCGTTACGACCTAATTCGTATCTTAAAGTTTCATCAATGATTAAAGTTTCAGTTTTCTCAGCAATTTTTATATAATCACCTATTTCAACTATATATCCTGTATGCTTATCTTCAACTGTATCTTTAGCACCTGTAGCGTTACTAGTAATTACTGGTATCTCAAGTGCTTGCGCCTCAATACTCACATTGCCAAATCCTTCTCTATACGTAGGGAATAGTAATACATCCATATGATTATAGTAATTTACAGGTTGATCAACATGCCCCGTTAACACAATGTCTTTGTTGTTTGAAATAAAGTTATAGTATTCTTCACCTATTGAATCATCTTTTTCTAATGCGCCCACGATTAAGAGTTTTACTTTGTATCCTTTATCTTTAAGGATTTTAAAACTTTCTATTACTTCACGAATACCTTTATCTTTTACTATTCTTCCCACATAACCTAATACGAAGTGATTTTCTAATTGGTTTTCAATTGAAACTGGTATGTCGTTATACGATTTAGAGAATTTCTCCAAGTTAATTCCATTACTACTTCCGTAACCTAAAACTTGAATATTTCTTTGTTTTTCTAATCTTAAAGATACGATTTTATCTTTTAAACTTTCGGATATAGCTATAACATCCGTGGCACAAAACATTGCTAATTTTTCCATAGCATATAATATTCTATACTTTAAACCCTTTACCGTTTCTAGACGTAAACCTCTAACAGTGTAAATTCGCACTGGTCGTCGAGTGATAAATGCTGCTAATGTTCCGATTAGACCAGCTTTGGGTGTACCTGAATTAACAATGAGTGGTTTCTCTTTAAGAAATAATTTTGTCATTTTAAATAATGATATTAAATCTTGTTTTATAGAAATTTCTCTTTCCATGTTAATTGCATGTACAATATCTTTTGGATATGCGTTTTGTTCTTTACCAGCTGAGGATACGATGTGGACATCGAATCCTTTATTTCTTAAATACTCAATTTGGCCGTTCATTAAAGGAATACTTTTTGAAACTGTAACTAAATGAAATATTTTTTTCTTATCCAATCTTTTCCACCTACAGATCAATCATTATTATAAGCGCCATAATCCTTGTTTTGAGCTTACATCGTTATCGTCAATAACACCTTTTATATCAAAAACAATGCCATTTTCTTTAACTAAATTGATATACTCTTTTTTATTTTGAACATAATCTTTATGAGCTACTGCAAATACGACTGCATCTGCCTCTGGTAATTGATCCTTACTTTTTAAATCGATATTGTAAAATTTCTTTGCTTCATCTTTATCTGCTTCTACATCACTAACATGAACATCTAAACCATAGTCTATTAATTCTTCAATAATATGGATTACTTTTGTATTTCTTAAATCTGGGCAATTTTCCTTGAAAGTTAACCCTAGAACATTTACTGTAGCACCTTGTACTTCTAAACCTTGTTTTAATAAACCTTTTACAACGTTAGATGCTATGAATTTTGACATGTCATCATTAATTCGACGCCCTGCTAATATCACTTCTGGATGATGGCCTACTTCTTGAGCTTTATGAGTTAAATAGTATGGATCTACACCAATACAGTGTCCACCCACCAAGCCCGGTTTAAAGTTAAGGAAGTTCCATTTTGTGCCTGAAGCTTTTAACACTTCATTTGTGTCTATATTTAATTTATCAAAAATGAGTGCTAGTTCATTCATCAATGCAATATTCACGTCACGTTGCGTGTTCTCAATAACTTTAGCCGCTTCGGCAACTTTAATTGAAGATGCTTTATGAACGCCAGCTGTTACAACTGAACCATATACTTCTGCTACAATATCTAATACTTCAGATGTTTGTCCTGAAACTACTTTAGTAATTGTTTCAAATGTATGAACTTTATCTCCTGGGTTAATTCTCTCTGGAGAATAACCAACGAAGAAATCATCGCCACATTTAAGACCAGATTCTTTTTCTAAAATTGGTACACAATCCTCTTCAGTTGCACCTGGATAAACTGTTGATTCATAAACCACAATTGTATCTTTAGTTAACTCTTTACCTACTGTCTCACTTGCTTTTAGCAATGGTGTTAAGTCAGGTTTATTATTTTTATCAATTGGTGTAGGTACAGCTACAATGATAAAGTCGGCTGCTTTTAGATCTTCTGATTTCGAAGTGAAATTAATATTTGTCTCTTTTAAATCCTCTGTAGTTACTTCATTTGTTCTGTCATAATTTTCTTTTAACTCATTGATACGACGATCATTAATATCGAAACCAATGACTTCATGTTTTTTCCCAAAAGTAACTGCTACCGGTAAACCTACATATCCTAATCCAACTACTGCAATTTTTCTATTCATTCAATCATTTCCCCTTTATTTGTAATATTCTAAATACCAATCAATAAATTTGTTTACTCCATCTTGAATAGAGGTCTGTGGTTTGAAATTAATATCTCTATATAAATCATCTACGTTTGCATAAGTTTCAGGAACATCACCTGGCTGTAAATCCAAATAATTCTTTTTAGCTTTTTTATTCAATTTATTTTCAATGGCTTCGACAAATTCCATTAATCTCACCGGACTATTATTACCGATATTGTAAATTTTATACGGTGCATATGAAGAACTTGGATCAGGATTTGATCCAGACCAATTCGGATTAGGTTGGGCAGGTTTATTAATTAAGCGACTTATTGCTTCAACAATATCGTCTACATATGTGAAGTCTCGCATCATATTACCATGATTATAAACATCTATAGACTCATCATTTACAACTGCTTTTGTAAATTTAAATAGTGCCATATCTGGTCTTCCCCATGGCCCATACACAGTGAAGAATCTAAGTCCTGTCGTTGGTAAGTCATATAAATCACTATAAGTATGTGCCATTAATTCGTTAGACTTTTTAGTTGCTGCGTACAAACTTAATGGATGGTCAATATTATCTGAAGTTTTGAATGGTTTATTTGTGTTTGCTCCATAAACTGAACTTGATGAAGCATAGATTAGATTCCCTACTTTATGGTGTCTACATCCCTCCAAAATATTTAAGAAACCTACTACATTTGAATCTATATATGCCCTAGGATTATCTATACTGTAGCGTACACCTGCTTGTGCAGCTAAGTTAACTACAACTTCAGGTTTCTCCTTGTCGAAAATTTGATCGATAGTTTCATTGTCTTCTAAATCTGTTTTGTAAAAAGTGAAATTTTCATTACCTATTGATTTCAATCTATCCTCTTTTAATTGAACTGAATAGTAATCATTTATGTTATCAATACCAACTACTTCGTATCCTTGATTGATAAGTTTCTTTGATAAATGAGAACCTATAAAACCTGCCACACCAGTAATTAATACCTTCATATTTAGACCTCCTTCATTCTTTTAGCGGGTATACCAACGTATAAACTATTTGGTTCAGTATTTTTAGTCAAAACTGCACCAGCTCCAATAATATTTCTTTCTCTAATGATATTACCTCCTAAAATTCTCACTCCTGAAGCTATCCATACATCCTTTTCAATAATGATTTTCTTAGGACAGATTGCGTTAAATTTAATAGGCATATTTCGATCATCCCATGTGTGTTCAGAGGAAATTAACGTACAATGATTGGCTATGGAAACATTATCCCCGATGAAAATTTCTCCATAAGCATCAATGTAGCTAAATGAATGGATGCTAACGTTTTTACCGATTGTTAACCTATCAATATTTTTTAAACAAACAAATTTACCGACATAAACATTCCTATCAATAAAACTGGCGTATTTCTTTAAATACATATATCTAGAAGTTACTGCTATTTTAGAATCACTTACTGTAAAAGCATTCCATATCATATCGCTCAGAGCCTTAGGTAGTTTATTATATGGAATTTGCATTAAATCAATTAATCTATGGGTGAGTTTCATATCACTTTAACCACCCTTTCTTGTTGAATTTCCTCTTATAGTACAAATAGAGTATTAATGATGGTGGTAATACTATAATAGATTGAATTAACAATTCTAAATTTTTAAATCTATACTTAGGATTCAACTTAGTATCTATCCAAGATATATCAAATAACATTAAGTTGATTATTTTATCTTTTAAATATGGCAATTGTTTATGAGCTAACTTTCGGTACTCACAATAATTTTCAGCTGATTTAAAATAATTCGATTTAACTTTACTACTAATCCCATCCTCTTGATATTCAACATACTTGGTGTTTTTATTAGCAAGGTAACAATCATATAACTCACTAAATTCAAACCATTGATAAGATGGTGGCATATGTCTGGACTTACCATATTGAGGAAACGTCATATTTCGAATAGCATTCGTTTTAAATACGTAACACTTGTCATGCCTTACTTTATATTTATAACGTAAGTCTACCCAATTCACTTTTGTAAGAGGAGGTAGTTTTTCACCAATCACTGTCCCATCTTCGTATGTGTCTAAAGTAATAAGTGCTTTCATACTTTTAAATTTATTAAATTGAGTATTAAAAAACTCTACAGCATCAGGATAAAACCAATCATCACTATCCAGAACAGTAAATAAATCGCCCTGTGCTGATTTCAAGCCAACATTTGTAGCGATATGTTTACCCCCGTTTTCTTGTTTAATATAGCGAATTTTAAAGTGCTCTTCGCTAAATGTTTTAACAATTTCTTCTGTGTCATCTTTTGATCCATCGTCTACAATTAACCATTCAAAGTTATGATCTGTTTGTTTGAGTAACGATTCATATAGTCTTGGTAGCGTATGTGCACGATTAAATGTAGGTGTAAAAATAGTTAACATTTAATTTCCCACCTTTTTAATAATATTCAAGAACTCTTGACCTTTATGCATTTGAATATCTGTACTCTGACTTAAATTCTGTTTAATACTATCTAATAAATTTTTATCATTGTTTAGAAGCTCAATTTTCGAAGCTATTTCTATTGGTTCCATTTCTACAATGAAACCATTTTTACCATCTTGAATTTGCTCAAAAACTGTTTCAAAATTTGTTGCGACAACAGGTGTTGTATAATATAAAGCTTCATCTATAGTGTTAGATTTCCCTTCAAATCTTGAAGGATGCACTAAAATATCAACTTTCTTCACTATACTCCCAGTATTAAACTTGAATCCTAAAGGTATGACTTCGTTAGTTAAGTTGTTGTCTTTTATTGCATCATTCAACCATTTTTTTAATTTTCCATTTCCAACCACGTACCATTTAAATTTAATGTTTCGTTTTTTAAGAATTTTAGCTGTATCAATCAACAAATCAAGACCCTTACCATTATCTAACCGACAAATCGTGGCAAGATTTAAAAAATTCTTATTAATTTCAAGATTTTCATCCGGAATATTTTCATAGAGTTTTATCGGTAAACTATTATAAAAAACATAAGGTTTAATATTAAAAATATTCTCAAAAATATCAGCACACATTTTAGAAACTGCTAACATTCCCGATATTCGGCTAAAATATTTTTGATCTATATCGTGATCTCTTTTTAACACTCTATAATCAGTGCGAATCCATCCTATCTTTTTATCAGCACTAATATAATCATGAATGAAATACACAGAATGGCCACCTGACACACCGATAGCGTAATCATAGTGGTTTTCATTGTATTGTGTTTTCCATTTATTTTTAATCCAAAATTTTTGTTTTGCTTTTGTATTATCTTGAAGGTTTAATTTACTGCGAAGGACAAATAAGAAAACTTTCATTACTAACTTCGGACTTTTCCAATTTTTTAAAGCTGAAGATACTAGATTACTTTTATTGAGCATTAGCAATGAAAATTTACTTGGTACTTTCTTTACATGAACATATTTAGGTAAATACTGAACTAATGCGTCTTGTTGATTTAATATCATTAAATCAACTTCTATCTTGGAATCTTCTAATTCATATAACAAATTTAATAAACTTTTTTGTGGCCCACCAAAGTTGAAATTATTTACAACAAATAAAACTTTCATAATTTACCCCCTGTGCAAACACTTACTAATTTGCTTGGAATTCTTTTCTATCATTTTTAATATCTTTAATTACATACACGATCCAATACCAATTATTGAAAGCTAATTGAATCAATAATAACGGTAGAATGAGCCAGATCAATTTTGAATTTAAAAATTGAAGAAGTATAACTTGTACAATAACAGTTACGATTGCCGACAATAAAAAGGATTTATGATGTGGTATGAGGTTCTTAGTTGATAAGAAATTCGTAAACAACATCTGATTATTATATAGAAATCTATAAAGCATGATAATAATCATAGGTACTAAACTAAATAAGTGATAGTCTGCTCCTAATATATCTAATACTAAGTTGCCCAAAACTAAGAATATTATGAAAGCAACAATAGTAAAGAAACAACTCGTCACTATTGCTTTTCTAAATAAATTAATTAATTCATTAAATCTATTTTTTACTCTAAGATAGTTAAATTTTGATAAGTACGTATTGTAATAAGAGTTAGAAAGCATAATAATTAATGTCACAATTTGATTTATAAATCCAAATTGACCTGAAACCTTTAATGACAAGTAATATGAGCTTAAGATAATCGGAAAATTGATAATCAAATAATTTGATAAAGAAAGCGAGCCTGTTCTTAATGTATTAGGTAAGATAGCCTGGAAAATTTCTTTATCGTATTTAACTTTAATTTTATGTTTGGTTTTTTTCGTTTCTTGAGAATAATTATAATAACTGAATGATTGTAACAGGCGATTTACTATCACTGAAATGAAATAAGCTACTGAAACACCTATCAAACCATAGCCTAGAAAAAGCAACACAACTGAAATGAGAAGTTGAGTTAGTTTAGTTACTACTAAGATTTGATTATATGTTTTAATTGCTCCAATACCCTTTAAAATCGAATTCCAATAAGAAAAGCTAATATTAAGAACTATCGAAAACATATAAAAAATCCATGCTATTAACATCGTTTTAATATCTATTTGACCACTATTGATGTTTAACATGTACCACGTTCCAAAAATGCTAAATAGAATAAATATAATTATTCCCATTGAAGTATAAATAAATTTCACTGTTGATAATACTTTTGAAAAATACGGTATGTTTAATGTTGAATTTTCACTGGTTGCTAGTTCAAACCCTTCACTTTTTACACTGTTAGCGCCTGACCATAAATAGCTTACATTACGAGATATGATGGTTTGAAAGCCAAAATCAATTAGCATTGCCAAACCATATAATGAAGTAAATGTATACCATAACCCTAGTTCAACCGTATTTAAGTAACGAATGATTACTGGAAGAAGGATAATATTTATACCTTGAACCATTAGTAAACTTAAATAGCTCCATGCAACATCTTTTCTCCCGATATTCATAAATTACTCCTTTTTATAACTTATTTTACTATTTAAATAAGCTATTAATAATAAAATCAAAATAAAGTTCGTAAAGAATGATGTAAGTATTGTAGCGTTAGACATGAATAGCATTGAGAATTTCAGACAGAAATATGCCAAGATATATAATGTAAATACTGACTTAGTTCGAAATACCATCTTATCTAAAAACATTACGACAATAAGTCCAATAACCGAAAAAATAGGAGCTAAGATTGTCCCAAAGTAAAGATAACCTTGGCCTAAGATGGGCACGATTTGGTCAGCAACACCTGTCGTTTTATAAAACATGTCATTAAATGCTATTAATGCACTTTGGCTTTGATGGAAAAAATTGTTTATAAAGACAACTGAATGAGTTAAATCACTCATAATTAAATTAAAGTCAAATGGTCTTATGACACTACTTGTTTCAATTGAATGCCCCACATTGATTAAGCCAGAAAAATATAATTGAATATCAGTGTTAAAATTCTCTAAAGGACCTGCTGAGTGATAAAGTGATCTCGATCCTATAGTTACATTCGTTTGTTGCTTTAACAATGTAGATACCGAAATAACTAATAAGCTAAGTATCAAAGACGATCCTATAATTAATTTTCTGTACTTATTATAAAGAACTAACAAAGCAAATAATCCTGTTACTAAAGGAATGATTATACTCGATCTACTAGTCCCAGTTATAAATGAGGCAGAAGCTACAATCACTATAAATGATAAAAATAAGTAAATAATGCTATTTTTCTTTTCATAATATTTGTGAATAATATTAAGTATACTTACAGTGAAAACAATTTGAGCTAGCTGAATCAGTAATGCAAATAAAGTGACATTCTCATTAGCAGTATCAGTCTTTAATTTACTAGCCGACCAAATAAATGAATAATTTCCTAAAACTGAAGGTTGATTAATTATAATTAACAACGCAAAAGCTATGAATATCCATCCAAATATATTAGATTGAGATTTAACATTTCTAATTTTTGAATTGTTAGAGTAAAAGTACTTGTGTAATAACGCAAAAATTAGAAACATTGCAATCATTTCATATACCATAAGTAAAACCGCTTTGCTTTGAATATCGATGGATACAGTTGAACCCATTTGGATATCTGAACCATATAAAGCCATTAAAAAAGGTGAAACAACATATCTTAATAGCATAGTAAAGTTAATAATTGTAATTCCTAAGTTATTAAAAATATATCTACTAAATGAAGGAAACACTACAAATAAAAGTACGAATACGAAAGGTAAAAGTACTAAATTATTTGGTATATGCTGTGTAGTGACCATATCTAATATGATTGTAATAATAGATGAAATAATTACGAATAATCTATAAAAAAGTGTCATTTTAAAACTTCCTGTTAGCTAATTTTAATAAAATATCTCTTATCTTTTCTTTATTAACAACTAATTCCTTAATTGTAGAATCTAACTCTTCTTTCGAAGCTACTGAAGTTTTACCGCGGTAAATTTTTTCATATACCTGTTCTGGATGAACTTCATTTTCATTCAATAATTCTTCATATAACTTTTCTCCAGGTCTTATACCAGAGAATTTAATTTCAATTTCATCTTCGCTTTTACCACTTAATCTAATTAAGTTACGTGCTAAATCAACGATTTTAACTGGTTCTCCCATATCTAATACGAATACTTCTCCACCTTGGGCTAAAGCTCCGGCTTGTAGAACTAACCTAGATGCTTCAGGAATAGTCATAAAGTATCTTGTCATATCTGGATGTGTAACTGTAACTGGTCCGCCTGCTTCGATTTGTTTTTTAAATAAAGGAATAACAGAACCTCTAGAACCTAAAACATTACCGAATCTTACAGCAACAAAATCTGTATATCCGTTTTTATCATTTAAACTTTGAATAATCATTTCTGCTACGCGTTTTGAGGCGCCCATCACATTAGGTGGATTAACAGCTTTATCAGTAGAAATCATTACGAATTTTCTTACTCGTGCTTTTTTTGCCGCCACTGCTACATTACGTGTACCTATTACATTGTTGTTAAATGCCTCTTCAGGGTTATACTCCATTAAAGGCACGTGTTTATGTGCAGCAGCATGGTATATCGCGTATGGTTTATAAACATTTACGATTTGCTCGATACGTTCTTTGTTTTGAACATCTGCTATAACTGGTACAATTTCGATACTATCTCCATATGTGTTAGTAAGTTCTTGGTTAATTAGATAGATACTATTCTCACCGTGTCCTAATAGAACGATTCTATCAGGTTGGAATTTACAAACCTGTCGACAAATTTCTGAACCTATTGACCCCCCAGCCCCAGTTACTAAAATTGTTTGATGTGTCAATTCCTTAGATATCATGGCCATGTCTAGCTCTACTGGGTCTCTCCCTAACAAGTCTTCAACTTCCACTTTTTTCAGTTGATTCACTTCTAGTTCACCAGATAACACATCCTCAATGCTAGGCATTTTAAATAATTCAATTCCCGTACTTGTACAAATATCATTAATTTCTTTATATCTTGAAGCGCTGAGTGTAGGTATAGCAATGATAATTCGCTTTATTTTGAATTTATTAGTTAAATAAGGTATATCTTCAATCGTACCTTGTACCTTTACACTATCAGCAATAGTTAATTTACGTTTATCAGGATCGTCATCAACTGCTAAAATAGGTTCAAGATCCATATCGCTTCTTAGCATTTGTCTAATTAAAAGTGATCCGCCACGTCCTGCCCCTACTATTAAAGTAGGTTTTTTCTTGGGCTTATTCCCACCAGTTACATATTTTCTACTTACTCTCCAAAAGATTCTGGAACCACCAATAAGAATTAAATGCATCATCCATGTAATTAAATATAATCTTAAAAATGGTGGATGACCTGAAAAGATTGGCACAATTAAAATAGTGGTAAGTATCGAACATGTAACTGATTCAACTATAAGAAACAACTCGTTGACACTCGCGTATTCCCAGGCTCTATGATATAAATTAAATAAGTATGCAAAAACATGATGAGAAAGTAGTAATACTATTGCAGATATAATCAAAATATCTGGTGAATAATTTTTAAAGTAAGGTTCTAATATTTCGTAACAAACAAATATTGAAAAGAAAACTATCAAAGAATCTATAATTAATAAAATAATCAGACGCTTTCTTGCATTTAATTTATCCACGTCTATATCTCCCTCCCATTCTCAAAAACACTAAAATAGACCGAAAAACTTTTTGTTTTTGTAATTCTGAGTTGGTTGCTTCTTAGATACATCTAAGTTCTTAACTACAGATTCTGAATTCTTCATAAAATCTTCTAAATCTATTCCTAAGTCTTTTAATTTTTTATTTTCAAAAATACTTTTCATTTTAAAAGGTCTTACAGTTTCATGATGTGCATCTGAAGCAATAAAATGTGTTAAATGATTCTCTATCATTTGTATAGAAATCTTCTGTAATTTTTTACCATTATCCCCGGATAAAGAAGATGATGTTAATTGACTTAATGCGCCTGCTTTAACAAGTTGATAAAGTTTGTCTAAATCTTGTGAAATCCCTTTATTTCTCTCAGGATGGGCAATAATTGGCACGTACCCTTCAGATAACAATTCATAAAATAATCTTTCAGTGTAATGAGGAACACCATTAGAGGGAAGTTCAATCAATAAATACTTAGAATGATTTAAGCTCAAGATATTCCCTTTTTCTATTTCTGGCAGAATTTGATCAGTTATTCTAATTTCTTGTCCAGGGTATATTTTGATTCCTAATTGTTGTACCTCTTCCATGGAGCTAAGTTCCTCAATTTTATTTAAAACTTTTTCACGATCATTATTAAAAGTCGGGCTTAAGTGATGCGGCGTCGCAATGATTTCGTTCACACCTTCCGACTTTGCTTGTTTTAATAATTGAATTGCCTCTGCTCTGTTCTTAGGTCCATCATCCACATCAATTAAAATATGATTGTGTATATCTATCATTGTTATTCCTCTTCTCCATAGTAAGAATAATAACTTGATGATTTGTCTCTTGGAGTTTTATTTAAAACTGCACCGATAATTTTTCCATCTGCTTTCTCAATAAGTGATTTAGCCTTTTTCACTTCATATTTATTGTTTTTTTCCGCATCAATAACAATAATTGCATCTTTAACATATTGTAAAAATACTTGAGCATCGGTCACTGTATTAACAGGTGGTGTATCAATTAATACAAAATCGTATCTTCTTAATAATTCATTGTAAATTTCATAGAATCTGTCAGAATCTATCAATTCTGAAGGATTAGGTGGTATCGGTCCTGATGTAAGTAAATCTAAATTTGGAACCCTAGTTGATCTGATAGCTTTGTCGTAATCCGATTTCCCAATAATCAAATTTGATAATCCGTCATAATTTGCTTCTTCGAAAATATAATTTTGAGTTGGTTTACGCATATCACCATCAATAATTAAAGTCCTATACCCAGCTTGAGCATAAGTCGTTGCGATATTAGCTGAGACAATACTCTTACCCGCTGCCGGTTTTTCAGAGGTAACGATGATACTTATAATTTCATCTTTAGCTCTAGAAAACATAATATTAGAACGAATACCTCTAAATTTTTCACTAATAATTGATTTGGGTTTATCATTAACAAAAAGTGGTTGTTCAAGTTTTTTTCTTTTTTCAGCCATCATTATTCTCCTTATTTAATTTTTTGGATAGAACCTAGTACAGGAACACCAAGTTCTTTTTCAACATCTTCTTCAGTTCTAATACACTTATCAAAGATTTCTCTTAAGGCTGCTATAATAATTGCTAAAACTAAACCTAAAATAAGTCCTGCAAATAAGTTCATTATTGTTCTAGGTGAAACTTTCTCTGCGGTACCATTAGCTTTAGAAAGTATAGAAACATTATCTACACTCATGATATCTGGCACATCTTTACTAAACACTTTAGCCACATCATTTGCGATTTTTTCAGATTCTTTTTCACTTTTGCTTCTAACTCCAACATTAAGTATTTGAGAGTCCGCTTCAGTATTGACGTCAATCATTTTAGATAACTTATCCGCTGAGTAGTCTTTATTTTCTTTGGCAACATCATCTAATATTCGTGGACTTTTAATAATTTCTGCATATGTATTAACTAACTGAATGTTACTTTGTACTTCTTGAGCCATCATTTTAGATTCTTTTTCTTTTTGGCTCACTAAAATTTGAGTAGATGCTTCATATTTAGGTTTAGCTAAAAAGAATGTAAAAATGGCACTTAAAATTAGAAAAATCAAAGGAATAATCACTAAAAGTTTCCAATTTTTCTTAATAATCTCCCAAACTCTCATTAAATCTAAAGTATTTTCCATATTAACCTCCAAACAATTTCCTTTTAAATGTTTGTTTAATTAAACCGCTATTCTGAAAATTTGGGATTTAATTAAACTAGCAATTACAAATGTAAGTTATTATCTTTATAAAAATGTTTTATTCTCGTAATCACCTTATTTCATTAATACTATACTTAAATTTCAAAGGAACTTTTAATTAATTGTAAATTTCATGTAAATTACATAATAAAACATGGCACCATACTTAAATTTAAGTTATAGATAAAAAAATGCCCAATTAATCCATTTTTGATTAATTGGGCTTATAGGTTACATTATATATTAATTAGTTAAGTTTTTGTATATTGCTATACATATTTATTTAATATCTTTAAACACTAAGAATAAAGTAGTTTTATACTTTTTCTATAATTCTGCGTTTGACATACTTTCTTTTTTCATTTGATTGCGCTTAATCAGTTTAAAACCTGCAAATCCTCCAACTACTAGTGCGACTACTACTGAAACGCCAATAATAATATTTCTAGTCATATCTTAATCACCTATTCCTTTATTAAATTCTGTCAATTTTGTAAAGCTATATTTCAGCTTTAATATATACATATATTTACCCTAAAATAAAAAAATGAGACAAATCTTGTTGGATTTTGCCTCATCTCTTGAATATTGTTATTAACTTTAAGGTTTAATTTTAGTATTCGATGTTTGGTGCTTGGTTTACGTGATTTTGATATTTTTTGAAACCGTAGTATGCTGCGCCAGCTAATGCTAAAATGATTGCTAATTTTTTCATTCGATAACACTCCTTTCTTAGTTGCATAGTATGAACATGTAAGCTGTTCAAGTCTTTAGTACTATTATACACATTTTAAAGTTAATTTTAAAAATTTCAAATTCATATGATATTAATTCTATGAGAATATATTTTGAAGCCAACTCCATTTGAGTCAATAACAACTTTCTTATAGTCCATTAGGATGATTTTTCATCTACTATATTGTGTAATTATCTGAACTGAGTATAATAATTATATCAAATAAACAACATTTTAAGGAGAAACAAAAAATGGCAAAATTATTATACATTACAGCTCATCCGTTAGATGAACTCGTTTCAAACTCAATGGCATCAGGTAAAGCTTTCATCGAATCTTATCAAGACAATCATTCAGATGATGAAGTTAAACATATCGACTTATTCACTGAGGATATCCCTTATATTGATAAAGATGTATTAACAGGTTGGGGTAAAGCAGCTAAAGGCGAAGAACTTACTTCAGAAGAAAGTAAAAAGGTAACTCGTCTTGGAGCAATTCTTGACGAATTCTTAGAAGCAGATAAATACGTTTTCGTAAGCCCAATGTGGAATTTATCCTTCCCACCTGTTTTAAAAGCATACATCGATGCTATTGCAGTAGCAGGTAAAACGTTTAAATACACTGCTGAAGGCCCTCAAGGTCTTTTAACTGATAAAAAAGTACTTCATATTCAATCTAGAGGCGGCTATTATAGTGAAGGCCCAACCGCAGAAGTTGAATCTGGAGATCGTTATTTAAGAAATATTATGACATTCTTAGGCGTTCCTTCTTATGAAACAGTGATTATTGAAGGTCATAACGCTGAACCTGAAAAAGCTGAAGAAATCAAATTAGCTGGTGTTGAAGAAGCTAAGAACTTAGGTAAAACATTCTAATATATTCATTAAAAAATTCTCAGGTGCGCACATGCGTATCTGAGAATTTTTATTTTTAGCAACATCACTATTCATTACCTATCTTCACCTGAGTCATCGACTTGTTGTACTGCTTTATCGATTGCATCTGAAAAGCGATACATGACAGGTGACCAGTTACTTCTTTTATTTCTAGAATTTGGCGAAAGTTTCTCGTTCACAAATAAGGATTTTCTTAAAGCCGTTGTTAATTCGAGTTGAACGCCTTTACCCTTTATATTCTCATTAACAAAATTCTCTTTTAAATCGCCGCCTAAATAGGATGGTGCAATTTTTACGACAAAATGATGTTTAACTAATTGCTTTTTAATGGCTTCTTTTAATGGTGTATCTAATCCGCCTAAATAAATGACAGGTTGATTTCCCTTAGCACCATGAATCGACACAGTAAAGTCTTTAGATTTCACCATATTTAATAATGTTGGATCGTTGTAATGTGCCGATGTGACGTGTAAATCTTCTGCATGTTTCTTTCTTAAAACTGTAAATGAGTAATAATCATAGTGATTATCATTAGCGATTAACTTGGTTAATTCTGTAGTTCCCGCTTCTATATTTCCACCATGAGGCGCTATAACAAGAACGTTACTCCCCACTTTTCTAACTTCTTTCTTCCAATCCACACCTTTTTTCGTGTGTTTAAATAATTGCGTCATAGAATTAAAATGATCTTTATGATGTACATCTTCTTGAGCTGGCTCAGAAGGTTCTAAATTTACTACTGACTCTCTTCCTTTTTCATCATCATGACCAGCAATCAGTGGTATGTGATGAAGTTTAGAATGATGTGCTGTTGAATGATTAGATTCTTGTTTATTAGTGCATGCATATGCTAATCCTAAAATTAAAATAACTATGCTAATAAGTATTAACAATTTCTTTTTTCTTAAGGTACTCAGTGATGTTCTCTTTTTCAAAATCAAATATTTCCCTTCATATATTTATAAATCTAAAAGTTTAAATTCTTGATATTAGAATATAACGCTTCTTCCATTTATAAATATAAAAAATAATAGAGCTAACGAAATCATCCTTTAGCCCTATTATGACAATATTGTTATATGATTGTTATGTTAAAATTTCAAAAATGAATTTATTCAAACCAAATTTATTTTTCCGGATAAATATTGTGAATACTTGTATATAATGCATCAACAAATGACTGCATCAACGGCGTCCAATTGCTTTCATTAGTACGATTCTTAGTATTTGTATCTCCATTATTGAAGAAAGCCTTTCTTAAAGCAGTCGTCAATTCTAATTGAACACCTGTAGTTCCATCTTGTCTATTAATAAAGTTTTTATCATTTTGACCACCAAGATACGCAGGTGGTACTAAAACTTTGAACCCGCGACTTTTTAATTGAGCTTCAATCTCATCTCTTAATGCGGAATCTGGTCCTCCTAGATATACAATCTGTTCAGTACCAGCTGCACCGTGAATTGAAATAGTGGCAGTACGGTTTTCTATCATTTGGTTGAGCGTTGCATCATCATAATGCGTAGAAGTCACATGTAAATCAGAATTATTTTTAGATCTCATCGCTTCAAATGAGAAATAGTCATAATCTCCTTTATTAGCCAATGCCTTCGTTACCTCAGTCGTACCCTGTTCTATATTTCCACCATGTGGTGCTACAATCAGTACTTTCGTTCCATTATCTCTTGTTTCTTTTTTCCAATCTACCCCTTCAACTGTCTGATTTTCAAGTTCCGTCATAGATTGATATTTATCTTTTTTACGTTCAACCGGTGCTGTACCAATTTCATCTTGTTTACTATCTATTGGAACTGTGGTTGTCGGCGGTGTTGTTGGTTTAGTATTTGTAGTAGATGGTGTATGAGTTGTAGATGTCTTAGGTTGTGTTGATGTTGACGTAGTTTTTGTTGTAGATTTTGTCGTCGTTGTTGATGTTGTGGGTTTGGTTGTTGAAGTCTTAGTTGATGCTGACGTAGATGGCTTTGTTGTCGATGTGGTTGGCTTTTGGGTTGTACTCGTACCGGTTGTACTTGGATGTGTTGTAGTTGATTTACTAGGTACTTTTGTATGGCTTGTTGTTCCGCTCTTACTACTTGAAGTTGACTTAGATGTACTTTTCTTTGTAGTTGACGTCGTCGTAGGTTTCTTCGTCGTTGTTGAAGTTGATTTCTTAGTTGTAGAAGTTGGTGCTTTTGTTGGTGTTGTAGTTTTAGCTTTTGATGCTGTAGACGAATTTTTTGATGATTTCGTAGTAGTAGAACGTTTGGTTGTCGTAGATGTTTGAGTATGTGTGCCTGACTTAGAGGATTTCGTTTTGCTTGTAGAAGTTGTCGGTGATTTAGTAGCAGTTGTATTCACTCTCTGGCTTGTAGATTGCTTTGTAGATGCTTTCGTTACAACTGGTTTAACATTTTTAGTGGTTTGTTTGGTAGGTGTAACTTTCTTTGTAGTTTGAACTTTACTTGTATATTGAACAGGTTTAACTACTTTTGGTGTTAATTTTGTAGTTTTAGTTGTCGTACTTTTCCCACTTGTCGATGTACGGTTTGGTTGTGAATAGCTCGAATGCGTACTTGCGTGTGCTTGAGTTCCCATTGCTCCAAACGCGCCTAATCCAAATAATGCAGTAACTGCCCCTAGTGATAGTTTTTTTATTGAAAAGGCACGTGTAAGTCCTATTATTTTCATTTACATTTCCCCTTAAATATTGATTAACATAAAACAATAATATACTAATTTTTTATAAAAGCAACAATTTTTATTTGGTTGCAATCGGCATTTAAAACATTCTATAAAATACTTTATTCTTCACATTAATCAACTTTCCTTACATTATTGAAAGATATCTCTAAAGGAATTGAATCCCTTCTATTACTTATATAACCTAGATACAGATGAGTAAACGAGGAGGGAATTAAATATGAGTGCAGGCGGTTTAGGCTTATATTGTTACTTATACTTTTAATACCAGTCGGTCTTATTGCATTAGTCATTCATCTTGTAAGAAAGCATATTCATTAATACCCATTTATATATTAAATAATTATAAAAGAAGCTGAGACGCTTCATTAATGCACTCTCTTAAATATCTACTTTGTAGAGAGCACATCACACATTTAGTCTCAGCTTCCTAGTCTTCTTTTAAATGTTCAATTGTTTTGAAACCTTCACGATAATTCGCTAATTCTTCCATAATTGCGTACCAATCATTTCCTACTTTCTGCTTTGTACAATGGAACAAGTCGTCTTGAGCTTTATTTAATTTACGAATCAATGCGTCGCCCTTGTCCGTAGAATATAATTTCTTCACTCTTCGATCGATTTCAGACGTTTCTTCAATAATTAATCCTTCTTCTTTCAATTTACGTAACGTACCATGCGACCCTTGTTTAGATATTTCTAGTGTGATTAATAATTCTTTAATGGTAATTCCGGGTAACTTATTTATGAAGAATAAAAAACGATGGTGTTGACGACTCATACCATATTCTTCAATAATTTCATCTGCTGTGGTGATAAAAGTTTTGTACGCAAAATAAAATAGCATGTGTTCATAATCATTTTTATTCATCGTCATCTTTACTCTTTCCCTTCCGTCCGTTACCGTTATTATAATAAATTTTGGATATTACGTCATCATTTATAAAATGAGTTAATCCGAAACATAGGTCAAGTTAGTTGACGTTATTTTACAAAAAGTTTATCGTTTTAAGTGGAATAAAAATACAATACAAAGGTGGAATTGAATATGAAACAACGCGTAGGACAATATTTAATGGACGCAGTTTACGCAGCCGGAGTTGACAAAGTCTTTGGTGTGCCGGGAGATTTCAACCTAGCCTTTTTAGACGATATCATTTCTCATGATCATATAGAATGGATTGGTAATACAAATGAATTGAATGCAAGTTATGCAACAGATGGTTATGCACGCATTAACGGATTAGGTGCAATGGTGACAACATTTGGAGTTGGTGAACTTAGTGCAGTTAACGGCATTGCAGGTTCATACGCAGAACGTGTACCAGTCATTGCCATTACTGGAGCACCTACTCGCGCAGTAGAAGAAGCAGGTAAATTTGTCCACCATTCACTTGGTGAAGGTACATTTGATGATTATCGTAAAATGTTCGAACCTATTACAACTGCACAAGGTTATATCACACCTGAAAATGCTACTACTGAAATTCCAAGATTAATCAATGCTGCAATACAAGAACGTCGCCCAGTACATTTACACTTACCTATCGATGTAGCATTAGCTGAAATTGAAGTTTCAGAAACTTTCCAACCTGAAGCATTACCACAACAAGATGTTCATAAATATGTAAACATGATTGAAGATAAACTCAAATCAGCATCACAACCACTTATTATTGCAGGTCATGAAATTAATAGTTTCAACTTGCATGAAGAACTAGAAGAAATTGTAGATCGTACGAATATACCTGTTGTTCAATTATCATTAGGTAAAGGCGCATTTAATGAAGAAAACCCTCATTATATAGGAATATTCGATGGCGAAATTGCTGAAGATAAGATTAAAGAATATGTAAACAATAGTGATGCTATTTTAAATATTGGTGCTAAATTAACAGACTCAGCAACAGCTGGTTTCTCTTATCAATTCGATATTGATGATGTCGTAATGATTAATCACAAGAACTTCAAGATGAATGACACTGTTGCAAATGACGTCACATTACCTAGCTTAGTACATGCATTGAAGGGTCTTAATTTTAAAAATGAAAACGACTACCCTCAATACGAAAGACCACAAGCACACAATTATGAACTTAATAATCAACCGTTAACTCAAGAAACGTACTTCAACATGATGCAAGATTTCATACAACTTGATGATGTCTTAATTGCAGAACAAGGTACCTCATTCTTTGGTGCATATGATTTAGCATTGTATAAAGACAATACGTTCATCGGACAACCATTATGGGGTTCAATTGGTTATACATTACCTGCTACATTAGGTACACAAATTGCTAATCCACATCGTAGAAACGTCTTACTCATTGGTGATGGTTCTCTACAATTAACAGTACAATCACTATCTACAATGATTCGCCAAGACTTGAAACCAATTATCTTTGTCATCAACAATGATGGTTATACTGTTGAAAGAATGATACACGGTATGAAAGAACCATACAATGACATTAAGATGTGGGATTATAAAGCATTACCTGCTGTATTCGGTGGAGACAATGTGGCAGTCCATGATGTAAACAATTCAGAAGAATTAATGCAAGCATTTGAAGATATTAAAGCGCGTAATGATCGTATGCATTATGTAGAAGTGAAAATGGCTGTTGAAGATGCGCCTACTAAACTTAGCGAAATTGCCAAAGCGTTTGCATCTCAAAATAAATAACTCGTGCGAAAATTAAAACCTATAGAATGATTGCAAAATCAATGCCCTCCTATCAGTTCTTTGATAAGAGGGCATTTTATCTATATGATTTATTAAATTGTTAAACTACTGAATTACTCAGTAAATTGTGTGATATCTTCTAAGATTTGTTCTGCAGCGATTAATCCACGATGTTTAGCCCATGTTTCACGGTTAACTTCATGAACTCTATTGTTTTTAACTGCATCTAATTGATTCCATGCATCAGACTCTTTAAAGTTGTTGAAATCTTTTTGATTATCTTCATCTACCATAACAATGAGTCGTTCTGGGTTTACATCTGCAACTTTGCTAATTGGTAATTTATGATAATCTGCACCCATATATTCAGGTAAGTCATTTTCATTTTCTTTAGAAATGCCAGCTTTGAAACCAACATCTTCTAGTAATTGACCTACATATGATTTAGAAGCATGAATTACTAAGTCTTGATCTGTAACGACTGCTGCAATTGTAGCAACATCTTTATCTACACGTACTTTAGAACTTAAATCTTTAATTTCTTTTTCGTGGTTATCGATGATCGTTTTACCTTCATCTTGTTTAGAAACGACTTTAGCAATATAATCGAAAGCTTCCTTACTTTCTTTATAATCTGCATCGAAACTTTTCACTAAAACTGTAGGAGCAATTGCATTTAAATCTTCGAAAATGGATTCATGTCTATCCACATCTGCAAAAATGACTTGTGGTTCAGCTTTTTTAATATCATCTACGCTTGGCGTTTGACGATGTCCTACTGATTGATAGTTACCTACATTTTTACGTGTTTCTTCATCTAAATTGTCTTTATTATTATCGTCTGCAATACCAGTTACATTAACATCTAATTTCACTAATGCTTCGGCAAATGAATATTCTAAAGCTACTGCAGATTCAACTGTATCAGGGACTTGTACTGTACCAACATTTTGTTTAATTTCTTTAGCCATGCTTAACATTCCTCCCAAAAATTAATGATAAATTCTATAATGTCTAGTAAATAAGGTTACATATTTTTTATGTCCGTTTTAGACGTATTTAAACATTAAAAATTTTAAAGACGAAAAAAATTGATGACAACGCAAATGGTTTATTGTACAATTTATTGTACAATAATAGTGGTGAAGGAGGATGAGGACATGCCATCCATAAATTATTCCAATGCACGTCAAAATTTTAAAAAACTGATTTCTAAAGTAAACGAAGACAGTGTAACTTACACAATTACAACGAAAGAAGATAAGAATGCTGTCATTCTGGCTGAAAAAGATTACAATGCAATTCTAGAAACAATGTATCTTCAGTCTAATCCGGCTAATGTGTCTCACCTGAACAAATCTATTCAAGAATTAAACCAAAACGATACGATTACAGTTGAGATTGATGAAAATGAATAAACTTAATGTGACTTTTACAACTCGAGCATTTAAAGATTATCAATTTTGGAAACAACATAACTTAGGAAATTTTAAAAAAATTAACACTTTACTTAAAAGTATCGCACGAGATGGTTGCATCGAGGGTATCGGAAAACCGGAAGCGCTAAAAGGCAATTATGAAGGTTATTATAGTAGGAGAATCACGATTGAACATCGGTTAGTATACAAAATAAAGAATGATTCTATTTTTATAGTGTCTTGTAGATTTCATTACCTATAATTGCAATCGTTTCGCGTGAAACAGTCAGCTATTGATATTCAAATTTATAAATATTAATGAAACATGAGTGCTATATAGTCATTTACTTTAATAATTAAAATGTTTATATTTAAAGTAAATAAAAATAAAGGGGCTATAATACATATGAATTTGATTAATCAATCTAAAAATCCTTATGCATTTAAAGAAGTTTCTGATAATGAAACGACCATCGCTATGGTGATTTGGTTATTATCATTTTTCACTTCTTTTCTTGGACCGCTCATTATTTGGGCAATAAAAAGAGAAGATTCTGCATTTATTGATCAACAAGGTAAAAATTATCTTAATTTCTTAATTAGTTATCTCATATATACAGTGATTGCAGCTATTTTAGTTTTTCTACTCATTGGCGTCTTATTATTATTCATCCTTAGTATAGTTATAGTTGTCTATTCAATTATTGCAATCGTCTTTGTCTTAAAAGGACAAGATTATGTTGTCCCTTTCACAATAGAAATCATTAAATAAATCAAAATCACGCTAGAACGTAAGCACGTTCTAGCGTGATTCTCTATTATCTATAAACTTTTATCATCTAAGAACTCTTTATCAATGACGTCTTTAGTTATTTCTTGCAATCTTTCTTTAGTCATATTTGCCCCATTGACATAGTGTAATCCATGTTTTTCGGCTAATTGATTCGTGTAATCATGTAAAGGATATACTTTGAAATCCTTCTTAGAGTTCTTGTCATATAAATTGGCTAATTCATAATGATTCACCATACTTCTCCATTTTACGTTTTCCACTTTAACGCCTTTAGGATTTTTCACTAATTTAAAATTGAGACGACCTAATAAATTATTACTTTCATTTCCTGTAGCTTGACCATTTAAGAAATTTCCCAGGGAATAAGCGACAAGTGTTTTATTTCCATCTTTGCCTTCAACCCATTTCACTGGCTCTATCACATGTGGATGCATGCCTAACACAACATCTACACCAGCATCCGCGAAGACTTTAGCATATTTTTCCTGCGTTTTGTTTTGTTTATGTTGTCCTTCATTACCCCAGTGCGCAGATACAATCACTGCATCACTATGTTTTTTAGCCTCTTTAACATCCTTTTTAATTTGTTCCTCATCAAATGTTTTGATTGTATACGGATGTGGAGGTTTAATACCATTTGTCCCAAACGTATAACTTAACATTGAAACTTTTATTCCATTAACTGTCTTCGTCGGAATGTTATCATGTGCCTCTTGAGAGTTAAAAATGCCAGTAAATAATACTTTATCTTTAAATTTCTCCCAAGTATGTATATTATTATTTACGCCCGATTCTCCTTGATCAATGGCATGGTTGTTAGAGCCATTTACAAAGTTAAAACCTGTATCGACTAAATCTTTAGCGATACTACTAGGCGTATTAAAACGTTTAAAACCATGATATGGCCGATCGTCCCCACCTAAAGGGGATTCTTGGTTTACATATGCTATATCTGCATCTTGAATATCTTTTTTTACAGGTTCATACATAGGTTTAAAGTTAAAACTATCTTGCCCTGTTTTAGCATCATTATAGACTTCGGGATGTATTAAGTTATCTCCTACCGCAACGACAGAAGCCTCGGTATCTAAATCAGTCGCAAGTGCTAATCCACTTACGAATAAAAATGCCAGAAAGAATATAATTGTAGATATATAATATTTCAACAATAGTTATCGCTCCTATTGAAAAGATTTTATACTTAAAATTAATGAACTTAGCACTTTTATTTTATACTTTGCTATATTTGAAAACAATATAATCTAGTGTATTTTAACTTTTCTATCTATTTTTACATTAAATTAATATATCGAAAAACATAAAACGTTTTATTTGATAAAATAGTTATAGATTAAATCAACTTAAAAGGAGTGATTAAAATAGTTCTACTTTTCAAAAGCATAATCATGTTAGCAGTGACCTATTTATTCAAATTAACTCCCCCGACACAACGTAACAAAACATATGGATTTCGAACTAGAAAAGCTTTACGTAATGATGAAAGTTGGGCAAAAGCTCAAAAATTATTCACCCTATATAGTTTCCAAATTTATAAGAAAGTGATACTCATTGCGTTACCTTGGACCATTCTTGATATTTACTTAATTATCAATTTAAGTCATTTAGAATATTGGCTGATTATTTCAATCATTGTAGAAACCATTGTTGTTTCAATTCTGTTGTATTGGTTAGTTTTCAAGGTAAATAGAAATATCTAAATTTAATCCCCCGTGTCGTTAGTTCAAAGACATGGGGGTATTGAATATATTTTAGATGCTATCTTTAGGTTTAAACTTCCACTAATTTACGAACCACTCTATCGCTGTTTTGATCGCTTTGTCCCAATATGCGTAATTATGTTCGCCAGGACTTTCTTCAAATGTATATGGAATTCCCTTTTCATCTAAATAATGAATAAACTCTAAATTATCCTGATATAAGAAATCTTCAGTTCCACACATAATAAGCAATTCAGGAATATCAGCATTCGACGCTATAGCTCGATTGAGGAGGTAATATGTATCTAATTCTGTTCCTGTAATATCGGTATTCTCTCCTGTGATAGATTTGGCGGAAAAGTCTATCCAATCTATATCAATAAGATGTTGTGCTTGAAATACTGCAGATAATGGTGCTGCTTTGGAAAACTTATGGGATTGAGTCAGCGCAAACTTAATTGTACCGTACCCTCCCATAGAATGACCTGCAATAAAGTTATCTTCACGTTTCTTTGAAAGTGGTAAAATCTGATGCACATAGTCGTATATTTCTAAAATATAATCATAATAACTATGGCCGTATGCCATATTAGCGTATGCACTGTGATCTACATTCGGCATAATAATAGCGAGTTGATGTTCATTGGCATATCGTTCAATACTCGTATATCTAATATACGTCGTTTCATCACTCGACAAACCATGTAAAAGTAAAAGTGTTTTAAGTTGTTTAGGAGAATTGGAGCTATCAAAGTATGTTGTGTCCTCCGGTAAGATGACTGTTAAATTTTGATGCATTCCTATTGTCGGTGAACTATAATTTAATGTCATTAAAGCCATATGCTTCACTCCTTAATTCATATTCTTCTTTATTTTACCTTACTTTTCTTTATTTCACAGAAAAACCCGAGCACTAAGGCCCGGGTCTAAATCAAATATTTAGTGTTCATCTTTTCTATTTCTACGTTTGTTTCCGAAGAAGAATAAAGAACCTAATAAGGCTAACAATCCTCCAAATAATGTACCGTTATGTGTACTATCATCATTACCAGTATCTGGTAAACCTTTCTCTTTAGCATGATGGCTGTGATGATTTGTTTCATGATGTGTTGGTGTTGAGTAATCTTGATGAGATGGTGTTCCTGGTGTCTCATGGTCTGAGTCTGAGTCGCTATCTGAATCTGAGTCACTATCTGAGTCGGAATCGCTATCTGAGTCGGAGTCACTGTCTGAATCTGAGTCACTGTCTGAATCGGAATCACTGTCTGAATCTGAGTCGCTATCTGAATCAGAATCGCTGTCTGAATCGGAGTCACTATCTGAGTCAGAATCACTGTCTGAGTCGGAATCGCTATCTGAATCTGAGTCGCTATCTGAATCTGAGTCACTGTCGGAGTCGGAATCACTATCTGAATCTGAGTCGCTATCTGAATCCGAGTCGCTATCTGAGTCGGAATCGCTATCTGAATCTGAGTCACTATCTGAATCTGAGTCACTATCTGAGTCCGAGTCGCTGTCTGAGTCCGAGTCGCTATCTGAATCGGAATCGCTGTCTGAATCGGAGTCACTATCTGAGTCAGAATCACTGTCTGAGTCGGAATCGCTATCTGAATCTGAGTCACTGTCGGAGTCGGAATCACTATCTGAATCTGAGTCGCTATCTGAATCCGAGTCGCTATCTGAATCCGAGTTGCTATCTGAGTCGGAATCGCTATCTGACTCTGAGTCACTGTCTGAATCGGAATCGCTGTCTGAGTCTGAGTCGCTATCTGAGTCGGAATCGCTATCT
>NZ_KV827773.1:10454-29495 GCF_001836225.1 Staphylococcus sp. HMSC036D05 | reverse complement strand
GCTGTCTGAATCGGAGTCACTATCTGAGTCGGAATCACTATCTGAATCAGAGTCACTGTCGGAATCAGAATCGCTGTCTGAGTCGGAATCACAATCTGAGTCGGAGCCACAATCTGAGTCGGAATCACTATCTGAGTCGGAATCACTGTCTGAATCTGAATCACTATCTGAGTCGGAGCCACAATCTGAGTCTGAACCGCAATCGGAATCTGAATCACAGTCTGAGTCTGAGCCACAATCTGAGTCTGAACCACAATCGGAGTCTGAGCCACAATCTGAGTCTGAACCACAGTCGGAATCTGAATCACAGTCTGAGTCTGAGCCACAGTCTGAGTCTGAGCCACTATCCGAATCGGAGTCGCTATCTGAATCCGAGTCGCTGTCTGAATCCGAGTCACTGTCTGAATCTGAGTCACTGTCTGAATCTGAGTCACTATCAGAGTCTGAGTCGCTGTCTGAATCGGAATCGCTATCAGAGTCTGAGTCGCTGTCTGAATCGGAATCGCTATCTGAATCTGAGTCACTATCAGAGTCTGAGTCGCTGTCTGAATCGGAATCGCTATCTGAATCTGAATCACTGCCGACCACTAAATCCCCATCAGCCGAACCATCTGTTGGTTTAACTATATTTTCGTTATCCCAATAGAACTGTCTTCTCACGCCACTTACAGTATCATTCGTTTCTGAAACTCTAGTCTTAACATTTTGGCCACTCTTACTATCATATTTACCTTCAACTTCGATAATATAAGCGCCATCAATATGACCAAATTGAATGTTAACAGAGTTATCACTATTGTAAGTAATCCATCCATTAAAATTATTTGTGACATCTACTAAGTTTGAACTATTAGTATCGTTATAATAACTCTCACTCAATTGACTTGCGTCTTTCACTTGGTAAATTTTGAATTTTGTATTTTTATCAATAATTGTACTTGATTTACTTTGATCAGTTTGATAACCCTGAATACGCACATTTGAATTATATAATGTATTTTCCATAGGATTAACATAAATCTTTTGCTTAAAGTCTTCACTGCCTGAATGCAAATCGATATCTGTTATAAACGAACTAATATTTGGTCCATAAGCGTCTTTTATACCTTGGTACGGTGAATCGTAACTAATATTCAAAGTCTCAGTGTAATTCTTATCAGCTATATTAAATGTACTGCTGTAGTTACCACTATGAGGCGTATTCTTTCTATCTGTGAAAATTGGCAACTTGAAGTTCCCTTTAATATTATTTCTGTCATTAACGAAATTCGTAAAAGTATATTTTACCGTCTTACTATTTACATCATAAATACCATTAGCTACCACTTCTCCATTGGCATTTGTTAATGGCTTAACCTTCATTTGATTATTAAGTTTCTCATAATTTACATCACCATTAACAGTAACACGTTGTGGATATTTAACAGTAAAATAATCGCCTTCTTTAATCTTTCCATTCACGCTAAATGATGCATTTAAATCTGAATAGCCACTATGGTTAGGGTCAAAAGACTTTTTCGACACATTAAAACTATCAACATTTATTTTATCGTTAACGTTAGAACCTTGTTGTTCTGAATTCGCTTCATTTGTTGCAGCTCTACTTACAGGCTGTGCAAATCTTGAAACTGTTCTAGGTGTAGCTTGAACTTGTATTGCATTCTTTTCATTCGCTTGATCATCTATCGGTGAGTTGGATAACGAATGATGTCGAGTATTAGAATTGTTTAATCCATTAACTTTATTAACTGACTTTTGAGTTGATTGGTTACGAGTTGAAGCACTATCTTGAGGGCTATAAGTTTCTGCAACCTGCTCTTGAGGTGAAACACGATTTGAACTTTGCGATGTTTGTGACTGTGAATTTTGTGTTGCTGATGCTTGCAGTTCAAGGTTTTGGGCTTTAGTTCTTTGAACTGTTTGCTCAGTTTCTTTCACGTTATGATTTGTTGATTGTTTATTCGCTTGTTCTACATCTTCATCTCGAGAAACTTTATGAGTATTTTTTGTTGTTTGATTGTTTGTTGTTAATGTTTCTTGATTTGAATTATTATTTTTTACTTCTTGTTGCTTTTCTGTTGTGTTATCAGTTGATTGGGCGTCACCTGATAAATCTTTAGCATTGCGTGTGTGATTTTGCATTACTTCTTTAGACGTTTCAGTCGAAGTTTTCTCTGCTGATTGGGCATCATTGTTTTGGGCTTTTAATGATGTGCCAACTTCATCTGACTGATTATCTAGTTGTTGGACGTTATGGTTGTTTTGTGTGGTATGAGTCTTTTTTTGAGTATCTCCTAGCTGTCCAACTGGGCTACTATTCGAAGCTTCCTCATTGTTTGAAGTGAGTGAAGCAGTGTCGGTAGAATGCTCAGCCGCTTTTGCTTCATGATCAACTCCAAAAATTATTGTTGCACCAACTAAAATTGATGCCGTTCCTACTGTAAATCTTCTAATGGAATACTTGTTATGCCTGTTAGGCACGAAATCCATCCTTTTTCTCAAAATACATCACTTCCTAAAAAAATTTGTGATTTTAATTTAATCACAAGATAAAGAATACTACATTTCTCGATTATATAAAAGAGTTAATTTAAAAATTAATGATAATCTTTATATGAAATGCAATTGTTTTTGGTTGTATGTTTTAATATTTAATTATAATTTAATTTATGTAGTGTATACATATATTATTAAATCGGCATTAATTTCTTTTAAAATATAAAAGCACTAGTCAGAATTATTTCGCTAGAAAGTAATTCAACTAATGCTTTAATAGAATATATATTTAATTTAGAGTGTGTTTTAACTAGAATGGCAAAATGAAAATTTCTTCAAATCGAAATTTCAAATTTAAAATTCGTCTTTATAATTCTTTGCTGATCAACCAATTTTTATTACTTTTAAATAGAACTTTATCTTTTCGAAGCTCATTAATAATATGTCCTGTTGTTTCTCGAGATATGCCTGCCATATCACTTAACAGTTGTATTGTCATAAATTGTTTTATTTCGTAGAATTCTTCATTATCGTATCCGACAGTGTGGCATAGATAACGTAAAATCTTAGTCACGCGTTCTTTCGCAAGCTTGCTGGTTAACGCCATATTATATTCAATGTGCTGACATTGGGTTTCACTCAGTAATTCAAATAACCTTACGAAGATATCTTCATGCGTTTTGCACAGGTATTCAATTAAATCACGAGGAATGCCTATGACTTCACAATCCGTCAAAGCCGTACACATTTCATTTGGCACTTTATCTTGAAATAAATTATTCAACGGGAACAGCACTTTTTCTCTATTTAAATAACGATACATGTCGCCATTTAAATTAAAATTCTCTCTCATGATATTTCCTTGTAATAATAAATAAACGTGTGTCGTTTCGTCTGATGAAAAGTAAATCACTTGTCCCTTACTATAATGCCTAACAAAACACTGGCTTTTAAACGGAAGTAAAACGCCAACAGGTATATGAATATAAGACGCAAGTTGTTTGAAACTTTCATCAAGTTCATTTTCTCTACAAAAAATTTGATTTCCAGCCATAACATAAACTCCTTACTACCTAAAGCTATTGAAAGGGAGAACGCTATACATCTTTCTAATATGAAGTTGGCGTTAAAGTGTCAAAGAAACGCCACTTCATAGATGTTTATTGATTAAGGGGAGGGGGCCATCGTTCTTATGGTTCCAATAGCTTGATTATTCAACATTTATTTGTGAATATGTGTACCCGCTTGCTTGTCGAACGCATGATAAGCATTTTCTAAATTAGTGATAATTGCTTCTTTATCATTTCCACTTTCAACAAATTCAATTGCCGCTTCAATCTTCGGCAACATCGAACCTTCAGCGAACTTACCTTCATTCGCATAACGTTTTAAAGTTTCAATATCAATGTCTGTTAACTTTTCTTCATTTGGTTCTTTAAAATTAATATACACGTGTTCTACATTTGTTAGTATCATCAACGTATCTGCGTCAATGAGAGCTGCTAATTTTTCACTAGCAAAGTCTTTATCAATAACCGCTTCGACACCTTCATATGTGTGTTCACTCTTCACAACTGGCACACCCCCGCCACCACAAGCGATGATAATATTTTTCTGTTCGACAAGTGTGCTAATTAATTGGTGTTCTAGAATAGAAATTGGTAATGGTGAGGCAACAACCTTTCTATATCCTCGACCTGCAGAATCTGCTTTATAAATCGCTTCAGGTTGTGCTTCTTTTAAAGCGTGCATTTCTTCCTCAGTATAAAACGGACCAATCGGTTTTGTTGGGCGGTTGAATCGAGGATCATCTTTATCAACCTCTACACGAGTAATAATTGTTCCAACTGCTCGATCGCTACCAATTTCTGATAATGCTCGGTTAATTTCGGTCTCTAACCAATAGCCTATCATACCTTGCGTCATAGACCCACATACATCGAGTGGCATAGCAGGAGTCTGTGCGCTGTCTGATTTAGATTGTTGAATGAGTAAATTGCCTATTTGAGGGCCATTACCATGTGAAATCACGATATCATTATTTGATTGAAATAAAGGTTTAAGTGATTGCATAGTCATGTGAATCGCCCGTCGTTGTGCTTCTGCTGAACCTTCAGATGTCTGAATCGCATTACCGCCTAATGCGATGACAATTTTTTTATTCATAACTCATCGCTCCTTTATCTAGAATACATTAATCGCGCCGCTACATAGTCGAACTAGTCCCACAATTGCTAGAACTATGATGATTGCGAAGAAGATATAATCTACGCGTGTTAAACGTCTTCGGTTGTTTTTCTGAACGATTGAATAAACGATAAGCCCTGGAATATAAAGCAACATCGTTAATAATAAATAGTCAAATCCTGCTGCATAGACTAACCATATTGCGTAAACAGATGCGAGTATACCAATTGTCCATTGTTTTGGTGTCGCATGTTGTTTATGTTCAATTGTATATTTAACTTGATAAAATGCGCTAAACATGTACGGATAAAGAATGGCACTTGATGCTAGTGAAAATGCAAATTGGTACGCGCTATCAGTGAACAACATACTAATTAAGAAAATTTGAACTAATATGTTCGTGATTAATAACGCATTCACAGGTGCGCCGTTTTCATTTTCCTTAGCAAACCATTTAGGGAATAACCCATCTTTCGCAACGATAAATGGCAATTCACCAGCGAGTAATGTCCAACCTAACCATGCGCCTAATACTGAGATAATTAAGCCAATGTTAACTAGTGTTGAACCCCAGTCGCCGACAATGTATGAAAGTACGTGTGCCATAGACGGTGCTTCCAATTTAGAGATATGGTTCTGAATGATAACGCCTTGGGCAAGTACAGTTAATAAGAAATATATGAGTAATACTGAAATTAATCCTATCACTGTAGCAGTACCTACATCTTTCTTACGTTTAGCACGACTTGAGAAGACGACAGCACCTTCTATTCCGATGAATACCCATACGGTTACAAGCATTGTACTTTTCACTTGAGACATTGTGTTTCCAAAGCTAAATGGTAACGCACCGTGTGCATTCATGCCGAAAAACCCTTCTTTGAAAGTACCAAAATTAAAGGCAACTAACATACAAATGACAACGAGTAGAATAGGTATTAACTTCGCAACGGTTACAATACTATTAATAAATGCCGCAGTTTCTACACCTTTTAGTATAAGGAAGTGAACACCCCATAATAAAATTGAGGCAACAAGTATACTTGGGAATGTGTTACCACCTTTGAAAATTGGGAAGAAGTTCCCTACTGAAGACATCAATAGTGTTGCGTAAGCGACGTTGCCTAAAAATGCAGAGAACCAATATCCCCATGCACTGGCAAAACCTATAAAGTCACCAAATCCAGCTTGTGCATAACTATAAATACCACCATCGAGATCAGGACGTTCATTCGTTAGATTTTGGAATACAAAAGCTAATGAAATCATGCCTATAGCTGTAATAATCCATCCGATAATAATTGCGAGACCACCGGCTTGGCCACCCATATCAGACATGAGGTTGAATGCACCGCCACCAATCATTGATCCTATAACGAGACCTATCAATGATGATTGACTTAACTTATTTTCTCCTGATTCGCTCATATTCATTTCTCCTTTAGAAGTAGGGACACATAGATGTACGCTATTTAATGCATCGTTTCGTTGGGAGTGGTTTGGGAAATTAGCGTATATCTATCGTCCCTGTTATAGTAATTTGATTTAACCTAGCCTAATGTCGCAGCCATCACAGCTTTAATCGTATGCATACGATTCTCAGCTTGGTCAAATACTTTAGAGTGCTCACTTCTAAAGATTTCGTCTGTAACTTCCATTTCACTTAGTCCATATTTCTCATATATATCTTGACCGTATTGAGTTTGTGTATCATGGAATGCTGGTAAACAATGTAGGAAAATGGTATCGTCCTTACCAGTTAAATCGAACATAGCTTTGTTGACCTGATAGTCCTTCAACAAGTTAATCCGTTCTTCAAATTCACTTTCTTCGCCCATTGAAACCCAGACATCTGTATATATAACATCTGCGCCTTTAACCGCTTCATCAATTTTGTCAGTAACGAGAACAGAACCACCATACTTAGAAGCTCGGTCTTTGGCAAGGTCGACATATGCTTCTTTAGGGCTTAAAGCTTTAGGTGTACAGATTCTCACGTTAACACCAAGCATTGCGCCTGCCACCATTAATGAATGTGCCATATTATTACGTCCATCTCCAACGTAAGTTAAATTAATACCTTCAAGATGTCCGAAATTTTCTTTAATCGTCATAAAGTCTGCTAACATTTGAGTTGGGTGCCATTCATCAGTTAATCCATTCCAAACTGGTACACCAGAGAATTCAGCAAGTTGTTCTACTGTCTCTTGTGAGAATCCTCTAAACTCTATACCATCAAACATTCTACCTAGCACTTTCGCAGTATCTTCTACGGATTCTTTTTTACCTAATTGAATATCATTTTTACCTAAAAATTCAGGATGTGCACCTAAATCGATAGATGCGACTGTGAATGCAGCACGCGTACGAGTTGACGTTTTCTCGAATAGTAATGCGATGTTTTTACCTTCTAAATAATGATGCTTTGTGCCTTGTTGTTTATACGTTTTTAACGTCATGGCAAAATCGATTAAACCTTCAAATTCTTCCTTGGTAAAATCACTTTCCTTAAGTAGTGATCTACCTTTTAAGTCGAATGGTTTCCGGATTTTCTCCATAATATACGCTCCTTTCATTTAATGAGTCGCTATAAAATTGATCATCGTCTTCAATAGGTGCAATGATATGTTTATTTATGCGCTTTCGAAAACGTTTCCAATTACAATATAACTATACTATAAATCTTCTCTAAATAGTGGTTGGCTCATACATCTTGGGCCCCCACGTCCGCGAACAAGCTCGCTTCCAGGTATTTCAATTACTTTGATGCCGTGTTTTCTTAACAATTCATTAGATACATAGTTACGATCATATGTGACTACAACTCCAGGACGGATACACAATGTGTTAGAACCGTCATTCCATTGTTCACGCGCGCCATCAATGACATCGCCATTACCTGTAGGGATTAATTCGATATTGTCGACGCCAAGCACCTCTTCTAACGTTTGTTTAAGATGACTTGAGTGTGAAATTTTGATATCATTTCCAGATTCATCGTATTCAATAACGAAGATATTCATATTACCTTCTGCTTTAAGAATCGCTGAGTGCGTTGTGAACTTATCATAGTCAATCATAGTACATACTGTATCTAAATGCATGAATGTACGACTTGTTGGAATTTCTATCGCTACGACTTTTTTGAAAGTTGATAATGGATCTTGGAAAATACGTCGTGCCAAACGTTCGATGGCTTGAGCTGACGTACGTTCTGAAATTCCGATTGCAAGTACATCTTTAGAAAGTACGAGTTCGTCTCCCCCTTCTATATTGAAAGGACAGTCACGGTCTAACCATACAGGTACATCTGCATCTTTAAAGCGAGGATGATATTTTAAAATATATGAAATGAAGATGGATTCTCGACGTCTTGCTCTCCAAAACATACGATTCACTGTCATGCCTCGTCCTACTGATGCTTGTGGGTCACGTGTGAAGTATAAGTTTGGCATTGGGTCTAAGTAGAATGGATATTTGTCATCCATGTACTCAACTAAGTGTGTAGATTCTAATTTAATTTCTTCTTTTCGCACACCAGCCATGACTTTGTTAATTAATTCTTGGTTTGACAATGTAGAGAATAATTTTTTAATTTCTTTTTCATGACCAAGAATTGTTTTACGAGATTCTGCTAGAACATCATTGATAAATTGTTCTCTAATATTTGAATCTTCAATGCTCTCTGCAGCTAATTGCTCTAAGTAAAGTACTTCTACTCCTTCATCTTGTAACACTTTGGCGAACCGGTCATGCTCTTGTTGCGCCACCTTTAAATAAGGAATATCGTCAAACAATAGTCCATCTAAATAGTCTGGAACTAAATTTTCCAACTCTTTACCAGGACGTTTAAGCAAAACGGTTTTAAGTTTACCAATTTCACTGTTTACTTGAATGGGTCCATTTGCCATATTCATTTCCTCCTTTTCTATAACTACAGCTTGAGTGTATAGCGAATTTGCGATTGTTTATGTGATTATATTCACAAGTTCGATGTGGAAAGTTTTGTACAATTTGGTTATTCAATACACTTATGTGTTTGAATATACATTTTTATACTGTTATTCCGTATGGAAAATGAATATTCAATTAATATGAAATAATGAATGTTTCGATAAAAAGTTTTTTATTCACTTAAATGAATAGTTAGTCATTATGTGAAGTCAATCTTTTTGTAAAACAAAAAACCTAGCAAACGTAATTAAAGCGTTTACCAGGTTTAAGATTTAAATTATTTAATTATGAAGTTTTATGAATAATTATGATTAAATATTTTATAATACACGTACTCTGCCAGTGCCTTAGAATGTGTAAGTATCATAATTGTATCATTACCACTGATGGTACCGATGATTTCTTTAAGTTGTAATTGATCAATGTAGTAATTGATGCTTTGTGCAAATCCTGGTGACGTCTTAATTAGTATATATGATTCTTTAATCACAGTGTTAATGATTTCTGTTTCGAGATAATCATCTAGTTTTATTTTGGCGTCAATTTGTGATTGATTATTAAGGATTTTATATTCAAACTGTTTTGCATCGGCTGGGAGGCGGAAGATATTGAGTTCTCTAAGGTCTCTGGCGATGGTCGTCATGCTATAGCGTATGCCGAAGTGATCATCTATGTAATCGACGATATCTGCTTTTTTATAGATGTGATTTTGTTTAACAATCATGGTCACTAAATCTTGTCGTTTGCTTTTTTTCATTAATGATAAACTCCTCTTTACATCTAATTTAAATTGAGTTATATATTAAAAATTCTTTTTATTTAATAATAATTTATCATTCTATTGTTAAAAGATTATGAGAAAGTATGTAAAATTTTGTGACAAATTAGAAATAATGAGCGAATGAGAAGATGTTATGAGTATGATGATTAAAATATAACCTAAATGAGTGAATTTCATTTAGAGATTAGCTTAATTTGTTCCCTTTTCATTTAGAAACTATGATTCATCTCGTTTACGTTTCTTATTATTAGTTCTAATTAAACTTATAAAAACAATAATCGTAAAAATAGTAGCTACTTTATTTGCATGTTTTAAAGGTAACTCTATAATGTCGAATGTAATTAAAAAACATGTAACAGCAATAAATATGTATATGATAATTAGCAGAATATCTTTTATTGATAATTTAGAATGAATTTTTTTCAAAAGCTCACTCCTAATCAATCGGATCTTCTATTGATTAACACCTTAAGCATCATTTCTGTTAATTTCTTTATAACATGTTCGGCTTAAGATAAAAAGTTGCGAAAGACACAATATATGAACGTGATTAAACCAACTTGCTAGGAGGGAAGGGTCACTACAGTCAGACAACCCGCAGTCTCCCCTCTCGAAATTAAAAAGCCCCCTGCTCTAATCAAGAGCAAGGAGCCAGTGAGGTCAACAATGTCTATATTGAGGCGAGTAGCATTGTAAGTGTTTAACATTAATTCTTGTTTATTAAGGCGTTTGATTTTCGTTCCGTTAATATGTCATATACTTCTTGTTTAAGTTAAAACATTTGAAATTCTAATTGATTATACACCAACGTCTTCCCATGCTTTTTCAATTTCATTAGCTGTTTCTTCGTCATATAAGTCTAATGCGGATTGATGTAAGGCATCTTTGGCATCTTGGAAGTCTGAGTTAGAAGATAAGTAATCTGTAAGCGCTCTGTAGTAAATTTGTTGAGCTTTATCTTTACCAATACTGCGGATAGTGTTGTAAGCTGCTTTATTTGGAATACCTGAGTTAGTGTGGACACCACCATTATCTGAACTTGTATTTACATAGTCGTCCATGTGAGATGGTTGACCGTATTCTTCTGGATCAGACATACTTCTTAATGCATCTCCATCACGGTCTGGTGTGTAAACATCTTCACCCATTAAGAAATCGTCATTATCTACAAAGTAACCGAAAACATCTGAGAAACTTTCATTTAATGCTCCTGATTGATCACGGTAAACTAGACCAGCAGTTTCTTGAGTCACTCCATGAGTGATTTCGTGAGCGACGATATCATTAGCACCTGAGAGTGGGATAAATGTACGTCCATCTCCATCACCATATATCATTTTATCGCCAATCCATGCGGCGTTATTTCTATTATCTGAACCTTGGAAATTGTTAACATGTGCTAATGAAACAATTGGGCTTCCTTTATCATCATATGATTCACGACCAAAAGTATCTTTATAATAATCGTATACTTCTTTAGCGTGATAATTGGCATCGACGCCAGCGCGTTGATTATCATCCGTGAAATTCTTGTCTCTGTCTTTTATTAAACTATATTGACCGCTACCATCGCTATAATTATAAGCAGAAAGTTGTCCTTTATGCGTTAAATCCTGTAATGCAAAGCCGCCATCGATACTGTTAATATTGATTTTCTTCGTATCTCCAAGAACACCTTTACCAGTACCAGTTGTGGCCGCTTCATGAATCATATTCATTTTATCAACAACTTTTCCTGTTTGCGCATCTACTTTTACATTCCAATGCGCAATTTTAGGCGATGTAGTAATAAGTTCGACGTTGTACACGTATTTATTCGTTTTGCCGTCGATTTCAACTTTGTTTTGTTTTACCACATCGTTTTTCATATTTTTCGCTTTGTCACGGTTGATGTTCGTTGCTTCAAAAGCTTTACTTAAGGCTTGTTCTTTGTTGATAGAGACTTTGTTTGTAGGTTTCACTTTTTTCGCATCAGTGTCACCATTAATTAATACGACTTTCCCTTTTGAGTTAGCATGAACTTTTACCTCTTTATCAGGGGCATAAGTATGACCAACTTTAGGTTGTAAGGTATAATGGGTAAAACCTTTGTTGTCTTTTTGGGTATCAGTAACAGCGTAATCTTTATAATGATTTTTGACATTTTGCGAATCTGGCAACGCTTTTAATGCTTTAGGTGCATCGGTTTGTTGCGTTACTTCCGCATTGATTTTCTGTGTCGCTGATCCCTTTTTCGCATTGGCATCCGTATTGACTAAGGGGCTTGCTACTGTAAGTGCTGCGATACTTGTAAGTGCAAATTTCGAAAAATTCTTCATCTCGTAACCTCCTTAAAAATTTTAAAAGCAACTTACAGTGTCATCGTAATTATATTTTTTTGAAAAGTAAATGAAATTTTCATTTATTTCACACAGTCTTCACTTATAAATTATTTGTATAAATAATTTGTTCATTATTCTCACCACTTATGTTAAAATTTTAACTTTGATGGATTAATATAAGTTATTTTTATTAATTAAGATGTAATAAAATTAATAATTAAATTATACTTGATATAGTTTAGCGTTAGACGATTGCGTTTAATCCATTGGGAATAAAGGTTTTTAAAAGCACAAAAAATCACCTAATCATTTATTAAGTGATTCTTTTATGCTAATTTTTTAAAATTTCTCCTTTAATTGGTTGCGTTGCATTTTCAAATTTAATTTTTAATGATTGTCCCTTTTCCAAATCTGGAGCATTAATAACTTGGAAATGTAAATGTGGCTCTGACGAATTCCCTGAATTCCCGCATTGTCCTACGACCTCTTGAGAATAAATAATATCTCCCTCACGTACAGTAATTGAATTTCTCTTTAGATGCGCTAAAACACTATATTCGTGGCGATCATGCTTAATCATAACGTAATTTCCGAAAGGCTCATTTTCATTGGTATTACCTGGTGTATTATCATTCACATGATTGACTACCCTGACAACTTCTCCATAAATCGGAGCGACTACATCCGCTCCAAAACTATAATAATTAGCGCAGAATTGTCCCCCATCAAACATTGTCTTTCCATTTACAAGTTTCACTAAATCATATGCATAACGTTGCGTTTCATAATTATAGTGGTAATTAAATAATTCATTGTCTCCACCCCAATATACCAGCCACTCATCTTTAATTGGCAAGTTATATGTAAGTTGAGTCCACTTATCTTTAAAATAATATAAAGGTTTTAATATAAGACTATGAATGACGTCATCCTCTATAAGCACAAAAACCCCATAATTTTGATATTCATCTAACCAAATCTTTTCACCACTAGATGCATTACCAATATCTACATACAATTTATGCTTTTTAGCAAATTTCATATAAAGGTCTAATGTTTCTTTTAACATCCGCTTACTGACAGATTTTTTCATACTCTTAGAGAATAGTTTGTAAATCTCATTATGCTTTTTATTCTCAATGAGATTGATAAGTCTATTCAAGTTCATTATAATCCCCTCCAGATGCCTCATGATTCATTAAATATATTCCCTAAATTTTATAGTTATCACACTTTTTAGCCTCTTGAAAATAGAAAAAATAGACCCTCACTGTTGAGAGTCTAGCATTAAAAACTTATTTTTTAATTACTTTTTTGACTGTGCTCGTTTTTTCAAAACCAATAACTATGCGATCGATTTTACCTTTAGTAGCATCAAACCAAATCGTTGCGCCATTTTTACCTGGTTTAGCATAATAAATACCAGTCATATTATTTTTTCCATTACTTACTTTTTTAAGGTTCTTACCATAAGCAGCTTGAACATCTTTTAAAGATAGTTTATTTTTTAAGGAAATATCTACAATTGAAGCAGTTTTATCTTTTTTAGAATATTCACGGAATAATTGGTCATATTTAGTCGTAGTTTTTGAAGATTTAGTAGGCGCTAATTTAATGCCATTAAACGTCACTTTACCTTTATTAAGTGCTGTGCGGAATTGTTTGTCCAGTACAAATTTAGCATTGTAACCAGCATTACCGTTATAAGTATAATATGCAGTTTGTGTAGTTTGGTGAGTTTGAGTTGCAGCATGTGCTTGAGTTGGTGTCGAAGTTGCACCAATACCAAGTAATGTACCGAAGGCTAAAGTGGAAGCAATTATTTTCTTTGTCTTTGTATTCATGGGAATAACCTCTCTTTCTGAAAACGCCGGCATGTCGCACGGTCTTATAGATTATACCCCTTATTCAGATGGCGTACAATTAATTTATATATACAAAAGAGAGTACTTTTTTAGTTATTTAAAAATATTTGAGGAAAATTCATACCATAATAGTTTAATCGTATCGAATTTAGTTTGATAAGTGGTGGCTAAATTGTCCATGTTACCTTGATGTCTAATGTCTCTCGAGTGAATTGTCAGAGGTTTATTCACCTCACAAAATCAAACAACTCACTTTTACTCATAAATATAAATTTAATATTATACCTAATTGATTTATACTCACACTTAAAATGAAAATCACCTCACTGATTTTAGCGAGGTGATTGTTAAATCTCTTCTATATTTAAAATAACATTAAACTTCTTCAACGAATGAAGTTAAGAAGTCTACATAATAATCCACGAAATCTAAGTAGTTTTGTTTATCTACACATTCGTCTACTTGATGAGGACCTGTACCTGGGCCAAACATTAAGAATGGGAAGTTTTCATCTTTACCGCGTAATAGATTAGAAGCATCTGTAACCGCAACTGTTGGAGTAATAATGAGACCTTCTTCATTTGGGAAATGTTCTCTTGCTTTCTCATGGCCTAATTCTACTAAACGGTTTTTACCAGTTGTTACAACAGGTGCTAAATCAAGATAAATTTCTTGAGATAAACTTGAACCATTGTCATTGGCTTGCTTTAAATATTTATTAAATAATTCTTTAACTTTGTCATTATTATATTCTGGAATGGTACGTACGTTAAATTCTGCAGTAGCACTGTCAGGTACGGAATTAACTTGTGAACCCCCATTAAAGATACTATTTGTCATTACTAGGCCTTCAATTAAATCTTTGGCTTGTTCTTTAGTAACATTTTCAGGTAATTGATCTGCTAACTTATTTACCATATTACTGTAATCTAAAGACTCGCCTTTAATAGATTTTGTTAATTCTTCATATTCTTTATCTATATTTTGGATAAATTCAAGAAGTGGTTTGATTGCATTTTCACCTAAGAAAGGCATAGAACTGTGTGATGATCTGCCTTTAGAGGTAATACGGAAGTCCATTGAACCTTTATGCGCGTATACTAAGCTAGGATAAGAAGGTTCAGCAATAAGCAACGCATCTAAATCGTCGGCATAGCCTTTCTCATATAATTGAGCAGAACCAGCTTGTTCCATCTCCTCACCGACTGTTGCCATAAATTTAATTGTACCTTTGTTTAACTGATCACTTTCTTTAATTTCGATTAATGCAATCGCTAATGCCGCTAATCCTGATTTCATATCGGCAGCGCCACGACCATATAAGTTGCCATTATCTTCAGTTAATTGGAACGGGTCATATGTCCAATCGTCATGGTTTCCTTCAGCGACCACATCCATGTGACCTGAGATGCCAATCACTGGTTTGCCTGAACCAATTGTAGCGATGAGGTTGGCACGTCCTTCTGATACTTCGTCTAATTCAGATTCAATACCATATTTGTCGAACCATGTTTGTAAATATTTCGCTACTTCCAATTCATTATCGTTTACCGTTTTAATTGCGACAATATCTGATAGAATTTTAATTCTTTCTTCATTTGATAATGCACTCATCAATGAATACCACCTTTCCAAGACTCTATACCCTTTCTTTTTTAAAATTAATTTCCCCGTAGTGCAAATACTTTATCACAACGTTATTATTTACCCTCTCAACTGATTTGAGATAGATAGAAAGTTAAGAAATGTACGAGTCTATGTTAACCTTAAAGCATATACTGGCAAGGAGTCATTCTATATGTTCAAACCTCAACCCAAATTAATTATAGCAATTTTCAGCCTATTATTATTGAAAATATTCATAGTTATACCTATTTCGGAATTCTGCCATATTGAATGGCTATATTCTAATGGAATCGGTTGTAAAGTATTAGATTTACTAAGTTTAATTTTAATGGTCACTTGCATCGTGCGAGCTGTCAGAGGCCTTGAATAAAAAATGCCCGCCATTAAAATGACGGACACCTTAAAATATTACTATTTACTTGTTGTAAGTGGTACGTGACCAATAGACGCCTCGACAACATGGTTGTTATCTACAACAAACCATACTTCTAAACTTTTTTTAGTAGGCTTGTAATAGAATATGCCTCCATCTTTTTGCGTGCAATGTGATTTTTCTTTTAAATCTTTACCATAGGCTTTTTTTATTTGAGCTAATGATAAATTCCCTTTGACGATAATTTGCATTTGATTAGCACTATGACCTGTTTTAGTTACACCTTTAAACGTTTGGTCATAAAGATTAACTTTCTTAGTCCCAGAGGTCTTTGCTAATTTAATCCCATTAAATTTCACATTATCAGCCTTCACAGCGTTGATAAATTGTTGATTCAATAAAAATGATGCATCGCGTCCAACATAACCGTTGTAAGTATAATAATGTGACGTTGCTGCGTGAGCTGATCCATTTACTGGTGAGTCTGTAGTAACGCTTGCTCCCATTAATGCTCCCAAAGTAATAGTAGAAGCTAATAATAATTTAGTTGCTTTCTTCATGATAAGTTATCTCTTTTCTATAGTTTATATTTTTATTTTAACTCAATAATTACATATTAACCTATAACTATTTTCTCATTAGATGATTTCCCAATTATCCTAATGTTCCAATAGTAATATGTGTGACTTTGTTATTTTTAGTTGTAAATGCAATACCGTAATGTTTATTATTCGGGCTATAAGCATACATTTTAGTTCCATTGTTCGCACTAGGTAATTTTCTTAAACTTTTACCATAAGCTTGTTTTAACTGTTTCACAGATACATAACTTGAAACATTAAAGTCTACTTTACCTGCTCTCGTTTTCTTAGTATTTACACCGCTAAAACTTTGATCATACTTCTTAACTGTACCTTTATACTTATTCACACTTGTCTTTCCAGTTGTGTACGGGATTTTAATTCCATTCATTGTAAAATTGTCATACTTAAGCGAAGTAATAAATTGTTGATTTAAAACAAATGAGGCGTTATTTCCAGCATAACCTTGATATGTGTAATAAGGCGTAACTGCTGCGTGAGCTTCTTTGACTTGTGGCATTTCTGCTGAAACTCCAATTCCAAATACTGTTCCGGCTGCTAAGATTGGCGACACGATTACTTTGGTAGTTCTGTTCATAAATGGATCTCTCCTCTTTTTTTTATTTAGAATCGCTTATTTATGTAGAACAAAGAAGGAATGTTACGATTCGATTACAATATTACAACATTATTACAGAAAGTGCAAATTTTTATTTAAACTTTTTATTTACACCTTAAAGTTTTTTGATATATTAAATAAATGAGTTTATACTTTGAGTCACTTTTTATCGCAAAATAGTTCTACTTACGCCTAAAAAATGATTATAATAGAATACAGAAATATTTAATTTGAACGGAGGACAATCTTTTGAAAAAGATATTAGCAAGCATCGTGGTAATCCTTCTTGTTATTGCGTTAAGCTTTTCAATATATGCAGCAGTTAACCATAAAAGCAACTCTTCCCACTCTGATAAAGATAGTCAAAAAACAGAAGAAAAACATAAAAAGAAAGACAAATCGAACGACAATGATCAACAAAATAATGAGAATAGTAGTATGACTAATAGTCAAGAAAATGCACAATCAGAACCTGCAAATTCTGGAAATTATAACGGAAATCAATCAGCAAACAGTGCTAATAACACTACGAAACAACCTAACAACAATCAATATCAGAACAATACTCATCAAAGCAATACAAATAACAATGCATCATCTAATCAAAGTGGCCAAGGTTCAGCACCAAGCAATCAAAATAATAACCATTCACAACAAAATACGACACGCCCATCAACATCTGAGAAACCAAACAACCAACAATCGAGCCCACAAAACTCAGGAAGTCAGAACAATAATCAACAAAACAATAACGCACAAAACAAACATAATTAATACATTTAGACAGAAAATAAGCGACGAAAAATCGTCGCTTATTTCTTATTGGGGAGATATTGACGGTATTAATTTGTAACTACTCTCTTAATAGGTATTAATTGGAGGGTTGAAAATCAATGCTATCTATTAAACTTACATCATCTTTTTTATTTCTAACAAAGATATACTCTATATCTTGACTACCTATTGAGCTACCACTTAATTTTCCATCACCTTTTAGAACAAGTTTAGGTGCTCTCTTAGTTGGAATGTCATATTTACTTCTAATCTGTTTCACATTAAAGTCATTATTATTCAGTTTATATTCTGCAGAGTAACCAGGTACTTCTGGATTGTAGGAAACGTCTCCATTCTTATATTTATCTAAATCTTTGAAATTAGCATATTGGGAGAAAAACTTATAGTTTTTTATCTTTTCTTCAAGTTTCTTATCTTTAACCTTTTTAGTTAAATAAATTTTATTATTTTTCATTTCAACTGGGTACTTCTTTTTATTTTTTCCATAGTCATACTTATCAGTGTTATTGCTATATCTAATTATAAAAAAGTAGCCTTTTGCTTTCTTAGTATTTCTATTTAACTTTAGCAACATCCCCTCCGAAAGTAGTTCTCCATCTTTCTGTTGTATTGCCATATCAGATCGTAAAATCCATGTCCCTTTATCATTTTTATCAAAGTTTTCGTCTCTGTAGCCCTCTTTGTCATATAAATCTTCTAGATTTTTAATTGGATACATATTCAATGTCTTTGAGAAGCTATTTTTAACCTCTTTTTCTTTATTTAGCTTTAAACCATACCATCCGCCTACTACGGTAACTACAATTGTTAATGGGATAGCTATTACTAATATCCACATTTTTGATAAATTCACTATTTCACATCATTTCTATTCTAAATAATCATTTATAACGCAACTTTAATATAAATTCCTATGTTTTTCATTTAAAGTTTTAATAATTTTCTTCAATCCTCTCATAAATCATTGAATTAATCGTATTAATCAAATTCTCTTTTATCTTCTCTAGTTTATTAATTTTTTGTAAATAAATAAGACTTAAATATTTAAATCACTCTATTTATGCAATATATTTATAAAAACTATTTATATAATTTAATAATTAAGTTAGAATGATACTAACTAATATATTTTTGAGGTGCGCCATGAAAAAAATAGTCTGCTCCATTTTAGTTTCATCATTATTATTAGGAGGATGTTCAACGATGAGTAATGATTCAAATAAAGAGTCACAGTCAGTGCCCGAAGAAATGCCGGCTAGTAAATATGTAGGACAAGGTTTTCAGCCAAAAGCTGAAAAAAGCGCTATTGAATATGCGAAGAAACACCGAAAAGAATACGAAAAACTCGGGGAACAATTCTTTAAAGATAACTTTAGTTTAAACGTTAAAGCGACCAATGTTGTTGGCAGTGGTGATGGTGTCGAAGTATTCGTGCATTGTGAT
>NZ_KV827773.1:7182-10354 GCF_001836225.1 Staphylococcus sp. HMSC036D05 | reverse complement strand
TTGTGATGACCACGATATTGTATTCAACGCAAGTATCCCTTTCGATAAAGAATCGATTCATGAAAAAGGATCCATGCGAAGCCATGATAATGGTGATTCCATGAGCACTATGGTAAGTACTGTATTAAGCGGATTTGAGTATCGATATCAGAAAGAAAAATATGATAATCTTTACAAATTCTTCGATAATAATAAAGAAAAATATCAATATACTGGCTTTACCAAACAAGCAATAAATGATACCCAAAAAGTAGGTTATCAAAATAAATATTTTTATATATCAGCTGCAATTACAAGTCTTAGTAATTACAGAAAATACTACGAGCCACTAATTAACAAAAATAATAATGACTTCAGAGAAGGAATGAGAGAAGCTTATAGTTCTACAAATTATGAAGCTAAGACTGATGTTGTATCTACTCTTTTTAGTACTAAAAATAACTTTACTAAAAATAATAGTAAAAACGAGGTAATTGATTTGAGTAACGATTTATACAAATATAAAAACAAGCCTAACAATACTAAAATCAGTTTACAATTGAGTAAGCCAACTATAAATACAAGAAATGCGTTCTATGATTACAATGACCCGTTAGAATATGGGGTGCATAAAAAATGAAAAATATAAATGATAGAGATTTAGCTGAACTTAGTGGTTTTTGGGTTTATCAAGATTTAAATAAAAACAAAAAATTTGAAGTTAATAATAAAAATTTTATTCAAGTAGATGGGTTTGATGATAGTAAAAATAAAAATATGAATGGTGCGTCTGATGTTAAAACCTTTGAATTACTTAATGATAAAAACAAGCCTACAGGTCAACAAGTTGTAGTATTCCAAGGTACTGACAATAAGGAAAGTATTAATCCTTATAATCCATTAAAGGGTAAAGTCGCAGATGATTGGCTCCAAAATATAAAGTTAATGAATAATCATCTTAAAAGTACAGAATTAATTAATCAAAATGATAGATATTTTAACGATTATAAACAAAAACTTAAGGATGCCAACAATTTAAGTAGCAACCAATTTTTTCGCAAATATGGTGACGACGCTGGAAAATATAAAAACAAAACTATTATTAATACTGGTGGTAATTCTCAAGGAGCGATTGGTGCGAAATATGAAAGCGTAAAAAATCCCAATTTAAAAGCTACAACTACAGACCCAGCAACACTTCCTGAAGCTTCATGGAGAAATACAAGGTCAGGAAACCATAACAATATTATTAATTTCCATAGTACTTATGATATTTTATCTTGGGTTCAAGACCCGATGTTTAAGAATAATCCTGGAAAAAGAGTTAATCTAAACGATGGTATACCAACTTTAGAAGCTTTAGCTAACAACCACCTAGGTTATAATCGTATTTTTAATAAATTACATAATACGTATAAAGATATACCCGTTCGTAAAATTAAATCAGTAAAAGATACTGTTACTAAAGACGGTAAAAAAGTGTCTAAAACAATAAATATAAAACTAGATATGGATGGACGTATTCCGATTAACGTGTGGACTGGTGAGTCTATAGCAAGGTCTGGTTCTGGTAAACTGATTAAACTAGATATTGAAAAATTAGGTAACCTTGCACAACTAGTCACTGGAGAAACTAGTAGAATGTTGTCTGAATGCGTAACTTTCTTAAATGAAAGCTTTAATATATCGCAAAAAGAAAATAATAACTTTGGAGAACGTAAGCATAAACTCAAGAGAGATTTCATAGATAAAATTCGTCTAGAAACACTAGAAAATTTTTGTAACAAAATTAAATCTGAGAGAAAACATCTAGAAAGCATTATAGATAAAGTTTTACTTATCCTTTCTCCACTCATGGGCGCCCTCCCTTCATTAGACTTAAAAGTTTTAGAAGAAAGAATATCTAGCATCGTTAAGAATTTAGAACGTGGAATTGAAGCTATTCATGACACTGCTGATAATGTATTATCAGACCTATTTAAAAACCTAGACCATGATTTTGCGGATGGTGTATCCGAAGAAATGATGAAACATCTTGAGATAGTCTCTAAAAATATCACTCAAGTTAAAAACCAAAATGATATTTATGGACGGCAAATTGGAGATATAAAAAGTATCATGTCGCAACAAGACGCGACTATAATGGATGGCAATACTAACATTAATTATAGTGGTGAAAATATGGTTTCTGGGACAATCCAGCCATCTAATTATTTGACCCGCAAAATGACAATTTTAAGAGCCCATATTGATAACGCTATTAAAAAATTATCCGAAAATATTCAAGATATATATAATGAATATTTTAAACCTATTATAGATGATATAGATTCCACAATAAGTGCAATCCATTCTATTAAATATGGAATAGATTCTATATTATCAGCCTTAGAAACAGCTCATATTAAAACACTAATGAAACTCATACCCACACCAGCTAGTGTAATAATTTTAAATTTAGAAATATTAAAACATTATTTACTAGATAAGTGGGTGCCATTATTAACTGATTTACAAGCAGCTTCGCCGATTCTTGAAAATCATTTGGGTGAAATTATTACGAATACAAAGCCTATGATTGTAAATATGATTTTCGAGCCTAGCCACTATGATGATATGTTTATACTCAATAAAGCAGCTCAAGGACGTTTAGATCAAATGTCTCAACAGTTTGAAGTTGTTTGTAATGGACTTAATGAGAATGAGGGACAAGCGATTAAGACAATGGATGATTCTGCATCGCTAATACGCTCTAATATGAATAAAGTAAAAAATCAATTAGAAAAAATAGCTGTTTATTAATTGATAACCTTAACTATCAAAGACGTTTATAAAAGTTCTCACTTTATAAGCGTCTTATTTAATAATGAATAATTCTCAAATGAGGTGTTTGATGAAAAAGATATATTGTGCCATTTTAACTTTATCTTTGTTACTTTTTGGCTGTTCGACAATCAATCATCATTTAAACAAAACGTCACAATCAGTACCTGAAGAAATGCCTGCGAGTAAATATGTAGGACAAGGTTTTCAACCTAAAGCTGAAAAAAGCGCTATTGAATATGCGAAGAAACACCGAAAAGAATACGAAAAACTCGGGGAACAATTCTTTAAAGATAACTTTAGTTTAAACGTTAAAGCAACCAACGTTGTTGGTAGTGGCGATGGTGTCGAAGTATTCGTGCATTGTGAT
>NZ_KV827773.1:899-7082 GCF_001836225.1 Staphylococcus sp. HMSC036D05 | reverse complement strand
TTGTGATGACCACGATATTGTATTCAACGCGAGTATCCCATTCGACAAGGAATCTATTCATGAAAAAGGTTCTATGCGGAGTCATGATAACGGGGATTCCATGAGCACTATGGTAGGAACTGTATTAAGTGGATTCGAATATAGAGCTCAAAAAGAGAAATATGATAATTTAACTAGATTTTATAAAAATAATAAAAGTAAATATGACTATATAGGATATACACAAGAAGCCATAAATAAAACTCAAGATGCAGGTTATCAAAATGAATACTATTATATTGTAGGAGATATAACATCATTAAAGAATTATAGAAAATACTATGAGCCTTTAATTAAAAAGTCTGATGTAGAATTCAAAAATGGTATGAGAGAAGCTTATAAAAATACAAATTATAAAGCTAAAAGAGAAGTAATAACAACATTATTTAGTACGCTTAAAACTCCTTCAAGAAAAAAATGCATCAAAAGCGTTTACGACATGTCTAAAAAAATTGAAAAAGAACCAAACATGCCCACCCATACAACAATTATCAATCAATTAGGAGAAAATAAAATTTTCACTGCTACTCCTAAATTTCACCATACTAAATTTGTAGATTTTGGAGCGTTTGATGATGAATAAAATTATTTGACCATTCAATAATTTTAATTTACTTATCCGCTCCGTTAGTTAACAATTTACTCATAAAAAAACGTTTATGCAGTCATGAAAGTGCATAAACGTTGTTCTCATGTATACTTTTTAATGGAATCTCATTCCACCGTCAACAATAATAGTTTGGCCTGTAATATAATCTGAATCACTGCTAGCTAAGAAACTTACTACGTTAGCTACGTCTTCTGGTTTTGATAATCGTTTTAAAGTGATTTGATCAGTAAACTGTTTCCATCCCCACTCTTCAGGTTTGTTGTTCTCTTTCGCTAATTTAATTGCGATACCTTCCATCATAGGAGTTTCAACGATGCCAGGAGCGTATGCGTTAACGGTAATACCCTTTTCAGCTAAATCTCGAGCAGCTACTTGAGTTAAACCTCTCACAGCAAATTTGGTACTACTATATAAAGACAATCCCGCATTACCTTCTACACCTGCTTGAGATGTTGCATTGATTATTTTACCGCCATGGCCTAGCTTATCAAATTGCTCTAATGCAGCTTGAATGCCCCAGAATACGCCACCAATATTTACGCCAATCACTTGGTCGAATTGTTCAGGCGTAACTGTTTCAATTGGTGTCATAGGTCCTAATCCTGCATTATTCACTAGTACATTTAACTCTCCAAAATGCTCAACAACTTTTCTTAATACTGAAAAGACTTCATCACGATTTGAAACATCAGCTTTAAAGGCAATGACCTCTTGTTCTTTTGATGTAAGCTTTTCGGCAGCCTGTTTAGCGCCTTCTTCATTATAATCAACTATTGCTAGATGATAGCCATCTTTAAATAAACGTTCAGCTATTTTTAAACCAATACCTTGAGCCGCTCCAGTAACAACTGCTACTTTTTTAGAATTACTCATTCATATCACTCCAGTCGATAATATATTCAATTATTATCTTATCACCAGAGCATAATAATAATATGTATAGTTTGTGAATTATTAATCAAACTGTATATCTTTATATCTAACCTCATTTAAAAAGACAGCAATTCTTAATAAAAGCTACTGTCCATAAATTTACCTTACCAACTATTTATTCAAATATGTTCCTAGTTTTTCTTGTTATGAAATATATTATTTACTTAAGATCATATGATTCTTTAAAATGCTTTGGCTTTTTATCGTATTGATCTTTTAAAACAGCCTCTCCCGTCACTCTATTACCTTCGTCAAGAGAATAAGTATATGTGTTATAAGGTTCATCTTTAAAAGTGACCTCTAAATCATTATATCCAGTGTTAAATGTGAAAATATTTCTTTCTGTTTTAACCTTATTCTCCCAACCTTTTTGCTTGAAGACATGGTGAACTTTATGTCTGAGCTTAGCTTCTTCGTGTTTTTCATGCTTATGCATTCCTCTAACAACTAATGCAATAACAATCGCTACAATAATTACGATAACTCCTATAACTCCTAAAATTTTAACTACTTTTTTCATTTAAAAGCTCCTCAATAAATTGTCGATTCATACATTTTCTTTTTTAGCACCTTATTGAAAAAATTATCTGATATAGTAAACATATACACTTATAAGTTATCATAATTTAATAATATTTTTAAAAAGGTGATTATTTATGAAAAAAGTGCTTTATATCATCGCAATCATCATTGTCATAACGATTATTTATACTATAGTAAACTTTTTATTCTTTGATAAATGGGCTTTCTATTCATGCGAGAAACAATTAAATACTTATATTAAAAATGATGATACTAAGAAACTAAGTCAAATATCAAAAGATAATAAAACTTATCAATTTTTATGGAAACAAGATAAAATTTCAATTGAGGGAAAAGCTAATAATCAAGGTAGTGGACATGTAGGATACTACCCTATTGATATTAATGGAAAATCAGCTACATTAACTATTCAAATTAAACATGGATTCCTCCCAGAAAAACCAAACATAAAATCAATAGAACTGGATAAATAGAGACAAAAATTAAATTAACAATTTTTAATACTTCTATTTTATTCATTAAAAAGCGTTTAATACACATTGTACTGAGGCCAAAAAGTTGTACTTTGATTTAGTATACTATTTAATCCTATATAGTATAGGAGACACGCCTATAGTTTTGCTTTAATCATTGAATCATTAAAAACAATATGTATTTGTTAGTATTATTTCTTTATTGACGCATTGGCTACGTAATCGCGACTATAACCACACCTTTAGAAAATCACCTCACTACGGCAATAGTGAGGTGATTGATACTTCCATGCTAGATTTCCTTGTTACATAAATTATATCACTAGAATGCGTAGAAATATAAAGCTTATACATTTTTTGTTAACACAATGATGTATTATGAGTAGTTAGTTTGTATATGATATGCATTTAATACCTTAACCTTTTCTAACCTCTTTTATAAACCCGAACAGCTTTTGACTTGATATATCGGTTGAGAGAATATGGATAAATAATAAATTGAGGTTGAGAGAGTAGGTGAACTGAGGATGGTCCGGCGCCATAATAATAAGATTGCCAAACTAATTTAGAACAATACGTTGGGCTTTTAGAATAAATATTAGGCGTTATGTTATAAGGCACATGACTAAAATGAGATGCTGCATATCTTCCAGCTTTGCCTCTATATTTTTTAGGCGCTCGATATACACCGATATAACGGTGTTTAGGGTGTCCTTTTTTCTTTTTTAAAGTCGCCTTTTTCCATTCATAAAAACGTTTTACTTTTACTGGTCTTTTAAATCCAGGTGCTTCCTTAATTTTTCCATTTCCTAAATAAATTGCAGCGTGGCCTGTGAAACCTTTTGAATCTGTCCCATTCGTGATAAAAAAGTCACCTTTTTTCAAATGAAACTTCTTTTTTCTTTTACGATTTTCTCGATCTATTTGATCTTATTTTTGTTGTTTCCACCATTGTGCCTCAACTTCTTTTTCAAATTTTGCTTCTTCTGCTCGGTTTTCGGCTTGAATTTGTTTCCACTGTTCTTCAGTAATGGATTTAGACACAACGCCTTCATCTTGAAGTTCTTTCAACGAATTAGAGTTAGTTGAGCTGTCAGCTTGCGCATTTACACTTCCTGTAGTTAGAACTGTGCCACATATTGTGGTACATAATAAACTAGTTATTAACTTTTTCATTGCTTTCCTCCTATGACTTGACTGTGTTTCATTAAAAACATATCATAAAATTGTATTATTTTATTAAATTTCACAAAATATTAATAAAATAATAACACTTATTTAAGGAGCTTAATATGAAAAAAACATATAAAATAATAGGAATTATTGTTATCATTTTAATTATTATTTCTGTACTAATTCTTCTTACAGTGTCCCATTACTCTAATTATAAAAAAAAGGAAGAAGCTAAAACCAAAACAAAAGTTCACCGTGTGCTTAAGCAAAAAGGATGGGAAAACAAAATTAAAACAGAAGAACCCATTTTCACGTTTAATACTGGAGATAACTATTTAGAAGTCACTTATAAAGACGAGCCATATAATACATATCAATATTATTATGATCTTGATGATGATGGTAAAGTAACTGGAGAAGCTGTTTTAAAAGAGAAATATCAAAGATACGATCTTAATAAAAATAAATATAAAGAATATAGAAAGCGACATCACTTTGAGGAAAAATATGATTTAAAATAAGAAAGAATTGAAGACTGTGTCGGTAGTTTAAGAGAGTTTGGGAATTATGTCCCAAACTCTCTATTTTGAGTTAACATAATAGGAGTTTATCAAAATCAAACAAACATTTTCTGTAATAAACCTTGTTTTCGACGTTTAAGTGTTTCTACTTTATTACCTTGATTTATCACTAATCTATCAATACGTTCTAGAAAATTCGCTATCTTTTTTTGTTCATTAATATCAGTTGTCACATTAATTTTCATATTTCCAAAATCTTTTTTTGTTATATGTGGCTGTGCCGACCCCACACGATAGTGTTTCATAAATGTGTTTATTGCATCATCTCTTAATAAAAAATATAAGTATGAATAGTCAAACATTTTATCTATTGGTCGCAATATTAACATTGCTGAGTTTATTCTCATATTAGAGTACTGAAGATGAATATCTTGGCTATAGAATCCTATATTACCTAAAGTTCCTCTTGAGGTTATAACAAAATCATTTAATTCTAACTTTCCATTACGTAGCAAATCATCTTTTTCTTTATTAATGAATCTATTTTTGGTAAATGAGAATCCTTTTTTTGTTACATTTCCTGTATCTAAAAATAATGTATATCCTTGATTGTAAAAATCTTTTTCATTGGGATAATTTTTACCTCGATCTCCATCTATAATATTAAATAAATCTTTGATTTTAAGACATTTTTGAGTATTACTACTACTTAGTTTTGTAAAACACAACTCTTGTGAGAAAATTTTTTGCATATAACCTTTTTTCTGTTGTTCGAAGAGTGCAAGTTTCTGTTCTTCTAACTCAATGTGTTGGTCGAGTTTGTTAAAGAAAATACCCATTTTCTCCTGTTCTTCATATGATTTAGGTATATAGATGTTTTGTGATTTTACCAAATCAGAGTTTAAATTTACTTGACTACCAGGTTGACCATACTTATTCCATTTCAATTGAAAGTTTTCTAACCAATTAAACATAAAATATAAATTAAACTTAGGTCTCATGAATATTAAAAAACCATCGTGTACTCCGGTTTTCACATAATTAATAACTGGTTTTCCTACTGAAGCAGCAATACTTAAAAGTAAATGTGGTTCATAAAGAACACGAGTTTTCTTTTGTCCTTCATTAGATAAATGTTGTTGTAAAAATTTAATTTTTCCATTTTGTTGAGTAACATCTGAAATTCGCAACCAACCAATGTCGCTATTATCATCAAACCATTTAGAATCTTTAATAGGCCGCGGAGAAGCGCCGCGCATTATATCCGCTAAATTACCTAAATTCTCTAATTTCCATTCCTCTTTAAACTCTGGAAATCTTAGTGCTGGAGTATTTTGTTGTTCAGTCATTGTTCAACACTCCTAGTTCTTTGAGGTATTCGTTGATTTCTGATTCTACGTGGGCGATGTCTTTATCAATGTCTTTGAGTTGTTGTTGGACTTGATTGAGATCGATGGGTTCTTCTTCTTCGAAAGTATCTACATATCTTGGAATGTTTAGATTATAATCATTCTCTTTGATTTCATCTAAAGTTGCGACATAGCTATATTTATCTATCGTTTCTCTTTGACTGTATGTTTCGACGATTTTGTCTACATCTTCGTCTGTGAGATGGTTTTGGTTTTTACCTTTTTCAAAGGATTGAGATGCATCGATAAATACGACATCATCGTCTTGTTGACGACATTTCTTAAAGACTAGAACGCAAGTTGGAATACTCGTGCCAAAGAATAAGTTCGCAGGTAAGCCTATCACGGCGTCTAAATAATTCTTCTCTTCAATTAAATATTTACGTATTGTGCCTTCGGCTACGCCACGGAATAAGACGCCATGTGGAAGTACAACAGCCATCGTGCCTTCATCGTCTAAGTGATAAATCATATGTTGAATA
>NZ_KV827773.1:0-799 GCF_001836225.1 Staphylococcus sp. HMSC036D05 | reverse complement strand
TAAGTGATAAATCATATGTTGAATAAAGGCAAAGTCTGCTTTCGATTTCGGTGCCAGTTTCCCGTAGTCGCTAAAGCGTTCATCTTCTAAGAATGAGGGGTCTGCACTCCAATTCGCACTGTATGGAGGATTTGCGACTACAGCATCAAATTGTTCACCTTTATGCGCTGGATCCTCTAATGTGTCCCCATTTTCAATTTGGAAGGCTTTAAAATTCACATCATGGAGTAACATATTCATGCGAGCTAGGTTATAGGTTGTACTATTATATTCTTGACCGTAGTAATTACGTACTTTAGCTTCTCGACCCACACGTAAAAGTAATGAGCCTGAACCACATGTGGGATCATACACACTTCTTAAGTCTTCTTTACCATCAGTAACAATCTTTGCGAGTATCGTCGATACTTGTTGAGGTGTATAGAATTCGCCCGCCTTTTTACCTGCACTGGCCGCAAATTGACCAATTAAGTATTCATATGCATCGCCTAACATATCGATTTCTAAATCACTGTGTACGAAAGGTAATGTTGAAATATTCATCATAACTTTGGCAATTAACTTTGTACGTGCTGCGTTCGTATTCCCTAAACGACTTGAGTTTAAATCCATATCATCGAATAAGTGGATAAAGTCGTCTTCACTTTCATGACCTCTTGTAGAGTTTTCGACGTTTTTGATGGCGTTACTTAAGTCTTCGATTTCAAACGTTTGATTTTCAATTTTGGTTTTTAAATTACTGAATAAATTTTCTGGCTCGATGACAAATCCAATACGTTGAATGAGCTCTTTCTCAACG
>NZ_KV827772.1:0-89185 GCF_001836225.1 Staphylococcus sp. HMSC036D05 | reverse complement strand
AATGGAGCGGGTGATGGGAATCGAACCCACAACATCAGCTTGGAAGGCTGAGGTTTTGCCATTAAACTACACCCGCATGTAGAATAGAATTATATGATATTGGTGCGGCCGAGAGGACTTGAACCTCCACGGGATTAACTCCCACTAGGCCCTCAACCTAGCGCGTCTGCCATTCCGCCACGACCGCTGGCAAAACGCATAATTAAACTTTAATTATCGAGAACAATAAATATTTTAAATTTTTCATTACATTTTGTCAACAATAATTTAACTTAAGATTAATAATGTTAATTAGCTTTTAAAACTTGTTTCTCTTGTTAAGACAACGATATCTATAATATATCACACAACATTAAATGTCAATATATTTGAGCAAAAATTTTCATCTTATTGAAACATCAAAATTCCATATTATTTTTCATAAAAAAAATGAAGCAGAGACTAAAATAATTATCCCTGCTTCACTTAACATATTGGCAATGTACGTCTAAATTGAAAACGTGCTTATATCAATTTTGTTTCTATCCGAGACTTCCCTACCGGCAGCGCTCCAACTAAAAAATTTCTGCAAATAATGCACGTTGGGTATAAGACAACGAAAATAATTTTCCTAAATGACATTTCTGTCTCACTCCAAAACGCTCTTCAACATTAATGCTTATATACTTCTACTAAATTAAGTTTGCCTCCACAATGACCGCATCTCATTTTATGGGTGTTCACTCTTCTAATACGTAAATAATTCTCCAAACAATTCACACATTGGTACTTGTAATTAGCGCGACTTTGGTACGTTTCAGTAGGTGTGCAAAATCTAGGTGCACCTACCTTACTGCTTAAAACTTTGAAATCTCGATCACGATGCTGATAACCTCTACCTGCAAGATGAAGAAAATAGTGACACAGTTCATGTTTAATGATATCTATAATTGCCTGTTCTCCAAAATTTTCTAACTGCTTAGGATTAATCTCTATATGATGAGACCGCAATAAATACCTACCACCAGTAGTTCTAAGTCTATGATTAAAGTATGCTTTATGTTTAAATTCTACTCCAAAATAATCAATAGCTAATTGTTCGGTTAAGCGTTGTAATTCAATATTATTCATTTGGGTCAATCATTGTTAGCGATACTTTTCCTTTATTTTCATCAATATCAAGAATCCAAACGTCTACAATATCGCCAACACTTACAATCTCCATAGGATTCTTAACAAACTTCTTAGATAATTTAGAAACGTGAACTAACCCATCTTGTTTCACACCTATATCGACAAATGCGCCAAAGTCAACAACATTTCTCACTGTACCATTCAACTTCATACCTTGATGTAAATCTTCAATAGATAGTACATCAGATTTCAGAATTGGTGTTTCAAATTCATCTCTAGGGTCTCTGTTTGGTGCAATTAAGGATTGAATAATATCCTCTAATGTTGGTTCTCCTACATTTAATTTAGTTGCAAGTTCTTTCACATTAACGTTAGTTAAAGTAGATTTGAGATGCGTTGTACCAATATCTTTAGCCCCTAGTCCTAATTGTTCTAACACTTCATACGTCACTTTATAACTTTCAGGGTGAATTGCCGTGTTATCTAGTGGTTCTTCACCATCGACGATACGTAAAAATCCGATACTTTGTTCAAATGTTTTGGCACCTAATCTTTTAATTTTGCTAATTTCTTTATTGTGTTTAATTGGGCCATTTTCTTCTCTGTAATCAATAATGTTTTGTGCAATTGTAGAAGATAATCCCGATACATATTGAAGTAAAGATTTAGAAGCAGTATTAACATCCACTCCGACCTGGTTTACAGCAGTCTCTACAACGAATGTTAATGCATTACTTAATTCTTTTTGGTTTACATCATGTTGATATTGACCAACACCGATTGATTTAGGATCTATTTTAACCAATTCACTTAGGGGGTCTTGAACTCTTCTGCCTATTGAAACTGCACTTCTTTCTTCTACTTGAAAATCAGGAAACTCCTGTCTAGCAATTTCAGAAGCTGAGTAAACTGATGCTCCCGCTTCATTAACTATGATAAATTGAGCGTCTAAGCTATACTTTTTAATTACATTTGCAACAAATTGTTCTGTTTCTCGACTCGCTGTTCCATTTCCTATAGCTAATAATTCAATTTGATAATCTTTAATCATATTGACTAATTCTTTTTCAGCAGCTTCAGTCTTAGATTTAGGCGGATGTGGATAGATGACACTTTTCGCAATAAATGTTCCAAATGGATTAATCACTGCAAGTTTGCAGCCTGTTCTAAAGGCTGGATCTACACCAAGAATTTGTTTACCTTTCATAGGTGGTTGTAATAATAAGTTTCTAAGATTCTCACTAAAGACATCAATTGCATGTGTTTCAGCTTTCTGAGTTAAATCACCACGTATTTCTCTTTCTATTGAAGGCATAATTAAACGTTTAAGACTATCTTTTATAGCCGCTTCAATGTATATCGCACCTTCATTGTTCGCTTTAATAACTTGTCTTTCAATATCTTTTTGAATTCTTGTGGTATCAAATTCTATTTTAACGGATAATACTTTTTCCTTTTCACCACGATTCATAGCTAAAATTCTATGATTAGCTACACGTTTCACAGGTTCTGAATAATCATAATACATAGCGAAGATTTCTTTTTCATCTTCAGCATTTTTCTTTTTAGAAGTAGTAATTTGCCCTTGATGATACACATCTTTTAATATTCTAGAACGATATTTAGGGTTATCTGAAATATGTTCAGCGATAATATCTTGAGCGCCTTCCAGTGCTTCTTCAATATTAGGTATTTCTTCATTGAGAAATTCTTCTGCTTTGTCTTCAATTTTTTTATCTAATTTTCCTTGAATTAACCACTGTGCTAAAGGTTCAAGTCCTTTTCTTTTAGCTTCAGTTGCACGCGTTTTCTTCTTCTGTTTGTATGGTCGATATAAATCTTCAACTCTTTGCAATTTCGTTTGTTTAAGGATGTCGCTCTTAAGTTCGTCCGTGAGCATTCCTTGTTGTTCAATACTATGTATAACTTCTTCTTTTCTCTTTTGAAGATTCTCCATGTAACGATATTCATCGTCAATTTGTTTAATTTCAACTTCATCTAGGCCGCCAGTAGCTTCTTTACGATATCTTGCGATAAATGGAACAGTATTATTATCTTCTAATAGTTCAAGCACTGATTTTATTTGTTTTTCTGAAAAATTATATTTCTCTACGATTGTTTGAATTAAATTTTTGTCCATTCTTCTACCACGCTTTTCTATAAAATTACTTCCCTATTTTAACATAGTTCTATAAATACATTCTCGATTTACGTTAACAAACTATGCCCACTTTTAATCACCAAAATGATGACAAACAAAAAGAAGCTCATGATTGTTATCAATGAACTTCTTTAAATATTTATTGTTTAGCTGCTTCTTGCAACTTTTTAATTGCAGTACGTTGCAAGCGGGATACATGCATTTGACTAAGTCCAATTCTTTCACCAGTTTCTTTCTGACTTAATCCCTCTATAAATGTACATTGTATAATTTGTCTTTCTCTATCAGATAAAATAGGCAAAATGCGTTCTAAAATCATGCGTTTTTCAGTTAAATCATAATTGTCATCTTGTTGCCCCATAATATCTAATAGCGTTACTGTTGATCCATCCTTATCCGCTTCAATAGAATGATCCACACTTAGCGCATTATAACTTTGTCCCATCTCCATCGCTTCTAAAACTTCTTCGTCTGTGACTTCAAGACGTTCAGCAATTTCATTGATAGATGGTGAACGTTCAAGTTCATTTGTTAGTTCATCGCTTACCTTTTTAATTCTAGGACCAATCTCTTTAATGCGTCTAGGTACGTGGACGCTCCATGTTTTATCTCGTAAATACCTTTTTATTTCACCAATCACGGTTGGCACTAGAAATGCTTCAAATTTTCGATCAAATGACAAATCAAATCTATTGATGGCACCTATTAATCCAACCATACCCACTTGAACTAAATCTTCATGATGTGATTGCCCTTTCGAATATTTGTATGCTAAAGATTCTATTAGTTTACGATAATGCGTTACTAATTTATCTTGAGCTTGGCTATTTTCATTTTCTTGGTGTTCTTTAATCCATTGGTTAATTTGTTCAGGTGATACATCATTAGCTGATTTCGACTCTTTCGCCATTATTTCGCACCTGCTCTTTTTTAATATACTTAATCATACTGATTGTCACACCAGATTCTTTATAAACAGTTACTTCGTCCATTAATGACTCAATAAGGAATAATCCCAATCCGCCTTCTCTTAAGAAATCAATGTTCTCGTTATCATCATATGGACCTAGTTTTGATTTAGTTGTTTCATAATCAAAACTTTCCCCTTGATCGGAAATAACTATTTTTATTTTATCATCAAATATCTCAAAACATAAATTTATCATACCGGTTTCAGGATTTTCTTTATAAGCATGTTTAACAGCGTTCGTTACAGCTTCACTTACAGCGATTTTAGAATCTTCAATATCGTCATAAGAGGCACCTGCTCTTGAAAATACGCCAGATAATGTTAAACGTATTAAACTTACGTATTCTGCAGAGGCTGGTAACCGCATTTCGATATAATCTTGTCTTGATTGCATGTTACTCTACCTCCGTTCCTTCATTAACATGCATTAAATCTTTCAAACCGGTAATATCAAACAATCTATTAATTCGATCTGAAACACCTAAGATATATAAATCTTTATCATTTTGGTTTAATGCTTTTAAAGTTCCTACAAATAAACCTAATCCAGTAGAATCCATGTAACTCACGTTAGCTAAATTAACGTGAATATCATGTGTTCCTTCTTGTCTCATTGGCACTAAAACCTCTTCTAATTCTGGTACTGTATAAACATCTAATTCTCCACCAACTTTAACTTCATAATAATCATCATGAGTTATAGTTTCTATATTAAGATTCATTTGATACACTCCTAGTCTTTTCATATCTAGTTCATTTTTTTACGTTCCTGTTCAAAATTATGTATACCCTTAGACATTAAACTTTAATCTAATTTAGTCAATTTAATTTACTCTTTTTATAATTAAAATTGTCATATCGTCTTTTTTACTAGGGTTTTGAACTTTTAAAATTGATTCATAAATAATTTGAACGATATCTTGAGGATGCATGTGTTTATTTTTTCGAATTAAATTTAACAACTTATCTTTATCAATAAATTCTCCTGTATTATCACGTGCTTCCGTTACACCATCAGTAAAGATAATAATCAAATCTTCTAAATAAATAGGAATTTCTTGTTGGTTATAACGCGTCTTCTGACTGACACCAAGGACACGTCCTCTTACGTCAATTTCCTCAAATTCCTCTGTTTCAGCACGGTAAACATAACCAGGTTCATGACCGGCTGAACTACAATAAAGAAGATGGTTCATCTCTTCATATAATCCATAAAACATCGTTACAAACATATTTTGATTAACGTTTTTTTCGACAACACGATTTAATCGTTTCAAACCATCGCTCGGCAACTGTGAATGACCATATGAATCCATTCCGAATTTGATCATACTCATGGCTAAGGCTGCAGGAATCCCTTTACCAATGACATCAGCCACTGCAAAGCTCATCGTACCGTCTTTATGATCGATTAAGTTGAAATAGTCGCCGCTTACTTTTTGTGCAGCTACAGAAATCACACCTATTTGTATACTATCGAATTGAGGTATATCTGTCTTTAACATCGTTTGTTGAAGTCGAGAGGCCAAATCTATTTCCTTATCGTGGACTTGCATTTTACTTACTAACCTTTGATAATCTCTATAACTATAACCAAAACCTTTAACAACCTCTTGAAGAACATCCAATGTTCCCAAAATTTCTTCCTCTTTTAATTCTAATTGGCTAATATAAGATTGATGAATTTCCACAATATCTTCTGGTAATACATCCTTTTTAATTACTTCATCCGTAAATGCTTCGCACTTTTTTATAAGTTGAGCCCGATTATCAGTAGTTAAACTTTCTTTTACAAGCGCTTTATAACTTTTTTTAAATTCTTCCACGACACGTGCCTCCTTACTTCCATTTCACATTCCATTCGTTTACTATCTATCGTTTTTGGAATTTTATTTATTTTTTAAAATGAACAGCAAATCACTGACAAACCTCAATTCTTAACTAGCTAAAAAAGACTTTAGGAGTGGAATACCTAAAGCCGAAAAAACTCAAGACATTCTTTTATAATAAATGCAATTACTTAATAACTATAATTATATGCTATTAAACTAATGAGAGGTAGCACTAGTATAGATTTGCAAAAATCTTAATGAAAGCAATCGGTCTAAAGTTACCTGTTTGATTAAGAGTTATAATTATTATAAAGTTATTGTCTTCTAATTTATTATTTTATTTATGTTTACTACATATAAAACATTATGATTTTGGATGATCAAAGTTATGTAAGCCTAGACTAATGTCTAGGGCGTTGTCGACCTCTTTCATCTTACTTTCAGATAAATAGGTCAATTTTTCTTTTAATCGTTTTTTATCAAGTGTTCTAATTTGTTCAAGTAGGATAACGGAATCTTTATCTAACTTGTACTTTTTCTTTTCAATTTCTACATGGGTTGGTATTTTCGCTTTATTAATCCTACCTGTAATAGCAGCCACAATGACTGTAGGACTATATTTATTACCAGTATCGTTTTGAATAATAACGACAGGTCTTACTCCCCCTTGTTCAGACCCTTGCACTGGTGATAAATCCGCTAAATAAACATCTCCTCTTCTAATCATTCATTCTTTGAGTTAGAAGTAAGATATGTTTCATTACAATCGCAAGCTTCACACTCAATCGGGAAAGCTTCCGTCGCTAGGGAGAGGTTTAAATCAGCCATTTGTGCATAACCTTCTTTTAAGGATTGTTCAAGACTGTGACTTCTATTTTGATTAAAAGATAACATGTGAAGAACCTCCATCTGATTCCAAAAAGTTGTTATTTAACCTTTAATTTAACTTAATAATAACAAATTTTAAGTACAGTGACTATACTATTTTAATAATTCATTAGTAACCTCATATTCATCACTGTGATGGTAAATTCTAGGTAAACGTCTGGAGATGTTGCACAATACTTCATAATTGATCGTTTGTTGCTTTTCAGCTAAAGCTTCAGCAGATTGTGGTGAATCGATATGGTTGTCCATCAATATGACTTTGTCCCCCACTTTCACATCTTCAGGAACCCTTAAAATAGTTTGGTCCATACATACGCGACCAACCACTTCACATTGGTGACCATTCACATTAACATAAGCTCCTTGCATTGCTCTTAAATAGCCATCAGCATAGCCAATTGGCAGAATTGCAATTCTCATTTCTTCTGTTGCTTTAAATGTTCGACCATAACTTACCGTTTCACCAGTTTTGAGGGTCTTGACTTGTACGATTTCAGATACAAGTTGTGCACTCGGACGTAAGTGTACTTTGACATGATCTTTAACGTATTGTGAAGGATAGTATCCATATAAAGATATACCTAATCGTATGGCATTACAGAATTGTCCATCCATTAATAACGATGCGGCAGAATTTTGCGTATGAATATATGTCGGTTTTTCAACTTGATTTACGACGGTTTTGAAGAATTCAAACTGTTCATTCATTGAATCTCCAGGTTCATCAGCGCTCGCAAAATGCGTATAAACACCTTCGAAAACAAGGTGCTCTCTTTTATCTATCAGGTCCACAACTTCACGATATTCTTCGACATCTTTCATACCCAAGCGACCCATACCTGTATCTAGTTTTGCATGTAACCATAACTTTTTCTCGTTATCTTCAGGAATATTTTTAATCGCTTCTTTCAACCACGCCTTAGATGGAACAGTAAGCGCAACGCGATGTTGTATCGCTTTACTTATATCTTCAGTTCGAATGACGCCTAATATTAAAATTTTAGCTTTAATACCGTGCATTCGTAATTCTATTGCTTCATCTAATGTTGCCACTGCAAAAAATGAGGCACCGTGTTCCATTAGGTGTTGCGCGATTCTTACACTGCCTAAACCATAACTATTTGCCTTGATCACAGAAATTACAGTTTTATTGTGATGTAATTGATCAAAAATTTGATAATTTGCTAATATCGCATCTAAATTAACATTTAAATAGGTTGGTCTATAGAACTTTTCTGTCATATGAATGCCCTCCTTGAAACGACATACTTATTACTTCATTAATATAATTTTATTTAACTTTTAAGAGTTCAGCATATTTATTCTTTTTTTTCTAATATGACTTGGCTCATGGCATAATGATCTGTGTGAGTGATGCTCACATGCACTTTAAAGCCTGGATAATCAATACATGGTTGACCTAATCGATTGTTGTAACAGTTAATATCTTGAAAAGTTACAGATTGGCCTAATCCTGTACCTAACGCTTTACTAAATGCTTCTTTTACTGCAAAACGACCTGCTAAAAATTCCATTTTACGCTTCTCATGAGTAAACTTCTCAAATTTAGCTTTTTCATCTGGAGTCAGAACTCGTTCAATGATTTTACTTTGTTTGTGAAGCACTTTTTCAATACGTTCGATTTCTATTAAATCTATGCCTATTCCATATATCATTCCGCTTCGCCTCTTTATTCATTTTCATCTATAGATTTAGCTATACCGTTTACCTTTTCTTCATTATCTATTGAAGTGGATAAATAATCATCGCTTTCTTTACATTGCTTAATGAGTGTTTTTAATTTTTGAGCTTCATCTCTATCAATGAGTTCAATTTCAGAATTTCCGCCAGCTGTTGATAATGTCAATGTCGCGAGTTGATATTTTCTCATAATGAATCCTTCATTTATATCGATATTTTGGATTCGGAAGTAAGGAATAATGTTGGTATCAATAAAAATGACGCCTCTTCTCACATGTACTTCGTCTTCGCCTATGAAATATCTGAAGTTTTTATACCTATAAAGAGGCATAATAAGTAAAAACATCAACAAGAAAAGGATAATAAGTACTAGTGCACCTATAATAACTGAAACGTTACCTACCCAATGTAGTTTAAACATATTCAAGCCAATGAATATTAATAGCACAACAGTAATGATAAGTGCCCATATTGAAGCACTTATCCTCATCACTTTTAATCCTTTTTCATTCATATATTTATATGCTTTCATGAGTATCACCTCTCATGTACCATTTCTTCAGTTGATTCACGTTAGATACATCATTAAATTTTAGTCCAATATATTGATTTAAGTCACCTTTAGCTATAATAAACTCAAAGTTTGCTAGATGGCTTCTTTCTAATAGTGGATGCTGTTTAATCTCTAAACCGATTACTTTATTAAGTTTAAAGTAATATCTTTTAATATTGAGTAATGATGCTTTTTGTATCACAAGTTCATCATTTTCCAAATTATAGCCACCGAAACGAACGTATAGTATTGCTGCAATGACAAATAAAATAATTAGTACTGCCATAATGACGAATGACCATGCTGACCAGAAATACCATCCAACTATTCCAGCTATAACTAGGATTATAGTCGGTATAAGAAAATGACGGTGAAATCCTCTCATAGGCATGCCAGCATGCGCAGTGTTAAATTGCATCTCGGGCACTAATGACCGAATGATCTCATACGCTTGAGAACGCTTAATAAAAGGAAGAATCATGATGCGTCCATTATCATCACTCGGTTCACCAGAAGTGGCATCAATATCACTTGTGATATAAAAATGAATGGATGTGTAACCAAACAACTTCCTAATATAAGATTGATGTTCTAGTACACCTTGAAGGCGGTCAGTAGGTACAGTTATATTCTTTTTTGTAAATAAACCATATTGAATTTTTAGTTGATGGCCTTGTTGTGTGACTTTGTACCCATAATATTTAATGAATGCCAGACAGGTTCCAATAATATAACTGGCTATTAATACGAAAACTACAATGGCAGTCACTAAGAGATAGATCGTTTTAAAAATGTATGATAGTTCATCTCCTAGCTTTTCCCATGGAATAATACTCGAGAAGCTCCCTACAATCGGCGAAATTGTAAATAGAGCAATCCCAATTGCACCACTCGTCATAGCCATCAATAATAATTGTTTGAATGGCATTTTAAATATAGATTGAGAAGGTAGATTTTGAGGCGGTGTTTCATTATCACCTGCATTATTTTCACTCGCCACTTCTTGTTGAGTATCATTCATTTGATGTTGTAATGTCTTAATTTCTTTCTCTACCAATTCACTTTGTTTTTTAGAAATGGTACTTAATTCGATACCATCACTAGGCGTTTTAATGATGAGTTCAACTCCACCCACAACTTGGTTGACTAAACTTTGAGTGGTATCAGCAGATTGAATTCTACTTATGTTGAGCTCTTTACGTTCTTTATTAAATACACCTGTCGTTAGTATGAAGTGATTATTTTCAATCCAGTAACGCGTATTATAAACTTTAATAATATTGTGTATGAATGATACTAAAAATATTAAAGTCATTACGCCAGGCCAAATATAAGAACCAAAGTCATCAAATTTAAAATTTCTTATGTTAAATAAAAAGAGGATAATCACAATAAAGTTCTGTTTAATTACATCTATTAATCCGGTTACGTACGAGATTGGATGCAATCTTTGAGGATTATACATCGTCATTGACACCTCTCAATCGATCTAATGCCTGTTGTTGAATCATTTGCGCTTCTTGTTCTGAAATCATTGGTAATGTAATTTCATGTCCAGCAGTTACTAATTCAATTGAATTGATTTTGAATTTTTTAGCTAAAGGATTTGTTCCAATAGTAATAAATTGTAATCTTTCGATTTTACTAAGTTCTTCTCTTTTAAAGAAAAATGCTTCTTTTAAAATAATTGAATTTCCTTCAAATTTATAAAAATGATACTTGTATCTAATGAAAGGTGAAAATATAAAATGAATGATAGCAATCGCAGCTATCATTATGAGTATGTATAAAATAAAATCCCACCAATGAAAAGTAGACCAACAATAATAAAGAATGCTTAATATAACTAATATGATAATTAAAGTTATAAAACTAGTTATATAATAGTACTTTAAAGCATTTTTAGGGCTTCGATGAAATGTACTATCCAGATTCATATTATAGCTCCTTTGTCTGATTTACTCATATTATAGCATAGAGCATGAAAGGTCTAAATAAAGCAATAATAATACAAAAACCAGCTAAGATTGTGACCTTAACTGGTTAGAATGAAATCATTTATTTTTGATGGTCTGCAAATGTGCGACCTCTCATTGATTGGTTAGAACCTTTACTTTGTTTGTCTCGACGATCAAATTTTTTAGTGTTTTTCTTTTTATTTGAGTTGCCTTTTGGCCCTTTTGAACGTCTATTTTTATTATCAAATTTGCCATTACCACGTTTGTTATTACCTCTTCTTGAGCCGCCTTTATGATTACGACCTTTACGGGCAAGTGGTTTTTCGAATGTTAATTGAACTTCTACTTCATCATTTGCTTCTACAAGTTCTTGTAGTAAAGAAGCTACTAATTCAACGCTATCATATTCTTCTAGTAATTCACTTGCAATACGTTGAAGACGCGCTTCATTATCTTTAGACATCCAATTTTGAACTTTTTCTTTAATATCGTCTTCACGTGCTTTAAGCACTTCTTTACGATGTGGTGGTCTTAACGCATTCATACGGCGACCGTTCACGTCTTCGATTTGGCGAATATAATCCATTTCAATAGGATTGACAAATGTAACTGCAATACCTTCTTTACCTGCACGGCCTGTACGACCAATACGGTGTGTATAGCTTTCAGTATCTTGTGGAATATCAAAGTTATAAACGTGACTTACCCCAGAAATATCTAGACCTCTCGCTGCTACGTCAGTTGCTACTAAAATATCGATTTGGTCATTTTTGAATTTCTTCAAGACTTCTAAACGTTTAGCTTGTGTGATATCTCCGTGAAGTCCTTCTGCTTTATATCCTTTAGATAATAACGCACTTGTTAATTCATCTACACGACGTTTCGTACGGCCGAATACAATTGCTAATTCTGGTTGGTGAACATCTAGGAAATTAGTAAATGTATCAAATTTCTCTAATTCTTTAACAATGGTATAAAACTCTTCAATTTGTGGATCTGACATTTCATTATTCATCGTTTTGATGATTTTAGGCGTCTTCATAAATTGTTGAACTAATTCTTGAATTGCTTTAGGCATTGTTGCTGAAAATAGCATTGTTTGACGTTGATCAGCAGGAATTTTATCCATAATAAATCTCATATCATCGATGAATCCCATATTCATCATTTCATCTGCTTCGTCTAAAATTAACGTATGAATATCATGCGTTTTTAAAGTACGACGGTTGAGATGGTCAATGACACGGCCTGGCGTACCTACGACAATTTGTGGGCCTCTTTTCAACGCTTTAATTTGGCGATCGATTGGCATACCACCAAATACTGTAACGACTTGTACGCGTTGTCCTTTACTGAACTCTCTTAATTGTTCAGCCACTTGCATTGCAAGTTCTCTTGTAGGCGCTAAGATAAGAGATTGTACACCTTCTTGGCCGACTACTTTCTCAATTAAAGGAATACCAAATGCCCCTGTTTTACCCGTACCTGTTTGGGCTTGGCCAAGGATGTCGTCTCCTTTTAACGCATAAGGGATACTGTCTTTTTGGATAGGTGTAGGCTCTTTGAATCCCATAGATTCCAGTGTTTGAACCGTTTTATCCGAAATCCCTAATTCTTTAAAATTTTGCAAAATAATTCTCCTTTTTAAGTGTTTATTTCTTAATATACTTTTTTGCATATATGTTCACTTATGTTTTATCAACTTCTATATAGTACCACCTTAAAAATATTATAGCAATAAAGCAGTAACTTACTTTTAACCTTTTACTTTAATTTTTTAAAATTATTCTACCCGGAAAATATAGCACATGATATGATGTAAGCGTTTCATTTTACTGGATGAATTTTTTCACGAAAAAAAGCATACACATGATAAAATCTTCTATACATTACTTAGCCGATTTTATATTAATCATGTGCATGCTTAGTTTACTCTCAATAATTAAATAAGTGCCTCAACAACTTCTTCGAGTTTCATTCCTCGTGAACCTTTAACTAAAATTTTATCATTTTCTTTCACAATAGCTTTTAATTCTTTAATCAATTCAGATTTATCATCAAAGTGTTTAGCTGTTTCAACATAGCTTTGACCTGTATTGAAAATATATTCTGCTTCCGTACCATAAGTGAACAAAATATCAATAGACTTACCATCTAAATAAGTGCCTACCTCTTCGTGCATCTGTTGACTATTTGTACCTAATTCTAAGACGTCAGCTAAAATAAGTATCTTGCGGCCTTCCATACTACTTAGTGTGTCAATAGCTGCCTTCATACTTGTAGGACTGGCATTGTAAGCATCATTAATCACTGTGACATTATCATCAGTTTGGTGGCGTTCCATACGCATTCCTGTCAATTGAACATGACGAATGTTTTCTTTAATTGTGGCGTAAGGTAATCCCAGTTCATGCCCTACTGCAATGGCAATTGCAGCGTTCTTCATATTGTGTATGCCTAAAATAGGTAAAACATAACTTTCATCATTGTTAATTGTAAATCCAATGCCTTCAGTTTCAACATCATCAACATGACATACAAGTGAATTTGCATCGCCTAAACCGACGCTAATGAGCTTCGCTTGTTGAATCTGTTTGACATGTGGTGTTAATAATGGCTCGTCGCCATCATAAATAAATGTTCCATTATCTTTTAAACCGATTGTTATTTCAGATTTAGCTTTAGCAATGCCTTCTCTGGAACCTAAATCTTGCATATGTGATTCACCAATATTCGTAATGACTGCAATATCTGGTTCAGCAATTGTTGATAACAATTCAATTTCGTGGAAACCGGACATACCCATCTCTAGAATAGAAATTTCTGTATCTTCATCCAAATCTAATATTGTTAAAGGCATGCCAATTTCATTATTATAATTACCTTGTGTCTTCTTAACTTTAAATTCTGTAGTTAACACACTTTCAATCATATCTTTCGTCGTCGTTTTACCGTTTGACCCTGTGACTGCTATCACTTTAGGATTGACATGTTTAAGATATGCCTTAGCCAAGTCTTGCAATGCTTGAAGTGTATCTTCGACCCAAATGATTGGGCCTTCAACATCTTCGCTTAACTCAGTTCCCTTTTCTGAAAATGAAGCACCTGCACCGTCCTTTAGCGCTTGAGCAATAAAACGATGGCCATCTACATTCTCACCTTTAAATGGAATAAATAGCATATCCTTTTCAATAGCACGAGAATCAATCGTGACACCTTTAATTGAACGAGTTAAATATTGTTCATCAATTTCGCAAGATATCCAATTTTGTATTTGTTGTAATGTAACATTAATCATATTAATATTCCTTTATTAATCAATTTTGTATTTATTTTTCTTTTTATCTGCATGACGTTCTTTAGCTAAATCGATAAGTTTTGCGATAAGGTCTGGGTAGGATAATCCCATATTTTCCCAAAGACTTGGATACATACTAAATGATGTGAATCCTGGCATTGCATTCGTTTCATTAATATAGATTTGATTGTCCTCTGTAACGAAGAAGTCTGCACGTACGAGTCCTGAACAATCAGTAGCTTTAAATGCTTCAAGCGCCATATTGCGTAGCGTCATTTGAACATCTTGATCTAACTCTGCTGGAATCTGTAATCGAACCTTACCATCTTTATATTTCGATTTATAGTCATAGAATGCAACATCTTTAACGACTTCCCCAGGCCATGTTGTTTCTGGATAATCGTTACCTAGTACAGCAACTTCAATTTCTCTTGCTTCAATTCCTTGTTCGATGACAAGTTTACGGTCGAATTGAAATGCTTCTTCAATACCTGATTTTAGTTCTTTTTCATTATTACATTTGCTGATACCGACACTAGAACCTAGATTCGCTGGTTTAACAAAAACTGGATAAGTTAATTTGTCATTTACAAGTTTAATGATGTTATTTTCATATTTTTCATATTCACTTCTTAGGAAACTAATATATGGCAATTGTGGTAATCCTCTATGTTCAAATAACTGTTTCATTACTAATTTATCCATAGAACTTGAAGCGGCTAATACACCATTTCCAACATATGGAATGTCTAATACTTCAAATAATCCTTGAATCGTACCATCTTCACCGTTAGGACCATGTAATAATGGGAATACTGCATCATATGAACGACCTGTGCTACCTTTACTTAATAGTTGTGAGATTTCTCCCGCTTCTACGTCATTTAATACGAGTTCATCTGTGTTCTTAATTTCTTCAGTGATGTTTTCTTTTTTCTTCCATTCACCTTCATTAGTAATATAAATAATATCGATTTGATATTGATCTTTATTGATTGCATTTAATACATTTTGTGCAGTTAAAATAGACACATCATGCTCAGCACTTTTTCCTCCAAAAACGATACAAATATTCTCTTTTGTCATTTCGTTTTCCTCCATTACAATTACCTGGCTTGAATACCATTTATCTGTTTAATAATTGTTGTTTTTTATTTCTTATGTATCACTCAATGTACATAACGATCTCTGAAACTTAATATTATCATATTTCTAAAATTAATTGCATTTGATAATCCACCCATAAATTTAATTTTTAATGACTTCTTTACATCATCAATACTTTTCAAGTAGTCGCAATACTTCTTAAAAATGACCATTGGTTCTTGACGTCTTGATATTCTAGCAAATTTAAAAAAAGTCATGTAAAATCAATATAGAATATTTATTTAGACGATAAATCTACATTCTGTTATGACTAACGAATGAATGACATACATCATTGATCATTTTTAGAAAATATTAATACACACATGATTATAAAGGAGTAAGCAATGAATTATTCATCTCGTCAACAACCAAGCAAACATTGGTTTCGTAAAGTCGACTGGGTATTAGTACTGATTATCACAGTGTTAGCAATGATTAGCGTTACACTGATTAGTTCTGCGATGGGTGGCGGACAATACAGTGCAAACTTCAGTATTAGACAAGTTATTTACTACATTTTTGGAGCCATCATGGCTTTCTTAATCATGATTATTTCTCCAAAAAAGATTAAAAACAATACATATCTATTATATTTTATTTTCTGTATTCTATTGATTGGATTACTTATCTTACCCGAAACAGCCATTACACCAGTAATTAATGGTGCAAAAAGTTGGTATAGTTTTGGTCCAATTAGTATCCAACCTTCAGAATTTATGAAAATTATTTTAATTCTAGCATTAGCCAAAACGATTTCTAAACATAATCAATTCACTTTCAACAAATCTTTCCAATCAGATTTGATGTTGTTCTTAAAAATTATTGGTGTGTCTATCTTTCCAACTGCTTTAATTCTATTACAAAATGACTTAGGTACTACCCTTGTGATTTGTGCAATTATTGCTGGTGTGTTGTTAGTCAGTGGTATTACTTGGAGAATTCTTGCACCATTATTTATTGCTGCATTTGTCGGTGGCGCTAGTATTATTTTGGCTATCATTTTCAAACCAACATTAATCGAGAGTATATTAGGCATTAAGATGTATCAAATGGGTCGTATCAATTCATGGTTAGATCCATACTCGTATAGTAGTGGTGATGGTTACCATTTAACTGAATCTCTCAAGGCAATTGGTTCTGGGCAACTATTAGGAAAAGGCTACAATCACGGTGAAGTTTACATTCCTGAAAATCATACTGACTTTATATTCTCAGTAGTTGGTGAGGAAATGGGATTCATTGGTTCTGTGGTACTTATTCTTATTTTCTTATTTTTAGTTTTCCATTTAATTAGACTGGCTAGTAAAATTAATAGTCAATATAATAAAGTATTTATTATTGGCTATGTGTCACTCATTGTCTTCCATGTATTACAAAATATTGGTATGACTGTTCAATTACTTCCGATTACTGGTATTCCTTTACCATTTATTAGTTACGGTGGTAGTTCATTATGGAGTTTAATGACTGGTATTGGTGTTGTACTCTCTATTTATTACCATGAACCTCAACGCTATCAGGAGCCTGAAATACCAGATACAACTAAAGCAGCATAAACATTTGAGCACATAAAAAGCACTCACGAATTGTGAGTGCTTTTTATATCAACAAATTATTTTAACTCATGACTTACTTTATTAGATGTAGGTAAGGTATTAATAATATCTAAACGAGATTTAGTTTTTTTAATATTTACACCTAATGATGATAATAATTTGACTACGTTTTGAATCTTATCTGGATTCTTCACTATAATCACCTCGTTTGGATTGACTTCAAGGTTATCATACCCTAATTCTGACTACTTTACTACATCATTTGTAAAATTTTTAAAAATATTTCTAAATAAAGAAAAATATCATTCAGAAATAAGTTGGACAACATTTTAATATAATATTCGATAACCTGAATCATATACCTCTTTTTCGATACTATTTAAATTCGCAGGCGTATCAAACTCGACTTTTATTTCTCCTACTTTACTATCAATTGCCACATTATAAACGCCAATCATGTTTTGTAAACGTTCCATGAGCATATTTTCTTGTTCAGTCGTTTCGACACCTGAAACATAAATGATTTCATTTTTCACTGTATATCCCTCGTTAATCTTTAATTAATTTTTGAAAGGTAACTAATAATTCTTCCATTGCTTCTTCTTGTGCACCATTGTTCACTTTGTTCATGATACAACTTTTCATATGATGATCGAGTAACTTAGTTGCTACACTATTGAGCGCTGAACGTGTTGCTCTTATTTGCGTTAAAACATCATCACAATAAACGTCGTCTTCAATCATGCGATTAATTGCTCTAACTTGCCCTTCTATTCGGTTTAAACGTGATTTTAAATTTGCTTTTGTTTGATCTGAATGATGTGCTTTTTCATTTTCAGTCACAAGCGTCACCTCGTTTCTCTACTCTTCATCATGGTATTATTCGATATTGATGAAGTCAATTGTTTAATTCCTTTTCAACGTAAAAACCGACTATGATATTCAACATTCTTCATGCTATAATTGAATAGTTAAAAAATAAATAATGTATGGCAAATGCAAAGGAGGCACCCCATGTTAGAAGTCTTTACTATGGCGCTTCACCATTCAAACATTATTATGAATGTTATATTGATTGGCGCTTTCTTGCTGAATTTAATTTTCGCATTTATTATCATTTTCATGGAGAGACGAACAGCAAATTCCATATGGGCTTGGTTACTTGTACTCGTATTTCTCCCATTAATCGGCTTTATTTTATATTTATTGTTAGGTCGTCAAATTCAACGAGACCAAATTTTCAAATTGAATAAAGAAGATAAAATCGGATTGGAAATGATTGTGGATGAACAACTAGAGGCGCTTAAAAAACAAGATTTCTCTAAAGGCAACCATCAAATTGTTAAATTCAAAGAAATGGTTCAAATGTTGTTATATAACAACGCAGCCTTTTTAACTACGGATAATGATTTGACGGTTTATACAGATGGTCAACAAAAATTTGATGATTTAATTCAAGATATACGTCATGCTCAAGACTATATACATATTCAGTATTATATCTTTCATAGTGATGGTCTTGGAAAGCAGATCCTTTTCGAACTAGAGAAGAAAGCTGAAGAAGGTATTGAGGTCAAAATGCTCTTTGACGATATGGGTTCAAGAGACTTACGTAAAAAAGATTTGAAACGTTTCCGTGCTAAAGGCGGACATGCCGAATCCTTCTTCCCTTCTAAATTACCGCTTATTAATTTAAGAATGAACAATAGAAATCATAGAAAGATTGTAGTTATAGACGGTAAAATTGGCTACGTCGGTGGCTTCAATGTTGGTGACGAATACTTAGGTAAATCGAAGAAATTTGGTTACTGGAGAGATACGCATTTACGTATTGAAGGCGATGCTGTCAACGCATTACAATTACGCTTCATTCTAGATTGGAACTCTCAATCCACGCGTGACAATTTAACTTATGAAGAACGTTATTTCCCTGATGTAGATTCTGGAGGTACAATCGGGATTCAAATCGCCTCTAGTGGACCTGATGAAGACTGGGAACAAATCAAATACGGTTATCTGAAAATGATTTCCTCAGCCAAAGAATCTATTTATATTCAATCGCCATATTTTATTCCAGACCAAGCCTTTCTGGATTCCATTAAAATTGCTGCTTTAGGCGGTGTAGAAGTCAATATTATGATACCTAGTATACCTGACCACCCGTTTGTGTACTGGGCCACATTGAAAAATGTTGCGTCATTACTAGAAGCTGGTGTTAAAGTGTATCATTATGACAACGGATTCCTTCATTCTAAGACGTTAGTCATTGACGATGAACTTGCGAGCGTGGGCACCGCTAACATGGATAATCGAAGCTTTACACTCAATTTCGAAGTCAATGCCTTTATATATGATGAAGGCGTGGCACGTTCTCTTAAACAAGCATTTATTAACGACATGAAAGTCTCTTATAGACTTACAAAAGAGAATTACGCACAACGTAGTACTTGGGTCAAATTTAAAGAAGGTATTTCTCAATTACTTTCACCAATTTTATAACTTTCAACAGTGAGGTTCGGGAATGTCCTGAACCTCTCATTCTATTAAGGAGCCATTTTATGGAAAATGAATTAAAAATTAAATACGCACGTGATTATATGAAAAACGCACATAAAGATGATTACACGGGTCATGATGTTGCGCATGTGGAACGTGTATATGCGCTAGCGTTACATATTGCACACAATGAGGGAAATACGAACACACTTATCATCGAGCTTGCTGCACTTCTTCATGATACGGTAGATAACAAAATTACTGATGAAAAGCTAGCCTACTCGAAATTAGTATCATTCTTGAAATCTATAGAGCTTACTGACGAAGAAATTAAACATATCCTCCATATCATTCAACATATGAGTTATAGAGGCGGAAAGAATAATAACATAGAGATGTCTATCGATGGAAAAATTGTAAGAGATGCAGATCGTCTCGACGCATTAGGTGCCATTGGTATTGCACGAACATTTCAATTTGCAGGACATTTTGGAGAGCCTATGTGGACTGAAACGAATATGCCTTTCGAATCAATTCAAATGAATGAGATTGATAAATATGATGCTTCAGCTATTAAACATTTTTACGAAAAATTATTAAAACTTAAAGATTTAATGCATACATCTACTGGAATGCAACTTGCAGAAGAACGTCATACATTTATGATTCAATTCTTAAAACAATTTTTAAATGAATGGAATTTCAAAGAGTGATTTGGACTATCATTTTCAAAACTAAAAAACCAGCAAATCCTATCGCGATTTGCTGGTTTTTATACTTTATTTTTTATTATTTTTAGAGACTACTTGCGTATTTTTACCTTTCTTTTTAGAAGGTTTATGTTCTTTTTCATATTGTTCAATGAAAGGTTGAACTTCTTTTTTAGCAAGTTTAGAGTAATACACGTTTGCAAAGTGCGTTTGTATTACTAAGAATAAGGCACTGACTGACCAATATAAGCCAAGTGCTGATGATGCTTGTAATGAAATCCAAATGATCATGATTGGAGAAACAATCATCATCATGTATCCCATTTGACGTTGTTCTTGAGGCATTGTTTTACTTGAAACATATGCTTGAATAAAGTAAAGAACACCGGCAATAATTGTAATCCAAATATCTGGTTTAGTTAAATTAAACCATAAGAAATGAGGATGTGCAGAAAGACCACTCACAAGTTTATCTTTCAATACGAAGTATAATCCCATAATGATTGGCATTTGAATCAACATAGGTAAACAACCTAGCATGCTCTTCATAGGGTTCATATCATATTTTTTATAAACTTCCATTAATTCTTGGTTTGCGGCCATTTTTTCTTCTTGTGTACGTGCACGTTTAACCTTTTCTTGAATGCCATCAACTTCAGGTTTAGCGACTTTCATTTTTTCACGCATCATGTGACTATTTTTATAGTTTGATAACATGAATGGTAACAAGATTAAACGAATTACTAGAACTAAGATAATAATTGCTAGTCCATAGTCATTATTAAATACATCATTTCCTAACCATTGTAAGAGATGTTTCATTGGTTGAACGAATGTATTAAAGAAGAATCCGTCCTGCTTTTCAGGTTTGGAGTAGTCACACCCAGCTAGAAAAACCATTATCCCTAAAAACAAAGGTAGTAACGCTTTTTTCTTCATTTTTCCACCTCTATTGTAATATTCACATAGGATTCATTTTATCATACTCGTACTGTAGTAGAAAACAAAAAGTGGAAATTTAACTAGATTATTTAAAGTAACTCAGAAAATGCTTAACAGTCTTGTCAATATTATCACTTCTAGAAATAGCAGAAATCACTGAAATACCATCTGCATCAGCTTCAGCTATCGAAGCAACATTTGATTCATTAATGCCTCCGATAGCTACAATTGGAAAGTCATCCAGATATTCTCTTAGTTTTTTAATCATTGATGGTCCAACAGGTTCGCTAGCGTCATCTTTAGAAGGCGTCGCATACATAGGCCCCACACCAATATAATTAACTTGAGATAGATCTGAATGTTGGTACTCATCTAGGTTACCAACACTTAATCCAATGATTTTATTTTCAAATTCTGTGGCAAATGCTTTTACCGCTTCATCGTCTTGTCCCACATGAATACCATCGGCATCAATCTCCTTAGCTAACGCCACATCGTCGTTAACAATAAATGGGACTTGGTATGTTTGGCAAAGTGATTTTAATTTTAAGGCTAGTTGCTTTTTATCCTCGCCTTTTAGAGCAGTAGGGCCTTTTTCTCGAAACTGATACAAAGTGATGCCAGCTTGTAATGCCTCTTCTAACACTTGTTCAATTGTTCTACCTTCAGGTATATCTTGTGTACCACAAATAAAATATACTTGTAATTGTTTTGGATTAAACATTTATGACTGAACCTCTTCTTTATTTACATATTTTTCAAATGTTGCATAATCTAAATTGTATAATTGATCCAATAGCTCAGGTAAGAATGAACCTGTTCCATGTACATGCTTTTCATTTTCAGCAAGTTCTGCTGCGATATTATATATGCTTACCGCTTCAATTAAAGCCTCTATAGATGGTTGCGTATTTCTAAATAAGAAACTAGCGACCACGCCACCTAATAGACAGCCCGCCCCAGTAATATTAGCTAATAGAGGTGAGCCATTAGAAAGCTTCACTATCTGATGATCTTGAACAATCACGTCTTCTTTACCAGTAATGACAACTGCTGCATCCAAACTTTCAGATGCCTTCTTAGCAATATCAATTGGATCAAGCGAATTATCGCTGTCTGTGCCTTTCATAGTCGTTTGCGAATCTATCAGTGTTAAAATTTCAGACGCGTTACCTTTAATCACCGTGACATCTATTTGTTCCAAGAATCGCTTACAAAATTGCTTACGATATGTAGATGCACCTACTGCAACTGGGTCAAAGACAATAGGTGTTCCTTGATCATTAGCAATTTTACCAATACTCATAATATCTTCTTCATTTTCATGAGTAAGCGTTCCAATATTAATTACGAGTGCACTTGCAACTTGATAGAATTCCTCTGCCTCTTCAGGTGCTTCACTCATCGCAGGACTTGCGCCTAAACTAAGTAAACCGTTCGCCGTGAAATTTTTAACCACATCATTCGTATAACATACGATAAGTGGATTCTCTGAACGTAAACGCTCTAAATTATTCATCATCCAAACCTACTTTCTTTAAATATGCAAAGTGATTAACAGGACCTCTTCCTTTACCAATTTCTGGTGTGTGCTCAATACTCATGGAAATAAATGCTTTAGCTTTTTTCACTGCTTCGTAAATCGAGCGACCTTTAGCAAGTTCTGCTGTTATCACTGCTGAAAATGTACACCCTGTTCCGTGCGTGTGTTTCGTATCGAAACGTTTATTTTCAAACGTATACACATCGTCTTTAGTAAATAAGAAATCTTTCGCATTATTTAAGTCTGCAGAGTGTCCACCTTTAATCACGACACCTTTACTACCAATTTCATTAATAAAAATGTCGCCAGCTTTACGTATGCTTTCTTCAGTATCAATCTTTAAACCAGTGATTTCTTCAGCTTCAGGGATATTAGGTGTTACCACATCTGCTAAAGGTAAAAGCGTAGATTGTAAATGTGATTTTGTGTCATCATCCATCAACGAATCTCCACTTTTAGCTAACATCACAGGGTCTATAACATATGGAATGTCAGAATATCTTTCCAAATAAGTTTGAATAAGTTCCATTGTTTCCTTGGTCGCAATCATTCCTGTTTTAATTGCATGAGGTAACTCATCATCAAATACGCTTTCTAATTGTTCTTTCACCCAACTTGTTTCGAGATTGTGAATATGTTGGACGCCTAGTGTGTTTTGAGCGACGATACTTGTAATCGCTGCCATTCCGTACACACCACATGAATGAAATGATTTTAAATCAGCCATAACACCCGCGCCACCTGTAGGATCTGTTCCTGCGATGGTTAATGCAATTTTAGGTTTATTCATGTTTTTCTCCTCCGAAATCCCATTTTTCATCAATATAAGCCATATTAAAGAAGTTACGTTCATGAATGGTACTTTGTAAGAAATTTTCTTTAATTTCTTCTTTTTGCACTTTTGTGCATTCTTTTGTTAAGCGATCCATTAATTGGTCGAATACTTCTACAAGCGGGTCCATTTCAGTACTGTAGAAATCGAACCATTTTGCTGTAATTGAGTCTCTATTGAGGGCTGGGTCTTTGATTGCACGTTTTGCTACCACTGCATATACGTATGGACAAGGCGCCATCGCTGCTATTGTATATGCTGCATTTTCATGAGCGTATGCATTATAGTACATGTGTTTAATATAATGATCTCCACTAGGTGGCCAAACCTTCTCTTTAACAATTTCATTGTAAGGTTCATTGATATAGTCTGCTAATACTTCATGTGCTTCAACTTCACCTTCTAACATAAATTCTATTTGCTCTACTAAAAATTTAACATCCTCCATTGTAGGCACTTTGGGTACAAGTAAAGCGTAAAGATTACTAAATTCCTTCAAATAAGACGCATCTGCTCTTAAGTATTGACGGACTGCCTGTTTAGATAATGTTCCTGTGAGTAAATCTTGAATAAAACCATCATTATAAATATCTTCAATAATTGGTTGTGCTGCTTCCCTTAATTCTTTTGAAAATGTCATTCGTATGCCTCCTTGGATAATAAAAAAACTACTTTCCAACAATGAAAAGTAGCATGATCAAGGCAAAAAGATGCTTATTTGATTATGACTACTTTCCTACGTTGGTACTAACCAAATCAGGTTATAAGGGTCTGAATCACTTCATCTCAGCCAAATGGCTCCCCTAGTAGTTATATTGATGTATTTCATTTATCACATTATCAAACGAATACCTGTAAATCAATCAAATGGGCTGTAAAACATGAAAAAAACCACCTTCTCATTGAGAGAAGATGGTTAATTGGGCTCATAAACTTAAATTATGCAGTTACCCATTGGTTAGCGCCTGCAGTGTTGTATAATTTAACTGCTGCAGCATCTTGTACGCTTTCTGGAGCGTTAGCTGGTGATTGACCTTTATATTGACTTGGAGCTACTGAATCCCAAGTTGATTGTAAGAATTGATATTTACCAGCTGCGCCTGAAGATGGGTTGATTGCATGAATGTCGCCACCTGATTCACGTTGAGCAATTTGTTGTAAATGAGAATTTACATTTACTGATGAACCACTTGATGCTTTACTACTTGAAGTGTTGTTAGATGGTGCACTGTAAGAAGTAGTTGCTTTAGCTTGTGGTTGTTGAGTTTGCTCAGTTTGTGGAGCAGCTGTTTGCTCAGGTTGAGCTTGGTTAGATTGTTGTTGTGCACTTACTTGTTCAGCTGAAGTTTGGTTATTTGAAGCTGAAGCTTGTTCGCTTACATCTTGTTGTGGAGTTGCTTGACCAGTTTGTGCATAGTTCCAGCTCCAGTTATTACCATCTGATTCGAAGTGGTAAGTGAAGCCGTTATAATCGAATGTTACGTTATAAGCACCTTCTTGGATAGGGCTTTCGTTTAATGATTGATCATTTGATTGTGCTTTTTGTGCTAATTCTGCTTTATCTACGTTAGTAGCTTCGCTTGCATGAGCGTCATGACCAGCGTTACCTGCTACTACGCCTAATCCTACTGCTAATGATGATGCAATTAATGTTTTTTTCATTATTAAAAATCCTCCTAAAAGTGATTTGTTTTCTTAACTAATTTACAAATACCACTCTAACATCTGAAAATACGGTGTAGGTTACAGTGAAATAAAAAAAACCGTTACTTTTTTACACTCGAATTACACTAAAAATTAATTATAAATAGAATTAAAATTCTATTCAAAACTGTCATGACAGTTTTGAATTTGTTTCGATTGCAAAATGTATCTGTAATATAAATGAAATCTGTCAGATAATTGTATGTATGTTGGGGCTAAAAATAAGGATTTATAAAAGCGACCTATTCTTTAATATTGGCCGATTAAAGTAGGTCGCTTGAGTATAATTGAAAGAAAAGGATAATTTAAGTTTTATTAAAATAAGATGGAGTTTAGGGGGAGTTAATTATTATATATTGATAGTTTCAAATTCGTCTGAGTGATAAGTGTCTTCGTCAAATTGATTTTGAGAGATAATTTCGTTACTTTTTGTTTTGGGAGACATGAATTTAATTGTTTCTACATATAGTTCGGTTACAAAATGTGTTTGCCCTTCTTTTTCATATTTTCTTGAACGCATTTGTCCAGTTATCCCTACTAAAGTACCTTGACTGGTATATTTTTCAATATTCGTAGCTGTTTTACCAAATGCCTTACAAAGTAAATAGTCGCTCGAAACTTCATTATTTTCGTCTTTGTAATTTCTTTCTGTTGCTACACAAAACGTTGCAACTCTACTATCCTCCTTTTCATATATTTGGGCATCTTTAGTTAACCTACCAACAATTACTATTTTATTTAACATGTGTCACCTCCTTCTTGTAATACATCTTAATTGAGGAGGGATCATTTGGTCAAAGTGACAAATATCCCTAAAACGTTAGCTATTTGTAGTATATTTTTGATATATTTAAAGAAAATAATGATTAAATAAGTACAACACTGCTTGTTATTTAATTTATTGTATATTTTTAAAAAACAAATGGGATGTGAAATAATGAAGACATTTAAGGCAGTACGATTTCAGATTGTAAATGAAAATGGTGGCGTTTCAGAATATGAAATCGAGGATGGCGTTATTATAAATAAAGAAGGAAGTGGCACAGGCTGGCTACTTGAAATCGTTATTTCAAATGAACACTATGAAACATTTCAAACTTATATGAAAGACCAAAAGTTATTAGATATTAGAGTAGTTATAACAAGACCGGCTAATGATCCTGCACTCTTTGATGCCACTGTCAAAAACGTTGCGAAATTTAAGAAAACAATGTCAGTTGTATTTGAATGTCATATTTATACTTTAAGACAGGTGTACGCAGAAAGCCTATTAGAAGAGTTAGTTGACGAAGGATTAACAGGAGAAGAACTTAAAAAAACCTTTAACCGAATGATGCAATCTAAACCAAAATTAAAAGATGAAAAATTTGAAAGAAATTAAATTCGGGTTCCTATTGCAAAATAATAGGAACCCGTTTCGTTATATATTGAATTAATTATGCATCTTGAATAGCAAATGTAAGTTCACAACTACATGCTAATTGACCATCCACTGTAGCTTTGGCAGTACCTTTACCAATAGGACCTTTAATCTTAGTAATTTCTACTTCTAACATTAATGTGTCACCAGGTGTGACTTGCTTCTTAAAGCGACATTTGTCTATTCCAGCGAATAGTGCGATCTTACCTTTATTCTCTTCATTATTTAACATTGCTACAGCACCAGTTTGAGCTAATGCTTCAGTAATTAATACTCCTGGCATTACTGCATAATCAGGAAAATGCCCTTGGAAAAATGGTTCGTTACCAGAAACTTGTTTTAACCCTACACATCTCTTACCTTCTTCGTATTCAACTACTCTATCAATCAATAAGAATGGCTGTCTATGTGGGATAATTTGTTTAATTTGATTATAGTCAAAAATTGTTTCCATTATGTTAAACCTCCGAAACTTGAAACTTTGTTGTATTCATTTTAATCATTGACACGTTGGATATCTGCACCAAGATCTTTTAATTTACCATGTAAATTGACATAGCCTCTGTCTAGATGTTTAAGTTCAGTCACTTGTGTCGTACCATCTGCTACTAAGCCAGCTAAGATTAACGCTGCTGCAGCTCTTAAATCAGTTGCTTTAACTTGTGCCCCTTGTAATTGACTTTTACCTTCAATTTTGGCACTTCTTCCTTCAACATTAATATTTGCATTCATTCTTCTAAATTCAGCTACATGCATGAATCTATTTTCGAAGACTGTTTCAGTAATAACTTTATGGCCATTTGCAGTTAGTAATAAAGCCATCATTTGTGATTGCATATCTGTAGGGAACCCTGGATGAGGTAATGTTTTAACGTCAACAGGATTTAAATCACCTTCTGCAGAAACACGAATGCCATCTTCTTTATAATCTAAATTGACTCCCATTTCTTCTAATTTATAAACTAGGCTCGCCATATGTTCTTTAATCGCACCACGTACAAAGATGTCTCCTCTTGTAATGGCACCTGCAATTAAAAGTGTACCTGCTTCAATTCTGTCAGGAATAATTGAATGTTCTACACCATGTAACTTTTCAACACCATGAATCGTAATGGTATCTGTTCCTGCGCCTGTAATTTTACCGCCCATTTCATTAATGTAGTTAGCTAAATCGACAATTTCGGGTTCTTTAGCTGCATTCTCTATAATGGACTTTCCAGATGCTAATGACGCTGCCATAATAATATTCTGAGTAGCACCTACACTTGGGAAATCTAAATGAATTTGTGTCCCTTTTAATCCGTTTTTGGCGTTTGCATAGATATTACCATTTTCTAAGTGAATCTCAGCACCTAGTGCTTCGAACCCTTTAATATGTTGTTCAATCGGTCTACTTCCAATTGCGCATCCCCCTGGTAGTGCTACAATTGCATGACCAAGTCTTGCTAACAATGGTCCCATTACTAGAATACTCGCTCTCATTTTACTCACGTATTCATATGGCGCTTCCTCATTTAGCTTTTTAGTTGCATCAACAGTCACAGCATTTTCTTCTTTATGATAAGAAACATCTGCGTTAAGTGTTGATAGAACATTATTAATCGTTTCTACATCGCTTAAAGCTGGAACATTAACAAGTTTACTTTCACCCTCTGAAGCTAGTAAAGAAGCTGTTAAAACTGGTAATACCGCATTTTTTGCTCCTTCAACTTTTACTTCACCTGTTAATCGATTTCCACCTTTGATTACTATTTTATCCATCTTTAATCCTCCACTTATAACTCCTATTACTTCTTCATTTCCCTGATTATTTATTTAATATTCATTCTATAATTATATCCATTATTCAATATAAATAACAGTTTTAGAATTACTTTAATAAATATTTAACTTGAGTTGAATATTGTAATAAATCAACAATAAAATTACTTACTGAAGTTCCTAATAAAATCGCTACGAATATCATACAGACTTGCACTTGTAATGCATAACCTTTTTTGAAAAATTGGTCTAATCTAATAGAGTTTAAAGCCCAATAAGCTATGCAAATACATATGACGTGTAAGAAAAGATGTACAATTGCAAATTGACTCAGATAATCCATATTAAACTCCTTCGCAAGATTACTGTATAACATTGTACACGAAATAACGTGATAAAGATACTTTAATAAATTAGTAAATAAAGATGAATGGTATTTAGAATTTAAAAAAGGTTCGAAAGCGTTGCTCACGCCATCGAACCTTTTTGATTATTATTTAAACTCAGCCACACGTAAACGGTTGTTAGCACGTTCTAACGCTCTTTTGGCTCTATTAATGTCACTATTATCATCATCATTTTCTAAATGTGATTCTGCTCTCGACTTAGCTAATTTAGCTCTCTCAACATCGATTTCGTTAGCAGCTTCTGCTGTTTGGACGATAATTGATAATTTATGTTGTCTAACTTCAACAAAACCATCACTAACTGCTACATATTCATTACCATTGTGAAAGTTAACTTTAACATAGCCAGTTTTTAATGCGGCAACTGTTGGAATGTGTCCACTCATGATACCCATTTCACCAGCTGTCGTTTGTAATACAGCTAGTTCTACATCTTCACGATCGTAGACAGAACCATTAGGAGTGACAATATTTAGGCTTAATGTATTCATTATCCATACCTCCTAATTATTAGACTTCAACACCCATATCTTTGGCTTTTTCAATTACGTCTTCCATACTACCTAATAAACGGAAAGCATCTTCTGGAATATGGTCATATTTACCATCTAAAATATCTCTGAAATCAGATACTGTCGTTTTTACAGGTACATAAGAACCTTTTTGACCAGTGAATTGTTCAGCTACGTGGAAGTTTTGTGATAAGAAGAATTGAATTCTACGTGCACGTTCTACAGTTTGTTTATCTTCATCAGATAATTCATCCATACCAAGAATAGCAATGATATCTTGTAATTCTCTGTATTTTTGTAATGTAGATTGAACTTCACGCGCTACATCGTAATGTTCTTGACCAACGATTGATGGTTCTAAAGCTCTTGAAGTTGAAGCCAATGGATCTACCGCTGGATAGATACCCATCTCAGTTAATTTACGCTCTAAGTTTGTTGTTGCATCTAAGTGAGCGAAAGTTGTAGCTGGCGCAGGGTCAGTGTAGTCATCGGCTGGTACGAATACTGCTTGGATAGATGTTACAGAACCTTTATTAGTTGAACTAATACGTTCTTGTAATTGACCCATTTCAGTAGCAAGTGTTGGTTGGTAACCAACGGCTGAAGGCATACGTCCTAATAATGCAGATACCTCAGAACCAGCTTGAGTAAATCTGAAGATGTTATCGATGAATAATAACACGTCTTGACCTTCTTCATCACGGAAGTATTCTGCCATTGTTAAACCTGATAATGCTACACGCATACGTGCACCTGGTGGCTCGTTCATTTGACCGAATACCATCGCTGTTTTCTTAATTACACCACTGTCGCTCATTTCATAATAAAGGTCGTTACCTTCACGTGTACGTTCACCTACACCGGCGAATACAGAAATACCACCGTGCTCTTGAGCGATGTTATTGATTAATTCTTGGATTAAAACTGTTTTACCAACTCCGGCACCACCGAATAATCCAATTTTACCACCTTTGATGTAAGGTGCTAATAAGTCTACTACTTTAATACCAGTTTCTAAGATTTCTACTTTAGTAGATAATTCATCGAAGCCAGGTGCTTGTCTATGAATAGGATCGCGACGTACTGAATCATCAATTTTTTCGTCTAAATCGATTGTTTCTCCTAATACGTTAAATACTCTTCCTAAAGTTGCATCACCAACAGGTACACTGATATCTTTACCTGTATTTTTAACTTCCATACCTCTTTGAACGCCGTCAGTTGAGTCCATAGCGATTGTACGTACAACATCATCACCTAATTGAAGAGCAACTTCAAGAGTTAAATGAAGCGTGCCATCTTCTTTAGGAACTTCGATGTGTAGGGCATTGTTAATATCAGGAACTTCATTATGTTCAAAACGAACATCGATTACTGGACCCATAACTTGAGTTACACGGCCAATTCCCATGTTGATTTCCTCCTTTTAATATTATTCAAGAGCTGCTGAACCACCAACAATTTCAGTAATTTGTTGAGTGATCGCTGCTTGTCTCGCTCTATTGTATTCTAATGATAGATCATCAATAAGTTCAGTCGCATTATCAGAAGCATTTTTCATTGCAGTCATACGAGAAGCATGCTCACTAGCTTTAGCATCTAGGATAGTACCGTAGATTAAGCTTTCAACGTATTGCGGTAGAATAACGCTTAAAATAGATTCTTTATCTGGTTCAAATTCATAAGATGACATTTGACCATGACCTTGGCTAGAATCTTCTTGAGATAATGGTAAAACTTGTTTTGTTGTTGGTTTATTTTCTAAAACACTCACATAGTGACTATAGTAAATAGTTAATTCGTCAATATTTTCTTCACTATATAAATCAATCGCATGTTTCGCAATCGCTTGAACTGATTTAAATGAAGGTTGATCTGGTAAATCTACTAAAGAACTTTCGATTTCATAACCTCTATTGTTAAAGAAATCTACACCTTGTTGACCTAAAACGATAATACTGTATTCACTGTTATCTTTGTGTTTAGATTTAATATCATTCACTAAGCTTTTTAATACGTTCGTACTATATGCTCCTGCTAAACCTTTATCACTCGTAATAATTAAATAACCACTACGTTTAACATCTCTTGGTTTAAGCATAGGATGATTTGAGGAACTATTTGCACCTGCTACTGCTGTAATAGCATCTTGCATTTTTTCCATGTAAGGTCTGAACTGTTTAGTATTTTTCTCAGCTCTACGTAATTTAGAACTAGATACCATGTTCATGGCCTTAGTAATTTGTTTCATCTTTTTTGTCGATTTTATTCGATTATCTATCTCTTTTAGAGAGCCCATTATCTCACCACCTTATTATTTAGAGTATTAACGCTTCACTTTAAACTTTCAAAATGAAGTGACGTCTTAAATGTACTCTCAATTTCGCAGTTACATTCTATTTAGGTAGAATTATTGTTCTGATTTATTAAAACTTTTTTTGAATTCTGTAATAGCAGAATCAAATTTATCAGCATCTGGTAAAGCACCAGTTTCTCTGATTTCACTTAATAATTCAGTTGCATTCGCATCTGCCCAGTGGTTTAATTCATCTTCAAATCGAGTAATATCTTCCACAGGAATATCGTCTAAATAACCTTTTGTTAATGCATAAATAATTAACACTTGATATTCAACAGGTAGAGGATGGTTTTGGTCTTGTTTTAGAACTTCTACAGTACGTTTACCACGTTCTAATTTTTGTGCAGTAAATTCATCTAAATCAGAACCAAATTGTGCGAATGATTCTAACTCACGGTAAGAAGCTAAATCTAAACGTAACGTTCCGGCTACTTTTTTCATAGCTTTGATTTGAGCTGAACCACCAACACGAGATACTGATTGTCCAGCGTTAATAGCTGGTCTTACACCAGAGAAGAATAAGTCTGATTGTAAGAAGATTTGTCCATCAGTAATTGAAATAACGTTAGTTGGTACATACGCTGAAATGTCACCAGCTTGTGTTTCGATAATTGGTAATGCTGTAATCGAACCGCCACCTAACTCATCGTTAAGTTTTGCTGCTCTTTCTAATAATCTACTATGTAAGTAGAATACATCACCTGGGTACGCTTCACGACCTGGAGGTCTACGTAATAGTAATGATAATTCACGGTAAGCTGCTGCTTGTTTAGTTAAATCATCATATACGATAAGAACATGTTTACCATTAAACATGAACTCTTCACCCATAGTTACACCAGCATAAGGCGCAATATATAGTAATGGAGCTGGATCAGCTGCTGAAGCTGATACAACGATTGTGTAATCTAAAGCTCCGGCTTGTCTTAATTTTTCTACATTTGCACGAACTGTTGAATCTTTTTGACCAATTGCAACATAGATACAAATCGTATCTTGGTCTTTTTGGTTAAGAATTGAGTCGATAGCAACAGTTGTTTTACCAGTTTGACGGTCACCGATAATTAACTCACGTTGACCGCGACCAATTGGTACTAACGCATCGATTGCTTTAATACCAGTTTGTAATGGTTGATCAACTGATTTACGATCCATAACACCAGTTGCTTTTTTCTCAACTGGACGTGTTTTAGTTGAATTAATAGGACCTTGCCCATCAATAGGTTGACCAAGTGGATTAACGACTCTTCCGATTAATTCGTCTCCTACTGGTACTTCCATAATACGACCTGTACGTTTAACTTCGTCACCTTCACTAATTTCGTTGTATGGTCCTAAAATAACCACACCAACATTAGACTCTTCAAGGTTTTGCGCTAAACCTAGCACGCCGTTGTGGAATTCTACTAGCTCACCAGCCATAACGTCGTTTAATCCGTGAATTAATGCAATACCATCACCAATTTGAAGTACAGTACCGACATCAGTTACGGACATTTCAGACTCATAATTTTCAATCTGTGAGCGAAGTAATGCACTGATTTCTTCAGCTTTTATGGCCATCTATGTCACTCCTCTTTAAATATTAGTTAGCTCTTTCAAATTTTCTTTGTAATTGAACAAGGTCATTTTTAACACTACCGTCCATCACAGTTGTACCGACCTTCACTCTAAATCCACCGATTAAGTCTGGATTGATTTTAGTGCTTACAATTACTCTAGATAAATGTGTTTGATTCTTAATTAATTGTTCGATTCTTGATAATTCATCTTCACTTAATTCATAAGTTGACTCTACAATTGCAAAGTCTTGATTGTAGTGTGCATTATATAAGCTTTGAAAAGCTCTAAATACATCTTCAATATATGATAAATGACGGTTATCTGCTAAAACTTTTAGCGTGTTAACAACATATTCATTTGCACTGCTATAAACCTCATTAACGAACGTTTTACGTTCATTTGCTGTTAATGAAGGGTTACTATCAATCGCTTTTAAACTTTTAATGTAGTCAAAAGATGAATGACTAATCGTTTCTAAATCTTCATATACTACATCTAATTGATTTGTATCGTTAGAGACATCAAATAATGCTTTGGCATATTTTTTTGCTACCTTTACCATTATTTATCCCCTGCCTCTTTTAAATACTTTTCAACTAATGCTTTTTGATCTTGCTCTGAAATTTCTTTTCTAAGAACTTTAGATGCGATTAATACTGATAGTTCAGATACTTGATTGTTGATATCAGCAAGCGCACGTTCTTTTTGACTGTTAATTTCACTTTGAGCAGTTTCAATCATGCCGTTAGCTCTTACGTTTGCTTCATGAATAATTTCTTCATGTTGCTTACGAGCTTGAATCTTAGCATCGTCTAAGATTTTTTGAACTTCATCTTGAGTCTCTTTAAGTGTCTTTCTATTTTCTTCTTCAAGTTTTTGAGCGTTAACTTTAGCTTGTTCAGCATCGTCGATATCTTTATTGATATCACGCTCACGTTTGTCCATTACTTCTTTTAATGGACCCCAAGCAAATTTCTTTAATAGTGCAAGTAGTACTACGAATGTGGCTATAGTTACAAGCATTGTTCCCCATTGTACACCTGCACCTAGAACGAATGTATTAGCTGTTGCAGTCACGGGCTCATGACACTCCTTTCGTCGATATAATCACTAAGCTATAAAAAACAAAACGAACGGCGATAGTCTTGTAACAGACTTCGCCTTAATATGTCTTATCCAGCAAATGTCATGAACGCAATTACAACACCGATGATAGGTAAAGCCTCAACTAAACCAACACCAATGAACATGATACCCATTAATTGACCACGTGCTTCTGGTTGACGTGCTACACCTTCAACTGTTCTAGATACGATAAGACCGTTACCGATACCTGCACCTAATGCTGATAAACCAATTGCGATTGCCGCTGCGATTAAATTCATAATAAATTTTCCTCCTAAGAATTGTATATAATTATTAAATTAATTTAGTGTCCATCTGCCACTTTATGTGACATGTAAACCATTGAAAGCATAATGAAGATATACGCTTGGATTGTGCCAACAAAGATTGAGAAAGCTTGCCAAACGATTAAACCTGGAATACTAATAATCCAACCCCATGCTGGTTGTTCGAAAATTAATCCTGCTAGTAAACTTAGTAGTAATTCACCAGCAAAGATATTCCCATAAAGTCGTAAACCTAACGTTAATGTAGATGTAAATTCTTCAAATACATTAATGATTGCAAGTGGCCAGAAAGGTTTAAAGTATCCAGCTGCATATGCTTTAGGTCCACGCATTTTAATACCATAAAAATGCGTTAGTAAAATCATAGTTGTAGATAACGTAAGAGTCACCGTTGCATCAGCTGTTGGCGATTTCCACCACAAATAATGATCTTTAGTAATAATAGCGAATGGTAAACCAAGCATATTGGCTACAAAAATGAAAAGAATTAATGTCACTGCTAAGAAGTGGAAGTGACCACCTTTTTTCCAAGCCATATTACTTTCAATGATACCTCTTACAAAATCAAATACCCATTCAATGAAGTTTTGCTTTCCAGTTGGTCGTTTTTTAAGATTACGTGTACATATTATAGCTATGATGAAAACCAAAATCGCTGTAATAACTACCATCATAACACTGGCCATGTCAAAGACGATATCGAATCCAAACACGTTCCAACTGACGAGTGGGGATTTGTGATCCATAAACTCACCTCTTTCATATTAAATTTTTACTCCCTTTTAAGTAGAGGGCGCAATATGATTACAATATAAGAAATCATTAAACCAATTAATACACCTATGATATTGATGTGATTCTTAAAGAAAAACCATAACAAACACGCAATGATTGCTACTAAATATCTCCAAATATTGCCCGTTGATATATGTATAGCATCTTTCTCTTTAGCCTTTGCCAAATAGCTTTCAAAGATGTATGTATTAACCAAAGAACCACATGCACCTATCAATAAACCTAAAATAAAAGGGCGGGGTACAATTAGATACAATATCCCAAGTATTATCAAGAGATAGAGATAATATTGGATATATTGTTTGAAAATGATGTAGAAACGACTCATTTATATGCCTCCGAGTGTCTTATACCAATCATGTAAACCGTTCCACTCATACAATCTAAATGATAATACAGGCTATTGTACGGTGTCAATTCCATTCAAAGTCTTGTTAAATTTTAAGACATTTTCGTCACAAAATATTCACAAAATATATCAATGCAATTTTTTCGTTATTTAAAATGATTAGGTTTTTTATCTAATAAGCCAAAGTAGAATTTGATATGCTCCACAATTCTTAAACTAGCTTTGCCGTCTCCATATGGATTCATTGCATGGCTCATTTTGTTATAAACAATTTCATTATCTAATAATTGTTTCGTTGCGTTATAAACTTGTTGCTCATCGGTACCCACAACTTTCAAGGTACCTGCCTCTACCCCCTCAGGTCGTTCAGTCGTCTCTCTAAGCACAAGGACTGGTTTATGCAATGATGGCGCTTCTTCTTGAATACCACCTGAATCTGTCATAATAAGATATGCATGTTTCGCAAAATTATGAAAATCAACAACATCTAAAGGTTCAATGAGTTCTATGCGTTCATGATTGCCTAAGTATGTTTCAGCTAATTCCCTTACTTTAGGATTCATGTGTACTGGATATACTAAAACTAAATCATCGTAATCTTCAATTAACCTTCTCACTGCTTTAAACACATTTTTCATTGGTTGACCAATATTTTCTCTTCTGTGTGCAGTAAGTAGAATAAACTTTTTATTTCTATGTTTATCAATAATTTGAGATGTATACTGATCATCAATTGTATAATCCATTGCATCAATAGCTGTATTACCTGTGACAACTACTTTGTCAGAAGCCTTACCTTCATTAATTAAATTCGTTGCTGCATTAAGAGTTGGGGCAAAATGCAAGTCTGCCATTACCCCAACCATTTGTCTGTTCATCTCCTCAGGAAATGGAGAATATTTATCGTAACTTCTTAAACCTGCTTCAACATGAGCGATTGGTGTTTGATTATAAAATGCAGCAAGTGCTCCTGAGAATGTAGTGACTGTATCACCGTGTACAAGAACCATATCTGGCACTTCAGATTTAATTATGTCCTCAAGTTGAACCATCGATTTCGATGTAATACCAGACAATGTTTGCCCTGTTTTCATGATATTTAAATCATGATGAGGAACGATATTAAACGTCTTCAAAACTGAATCAAGCATTTCTCTATGTTGTGCTGTAACAACAACTATAGGCTCCAACTCAGGATCTTTTTCTAATGCTTTTACAAGTGGTGCCATCTTAATAGCTTCAGGTCTTGTTCCGAAAATGGTCATAATTTTTTTCTTCAAAAATATCTATCTCCGAATCTATTATTTAGTACCAAACAATCTATCACCAGCATCACCTAAACCAGGTGTAATGTATGCTTTATCATTTAGCTTTTCATCAAGTGCTGCGATATAAATGTCAACATCAGGATGTGCTTCTTGCATCTTTTCAACACCTTCGGGTGCAGCGATTAAGCACATAAAACGAATACTTTTCGCACCACGTTGTTTTAATGATGAAATGGCTTCTATAGCTGAAGCGCCTGTTGCTAACATTGGATCAACAACAATAATTTGTCTCTCATCGATATCTTGAGGTAATTTGGCAAAGTACTCTACAGCTTTAAGTGTTTCTGGGTCTCTGTACAAGCCAATATGCCCTACTCTTGCAGCAGGAACTAAGCTTAATACGCCATCAGTCATTCCTAAACCTGCTCTCAAAATAGGTACAACAGCCAATTTTTTACCTGCTAAGCGCTTAGCTGTCATTTTGGTTACAGGTGTTTGAATTTCAACATCTTGTAACTCTAAATCTCTAGTTACTTCATAAGCCATCAACATGCCTACTTCATCTACAAGCTCTCTGAATTCTTTCGTACCAGTATGAGCGTCTCTAATATAGCTTAATTTGTGTTGAATTAACGGATGATCAAAAACATGTACTTTACTCATTTTCATATTCCTCCAATGTGTTTATCTATTATTCATATAGTGGATATTTTGAAGTAAGGGCGTGTACTCTTTCTTTAGCTTCATTGAGTTTAGCTTCATCATCTGTATGTTTTAAAGCTAAGCTAATGATTCTTGCTACTTCCTCAAATGCTGATTCATCGAAACCACGTGTTGTTGCTGCAGGTGTTCCAAGTCTAATACCACTTGTAACAAATGGCTTTTCTTGATCAAATGGAATCGTATTCTTATTACAAGTAATGCCTACTTTATCAAGTGTTTCTTCTGCTACTTTACCAGTAATATTAATAGAACCTTTAACATCAACAGCTACTAAATGGTTATCTGTGCCACCTGAGACAACTCTAAACCCTTCATCTATTAAAGTTTTAGACAAAGCTTGAGCATTTTTAATGACTTGTTGTTGATAAACTTTAAAGTCGCTATGCAATGCTTCTCCAAATGCTACGGCTTTAGCAGCAATTACGTGTTCTAAAGGTCCACCTTGAATGCCAGGGAAGATTGTCTTATCTATGTCTTTTTTATACTCTTCTTTACATAAAATCATACCCCCACGAGGTCCACGTAAAGTTTTATGTGTCGTAGTCGTAACAAAATCAGCATATTCCACAGGGTTAGGATGTAAACCAGCTGCTACTAATCCAGCAATATGTGCCATATCTACCATTAATTTAGCGCCAACTTCGTCCGCAATCTCTTTAAACTTTTTGAAGTCAATCGTTCTTGAATATGCAGAAGCTCCAGCGACAATTAATTTTGGTTTATGTTCTAAAGCTAATCGACGTACTTCGTCATAATTAATACGTTCAGTTTCTTTATCTACACCATATTCAACGAAATTATAGAATTTACCACTGAAATTCACTGGTGAGCCATGTGTTAAATGACCTCCATGACTTAAGTTCATTCCTAAAACAGTATCTCCCATTTCAATGGCTACTAGATATACAGCCATATTGGCTTGAGAACCTGAATGAGGTTGCACATTTACATGTTCAGCACCAAATAATGCTTTAGCACGGTCGATTGCAACAGTTTCAGTTACATCTACATACTCACAACCACCATAGTAACGGCGACCAGGATATCCTTCTGCATATTTATTTGTTAAAACTGAGCCTTGTGCTTCCATAACAGCTTCAGATACAAAATTCTCAGATGCAATTAATTCAATATTTCCGTTTTGACGGTTGTACTCCTTTTGAATTGCTTCAAAAATAACTTTATCCTGTTTTTCGATATAAGACATAAAAAATCCCCTTCTTCCTTAATATTAATGATATTTAGCACGTTCGCCACCAATTTTCTTAGGTCTTGATGTTGCTATGGTAACGATAGCTTCTCCAACTTGTTTAACACTTGTTCTAACTGGAACACAAACATGTTTAATATGCATACCAATTAATGTTTGACCAATATCTATACCTTTTGGAACAGTAATATGTTCTACTACAATTGGATCTTTCATATGTTGATAAGCATAAGTGGATAAACTTCCACCTGCATGTACATCTGGAACAACAGTAACTTCTTCCATAGTCAGTGGGTTGAAATTTGTGCTTTCCATTGTAATCGCCCTATTGATATGTTCACATCCTTGAAAGACAAACGACACGCCTGTATCCTTTTCAATTTGTTTCAATGCTTCAAAAATTTCTTTAGCAATATCCATTGATCCCACTGAACCAATTTTTTCACCAATCACTTCTGAAGTTGAACATCCAATGATACACAATTCGCCTTTCTTAAAGAACGACATATCTTTTAGTTCGTCAAGCAGTTTTTGTAAATCACGCATTTGAACCCACCCCTTTGTATAAAATAAAAAGGAACATAGCAAACCTGCTATACTCCCTAATTATAACTTATTTAAAGCCTAACATATACTAATTATATATAATTTAATCCCGAGTGGTTTTCATTTTCTTAACTAAATCGTAAATCTTGTGATACGTTTGTTCATATACTTCTGCAGGAGCCCCATAAGGATCTGCAATTTCACCATTAACATTGACGTATTCATTGAGTGTATAAACATTTGAATGCTGACCATATTGTGCCATAATCAATTCTTTATGAGATTTAGACATCGTTAAAATTAAATCCGCTTCTAAATCATCTATGCCTAACTGTTGGGCATTCGTAGGCTCAGGCAAATGATGATCATGAATAAGTTGTAACGATGCTTCTGAAATAGCTTGTCCATCCATCGCAAATAATCCACGTGATTGAATATCATCATTTGGCAATAACTTTTTAGCAATACTTTCTGCCAATGGACTACGACATGTATTTCCTGTACATACAAATATGATTTTCATAGCGTATCACCTTTAATTATTTCATTACCTGCTGCTTTGAGCATTCTATTCATAATTGCCTCAGATTGATCCTTTTTTTCAAATCCGAAAATAAAAGCACGTTGAATGTCACTAGAGCGATCTATTGAATGCAAGATGCTATATAAATTGTGGTTAGCAGTTTTAATATCTTGAGCATTCTTACATAAAGAAATGAACTGTGCACTTTCCGGTAGTAAAGATTTCATACTTTCAGGAAAAATAAAAGCAGTATCTTTCCATTTCTCATTATTATCAATTTTATGATTTATATTTTCAATAATTGTAAGAGGAGTATCTGGCGAATAATGTTTATATTTCATACCTGGCGCAATAGGCTTTTCATTTTCAGTAAAATGAATATCTTGCACACTTTCTGGTAAGACTTTCTCAATCATCTCTTTCGTTACTGAGCCTGGACGCGCAATGCGAAATGGAAACTGCGTGCAATCAAGAACTGTACTCTCGAGCCCTTCTTCACTTTGATCACCGTTTACAATACCGTCAATTTTATGATTTAAGTCATGAAACACATGGTCAAATGTCGTAGGTGATGGGCGACCACTTAAGTTAGCACTTGGTGCAGCAATGGGTTCATCTATAACTTGAAGTAACGCTCTTCCTATTTTATGACTAGGCATACGAACAGCAATGGAATTCAATCCCCCTGTTACTGTTTCACATAAATAACCTGATTTAAGCGGTAAAATAAAGGAAATAGGCCCAGGCCAAAATGCATCCATTAGTTTTGAAACACGTTCATCAACATGTTCAACAAAATTATCCAGTTGCTTTCTATGATGTACATGAACGATTAAAGGATTGTCAGAAGGTCGACCCTTAGCTTCATAAATCTTTTTAACTGCTTCTTCATCTTTTGCATTTGCACCTAACCCATATACCGTCTCCGTTGGAATCGCTACTAATCCACCTTTAATCACGGTATCTTTGATATAATTTATATATGGATATTGATGTAAGTTATCTTTAAAGGCCCGAACATCCCAAATGTGAGTTTCCATTTTCTTCACCTCTTTCTAATTTATATCATGTCCGGAAAAAAGAGTGGAACTTAATTCAGTTAGTCGTTTGTTGAATTTAAAGTCCCACCCATCTTATATTTATAATGATTATATTAGTAACACAACATATGGTTAAACATTTTTTATTTATTGAAACCACGATTAAATATACACTTAACAATTGAAAGTTGAATTACCATTTAATAGATACGATACGCTGATGCCCATTAATGTCTCGTATCACTTCTACTTCTTTGTTTGGATACATTGTTGTCACGATCGACTTCAATTTTTCACCTTGATTATAACCAATTTCAAAAACAACATGTCCATTTTCATTCATTACTTGTGGTAAATCTTTTAAGATGTCCTCATAAATAGCATAGCCTTTATTTTCAGCAAAAAGTGCATGGTGAGGTTCAAATTGAAGTACCGTATCATCCATGTCTTTAGATTCCGCTTCATCAATATAAGGAGGATTCGAAATTAAGCCATCTACTTTAATCCCCTTCTCAATTAATGGCTTTAACGCATTTCCTTGAAGAAAGTGAATATCCTGTTGATGGGTATCCGCATTGTTTCTAGCCACATTTAAAGTATCTTCATATAAATCTGTAGCATAGACATCTAAATCGGGGCGAAGCAATTTCAGAGTGACTGCAATTGCTCCACTACCTGTTCCTATATCTACTACACCATCTTTATTACGACATAATTTAAGAAAATGAAGCATCACTTCTTCAGTTTCCGGACGTGGGATAAGACAGTTGGCATCAACTTTAAACTTATATCCATAAAATGATTGGAAACCTACAATATATTGAATCGGTTCTCCCTTCAACATTCTATGTAGCGCTAAATCAAATTTCGAAATATCAGCCTGTGACATTAATTCCTGACTATGAATAAGATAATCTGTCCTAGACCATTGAAAAACATCTAAGAATAACCATTCTGCTCTACTTTGTTCATATCCTTTATCTAAAGTGAGTTGGATAGCTTCTTCAAGCTTTTCTTTATAATTCACCATTATTTAATTCTTTCAATTTCTCAGTTTGTTCAGAAAGTGTGAGCGCGTCGATAATCTCATCTAAATGTCCTTCCATGATTTGGCCGAGCTTTTGCAGTGTTAAACCAATACGGTGGTCAGTCACACGACTTTGTGGGTAATTATAAGTTCTAATACGTTCAGAACGGTCCCCTGTCCCTACTGCCGACTTTCTTTGAGATGCATATTTTTGTTGCTCTTCTTGTAATTTCATATCATATAAACGTGCTTTCAACACTTTCATTGCTTTTTCACGGTTTTGAATTTGAGATTTCTCAGAAGATGTCGCAATTACACCCGTTGGCAAGTGAGTAATACGGACAGCTGAGTCAGTTGTATTGACGTGCTGACCACCCGCACCACTTGAACGATACGTATCAATTTTCAAGTCTTCATTGCGTATTTCAATTTCAACATCCTCTACTTCAGGTAGAACTGCTACTGTAGCAGTAGATGTATGAATACGACCGCCTGATTCTGTTTCTGGTACACGTTGCACACGATGTGCCCCATTTTCAAATTTCAGTTTACTATATGCGCCACTACCAGATACTGAAAAACTGATTTCTTTATAACCACCATGATCACTTTCTGATGCTTCGACTATTTCAGTCTTAAAGCCATTTGCTTCGGCATATTTAGAGTACATTCTCATTAAATCTCCGGCAAAAATAGCTGCCTCATCTCCTCCAGCAGCAGCACGAATCTCAACGATAACGTCTTTTTCATCATTTGGATCTTTAGGTATTAATAAAATTTTCAGTTCTTCTTCCATTTCTGGTAATTCATTTTTTAATGCAGTACTTTCTTCTTTAAGCATCTCAACTTCTTCTTTATCAGAAGTTTCTCTTAACATTTCTTCGATATCTTCTAATTCTTCTTTTTTCGATTTATAACTACGATAAACATCTACCGTTTTCTGTAAATCTGCTTGTTCTTTAGAATACTTTCTTAATTTATCTGAATCATTGACAACATCAGGGTCACTTAACATTTCATTTAATTGTTCATATCGCTCTTCAACTATATCTAATTGATCAAACACTACATTTCCTCCTTCTCATTTTCACTTGGAGCCACAATATGATGCGCTCTACAACGTGGTTCGTAACTTTCATTTGCACCAACTAATATAATTGGATCATCAATTTTAGCTGGTTCACCATTGATTAATCGTTGCGTACGGCTTGATGGTGAGCCACAAACGGCACATACCGCTTGCAGTTTAGTTACCTGTTCACTTACCGCTAATAACTTTGGCATAGGTTCAAATGGTTCTCCCCTAAAATCCATATCAAGACCTGCTACAACAACTCTATGACCATTTTCAGCAAGTTGTTCTGCTATATTGACAATCTCATCATCAAAGAATTGCACTTCATCTATTCCGATAACATCTACATTGTGTAAATCTTGATTTAAAATTTCTCTAGCCGTAGAAATATTTATCGCTTCAATCTCATTACCATCATGGGAGACGACCTTTTCTTTATGGTAACGATCATCAATTGCCGGTTTGAACACGACTACTTTCTGTTTCGCATAAATCCCACGTCTTAATCGACGTATTAACTCCTCGGATTTACCACTAAACATACTTCCAGTAATAGTTTCAATCCATCCGGAATGGTACGTTTCATACATTGAGAGTTCCACCTTTTTTCAAAACATAATCGCTTAATTATATCATATTTTTTATGTAGTTAAATGCATTTTCAAAGTATTATTCTAAATTAAGCAATGATACTCACTTATTACAAACAATTTAGGAACTTAACTCTCAACCCTCATTTATTGTAACGAAAATATCCAAAATAAAAAAACTGTCTACAATCCCATAATAATGGATACGTAGACAGTTGAAATTCAAAATTAGTTGTTGTTTGATTTGAAACCAAACTTTTTGTTGAAGCGTTCCACACGACCATCCGCAGCAGCGAATTTTTGACGGCCAGTATAGAATGGATGTGAATCAGAAGATACGTCTAAACGAATAACTGGGTATTCATTTCCATCTTCCCATTCCATAGTTTCTGAAGATGTTTTAGTAGAACCACTTAAGAATTTAAAGTTTGTAGTTGTATCTAAAAAGATAACTTTGTGGTATTCAGGATGAATTCCTTGTTTCATTTCTTTCAGCTCCTTTGCCCTGAACCATCTGGAACAGAGTTATTTGTGAGTTTTTTACCCAATACTGTGTAATTATAATAGGAATCAATTTAAAACGCAACCCTTTATCAATATTCGTTAGATAATTGGTTTACCTGTTTTCGTGCTTTCTTCGGCTGATTTTTGTAATTGAGTGAAAAATTCTTTATTATTTTTCGAGCGTTTTAATTTTCGGATGAAGCGTTCTGTAAAATCAGTAGAGTCTGTAAATAAATTACGTAATTGCCATAATGAATCGAGTTCGGCTTTCGAAATAAGTAATTCTTCTTTACGCGTAGAACTTCTACCAATATCAATGGCTGGGAATATTCTACGTTCTGATAATTTACGATCAAGATGAAGTTCCATGTTTCCTGTACCTTTGAATTCTTCGTAAATCATATCATCCATTCTTGATCCAGTTTCAACAAGTGCTGTAGCTAAAATAGTTAAGCTTCCCCCTGCTTCAATATTTCTCGCTGCACCGAAAAAGGCTTTCGGTTTATGAAGAGATGCTGGATCTAAACCACCAGATAATGTTCGACCACTTGGTGGAATAACAAGGTTGTATGCACGAGCTAAACGTGTAATTGAATCCATTAAGATGATGACATCTTCACCAATTTCAACCAAACGCTTGGCACGCTCTAGTAATAATTCAGCTACCTTAACGTGATGTTCTGGCGGCTCATCGAATGTAGAATGTACAACTTCCGCAGATTCAACAGATCTTTCAATATCTGTCACTTCTTCTGGACGCTCACCTACAAGTAAAATAAAGAGTTTTGCTTCTGGTTTATTCGCTGCAATCGCATTTGCAATTTCTTTTAATAAACTTGTTTTACCAGCTTTAGGCGGAGCTACGATTAACCCACGTTGACCTAAACCAATCGGCGTCACTAAATCCATAATACGAGTAGAATAATTAGTTGGAGCTGTTTCTAATAAGATTCTTTCTTCAGGATATAGAGGTGTTAACGCTTGGAAGTGAGGACGTTTTTTTACTTCTTCTGCATTCTGATCATTAACAAAGTCAACTTGGAGTAATCCATAATATTTCTCATTATCTTTAGGCTTACGGACTTTACCAGTTACTTTATCGCCACGTTTAATTTCAAAACGTCGAATTTGGCTGGCAGAAATATAAATATCTTTCTCACCTTTAGAATAGTTGACTGTTCTAAGGAAACCATATCCATCTTGTTGTATATCATCCAAGATACCTTCCATGTAGTAATTGCCATCTTTCTCCATTTGAGCTTCCATGATGGCTAAAACTAATTCTTTTTTATTTAATTTACTATAATTCGTCAATTTTAAAGATTTGGCTTTTTGAGTGAGCTCTTTAGTAGTATTGTTCTTGTAAAGTTCGTGGAAAGATTCATACTGAGGAGACGTTCGTTCTCTTTCAGGCATAGACTTGCACCCATTTCGTTATTTTTTATGTTGCGAGGCTCTGACATATTAAACGTTTTTAGTAGGTTTTGATGAAAAGTTTCAAAATTTAACCTTGCGAAAACTTTTTTAACTTTTATAAAAACAAAGCAAAGTTAACTACTTTTTCACGTTCATATGTGTCTTAACCTTCTAAATACTAGAATAACTATAGCAAATTTTCATTTTAATTACAAAATGAATTTAGAAAATATAACAATAAAAACAAAACACGGAACTAAAATAGTTCCGTGCATCGTTTAATTGCAAGATTTAATCTATTTATTCAATTATTTAAAATATCCAGCAATTGATTTAACTTCTAAGAATTCTTCAATACCGTAATCGCCCCATTCGCGACCTAAACCTGATTGTTTATAGCCACCAAATGGTAGGTCTGGTTTTCTGCCAGCTTCATTGATTTCAATTGTACCGGCTTCTACTGAGCGTGCTACTTTGCGTAATGTGTCTTGATCTTTACCGATAACGTATCCGGCTAAACCATATTTAGTATCATTCGCAATTTCAATGGCTTCATCTAAATCATTATAAGTGATTACAGACATTACAGGACCAAAGATTTCTTCTTGAGCAATAGTCATTTGATTGTCCACATTGATGAAAATAGTTGGACGAGCGAAGTAACCTTGATCTAATCCTTCTGGTTTGCCAGGACCACCGTAGAAGAGTTCAGCACCTTCGTTAACACCTTTATCAATATAATCTTGAACTTGGTCGAATTGTTTTTTACTTATAATTGGACCAACTTGTGTGCCTTCTTCTCTAGGATTACCAACTTTAACTTGACTAAATTGTTCTTTCACTGCAGTTAAGAAATCTTCTTTAATGCTTTCAGGAACTAGTACACGTGTACCTGCAGTACAAACTTGTCCAGTATTGTTGACAACCTTGCCAGTCGTCGCTTTAGCAGCTTCTTGAATATCAACATCATCTAATACGATGTAAGGTGATTTACCACCTAATTCAAGAGATACTTTTTTGAAATCTTTTGCTGCTTTTTCCATAATTTTAGAACCTGTAGGGCCTGAACCAGTAAATGACATCATTCTTACTTTAGGATGTTCACTTAATGGATTACCTACACCTTCACCATCACCATTTACTAAGTTGAATACACCTTTAGGTACACCAACTTTGTCGAAGATTTCAGCTAAGATAATTGCCGCAAATGGTGTTTCTTCAGAAGGTTTTAACACGACTGGACTACCTGCCGCAAATGCTGCAGCTAATTTCAATGATGTTTGGTTAGTTGGGAAGTTCCATGGTGTTACTAATCCAGCTACCCCGATTGCTTCTTTAACTACTAAGTCATCACCACGTTGTTCTTCAAATTCAAAGTTATCTAGCGCATCTCTTGCAGCTGTAAAATGATCTAATCCCATTTGGTAATGTACATTTTCAGAAACGGATAATGGTGAACCAAGTTCATCAGTAATTGCTTCAATGATATCTTCTTTTCTATTTTCATACTCTTTTACAATTCTATCTAGTAAATCTCTTCTCTCTTCAACAGAGCTATGACGGAATTGTACATAAACGCTATCAGCAGCTTCTACTGCTTTGTTGACGTCATCTGCATTACCTTTTGCTACTGAACCCATCACTTCTTCAGTTGCAGGATTGATTACGTCTATTGTTTCGCCACTCGCACTATCAACCCATTCGCCGTTAATATATTGTTTAGTGAAATTTCTCATATTCAATCTTCACTCCTTCGAAATAGTTATATATATTAAATATCCTTTGAAAGCCTACTTTAAACATCAATATAATTGGAATAAATTGAGCGTTATTTATTTTCCGTTTAGTAACTATAAACGAAATGCCCTTTATTGCACAAAAAAATTGCCTACAAAGTTGAACTCCGTAAGCAATTTCTGACTAAATATTTTACTTAGATTTATTTTGAAGCATTCGTTTCTAATTCGACATATTTTTGTGCCCATTCTTCCATAGGCTTCAATGCTTCTGCTAATGCATGTCCTTTATCAGTCAATTCATACACAATTTCTATAGGACTTGAAGAAATAATTTTCTTTTCAACAAGATTCCATTCTCCTAAGTCAGTTAATTTTAAACTTAAAGCTCTAGGAGTAATTGTTTTTAAATCTCTTTTCATATCGGAAAAGTGAGCAGAATGACTTTCACATCTAGATAAATAGTTAATAATAAGTCCATTCCAACTCCGACCGACAATTTTGAAGGTTTCTTCAAGATATGGACAGATTTCCATTTGCCTCACCTCATATTAAATATGCTCATAATTGTAGGCATGTATCTTTTGTCTCCCAATTATTAGTATAAATAGTATATCACAAAATCTTAAATTTCTTCAGTCCAAATATCTGCACCGAGTGATTTCAAGTGTTCAACGATATTAGTATACCCTCTATAAATATGTTTTACGTTGAAAATAGTAGTTACACCTTCAGCAATTAACCCAGCCGTAATCAAGCATGCGCCTGCACGAAGGTCACTTGCATAAACTTCTGCACCCTTTAAGTGAGATGGTTTAATTGTTGCAGTGCCTTCATCAGAATAAATATTAGCTCCCATATGTTTGAGTTCTTCCACATGTTTAAATCTTGCTGGATAAATCGTATCCGTTACAAAAGAAGGACCGTTCGTCATAAATAATAGAGGTGTAATTGGTTGTTGAAGATCCGTAGCAAAACCTGGATAAACTAAAGTTTTAATATCTACATTCTTATATGGCGCTTGTTTACGAATAATTGCTTTCTCGTCTTCAATTTGGATGTCGACACCAAGTTCTCTTAATTTTACCGTTAAAGCTTCTACATGCTTAGGTACGATGTTATTTAATGTCACTTCTTCACCCATTGCAGCAGCCATACACATATATGAACCCGCTTCAATTCTATCAGGGATGATTTGGTATTCTGTACCATTCAATGTTTCAACGCCTGTAATTTTTATTGTAGTAGTACCTGCACCTTTAATATTAGCTCCCATACTCATTAAGAAATTTGCAACATCTACAACTTCAGGTTCTTTAGCGGCATTTTCAATGATAGTTTGACCTTTAGCATGAACTGCTGCAAGCATAATATTAATCGTAGCACCTACACTGACCATATCTAAGAAAATATTAGCTCCCTTTAATTCTTTAGCTTCTATCTTCATAGATGTGTCACTCGATTCATCTACTTCTGCGCCTAATGCTTTAAACCCTTTAATATGTTGATCTATTGGACGAGGTCCTAATGGACATCCTCCTGGTAAACCAATTACACACTTTTTGAAGCGTCCAAGCATTGCGCCCATCATATAGTATGAAGCACGTAGTGACTCAACTTTATTGTTAGGTAAAGGTGCATTTTCTATTTCAGTAGTATCTACTTCTAATTCTTTACCGTTTAATTTCGTTTTAATATTCAAATCTTCTAACAAACTCACTAAAGTTTTGACATCAGAGATTTGAGGAAGACCATCCAACTTTACATGTCCTTGAGCTAATAAAGTTGCGGGGATAATAGCAACAGCGCTATTTTTCGCACCACTAATTTCTACTTCTCCTTTTAGTGTTTGTCCACCTCTTATTTTTATTACCTCTTGAACCATACGATTTGTCTCCTTTGTTTCCTTCTTTTTTAAAATTTCACATTATTAGCATTATAAAATAATTTTACTTTGTTTGTAAAATACTTCAATTCTTAGCTACAGAAAATGATTTATTTGAAAAATTATTATACTTAACGTCATTAATTCGTGTTCTACTTAATTCAAGTTTACATCGATATTAAATTATTACCTCTTCTACAATAATTTAATCGTTAAAATTGTGTATATGTATGAAATAAATATTGTTTCATTTTAATTAATATCTGTTTAAACGTGTGAAGTGTATATTTATAATTGAATTTCTGATTTTAGTATAGCATAAAAAAGACCATTGAAAGCATCGTTTCAATGGTCTTAGAGCGATATGATATAAAATTATTTAGCGCGGTTAGATGTACCGAATTCTTTAATTTTACCTTTTACAGTTTCTTTAATTGCTTCACGTGCTGGTCCTAAATATTTACGTGGATCGTAAACATCTTTATCGTTATTTAATACATCACGAACAGCTTTAGCTGAAGCAATTTGATTTTCAGTGTTTACATTAATTTTCGCAGTACCGTAAGGAATTGCTTTTTGAATGTCTTTAGTTGGGATACCTGTACCACCGTGTAATACTAATGGTAATCCAGTAGAAGCACCAATTTCTTCCATTTCTTTGAAGCCTAATTTAGGTTCACCTTTGTATGGTCCATGAACTGAACCTAATGCAGGTGCTAAAGTATCGATACCAGTTTTTTCAACTAATTCTTGACATTCTTTAGGATCTGCATAGATTACGCCGTCAGCAACAACGTCATCTTCTTGTCCCCCAACTGTACCTAATTCAGCTTCTACAGAAACGCCTCTTTCATGTGCGTATTCAACTACTTTAGATGTGATTTCAACATTTTCTTCGAATGGGCTATGAGAAGCATCAATCATAACTGAAGTGAATCCAGCGTCAATTGCTTCTTTACATTTTTCGAAACTTGAACCATGGTCTAAATGAATCGCCACTGGAACAGTAATATTTAAATCATGAATTAATCCCTCAACCATTTTAACTACTGTATAGAAACCACTCATATAACGAGCAGCACCTTCAGAAACACCTAAGATTACTGGTGCATTTTCTTCTTGTGACGCTTCTAAAATAGCTTGTGTAAACTCAAGGTTATTTAAGTTGTATTGACCAACTGCATAACCATTTTCTTTCGCATCAATTAACATTTCTTTCATTGAAACTAAAGGCATGAAAGTTCCTCCTTGAGTGCATCTGTGCACGTATTTTTTCAACATCATTATATCAAAAATACATAGTGAATGCATGCGAATACTTTATTTAAAATTAATAATTTTCACAATCCTTAACCTTTCAACAATTGCAAACGCATACAAGATTACAATTACTCACATATTGCATAACCTACTCGTATTATTTACAATATTTTAATGAAAAGAATGGAGGAACATCATGTCAAAAATTCTTAATACACAATTGACAGGCATATTTAATAGACTCGAAAAACAAGCATTAGATATTCAAATGGCAGCACAATGTTTAATACAAGCTATCGGAGGCGAAGGCTATGTATACATAAAAGGATATGGCGATTTAAAATTTTATGAAGCATTTGTGTTAGATGGTGAGGAAAAGCTTGATTCAAGCCGTTCTCTTGAGCACTTAAATTCATTTGAAGAGATAGATTCGACTGATCGAGTATTCTTATTTTCGCCATTTTATACTGAAGAAGTAGAAAAAGATGTTCAACGTTTAATTGACTTAGATGTTGATTTCGTATTGGTATGTAACAATCCTAAGCGTGATGATTTTCCGGAGCATCTGATGCATTATGTGAATTTATCTACACCTAGACCTATTGTTTATACTGAAGATTACGATAAAATCGTTCAACCTCATCCAATGGCATTCAATTACATATATTATGAAATCTATACGCAAATGATAGAAATGACACGAGATTTAGAATTATAAGGTACAATTTAAAACATAAGAGCTAAGATGGTGGGCTATAGAGACATAGTAGTATGTCTCCTTCCCTAGTATTTTAATAGAGAGCCTTTATCAATGTCCTCATCTTTATATGAGGAATCAACATTATGTGTGCCTTCATTTGAACTATTCATATATTAACCTTTTCTATCGGAAGTGAATTAAATGAAAAAAGTCAACATTTTAATAATATTAATTTTAGCATTAATAATATTATCTTTCTACATATCTCATGAAATTAAGAGAGAGCACTATATCAAAGTTCAAAAAGCACGTATTGAATTATTTTTCAAACATAATTTAAAAGGCTACAAAAATATTGATATTAAAAACACTTATAAATCTCCAATGGGAAGTTATAACATTGAAGGTACCATCAACCATAATAAAAGATTGAATTTCACTGCTACAATGACTAGCGATACAAACTTTCAGTTCGAAGAAGATCTTACTATTTCTGACAAAATTGATAAAATGTTTAAAACTGACTCAGAAAATCCAGATTTTCCTAATGAAATCATCCGGAAAACGAAACTTAAATCAACAGATTATGAGGCAAAACCTCCAGTTATATTTAAATTTTAAACTTACGCCCTCTACATTATTTTTGTATTGAAAATAATCATTCATAATCTGTAATTTTAGAATAAGAATATGATATAGACCTTTAAAAGCAAAGAAAACGGAGATTGCTATGACATCAGAATAGCGATCTCCGTTTTTATATGTTTTATAAATATTTATTGTTGTTGGTATTTAAATGAAGCTTCAATAAATGATTTGAATATTGGTTGTGGACGGTTAGGTCTTGATAAGAATTCTGGGTGGAATTGACATGCGATGAAGAAATCATTTTCAGGAATTTCAACAATTTCTACAAGTCGTCCATCTGGGCTTGTACCTGAGAAGACCATACCATTTTCTTCTATTTGTTCTCTAAATTCATTGTTAAATTCATAACGATGACGATGACGTTCTTCGATATCATTTTCAGAGTAAATTGATTCGGCAAGTGTGCCTTCTTTAATATGACATGGATATAAACCAAGACGAAGTGTACCACCTAAATCTTCGATATCTTTCTGTTCAGGTAATAAATCGATAATTGGATAAGGTGTGCTTGGGTCTAGTTCGGCTGAATGTGCGCCTTCTAAACCTAATACGTTACGTGCATACTCTACCGTTGCTAATTGCATACCTAAACAGATACCAAAGAATGGAACATTGTTCTCACGAGCATATTTAATTGCAGAAATTTTACCTTCACTAGCACGGAAACCGAAACCACCAGGTACTAAGATACCATCAACATCTGATAAGTAACTTTCAACATTATCATCAGTAACTTCACTAGAATCAATCCATTTTACCACTACATCTTTCTTAAGTGGATAACCCGCATGTTTAAGTGATTCAACTACTGACAAGTATGCATCTTGTAAACTTACGTATTTACCTACTAAACCGATTGTAATTTTACCATCAAGATTATTCACTGTATTTAAAAGATGTTCCCATTCATCTAGTTGTGTTTCATACTTCGCATTTAACTGAAGACGTTGAATAACAATATCGTCCATGTCTTGTTTGCTAAGTTGTAACGGAATCTCATAAAGAGAATCTGCGTCACGACATTCAATAACACTTTCTTTATTGATATCGCAGAATAATGCAATTTTATCTTTCAAGTCTTGAGTCATTTCATATTCTGTTCTTACTACAATTAAATCTGGTTGAATACCTAAACCACGTAATTCCTTAACACTGTGTTGTGTAGGCTTAGTCTTCATTTCTCCAGCTGCTTTAATATAAGGTAATAATGTACAATGCACGTACATGACATTTTCACGGCCTAAATCACTTCTAATTTGACGGATTGCTTCTAAGAAAGGTAGTGATTCTATGTCACCTGTCGTACCACCAATTTCAGTAATAACGACATCTGCATTTGTGCTTTCTCCTGCTAATAATAATCTTTCTTTAATTTCATTTGTTATATGTGGAATAACTTGTACTGTTCCACCTAAATAGTCGCCTCTACGCTCTTTCTTTAATACATGAGAATATACTTTCCCAGCAGTTACGTTTGAATATTTATTTAAATTAATATCAATAAATCGCTCATAGTGACCCAAGTCTAAGTCTGTTTCTGCTCCATCATCTGTAACAAATACTTCACCATGTTGATATGGACTCATTGTACCTGGGTCCACATTTAAATATGGATCAAATTTTTGAATTGTAACTTTAAGCCCTCTATCTTTGAGCAATCTACCGAGAGAAGCGGCTGTGATTCCTTTTCCTAATGATGAGACTACTCCGCCTGTTACAAAAATAAATTTTGTCATTGTCTGACCTCCTGTAAAATTTAGGGTTGCTACCTCGTAGTTGAAATAATATTTAAAACTGTGAGTAACATGACATCCTTTTATGTAAAACATATAAATGTTTCAAAGTTACTCTACAATTCTGTTCACTTTTAATATTGAGGTATTTGAAAAAACAAAAAAACGCTCCCTCTCACAACAATTGTAAGGGGGAGCCTATCTACTTAATACACGTGTCCTAATTAAAGGAGCCCGAATAAAATTCTATCATCTTTTAACTAAAAATAAAAGTCCCATTTTTTATTCTAGACTGTAGAGATACCTTTTAAAATTAAGCTAGATTATCAATACTCCGTATTTAAATTAAGAATAAATCTTTTTGTACCAGCTTTCTTATGACACATGCATAAATCACATGTGTTCGTACTCCACTTTATGTCTAACTCATTTACTAATAATTAAATCAAAGAATGTGAATTAGTCGTTGAAGTCTTCTTCGTCTTCGAACTCTTCTTCTTCCTCTTCTGCCATGTCATCGTCTTCATCTTCTTCAATAACGATGTCAGAATCGTTGATTTCTTCTTCTACATCCTCATCTTCAGGATCATTTAATGTTTCTTGATCGTCAGTTTCAGCAGGAATATCATCGTCATCATCGATGTCATCCTCACCTAATAATTTAAGATTTTTATCTTCTTCATCATCGTCATCAAGAATATCAAATTTTTGAATCGTAGGTGCGATTTTCTCTTCAATATCATCAACTGAATACCAGTCACGAAGTCCCCATTGATTCTCTCCAACGTTTAAGAAACGTCCATCAGTATTAAGGTCAGTGTAGAATTGAACAACACGTGTTTCAATGTCTTCGTATTCATATCCACCTAAAGATTTAAATTCATCAATGATATCGTATAAGTTCATTGTTGTTTGTTTATCATTTAATAAAGTGTAAGCCATATCGATAAATGACTTCTCATCTACCATTTCTTTCGTGTAATCTTGAATTTTCATTAAAAAATACTTCCTTTCAAAGGATTTTTTCTCTTATTAACGTCAAATTTTCATTAACTAATATTAACAAAAATAAATTATAAATGACAACATGTGATTTCGCAATCACAACTAATAGTTTATGTATTTTTCAAATAGTACATAATCTTCAGCTTCTTCAATGACTACAAAATTACTATTTACACATAAAGGTTTCAATTCATTATGTTCACCATATAAAGTGATTGCCAAAACTTTAATACTATCAAAGTTTTTACGAATATACGTTGGCAGTTGGCGAAGTGCACTTTCAGCAATACCTTCATTTCTGTGTTCTTTATTGACTTCAATTGCAGAAATTCTCATTCTATTTTCGATTTGCTCTACAGCGATAAATCCAACTTTTTCTTTATCTTTAAGTAAGTTAATTACATGAATATTTGCTTCTTCCGATGTTTCACTTTCAACTAATCGAAGTGAAGACACATGTTTAGAATCTAAATCTAAGTAGTAAAGACGCTCTTTACCGATTGGTCCTTCCTCTTTGGTTGCCGTATGCATGAAACCAGCACGCTCATAAACATTCCATGCTCCTTTATTTTCCGCATCTACGACAAGATACAAATGATTAAAATCTGGGAACAATTCTTGCACATACTGTGGTAAAAACATCATCATTTTTGTGCCATAACCATGACCTTGAAATTTCTCATTCACTGACAATGAACGAACATATACGACATTTTCTGGTGTATCATAACCTTCATGTTGATAAAATTGATGCAAAACAAAGAATCCCACGACTTCCCCATGTTGATTCATAGCGATATTAGCTACTCTATTGTCATCATTTAAAGCGTCATCTAAAACATCTTTCGGTAGTGAAGAATAAATTTGTTGTCTTTCACTTAACTCAAACTCTTGTACTGCTTCGCGATACTTTTCCTCGAAGACTTGAACTATAATATCTTCAAACTCTTTTTTGATAAACATATGATTAATCCCCTATTCATTAGTTACACTATTAATTATATATGAATTAAATATCGATTACTATTTAAGATTGTAGAAATTTACTGATTTGACAAGGATTGATTTACTTTACCCTTTTACAAAAAAGATTCTTACAATGTCCATACCCTATTAAAGTAAATTAACAACCATAAAGTGATTTTTAATTAAATTGCACTTGTTTTTCAAAAATTTTAATATACTATTATGAGTGACGTATTTTTGATGTGGAGTGATAATCATATGAAGGTCGGTATTGATGCCGGGGGCACTTTAATAAAGATTGTTCAAGAACAAAATGATAAACGTTCATACAGAACAGAATTAACTACAAATATAGAGAAAGTGATTGATTGGTTAAATCATGAAACAATCGACTCACTTCATTTAACTGGTGGTAATGCTGGTGTTATTGCAGAAAATATTACGATTCCAGCTCAAACTTTTGTGGAATTTGACGCTTCCTCAAAAGGGCTAGGTATTCTTTTGAAAGAACAAGGACATCATCTTGAAAATTATATATTTGCAAATGTTGGTACAGGGACTTCACTGCATTACTTTGATGGTAAAGATCAACAACGTGTGGGTGGTGTCGGAACTGGAGGCGGTATGATCCAAGGGCTAGGTTACCTGTTATCAAACTTAACTGATTACACTGAATTAACTAATTTAGCACAAGGTGGCTGTCGAGATTCGATTGATTTGAAGGTCAAACATATTTATAAAGATACTGAACCACCGATTTCTGGCGATTTAACTGCTGCTAACTTTGGAAATGTCCTACATCATCTAGATGAGAATTTTTCTTCTGCGGATAAACTTGCTTCTGTTATTGGTGTCGTCGGTGAAGTAATTACAACGATGGCTATTACATTAGCTCGTGAATATCACACTGAGAATGTAGTCTACATCGGCTCATCTTTTAATAATAATCATTTATTACGCGAAGTCATTGAAGATTACACTGTTTTAAGAGGATTTAAACCTTATTATATTGAACATGGCGCGTTTTCAGGCGCATTAGGTGCAATCTACCTCTAACTCATATTCATAAAAAAAGAGCAAGGTATAGAAATCATCTTACTAAAAATTAGATTTCTACCTTGCTCCTATTTTTTATACTTATCATATTTTAAAAAGTAATTTCATTAGAAAGTTTCTGTGCTGATAATACAGTACCTACAACCCCAGGTTTTAAATCTACAGCTACTGCTTTATCATCATCACGTAACTTATCTAACCATTCACCAAATACTTTACCTTCAATTTCGATAATTTCGCATTCTTCAAAATCTTCGTCTCGCACTTTACGTGCACGATTTTTAATGCTCCATACCGGCATAATATGAGGTTTATGATGGTCATCATCACTAATCATAATAAAGTTTTTCTCGCCTTTATTAGTTAAACCATATACTTCATCATATTTAGCTACATCTTTTACAAATTCTTTCATTCTAATTTCATCGAGTTCTGACATTAACTCGTCAGTCATTTTGACAACATCCACTAAATGACCTTGTTCTTCTTCAGTAATATTTACTAGAATTTCATCCCCGTTATCAAACAAATCATCCATTTCATATGTGACAAAACGGTCGATATCCGCACGGACAATCTTGTCAAACTCAACAGAATTTTGAGATAAATAAGACTCTGCTACAGATTCGTCCGTCCACATCGCAATATAGGATTGATTTTTTTGATTTAATCTCACTAATTTCTTATTTTTTGAAGCAAAATAAATATATTCGTTGATTAAAATATCTTTGAAAAATGCTTCATGTTTATATGACATGCTTAACCCTCAATTCATTAGTTATTCGTATCGTTTACAATCAAAATCTTAAATGACTTAGAATTGTTAGTCAATTATGCAAAATATAAACATTTCAAGAATTTAATATCTGAATATTAAGAAAATAATAAATTGAAAGGTAATCATTTTAAACCAAGCGTCATACTATTTTCTATAAACCTAGTTCTTTGATAAACGCATTTTCATACTCAATAATGTCTGATCTATTTGCACCATGCCATATACATCCGAATCGAGAATTCACTTCATCTTTACCATACCAATCGCCATCGTAATAAGATAAAGGATATAATACGCCTTTTTCTACGTATTTAAGAATCGTGTTAAAGAAATGTGTGTTATCTCCTTTTGAAAAATAACTATAAAATTTGTGATATCCTTCAGTTAAGTCATTAGCGAGTAATAGCATACTTGTCGAACCATTTTGCCTAAAATTTAAATCAATCGCAAAAACATCGTCATTTTTATCTACAAGTAAATCAAAACCAGCAACACCAAAGAAGCCTTTACTCACTCCTATTTTCATGATCTCTCTGCCAGCGTCAATCACATATTGTGGAACATCAGTCACATTTTCGTTGCCGTTATAAAAGCCATAATCATTAGTCAGTTGTTGTGCTGTTCCTAAATATTGTAATCCTAGTTCATCCGAGTAAGCATATTGAACGCAATAATTATTTACTGCTTCAATCTTTTGTTCAATAATTAATTGTTCTGTAGCTTCAGTAGCTTCTTTAATACGTGTTATCGCCTTTTCTAAATCTTCATCGTTATAACAAATCATCACGCCATACCCACCGGCTGTAGGTAAATCATCACCGGGTTTAATTACAAATGGATATGACCATGATTGGATACGCGTTTCAAATTCTTCTATAGGTACAATGTCTCTTTTAGGTACATATTTATAATTAGTCCATTCAGGAATTCGAGATTTATTATTTAGAGCTACAAAGATATCCTTGTCTAATGCGTAAAACTCTTTCTCTAAGATATCTTCATCATGAATATATTGAAAATAAATCTTTTTCCCTTTTTCATGTGCGAGTTGTTTAATTAATGCTTCATACGTTTCTTTATTCTTAAATTTATATATATGTTCAGGTATTTGTTTCCCAACCAATTTAAATAATTGTTCTAATTTCTCAGTAACACTTGCCTCATGCACAATAACTGGGAACTGATTTGCGATAAGCAATTCTCTTCCCGTTAAAAAGTTTGATTGATGTTCATCAGGTTTTAACCACGGATTGGAAATATATGAAGGCCTGGATGTATATACTACATCGTCATTGTATAGATCACTCAGTGTTAACATAGGTCCTTTCACTTTTTCATTCATCATTTAACATGCCCCTTTTTATGAGTATGTTCTTCAACTATTTCATTGAACAACTGCTCATTTTCAATTAATTCTAAGCCCATTAAAGCTAAGATTTTAGCCCCTCTTATCAATGCCTGGTCCCCATGTACACTTGCTGCCGCTTCTCTAAAGCGATGCGTATGGCCCACTAAATTTCCAGAACCTATTTTAATGTGCGGATGAATCGTAGGCACGATGTGACTTACATTACCCGTATCTGTCGAACCATAACCAAAATCGTCATCGATGACATCTTCGCCCATTTCAATTGCATATTTTTCAAATAAATCATCGAGCTTTGGTGACTTAATAAACTCATTCACCCCATTTTGAATTGGGCCAAATTCATAATCGCAACCCGTTTGAATTGCTGCACCTCGTGCAATTTGATTAACCTTTTCAGTTAAAATATCTAATTCTTTACGCGTCGTGGCTCTCGTGTAAAAACGAGCATGTGTAAAGTCAGGAATAATATTTGCAGCTTTACCACCGTCTAAAATAACACCATGCACGCGTTGGCTCTTTTTAATATGCTGTCTGAGTTGAGCCACACCATTAAAATAGGTAATCATAGCATCTAAAGCATTCAGTGCTTCGTCTGCATTTTCAGAAGCATGGGCACTGCGTCCATAAAATTTAATATCCAATACATCTACTGCAAGCGTATCGATTGTACGATATGTTTCATTACCAGGATGCACCATAAGCGCAACATCTATATCATCAATGATACCTGCTTTCACATAAGAGGCTTTCGCCGAACCGTTCTCGCCACCCTCTTCAGCTGGACAACCTAACACCACAACTTTGCCACCTTTATCATCGATGACTTGTTTTAAAGCTGTGCCGCCTAACACACTTGCAGTACCTATAATATTATGACCACATGCATGTCCAAGACCCGGTAAAGCATCATATTCAGCTAAAAAGCCGATTGTAGGCCCCGGCTTATTGGAATCATAAGAAGCGATAAAACCTGTCGCATGACCAGCGATATCTGTTTCAATTTCAAACTCATAAGCTCTTAAAATGTCGATTAATGTTCTTGAAGCAAAAATTTCTTCATTTCCTAATTCAGGGCGTTCATGAATACGATGACTGATTTCGACATAATCATATTTTTTATTTTCAATAAAATCTAAAATCTCTTGTTTAGCACTCATTGTATCTAACTCCCTTTGAAACATTGCCATCTCATCATTTTTGCTTCACATTGATTAAGATGAAAAGCATTGATAGATTTCTTATATAATTAAACGATATACATATTAGATAAACCTTATTGTGAAGATTTATAGCTTTGCCATTGTGACTTCAATTTAATTATTACTTATTCTATCGGATTAAATTAGCGTTGTCATTACTTTTAATTATATTTACACAATTTTCTTACAATTCAATTTCCAACTTTGTCTCGATATTTTTCAAAATTGTAAATCATGAAAAGGATTGTTACAATCTAACTATTGAATTGAACAATATGTTGCGTATTCGCAATAAGGAGGATTATGAAATGCCTAAAATGAACGTTGAAAGTTTTAATTTGGATCATACAAAAGTCGTTGCCCCATTCATTCGTTTGGCTGGTACGATGGAAGGTTTAAACGGGGATGTCATTCATAAATATGATATTCGTTTCAAACAACCTAACAAAGAACATATGGAAATGCCTGGTTTACATTCATTAGAACATTTAATGGCTGAAAATATTAGAAATCATACAGACAAAGTAGTAGATTTAAGTCCTATGGGTTGTCAAACAGGCTTCTATGTATCATTTATTAATCATGATGATTATGAAGATGTTTTAAATATTGTTGAAAAAACTTTAAACGATGTCTTAAATGCGACTGAAGTTCCAGCATGTAATGAAGTACAATGCGGTTGGGCTGCAAGTCATTCATTAGAAGGTGCAAAAGAAATCGCTCAAGCCTTTTTAGACAAACGTGAACAATGGAATGATATTTACGGCGAAGGAAAATAATTAATTCAATCAACTTAAATAAACCTCTAGACTAACTTTTATTACAAGGTTAATCTAGAGGCTTTTTTCATTCTGCATGTTTTTAAACAGCTAAATTATTTATTATTTAAAATATCTACAATGTCTTGAGGTTTACGTCCTAATAATTGTTCTAATAATGGAGATGTTTTATTAAAATCTCCATCTGCACTTGCTTCAAAAATATCAACAAACATTTGTTTCATTTCCTCTGGTAAATTTGGAATAAAACTTAACGCTTCTTTATATTCATCACTACTAATAACGACTCTTTCAATGCCATCTTGTTTGTATTCATTTGCAATTTCTTCCATAGTAATCGCACGTGAACTTGTTAATTGTGGGTATTTTTCATCAAAATTTTCATCTTGAATAATTTTGACAATGCCTTCAGCTAAATCTTCATGTGTTGTCCAGTTTACAGGACCATCTTTAGGCAATTTCAATTGACCATCTTGCAGTCCACCTAAGAAGAATTGTTGACCACTAGCTGAATAGAATCCATTTCTTAATGCAATAAAGTTTAATCCACTTTCTTCTAATAATTGCTCAGTTTGATAATGATCGACCATAGGTTGGAAATGAGATTGAGGCGCGCTACCAATTTGGCTAGTATATAATATACGTTTGACGCCGACTTGTTTAGCCGCTTCAATTACGTTTTTATGAGCCTGTACAAGTTCCTCACCTTGACCATTTCCCGAAATAACTAATAAATCATCTGCACCATCAAACGCTTGTGTTAATGACTCAGCTTTTTTAAAGTCGCCTTCTCTTACACTCACGCCTCTTTTGACTAATTCTTGTGCTTTTGAAGCATCTCTTACACTTACGCCTACTTCATTCGCTGGAAATACTTTTAATGCTTCCTCAACTACAAGTTGACCTAAAGTGCCAGTAGCACCAGTAATGATTAACATAAACATAACTCCTTTTTACTACATTCCTTAATTACTCTCCTCTAAGAGTTTATTATAGTTTCCCGAATTTTAGAAAATTAATCACAACCACTAGGCAAGGACATCAAGTGATATCTCAGTCTTCTTAAACATATTGGCAGAAGATGACTGGATTTATAGTACGCTTATATCAAGCTTCTCTCAATAAATAAAAATAGCTATGAAGAAATCTATCGTCATAAATCTCCACATAGCTCATCTTAGTATGTTTATCGAATGGCTTAATTATAATTTTTTAACAATACCCATCAATACAAACTGTAATGGCAATCTTAAATAAAGCGCCCATTTAGGGACCTCTTTGTCACCTAATGGTAATTCTTTTCGAGCCATGTAAATATTTGCTGGAAATACTGCTAATAAGAATAAATTAATACCTTTTTTCAACCAGTTTGCTGGTCTTTTAAGCACTAACATCACACCAAAGAAGATTTCGAAAACACCTGTCACAAGTACAGCTGTCTTTTGTAATGGTAAGTAATCTGGAACAATATTTCTAAATTGACGTTCATTTGTAAAGTGAAGAACGCCTGCTGTTCCAAATCCTAAGCCTAATAGAAATCTTAACAATTTCATTCGTGTTCAACTCCCATTTCTTTTAAATAGCTTTTACCGTATTCTGGTAGTTCTACGTTGAAGTTATCTGCAATCGTAGCACCAATTGAACTGAATGTCGTGTCTTGTGATAGTTCGTGATATTCATTAATTTTTGGACTAAACATTAATACTGGAATATATTCACGTGTATGGTCTGTGCCATCAGCGATTGGATCATTTCCGTGGTCCGCTGTAATAATCACTAAATCATCCTCTTGTAAATGATCAATTAATTCAGGTAAACGATTATCAAAATCTTTGATCGCTTGTGCGTACCCTTCTTTATCACGACGATGACCATATAGCGCATCGAAATCGACTAAATTCAAGAAACTGATACCAGTAAAGTCTTTTTTAACCACTTCGATAAGTTGATCCATGCCATCCATATTATTTTTAGTACGAATCGCCTCTGTCACACCTTCGCCATCATAAATGTCATTAATTTTACCAATGGCAATGACATCGTAATGATTATCTTTCAATGAATTCATGACTGTTTTTCCAAAAGGTTTTAACGCATAATCATGGCGATTAGATGTACGAGTGAAATTCCCTGGTTCACCCACATATGGTCTTGCGATAATACGACCAATTAAATATTTAGGGTCTTTCGTTAACTCGCGGACCTTTTCGCAAATATCATACAATTCTTCTAATGGGATGATATCTTCATGGGCAGCTATTTGTAACACAGGGTCTGCACTTGTATAGACGATTAAATCCCCTGTCTCCATTTGATGCTTGCCCCACTCATCAATAATTTGTGTGCCTGAAGCTGGACGGTTTGCTACAACTTTACGTCCCGTCATTGCTTCAATTTCTTTAACTAATTCATCTGGAAAGCCATCAGGATAAACTTTAAATGGTTGCATAATATTTAGACCCATAATTTCCCAATGTCCAGTCATCGTATCTTTACCAACTGAAGCTTCGCTCAATTTAGTATAAAATGCGCCAGGTTTATCAACCTTTGAAATTACTGGTAAAGTATCGATATTCCCTAAACCTAATCTTTGAAGATTAGGAAGATCTTGGTTAAATCCTTCTAGTGTATGCTTTAACGTATGTGAACCTTCATCATTGAAGGCAACTGCATCTGGACCTTCACCAATACCCACTGAATCCATGACGATAAGATGAATTCGATTAAACGCTGTAGTCATTCTTTACATCTCCTACTCAGTTATTATTTTATGAATTAAGGTTGGAACTTCACCTTTTTCCTCAATTGTAATACTCTCTTGTAATTTGTCTAATATTTCATCAACATTTTCTTTATTACTATGAATAGTAAGAATACTATCACCTTTAGTAACACGATCGCCGACCTTTTTATTCAGAACAATACCTACGCCAAGGTCGATGACATCTTCTTTGGTTTGACGACCTGCTCCAAGCATCATTGAAGCTACGCCAATTTCATTCGCAATCATTTCAGTAATCATGCCATCTTTCTGTGCTTGAAAATGAATTTGATAGCGCGCACGTGGCAATTGTTCAGGGTGATCGACGATAGACGCATCGCCGCCTTGATTACTAATAAATGTTTTAAACTTTTCTAATGCTTGTCCTGTGTGGATTGCACTTTCAAGAAGCTGTCTCGCCTCATCTAGCGTACTTGCTTTACCTGCTAAAACAACCATTTGAGAACCTAACGTTAATACGAGTTCTGTTAAATCATCAGGCCCTTGACCTTTTAATGTATCAATTGCTTCTTGCAACTCTAATGCATTTCCAATTGCACGTCCCAATGGTTGACTCATATCTGAAATAATTGCCATAGTATTTCTACCTACATTATTACCTATACTTACCATTGCATGCGCTAATGCTTCTGCATCTTCTAATGTTTTCATAAAAGCACCGCTACCTGTCTTTACATCTAAAACAATAGCGTCTGCCCCAGCGGCTATTTTCTTACTCATAATAGATGAAGCAATGAGTGGTATTGAATTAACTGTCCCTGTTACATCACGTAATGCATAAAGTTTTTTGTCAGCAGGTGTTAGGTTGCCAGATTGCCCTATGACTGCTACTTGATTGTCATTGACCAATTTAATAAAATCTTCTTCACTGATTTCAACATTAAAACCTTTTACTGACTCTAACTTATCAATTGTTCCGCCTGTATGACCTAATCCACGACCACTCATTTTGGCCACAGGTACCCCTACTGATGCAACTAAAGGCGCAAGTACAAGCGTTGTTGTATCTCCTACACCACCCGTAGAATGTTTATCTACTTTAGTACCATGAATTTGCGATAAATCGATTCGATCACCTGAATTGACCATCGCCATTGTCATTGCCGCTCGTTCTTCTTCGTTCATATCTTGAAAAAAGATAGCCATAGCTAAACTTGAAGCTTGATAATCAGGTATGTCACCTTTTGTATAACCCTTAATAAAGAATTCAATTTCTTCTTTACTTAAAGCATGTCCGTCACGTTTCTTTTCGATAATATCGACCATTCTCATAAAAATCATTCCCTTAAATGAATTGTTTAATAATCTGAGTCGGATTCAAGTCCCTTAATGATTTGTACTCCTGCACTCGCCCCAATTCTAGTCGCTCCAGCTTCAATCATTTTGTTAAAGTCTTCAAGATTTCTAACGCCTCCAGAGGCTTTAACTTCTAAACGATCACCTACTGTATCCTTCATTAATTTAACATCTTCAGGTGTGGCACCCCCACCTGCAAATCCTGTAGACGTCTTAACAAAATCAGCACCAGCTTTTTCAGCTAATTCACAAGCTTTAACCTTTTCTTCATCCGTTAATAACACAGTTTCAATAATGACTTTGACTGTTTTACCATTAGCTGCGCCTATAACGCCTTCTATATCTTTTTGCACATCATCGTAGCGTTTATCTTTTAATGCGCCGATATTAATCACCATATCAATTTCTGAAGCGCCATTCTTGATTGCTTCTTCTGTTTCAAAAATTTTCGCATTTGTCGTAGTAGCACCTAACGGGAAGCCGATGACTGTACATACAAGTACATCCGTTTCTTTTAATTTTTGAGCAGCATATGCCACATGGCTCGGGTTTATACATACAGACTTAAATTGATATGTTTTGGCCTCTTCAATGATCGTATCAATTTGCTCACGTGTTGAATCTGGCTTTAATAATGTGTGGTCTATATATTTTGCTTTATTCATTTCCATTCCTCCATTTTCCAAAATAAAATGCAATATATTCCTCAGTTATAAATATTAAATATAACATTAATACTTAGTTAATAATCACATAATATTTGCCTACAATTATATAGTACAAAAATTCGCAAAAAAGATAAACAAATGTTATCTTATTATTGTAATAGAGAGGTTTTTAACCATATTAATCGTTTTAAAATAAGGAGAAGATGACAAATGACAAACGGTACACCACATATTCAACCAAATGGTGTGAAAATTGCTAAAACAGTATTAATGCCAGGAGATCCCTTGCGTGCTAAATATATTGCAGATCATTTTTTAGAGAATGTGGAACAATTCAATGAAGTTCGAAATATGTTCGGTTATACAGGTACATATAAAGGTAAAGAAGTTTCTGTAATGGGGTCAGGAATGGGTATTCCTAGTATCGGAATTTATTCATATGAGTTATACAATTTCTTTGATGTAGATACAATTATTCGAGTTGGCTCATGTGGTGCGCTTCAGGAGGACGTCAACTTATATGATGTCATCATTGCTCAAGCCGCTTCTACAAACTCAAATTACGTAGATCAATTTAATATTCCTGGACACTTTGCACCTATTGCCGACTTTGATTTAGTCACTAAGGCGAAAAAAGCAGCAGATGAAATTGGTGCGATCTCTCATGTAGGAAACGTATTATCTTCTGATACTTTCTACAACGCTGATACTACATTTAATGACGCATGGAAGAAAATGGGTATCTTAGGTATCGAAATGGAATCCGCAGGCTTATACTTAAACGCGATTCATTCTGGTAAAAAGGCGCTTGGCGTTTTCACAGTAAGTGACCACATTTTACGTGATGAAGCAACAAGTGCTGAAGAAAGACAAAATTCATTTACACAAATGATGGAAATCGCTTTAGAAATCGCAGAATAATCAGATACAAAATAAGAAGAGGGAGCAAGCCTACTTGGAGACTTGTTCCCTCTTTATTTATATCACTTACACTTAACAAAGTGTTTGCTTTAACTATTCAATTATTTACCTAAATATGATTGTAACATCCAGTTGTGTTTATCTACTGAAGTTTGCATGCCAATAAACATATCTTCTGATACATCGTCACCTGCATTACCTGCGACTTCAATTGCATTTTCTAATTGTTTAGAAATATTAGTGAAATCTTTAGAAAGTTCTTCTACCATTTGTTCAGCTGCATAATTTTTTCCAGCTTCTTTTACAATTGATTTATCTAAGCTTTCTGTTAGCGTTCCAATTGGATTACCACCAATTGCTAAAATTCTTTCTGCTAAATCATCTACATATTGACTTGCTTCATCATAAAGTTCTTCAAATTTAGTGTGTAATGAGAAGAAATTAGGTCCTTTAACGTACCAATGGAAATTGTGTAATTTCGTATATGCTACTGTCCAGTTTGCTACTTGTTGATTTAATTCTTTTACTACATCTTGTTGATTACTCATCTAAATACACTCCTTAACTGTTTCCTTCTTAATTACAACGACTATTATATTATAATAATTATAATCTGTAAAGCAAAATCACACTTTTATTTGTAGTAATTATAAATAAATATCTAGTTTGTGACAGAAGTCTACGGAATGAAATACTATTCTTTCTTTAAAACGCCCTTATTCTAAAGCTTGAACATCACAGCTCAGCTTTTTCCCTTATAATATTATATTATCAATTAGAACTTATTATTATCAATTAAGTTAACTTAATTTTTGCATTATCATCTAAAAAGAAAGATTTTTCATATTCTGTTGGCTTATGCCAATGTGTTTTCCACATTTTATCTCTATTATTCGCAAATAAGTTATAACCTAGATCACGTAATGGTTTAGGCACTACTCTTAAACCTATACCGAGCCATTTATGGTTATTAGGCAATGAAGTGATGAGCGTTGCAATTGCATTTGATTTGTACTCTAAATGATTGCCCTCTTGCAATATCACACTATTTCTATTTTCAGCTTCAGGGTATTGTTTGAAAAAGTGTTCTCCATATTTGCCTTTATTGTTGCAAATTCATATCTATGAGAAAGACCGTTTTGAATTAACCAAATTGCGTAATTATAACAATATACACAATTACCGTCATAATAAATAATAGGCATAATTAAATACCCTCCTTATTGTCATCTATATATAAATATATTTCCTTTTTTAAAATAAAATTAAACACCCATGTCTCAATAGAAAAACTCCCTTTAAAATTATCATCACTGTTAATGACAATTTTAAAGGGAATAAATATAGATATTGATTTGAAGTTCTAGGTTTAAATATGAAGTACTAGCTTTCAAAGAAACCAGTACTTCTTTAAAGGTTTACAATAGACTTTGTCTATTGCATAAGAGAGTGGCACAAAATTTAATATTACAGTTTAATTCAACGTATTAGCAGTAGATGTCTGAATTGAAAGTGCGCTTATATCAAGCTTCTTCAATCCTAGCCATCCTTGCCGGCGGGGCCCCAACATAGAGAATTTCTTTTTAAGAAATTCTACAAACAATGAAAGTTGGGTGAGGGACAACGAAAATAATTTTACTAAATTATATTTCTGTCCCGCTCCCTAATCATTTTTTACGCGGACGATACGTGTGTATTTAAGGAATTGTTGTGAATATTTTTCCTTAATTTCGTCAATAGAATCGTAAGTCACACCTATAATGTGCCAATTGGGATTAAAATGATAGAACGAATCTTTATTCTTAGACCACTTAATCATACTTCCATCCTTATTATATCTTGGTAAAGTGACTTCATAACCTTCAAGTACATTAATATATGTTTGGAAAATATCAGGATCTATACGATTGAAATTATCAATCACAAGATAATTTTTATCTTTATTTGGCATAAGTTGAGTAATAAATCCTTCTCGATAATACAAGGCACCCGTCTCGTTTGGTAAATATTTACCATATAGCATATCCTCTGTAAAATCAGGATGACCACTTGTAATTACTGGATTCGCATTCGTCTTTTGTAACAAGTCGTTCGCTGCTTTTAAACCTTCTTCTTTTTTCTCAACAACTAATAAAATAAAAGGCTTAAGTGCGTCATCATTCTGATGCTCAGTTATCTCAGATTTTTGAACGGTTTCAAATGGATTTTTAATTCCATTATTCGCACTCATGTCTAATATTGCATCATATTGTGCTTGCGACATACTTGCAATAGCTTGTTTGGCATTTTCCTGTAAGAAATATAAGTTTTTTAACTTAGGATGCTTATTTAAGTGTCCAAGTGAAATAGGTGTAATATCTTCGTTATATAATATTTCTATAGCTGTACTATTGGTTCTACCTGGAATTGGTGGCTTTTCATGTATATGACGTGATACTTCTCCTAAGCCTACAACTGATTGTTCTTTCTTCTTATTATAAATAATGATATTGTCTCCAACTTCTAGTTGTGTGTAGAAATGATAGCCATTTCTTTTAATTCCATTGTAAGTATGTGTATAAATTGTATAATTTTTGCCAGGTTCGAAATCCTCAGTTTCTGATAATAAAAAGTACCTAGGAATTTTAGTTTCACCTTTACCTAAACTTACAATTAAATCAAATTCTGATGCCTTAATCTGATTGAATAATGTTTCTTTCATATTATTCATACGAAAATCTAAAGCTTCACTACGTTTTAAATAATCCGTAGTTAATGATTTTAATTCTTCGGTGAACTTAAATTCCACTCTAATTTTATTTTGAGCTCCCGATTGAACACTTATAATTTCGCCCATACCTAATAAGCCAGAGTCTGTTTGTACTTGATAAAAGATGACTTTGTCTCCAGCCTTAGCTTTTTTAAAGGCACGAAAGCCTTGAGAAGGATTGAAATGGGCTCCTGATTCAAATAAAGTAGTTTGTCCTACTAGAGGTTCATTGTGATTCCATCTATTATAACCACAGTTTAGCCAAAAATAATTGATTTCCTCAGTCATTATGATACTCCTTACCTTTCCTATAATATAAATATATTTGCGTAATTCGAGCTATTCCTCACAAATTTTAAATTCATTTTATCATAATTTTTATCATACATATTCATTATTCACTAACTATTTGATTTTTTTAATTATTTTCAGTAAAAAAGTGCAAGTATCTATTGAAGACACTTGCACCTATAAATCATTATTTAACGAGGAGTGATAAGGCTACCTAAAAGAGGAAGTAAATTAATCATTACTCCTCCTAATTTAAGCATGATATTAATTTCTTTATCTTTAATAGTAATTAAAGCACTTATTATACCTAATATGGCCACACATCTAGGTATGATCAGCGATGGATAATGTGGCATATGTAAGAATATCCCTGCTCCCGCAATAATTCCACAAACGAGAGAAATATATAAAAATTGTTTCAACGTTAACGCTCCTTATATCATTAATCTCTACCGCAATATATCTTCTAACCAAATGTTATATATAGCTGATAATTAGTGTGAAATCACCTTCAAAAACACTATCTAAATCTTCTGAAGTCAAGACAAAGTTAGTTCCTTTATGAATTTCGAAAATTTCACCATCAATGATAATTTTACCGTCGCCTTCTAGTACAGAAATCAGACAGAATTCACGTGGCTTCATATAATTTAAAGTGCCAGAAATTTCCCATTTTACTATGGTGAAGAAATCATTCGATACAATATGAGTACAATTATGACTTTCTATCACTTCGTTTTGAGGAACAATGGTTGGTAACTCACTAGAATAGTCCATCACATCTAACGCTTTAGCTATATTTAAAGATCTTGGCTCCCCATTTTCTACTTTTCGATCATAATCATAGACTCTATAAGAAATATCTGATGATTGCATCGTTTCGTATGCCATAATTCCAGCTCCAATAGAATGAATTGTACCTGCTGGAATAAAGTAAAAGTCACCTGGGTTAACTTTAATTTTTCTCAAGTTTTCTTCAAATGTGCCTTCATTTAATTGCTTTTCAAACGCTTCACGCGATGTAGCATGAGTTCCAATTGTAATTTCGGAATTTTCCTCTGCATCAATAATATACCAACATTCAGACTTACCGTATTGTCCTTCTTCATTTTCATATGCATATGAATCATCAGGATGGACATGTATTGATAGAGGTGCTTCAGCATCTACAATTTTGGCCATTAAAGGAAAGTCTTTACTTGGAAATTCGCCAAATAGTTCTCTATGATCATTCCAAACTTGATCTAACGTTTGCCCAGCATATGGTCCGTTGATAATCTCGCTTTTACCATTTGGATGTGCTGAAATTCCCCAACACTCACCTATATGGGCATTGGGAAGGTTGTATCCAAATTGTTCAAGTTTGCTACCTCCCCAAACTTTTTCATGAAAAATTGGCTTTAAAAATAACGGCATAATTACACCTCCATTATCTCACATGTTAACTTAATCTATCGTTTTTCAAGTTAACTTTAGTATCTTTACATCCCATCAGATACTTTAATATCTTTTACTTCGTAATATGAATCATTTAAAAAATAAAGATTTAAATGATTGAATATGTATAGACCCCTGTATCTATGTACTTTTATTTCTTCCCCATTATCACTATTAATGATTGTACCATATTTCAAATTCTAGCGAAGTATCGAATTTTTTAAATAAAGATAATTATTTAAAATCAAATAGAACAAATCGTCATTAATTAAATTTAAATTCAACAATATTCTATAAAGTTGAAATGAAGTTACTCATTATTATATCAATGGCACTAAAAATTGAATAGCATCACTTTTACTCTTTATCTATGTAAAATAAAGCAAGAAGCCGAGTTATTTTTGAACAACTCGACTTCTTTGAAGAAAGATTAATTCACTACAATCACAAATTTTATTCGTATTTTTGAAGTGCGTCTTTAATATCTTTTTCACCACTTACGATTTGAAACTCTTGATTAGCATATTTATCAGACGTTACAACTTCTTTAAGTACTGAGGCAACATCTTCTCGTGGGATTGAACCTTTATCATCAAAATATAGTCCTGCTTCAATTTTTCCTGAACCCGCTTCATCTTTAAGCAATCCAGGATGAACAATTGTATAATTTAAACCAGAATTTCTTAAATAATCGTCTGAATAGTGTTTAGCAATCGTATATGGTTTCAAGTCTCCACTTGGATCAAATGCTTCTCTTCTAGAATCGTATGTTGAAACCATCACATAGTGTTTGATACCTGCTTTTTTACTTGCTTCCATTGTTTTAACTGCGCCATCTAAATCAACAATAATTGTTTTATCCGCACCTGTACTACCACCAGAGCCTACTGAAAATATCACTTTATCGAACTCTTTAAATTTTTTAGTTAAGTCATCAATATTATCTTTCTCTACATCAACGAGTGTGGCTTTTACGCCTTCATTTTCTAAATCTTTTACTTGTTCATCTTTACGTACACCTGCAGTAAATTCTACATGATCATTTTTGAGTTGTTGCACTAATTTTGAACCTACGCCACCGTTTGCACCTATTAATAAAATACTCATTATCAACGTCCTCCTTATAAAAATCGTATAAGATATTTACCACTATTTTCCATAGATAAACTTCATTCAATTCACATTGACATAAGGTGGCCAGTGGATTATATTAATATATGAACAAATATTCATATAAAGAGGTGTAGCATGATGAATGAATTTGAACATGACGTAGATTCTCATATTGAGACTTTAACGAGAGTCACAGAAATATTTAAAGCTCTGAGCGATTTAAATCGGTTGCGAATTATGGAATTACTTGAATATGGTGAAGCGAGTGTTGGACATATTTCTCACACTTTGAACATGTCTCAATCCAACGTATCTCATCAGCTTAAGTTATTAAAAAGTATTCATCTAGTAAAATCTAAACGCCAAGGTCAATCTATGATTTACGCTTTAGATGACATGCATGTCTCCACTTTACTGAAACAAGCCATTCATCATGCAAGTCACCCTAATGAAGGTGGAAATTAAATGACAACTCATAATCATCAACATCACGGTCACAATCATGCACACGGTCACGTACACACAAATAATAAAAAGGTACTTCTTATTTCATTTATTATTATCGGGTTATTTATGATAGTTGAAATTATCGGTGGGTTTGTCGCTAATAGTTTGGCATTACTCTCAGATGGATTTCACATGTTAAGCGATACGATTTCACTCGGCGTCGCACTTGTAGCCTTTATTTATGCTGAAAAGAATGCCACACAAACTAAAACCTATGGATATAAACGTTTTGAAGTATTAGCTGCTCTATTCAATGGTGTAACGCTATTTATCATTAGCATCATGATTATTATTGAAGCGATACGTAGATTCTTTGCACCACCAGAGGTACAATCACAAGAAATGTTTATCATTAGTATGGTGGGTCTCATCGTGAATGTCATCGTTGCAGTACTTATGTTTAGAGGCGGCGACACTTCCCATAATCTAAATATGCGTGGCGCTTTCTTACATGTTTTAGGCGATTTATTCGGATCTATTGGCGCCATCGTAGCAGCATTATTAATTTGGGGATTCAACTTCACAGTTGCCGATCCTATCGCTAGTATTTTAGTGTCACTTATTATCTTGAAAAGTGCTTATGGCATAGCAAAATCTTCGCTCAATATTTTAATGGAAGGGACACCAAGCGATGTTGATTTAGAGGCCGTTATAAGAACGATTACTAAAGATAAGCGTATCCAAAATGTTCATGATTATCATGTGTGGACAATTTCTAACGACATGAATGCATTAAGTTGTCATGCAGTTGTACCTGAGCACTTAACAGTTGAAGAATGTGAATCACTCTTGGAAACAATCGAACATGATTTATTACATCAAAATGTTCAACATATGACGATACAATTAGAAACACCAAAACATAAACATGACGAATCAACATTATGCTCTGGCGTTCATGATCATTCTCATACACATCAACACGCCCATAGTCATTAAAAATGGTTCGAGTTTAAAATTGTATACATTAAAAAGGGCCTGTCTAAAATGAATTAACCTCAAATTCACTCTAGACCGGCCTATTTGTTATTCGTAATGTGTATTATTTACATAAATTTTTCAAATATAAAATCACGAGCAGGAACTTGTTTCTCAGCGAAGCCTTCTATAAATTCTTCATCGTCATACGCTAATTTAACGCGTTCGATTGAGATTCCTTGTTCATTTATAGTGACAATACCGTAAACTGTGTGTGCTCCATTGTTTAAACCTACTGCACCAGGATTAAAATAAATGGTAGATTTATCATCAAACATGTGTAATCTATGATTGTGTCCAAATAAGATTAAATCAGCTTCTTTATCTTCAAAAAGTTTAGCGATTTCTTGTTCATCGTCTCCTGCTATCGGAGCAAACGGTTGTCCCTCAATACCCACGTCTAATTTATCGTTAGGAATTTCATAATGAATAAATAAAACCTTTTTACCTTTTATTGTTGTTTCTATATAACGTGGTAAATGATTAAGTTCCTCGTAATAAGATTCGTCGAGATGGCTTTCTATCCATTGATGATGTTCATAAAATTTACCTTTAAGGTCTTCTGGATATTCTGTACCATTCACAAGTGTCATAATTGCCTCATCGTGGTTTCCTACAATTATTTCCATATCATCACGATCAAAAACAGTATCTAAAACTTTATTTGTCTCATGTCCAATACCTATATTGTCGCCAAGATTGTAAATTTTATCGATATCTTCCCTACTATCAATATCATCCAATACCTTTTCTAATGCATCATAATTACCATGGATATCAGTAATAACTGCAAATTTCATGATGATATCTCCTTTCAATATAAATTCATTAGCATATTTTAACACTCAATACCTAATTATGTTAGATATTAATTTAAAAAAATTAGGATTTTTGATATTGTATTTATATTACGGTAAAGGAGTGCTTATAATTTGTTTAGATATTATAAATCAGCATTTAAAAATGCTAAACCGCAAATACTCAAAGCTTTATTATTTGCTTTATTAAGTTTTGCAGTTTGTTTCTTTGTTGCTAGATATGCATCTGTATTGACTACTAAAATTAATCAACAAATGCAAATGGTACAACAATTTGGTCAACCGACCACTTCATTGTTATTACCACTATTACTTATTTATCTGATTTTAGCTATACTATTCATCTTTATTGGATATCAATTAATCGCTGGTGCATTGAATGTTATCCAAAAAGCTATGAAAAATGAAAAAGTAAAATTTAGCGATTTATTCTTTGCATTCACTAATAAAGGGTATTATTTAAAATCTTTATTACTTGCATTGATCTCAGTGATTACAATCCTTATTTTATTAGCAATCGCATACTTATTAAATTTATTATACAATTTCACATTAATACCATTATTTGGAATGATTCAACAATCCGTAGCTACTGCAGATAATGGAATGACTATTTTACTTATTTCTCAAATTGTATTTATTTTAGTAATGGGATTCATTACATCAATATTTTACTGGTTCTTCCTTATTTTCATGATTAATTACACAGTTGCATTTGCTGAAGATCCAACGCGTCGTCCATTCAGCAATGTCAAAGAAGGATTTAAAGGCATTAAAAATGGTCATAAAACATGGTTTAAATTCTTTATTGGTGTATTATTACTAAATCTAATTGTGCTTCTTGCAGGTCAACCACTTATTACTATATTTAGTTTATTAACAGGTAATATGTCACAATCTGTTGCCCAAGTTTTAGCATATATCGTATTTATTCTTATCATCCTTATCAGAATCTTTATTTACATCGTTATCATCATGGGGATTGTATACTACTTCATCACTCGTGGTGAAAAGATTGATAAACCTGATAAAAAAGCACGTAAAGATAAGAAGAAAAATAAAAATACTTTAGCGGATACTAAAGATGATGTTAATCATCAAACATCAGATGCGAAAGAAAAAGCACAAGATAAAGTTAATAATCATCAATCAACTGATGATAACTTCAAAGATAAAGCTGAAAGTCAAATCAACGATAAAAAAGATAGCATTTCTGATCAAGGTCAAGATTTAAAAGATAATGCATCTCATAAAGCGAATGACGTTAAAGATAACATCAGTGATAAAGCAAAAGATACTTTCGATAACAAATAACTAAATCGATATGAAAAAGCTCGCAGGTAATGCCAATAATGGTTACTTGCGAGCTTTTCATATATCTTGAAATAATCTAAGTTTCAATTATTTATCTAATAAATGCATTTTTAAATATTTGGCTGCGCCGTCTTCCTCGTTTGTTTCTGCAGTGACATCATCTGTGATGTCTTTAATTTCTTGTCTTGCATTTTTCATAGCCACTGTATAATGACCGAATTCAAACATAGCTCGATCATTATCACTATCGCCGATGACTAGCGTTTCTTCTTGTTTAATCCCAAAGTGCTCTATCATTTCTTTAATGCCAGTGCCTTTATCTGTATTATAAGCCATTGTTTCTGCATTATAACGAGATGAATTAGATACACTAATACTTAGTTTCACTTTATTTTGAATCAATTCGTCTCTAAATATAGTTATTTTATCTAAATTAGGATTGAATAAGTAAATCTTAGAATAATCTAAATTAGGCAATTCGTCGCGCCAATCTATCTTATCTCTCATGGCATCTCGTCTAGATGACCACTCACTTTGACTTACATGATTCGGTGGTGTCTCACTAGAAATCATTTCACGCATCCACTGTTCATCCCTATTTAGAACAATACGCTGTGCCCCAAAAGGAAATACTTCATAATAAATATTTTGTTGCTCAGCTAATTCAACTATATTTTTAACTTGTTCTAAAGACATGCTATGTTTAAATAAATTACGATTGTCAATTTCACCTGTCGTACCATTAGAACTAATAATTCCATCAACTTTAAATCCTTCGGGCACTAATTGATGAATTTCTGAATACGAACGTCCAGTCGCTAAAAAGACTTTATACCCTTTATCTCGTAATTCGTCGATGACCTCTTTAGTATAGCTAGATGCTTTGTTGTTCTCATGTAGGATTGTTCCATCCATGTCTAAGAATATTGCTTTAACGTTTTTCATATGTTCCTCCACTCGTTACAATTTCTACTTGAATAAATTGTGGCACTGTTTAAGATAAAGTGCAACGACTTAGTTTTTAGAAAATACCTATTTATTTCAACCACAGGAGTAAAAATTGTTCTTCATCACTTTAAAATAGAAATATTGTAAGATGAATTTTTATATTTTCAAAATATTTATTATAAATAAGACTCAAACTAAAAATACCGACAAAGAATACTCTTTGTCGGCATTTACTATAGCGATAGCTACGCTTACTCAACTGTAACTGATTTAGCTAGGTTACGTGGTTTGTCTACGTCTAAATCTCTGTGTAACGCCGCATAATAAGAGATTAATTGCATTGTTACTACAGAAACTAATGGTGTCAATAATTCATGAACGTGAGGGATAACATACGTATCTCCATCTTTATCTAAGCCTTCCATAGAAATAATACATGGATGTGCACCACGTGCGACTACCTCTTTAATATTTCCTCGAATAGATAAGTTAACGTTCTCTTGAGTGGCCAAGCCGATAACTGGTGTACCATCTTCAATAAGTGCGATTGTACCGTGCTTCAATTCACCGCCAGCAAAGCCTTCAGCTTGAATGTATGAAATCTCTTTAAGTTTAAGCGCACCCTCTTGACTTACATTATAGTCAATTGTACGTCCGATAAAGAACGCATTGCGTGTTGTTTCTAAGAAATCAGTAGCAATTTCTTCCATAATAGGTGCATCATCAACAACTGTTTCGATAGCAGTTGTGACTTTAGCTAATTCTCTTAATAAGTCAATATCCGCTTCACGTCCGTGATTTTTAGCAACGATTTGTGAAAGAATTGATAAAACTGCAATTTGTGCTGTATAAGCCTTTGTTGATGCAACAGCAATTTCAGGACCTGCATGTAATAATAATGTATGGTCCGCTTCACGAGATAATGTTGAGCCAGCAACATTTGTAATTGTTAATGATTTGTGACCTAATTTTTTAGTTTCAACTAATACGGCACGACTATCTGCTGTTTCACCTGATTGTGAAATATAGATGAATAAAGGCTTTTCAGATAATAAAGGCATATTGTACACAAATTCTGATGCTACATGTACTTCAGTTGGCACGCCAGCCCACTTTTCTAGGAATTCTTTACCAACCAAACCAGCATGATAGCTTGTACCTGCTGCAATAATATAGATTCTGTCAGCATCGGCAACATCTTTAATGATGTCTTGATCAATTTTCAAGTTTCCTTCTTCATCTTGATATTCTTGAATGATTCGACGCATTACTGCAGGTTGCTCATGAATTTCTTTTAACATGTAGTGATCGTATACACCCTTTTCAGCATCTGAAGCATCGATTTCAGCAGTGTAAGATTCACGATCTTGTACTTGACCATTAATATCTTTAATGATGACATCATCACGTTTAACAATAACAATTTCATGGTCATGAATTTCTTTATATTGATTTGTTGCTTGTAACATCGCTAAAGCATCTGAAGCAATAACGTTGAAACCTTCACCGACACCAATTAACAATGGTGATTTATTCTTAGCTACATAAATAGTGTCTTTATCTTCTTCATCTAATAAGCCTAAAGCGTATGAACCATGTAATAATTTCACTACTTTAGTAAATGCTTCTTCTGTTGAAAGTCCTTCATTTGAAAAGCGCTCAATAAGTTGAACGATGACTTCCGTGTCTGTTTCAGATAAAAATGTTACATCTGATAAGTATTCAGCTTTTAACTCTTCATAATTTTCGATTACACCATTATGTACGAGTGTGAATCGACCTGAAGTAGATTGATGAGGGTGAGAATTCTCATAGTTAGGTACGCCATGTGTTGCCCAACGTGTGTGACCAATACCTACTGTTCCGTCTTCTTCGCTGCTATCTGCAACTTTACGTAATTCAGCAATTCTACCTTTTTCTTTAAATACTTTCGTACCTTGATCATTGACTACAGCAATACCAGCTGAATCGTAACCACGATATTCTAATTTTTCTAAACCTTTTAATAGTAATTCCTTGGCATTATCGTAACCAATGTAACCAACAATTCCACACATAATTTATTTCCTCCAAAATGAGGGATAACGTGAGCAATATGATTCATTATCTTAATTTAGATTGATAATCTTCTATCATATACGATGTCATGTTGAATACATCAAGAAATAAGCGTGTGATATTCAAATTTAAACACGCTACTCTACGCTCCCCTAAGTATTTATTATATTTGGCGATCTTATTAACTTTGTCCACCAAGTTACCCTGGTGTTTTACTTAATAAGCTAACGAATGAGCCACATCCGGGATAGCATCCGCCGATCTATTCGATCACTATCCTCCTCGTCTACAAAAGCTAAATCATCCTCTATAAAAGTTCTCCTAATTAACTTTTAATCGTCGATGATCACTTAGTCATTTTGCACAGGCGCTATAATTATTTATTACCTTTCTTTCCTCCTTTCCATTAATCATTATTGTACACTGTCGTTGTTTTATTTTGCAAATGATTTCACAATGTTTCTCGAAACAATTTAAAAAAGTTATTCTTTTAACCATTGAAATGAAATTAAAACAAAAACTAATTCATCTTTTAAATATCTTCAATAGTTAGATTTAATATGTCACAAATGACATGACAAACTTAAATTTTGTTTATATTGAGTGAATGTAACCCAAGGCTTTAAACTAAATTTAGACACATACTAATTAAAAAGAGGTGTAGAGATGTCACAAACTCAAGAGAAAAAAGGATTAGGACGAAAAGTTCAAGCATTTGGATCATTCTTAAGTAGTATGATTATGCCAAATATTGGTGCATTTATTGCATGGGGCTTTATCGCCGCAATCTTTATAAAAAATGGTTGGTTCCCTAATAAAGACTTAGCTCAATTAGCAGGACCAATGATTACGTATTTAATTCCATTACTTATTGCATTTAGTGGTGGACGTTTAATCCACGGTTTACGTGGTGGTATTATTGCAGCTACAGCGACAATGGGGGTCATTGTAGCATTACCAGACACGCCAATGTTACTTGGTGCTATGATTATGGGACCTCTCGTAGGTTGGTTAATGAAAAAAGTCGACCAATTTGTTCAACCTAGAACGCCACAAGGTTTTGAAATGTTATTTAATAACTTCTCAGCTGGTATTTTAGGTTTCATCATGACAATACTTGGCTTTGAAATTTTAGCGCCAATTATGAAATTCATCATGCATATTTTATCAGTTGCAGTTGAATTCTTAGTCCACCTTCATATGCTACCAATCGTAAGTATTATTGTTGAACCTGCTAAAATATTATTCTTAAATAACGCTATTAACCACGGTGTATTTACACCACTTGGTTCCGACCAAGCAGCGCACGCAGGTCAATCTATTTTATTCACAATTGAATCAAACCCTGGACCAGGTTTAGGTATTTTATTAGCGTATATGATTTTCGGAAAAGGAACTGCAAAAGCAACGTCATATGGTGCAGGTATTATCCACTTCTTAGGTGGGATTCATGAAATTTACTTCCCATATGTATTAATGCGTCCTTTACTATTCTTAGCTGTTATCTTAGGTGGTATGACTGGTGTTGCAACATACCAAGCTACTGGATTCGGTTTTAGAAGTCCAGCATCACCAGGATCATTTATTGTGTATTGTTTAAACGCACCTAAAGGCGAATTCCTACACATGTTACTTGGTGTATTTCTTGCAACGCTCGTATCATTTGTAGTCGCAGCATTAATCATGAAATTTACGAAAGAACCTAAACAAGATTTAGAAGCTGCAACTGCTCAAATGGAAGCTACTAAAGGTAAAAAGTCGAATGTGTCTTCTAAATTAACCGCTTCAGACAAAGAAAGCACTGAAACATCTAAACAAACTGCTGGTGCTACAGGAGCAACAGCCGCTACAGCTAGTCAAGCAAGCTCAAGTGAAAGAGAAGACGACTCAGAACAGTTATTAGATAACTATAATACTGAGGATGTAGATGCCCATGACTACAGTGGTGTGAATCATGTTATATTCGCATGCGATGCGGGTATGGGTTCAAGTGCAATGGGTGCAAGTATGTTACGTAATAAATTTAAGAAAGCTGGCATTACAGATGTAAATGTAACTAATACAGCTATTAACCAATTACCTAACGATGCACAACTTGTTATTACTCAAAAGACATTGACAGACCGTGCCATCAAACAAGTACCTAACGCCATTCATATTTCAGTAGATAATTTCTTAAATTCACCTAGATATGAAGAACTTTTAAATAATTTGAAAAAAGAAGACTAATTTAAATATAAGAAAATGGAGGACACCGCCATGTTATTGAGTACACGTGAAAAAGATATTATTGATATATTAATCAAGTATCACGGTCAATATGTCACTATATACGACATCGCTCAACAACTAGCGGTGTCCTCTCGTACAATTCACAGAGAATTAAAACATGTCGAGAAATATCTCAATTCATTTTCTATTGAATTAGAACGTGCGAATAAAAAAGGTATTCGCTTAGCAGGAACAGAAGCTAATATTAAAGGTTTAAAAGAAGAAGTTAAAAAGCAACAAACTTTAGATTTATCAGTTGAAGAGCAGAAAGTTATCATCTTATATGCATTAATTCAGTCCAAACACGCAATCAAACAATTTAGTTTGGCACATGAAATAGGCGTTTCTATTCAAACGTTAACCAAATTATTAGATGATTTAGAAATTGAATTATCTTCTTATCAACTTTTTCTATCTAGAAAGCGTGGCGAAGGTGTTTATCTTAACGGTCCAGAATCAAAGAAAAGAGAGTTCTTAAGCCAACTCATGGTAAATAACTTGAATAGTACAAGCGTCTACTCAGTGATTGAAAATCATTTCGTATATCAGTCATTAAATCATTCTCAACAATCTTTAGTAGATTTAGACAGAATATTTAAGATCGAACGTATACTCATGGATTATTTGGGTGAACTCCCCTATTCATTAACTGAATCTAGTTATTTAACACTAACAGTGCATATTGTCTTAAGTATCACTCGCATGAAAAATGGCGAATATGTTTCTCTTAATGAAGATATTTATGAAACAGTGAAACATACACTTGAACATAAAGTTGCAACAGAAATCGCTCAACGACTTGAAGAGATGTATGATATCACATTCAATCAAGCTGAAATCACATTCATTACGATTCACTTGCGTGGTGCCAAGCGAAAGATATCGAAAGACGCCTCTTCAGAAGATGAAAGTAATGATTCTAAGATTATTCAATTTGTAAAAACGGTAGAACACATTTCAGGACAACATTTTGATGATGAAGACAATTTAGTTGAGGGATTGAGTCTGCATATTAATCCTGCAATTAATCGTTTAAAATCAAATATCGAAACGTATAATCCTTTAACTGAAATGATTAAATTTAAATATCCTCGACTTTTTGAAAATATTCATAAAGCCTTGCACATGGTTTGGCCAGACTTAATCTTCCCTGAAAGCGAAATCGCCTTTATTGTACTTCACTTTGGTGGTTCGATTAAGAATCAAGGCAATCGCTTCTTAAACATCTTGGTCGTATGTAGTAGTGGTATAGGCACAAGTCGTTTGTTATCAACCCGTTTAGAACAAGCTTTTAATGAAATTGAAAGAATTACTCAAGCTTCTGTGAGTGATTTAAATGTTTTAGATTTAACTGCTTACGATGGAATTATTTCAACTGTTAATTTAGATATCGACGTACCGTTTCTCGTTGTAAACCCATTATTACCTGAGCATGAAGTCGCTTATGTTTCTTCCTTTTTAAGTACAAAATCGAATGAAACGCATACTTCTGAAGATACTGACACACATTCCTTCGTTAATCCCGATACTATAATTGAAGACATGCGTGTAGGTTTAGAAGTGTTAGATTCAGTGAAAATAGATTATAAATTAGTAGATAATTGGAAACAATATTTAGAAGACTATTTACTCAATGAAAATGTTATTGAGCGGAATCAATCATTCGCTGATTTGTTGCAATTGAAATATGAACAGAATCCTAATTGGGTACTTAATCCGTATCCAGTGGCAATTCCACATTTAAGAGATGATATGTTTAAGAAACCTATGATACTCATTACTATTTTGGAAAAGCCAATTCAATTTCAACACAATCAAAATGATGAAAGCTCAATTCACTATATGATTAGTATGTTTATTCCTGATAATCAAAAAATAGCTAGATTTGTTAGCGCCCTATCTGAGGAGCTAAGTTCACATTTAGAGGATATTGATGAATATATGCAAAAACCACAGGAATTTAAAACTATACTAAAAAGAAATTTATTAAATCATATTAAAAGTCAATTATTATAGGAGTGTATAAAAATGAGTGAATTATTTAGTAACGAAAATATCTTTTTAAATGTATCTGCATCAAGTCAAAACGATGCAATTGAAAAAGCAGGACAAGCACTTGTAGACAGCGGTGCAGTGACACAAAACTATATTCAAGCAATGAAAGACCGTGAAGATGTAGTATCTACGTTTATGGGTAATGGCTTAGCGATCCCTCATGGTACAGAAGAAGCTAAAGGTAACGTAATTCGTTCAGGATTAAGCTTATTACAAATTCCTGAAGGCGTAGATTGGAATGGCGAAGAAGTTAAAGTGGTTGTTGGAATTGCAGGTAAAGATGGCGAACATTTAGATTTACTATCCAAAATTGCAATCACTTTTAGTGAAGAAGAAAATGTCGATCGAATTGTGAACGCAAAATCAGCAGAAGAAATTAAACAAGTTTTCGAGGAGGCTGACGCATAATGAAAGCAGTCCATTTTGGAGCCGGAAATATCGGCCGGGGATTTATCGGATATATTTTAGCGGATAATAATGTAAAAGTGACTTTCGCAGATGTAAACGAGGAAATCATTAATGCTTTAGATAAAGAGCATCAATACGATGTTATCCTAGCTGATGAATACAAAACAACGACACGTGTTAATAATGTCGATGCAATTAATTCAGCCCAACCTTCTGATGAACTTAAAGAAGCGATTCTTGAAGCAGATTTAATTACAACAGCTGTCGGCGTTAACATTTTACCTATTATCGCTAAATCATTTGCACCTTATTTAAAAGAAAAGAAAAATCACGTAAACATTGTAGCTTGTGAAAATGCAATTATGGCAACAGATACTTTGAAAAAAGCGATTTTAGACATTACAGGCCCATTAAGTGATAACATTCACTTCGCTAACTCAGCTGTAGACAGAATCGTACCATTACAAAAGAACGACAATATATTAGATGTTATGGTAGAACCTTTCTTCGAATGGGTCATCGAAAAAGATGCATGGTATGGAGAAGAATTAAACCACATCAAATACGTAGATGACTTAACTCCATACATTGAAAGAAAATTATTAACTGTTAATACTGGACACGCATATTTAGCATATGCAGGATATTATGGTGATAAAGCTACGGTTTTAGATGCTGTTGAAGATGATCAAATTAATGCTGGATTGCGTCAAGTTTTAAGTGAAACAAGTCAATATATCACAGACCAATTTGATTTCTCTGAAAGTGAACAAGCACAGTATGTAGAAAAAATTATCGAACGTTTTAAAAATCCAAATTTATCAGATGAAGTGACACGTGTAGGTCGAGGAACGATACGTAAAATTGGCCCTAAAGATCGTATTATTAAACCTTTAACATACCTATATGAAAAAGGATTAGAACGCGACGGCTTAGTTAATACAGCAGCACTACTTCTCGCTTATGATGATAAAGCTGATCAAGAGACAGTTGAGAAGAATACGTATATTAAAGAACACGGTGCTAAAGCGTTCTTAAAAGCTTATGCTAAAGTTGATGATCAACTTGCTGATGAAATTGTTAAAGCCTTAGAAGCTTTATAAAAATGTGAGTTTAAAAACATACAATTTATACTCTACTTCATCCATAATAAACACCTCCGAAAGATGTATCGAAATACCTTTCGGAGGTGTTTTGTAATGTTTGATTTAAAGTTTATCTGTAACTTTTATTCATCTAAACCCATTTTTTCTTTAACGACATCAGCGATTTCTTGAGCATAACGTTGGGCATCTTCATCTGTAGCTGCCTCCACCATGACTCTTACTAATGGTTCTGTACCGGAAGGACGAACTAAAATTCTTCCTTCACCATTCATTGCTGTTTCAACTTTTGTCATAACTTCTTGAACATGGATATTTTCTTCAACGCGATATTTATCCGTTACTCTAACATTAATAAGAGATTGTGGATATTTCTTCATTTGAGCTGCTAATTCACTTAGTGATTTTCCACTCATTTTAATAACAGAAGCTAATTGTACACCTGTTAATAAACCATCACCAGTTGTATTATAATCCATTAAAACAATATGACCAGATTGTTCACCACCAAGATTGTAGTTACCTCTTCTCATTTCTTCTACAACATAGCGATCTCCAACTTTTGTTTTATTGGATTGAATACCTTCATTTTCCAAGGCTTTATAAAAACCAAGATTACTCATAACCGTTGAAACAATCATATCGTTATTTAATTCATGATTTTTATGCATCTCTTGACCAATGATGAACATGATTTGATCCCCATCGACGATTTGACCCTTTTCATCAACAGCAATGATTCTATCGCCATCACCATCAAATGCTAAACCAAAGTCACTTTCTGTTTCTAGAACCTTTTCAGCTAATTTCTCAGGATGCGTAGAGCCACATTGCTCATTAATATTATATCCATCTGGGCTACAGCCAATTGTTTCTGTATCAGCTTCTAAATCACCAAATAAAAATGGCGCAAGTGAAGACGTTGATCCATTAGCACCATCTAATGCAATTTTTAGCCCTTCAAAGTTAACATCAACTGTTGATTTTAAGTAACTTAGATATTTTTGAGCACCTTCAAAATAATCAGAATAATGTACTATATCTTCACCTACAGGACGAGGTAATTCAGGATTATCTTGGTCAAGTAGAGTTTCAATTTCGTTTTCTTGATCATCAGATAATTTGAAACCATCTGAACCAAAGAATTTAATACCATTATCAGCTACAGGATTATGAGAAGCAGAAATCATCACACCTAAAGCTGCTTCCATTTCTTTAGTGAGATAAGCCACACCAGGTGTAGAAATAATACCCAAACGCATGACTTCAGCTCCTATTGAGATAAGGCCCGCAATTAAAGCAGATTCAAGCATTTCACCAGAAACACGTGTATCTCTACCTACAAGGACTTTAGGATGTTTCTCTCCTTTATTATGTGCTAAAACATAGCCACCATATCTTCCCAACTTAAATGCTAACTCTGGAGTAAGCTCTTGGTTGGCAATTCCTCGAACGCCATCAGTACCAAAATATTTTCCCATTCTTAAACTCTCCTTTTGTATCTATCAATTATTTAACATTAATATAAGCTTTCGTTTCTTTAGGATCTACTTTCGTAACATTCTTAGGTAAATCAAATTTCACTGTTTTCTCAGTTGAGTCTGAAATGCCATCCAAATCAACTTCAGCAGTTATTTCATTGATGCTTTGTAAATCATCTCTACTACCATAAATTTGAACTTCTTTATCATTCAATTTAACATTGTCTAATTCTTTATCATTATCTAACTTCCCAGTCGTTTTAGTATGTACTTTTACCTTTTTACTAAAAGGAGCGACTGAGACTTTTAAATTAACCTCATTTGGATTAATTGAAACATTAAGCTTATTCAATTCCTTATCAAAAGCATTAACTTCTGCTACATCATTTGTATCTTTAGTGATTTTACTAGAATTTTTAAAAGTAGCTTTTAAATAAGCAATTTTCTTAAGTTGTTGTTCCCCTCCAGTAACTTTGACAGTTTCAGGAGAAATCTTTTGCTTACTGACTTTATAATTATCATCGATATCACTTTGGCTAACATCAGGTTGTACATGCATTTCTTTCGTTACTTTTTTCTCTAAGTTAACGTTTGCTGTTTTAGGTTTCACACTATAACTAACATCATTACCTATACCTTTAACCTGATATTTTTTATGATAGCTTCCTGCTTTTTTATCTGATAAATCAACTGTAACTTTGAGGTCCTCAGGGTTTTCAATTTTTATTAACTTTGATTGAGGACCCGATAAATTAACATCTACACTATCAGGTGCTTTTGTAACATGCAAATCTTTATTATTGTAAATAACATCTACAGGTACATCTTGAATCGTTTTAGTAGATTTCTGGGATATGTCATCAGTATTAAATACATTTCCAAATACATTATTTACTGATAAAAAGAAAAATACGGCTAGAATTAAGGCTACAAATCTTAATCCCCACTTACTTTCTAACATACTAATTCACACCTTTCTTTTGAAAGTGTGCACCGAACCAGTGTTCAGCAAGTAATTCTTCAAACACTTCATTAGATATATCTCTACGTAATTTACCATCAAAAGTTACCGATACATCACCTGTTTCTTCTGAAACAACAACTGTAAAAGCATCAGAAACTTCTGAAATCCCTACTGCTGCTCTGTGTCTTGTTCCCAAACTTTTTGAAATTTTAACACTATCTGATAAAGGTAAATAACTTGCTGCGACTGCAATTTTAGTTCCTTGAATAATCATTGCACCATCGTGTAAAGGTGTATTCGGAATAAAAACATTAGTCAATAATTCTTGAGAAATATCTGAATTCATAGGAATACCAGTTTCTATGTAGTCTTGAAGCCCTGTTTCCTTTTCGAAAACGATAAGTGCACCTATACGCCTTTTGGCCATATATTGAACGGCTTTAGAAACAGCCTGAATTAATTTTTCTTCATCTCGACTATAAGTATTGGTATAACGTTTTAAGAAGCTACCTCTACCTAATTGCTCCAATGCTCGTCTAATTTCAGGTTGGAAAATAACTATTAATGCGAGTACTCCCCATTGAATAACGATATCGAACAATTTGGAGGTTGCTGTTAAATTAAGCATTTTACTGACTTGTTGGCCGATAACAATTACTACGATACCTTTAAGTAATTGAATCGCTTTAGTTCCCTTAAATACAGTAATGAGAAGATAAAGTACGTACCAAACGATCAGTAAATCAAGTACACTTGTAATAATTTTTAATGTACTTAGATTTTGAAAAAAGTTGGAAAAATCCATAACATCTCCTCCGGGTAATATTTTTCCATATTAAATATTATACCAATCATTGTTTATAGTGTCATATGAACAATAACTAAAATAGAAAAAACTTACATAATTATAAATCATGTAAGCTTTAATCTACTTTCTATAATAATGTTTCGCCAAAGAATGTTCCTAATAATGCTACCGCTTGTTCAGCAGTACTATTTAAATGATCAATAAGCGGATTAACCTCAACTAAATCCATTGACGTCACAAGTTTTGATTCACTTAATAATTCTAAGGCAAAGTGACTTTCTCTATAACTCAAGCCTCCTAATACTCTAGTACCCGTTCCTGGTGTTTCAGTAGGATCTAGCGCATCAACATCTAGAGAAAAATGCAAACCATCAATATTTCTTGATTTCAAGTATTCCAGAGATCTTTCAATGACTTCTTGTATTCCGAAACGGTCTATGTCAGCCATAGTGAATGTTTTAATATTTTGATCTTTTATGTATTCCCTCTCACCTTTATCTAGATCTCTCATACCAATTAATACGATATTTTCAGGTTTGACTTTAGGAGTGAACCCATTTAAATGAACTAATTCCTCTGGACCATCACCAGCTAAAATACGTAAAGGCATCCCATGTACATTACCAGAAGGAGATTCTTCAGGTACATTTAAATCACCATGTGCGTCATACCAAATAACACCTAGATTATTGTAGTATTGACTGATACCTGAAATAGAACCAACAGCAATTGAATGATCTCCACCTAATGTTAGTGGAAAGTTTCCGTTTTTAACTGTTTCAGATACAGCTTTGCTAAGATTTTCAGAAACAGTTATGATTTCGTTGTAATTTCTTAAACCTTCCTGATTAGAATGAAACTTTTCAACATCTAGATTTGGAACTTCAATATTTCCTTTATCTATAACATCATGTCCCATTCTTTTAAGACGCGCTAATAATCCTGCATAACGAATTGCATCTGGTCCTAAATTGACACCTAATTTTTTCTGACCAAATGTGGAAGGTGCTCCAATTATTTCAATACGTTGATTCATGATATATTCTCCTTTCATTGACATAGATTCAGATTAATGTATACGCTTGCAATTTTCAAGGTTTAACGACTTGAAGTTGTAAATTTAACAATAAAAAAAGCACCTCCAATAATGAAGGTGCTTTAAAGAGTGAGCCATAGAGGATTCGAACCTCTGACC
>NZ_KV827771.1:0-9955 GCF_001836225.1 Staphylococcus sp. HMSC036D05 | reverse complement strand
ATTCGTTATCGCAATTTTAGTTGTAGCTATTGCTACAGGATTAATAATTAATATAATTGTTTAAGTTTAAGGAGGATAAATTAATGAATCAAGAAACTTCAGTAATCAATAGGTATGGAAATGCAGCTAAAAAACACGAAGAAAACTTATGTTGCCCAGTAGAATATGATACAAAATATTTAAAGCTTATACCAGATGAAATTATAGAGAAAGATTATGGTTGCGGAGATCCTTTAGGTAAAATCAAAGAAGGAGACACAGTATTAGATTTAGGTTCCGGCGGTGGCAAAGTTCCTTATATAGTTTCTCAAATCGTTGGTGAAACAGGCAAAGTTATTGGTGTAGATATGAATGATGATATGTTAAACCTTGCTAAAAAATATCAAAATCAAATGATTGAAAGAATTGGTTATGACAACATTATTTTTCATAAAGGAAAAATTCAAAACTTAAAATTAAATTTAGAAGAACTCGATAAATATATTCAAGAACACCCTGCTAGTAACTTAGATACTTATCAATCTATCAATCAATATATTAATTACTTAGAAAATGAAATGACAATGATAAAAGATAATAGCATAGATGTGGTTATATCTAATTGTGTTTTAAATTTAGTTTCAACAGATGAAAAAGAAGCATTATTCAAAGAAATTTACCGAGTTTTGAAAAATGGAGGTAAAGCAGTTATTTCAGATATCGTTTCTAATGTAGAAGTACCAGAAAAATTGAGACAAGATGAAAATTTGTGGAGTGGTTGCTATTCAGGAGCTATTCAGGAAAAATCATTTGTTGAGTCTTTCGAAGATGTAGGTTTTTATGGTGTGGAAATTGATAAACGTGAAGAAACATGGACTACTATTGAAGATATTGATTTTAGAAGTATGACTGTTATAGCTCATAAAGGTAAAGAAGGACCTTGTATTGATAAAGGACAATCAGTTATATACAAAGGTCCATTTAAACATATTGAAGATGATGATGACCATATTTTTGAACGAGGTGAAAGAACATTTGTATGTGAAAAGACCTTTAATATATTAAAGCAAGCACCATATAAAGAAGTTTTTGAATTTATAGATGAAAACGAAAATCTAATTAACAAAAGGGAATGTTGTGACACATTATGTGGATGTTAATTAATAATTAAAGGAGGTGTTATAATGGAAAAAAATGCATTTAAAAAAGCAATTTCTAAATTAAAACCTAAAGAACAAGCTTGTTGCTCTGTAGAAATTGAGGAAAAAGAAGAGAACAAAAAAGAAAATACAAATAAAGATCAAAATAATAATAAAGGCTGCTGTTAATGCGCTATTAAATACTAATTTTGCATTCCTCTACTAACCAGTGTTATAATTTAGACAACAAGAGCTTCGTGCATTATATGCACCAATCCCCTCACTATTGCGAGTAGTGAGGGGATTTTTAGGTGTTGGCTAATATCGCCTATTTTTTCTTATTGTTACGTGTACGTAGCCAATGCGTAAATAACGCAACAATACAACCACTGATGACTGTGGTCGTGATGTGAACAAGAGCTTCGACCATCTGATATGCACCTCCTCTCTGCGTCTAAATTGACGCCTGAGAGATAGGCGACCTGTATATTATATCATCTCTGAATAAGGGATAATAGATAACTTCCGATAAGTCATTTTATGTTATATCTTTGCTTTTTTATAGTATCAAGACAAGAAGAAACTCGTTTCACTCGTTTCAAAAACCCTCCTGATTTTTAGAGAAAAATTCTTTTATTTCATCGTCTTTAATAAAATAATATGCCATCTTTCCCTTTTTATAAAAATCAAGTACATCATTTTTATATAAAAGTCTTAAATGATGTGAAGTTGAAGCAACACTTATTTTCAATATCAAAGAAATATCACAAACACACAACTCATCTTCTTTAATCAAAGATAATATGATTTTCAATTTCTTCTCATCACAAATTTTTTCTAAAATGTTAAGTAATTTCTTAGATTTATCATCTTCTAAAAAACTTAAAGCATTGTTAACTTTATCCTCATGTACACAGATCACATCACAAGCATTTTCATAGCTCATATAAAATCACACCCTAAATTAAAATATAAATCCTAAAATTGTCCCAATAGTGTCATTTTCAATAATAATAAATAAACCTAAAGCTATGTAAATAACAGCCATAATCCAACGACTAAATTTCTCAACAATTTCTCCAACTCCTGGAATATTAGCTAATTTTTGTGCAGTAAATACCAAGAAGAAAATTAAAATTAAAAAGACAAACAAAGTAATTAATAAATCAGTAACACTTAATGTCACAAAATACGGAACAAATAAACCAATATTATCAGCACCACAACTTGCTATTGTAACAATTGCAACCGTACCAACTAATTTAGACAATCCTTTTTCATTCAATTCTTTTTTAGCTCTCTTTTCTCCTTCACAATCATCATAAATAGCTACTTTAATTCCTAAATAAATCGGTATTAACCCTAATAATCCTAATATCCATTTTTCAGGAACATAATTTAAGACAAAGGCAAAGAATAAACTTACGACAATCAATGCCACAGATCCTACATATTGACCAATATAAATATCTCGATATTCTTTCCTAGTCTTTGCTCTAGCAAAAAATATTAATAAAATCACTAATAAATCTACTGCTGTCGCAATATAAAGAATAGCAGCAGTTACAATAGTCTGAATCATAATTACACCTCATTCAAAAATATTTTTGAATGTATTATAACTTATGTTTTCAAATAATCATAGATGCTTTATTCCAATTGCTTTATTGACGTTGAGCCTCGGAACCCTTAACAATCCCAAAACTTGTCGAATGGTCGGCTTAATAGCTCACGCTATGCCGACATTCGTCTCCAAGTTTAGTTAAGGGTTCTTCTCAACGCACAATAAATTTTCTCGGCATAAATGCGTGTTCTAATTAATAAATATTCCATAAATCAAAAGTGCAATTGCTGAAATCAAAACCAATATGCTAGAAAGTATATCTAGCCTTTTATTTTCATTACGATTTCCTAACTCCCTAAAAAGACTACCAAAAGCAATTACCATTAAAATTGCACATGAAATATAAATAACCAAAATGAACACTCCTTTTTAGCAAACTTTATCACAAGAACTATTTAAAATTTTAAATACCTTTATTTTGAATTTTAAGGGGGCATTTTAAAGATTTAGGGGGGGATTCATATAGTTTTATACCTAAAAACGTATATAAGCTCTTAAAACGCAAATGTGAGCCAAATAAATATATTTTAATTACACCAACTAAAATTTGAGCAAAACCAGTGTTGAATTTTTTAGACACTGCCCAGTTACGCACAAAATTATTTTTGTGCATGTAAACTGGTCAACCATGCCAGTTGAACGCTATAGTTCCCGCAGGGGCAAAAAAGCATAAAAAAACGCTAGCTTTTAAGCTAACGTTTCAAATCTTTTAAGTAATAATTTTGTTTTTCAAAATTCCAAATTGCCGTAATTGAATGTGCTTTTTCTTCTTCGTCTGTTGTTTTATCTTCGTCACTTGTATTAATCAAATTACCATCTTCGGCATCGTCTAAATTTAAAATTTTATGTTTTTGTTTAAGCAAACCACCATAACTCAACATACGTTTTCGGGGTTCTGTTGCAAAGTTGAATTTATAATATAATTTTAACAAAAAGGAGTCTTCTGTATGAACTATTTCAGATATAAACAATTTAACAAGGATGTTATCACTGTAGCCGTTGGCTACTATTTAAGATATGCATTGAGTTATCGTGATATATCTGAAATATTAAGGGAACGTGGTGTTAACGTTCATCATTCAACGGTCTACCGTTGGGTTCAAGAATATGCCCCAATTTTATATCAAATTTGGAAGAAAAAGCATAAAAAAGCTTATTACAAATGGCGTATTGATGAGACGTACATCAAAATAAAAGGAAAATGGAGCTATTTATATCGTGCCATTGATGCAGAGGGACATACATTAGATATTTGGTTGCGTAAGCAACGAGATAATCATTCGGCATATGCGTTTATCAAACGTCTCATTAAACAATTTGGAAAACCTAAAAAGGTAGTTACAGATCAGGCACCTTCAACGAAGGTAGCAATGGCTAAAGTAATTAAAGTTTTTAAACTTAAATCTGACTGTCATTGTACATCGAAATATCTGAATAACCTCATTGAGCAAGATCACCGTCATATTAAAGTAAGAAAGACAAGATATCAAAGTATCAATACGGCAAAGAATACTTTAAAAGGTATTGAATGTATTTACGCTCTATATAAAAAGAACCGCAGGTCTCTTCAGATCTACGGATTTTCGCCATGCCACGAAATTAGCATCATGCTAGCAAGTTAAGCGAACACTGACGTGATAAATTAGTGGTTAGCTATATTTTTTTACTTTGCAACAGAACCTATTTTCTTCTAGGTTTAAATACATAAATTAATCCTATTGTTATTAAAATCAAGATTTGGGATATAATCCCTAAAAAAATAGCATAACCAAAAGCTGTGAAAGGTTTAAAATATCCACTTGAAGCATAAGTGTTTATAAATAAATGAGAACATATTACTGATAATATAGTCCCAATTAATCTACTAATTAATACTAAAATATATGATTTATAATTTTTGATGAATAGGCCAATACCTATAGATATAACCACTAGAAGTATATAAAAAAGTGATATTCCTTTCTTATAATCAACAATCAAACAAACAAATTCAATTGGAATAAGTGAAATTAAGCAAATTATATATTTCGTTAAATTATTCATTAATAATTCCTCCTTTAATATTATTAAATTTTTGTTAATTAATTTCGAAAAACTTTTATTAAATATTTAATTACTGTATATTATAAATGTAAATTTGAAAAATTTCTATAAGGAGTGATTATTTGAAAAAGTTATTTGTTTTTGTTTTCACTTTATTATTTACGTTAGCTTTTACTTCAATGAATTTCTTTAACTCAGCAAACGCCGAAGAAAATAACACTACTAATTATCAGGAATTACAAAAAGATGGAACTTTAGATAAGTCTGTTACTCAAGAGCAATGGAATCAATTCTTACAAAATTCAAGTCAAGCAAAACAGCAAATAGAAAATAAAAGCGATGTATCTACTAGATCTAGATTTCATTTAAAAGCTGGAGATGTTTTAATTTCTAATGCTACCAGTTCTTGGGGTTTAACTGGACATGCTGCAATTGCAATTAGCAGCAAAAAAATATTACATATTTATGGTAAAGGTCATCATCCAGCTACACATTCTTTATCTTGGTTTAAGAAAAGATATGCTAAGAAAGGTAAATGGATGAAAATTTATCGTTCAAAAAAACATGGAGCAGGTTCTAAAGCAGCTAGATGGGCTAGAAAACATTATGTAGGTAAAAAATACAGATATGGTATTAATACTCATCTATCTAAAAGAAATCCTACGTATTGTTCAAAAATTGTTTATCAAGCATATAGATATGGAATAGGTAGAAAAGCAATGTCTTCACCAACACCAATAGTTTCACCATATACATTACCTAATTTTTCTTCTAATTCTTATAAGTTAAAAAGAGTGAAAACTTATTAAGATTTTTAAACTTTCTATGCTAATAAGCCTCTTACAAATTTGTATGTGCTAAACTGTTTGTGTCAGATGACATTAGATAGCATCTCCTCGTGTTGATTATTTTGATTGGCTAACCAATATTAATTCTAGCAAGAAGAGATGCATTTTTTTGTGACAACGGTAGAACCTGTTCTGAACCATACGCTATGCGTATGGTATTCTTTATACAAACAAAAAACAGGGTACTACTTTAAAGTAATACCCTGTTTTAAAATTAAATTTTAATTTATTAAACAAATTTAAGTACTTGGTCAACGATTTTAGCAATTGTATTAGCAATGCCAAAGCCCATGTCTACCCAGTCTTGTTTGACATGTAAACCTGAATTTACTGCATTATGTAATGATTCAACAATACCTGACATAAATGTACACTCCTTTATACAAATTAAAATGATGTAACCATATAAGTTTGTAACATTTCTAGAATGATTTGTAAACTTAATTTACACTATTTTAATATATCACATCATTAACAATGACAAAAAATACCGGACTCTATATTAAATAGAATCTGGTATTTTTGATTTGTCCATCCATTTTTTTAATATAAAAAGATGTTATTAATATCATGCTCTTGGAGATTATATATAAATTTAGTATTCAATATTTGGTATTTTATTTACATGTTTTTGATAACGTTTAAGTACACTATAACCAATAGTACAAATAGCTATTGCTACAAATAATTTTTTCAAATTTGTCATTCCTTTACTCTATTTGTTTTCATAATAATTTAATTCTAAATCTTTAGATGTTTGTTTTCGAATAGTTCTCATTAATCCAATATCATTAACTAATGATTGGCCATAAGATGGTATCATTTTTTTGATTTTTGGTGTCCATTTTGATTCATATTCTGAGAAGTTTTTTTCAAGTACTTCTAAAGCTACAGAAACTGAAGTTGAAGCCCCAGGTGATTCTCCTAGTAAAGCAATAATTGAGTGATCTTTAGAATTAACTACTTCCGTTCCAAATTGAATATAACCTTTTCCATGTTCAGGTGTATCTTTGATGACTTGTACACGTTTACCAGCAGTATATAACTGCCAATCTTCATCACGTGCTTCTGGATAAAACGTACGTAAATGATTCATACACCCTTCTTTAGTCATTAATATTTGATCAAACGAATATTTAATTAAAGGAAGGTTTTTAACTGCAGAAGATAAAAGTGTTGTAATATTATATGGCTTAATCGATTTAAATAAATCTAAATTCGAACCATTTTTTAAGAATTTAGGGCCTACACTAGCAAATGGGCCAAATAATAAGGTACGTTCACCATCAATATAACGTGTATCCAAGTGAGGTACAGTCATAGGTGGTGTACCTTTAGGCTCTTTACCATATACCTTAGCGTCATGCTTGGCTATGGTATCAGGGTTAGTACAAATTAAGAATTGACCTGTAATTGGGAAACCACCCAAATTTTTGCTTTCTGGAATACCTGTTTTTTGTAATAATGGAATGGCTCCACCACCAGCACCAATAAATACATAATCAGCAAGTTCTGTTTGCACATCACCACTATTGCGTTGACGTACTTTAACTTCCCATTTACCATCTTTTCGATGATTAAAATCTATGACTTCATGATTATATTGAACATTAGCATTCGGATGTTGTTCAATATTTTTAGCCATTTTTCGAGTAAGCTCACCAAAATTAACATCTGTACCTTCATTAATTTTACTAGCGGCCATAATGTCACTCGAATTATGCCCTTTCATCATTAAAGGAATCCATTTTCTCATTTCCTCAATATCTTCCGTATATTCAATATTGTCAAACATCGGAAAATCTTTCATCGCATAATAGCGATCTTTTAAAAATTGAACATTATTTTTACCTCTCACAAAACTAATATGAGGTAAAGGCTGAATAAATTCTTTAGGGTTAGAAATACTTTTATTTTTAACTAAGTGGCTCCAAAATTGTTTTGAAATTTCAAATTGCTCATTAATTTCTTTTGCTTTTTCAATATCAATTGAACCATCAGGCTTTCTTACTGTATAGTTCAGTTCACATAAAGCAGCATGGCCAGTTCCGGCATTATGACGTTCATTAGAACTTTCAATCCCTGGACGATCTAAACGTTCATATAGTTTAATATTCCAATTAGGTTCTATTTCTTTAAGCATAGAACCAAAAGTAGTACTTAATACCCCAGCACCAATAATGACAACTGTTTTTGACTCTTTAGTATTCATAAATAATTCCTCTTCCCTTTTTGTGACTAAGTAGTAGTATAATACAATTCAACTTATAATAAAAATACTCATTTTTAATCTGACTTATTCCATAAAAGAATAGGTTTAAAAGCAACTAAAAAACTCTAAAAGATGCGTTAAAGATTTATAAAACTTTAATATATCTTTTTTAGGTGAAAACTTCTGATAATTGTAGGTTCTCTCATTATCTATGATTATTACTTTCTAACTGTATCTAGAAAATCATCTCCCCAATTACAAATTGAAAATACTACTTTATCAAGCTTTAGTCCTATTTCAGTCAATCTATAATCTACTTTAGGAGGGACTACTGGATAGACCGTCCTTTCGAGAATTTTGTCTTGTTCTAGTTCTCTAAGTTGTCTTATTAACATTCGCTGGTTGATATCAGGTAGTTTATTTTGTAATTCACTTAACCTTAAACGATTACTCTGCAAAAGATGGTAAACAATGGCAATTTTCCATCTTCCACCAATGACAGACAGGGCTAAATCTTTCGATGTATAAAATTCTTTATTATTATATTCAATTAACAAAACGAATCCTCCATTTTTATATAGTGACAAAAATGTCAGTATTGTTATTCTAAACAACTAATACCATAATAGCATTATAAAAGATAGAGAGGAGAAATTTTAATGAAATTACAATTAGCAATCGATTTATTAGACCAAAAAGAAGCAGCAAAATTAGCTCAAGAAGTAGAGGAATTCATTGATATCGTAGAAATTGGAACACCAATCGTTATAAATGAAGGACTATCTGCTGTTGAACATATGAGTAAATCAGTCACTAACACACAAGTATTAGCAGACCTGAAAATTATGGATGCTGCTAGTTATGAAGTAAGTCAAGCTGTAAAATTCGGTGCTGATATCGTAACAATTCTGGGTGTTTCTGAAGATGCTTCAATTAAAAGTGCTATCGAAGAAGCGCACAACAATGGCAAAGAATTATTAGTTGATATGATCGCAGTTCAAAATTTAGAACAACGTGCAGCTGAATTAGATAAAATGGGTGCTGATTATATTGCAGTACATACGGGTTATGATTTACAAGCTAAAGGTGTATCACCTTTAGAAAGTTTACGTACTGTTAAATCAGTTATTTCAAATTCAAAAGTAGCCGTAGCAGGCGGTATCAAACCCGATACAATTAAATCAGTGGCAGTTGAACAACCAGATTTAATTATTGTTGGTGGTGGCATCGCAAACGCTGACGATCCAAAAGCTGCTGCTAAACAATGTCGTGATATAATTGATGGAAATGCTTAACTATTTTTAATATATGTTTAAACTCCCTCCTTCTTAGTGTATATAATATCTAGATTTAAAAATTATAATTGAAAGGTAATGTTGTAATATGACTAAAAAAGTAGCAATCATTTTAGCAGATGAATTTGAAGATATAGAATTAACTAGTCCAAAAGAGGCATTAGAAAATGCTGGATTTGAGACTGAGATTATTGGTGATACAGCTAATCATGAAGTTGTTGGTAAACATGGTGAAAAAGTAACTGTAGATGTTAGTATCGCAGATGCTAAACCAGAAAATTATGACGCATTATTAATTCCTGGTGGATTTTCCCCTGACCATTTACGTGGTGATGAAGAAGGTCGTTATGGTACATTTACTAAGTATTTCACTCAAAATGATGTACCAACATTTGCGATTTGTCATGGCCCACTATTATTAGTTGATACTGATGATTTAAATGGACGTACAATAACTGGTGTTATCAATGTACGTAAAGATTTATCTAATGCAGGAGCACATGTTGTTGATAAATCAGTTGTAGTAGACAACAATATTGTAACAAGTCGTGTACCAGATGACTTAGATGATTTCAATAGAGAGATTATTAAACAATTAGAAGCATAAATTAAGATCCATTATAAATAATTATTTGATAGATTAGACTATCGACAAAGATCTAAAATTTGTCGATAGTTTTTTATTATTAATTTTGAAGCTCCAATTTTATTAAGATATATACATCAAATAATTCATAACGTCGTATTACATATTTTGCATTCCTATACACTATGATGTTATAATACATTTAACGAAGATTATATGCATATATGCA
>NZ_KV827770.1:0-7641 GCF_001836225.1 Staphylococcus sp. HMSC036D05 | reverse complement strand
CATTTAACGAAGATTATATGCATATATGCACCAATCCCCTCACTATTTGTGGTAGTGAGGGGATTTTTGATGCGGCTTAACGTCGCCTTCTATTTATTACGTTTACTACTAAGCCAGTAAGTAAAATACGCAACTGCACAGCCACTAATGACTGGTGCAATGATGTGAACGAAGATCATAAGCATATTAAGCACCTCCTTCCGTCGAAAATACCGCCGGAAGTTAAGGCGACTCTATTATTATATCATCTGTAAACACGTAAGCATATCCACTTCCGATAAGTGAACTTATGTCAAAAGTATTATCTATTAAAAAACAAATTACCTTTATTATTAAGTCTACTTAGTCATAATCAAAGTCATATTAGCGTACATAATTAAGTCGAATTATGATTTTTAGAAAGCGCGTATTGGTCACTTGTATGATTTATCATACTGCTTATAAAGCATAAATAAATGAAAGATGTCTTACTCATGTTTGATAAATTCTTGTGATATTTTTTATATTAAACACTTACATTTTTGCTATAAAAATATTTTTGTACTCATCACTTTTTGAATAAAGTATCTCAAACATATCCCTAAATGATTCATTATAATGAACATAAAATAAAAGTAATAAGAAATTATTTAGGCCTTATTATTCAAAAACAAATTATAAAAACATCCAAATCTAAACAGAAATATGGTCAAAAAGAGCTAAAACAAAATACAAAATGAGGTACAAAAGGACGCATTTGTTACATCAATATTTGATCAATCAAACCTAAAAATTAAAATAAGATCACACTTAAGTGGTCTTATTTTTTATACGAAAAAAGTCCAAAAAAACAGACTCTATGGAGTCTCGATATCAAAAAAATCAGACTCTCGAGAGTCTAAAAAATTTTAAAGCCCGTCAAATCAACGTTAAGTAGAGTATTCTGACAATTAAAAGTGGTCTTGTAACAATTGTAAAGAGTCTGCAATAAAATGTGATATCACCCTCTTTAGTCAAATGCCTAAGAATGCTTATAATCACCTTTATATAAAGCTTTTAAGCTATATATGGTGAATAATTGAGCAGAACGAATAAAAGGTAAATCTTTCAGCTATGCTGAATACCACCAAAGGTGGTACTGGATTTCCTTATGCTCATACTTGAGACTCCGAAAACAGACTCTACTTTTTGTAATATTTCCAAAAGTAAAACGTACTTGGAGACAAAAGAGGCTATTCTTTTCTTCATTTTTTTACTTTAAGTTCTTATTTTTATTTTCAAAATGAGTATTGTTAGTAAAATGATTGGAGATAAAAAAAGAGAAAACTAAGTAAATATCTTTACTTAGTTTAGGATAGAAAAGTTCAAATTTAAAATTTTATTCGGTCCGTTTCTTGAACATTAACGACTTATTTTTTACCTATATTGAATCCACATTTTGATTTTTTTTGAACGATAAATGCGACCATTTATTTCCGTTCATTAACAAAATAAATAGCAAAAACGATTTTACTAAGTCACTTTTATAACTACAAAGGATTGATAAAAAATATAAACACGGTTAACACTTTTACATTTTTAAAAGTTAAAACAACACTAAATGATTATTTGTTTTTCATTTTATGCGACATGTTTGAGCCATTATTAAACGAAGAATACTCGTTTATAGAAAAAAATAGGACTAAAACGTTTCTGTTTTAGTCCCACCTACTTGCTTAACTACAGTTCATTTTCAGATTTACTTAATTGCCATTGAAGATAAAGTTCGACTGCAGTTAACAGAACATTAATCATTGCCAAAGTAACCTTAATCTTTTTCTTATTACGCATAAGAGTTCCTCCTTTCTTTAATAGCAGCATGCTATGTTGTGAAATTGTGACATTGTATTGATGTTATTTTGTTATCTCCTCCTTTACCTTTCGTTTGGTCTAGGTGGTTGCCTTAGCAACCACTTGTTAATAAAAAAAGAGAACATCTATCTAAAGATGCTCTCAAATTGAAGCATTGTTGGCCTATTAAATTGAATTATTGATTAAATAAAGAAGTGATGGGTAAATGGTCACGTCGCTTATTCAGCGTATGTACTTCTGCGAATTCTGATTTAAGAGATTTCATTAAGTATCCTTGCATGGCTTCAACGGTTTCATTTTTTTGAATAAGCATGGCTTTAAAACGTTTAAGAACATGAAGTATTTCTATTTCCATATCTTCTAACAAGTAGTAGCTATCAATCGCATTGTTGAAAGATGTTTTGGCTTTTAATAATACAGTTTTGATAATTTTAATTTCATCTACTTCAAAGTTACTTAGATATTTTTGAATACTCTGTGGTAGTTCTTCTAATAATTGGAACTTTAAAGCTTCATCATTAAAGTTTGGATTATAGTGATTTGAATGATTTGTGTGATTATTAGAATATGTTAGTTTATTATCATTCAAATCATCCGTATCATTACTCTCAATCTTAATATAATTAGTATCATTATAATCAGTATCATTAGACTGTGAATTTGGAAGTTCTTGACCACTGAAATTCACAGTTCTAGAACTTCCAAATTCATTGTTCTGGAACTGTGAATTTGGAAGTTCCTTGCTATGACTGGCTTTAATGTCATAATTAGGTTTTAATAGGTATAATCTATTTGGTTTATTAAGGCCAACACGTTCTTGAGTTAGTAAATTAAAACTTATTAACTCTTTTTTTAATTTTATAATTTTTTGTTCTGCATAACCTAAGTATTCGCACAAATGTTTATTACTGAAAATAAAGTAAATGTTATTATTTTTATCTACCCATTCATTTTGGATGGATAATTCAAAGCGATCTTTTAATAACGCATACATAATTTTGGCTTCCGCCGACATTTTTTTAAAATATACATCTTCGAATAAATATTTAGGTAGTTGATAAAACCTTTCAGTTTTTACTTGTGATAAATTGTATTTTTCAAAATTGGGCATAATAAAAACCTCATTTCCATTTTTAGGATTGAGGTAATAAAACAATTTTTACGTAAGTTATATGTTTTGTGCTTGCACTTAGATGATTAGATAGATATAATACAAGTATCAAAAAATATATAAACAAACGAGTGCGAATCGTTTTATTACCGAGAGTCAATGCTACGCCAATAGCATTGACTCTTTTAGTATTTATAAAGCAATATTAACACTTTTAAGAAAGTATATAAAGAGTTTTAAATATAGTTAAAAGCACATTGCCATGGCAAAATGTGTAGTTCATTGTTTTAGTGCCTAATTAAGATTCAAAAACATATTATAGGGACCTAATTAGGTACATATGTAGTAAATAGGTAGTAAATTTAGGTGGTAAATGATGAAATAAACTTGATTAGGTGGTAAAATTTAGGTACTAAATTAGGTACCTAAGGGTGGATGTTATGAGAACTATTAAAATGGTTGCTGATGAATTAGGTGTAACTAAACAAACTATTGTTAATAATGCTAAAAGTTTAAATATAACTTTTGAAAAAGAAAATGGGATTAATTATATTGATGATAATGATTATTTGAAAATTATAGAAAAAATTACTAAGAAAGAGAGTACAATCCAAAATAAAGAATCAGTAAAAAAAGAATTGTTTGGTGAAAATACTGCAAAAGCAGAAAAGAATATATATAATAATTCAAATAGTTCTAAGGCATTAAAAACAAAAGTAAACGAATTAGAAAAGCAAATAGAAATCTTTGAAACTAGAGCTAAAAATGATGAAAAATATATTGAGAATTTAACTAAGCAATTAGATCAACAAAATAGCAATGTTAATACATTAAATAAATTGTTGGAGAATCAACAAATATTAGCTTTAGAAAGCAATAAAAAAATTCAAAAACTAGAAAGCCAATTAGAAGAAGAAAGACAGCTTAATTATTCTTTTGATACAGCGACGAATAATAGACAAAATATTAATCCGCAAGAAGCAACTTTTACTGAAGAATCGCAAAATATCAACCAACAACAAACAAAGCGTCAACCAACAGAAGTAAATTACAAGGATATAGCTGAAGAGAAAAAGAACGACAGTACAAATGAAGGTGAATTAACAAAAGAGGATAAGTTCGTTGAAGAAACGAAGAGTGATCCTGATGATAATAGGGAGGTAGAACCACCTAAAAAGGGATTTTGGAGTCGTTTATTTGGTAACTAATTGCAATTAAAAAGGCACAACAAGTTTATGAACTTGTTGTGCCTTTTTAATGTGACTCAAACTTCTGATAATCATTACTTATGTCAATAAAAGATAAAAGTTCCTTTATACGTGTTTCTAATACTATGATATATTGAAATAAATAGTAATAAATAAAGGATGGGGCGAAATTGGCATATCAGAGTGAGTTTTCCTTAGAGAAGGAAATGATGAATCAATTAAAAGAAAATGGATATGAAGTCGTAACAATTAGAAATGATAAACAACTATTAGATAACTTCCGTTCTATATTAAATGAACGTCATAAAGATAAATTAAATGGCCAACCATTAACAGATAAAGAATTTCAGCGCTTATTAACTATGATTAATGGTAAAGGAATATTTGAGAGTGCACGTATCCTGCGTGACAAATTACCATTAAAACGTGATGATGAATCAGAAGTATATTTATCCTTTTTAGATACTGCGAACTGGTGTCAAAATAAATTCCAAGTGACGAACCAAGTATCCGTTGAAGATACATACAAAGCAAGATATGATGTGACGATTCTTATCAATGGATTACCACTTGTTCAAGTGGAGCTCAAACGTCGAGGCGTCGATATCAATGAAGCATTTAACCAAGTAATGCGCTATCGTAAACAAAACTACACAGGTCTGTTCCGTTATATTCAAATGTTCATTATTAGTAACGGGATAGAAACGCGCTATATCTCTAATAATGATGGTGAAATTTATAAGAGTCATATGTTTTATTGGAGTGATAAACATAATAAACGCATTAACACACTTAATGATTTTACCGAAACATTTTTAAGACCGTGTCACATTGCGAAAATGATTTCACGTTACATGATTATTAATGAAACAGATAAATTATTAATGGCGATGCGTCCGTATCAAGTACATGCCGTAGAATCATTGATACACCAAGCAACAGAAAATCGGGAACTTATTTAGAAGATTCGACAATTTCATTGAAAAACAATCACAAAAAATTGATTTATTGAAAGAACGTAAGAAGGGCTTTTTGCAGAAAATGTTTGTGTAGTTCTGATAAAGCCCTATTATGTAAAGTAAAAAAAGAGAGCGTATTTGCTCTCTTTTCTTGTTTTGTTATTAAAAAGCTCATAATAGATTATGATCATCTGTTTTGGGACGCTGTGAGAGGCTCTCAGTTTCATCGAAGTAAAGTTTATTAAACCAAATCATTATCGTGTTTAATTCTGTAAATTGTCTGCCTTGTTATGTTTACTTCTTTCGCAATTTTACTAATTGCTTGGCCTTCTTTTAACATTTCCACCACGCGATGATAAATAACACGTTTCTGTGGGTCTTTAGCATTCGCTGAATAAAGTAACGGACGCCCTTTATATACACCTTTTTCTTTAGCTACTTGAATACCTTGCGCTTGTCGACGTTTATTTTCATTTCGTTCTTGTTCTGAAACCATTGCTAATATTTGTATGATTAAATCTTTCATAAACTTATCTAATAAAGGATTGCCAATGACTTCATTCATCATAGGTAAACTAGTAATCATCAATTGAACTTCTTTATCCTTTAAATAATTAACTGTGTTAATCACTTCATCATAATTACGACCTAAGCGATCAATCGATTCTACTACAAATCTATCGCCCATTCTCACAAAGTTAAGTGCTTCTTGAAATACGGGTCTATTTTCTACTGACTTTCCCGACTGTTTCTCTGTAAATATTTTCTCTACGCCAAATGTTTTCAAATTATCTATCTGTCTCTCTAAATTTTGATCTATCGAAGATACTCTTGCATAACCTATAATCATTCATTTTCACTCCAAAATTAATATACACCCTAATCATACGTTCAAGTTACTATAAATTCAATAACTTATTTTGTGTGATTAGGGTGTGCCCTAAATAACATAAATCAGTAGCTTGCAAAAATTTAATTAATAATTTATAGTTAATATATCAAAAAAAGTTGATTTATTGTTTTTAGTATTTTATAAAGGAATTCAATTTTATGAGAATAAATCATGCGAGTACATTATCTATTGATTATTTTGTTAGTTATTTAAACCTAATTATGATATCAAGAGAAGTTTCTTTAAAAGAAGCTGTATCATATATGAAATACTCTTTCTTTAACAACAATATTGAAAGATATGGTGAAATAACTGCACATAACTTTAAACAAGCAGTTGAAAGACTTAAATAATTATCTAATATAAGAATGGAAGTGATTAAATGGAAATAATCAAGACCAATCCAGATGTACATAAAGAAGAACAATTAGATTTTTATGAAAAGATATTTGATGCACTTGCAGATAAGATTAGACTTAAAATTTTACAATCAATACGTCAAAGTGATACAAAGTCTTTGTGCGTGTGCGATTTGGAAGAAATATTAGGATTGAAACAATCTAAACTTTCGTACCATTTAAAAAGATTGGTAGATGCAAATATATTAAGTGCTGAAAAGCATGGTACTTGGAATTATTATCAAATTAATGAGCAACAAATACAGATAGTTTTAAATGAAGATACTTGCTGTAAGATACTTTAAGTATCTTTTTTATCATAGTATTAATCAATATTTTTTGATTAATACATCAAAAAATATTGATTAAATAAATTTGGAGGCGTTATACTAATGATAGATTCGGTTATAGAATTTATGAAAACATTTCTAATGCTATTTTTTGAATTATTAATACTGTTCATAATCGTAAGTTTTATTGTAAGTCTAATCCAACAAGTAGTTTCGGAAGATAAAATCAAAAGCATGTTAAGTCGGCCTAACCAAGGAATCAATTATTTTTTAGGGATGATATTTGGTGCGATAACGCCCTTTTGTTCCTGTTCGACTATTCCAATACTCGCAGGATTATTAAATTCTAAAGTACCTTTTGGTCCATCTATGAGTTTCTTAATGGCTTCACCATTGATGAACCCATTAATGATATTTATGTTATGGGCTTTATTAGGTTGGAAAGTTGCTGCTGTTTATTTTGTTGTACTAGCAATATTTAGTATCTTAACAGGTTTTGTATTTTCAAAAATGCATTTAGCTAAAAGTTATAAAGGAGTAAATGTTAAAGGCGATGGATTTTTTGCTAATAAAACAGGATCTCGTTTTAAACAAGCATTAAACGATGCGTGGGCATTTTTATATCCAATGCTTCCTTACCTATTTATTGGTGTATTTATTGGAGCATTCATATATGGATTTGTACCCGAAACATTTATTACAAAATACGCAAGTGGAGATGGCGTTATATCTGTATTCATTGCATCTGTTATTGGTATTCCTATGTATATCAGACCTGAAACAATGTTACCTATAGCTGAAGCATTAGTATCAAAGGGGATGTCCTTAGGAACAGTAGTTGCATTAATCATAGGTGGTGCTGGGGCAAGTATTCCCGAAGTTGTATTATTATCTAAATTATTCAAGAAAAAATTTGTAGTTTCATTCGTTATCGCAATTTTAGTTGTAGCTAT